>JAZGVH010000002.1:2400000-3600000 GCA_039889245.1 Dermatophilaceae bacterium Soc4.6 | reverse complement strand
GGACCACCTGCACCGCGACGACCTGCTCGAGCGGGCCGTCGACCTCGCGCGCGCGCTGCTGCGCCTCATGCCCGACGAGCGCGAGCTGCGGGCCCTGCTCGCGCTCGCCCTCCTCGGGCAGGCCCGGGCTGGGACCCGCCTCGACGCAGAGGGGTCCTTCGTGCCGCTCGAGGAGCAGGACCGCGGCCGCTGGGACCCCTCCCTGGTGGCCGAGGGCGACCGACTGGTCCGCGAAGCGCTGCGTGGTGGGCGGCCCGGGCGGTTCGCGCTGCAGGCGGCGCTCGCGGCGCTCCACACTGGGGCCTCGACCTTCGCGGCCACCGACTGGGCCGAGGTCGTGGCGGTCTACGACCTGCTGCTGCGGGCCTGGCCGTCGCCGGTGGTCGCGCTCAACCGGGCGATCGCGATCGCCTTCCGCGACGGCCCTGCGGCCGGGCTGCGCGCGCTCGACGCAGTCGAGGCGGCGCACGGCCCGGGGCTCGCGCGCTACCACTACCTTCCGGCGGCACGGGCCGACCTGCTGCGGCGGCTCGGTCGGCCCGAGGAGGCGGCGGCGGCATACCAGCTGGCGCTGGAGAGGTGCGAGAGCACCCCCGAGCAGGCCTTCCTGCGCCGGCGCCTCGCCGAGGTGGGCGCCGGTCGTCCGGCGACCGACGCCCCCCGGTCAGGCCGTGATCGTGATCGGTGAGCCGTTCGAGACCAGGCGCCAGTCCTGGCTCGAGAACACGCTCGCGTCGATGGTGCCGTGCTCCGTGACCCAGGCGATGATCAGCTCGCGGATGGGCTGCTGCGCGTTGTAGACGACCGGGGCCGTCGTCACGCCGGGGAAGCCACCGCCACCGCTCTGGCGGTAGTTGTTGATGGCGACGGTGAAGGTCTGGGCGTCGGTGACCGGGGAGCCGCCGTAGGCGAGGCCGACGATGCGCGACCCGACCGGCTTCGCCACGTCGATGTCGTAGGTCAGGGCCGCGTCGAGCCCGCCCATGATGTCGTAGTTGTAGTCGGGCGTACCCCCGGGCGCGTTCGGCGTGACCGCGTTGGTCAGCTGGTCGGGGGTGAAGGGGCCCGTGCCGGTGACCTGCTTGAAGTACTGCGCCGAGGTCTCGAGGTAGGCCTTGACCTGGGCCCCGGTGAAGGTGATGGCCACCAGGGTGTTGTCGTAGATGTAGAGCCCCGCAACGTCGCGCACGGTGACGTCGCCCTGGGGGATGGCGGCCGCCGCGTTGAAGGGTGCGGCGATCGACAGCACCGGGTCGCTCTCCTGGGGCGTGCCGACGAGCGCCTTCTTCACCGCGTCGGCCTGCACGTAGTTGATGAAGTCCATCGCAGCCGTGTCCTCGTAGCGTGAGGTCGCCGCCGACATCGCCTGCAGCGAGGTGCCGACGACGCCGTTGACGTAGGCCAGGACCTCGTTGTGGGCCGGGCGGATGAGGGCCGCGATCTGCGGGTCCTCGGTGGCGGTGTTGGCGTCGAGCAGGGTCGAACCCGAGGAGACGACCTGCCAGTGCCCGGCGACGAGCTCGAGGTTGAGGTCCATCACGGTCACCCGCATGCCCCAGTACTTCGGCTCGCTCAGCAGCACGCGCCTGCCGGTCTGCTCGTTCTTGACCTTGCGCATCGGGATCTCGGAGTGCGCGTGGCCCACGAGGATGGCGTCGATGTCAGGGACCCCAGCAGCGAGAAGGGTGCTCGCGTTCTCGGGGAAGGGCAGGGCGTCGCCGTAGGACGAGCTCGTGTCCATGCCGGAGTGGCAGGAGACGACGACGACGTCGGCGCCGGCGCGCTTCATCCGGGGCACGTAGATCGCGGCCTGCTCGACGATGCCGGGGAAGCGCACCTTGCCCTCGACGTTGGCCTTGTCCCAGATCGCGACACCGGGGGTGACCAGGCCGAGGATGCCGACCTTCACCGGCGGCTGGCCCGGCTTGGTCGGCATCTCCTTGACGACCCACGGGCGGAAGACCGGCTGGCCCGTCTCCCAGTCGACGGCGTTGGCGCCGAGCAGCGGGTGGTTCAGCTCCTTGCGGAAGCGGTCGAGGTGCTCGAGTCCGTAGTTGAACTCGTGGTTGCCGAGGGCGGCCGCGTCGTAGCCGAGGGCATTCATGGCCAGGGCCATCGGGTGCTTGGTGCGGCCTCCGATCGGCTTGATGCGGGCGTAGTAGAAGGCCAGGGGCGTGCCCTGGATGGTGTCGCCGGCGTCGAGCGTGAGGCAGCTCGCGGCGCCGCGCTCGGCGCGGACGGCCTTGATCAGCGTGGCGGCCTTGGCGAGACCGATGTCGTTGTGCGCCGCGTCGTCGTACTCCGCGTTCTTGTAGTAGTCCCAGTTGTAGACGTTGCCGTGCAGGTCGCTCGTGCCGAGGACCGTGAGGCGGTGACGGGGGCCGCTCGAGGTGGCGGAGGCCCCACCGGCGGTCGCGGTGGCGAAGAGGCCGGCGCCTCCGACCGTGGCGAGGGCGAGCAGCTGGCGGCGGGTGGTGGCGTGGTCGGGCGGCGAGGTCATGGTGCTCCTGCTGGTGGGTGGAGGGGGGCTGCCCGGGGCGTCGGTGTGCCCACCGGGGCGCTCCGACTCTACGCACGGGTGGTGAGGGCGCGGCATACGGAAGGTAACGGCCACACGTCGGGTCGGCACGTCGAGATCGGCGGGGCGCCGGTCCGGTCTGCTCGCCTCAGCTCGAAGATCTTCGAGGTAGGGCGACCCCGGGGCCGGATCGGGCACCACAGCTCGAAGATCTTCGACGTATGGAGAGCCGGCACCGTCAGGCCGCGCCGTCCTGGCCCGGGAAGTAGCGGCGGAACTCCTCACGCAGCGGCCCGGTCGGTCGGGCTCCCCGTTCGACCCGAGCCCGCTCGACGCGCATCACCGTGTCGACCGGGTCAACCACGAGTCCCTCCTGGATGACCTCGACGAACCGCCACGACTCCCGGGTGAGCTCCTCTCGACGACTGATGTCACCGACCCAGACCGCGTCCTTCGTGCGGTGCTGCCGGCCGTGGTACTCGATGCCGATCAACAGCTCTTCGTAGGCGAGCTCCATCCGTCGGCGCACGTGGCCATCGGGGTGGCGGAGCCTGTGGTTGACCGTCGGCTCCGGCAGACCCGCCAGCACCAGCAGCATCCGCAGCCGTGACTCCGGCGGGGAGTCGACCCCGGCGCGCACGAGCGACGCAGCCCGGATCGCCCTCTCCCTGGCCCACCCAGGCCATGACGCTGCGGCCTCGACCAGCTCCTGGCAGGTGGTCACCCTACGAGCGACGAAGCGGTCCCCGAGGACGACGAGCTCGACGAGGTCGAGGTCCCCGGCCAGGTCGAGAAAGGTCTGGGCCGCAGTCGTGACCCGCACCCCCTGGCGCATCGTCACCTCCGGCCGTCGCGCCCGTTGACGAGCCCTGATGCCCGGCACGACGACGACCTGGCGGGGCTCGACCGTGAGGTGCACCGACGACGAGGTCACGACGTCGCCGCCCCAGATGATGGCGGCAGTGTGGTGGCTGACCACCGCGTCGTCGGGGGCGATGCGCAGGGCCGCCCGAGCCCGCACCACGGTGGTGCAGGGCACGGAGCGCGCCACGTAGACGCCCCGGAAGACACGCACGTACTGGCGGGTCCTGAGCTCGTAGGGCGTGAGCCCCGCCTTGAGGCCCTCGATGCGGGTGAACACCTGGCGAGGGTCGAAGGAGCGGTCGTGGAGTGGCACGTCACCATCGTGGAACCTGGGGAACGGCCGAATCCGGTTGTCCACAGGTAACTTGCGTCGCCAGAGCTCGAAGATCTCCTACGGAGGGAGGCCGGGGCGGCGCCGCCGTCGCCACAACCCGAAGATCTTCGAAGTATGGCGACCCAGGGGCCGGATCCGCCGCCACAACCCGAAGATCTTCGAGGTATGGCGACCCGGGGGCCGGATCCGCGGCCACAACCCGAAGATCTTCGAGGTATGGCGACCCGACCCCGCTACTCGCTCTTGCGGCCGCCCGCCCACGTCCAGGCGTAGACCCCGTCGTCGACCGCGCGGCCACCCTCGCCCAGCTCGAGGGGGCGGAAGGTGTCGACCATGATCGCGAGCTCGTCGAAGAACTCCACGCCCAGCGCCCCCTCGACCGCTCCCGGCTGCGGGCCGTGCGGGTGACCGCCGGGGTGCACCGACACCGAGCCCCGCGTGATGCCCGAGCCCTTGCGCGCCTCGTAGTCGCCGTCGACGTAGAACACGATCTCGTCGCTGTCGACGTTGGAGTGGTAATAGGGCACCGGGACCGCGAGCGGGTGGTAGTCGACCTTCCTCGGCACGAACGCGCAGATCACGGCGCCGGCCATCTCGAAGACCTGGTGCACCGGCGGCGGCTGGTGCACCCGCCCGGTGATCGGCTCGAAGTCGGCGACGTTGAAGACGTAGGGGTAGAGGCAGCCGTCCCACCCCACGACGTCGAGCGGGTGGTGCGGCAGGACGTGCACCGACCCGACGACCGCCCCGCCGGCTCCGCGGTGCTTGACCAGCACCTCGGTCTCCTCCCCCGGGGACGCGCCCACGTCCTCGGCGAGCAGCGGCCCCTGCGGCAGCCGCAGGTCGCGCTCGCAGTAGGGCGCGTGCTCGAGCAGCTGCCCGTAGCGCGAGAGGTAACGGTGCGGCGGCGCGACGTGGCTCGTCGCCTCGATCGAGTAGGTGCGCAGCGGGTCCTTCGGCGACCGCCTCGGCAGCCAGCGGTGCGTCGTCGCCCGCGGCACGACCACGAGGTCGCCCTCACCCACGTCGAAGGCCCCGAACACGGTCTCGAGCCGGGCCCGGCCGCGCTCGACGTAGACCACCTCGTCGCCGAGGCCGTTGCGGTACCACGGGCTCGGGCGGGCCGACACGGCATACGAGATGCGCACGTCGCCGTTGCCGAGCACGAGGCGCCGGCCGGTGACGGGGTCGGTGCGCCGCACCGCCGCGGCGTCGAAGAGGTCGTGCAGCCGCAGGTGCCGCGGCTGCAGCGGGTGGTTGGGCGTCGTCGCCTGGTCGGGCAGGCTCCACTCGCGCACGTCGACCAGCGCGCTCGGGATCTCGCGGTGGTAGAGCAGCGACGAGTCGCTGGAGAAGCCCTCCTCGCCCATCAGCTCCTCGTGGTAGAGCGCCCCGAGGCGCCCACGCCCGGCCGGACGCCGGTGCTGCGTATGCCGTTTGGGCGGCACGCTCCCCTGCCGCTGGTAGTGCGCCATCGCACCTCTCCTGTCGCTCGGTCTCATCAGGGGACATCGTCGTCGCCGTCGTCGCGACAGCCCTCGAGCCTGCGCAGCACAACAGATCCTGCGCAGCACAACAGATACGGTGGCGGGGTGTCAACGCCGACGCCTGCCGCGCCCTCCCCCTCGCCAACCCCCGAGCTCTCGACCTGGCTCGACCTGGCACCCGACGACCCCTATGGGGTCGCTACCCTGCCCTACGGCGTCTTCTCGACCCCGGACCGACCCGCGCCCCGCATCGGGGTGCGCATCGGCGACCGGGTGCTGGATGTCGGCGCTGCCGCGACCCGGGCCGGTATGGAGTCCGCGACCGTCTGGCAGCACCCGACCCTCAACCCCTTCCTCGGCCAGGGAGCCGCGGCCTGGGCCGCCGCGCGCGAGTGGCTGACCCTGGTGCTGACCGACGAGTCCTACCGCGACGTCGTCGTGCCCCACCTGGTGCCTCTCGACCGCGCCACCCTGCACCTGCCGGTCGAGGTCGCCGACTACGTCGACTTCTATGCCGCCGAGCACCACGCCCGTCGGGCCGGCGAGATCTTCCGTCCGGGCGCCGGGCTGGCCGAGAACTGGAAGCACCTGCCGGTCGGCTACCACGGCCGGGCGGGCACTGTGGTCGTCAGCGGGACCGACGTGGTGCGCCCGACCGGCCAGCGTCGCGGCGAGGTGGGGGCCGGTCCCGAGTTCGGGCCCAGCACCCGGCTCGACCTGGAGACCGAGCTCGGCTTCGTGCTCGGCGGACCGACGACGCAGGGCACCCGGGTGAGCGTCGACGACGCGCCGCAGCACCTGTTCGGCGTCGTGCTGCTCAACGACTGGAGCGCCCGCGACCTGCAGGCCTGGGAGTCGGCGCCGCTCGGCCCCTTCCTCGGCAAGTCGTTCGCCACCAGCATCTCGGCCTGGGTCACGCCCATGGCCGCCCTGGCCGCGGCCCGGGTGCCGGTGCCGGGGCAGACCGACCCGGCTCCGTTGCCGTACCTGAGCGGGACCTCCCCCGCGCGAGGGCTCGACCTGCAGCTCGAGCTGCGCCTCGGCAACACCCTCGTCTCCCGGCCTCAGGCCCGAGACCTCTACTGGTCTCCCGAGCAGCTCGTCGCCCACCTGACCGTGGGCGGGGCCAGTATCCGCAGCGGCGACCTGCTCGGCTCGGGCACGATCAGCGGCACCGACCAGGGCAGCATCGGCTGCCTGCTCGAGCTGTCGTGGGGCGGGCGCGATGCGGTCACGCTCGACGACGGCAGCACTCGCACCTTTCTCGAGGACGGCGACACCGTGAGCATCACCGCCACCGCAGCCGGCGTCGGGAGCGCGAGGGTCGGCCTCGGCGAGGTCACCGGCACGGTGCGCCGGACTGGGTGAGCAGCCCGGCGCCTCGAGGTCAGCGACCCTTCGGCGGCGTCACGACGACGTTGGTCGCGGCGATCTTGTCGTGCAGGGCCTGGTTGCGCTGGTCCCACAGCGGCCACAGGTAGTCGAGCAGCTGCACGACGTTGAGCAGCAGACTGACGACGACGAGCAGACCGGCGGCACCGACGTCGCCGCTTCCGCGGGAGAACTGCAGCGGGAGCGAGACCAGGCCCACGAGCAGCGGCAGGGCGAGCCGGCGCAGGATCGTGAGGAGGTCAGGGGGTCCCGGCCGGTCCCGCCTGCGCACCTGCAGCTTGAGCAGCAGCTTGCCGGGGGTCGCGCCCTTCCACCGCAGGAAGACCACCTGGTAGGCCACCTGCACCAGGATCGAGACCACGAGGTAGGGGAACAGCCGCGACACGACCTCGGACTGCAGCGTCGCCTGGTCGACGACCGGGTTCTGCTGGTCCACCAGCGTGCCGATGTAGTCGACGTACCACCGGAAGAAGTCGATCAGCCAGTAGCTGCCGACCACCGCCGAGACGACACCCTGCAGGACGCTGTCGATGATCCAGGCCCCCAGGCGCGTGCCCCAGCCGGCCAGCGGCTGGCCGTCGGGCGTCGTCGCGACGCCCGGGCCGGCATACCCTCCGCTGTAGGCCGGGCCGTACTGCGGCGCCTGGCTCCATCCCTGCTGGGGCGGCTGCCCCCACCCCTGCGGGCCCGGCTGGCCCCAGCCCTGCGGGCCCTGTGGGGGTTGCTGAGGCGGGTGCGGTGGGGTCTGCTGCCCCCACCCGGACACTGGCGGCCCCTGCACGCCCCGGGTGTCGGCAGGGCCGCCCGCGGCGGGTCCACCGAGGGTGCCGGGAGGGCCGGCGTAGCCGATGGACGACCGGCTCGCGGTGGGTGACGCCTTGGGCTGGCGGTTCTTGGTCCAGATGACGCCGTCGAAGTACCGCAGGTACAGGGGGTCTTCGGGGTCGTCGTACCAGCCGGGTCGTTGCTCCATGGGCCGAGCATAGGTGGGCCCACTGTCAGCCCGGGCACGGTCTGCCCGTCCCACCTCGCGCCCCCCACCCCCCGGGTGCGAGGGGCCCGACCCGCGCCTAGGGTCGAGTGATGTCCACGTCACACCCCCGCACCGGTGCCCTGCGCACCAAGCCGGTAGAGCGCATCCTCGAGCAGCAGTCAGACGACGCGGCCTCCGCCGAGGAGTCCGGCGGGCTGCGAAAGAACCTCGGCGCCAAGGACCTCATGGGCTTCGGCATCGGCATCGTCATCGGCACCGGCATCTTCACGCTCACCGGCATCGAGGCGAGGAACCACGCCGGCCCGGCGGTCGTGATCTCCTTTGCGGTCGCCGGGGTCGTGAGCCTGCTCGCCGCCCTCTGCTACGCCGAGATGGCCTCGACGGTGCCCACGGCGGGCAGTGCCTACACCTATGCCTACGCGACGATCGGTGAGGTCTTCGCCTGGATCATCGGGTGGGACCTGATCCTGGAGTTCGCGCTCGGTGCGGCGGTCGTCGCCCGTGGCTGGTCGGGCTACCTCGCCAACCTCCTCGACCTGCCACCGGCGCTGTTCACCGAGAAGGCGACGGTCAACATCGGGGCGATCGGGATCGCCGTCGTGCTCGGCATCGTCGCGATGATCGGGGTCAAGGAGTCGGCGCGGGTCACCAACGTCCTGGTCGTCATCAAGGTCGCCGTCTGCCTCTTCGTCGTCGTCGCCGGCCTGTTCTTCGTCAAGCGCGCCAACCTGACGCCATTCGTCCCCTCCGCCCGGCCCGTCTCGGCCGGAACCAGCGGCATCAAGCAGCCGCTCAGCCAGGCCCTCTTCGGCATCCAGCCCACGGCCTTCGGCTTCGCCGGTGTGCTGACCGCGGCCGCCGTCGTCTTCTTCGCCTACACGGGTTTCGAGGCCGTCGCGAACATGGGTGAGGAGACCCGCAACCCCAAGAAGGACCTCCCGCTCGGGCTGCTCGGCACCCTCGGCATCTGCACAGTGCTCTACATCGGCGTCAGCTTCGTCATCACGGGGATGCAGAGCTACACCCAGATCAGTGAGAGCGCCCCGATCGCCGGGGCCTTCGACAGCGTCGGCCTCGGGTGGGCCAGCGCGCTGATCTCGCTCGCCGCCGTCTGCGGGCTCACCTCGGTCATCCTGGTCGACATCGTGGCCATGGGCCGCATCGGCTTCGCGATGGGCCGCGACAACCTGCTGCCTCCGTCGGTCGCCGCGATCCACCCGAAGTGGGGCACCCCGTGGAAGGTCACGATCGCCACGATCGTGCTCGTCTGCCTGCTCGGTGGTCTCGTACCGCTGTCGGCGCTCGCCGACATGGTCAGCATCGGCACGCTCTTCGCCTTCGTGGTCGTGTCCCTCGCCGTGCCGATCATGCGGCGCCGGCGCCCTGAGCTCGAGCGCCCATTCCGGGCGCCCTTCTCTCCGGTGCTCCCGGTGGTCTCGGCGCTGGCCTGCGTCTACCTCATGACCAACCTCAGCCTCGAGACGTGGCTGCGCTTCGTCGTGTGGATGGCCGTCGGCTTCCTCATCTACTTCTTCTACGGCAAGCGCAACGCCAGCCTGGCGACCTGGGAGCCGCAGGACGCGTCCGTGACCAAGCGCGCCTGACGCCTCAGCCCCTCGGGCGGTCCGTCGTCCCGGTCAGAGGTTGCCGCGACGCTCCTGCTCGCGCTCGATCGCCTCGAAGAGCGCCTTGAAGTTGCCCTTGCCGAAGCCGAGCGACCCGTGCCGCTCGATGAGCTCGAAGAAGACCGTGGGGCGGTCACCGACCGGCTTGGTGAAGATCTGCAGGAGGTAGCCGTCCTCGTCGCGGTCGACGAGGATCGAGCGCTTCTGCAGCTCCTCGACCGGCACCCGCACGGCACCGATGCGCTCGCGGAGCTCGGGGTCCTCGTAGTAGGAGTCGGGGGTGTCGAGGAACTCGACCCCGTTGGCGCGCAAGGCATCCACGCTGGCGAGGATGTCGTTGGTCGCCACGGCGAGGTGCTGCGCGCCCGCTCCGCGGTAGAACTCGAGGTACTCGTCGATCTGGCTCTTGCGCTTGCCCGGTGCCGGCTCGTTGAGGGGGAACTTCACCCGGTGGTTGCCGTTGGCCACGACCTTGCTCATGAGAGCCGAGTAGTCGGTGGCGATGTCGTCGCCGACGAACTCCGCCATGTCGACGAAGCCCATCACCTTGTTGTAGAACCCGACCCACTCGTCCATGCGGCCGAGCTCGACGTTGCCGACGATGTGGTCGAGGGCCTGGAACAGCCGTGTCGGCTGGCCGGGGCGCGGCACGAAGGTGCTTTCCCGCGACACGTGTCCCGGCAGGTACGGCCCGTCGTAGCGGCGTCCGCCGACGACGCGCTGCACGAGGGTGTGGCGCGTCTCGCCGTAGGTCGCGATCGCGGCGAGGCGCACGGTGCCGTGCTCGTCGGAGAGGTCGTGGGCCTCGTCGAGCACGGTCGCACCGGCGCGGCGGGCCTGCGCGACGCAGCGGTCCACGTCGGGCACCTCGAGGGCGATGTCGACGACACCGTCACCGTGGCGGCGGTGGTGGTCGGCGAGCGGGCTGTGCGGGTCGACGGCCCCCCGCACGACGAAGCGGATCGAGCCGGAGACCAGCACGTAGGAGACGTGGTCGCGGTTGCCGGTCTCGGGCCCGCTGTAGGCGACCAGCCGCATCCCCCACGCCGACTGGTAGTAGTGCGCGGTCTGGTGGGCGTTGCCGACGACGAAGACGATCGCATCCCAGCCCGTCACGGGGAAGACGTCGGTGGCCTCGTCGTAGTCGACCAGCCCCACCAGCTGCTTGAGCTGCTCGACGTCGAGCCGGGCGTCGCGCTCCTGCTCGGTCAGCATGGGGTCGGTGGTCCGGGTGCCGGTCGTCATACCGCGAGGGTGGTGGATCGCCGGCTGCTGGTCAACCGTCGCGGCATCGGCTGGTCAGGCTGCACAGGTTGTTGCCCGTAGGCCGCGGCATCCCGGACACTGTGTCCATGCCCGCCTCCTCACCCCCGATCGACCACCTCGACGCCCGCCTGCTGCACCTGCTCGCCGAGGTGCCCGACATCGGCGTGCTCGGGGCCTCGCGGCGGCTCGGGGTGGCTCGAGGCACCGTGCAGGCCCGGCTCGACCGGTTGCGGTCGAGCGGGGTCATCGCCTCGCTAGCCCCCCACCTCGACCCCAGCGCCCTCGGCTACCCGGTGACGGCCTTCTGCACCCTCGAGATCCGCCAGGGACGGGGGCACGGCCCCGTCGTCGAGCACCTCGAAGCCATCCCCGAGGTGCTCGAGGCCCACACCACCACCGGGAGCGGTGACCTGCTCATCCGGGTCGTGGCCCGCGACAACGCCGACCTGCAGCGGGTCATCGACCTCGTCGTCGACGACCGGCACGTGGTGCGCGCGTCGACCGCGATCTCGCTTGCCACCCGGATCGCCCTGCGCACGCTCCCCCTCGTCGACGCGGCCGCCGCGCCCGGAACGGGGTGAAGCGTCGCCGGGTGGAGCGACCCGTCACCCCAGACGCGTAGCGGGGTAAAACGCCTTCCCGCGTCAGCGCCGCCCGACCATCCAGTTGCGGATCGCGGTGATCCGCTGCGCCACCTGCTCGCTGCTCGCCGCCTCGAGGGTGGGACCGCCGCACGACTTGCGCAGGTCGCTGTGGACCATGGCGTGGGGGGTCGCCTTCTTGCGGGCGTAGGCCGACACCAATGCGTTCAGCTCCTTGCGCTGCGCTGCGAGCGCCCGATGGGCCGCGACGGGGGCGGCAGCGGCGGGGTTCTTGGCCGACTGCTTGGTCTGACGCTCGCGCAGCAGACCGGCGACCTGGTCGGGCTCGAGCAGCCCCGGCAGCCCGAGGTAGTCCTGCTCCTCGGCCGACCCCGACGCGGCGTGCAGGCCGAACTGCTCGGAGTCGAAGAGCACGTGGTCGAAGTGCGCATCCGACTCGAGCGCCTCGAAGCCCAGCTCGTCGTCGACGCCCTTCTCGTCCCTGGGGCGCTCGGCATCCGCCAGCAGCGACTCCTCCTCCGCCCACATCGACGCCACGTCGGTGCCGCCCCGCTTCGAGAGCGCGTGGTCGCGCTGCTCCTCGATCCGGGCGGCGTGGTCGAGGATCACCGGCACCGAGGGCAGGAAGACCGAGGCCGTCTCGCCCCGCCGACGCGCCCGCACGAAGCGGCCGACGGCCTGGGCGAAGTAGAGCGGCGTCGACGTCGACGTCGCGTAGACGCCCACGCACAGCCGCGGCACGTCGACCCCCTCGGAGACCATGCGCACGGCCACCATCCAACGAGACGTCGAGGCGCCGAACTCCTCGATGCGCTGCGACGAGCCCACGTCGTCGGAGAGCACGACGGTCGGCTTCTCGCCCGTGATCGAGGTGAGGATCGCGGCATATGCCCTCGCCTGCGTCTGGTTGGTCGCGATGACCAGCCCACCCGCGTCCTCGACGTGGCGGCGCACCTCGGTCAGGCGGGTGTCGGCCGCGGAGAGCACCGACGGGATCCACTCCCCCTTCGGGTCGAGCGCGGTGCGCCAGGCCTGTGCGGTGAGGTCCTTGGTCATCGGCTCGCCGAGGTTGGCCGCCACCTCGTCACCGGCGCTGGTGCGCCAGCGCATGCTGCCGCCGTAGGCCAGGAAGAGCACCGGCCGCACGACGCCGTCTCGCAGCGCCTCGGTGTAGCCGTAGGAGTAGTCGGCCGCCGAGGTGAGCACCCCGGAGGTGTCGAGCTCGTAGCGCACGAAGGGGATCGGCGTGGTGTCGCTGCGGAACGGCGTGCCGGTCAGCGACAGCCGCCGGGTCGCGCCCTCGTAGGCCTCGCGGATCGCGTCGCCCCACGAGCGGGAGTCGCCACCGTGGTGGATCTCGTCGAGGATCACGAGGGTGCGCCGGGTCGCGGTGAGCTGCCGGTGCAGCGCCGGCCGCGCCGCGACCTGGGCGTAGGTCAGCGCCAGCCCGTGGTAGTCGTCGGACGTGCGCCCCGCGGCGTTGGAGAACTTCGGGTCGAGCGCCATCCCCACCCGTGCGGCCGCGTCGGCCCACTGCGTCTTGAGGTGCTCGGTGGGCGCGACCACGACCACGCGCTCGACCTCCCCGCGCCCGATGAGCTCGGTCGCCACGCGCAGCGCGAAGGTCGTCTTGCCGGCGCCCGGGGTCGCCACCGCGAGGAAGTCGCGCGGCTGCTGCTGGAGGTAGGACGAGAGCGCGGCCTGCTGCCACGCCCGCAGCGCCCCTGCGGTGCCCCAGGCCGCCCGCTCCGGGAAGGCGGGTGACAGGTGCGACGCGGCGGAGGTGCTCATAGGCGCCCGATTCTAGCCCGGCGAGGGACCGGCTCGGACCCTCGCACCCGAGCACTGGCCGTGCACGCCCCGGCCCTGTTGCATGGTCTCGTGCTGCCCGCCGCCGACCCCCTCGACGACCTCACCCACCCCCACGACGCCGGCTCGCGGGTGGGCGGCGGTCTCCTCACCCGCGCGCACCTGCCCTTCGTGCTGGCCACGCTCGCCATGGTCACCACCAGCGCCTTCCGGACCGGGCGGTCTCCACCGTGCTGCCGACGGTCGCCGACGAGCTCGACGGGCTCCCCTGGTTCGGCGCCGCCAACGCCGCACCCCTGATCAGCTACCTCGTCGCGACGGCGGTGGCCGGGGTGTGGACCGACCGACGGGGGGCAGCGGCCCCGTTGCGGCTCGGGGTGGTCGCGTTCGCCCTCGCGGGCGCCGCCTCCGGTCTGGCACCGGGCATCGTGCCGTTCGTGCTGGCACCGCGTGGATCCTGCCCTCGGTCCTCGGCCCGGGGGTCGCCGGGCTCGTGACGAGCGCCGTCGGCTGGCACTGGGTCTTCCTGCTCCCGCTGCTCCTGCTCGGGCCGGCCGTGGCGGCCCTGTGGCACCACCTGCGGGGCCGCGGCGCCCGCTCCACAGACCCCGCCACGACCCCACCGCGGACACCACCGCCGGTGGTGGGGGCGACTCGGCCACCGTCCGGGGCGCGGTGCTGGCCACCCTCGCGCTGGCCGTCGTCAGCGCGGTGGGCCCGCTCGCGTGGCACCCGGGGCTGGTCGTGGTCGTTGCCACCGTCATCGCCCTGGGCTCGGCAGCCGCCGTCGCCGCGCTCCGACCGGTCGTGCCCGCCGGCACCGTCGGGCTGGCCCCCGGGGTGCCCGCGGTGGTCGGCCTCAGCGGGCTGCTGTTCGCCTCGTTCGGCACCGCCGGCACCTTCATCCCGCTGATGCCGACGACGCTGCGTGACACCGGTCCGGCACCCGCCGGCGTCAGCCTCAGCGTGACCAGTGCGTTCTGGTCGCTGGGCTCGTGGGTCCAGAGCCTCGAGCGCATCCAGGAGCGCACGTCGGTCGTGGGGTGTCTGAGGGTCGGTTTCGTGCTGCTCGCCCTGGGCACCCTCGGCCCGATCCTCCTGGCCGTCAGTCGGGTCTCCATCGTGGCGGGGATGGCGCTGTGGGCTCTTGCCGCGACCGGCATGGGGGTCTGCTCCCCCACCCTCGCGACGACGACGCTGGCCCTGACCCCACCCGAGGCCCTCGGCCGGTCCACGCGGCTCGCGCCCTGGCCATGGCGGTGGCCCAGGGCATCGTGCTGGCCGCGGCTGGCGCGGTGCTCGCCGCGAGGGCCCACGGTCTCACCGCCGGCGTCTTCGCCTCGATCGCGTCGCGCTGCTGCTGGCCCTCGCCGGTCTCGCCGGCTCAGGACGCGCCCGACCCCCTGGTCGCGTCACCTGAGCGGGCCCCTCGAGCCCGGTGACGGAGCCGGCTACTCGCCGCCGTCCTGCGGGGCGCGCAGGCCCTGGTAGATCTCCTTGCACGTCGGGCAGACGGGGAACTTCTGGGGGTCGCGCCCCGGCACCCAGACCTTGCCGCAGAGAGCCACGACCGGGTCCCCCGACATCGCGCTCTCGAGGATCTTCTCCTTGCGCACGTAGTGCGAGAACCGCTCGTGGTCGCCCGGCTCCTGCACCTGCTCCGACGGCAGGGTCTCCTCCCGCTCGAGGACGGTCGTCGACGTGCTGGGCCCCGAGGGCTCGAGCTGCGGAGCGAAGGGGTCTTCCGGCATCTGCGTGCTCATCGGGCCAGTGTATGCCGCGCCGGGTCGAGCCCGGGCGGCCTCAGGAGGGCGCCCCGCCCTTGCTCGGGGCACCCTCGGGGGTCGACCGGGGGATGATCGTCCACGGGTTCTCCTGGGGGTCCGACGTCACTCCCTGCGGCGCGAGCCCGACGGGGGCGATCATCCTCGTGGGGGTGGTGTACCTGCCCCGCAGCTGCACCGCGAAGGTGTTGCCGGAGCGGGAGAGCACCGAGATGTGCACTCCCTCGACCGTCACCGAGTCACCGACCTGCAGGACGTGGTCGAAGGAGTAGGGCCCACCCATGCCCTGGCTCGTGCGCCGCAGCAGGCTGATCCCGGAGGCGCTGGGGGTCTGGCGCACCAGCGAGACGACGACCCCGTCGTGCCCGGTGGGCAGCAGGCTGTCGCACATGGTTCCGCCCGACGACGAGCCCGGGTCCGCGATGACGTGGCAGTAGGGACCGGAGAGGTACTGGTCGTAGTCGACGGCCGCCCGGCCCTCGACCGTGAGGACGCTGAGCGGGTCGTGCGGGTCCTGCACCGCGACCATCTGGGTGCCGCCGCTGTTTGACGCGTGGGCGTTCGCGGCGTCGAGGGTGTAGTTGACCACGCCTGTGTTGATCGCCGACTGCCGGGCGGTCATCCAGCCGGCCGCCATCCGGTCGAAGGCGAGCGCACTCTGCGGTGCGCACGGGTAGGCGAAGTCGCCGGTCGCGGCGCACCAGCCGTTGACGCCACTCCCGGGGCTGCCGCTCATGACGTCGGTCGGGTTGTCGAACTCGTCGTCCGAGATGAAGGAGTGGGGCCAGTGGATCGTGTGGCCCATCTCGTGGACGGCGATCATCGGGTTCCTGTCGACCGCGGTGATGCTGCCCCCGAGATAGACACCGCGCAGCGTGGTCTTCGGTGGCCCGGAGGTCAGGACCGTCTGCTCCTGCGGCTGCGGGAGCGTGGGCAGCCGGCCCGGGCCGGCGAAGGCGAAGTCGACCAGACGGTTGTCGGTGGCCAGCACGTTGGTGATGCCCGCGGTGGCGACGGAGGCCATCGCCTTGTCCAGGCAGTCGTCGGGGCCCCCAGCCGCGCTCGGGACCGACAGCGTCACCGGGCTCGCGGCCACGAAGGTCGGACGGTAGGCCCCACCGGAGACGGCGGTGTAGTAGGGCGCGACGGTGTCGTTGGCCCACGTGGCGATGGCGCTCGCGCTCAGCGGTGTCGGCACCGGCCCCCAGGTCGAGTAACCGCGGTAGCCCGTCGGCACCGAGCAGACGACCACGGCGACGCGGTCGTCTCCGACCACCTTCTGCAGACCCGAGCGGTAGACCAGCTGTGAGCGCACGCTGTCGGGGCTGGTGTTCACGGCGAGGCTCGGGCACGCAGCGGTGACGCTGGGGACGTCGGCGGTGAGGTAGCCCGTCACGTCGACCACCAGGTTGGTCGAGACGCCGGCGGTGGTGAGGCAGACGCCTCCGGTGGAGCTGAGGGGGGCGACCACGAGGTTGCCGACGATCTCACCCCTGCCGTAGTTGAGGTTGCTCGCGTTGGGCGCGCCGCCGCCCGGGTAGACGGAGGTGTAGCCGGTCCCCGTCGGACCCACCGCCGTGACGTTGAGGACGACCGCCTTGGCACCCGAGGGGATGCTCCCGCGACCGGCGACGGACAGGGTCAGGCTGGCGTTGGCCGGCTCGGCCCCGAGGTCCCTGAAGTCGCTGTCGACGGTAGTGCCCGCCCGGGTGTCGAGCAGGCGCTCCGGCATGGTCAGCGGTGAGAAGGTCGTACTCGGCAGGGTGGCGCTGGCATCGATGACCACGTCTGCCGTCCCGGCGCTGAAGACGCAGACCTGCCCGCCCGAGGTGAGCCCGGTGACGACGGCGTTGGCCCGGGTGACCCCACCCCCGAAGTTGAGGCTCGACGCGTTGGGCCGGCTGCCACAGGGGTAGAGCGAGAGGTAGCCGGCGGACCGTGCGCTCACGACCGTCAGGTTCAGCACCACGGCCGAGGCGTCGGAGGCGATGCCCCCGCGACCCGCGACGGGCACGGTGATCTCCTGGCCGGGGACCAGGGCCCCCCGGCCGACCTGCGCCCCGTCGACGGTGGCCCCCGTCGCCCGGGTGTCGAGCAGCCGCACGGGTGCGGCGAGGCCGGCGACCCCGCTGTCGAGCAGGTAGCCGCTGACGTCGACGACGACGTCGGTCTGACCGGCCGAGAAGAGACAGACCTGACCGGTGCTGCTGAGCTTGGCGATGACGGCGTTGGGCACCGTGCTGCCCGCGCCGTAGCTGAGGCTCGAGGTGTGGGGGCGGTCGCCGCAGGGGAAGACGGTGACGTAGCCCGCGGTCCCGGCGGCGACGGCGGTCACGTTGAGGACGGCGGCCCCCACCCCACTGACCGGTATGGAGACCCGACCGGCCACCTGCAGCTGCAGGGTCTGGCCCGGGCTGACCCGCCCGACGGCCTGCGCCTGCCCGTCTGCGGTCCGGCCGCTGGCTCGGGTGTCGAGGATGCGCGAGGGGGTCGCCAGGGCCACGAAGGGCGTGCCCACGGCAGCCGCCGGCACGCTCGTGCCGACCAGCAGCGACCCGAGGACCGCCAGCAGCAGCAGGCCCACCGACAGCCCGCGACGTCGCCCCGCGACCCGCGGGACGGCAGACCGCCAGCCCCCGGTCGCCGTCAGCACCCTGCTCGTCGCGCCCCGCCGCTTGACACCCATCGTGACCACCTCATGCTCGCTGCGCCCGATCGGGCCTACCGCGGAAGAATGCCACAATCATCACAAAAAGTCACTATCACATCTTAAGCCCCTATAAGTTACTTATCGGGCAGGTGACCTGAGGAGTTCTGCCCCCTCAGTTCATCGTCGGGTCGTCGGGGAAACCGGCCACGAGCCGCAGGTTGTCGCTCTGTCGCCTCAGGACCTGCTCCCACAGCCCCTCGGGCTCGGCCGAGAACGCGTCGCGGGGCTCGTGGTCGACGACGTACCAGTCCCCGCGACGCACCTCCCCCTCGAGCTGCTGCGGCGACCACCCGGCATACCCGGCGAAGATCCGCATACCCGCGACCTCAGGGGCGACCAGCGCGGGCGGCGCGTCGAGGTCGACCAGACCGAGACCACCGAAGAGGTGCCGCACCCCCAGCGGCTCGGGGTCGTCGCCGGGCACCGTGACCACCCCGAGCGCCGAGTCGATCTCGACCGGTCCCCCACGGAAGATCTGCCGCGGTCGCGTGGCCACCTCGCCCCAGCCGGGCAGCACGGCGTCGATGCGCGCCGCCAGCGGCTGGTTGAGGACGACGCCCTGCGCGCCACCCTCGTCGTGGTGCAGGACCAGGACCACCGCGCGCCGGAAGGGGCCGTCGCTGATCGTCGGGGTGGCCACGAGCAGGCGACCCGCCAGGAACCCCGAGGGGCCGAAGAGGCCCGAGGACGACGACACGCCCCCAGTCTCCCTCATGAGGGAGGCCGGGGGCGTGGTCAGCGCGTATGCGGGCGCGCAGGTGCTGCGGGTACGGCTGGTGATCAGCCCTGGCGGTCGTAGCGGCGACGGTCGCCACTGCGGTCGCCGCGCTCGGGACGCGACGAGCCGGCGCCGTGCTGGGGACGGTAGCCCCGACCGGCCGGGCGGGCACCGCCGGTGCGACGCTTCGGCGGACCATCGAGCAGGCGGCGGAACGCGTCCGGCGAGACCGGGATGCCGCTCGGGGTCGTCGCGCCGGTGGCGGCCAGCGTGGCGTCGCCGGGCACGGCCCGGGTCGGCACCGCGTCGACGCCGGCGTCGCGCAGCTGGCGCTCCATACCCTTGCGCTGGTGCGGCAGGGCGAGGGTCACGACCTTGCCCTTCTCACCGGCGCGGGCGGTGCGGCCCGAGCGGTGCAGGTAGTCCTTGTGGTCGGCCGGCGGGTCGACCTGCAGGACGACCGAGATGTCGTCGACGTGGATGCCGCGCGCGGCGACGTCGGTGGCGACGAGCACCGGCAGCGAGCCGTCACGGAAAGCACCGAGGACGCGGTTGCGAGCACCCTGGTTGAGCCCACCGTGCAGAGCCGCGGCCATGACCCCCTGCTCGCGCAGCTGCTCGGCAACGCGGTCGGCGCCGAGCTTCGTGCGCACGAAGATGACCGTGCGCCCCTCGCGGTTGGCGACCTCGGCGGTGATGACCTTCTTGTGCTGCGGGTCGATCAGCAGCACGTGGTGCTCCATCGTGGTGACGGACGCCTTCGCGTCGTCGGTCGAGTGCGTCACCGGGTCGGTGAGGTAGTTCTCCACGAGGGTGTCGATCCCGCGGTCGAGCGTGGCCGAGAACAGCAGTCGCTGCCCACCGGCCGGCAGGGCGTCGAGGATGCTCGAGATCTCGGGCAGGAAGCCCATCTCGGCCATGTGGTCGGCCTCGTCGAGGATGACCGTCTGCAGGTCGCGCAGCTCCACGGCGCCGCGCTCGATCAGGTCGTTGAGCCGACCCGGCGTGGCGATGAGCAGGTCGACGCCGCGGTTGAGCGCGTTGATCTGGGTGGTGTAGCTGAGACCGCCGGCGACCAGCTTGTGGGTCAGGCCGACGACGTGCACCAAGGGCTCGAGCGCGTCGGAGACCTGCATGGCCAGCTCGCGGGTGGGCACGAGGATCAGGGCGCGGGGTCGGCGCGGCGCCGAGCGCGGGCCGTCCTGCGCCAGCCGGGTCAGGGTCGGCAGACCGAAGGCCAGCGTCTTGCCGGAGCCGGTCTGGCCGCGACCGAGCACGTCGCGGCCGGCGAGGGCGTCGGGGATCGTCGCGACCTGGATCGGGAAGGGGGTGGTGATGCCGTCACGGGCCAGCCGCTCGACGAGGCGCTCGGGCAGACCGAGGGCCGAGAAGCCGTTGTCGGCCGCGACGTCGACGGGGCCGTCGCTGACGCTGGTGCGGGTCGACTTGGTCCAGGTGTCGGCCTCGATGCGCTCGGCCTCGGCGCCCTGACCTCCGTCGGTGCGCTCGAAGCGGCCACCCGCGGGCTCACGGGCGACGCGGCTGTCCCGCGGCGCCCACTCACGGCGCGGACCGTCGAAGGAGCGGGCGGGGCGGTCCGTGCGCTGGGGGCGGTCGCCGCGGGGGCTGCGGTCCGTCCGGTCGGCACGCTCGGCCCGGTCGGGGCGGGGGGTCCACTCGCGACGGGGGCCGTCGGTCAGGCGGGCCTCGGGACGCCCCGTGCGGTCGGGGCGCTCACCGCGGTCGGGGCGGGGGGTCCACTCCCGACGGGGCCCGTCGAACGAGCGCGCCGGCCGGTCGCTGCGCTGGGGCCGGTCGCTGCGCGGGGCCCACTCACGACGCGGGCCGTCGGTCCCGCGCGCAGCGGGACGGTCGGTGCGGTCGGGACGGTCGTTGCGGGGAGCCCACTCACGACGCGGGCCGTCGGTGCCCCGGTCGGGACGGTCGCTGCGGGGGGCCCACTCGCGGCGGGGGGCACCAGCGACACTGGCGCCACGGTCGGGGCGGGCGCCACGCTCGGGCCGGTCGGGGCGGGCGCCACGCTCGGGGCGGGAGAACCGGTCGGACGGGCTCGAGGCGCTGGGCGCCCCCTGCCCGCGATGGGGCTTCCTGGCGCCCGCGACGGCAGCCTTCTTGTCGGTGGACCAACGGGCCTTCTTGGGCGCGCCAGAGGTCGGGTAGTTGCTCACGGTCGTTCAACTCACTTCAGTGACTCGAGTAGACACGTCTCGAGCCACCTGGCGAAGGTGACCGGGAAAGACGAGCCTCAGGCGCGCTGGGCGCCCGGTGGGCCGGCTTCCAGCAGGGTTGCTGGCCGGCGACGGACCCGCTCCGCGTCGGGAGATGGTGCTGTTGCCACGCGATTGCGTCAGCCCGGGCGACGAGATCGCGCCGGGAGGCGAAGAGCATGACATCGGGCGCGGCCTTGCGCCTCGGAGTCGGGTTTCTCCCACCCTACCAGCGGTTGGTGCTCGACGTGACCGCGCCCTGTGGGCGGGAGGCGGCGCTCCGGCCCGCTCGGCGCAGCACGACGGCGGCCAGGATGCCGACCCCCACCCCCAGCAGGTCGGCCACCGAGTCCCACGGGTCACCGGAGCGATGGGGCAGCAGGCCGTGCTGGACCACCTCGCTGACCACCGCGTGCGCGGCGAGCACCGCCGCGACCGGCTGCCACCGACCCCACCAGCGCGACCAGACGAGCATGGGCACCAGGAAGAGCAGTGGGTGCACCAGCTTGTCGGTCCACGCCACCGGCCCCTCGACGGTGATCCGCGGCCAGTAGAGCGCCGCGAGGTGCCCCGCGGCCACGACGACTGAGGCCACCGCCCAGGAGCGGCTGCGGAGGGGTCTCCCCGACACCGCCTCGGGCTCTCGGGAAGCGGAGGGTGATCCGGTCACACCCCCCAGTCTCCCACGCAAGGCCCCACGCCCCGGGTCGATGCGGGGCTGACCCCCGTCTGAGCGACGGTCAGGGAGCCACACTGCTGGTCGGGCTGCTCGAGCCCGTGCCCGTCGTGATCGAGGTCGTGCTGCTCGTGCTGCTGGTGCTGCTCGTCGTGCTCGAACAGGAGGGACCGGTCGGCGAGGTGGTCGGCGACGTCGTTGTGGACGTCGCCGGTGCCGTCGTCGTCGTGGGCGTGCTCGAGGTCGTGGCGGTCGTCGAGGTGCCCGGGGGGCACGTCGTGGGGGTCGTCGACGTGGTGGTCGGCGTGCCCGTTGTCGTCGTCGACGACGTGGTCGCGGTCGGAGGCGCGGTGGTCGGGCTCGATGACGAGGTCGGGCGCTCAGTCGTGCTCGGGGTACTGGTCGTGCTCGGGGTACTGGTCGTGCTCGGCGTGCTGCTCGTCATCGGCGTAGTGGTCGTGCTGGTCGTGGGCCGGGGGGTCGCCGCTGGCGCGATGCTGCGACCGCTGTCCTGGGTGGGCGTCACGCCGTCTCGGTAGGCCACGCCCCAGCTGACCACCGAGTCGAGGTAGGACCGCGAGTAGTTGTAGGACAGCACCGCCGAGGCGATGCCGGCGTCGGTCGAGAGGTCACGACCACCGGCGCACAGGTAGGCCCCGGCGGCCAGACTGGCGTCGTAGACGTTGCTCGGGTCCTTGACCCCGTCGCCGTTGCTGTCGCGACCCCAGCTGCGCCAGGTGCTCGGCAGGAACTGCATGGGGCCGACGGCCCGGTCGTAGGCCGGGTCGCCGTCGAGGGCGCCGTGGTCGCTGTCGGCGATGACGGCGGTGCCGGCCAGCGAGCCGTCGAGCCGCGGCCCGAGGATGCGGCCCCGGGTCGTGCCGTCGGCCGTGACACGCCCACCAGAGGCGTGGCCCGACTCGATCCGACCGATGCCGGCGAGCAACCACCACGGAAGGTGACAGGCGGGGTCGCTCGCCGCGAGGCTCTTCTCGGCAGCCCGGTAGGCCGCCAGCAGCGTGACGGGTATGCCCGAGGCCCCCACGGCACCGGCCGGGCCGACCGGACCCGAGATGCGCAGCACGGCGACCGCCGAGGCGGCCCTGGCGGCATCGACCGTCGCGGCGGGCGCATCCACGCGGTCGTCCTGCCCGGTCCACGAGCGACGGACCTCTGGGTCGTGCCCGTCCGCGCGCAGCAGGAGGCCGCCCGACGCGGCGTGGGCCTGCGCGATCTTGTTCACGGCGAGCGCCTGCGCGGGCGCGGCGACGGCGGGCGGCACGATCGTGCCGGGGACGACGGCGAGCACGGTCGCGGTGGTGGCGAGCAGAGGGAAGCCGACCCATCGACCGAGCCGCGCGGCCACGCGCCGCTGAGGGACGGGGGTGGAGCGGCGGAGCGCATCGGCGCGCTGCCACGACGCGATCGCCTCGTCGTCACGCACGATGCCGAACCAAGCCACGACTGGTCGTCCCTCCCCGGTGGGTGCCGGTCTGCCGACACCAGCCCACAGTAGTTCGCCTCAGGTGAACCGGCGGCACCTTCTGACGAAAACCTCATGTGAACGTCAGACGCCACCGCAGTGGGCAGACAGCGACCACCCGACCCGCCCGCCGACGGCAGTCATCGTGCAGGTGACCTCGCCGCGACGCCCGCCCTCGTCCCCGCCGCCCGGACGACGGCCTACGGTGTTCCGTATGGAGACCTCGGACCCGACCGCGCCCGACGAGCGACGCCGCGGACCCCGCCGCCGGGTCGAGGTCGTGGGCACCGGACGGGCGAGCGCCACCCCCGATGTCGTCCGCCTGCAGCTGCGGCTCACCACCGACGCCCCCGACGTCGCAGCGGCCCTGCGCAGCACCGGCGCCCTCGTGACGGCGATCGGGGCGGCGGCGAGGGACCAGGGCGTGGCGGCGTCCGACATCGCCTCGTCCGGCGCCGGCGTCCACCCTCGCTACGACCGCGACGGACAGCACGTCGTCGGCTACCAGGCCTCCCACCAGCTCGCCGTGCTGGTGCGCGACCCCGCCGGGGTGGGTGACCTGGTGGACCGGGTGGCCACCCTGGCCGGCAACGCCCTGTCGGTCGACGCGATCACGCTCGACGTGGCCGACACCGGTGAGCTCGAGGTCGCGGCCCGCGACGCGGCGTTCGGTGATGCCCGCGCCAGGGCCCGCCAGTACGCGATGCTCGCCGGTGCCCGCCTGGGCGACGTGCTGACCATCAGCGAGGGCGGAGGGCGCCCGTCCTCGCCCATCGGCGCAGGCCGCGTGATGTCGATGCGGGCCGAGTCGGCGATGCCGGTCGAGGCCGGCGAGCATGCCGTGACGGCGAGCGTCGTGGTGTCGTTCGCGCTCGAGCCGGGGGAATGATCGCCGTGGGCGCCCCGTTCACCCAGACATGTCCACCACCGACCTGACCGCCTCGACCTTCGAGCAGACCGTGCTCGACCACGACATCGTCATGGTCGACCTGTGGGCGTCGTGGTGCGGCCCGTGCCTGCGCTTCGGACCCGTCTACGACAAGGCGTCCGAGGCCAACGCCGACATCGTCTTCGGCAAGGTCGACACCGAGGCCGAGCAGGCGCTCGCCGCCGCGCTCGACATCTCGTCGATCCCGACCCTGATGGCCTTCCGCGAGGGCATCCTCGTCTTCCGACAGGCGGGTGCGCTCCCGCCCGAGACCCTGGCCACCCTGATCGAGCAGGTGCGCGGCCTCGACATGGCGCAGGTGCGCGAGCAGGTCGCCACCGCCAAGCAGGAGGCGACCGCGCAGACGGCGGGTGCGCCGACCGCGTGAGCGGCGCCACCGCAGACGACCGACATGTGATGACGGGCCGCACCCCTGCAGGGGTGCGGCCCGTCGTCGTCGGTCTCTCGACCCTGCAGGTGTGACGTGGCACTCCACGGGTGGTGGAGGTGGCGGGAATCGAACCCGCGTCCGATGACGCGAATCCAGGACTTCTCCGGGCGCAGTGCGCTATGGATTTTCTTGGCCCCAGGGCTCGCACGCACACGTCCCCTGACAGGCTCAGCCGAGTGAGTGTCCCGCGTCGCCCCTCGGCATGACGACACGGTAAGTCCCCTAGCTGACGCCGGTTACTGAGTCGGGAACGAGCTCAGGCCGACGGACTTCGGAGCTCGCTCAGGCGGCGAGGGCGAAGTCGGTGCGCTTGGAATCGGCACCTATTGGTTTGCACGGGTCGTTAACGAGATAACCGTGCATCCTCGGCCCGCTTCTCCTGGACAGACGACCACCGTCGAAACCGATCACCCCCGAGGGGGATGACCACGTCACACTCTGCAGTTGTCAAGAAGCACGATCCTCGCAGACAACGCCCGCCCGACCAACTCTCATCCCGACCAAGTCTGATCCCGACCACCGCTGACCACCTCTGATCCCCTCAACCGCCAGGAGCACCCCATGCGCGTCGAACGCACCGTCACCACCGACCGGCCCCTCGAGGTCGTCTACGCCTACCTCAGCGACTTCACGCACACGACGCAGTGGGACCCGGGCACCGTGCGCACCGAGAAGATCCGGGGCGACGGCGGCGTCGGCACGACCTACCACAACGTCTCGACCTTCCGCGGTCGCGAGACCGAGCTGGTCTACACCGTCGTCGAGCGCGTCGAGAACGCCCAGCTCACCCTCGAGGGGGTCAACAAGACGGTCACCGCGGTCGACTCGATGACCTTCGCTGCCACCGCCTCCGGAGGCACGACGGTAACGTATGCCGCCGACTTCACCTTCAAGGGCATCGCCAAGCTCGCCGAGCCCTTCCTGCGCGGCGCGTTCGACCACCTCGGCGACGAGGCCGAGGCCGGACTGCAGAAGGCGACGGACGCGCTGTGAGCACCCACCCCGGCGCCCGCCAGCGGGTGAAGCCCGGCCCCGGGCAGGAGTCGGTGTGGGACTACCCGCGACCGCCTCGGCTCGAGGCCAGCGCGGTGTCCATCGAGGTCGTCCTCGGCGGGGTCGTCGTGGCCCGCACCACCTCGTCGCTGCGCGTGCTCGAGACCAGCCACCCGCCGACCTACTACCTGCCGGTGTCGTCGTTCGTCGACGGGGCCCTGCGCCCGGCGCCAGGCTCGTCGTGGTGCGAGTGGAAGGGCGAGGCGGCCTACCTCGACGTCGTCGCTCAGGGCGCCGACGGCACGACGGTCGTCGCGCCGCGGGCGGCGTGGACCTACCCCGAGCCCACCCGCGGCTTCGCGACGATCGTCGACCACGTCGCCCTCATGCCGGCGGCGATGGAGCGCATCACCCTCGACGGCGAGGTGGTGCTGCCGCAGGAGGGGGGGTTCTACGGTGGGTGGATCACCTCCCGCGTCGTGGGGCCGTTCAAGGGCGGGCCGGGCACCTACGGGTGGTGAGGCCCTTCGGTGCCTTGACGTCCGCGCCGGAGAGCCACCACCCTTGCGTCCCATGTCCTCCTCGACCGCGAGTGGCCACCTCCCCTGGCTGACCGGCTACCCGCCCGAGCCGTGGCGGCTGGTCGGCCAGCTGCACCTGGGCGCCTAGCTCGTGCCGGCCGACCGGCTGCCGACCCTCGCGGTGCCGGGGGTGCGGCCGCTCGTGATCGCCGGGCGCGGGGTCGTCGGCACGGCCTGGGTCGTCTACGAGCCGGGTGGCGTGCTCACCTACCACGAGCTGATGGTCACCGTGCTGGTGCGCCAGGGCGGGCGCCTCGTGCCGAGCGTAACCTCCATCTGGGTCGACAGCCCGGTGTCGAGGGACGGTGGCCGCGCCCTGTGGGGCATCCCCAAGGAGCTGGCCCGCTTCGAGGTGCAGCCGACCGTCGACGGTGGGGGCACGACCTTCCGAGCCCAGGACGACGACGCGTCGCTGGGGGCGGTCGAGCTGAGACCTGGGCGCCGGCTGCCGGTGCGCGTGCCCTTCCGCTTCTCCGTGCTCCAGTCGCTGGCCGGCCGGGCGAGGCGCAGCCCCGTGAGCGGGTGGACGCGGGTGGGGGTCGAGCGCGGCACGTGGACCCTGCCCGACCACGGGCCGCTGGCTGGCCTGCGCGGCCGCCGGCCGCTGCTCGAGCTGGCCCTCACCGGTTTCGTCATGCGCTTCGGCAGCCCCGAGGGTGCGCGCCGCACCGGCGTGTGATGTGCTCGTCGACGCGCGGGCGCGGGGGCGGCCGCGCCACCCCCGCAGCCGTCACCAGGCAGCTGGCTACCCCCAGGAGACCCCGATGACCTACCGCGAGTGGCACCTCACCCGGCGCCCCGAGGGCGCACCCGTCGACGACGACTTCGCGCTCGTCGAGGCCACCCTTCCCGACCTGGAGGACGGGCAGGTGCTGATCGAGAACACCTTCCTGTCGGTCGACCCCTACATGCGGGGGCGGATGAACGACGGCGAGTCCTACGTGCCGCCCTTCCGGCTCGACGCACCCATGGACGGTGGCGCCGTCGGCGTCGTGCGGCAGCTCGACGGTGACGTCGTCGACTCCACCGGGCGCACCGTCCAGGCCGGCGACACCGTGCTGCACGGGCAGGGATGGCGCACCCACGCGGTCCTGCCCGGGAAGGCGCTGCGCGTGGTCGACACCGACGTGGCCCCCGCCGGGGCCTGGCTGGGCGTGCTCGGCATGACCGGCCTGACGGCCTACGCGGGGCTGCTCCGGGTGGCCGCCTTCACCGAGGGCGACGTCGTCTTCGTCTCTGCTGCAGCGGGATCCGTTGGCTCGCTCGTCGGGCAGATCGCCCGGCTCAAGGGCGCCTCGCTCGTCATCGGCAGCGCCGGCGGCCCCGAGAAGTCGCAGTGGCTGCTCGACGACCTCGGCTTCGACCGGGCCATCGACTACAAGTCGGTGCCGATCGCCAAGGGCCTGCGCGAGGCCGCACCCGACGGCATCGACGTCTACTTCGACAACGTCGGTGGCGACCACCTCGAGGCTGCCCTGTGGTCCTTCAAGCAGCACGGGCGTGCGGCGATCTGCGGCATGATCCAGCGCTACAACGACACGCAGGCGGTGCCCGGGCCGCGCAACCTCGCCCTCGTCATCGGCAAGCGGCTGACCATCACGGGCTTCATCCAGAGCGACCACCTCGACCTGCGCGACCAGTTCGAGGCCGAGGTCGGCGCGTGGGTGAGGGAGGGCAAGGTGCAGTGGCGCGAGACGGTCGTCGAGGGCATCGAGGAGGCCGTGCACGGCTTCCAGGCGCTGCTGTCCGGTGGCAACACCGGCAAGATGCTCGTGCGCCTCTGACCGAGGGCCGTCGCGCCTTGCTCAGCGCGAGGAGCGCACCGGACCGCGGGTGTGGCGCGCCGCGACGGCTGCTGTCGCCAGCGCCCCCATCGCGAGCACCGAGGCGCCTGCGTTGAGCCAGCCGTAGCCGAGGGTGCCGACGACCACCCCGGCCACGGCTCCCCCGGCCGCGGCGGTGAAGCCGGTGAGCATGTCAGCGAGGCCCTGCACCTGGGGTCGCTGCTGCACCGGCGCCGACGCGGTGAGCAGGGTCGACGACGCCACGGTGCCCAGCGACCAGCCGACACCGAGCAGGAAGAGCCCCAGCGCCAGGGTCCAGCTGCCCCCGGGGGCAGACCCGCCGGCCAGCCCGAGGGCGAGCAGCAGCACGATCGCGCCCGCGCCCAGCACGGGCGCGCTCCCGAGGCGGTCGACCGCACGCCCGACCACGGGTGAGAGGGCATACATCCCGAGCACGTGGATGCTGATGACCAGCCCGATGACCTCGAGGCTGGCGTGTCCGTGGTCCATGTGGATGGGCGTCATCACCATCACCGACACCATGACCGCGTGGGTCAAGGCCATGCCCAGTGTGGCAGCGCGCACCCGCGGCACCGTGCGCAGCACCGTCCAGGCACTGTCCGCCCGAAGGGCCGCCACCGCGCCGCCGGTCGCCGGGGCAGTCACCGGCAGCGCCGCCGCCCGCGCGGTCAGCAGGGGGTCGGGCCGCAGCCGCACCAGGACGAAGACCGCAGTCAGCACGAGGGCGACGGCGGTGAAGACGTAGGGTCCGGCCTTCGACGGCACGTGCAGCCAGCCGGCGACCACCGCCCCCGGGCCGGTGAGGTTGGGGCCGAGCACCGAGCCGATCGTCGTGGCCCACACGACCGTGCTGAGGTCGCGCCCGCGGTGGGCCGGCTGCGCGAGGTCGGTCGCGGCATACCGGGACTGCTGGTTGGCCGCGGTGGTGGCGCCGAGCAGCACGCACCCCACCAGCAGGAGGGGGAACGTGCGCAGCACCGCGGCCGCGATGCAGAGCACCGCGCCCAGCGCGCCCAGCGCGTAGCCGAGCACCAGCCCGGGGCGGCGTCCGTGCCGGGCCATGACGCCGGCGAGCACGGCCGCGATGACGGCCGCCCCGAGCACCTGCCCGGTCTGCGCGAGACCGGCGAGGGTCTCGCTGCCCGACACGTCGCGCGCGACGAGCGCCGAGACCGCGATGCCCGAGCTGAGACCGACGCCACCGAGGGCCTGCGACACCACGAGGGTGCGCACCGAGTGGCGCTGCACGGCGACCACGTCGGGTACGGCCGTCGTCGGCCCGTGGTCGGCCGGGGCCGGGGGGCGGTCGGGCACCTGCGAGGCGGCGGTCACGGGCATCGAGTATGCCGCGCCGGGTCACCCCGGCTCGTCAGACCTCCGCTCGTCGTGCTGAGGTGGTGCGGTGCGCCCCCTCGCCCCCACGCCTGCGTTCGCGACCGTCGTCGCTGCCTTCCTCATCACCATGATCGCGACGACCCTCCCGACGCCGATGTACGGCGAGTACCAGGCGCGCTTCGGCTTCTCGCTCACCATGGTCACCGTCATCTTCGCGACGTATGCCGTCGGGGTGCTCGCTGCCCTGCTCGTGACCGGGCGGTGGTCCGACGCCGTCGGGCGGCGACCGCTGCTCCTGGCTGGGCTCGCGCTGTCGGCGGCGAGCGACGTCATCTTCCTCGCCGCCGGGGATACGTGGGTGCTGCTGGTCGGACGGCTGGTCTCCGGCGTCTCGGCGGGGGTCTACGTCGGCACAGCGACGGCCGCCGTCATCGAGTCGGCACCGGCGTCGTGGCGCCGACGGTCACCGCTGGTGGCCACCGCCGCCAACATCGGCGGTCTCGGGCTCGGGCCCCTCCTGGCCGCCCTGCTCATCACCGTCGGGCCGTGGCCCGTCCACCTCAGCTTCCTCGTGCACCTCGTGCTGGCCCTCGTGGTTGCGGTCTTCCTCGTGCGGGTGCCCGAGACCGTCGACGTGCGGCCGGGGGCCCGGCTCGAGGTCTCCCGCCCCGAGGTGCCGCCCCCCGCCCGCTCGACCTTCGTCGGCGCCGCCCTCGTCGGGTTCGCGGGCTTCGCCGTGCTGGGCCTGATGACCGCGGTGTCGCCCCGTCTGGTCGCGACGGCCGACCCCGGGGCCGGGCCCGTGCTCGGGGTGTCCATCGTCGTCGTGCTCCTGCTGAGCTCGGTGATCGCCCAGGTGCTGCTCACGCGGGTGCCGCTCGCGCTCGCGGTCGACCTCGGGTGCACGCTGCTCGCCGGAGGCACCACGCTGCTGGCGCTGGCGATCGCCCGCGACTCGCTGCCGCTGATGCTCGCCGCCGCCGTCGTGGGCGGCGCCGGCCAGGGACTGTCGTTCAGCAAGGGACTGGCGTCGGTGCTGGCGAAGGTCGATCCCGGGGCCCGAGCAGGCACCACCTCCGCCTTCTTCGTCGTCGCCTACATCGCCATCTCGGCGCCGGTCGTCGGCGACGGGCTGGCCACGCAGCGCTGGGGCCTCGCGCCCACGGGGGTCGCCTTCTCGGTGAGTGTCGCCGCCCTCGCGCTGGTGGCCCTGGCCGCCCTGCGCCGCAGCCGACCCGCCTGACTCCCCCCTTGGTGCGTCACACACCAGGCAAACCCGTGGTGTCGAGGGTCACGACGGTCGCAGAAACCAGGGGTTCCCTGGTTCGGACCGCGATAGGGGGATAGCGTGTCGCTTCATGCCGACGCCGACGACGCACAAGGTCCTGCTCGACGAGTCGGAGATGCCGACGCGGTGGTACAACATCGTGCCCGACCTGCCGTCGCCTCCCCCGCCGCAGCTGCACCCCGGCACCTTCCAGCCGGTCGGGCCCGACGATCTCGCGCCGCTCTTCCCGATGGACCTGATCCTGCAGGAGGTGTCGACCGAGCGTTACGTCGACATCCCCGAGGAGGTGCAAGAGGTCTATCGCCTGTGGCGCCCGTCCCCCCTCTTCCGCGCGCACGCTCTGGAGAAGGCGCTGGGCACCCCCGCCCGCATCTACTACAAGTATGAAGGCGTCTCGCCCGCCGGGTCGCACAAGCCGAACACCGCTGTGCCACAGGCGTACTACAACGCCAAGGCCGGCGTGCGAAAGCTGACGACCGAGACCGGAGCCGGCCAATGGGGTACCGCCCTCGCCTTCGCGTGCGCGCAGTTCGGGCTCGAGTGCGAGGTGTGGCAGGTCGGGGCGAGCTATGACCAGAAGCCCTACCGCCGCATGATGATCGAGACCTTCGGCGGCACGGTGCACCGCTCCCCGTCCGAGCTGACCCAGGCCGGTCGCGACATCCTCGCGGAGCGGCCGGAGCACCCGGGGTCGCTCGGCATCGCGATCAGCGAGGCGGTCGAGGTGGCCGCGCAGAACGCCGACGTGCGCTACGCCCTCGGGAGCGTGCTCAACCACGTGCTGATGCACCAGACGATCATCGGCGAGGAGGCCCTGCTGCAGTTCGCCAAGATCGGCGAGACGCCCGACGTCATCGTCGGGTGCACGGGCGGTGGCTCCAACTTCGGCGGGCTGACCTTTCCCTTCCTGCGCGAGAAGATGGCCGGCCGCATGTCGCCGACCATCCGGGCGGTCGAGCCCGCCTCGTGCCCGTCGCTGACCCGTGGCGTCTACGCCTACGACTACGGCGACACGGCGGGGATGACACCGTTGATGAAGATGCACACCCTGGGGCACGGCTTCATCCCCGACCCCATCCACGCCGGCGGTCTGCGCTACCACGGCATGTCGCCCCTGCTCAGCCACATCTACGAGCTCGGGATGATCGAGGCCCTCGCCATCCCGCAGACCGAGTGCTTCACCGGGGCCGTGCAGTTCGCGCGCGCCGAGGGCATCGTGCCGGCCCCCGAGCCGACCCACGCGATCGCCGCCTGCATCCGGGAGGCGTTGGCGTGCAAGGAGACCGGTGAGGAGAAGGTGATCCTCACGGCCCTGTGCGGCCACGGCCACCTCGACCTGCCCTCCTACGACGCCTTCCTGCACGGACGGATGGTCGACGAGGTCACCAGTGACGAGCGCTTCGCCGAGGCGTTGACCCACCTGCCGACGGTGCCCGCCGACGCCTGACCCCTACCGCCCCGGTCCGGACGGACGTCGCGTCGTCGGGCAAAATGGGGTGATGACGACGGTGCGCACCCGGTGGTTCGGCCCCACGGCCGCCCGAACGGTCGTCGCGGTGCTGCCCGGGCTCGGTCTGCCCTCTTACGTCAGGCCCCTCGCCGATGACCTCGCCCGCCGCGGTGTGGCCTGTGTCGTGCTCGACCTGCCCGGCTTCGGCTCGACCGCGGGTCTGGTCTGCGCACCCGACGTGCTCGCCATGGGTGAGACCGCCGCCGACTGGGTCGACGGCTTCGACCCGGCTCGCCGGGTCATCGTGCTGGGACACTCGACCGGCGCCCAGGCCGCGCTCGCCACCGTCCTGCGGGTGCAGGGCACTCGACCCGACAGCGCCCTGGTGCTGTGCGGTCCCACCTTCCACCCGTCGCATCGCCGCCTGCTCGGGCTGGCGGTCGCCACGAGCACGGCCTACCGACGCGACTCCCCCCAGGAGGTCGTCGTGGTCCCCGACCTCGTGCGCGGCAACATCGGGGTGGCACGCATCATCCGCTCCGGTATGCGTGACCGCCCGGAGGTGCGCATCACCGGCCTCGAGCTGCCGGTGCTGCTGACAGCCGGCCGCGCCGACAGCTACGCCCCCGCGTCGTGGCTGGAGACCCTCGCGGCCCGGGCCACCCGCTCTCCCCAGGTCTCGACCGCCGTGCTCGACGGGTCGCACAACAACCTCTACACCCACGGCGAGGCGCTGGCGGGCACCGTGCTCGACACCGTCGGCTGAGTGCCGGTCAGGAGACGACGAGCACGCCGGTCATGTCGGCGTGGAAGTCACAGCTCAGCTGGTATCGGCCGGCAGGAGGCGCCGTGAACGTGGCCGTGCCTCCGTGCCCAGCGACCTTGAGGTCGAAGCCACCGTCCTTCGACGTGACCGTGTGAGCCTCGGGGTCCGCGTTGGACACCGTCACCGTCGCGCCGGGGGCCACCGAAACCGGCACACCGTACATGAAGTCCTTGATGGTCAGGGTGGCGCCAGCCGGGGCTCCAGCGGGGGGTGACGAGGACGTCGACGTCGAGGGATCGGTGGTGGTGGGGGCGCTGACGGCCGAGGTCGATGTCCCCCCGGGGGCCGAGGTCGACGCAGCGGGAGCACCGGTGGTGCTCGGCCCGCCACACGCAGAGCTCGACAGGACCCCGATGACGATGGCGAGTCCGACGCCGGCCGCCCGGGTGGCAGAGAAGATGGGGCGGGAGGTCGTCATGCGTTCTCCTTGGTCGGGCTCGCTCAGGCGATGCGGGTGAGGTGGCCGAAGACGACCACGTTGTCGAGATAGTGCTTGACCTTGTCGAAGGGGCCCCCACAGGTCACGAGCCGGATCTCCGACTGAGTGAAGGTGCCGTGGTAGACCGCGTCGGTCGGGAACGCGTCCTTCGGGTAGGTCGCCACCTTGTCGACCGTGTAGGTCAAGGTGCGGCCATCGGCCCGCGAGACGGTGACGGCGTCGCCCGCCTTGACGGACCCCAGACGGTAGAACACCCCGGGACCCTGCTTGCTGTCGACGTGGGCGGCCAGGACTGCCGGTCCCAGCTGACCTGGGGTGGGCCCGTTCTCGTAGAGGCCCACCTCGTCGGCGGTGCCCGGCACAGTGATCGTGGAGTCGGTGGCGAGCCGCAGGGGCACGAACGAGGATGAGCGCAGGCCAATGGACGAGATCTCGATCCGGGTCGGCTGCGAGGCCCCGAGGAAGGGCCCGATGTGCGACGCCGGCGCGGGATCAGGGGGGGACGAGGGGGTGTCGGCACCAGAGGTGGTGGTCGGCCGAGGGATGGCGGCTGGCGGGAAAGGCGCGGCAGTGGCTGCCGCCGGCGCCGGCGCCGGCGGGCCGGGATGGCCCGTCACGCCGACGACCAGGGCGACGACGCCCACGAGGAGGAGAGCGGCGGAGGCCGCCGCGGCAACGATGCTGCCACGGCGCCCCCCGCGCCGACTCACGTCGGGCATCGCGTCGATCAGGCCTGGACGCGACGCCGACGAGCCGCGACGACGCCGGTCCCGGCCGCACCGATCAGGGCTGCACCGCCGAGCGCGATGAGGGCTCCGTTGCTGCTGGCGGCCGCACCGCCCTCACCAGTGGCCATGCCACCCGCAGGGGCGGAGGTGAGCACGCCGCACAGGGCCGGGTCGGTCGCCTCGGTCGGCAGCGCCGGGTTGATGTCGCTCTTCGTGGCGCCGGAGTACTTGCCGTCCTTGTTGTAGTCCACCCCGTGGATGACGACCACGGACTTGCCCGCGCTGATGGCCGAGGCGACGTCGGAGGAGACCGTGATGCTGCCGCGCTGGTAGGCGATCTTCCCACCGGGGGCGGTGTCGAAGCGGTCGACGGCCAGCGCGCTCTTCGGAGACGTGTCACCGGTCTTGGTCAGGGACACGACGATCGCCCCGTAGGAGGGGGCACCCTCGCTGACGTTGATGTGGCCGTCCTTGTTGGCGTCCTGCGTCAGGGTGGGGCACTCGTGCATGGCGGCCGCACCGAAGTGGATGTGGGCGGCGTGCGGTGAGTCGGCCAGCAGCCCGGTGGCGGCCATGGTGACGCTGATGGTGGTGCCGGTGACGGTGACCATGGCGGTGCCGCTACCGGCGACGCCGTTACCCGCCACAGGACGCAGGTTGGCCGAGACGTTGCCGTCGGCGAGGGCCGGTCCGGCTCCGAGGGCGACCATCGCCGCTGCCCCGAGGGCGATCCCGGCGATCTTGGTGGTCTTGGTGGTCGTGCGCATGTGCTTCCTCCTTGAAGTGCGGGCAGTCCGCCTGAGTGGGAACGCCGTCAGGATCTCGGCATCTCGAACTGTCCCTGCCAGTGCTTCGACACTACCCGCCTATCGGATGGGAGGAGGTGCCCCACATCACATCGAGGCACCGACGCTGCAGGCGTCCCGCTGCCACGACTGCGTGACGTATCGCGTCTGCCACCCCATCGCGACGTAGAGCCCGTCGGCCCCGGTGGGTGAGTCGGCGTCGACCTCGAGCCCGACCCGGTTGCGGCCCCGCTCGACGGCGTCGGTCATCACCTGGTGCAGCAGCGCCTTGGCCACGCCCATCCCCCGCGCCCGGCGGTGCACGCCGATGTAGTCGATGTAGCTGCCCTCGACCCCGTCGGCGTCGGCCGGCAGCACCGACGACACCAGCGCCCCGCCCGGCACCTGGGCACCGTCGACCTCGACGAGGGCCAGCCACCAGTGGTCCCAGCGGTGGCCGGGGTCCTCGCGCAACCGGGCGGCGAACTCGGCGAACGACTCGCGATAGCTGTTGAAGTGGTCCTCGAACGACTCCTCGAGCACCCGGTGAACCGCCTGCAGGTCCTCGGCGACCGGCATCGTGGTGCCGTCGCCGAGGTCATGCACCCCGACACGACGCACGACGACCCCCTCGCGGGGGCCGGGCAGGTGCTCGTCGGCCCCGAGCGGCCGGCTCATGTTGAGCCACCGGCGCGTGCACTCGTACGACGCCTCGCCCAGCCAGCGCTGCTGCCGGGTGTCGCCCTCGTCGAGCAGCGCGTCCAGCTGCGTGCCCGGCAGCCCGCGCTCGGCGGCATACGCGAGGGCGGTGGTCTCGAGCCAGGGGACGAGGCCGTCGGCGACTGCGTCGGCGACCGCGTCGGCGAGGTCGGGGTCGACGGTGAGCTCGACCACGGTGCGTCCGGCAGCCCGGTCGTGCACGGTGGCCCACGCACGCACCCGCCCTGACTCGTCGCAGGCCAGCAGCTGACGGCGGGTCCACGACCCACGGCCGACGACCTCGGCGGTGACCGCCTCGGCATCGGCGCTCCCGGAGCCCCGCGCGGCCCGGCGACGGGCGGTGCCGAGCTCGACCAGCCGGTCGAGGTCGTCGGCGGCCGGAGACCGGCTCGACCAGCCGTCGGGCAGGACGGGCGCATCACTGAAGGTGGGGTCCGTCACGGCCCCATTCTGTCAAGAACCGCAGGGTCCCTGTCGCGCCCCACCCCCCACCCCCGCGTTCCAGACCAGGGAAACCCGCTGTTTGGAGATCCGCGAAGGCCCGAGACGACGGGTTTCCCTGGTCTGGAACGCGTATGTGGGTGGGGGTGGGGGTTACCAGGAGCCGGAGCTGCTGCCGCCGCCACCGCCGCCGGAGAAGCCGCCCCCACCGCCGAAGCCCGAGCCTCCCGAGCCACCGGTGGTCGCCGACGCGGCGAAGGTGCCGTCGGCGGTCGTGGCGAAGCTGCCGGCTCCGTCGGCGATGCTGCCGAAGTCGGGGAAGCCGCTGCCACCGTAGAGGTACCAGGTCGGCATGATCAGGGGCTGGCCCGCCGCCTGAGCCGCCTCGGCCACCTGCGCGAAGGTGCCGGCCCAGCGGTCGGCGACCCCGAAGACGATCGCGTAGGGAAGGTAGCGGCTGAAGATCGACTGGGCCTCCTCGAAGCGGATCTGACCCGCCTCGGCCGTCTCGAGGTAGCGCTTGAAGCCGAGCGCCTGCGCGTTGACGGCCGAGCCCTGCGCCGTACGGGCGGCCATCCGCGAGCCCAGCACCCGCACGATCAGCCCGGCGAGTAACAGGCCGATCCCGAGCACGATCCCCGACGGGACCCCGATGCCGATGCCGCCGGTGCGGTCGATGTCGCTGGTCGCGCCCCCGAGCCAGACGGCCGACGCCACGCCGGCCCCGATGAGCAGGAAGCCGAGGGCCTGCCACCCGGCCCGCTGGCTGGCGGGGTTGCGCCGGAACCAGCCGCGCTGCACCACGTCGTCGTACATCTGCGCCTTCGCCGCGGCCAGGGTGGTGGCGAAGTGGGTCTTGAGCGCGGAGAGCTGCACCGGGTTGCTGTCCCCGAAGAGTCCCTCGAGGACAGTCGACTCCCAGACCCGCAGCGGCGGCTGGTCGGGGTCGGCCTCGAGCCGGGTGAGGGTCCAGTCGGTGCGCTTGAACACTCCTGCCGTCTGCGTCTCCTCGATGCGCAGGTAGCCGCGTACGGCGAGGTCGACGACGGTGGCCGAGACGTCGACCGTGTCGGCGCTCTCGTCGATGAGGGTGCCGACCATGCCCGGCTGCACCCCGGCCGGCGGCGTGAACTGCACCGCCACGACCGGTGACCCGCCACGCACCACGGGGGCGGAGCCGGCCGCCGTCGGGCCCGGGGTGAGGCCAGGGGTAAGGCCGGCATACCGCTCGTCGCGGCCGCGGGTGGCGACGAGCACCCCCATGCCGCCTGCCGCGAGCAACGGCACGAGCAGCCCGCCGCCGAGGGCGAGGCTCGACAGGACGCGCGACTGACCGACGGAGTAGCCACTGGTGCCGGTGCGCACGTCGGGGGTGAGGGCGTCGAAGCCGCCGGTGGGCAGCTGCGCGGCAATGGTGACGTCCTCGTTGCTGCCTACGCCCGTCAGCACGAACGAGGCGGGGTTGCCCGGGATCGCTGCGTCGCAGGGGCTGCCGTCGCCCGTCGTGTCGGTGCCTGAGCCGCCCCGGGCGCACCGCACCTGCGTGACGCCACCTGGGCCGGTGACGGTGATCCGCAGCCGGTCCTTCGGGACGGGGTCGTCCTTGAAGACGTTGTAGAAGAGCTCGACGTGGGCTCCTGACCCCGTGTCGCCGAAGGCGTTCATCACGTTGGCGAGGTGATAGCCGATCACGTAGGTCTGGGGACCGTCGACGAGCGTGTCGGGGTCACCGATGCGGATCCGGGTCGAGAGCCCCTGGTCGACCAGCTCGACGCCGGACGGGGCGCCGGTGGGGCTGCTCGCGGAGACGTCGCCCAGGTCGTAGTAGCGGTACCGGTCACCCGGCCGCCCGTCCTGGCCCTGGTCGTCGGTGACCGCCTGCCGGGTCACGACGTCGCGGAAGATGCCGTGGTGCGTGCCGGGGCCGAAGTCGTAGGCGATCGTCTCGCGGAAGGTCGCCCCACCCTGCCGGTCGAGCGTGATGGCGACGTCGACCGACGTCATGACGTCGCCGGTGGCGGCCTGCGCGGTGGCCGGGAAGAGGACCATCAGCACCGTCGCCAGCACCACGGCCCACCCCGCCCCCACGCGTGAGGTCACCGGTCCTCTTTGCTGCTCATCGCCCGCTGGCTCTCGCGCAGGTCCTGCCGCTCGCGCAGCGCGTGCCGCTTGTCGTACTCCTTCTTGCCGGTCGCGACTGCGATCTCGACCTTGGCCCGGCCGTCCTTGAAGTAGACCGACAGGGGGATGATCGTGCGCCCGCTCTCACGCGTCTTCGCGTCGATCTTGAGCAGCTCGTCGCGGTGCAGCAGCAGCTTGCGCCGCCGCCGAGGGGCGTGGTTGGTCCAGGTGCCCTGGGTGTACTCCGGGATGTGCACACCCTCGAGCCACAGCTCGCCCCCGGTGAACTGGCAGAAGCCGTCGACCAGTGAGCACCGGCCGGCGCGCAGCGCCTTCACCTCCGTGCCCCACAGGGCCAGCCCGGCCTCGTAGGTGTCACCGATGAGGTAGTCGTGGCGAGCCTTGCGGTTGCTCGCGACCACCTTCTGACCTCGCTCCTTGACCACGGACCTACGCTACCCGGTGGGGCAGACCCTCCCGTACGGAGTTACGGCCGAGCCGGTGGGTGGCCCGGGTTAGATCCACTTGCGCGGGTTGACGAACGCGCCGTTCTCGAGGGTCTCGAAGTGCAGGTGGCAGCCGGTGGAGTACCCGGTGTTGCCGGAGTAGGCGATGAGCTGGCCGCGCGAGACGCGTCCACCGGTCACGACCAAGCGGCTGAGGTGGTTGTAGGTCGAGGCGAGGTCGACACCGCTGACGATGCCGTGGTCGACGACGATGCGGTTGCCGTCACCACCCCCCCAGCCGGCGCTGATCACGGTGCCGTCGGCCGCGGCATACACCGGGGTGCCGCACGGCACACCGAAGTCGGTGCCGCTGTGCAGCTTCCACACGCGCAGGATCGGGTGTAGGCGCAGACCGTACTCGGAGGTGACGGGGGCGTTGGCGGGGTAGCGCAGGAAGCCGGTCCCACCGCTGGTGCTGACGTAGACCTGGCCGGAGGCCCGGGCGCGGGCCGCAGCCGCCGCCTCGGCCGCCCGCGCCCGCGCCGCCTGCGCCACGAGCAGCGCCTGCAGGCGGCGGCTGTCGGCCGCAGCCGCAGCCACGACCACCTCGTCGGCCTTCTTCTCGGCCTCGAGCGCACTGGCCTGGGCGGACTGCCGCCGCACGAGCGCGTCGAGCGAGGCCTTCGCCGTCTGGGCGCTCTCGCGTGCCTGGGTCGCCGTCGCCAGCGCCGCCTCGGCCTCGGCCTGGAGCACGACGATCTCGGCCCGCACGGCCGTCAGGTAGGCCTTCTGCGCGGTGTCCTCGGCGCGGGCGTTCTGCAGGTCGCTGATCGCGGAGCTGGTCAGCGAGGTGACGGTGTCGGCGAGCACGAGCCGTGACGCGAAGTCGTCGGGGCTCGTCGCGCCCATCGCCACAGAGAGCTGCGACTCGCCGCCGCCCTGGAAGACGTCGGCCGCGAATCCGTCGAGTGCGTCCTGCGTCTGCTGGAGCGCGACGGCGTTGTCGGCGACCTGCTGGATCGCGCGGGCCTCGTTGGCCTGGGCCACGGCCAGACGGGCGGCCACCTCGTCGTTGCGCTGGCTCGCCGTGCGCTCCAGCGCCTGGGCGGACGCGAGCGCACGCTGCGCGGCCGGGACGCGGGCGAGGGTGGCCTGGTAGGCCTCGTAGGCCTTCACGAGCGCGGCCGAGGTGCCCTCGAGGGCGTCCTGCGCGGCTGCGACGCGCTGATCGGCTGCGCGCTTGTCGTCGCCGGTGTCAGCGACCCCCGAGGTCGGCGAGACGACCCCGAGCGCGGTCACGCTGGCCAGCACCAGGGCAAGGCTCAGCCCCCGTCTGCGTGCAGCGGCCATGCTCACCCGTCCCATAGTGATCATTGGTAACACACAGACCCGTGAAACGGTCGCGGGCGGCCAGGTGTGTCCGGCCTCTCGTGCATCGACCCGGTCCCGCCCGACCTGAGCAAGACAGGCACCGACATCAGACGCGCAGGTAGCGGCGCAGGGTGAAGCCCGAGGTGACGACCGCCAGACCGACGACCCCCGCCACCACCCACGGCGCGATCAGGGCCACGTCGCCGACACCGATGAAGGCGGTGTCGAGCAGGGCGCCGCTGAGGTAGCCCGAGACGCCGTACCGGACGGTGGCCCACAGCAGGCCCATCGCCACACCCGCCCCGATGAGCGACGAGATGACCGTCTCCATCACGAAGGGGAACTGGATGGTGAGGTTCGAGGCCCCGACCAGCCGCATGATGCCGGTCTCCCGTCGCCTGCTGAAGGCGTTCTGGCGGATCGTCGTGGCCATCAGCAGGATCGCGCAGATCACCATCAGCACGGCCAGCGAGATGGCCGACCACGACACGACGTTCATGAAGGTGAAGAACTTGCTCAGCAGCTCCTTCTGGTCCTGCACCTTGCCCACGCCCGGCGCCCCCTCGAAGGAGGAGGCGATGACGTCGTACTTGTCGGGGTCGGAGAGGGAGACGCGGAAGGAGTCGGCGAACGCCCGCTCGGTGGCCTGGTCACCGAGCGGCGAGTTCTTGAACTGCTCCGTGAAGCGGGCGTAGGCCTGCGCCTGCGACTCGTAGTAGACGTCCTTGACCAGTGGCTTCATCGCCGTCAGCTGCGTCTGCAGCGCCGTCCGCTGCTCGGGGGTGGTCGCCTGCCCACCGCAGCTGGGGTAGAGCGACTTGTCGACGCAGAGGAAGACCGACACCTGGACCCGGTCGTACCAGTAGTCCTTCATGGTGTCGACCTGGCGCTGGGCGAGGAGGCCGAGGCCGAGCAGGTACATCGAGATCATCGTCACCAGGACGACGGACACGACCATGGACACGTTTCGGCGCAGACCGCCGGCGATCTCGCCGGCGAGGAAGGTGACGCGCATCGCGGTTGCCTCTCAGAGCTCTTCAGGAACGGCGCAGGGAGAGCCGGCGGCGGGACGGGCGGGGCTCCTCGGCCTCGGAGCCCGGAGGTGTCATCGCTGATGACGCGACCAGGTCGTCGTCGCCCTCCTCGGCGCCACGGGCCGGCGGGGCCGCGGTGGGGTCGACCCACGCCTCGACGTGGCCGTCGGGCGTGCGGGGCGTGATCACCGGCAGGACCGACCCGGTGACGCTGTAGCCGGCCTCGCGCTGGTCGCGCTGCACGCGCCCCAGCTGCAGCTCGATGACGCGCTTGCGGAACGAGTTGACGATCTCGTCGTCGTGGGTGGCCATGACGATCGTCGTGCCGGAGCGGTTGATCCGCTCGAGCAGGGCGACGATGTCGAGGCTGGTGGCCGGGTCGAGGTTGCCCGTAGGCTCGTCGCAGAGCAGGATCGCCGGCTTGTTGACCACGGCGCGGGCGATGGCGACCCGCTGCTGCTCACCACCGGAGAGCTCGTGCGGCAGACGCTTCTCCTTGCCCTCGAGGCCGACCATGGCGAGGGTCTCGGGCACCGTCTGGCGGATGGTGGACCGCGAGGTGCCGATGACCTGCAGGGCGAAGGCGACGTTCTGGTAGACGTTCTTGCCCGGCAGGAGGCGGAAGTCCTGGAAGACGACGCCGATCTCGCGGCGAAGGATCGGCACCTTGCGCTCGGGTAGGCGGGCGAGGTCGCGGCCGGCGACGAGCACCCGGCCCGAGGTCGCGACGTCCTCGCGCAGCGCCAAGCGCAGCAGCGTCGACTTGCCCGAGCCCGACTGACCCACGACGAAGGCGAACTCGCCCCGCTCGACCTCGGCCGAGACCTCGTCGAGAGCCGGGCGCGTGGTGCGCGGGTAGGACTTGGTGACGCGGTCGAAGAGGATCATCGGGGAGGCCTAACGCGGGACGGGCGACGCTGCATACGGGCACACGGGCAGACGGGCACACGGACGAGCGCGCGTGCCTGTCGAGGCTACGGGCGCCACCTGTCGATCACCAGAATCCCCGCTCCCCCGGCGTGGCGCGTGCGCGCTCAGCGCTCGCGGTCGCGCGCGTCCTGCTTGTCGGCTCCGAGCCGCCACCGGATACCGGCCTCGATGAAGCCGTCGATGTCGCCGTCGAAGACCGCCGAGGTGTTGCCGACCTCGTAGTCGGTGCGCAGGTCCTTGACCATCTGGTAGGGGTGCAGCACGTAGGAGCGCATCTGGTCACCCCAGCTGGCCTTGATGTCGCCGGCCATCTCCTTCTTGGCGGCGTCCTCCTCGGCCCTGCGCTGCAGCAGCAGGCGCGACTGGAGCACGCGCAGGGCGGCCGCACGGTTCTGGATCTGGCTCTTCTCGTTCTGCATCGACACGACGATGCCGGTCGGGATGTGCGTCATGCGGACCGCGGAGTCGGTGGTGTTGACCGACTGGCCACCGGGACCCGACGAGCGGAAGACGTCGACCTTGAGCTCGTTCTCGGGGATCTCGACCGAGTCGGTCGACTCGATGAGCGGGATGACCTCGACCGCGGCGAAGGAGGTCTGGCGTCGGCCCTGGTTGTCGAAGGGGCTGATGCGCACGAGGCGGTGGGTGCCGGCCTCGACCGTGAGGTGGCCGAATGCGTAGGGCGTGTTGACCTCGAAGGTCGCGGACTTCAGCCCCGCCTCCTCGGCCCAGGAGGTGTCCATCACCGCAGTGGGGTAGCCGTGGCGCTCGGCCCACCGCAGGTACATCCGCATGAGCATCTCGGCGAAGTCGGCGGCGTCGACGCCACCGGCACCGGAGCGGATGGTGATGACGGCCGACCGCTCGTCGTACTCCCCGCCGAGCAGCGTGCGCACCTCGAGCTCGCCGACGGCCTTCCGGACCTTGGTCAGCTCGGCCTCAGCCTCGGCGAGGGTGTCGGCGTCGCCGCCGTCCTCGGTGGCCATCTCGACGAGGGTCTCGAGGTCCTCGATGCGGCTGTCCATGCCCATGACGCGGTCGCGCTCGCTGTTGGCCCGCGACAGGGCGGAGGTCACCTGCTGCGCCCGCTCCTGGTCGTCCCACAGGTCTGGCACCGAGGCGGCGGCCTCGAGGTCGGTGATCTGCTTCTCGAGGGAGGCCAGGTCGGTCACCTCGCGGACGGAGTCCATCGTCGCACGCAGGGTCTTGATCTCTTCACCGAAGTCGACAGCCACGGTCGCTCAGCCTACGGCAGCGAGCGCGTGAGGCCTCATCGCAGGTCGGCGCGGGCGCGCCCGACGACGGTGATGGTCACCGAGCTGCCCAGCGCCGAGAGCACGCCGCTGGCGAACGGCAGGTCGGCGTCGCCCTCGAGCACGACCACGGCGGTGCGACCGTCGGGCGACCCGCTGCCCGGCCCGAGACGCCAGGCGCTGACCCCGGTCGGGCGGGGCCGGCCGGCCAGGCCCTGCTGGGCCGACGCGACCACGGTCTGGGTGCTCACCGTCACCGACGCGCCGATCCCCTGCGTGTAGGCGCCCGGCTCGTCGATCGCATCAGCCGCGTCGAGAGCGACCGCATCGGCCGCGTCGAGCAGACGGGTGCGCGCGATCTGCGCCGCCGTCGCGTCGATGCCGCCGAGGATCACGACCAGCGCCACCACGATCAGCCCGAGGATCAGGATGGTCATCGAACCGCCGTCACGGCGCGAGCCCCGCAGCGTATGGAGCCGCCGGGCCAGGGAGCCCCTCATCGGCCCGCGAACCGGTCTGCCGTGACGACGTGGGTCGCCGACACCGGGATGCTGACCGGCAGCACCCCGGCCAGCAGGTCGGGCACTCCCGGCAACGCCACCGTCACGGTCGACGTCACCGAGATCCGGCCCTCGGGCCGCAGGCACGGAGACCCGTCGCAGACCAGCTGCAGGTCGGTGCCCGAGTCGAAGCCGAAGTCGGCCAGCGGCAGCGCGGCCGCCGCCCGGGCCCGGGGCTCGGCCTGCTCCTGGCTCGGTGAGGTCGTGTAGGCCCGACCCGCCTCGCGCGAGGCCGCCGACACCGCGAAGGACGCCGCCTGCAGCTGGCCCACCACCATCACCAGGTAGACCAGCGGCACCAGCAGCAGGACCCCGACGAAGATGAACTCGACGATGGCCCGTCCCTCGTCGGCCGCCCCCAGTCGCAGACGGGTGCGGACGGCGAGGGCAGTCAGGAGCGACCGCGACGGCGTCGACCGCATACGGTGTCGGCCGTGGTGGCCACCGCACGACGTCGGGGCGCCGCTCACTGCGACTCCAGGAAGGCGCGGCCCTGCACCGTCAGGGTGCCCGAGGGGCCGAGGAGGCCGAAGACGGGCAGCGGCGCCGTGACGGTCACGTCAACGACCAGCACCCCGTCGGCCGTCGTCTGCGTGGACTGGCTGACCGCCTGGGCGTAGGAGGGGCTGAGGCTGCGCTCGACGAGATCACGGGTGCGCTCGGCACCCTCGCCGGGGGCAGCCCCGAGGCGGGCGCCCAGCCGGGCGCCCTCCGACGCACCAGAGACGAGCGTGTTGCGCACGTAGAGCAGCAGCCCCAGCTGCAGCACCCCGATGCCGAGGACGAGCACGAGCACCGACACCATGACGAACTCCGCGATGGCACTGCCTCGCTCACGACCGCTCAGGCGCCTCCTCAGCCACCACGCCACCAAGTCGGGACGTGGATGGCGCAGGGCGAGCACCCCGGTGGGCGGCGCGGGCACCAGCTCAGGGACCCTTGACGCTGTTGATCGCCGTGGTGAAGATCTGGAGGAGAGCAGGCTGGGCGAAGGCGTAGATGGCCGCGACGATCCCCGCCGTCATGACCGTGATGAGCACCCAGCCGGGCACGTCGCCCCGGTCCCGGTGACCAGCAGCCATGAGGCGGCGGTGGATCGAAAACGTGGTTCGGGTCATGGTGTGTCCTCCGAGCAGGGCAATGGGTGGGCTTGATAAGGCTGGCTGGGGAGTTGCTGGGGAGTGACTGGGTGTTAGCGGTTGAGGGAGACGGTAGGCGACAACCGGGTCCCGCGGGGCCTGCGTCAGCTGCGACCTAGATCCGGAAGCGGAGGAAGCTGACCCCGGGGTAGATGGCGAAGAGGATGGTGACGGGCAGCACGAGGAAGACGACGGGCACCATCATGGCGATCTCCTTGCGTCCGCCCTCCTCCATGATCTGGCGGCGGCCGGCCTCCCTGACGTCCTGCGCCTGGGCGCGCAGCACGTCGGCCAGCGGGGTGCCGCGCTCGACGGCGACCACCATCCCGTCGACGAACCGGGCGAGGCTGGGCAGGCCGGTGCGGTCGGCCAGACCCTGGAGGGCCACGGGCAGGCTGGCTCCCGCGCGGGCATCGGCGAGGCAGGCGGCGAGCTCGTCGGCCAGCACCCCTCGCGAGAGGCGACAGACACGGTCGAGCGCTCCAGCAGCCCCTTCGCCGGCACTCACAGCGAGGGCGAGCAGCTCTGCGACAGTGGGGAACTCGGCGAGCATACGCTGCTCGCGCCGATTCGCCTCCCGGCTGAGCCACTGGTCACGGGCGAGGGCGCCGGCCAACGTGGCCGCCACGACGACGAGCACGACCGGAACCACACCTGCCCCACGCGTCACCACGGCGGCAACACCGAGCGCAAGGCCGAGGGCAGCGCCACCAGCACCCCAGATGACCTGCTCGGCCCGAAACCGCTCGACGTCGGGAGGCCGTCCGGCCCGCTCGAGCCGTCGGCGCACGCTTGCCGTGCCTCCGAGCAACCGGTCAGCGAGCCCCGCAAGGTTCACCAGCAGGGGCCGCAGCACCCGCGCCAGCCCCAGGCTGGGCGCGCCGGCCACACCCCGCAGCAGTCGCGAGGGACGAGGCGCGTCCCTCAGGTACGGCTCCAGCCGCTCGTCCAGACCGGGTCGTCGGTTGACCGGCAGACCCTGGAACACCAGCACCAGCCCCGCCGCCACGACCAGCCCGATGAGCGCTCCCACCCAGCTCCATCCGGCGAACCCGCTCACCGCAGCACCCGCTCGTCCTCGGGCAGCCGCCCGATCCTGATCATGATCCGGTAGGCCGCGACCGTCACCGCCGCGCCGATCGCGAGGACCACGACGCCCGCCGGCCGCGAGTACGCCTGCAACGAGGCGCTCTGGAAGGACAGCATCGCGAGGACGACCCACGGGGCAGCGCTCGCCAGCCGGGCCGCGTTGATGGTCCAGCCCTGGCGCGTCTCGAGCTCGGCCCTGGTGCGGGCATCCTCGCGCAGGAAGGTCGACAGCGTGCGCAGCAGGCGGCCGAGATCGGCCCCGCCCACTTCGCGGGCGATCCGCAGCGACTCGATCAGCCGGTCACCCACGGGGTCGCTCAGCCTGACCTTGAGCCGGTCGAGGCACTCGTGGAACCTCCCGGACGAGCGGTAGTCCTCGGCGAAGGCGCCGAAAGCGGGCCGCAGCTCCTCCGGCCCGCGCACGGCCAGCTGACTCAGGGCCTCGGGCAGCGCGAGCCCCGCCCTCACGGCCGAGGCGATGTTGTCGACCGCGTCGGGCCACAGGTCACGCAGCTGGGCCCGCCGCTTGCGGGCCCGCATCCGCACGATCGCGATCGGCGCCCACCCCGCGATGACCGCGAAGGCCAGCGCCACGGGCACCACCCGGGTGCTGGCGGCGAAGGCGACGAAGACGAGCAGGGCCGCGCCGATGCTCAGCCCGATCAGGCTCGTTGGCGTGAAGGACGACAGGCCCGCCTGGGCGATCTCGTCGGCGAGACGGGCGGTGGGGCTCGGCTTCGACCGCACCCGGGCGGGCATCGGGTCGGGTGGCCAGCACGACCACCAGATGCAGAAGAGCCCGACGCCGAGCATCAGACCGATCGCCAGCGCGGCCACGTCAGACCTCCTGCGCGAGCAGGGCAGCGACGTCGTAGCCAGCACGCTCGAAGCGGTCCTGGTGCGGCGGGAACCCGTCGAGCCGGCGCAGCACACCCCCACGGCGACCGAAGAGGTCGGCCACCTCGATGACGTCGGACTCGGCCCGCCCGGGGACGGCGACGATCTCGCGCACGCGGCGCACGCCGTCCCGCTCCAGTGCCTGGTGGATCACGATGTCCACGGCCGAGGCGACGGTCGGCACGACGAAGCGGGAGGAGACGTTGTCGCCGGCGAGCAGCGGCAACGTACACATTTTCATCACGGCCTCGCGGGCGGAGTTCGCGTGCACCGTGCACATGCCCGGCAGCCCGGAGTTGAGGGCGATGAGCAGGTCGAGCGCCTCGGCCTGGCGCACCTCCCCGACGATGATGCGCGAGGGCCGCATCCGCAGCGCCTCCTTGACCAGCCGCCGCAAGGGCACCTCACCCGTCCCCTCGAGACTGGGCTGGCGGCACTGCATGCTCGCGACGTCGCGCAGCGGGATCTTCAGCTCGAAGACCTCCTCGCACGTGACGACCCGCTCCCGCGCCGGCACGGCGGCGGCCAGGCAGTTGAGCATCGTCGTCTTGCCCGCCTGGGTGCCGCCCGCGACCAGGATGTTGAGCCCCGCGACGACCGCGGCATCAAGGAAGGTCGCCGCCTGACGCGTCAGCGTCCCCAGCCGCACCAGGTCGTCGAGGTGGTCGGCCTTGACGACGAACTTGCGCACGTTGACGAACCAGTGCTCCTGCGTGATGTCCGGGATCACCACGTGCAACCGCGACCCGTCGGGCAGCATCGCATCGACGAACGGCGAGCTCAGGTCGACCCGTCTCCCCGAGCTGCGGAGCATCCGCTCGACCAGGTCACGCACCTCACCATCGGTCAGGATCGTCGTCGTCAGCTCGCTCACGCCACCGCGGGCGACAAACACCTGCGAGGGGGCGTTTATCCAGATCTCCTCCACCGCCGGGTCGTCGAAGTACCGCTGCAACGGGCCGTAGCCCGCCACCGTGTCCATCACCGACTTGTGCACCTCGCCGAGGTCACCCAGCGTCGCCATCCCGCCGTGCATCGACCGGTCGTCGTAGTCGGCGACCACCTCACGTACCAGCGCACTGATCTCCACCAGATGACGCGCCGGGTCGAGACCCGAGCGCCGGATCAGCTCACGGACCTCACCCTCAACCACCCGCACCGCGTCGGACACGACGACCCAGACCCCTCACCGATGACCCCGAAGAGCCGCCCCCGGGCGGCCCACGACCGCACCAGCGCCCGTGCGGCACATCGTAGCCAGCGCACGCACCCCCATGCGGCTCACGACGGCCGCCCTGTGGACAACGTGTGGGTCCCGGTGCTCAGCACACACCGCACTCCCCGGGTCCCTCCGACACTGTGAACAGACCCAACGGACTATTCGTACTGCGAGCAACCTCCGTCACGCTTGAGAGGCGGAGGTGGAACCACCCAGCCAGCTCCGCCCGGACCGACTGTGCCCAGCCCGATCCGGGCCCGGTCCGGTCGGCCCCGGACAGGCACCTGCCCGGGGCCGGCCACACCTGGGCCCGATCGGCAGCGCTGGCGGCGGCGTCAGAGGGTGAAGACGATCTTCCCGAAGACGTCGCCCTGCGCCATCGACGCGAACCCGTCGCGGGCCTGCGCCAGCGGCATCGTGCTGTCGATGACCGGCGCGATGCCGGTGAGGGTCACGAAGGCGGCCAGCCGCTCGAGCTCGGCCCGCGAGCCCATGGTCGAGCCGATCACGCGGAGCTGCTTGAAGAAGATCTTGGTCAGCTCGGCCTTGGTCGGGGCGTCGCCCGAGGTAGCCCCCGCGATGACGATGGTGCCGCCGGGGTTGAGCGAGTTGACCGAGTGCGACCAGGTCGCCGCCCCCACGGTCTCCATGACCGCGTCGACCCGCTCGGGCAGCCGCTCGCCCGAGCCGAAGGCACGGTCGGCGCCGAGCGCGAGGGCCTTGGCCGCCTTGTCCTCGTCGCGGCTGGTCACCCACATGCGGTAGCCCGCGGCCTGCCCCAGCTGCACGAGCGCGGTCGAGACGCCGCCACCGGCGCCCTGCACGAGCACGGTGCCGCCGGGCTGCACGCCCGAGTTGGTGAACAGCATCCGGTATGCCGTCAGCCACGCCGTCGAGAGGCAGGCGGCGGTCTCCCACGACATCCCCTCCGGCTTCGGCACGAGGTTGTGGGTGGGCACGGCCACCTGCTCCGCGAGGGTGCCGTCGTAGATCTCCGACAACAGCGAGCGCTTCGGGTCGAGGGTCTCGTCGCCGGTCCACCCCGGGCTGCCCACGACGGCGTGCACGATGACCTCACGGCCGTCCGGGTCGACGCCTGCGCCGTCGCAGCCGAGGATCATCGGGCACCGGTCGGCGGGCAGGCCCACGCCCTTGAGCGACCACACGTCGTGGTGGTTGAGGCCCGCGGCCTTGAGGGTGACCGAGGACCACCCCTCCCTGGCCTGCGGGGCGGGGCGTTCGCCGACCTCGAGGGCGCTGAGCGGGTCGGTGGCGTTGGTCGTGGCGGCGTAGGCAGCGAGCATGGCGCCAGAGTAACGAGTCACCGGTTCACCGCATCCGCTCGGCCCTCGCTCGGCCCTCGCACGGCCCTCGCACGGCCCTCTCACACGGCGCTCACACCGTGGCGAGCCCCAGCCGCTCCTCGGCGGCGCGCACCTCGCGGGCCCCGGCCCGGCCGTCGCGCACCAGCACGACCAGCGCAAAGAGGCTGGCCACGGTGGGCAGCACGAACACCAGCAGCACCGTCACGGTCGACGGCAGCGGTGACCACCGCAGCAGGCCGTGCACCCCCGACAGCAGCGTGCCGGGGCCCGAGCCCTTCAGCGGGGTGTACCACTGCTCGAGGATGAAGACCCACGCTGCAACGGTCGTGACCAGCCCACCGATCAGCACGACCGGGGCCAGCAGCGGCAGCGAGGCCGGCCGCAGCACCCGCACCCAGCCGAGGACCGAGACCGCGGCCAGCACGACGACCAGGTGGTAGACGTAGCGCCCCTGGGCGCCCGAGATGACGTTCGACCACTTCTGGTTCGCGGCCAGCGAGCCGGCCCCGACGACGGCGAAGGTCAGGAGCACCGACGCCGTCAGCACCAGCGCCATCCCGCGAGCACCGTTGCGGGAGCGGGCGGTGCAGGCCACGAGGATGCCGACCACGACGAGCGAGAACCAGCCGTAGGTCAGGACCGGGCCCATGCTCGGGGTGTCGGCGAGCCCGATGCCGCCCCAGATGCGCATGACGAACTGCGACGAGAAGTCGGGGAGGAACTTCGAGATCGGTCCGCCGCCGTCGGGGAGCCCGTAGGCCCGGATCTGGGTCGCCTCGCCCATGCCGTTGACCTGGAGCGTCTTGTAGAGCACGAGGTTGCGCACCCACCACGTGATGCCGATGGCCCCGCCGACGGCCACGACCAGCAGCGGTCGCACCAGGGCGGCGACTGCCCGCCCGAGGCCGCCGTCGGCGCGTCGGCGCCAGCCGGCCACGAGGTAGGCGGCCAGGATCACGGGCGGGAACACCAGCCCGAAGCCCTTGGTCAGCAGGGCCACGGCGAGCGCCACCGAGACCCAGGTGGCGACCCGCAGGCTGAGGTCGCCGGTCATCACCCGCACGAGACCCCACACGAGGACCGACCCGGCGAGCACGAGCAGGGTGTCGTTCGTGACGGCCGACCCGTCCCGGGCGAGGTTGGGGATGGTCAGCAGCACGGCGGCGGCGGTCAGGCCGGCCGCCGACGCCTCGATGCGGGCCTGGCGCACCACCTCGTCACCCACGGTCTCCTGCCCGTCAGCCGTGCCCCCGCCCGGTCGTCTCACCTGGAGCAGCCGCCGCATCGTGGCCCAGCAGAGCACCGGCACCGGCAGCAGGAGAAGTGAGCTGACCAGGCGCATCAGCCAGACCTGCACGTCCCACGCCAGGTGGTCGACGCCGGGCAGTCGCAGCACCACCGCCATGGTCCAGTAGTAGAGCGGCGGGTGCTGCATCATCTGGTTGGGCTGGCCGCCGACGACGAAGGCCCGACCTCCGAGCTGCTCGAAGGACTGCCGATCGCTGCGCGGGGCGATCGGGGCGTCGAGGAACGCGACCCGCGGGGGGAAGCCGGGCTGCAGCGACTGCAGACCCGCGCTGGCCCGGGTGGGCGGCAGCTGCGCAGGGTCGTAGAAGGTGAACGGCGCCCCCGAGTAGACGTAGGCCATGTCGATGTGCTGCGGCTCGTCGTAGCCGTAGGCCATCGGCCAGACCAGTCCAGCCCCCAGCAGCACGGCCGCCCAGAGCACCGTGATCGCCCAGACGGTCAGCGGAAGCCGGCCCCGGGTGGACCGGGGCGATCGGGCGGATGGAGCGGGACGAGTGCCGGACAAGGGGACTCCTGAGGCTGCGTGGTGACGACGCTGGATCGTAACGGAGCGGGCAGGGCCTCAGCCGTCGCCGCGCGTGGGCTGCGCCCCGTGCACGATGCGCGTGACCCGCCGCGACAGCTCGAAGCGGGCACGCAGCCCGAGCCTCAGGGCGAGGCGCACCGGCAGCCAGGGCCACCCGGCATACCGGCGGGAGAGGTAGCGGTAGGCGCTGTCGTGGTGGGCCCGCGAGCTCGCGACGAGGTCGCGTGAGGTCGACGCACCGCCGTGGTGGCGCACCGTCGCCGAGGGGGCGTAGACGACGTCCCAGCCGGCCTGCCCGAGCCGCTCGCACAGGTCGGTGTCCTCGAAGTACATCCAGTAGGCCTCGTCGAAGCCGCCCACCGACTCGAAGGCCTCGCGGCGCAGCACCATGCAGGCGCCCGACAGCCAGCCGGCGCGCTCCTCGCGGGGCTCGCCCCGCTCCCGCCGGTAGGACGCCGTCCAGGGGTTGCGCGGCCAGATCCACCCGAAGAGCGCATGACCGACGCCGCGCCCGAGCGAGGGCAGCTCGCGCGCCGACGGGTAGAGCAGACCCTCGGTGGTGAGGATCCGCGGGCCGAGCACCCCGGCGCGCGGCCACCGGCTCGCGACCTCGAGCAGCTCGTCGAGGGCACCGTCGTCGAAGGTGAGGTCGGAGTTCGCGACGACCACCCACTCCTCCGGCGCCTGCTCGACGCCCGTGTTGGCGCCGCCGCCGTAGCCGAGGTTGCGACCGGTCTCGACCAGCGTCAGCAGGTCGCCCTCGCGCGCGCGGACCCACTCGACCGTGCCGTCGAGCGAGCCGTTGTCGACGACCGTGACGGGCACTGGTCGCTTGCTGGCCCGGCGCACGGACTCGAGCAGCTGGGGCAGGTGCTCCCCCGGGAACCACGTGATGACCACGATGCGCACGGGGAGGAGGTCAGTGCCCACGGGCCACCTCGGTGAAGACCCGCGCATGGGCTGCCGCGGTCGCCTCCCACGTGTAGGTCGCCGCCCGCGTCAGCGCGGCAGCCCGCAGCCGCTCGCGCTGCTCCGGGTCGTCGAGCAGGGCCGCGAGCGCGGTGGCGAGGTCGGCGGTGTCGGGTGACGCGGCATACGCGACGGCGTCGCCACCGACCTCGGGCAGCGAGAGACGGCGGGTGGTGAGCACCGCTGCGCCGCAGGCCATGGCCTCGAGGACCGGCAGCCCGAAGCCCTCCCCCAGGGCCGGGTAGGCCACGACCCGCGCCCCCCCGAGCAGCGCCGGCACGAGCTCGTCGGGCACGAAGCCGGGGCGCACCACCTGCAGGTGCGCAGGCACCCGGGCGAGGGCCGGCTCGACCTCGTCGTCCCAGCCGCGGCCACCGGCGACGACGAGGGCCGGGGGGTCGGGCCGGTCGCGGCAGACGCGCACCCACGCGTCGACGAGGGCGGGCACGTTCTTGCGCGGCTCGAGGGTGCCGAGGAAGGCGACGTATGGAGTGCCGTCAGCGAGCCCCAGGCGCGCGCGCACCGCCGCGACCTGCGCCGGCGTCGGTGGCTTGAACTGCTCGTGGTCGACGCCGTGGGGCACGACCGTGAACGCCTCGGGCGCCCCCCCGACGTGCTCGCGCACCTCGTCGAGGGTGGCGCGGCTCGGCACGATCAACCGGTCGGCCAGGCGCACCGAGGCCCGGGTCCAGGCGCTGAAGAAGCGCCGCTTCGCCGGCAGGTGGGTCTGAGGCAGGCTGAAGAACGTGGCGTCGTGCAGGGTCACGACCTGGGCCGGGCCGCCGGGCAGGGCCAGCAGCAACGGCATCGTGTAGTGCGGCGAGTGGACCACGTCGGCCCCCACCCGGCGCGCCGTGGCGGCCAGCCCGGACTGCTCCCACGCCAGGCGCACGGGGGTGCGCGCAGCCCACACCGGGGACGGGTGCACGTGCTCTGGCCCTATCCACTGCGCGAAGCGCTCAATGTCGCGGGCGGCCGCCGCGACGTGCGTCGTGAGCCCCAGTCCGGGCAGCCGGCTGACCAGCTCGTCCACGTAGCGACCGACCCCACCACGGTCGGCCGGCAGGGCCGTCGCGTCGACGAGCACGATCGTCATGCAGGGAGGACCTTCGTCTACGGGGGGCGCCAGGGGGGTCGGGAAGGGCGGGGCGCGTCACTCTACCGCCCGCGCCCGGCGGGCGGTCCGACGCGTCGGGGCTAGACTCACGGCCCGGGAAGCCTGCCCGGTGCAGCCTCCCTCCCCAGCTCCCTGCACCACGATCCCGAGGACTCCCACGTGAGCGACGCCACGGCCGTCTCGACCGGCGGAACCACCGCCATGGACTACAGCGAGGCCTACTACCGGCACTACTCCGACAGCGACGAGCCCTACGCCTGGAGCAGCGCCGGGTGGCGCAACTTCTTCACCCACGTCGCCGGCCGCATCATCGCGACGACCGGACCCGCGGAGCGGGTGCTCGACGTCGGCTGCGCCAAGGGGATGCTGACCCAGGCGTTCCTCGCCGCCGGGAGCAGCCAGGCCGAGGGGTTCGACATCTCGCAGGCCGCGATCGACGACGCCGACCCCGAGGTGCGGTCGCGGCTGCGCGTGGGCAGCGCCACCACGCCCATCGACGGCCGCTACGACCTCGTGACCTGCATCGAGGTGCTCGAGCACATGGCCCCGCCGGACGCCGCAGCGGCCATCGACAACATCTGCGCCGTCACCGACCGGGCCGTCATCTCGTCGACCCCCCGCGACTTCGACGAGCCGACCCACGTCAACGTCCACCCGGTGGCCGACTGGGCCGCCGAGTTCGCCGCCCGAGGGTTCTTCCGCCGCACCGACACGGACCTGTCCTTCCTCTCGCCCTGGGCGGCCTACTTCGAGCGGGGCAGCCTCACCACTCGCGACGTCGTGCACCGCTACGAGAGCGCGATGTGGCCGCTGCGTGAAGAGGTCGGCGTCAAGCGCGCCTCGCTGCTCGAGGCGCACCGCCAGCTCAGCCAGGTCGAGGACGGCGAGACGATCGCCGCGCTGCGCCACGAGATCCTCGTGCTGCGCGACCACGCGGTGGGGGCCGAGGCCGAGGTCGGCACCGCCCGGGCCAACCTGGCCCGCGCCCAAGCCGAGTGCGTGCGCATGCAGGAGCAGCTGAGCAGCTACGGCCAGCGGCTGCACGAGGTGGAGCAGTCCACCCGCTGGCGGATGAGCGGCGCCGTGATGGAGCCGCTGGCCAAGGTCAAGCGCCGGGTGCGCCCGTGACCGACGGCACGCCTCGCCCACCGCTGTTCTCGATCGTCACCCCCGTCTACAACCCGGACGTCGCGGTCCTGCGCGACACCATCACCTCGGTGCTGGACCAGACCTTCGTTGACTGGGAATGGGTGCTGGTCGACGACGCCTCCCCCGACCCCGCCGTGCGCGCCGAGCTGCGGCGGGCCGCGGCGGAGGACACCCGCATACGGCTGGTCGAGCGTGAGGCCAACGGTCACATCGTCGCGGCGTCCAACGACGGGGTGGCCGCGGCGACCGGTGAGTTCGTCGCCCTGCTCGACCATGACGACCTGCTGGCCGAGACCGCCCTCGAGGAGGTCGCCACGGCGATCGGGGCTCACGACGACGTCGACTACGTCTACACCGACGAGGACAAGGTCGACCACGAGGGGCGCTACTACGACGCCTTCCTCAAGCCGGCCTGGTCGCCCACGAGGCTCCTCGGCCAGATGTACACCTGCCACTTCTCGGTGTTGCGACGCAGCCTCGTGGCGCAGGTCGGCGGCTTTCGAGAGGGCTTCGACGGCAGCCAGGACCACGACCTCGTGCTGCGGGTGACCGAGCGCGCCCGCCGGGTCGTGCACGTGCCCGAGGTGCTCTACCACTGGCGGGTGGTGCCCGGCTCGACCGCCGGTGACGCCCAGGCCAAGCCGTATGCCGCGGTCGCCGGCCGCAAGGCCGTCCAGGAGGCGATCGACCGCCGGGGGCTGCACGGCACGGTCGTCGACGCGCCGCAGGCCTTCGGGCACTACGTCGTCGAGGGGTCGCTGGACCCGAGCACCCGGGTCAGCGTCGTCATCCCCACGATCGGGCAGAGCGGCATCGTCTGGGGCACCAAGCAGGTCTTCGTCGTGGAAGCCGTCCGCTCGGTGCTGGCCAAGACGTCGCACCCCGAGCTCGAGATCGTGGTCGTCTACGACGCCCCGACCCCGACCGACGTGCTGCACGAGCTGCGCCGGATCGCCGGCGACAAGCTCGTGCTCGTGCCGTTCCGCGACGCCTTCAACTTCAGCGAGAAGTGCAACGTCGGCGTCGTCCGCTCGACCGGGTCACGGATCGTGCTGCTCAACGACGACGTGCGGGTGATCTCGGATCGCTGGCTCGAGAACCTCGTCGCGCCGCTCGACGACCCCCGGATCGGCATGACCGGGGCCAAGCTCTACTTCGCCGACGGCACCATCCAGCACGCCGGCCACCGCTACACGGACGGGGAGTACACCCACCCCTACACCGGCACCGTCATGGCCGACCCCGGCCGGCTCGGTGACCTCGTCATCAGCCGAGAGGTCTCGGGCGTCACGGCAGCGTGCGCCGCGCTGCGCCGCGAGGTCTACGACGAGGTGGGTGGGCTCTCGGAGACGCTGCCGGTCAACTTCAACGACGTCGACCTCTCCTACAAGGTGCGCCGCGCAGGCCACGACATCGTGTGGGTCGCCAACTGCGAGCTCTACCACTTCGAGTCCCGCACCCGGCCGCGCCAGATCGACCAGTGGGAGTACTTCGCGACCACTGCTCGATGGGGAGTGCCTGAGCAGGACGACTACCTGCCTGTCCTCTAGCTGCGGCGCGGTCCGCTGACGGCGCCCGGCTCCGTGGCTGCGCCCGTCAAGGTGGCCGCGCATCTCAAGGTGGCTGATGTATTCGGCACCGTCTGCGGGTGACGTTCTTGATGGAGACGACCTCATCTGAACCATGTCGTCGGCATCGTCTTGCAGGCTGTCGGCGAGACGCGAGAAGCCGTCAGGCGGCGACGTCGGTGGCGTTGCGTGGGTGGGTGGTGTGGATGCGGCCGAGGGGGGTGGTCCAGGTGCAGGTGCCATCGGGGGTCATGGTGAAGGCCCATCCGGGGTGGTGTTTGAAGGTGTGGTGTCGTCGGCAGCGGCAGACGAGGTTGGTGGTGGTGGTGGGGCCGGTGGGGAAGGGGGTGACATGGTCGAGGTCGGTGCGGGCGGCGTCGGTGGTGCAGCCGGGGAAGCGGCAGTGGCCGTCGCGGGCGCGGATGAGGCGGGCGAGGCGGGCGTTGGGGCGGTAGGTGGTGGGGTCGTGTACGACGATGGTGCCGGTGGTGGGGTCGTACCCGTGGAGGCGGATCGCGGTGTCGGGGTGGGCGAGCCAGGTGGTGATGGCGGTGTTGAGGATGATGCCGACGCGGGTGTGCAGGACCCCGATCCGGCTGGTGGCTGATCGGTCGTGTGGGGGGAGCGTCAGGGGGGTGTGAGGGGGGCGGGTGCCTCCCCCGAGGGTGCTGGTGATGCCGGTGGCTGCCGGGTGGCCGGGGCGTCACCGCTTTGGTCGGGGTCTGGTCCGAGGTCGCGGTCCGCCTCTGACGGCGGCTCTTCGAGGAGCAGCTCGTGCAGGCGCAGTAGGTCCTCCAGCTCTGCCAGGCCGGGCTGGCCGTCTGGCTGCGACGCTGGTTCAGCCGCTGGTTCAGCCGCTGGTTCAGCCTCTGATTCAGCAGGCTCAGGCACGGGGGTGGGGGTGCAGTGTGAGGGCAGGCCTCCGTGGTGCCACTCCAGGGGGGTGAGGGTCTCGAGGTGGATCCGCGTGCCCTGGGAGACGATGAGGTGCAGGTGGCGTTCGTCGGTGGTGACCCGTCGAGGGGGTGGGCTGCAGGTCTGACAGGTCGCGTCGGGGTCGTCGGCTACGGGACAGATCGAGCCTGCCGGGCCTGCCGGGCCTGCCGGGCCTGACGGGCCCGACGGGCCTGACGGGCCTGACGGGGCTGCGAGGGCTGTTGGTGGTCGCGGCGTGCACGCCGTGTGGGTCGTGTCGGGTGTGTGGGGTGTGTGGGGTGTGTGGGGTGTGTGGGGCGTGTGGGGTGTGGCGGTGTGGTTGTGGTCGCCGGTGCTGGGTGGTGGTGGGGGGTAGGGCACGAGGAGCTCGATGGTGGTGCTGATAGTGGCCTGGGCCAGGATCAGGTCGACCATCGCGTCGGCGCGGGCCTGACCGATCCGCAGTCCGGGGGTGGTGGTGGCGTACTGGCTGGCGAGGGCGTCGATCGCGGCCCACGCCTGGAGGGACGTGTCCGACGGCAACGACGCCGTCCAGGACGTGACGCCGGGGTCAGCGCCGGCCCGGACCCGGACGAACCGTTCGTCGAGTGCGGCGGCGGCGCGGGCGGCGGCACTGTCGGGGTCGACCGTGGCCGCGACCCCGGCGGCGCGGCGGTGGACCCCGCCCGGGGTCAGGTCGACCAGTGGGGTGCGGACACGACCGGAGATGGTCGTGATCTCGGTGTCGAACTCGCCCCGCAACGGGGGGTCGACGAGCGCGGCCTCCGCAGCGACCCGCACCGGCCCGGTGCCGGTCGAGACGGCCCCCCCGCACCAGCGCGAACGTGGCGGGCAGGTCGGTGACCAGGGTGTGCGCCTCGTGCAGGCGGGCACTCATCGTGCGCGGGGTCAGGTGCACCACCGGCGCGAGCATCGCGGTCGCGACCTCCGCCGCCGTCTCCCCCGGGTGCGGCCGCCGACCCCCTTGGCCCCCCTGGCCCACCCGGGCCCCCCTGGCCCCCCGGGCCCCCCGGGCCCAGCTGGCCCAGCTGACGCTGCTGCTCCTGCTCGACGGCCAGCCGCTCCGCGGACCGCCGCACGAACGCCACCATCGCGAGCACCGACACCGCGGACAACGCGGCCGTGGCCCGCTCGACGATCTCGACGACCGCCAACGCCTCCTGCTCGTCCAGCCCGAGCACGGCCGGGTCCGTGAGGTCTCCGAGCGCGGACACCAGCGACAGCGGTGACACGGAACCCTCCGTCACCGCTGCCGTCACCTCCACCCACTCGAACACGTGTTCGATTCTACGTATCCAACCGTCGGGTGGCAAGGGGTGGGAGTGGCCAGTGGATCGCCTTCGGCCAGACCGCGCGGCCCGGGTGCACGAGCGCGCCAGCCTGCTCGGCCTCAGTCGCCATGGCCTGTCAGACCCTCCCCCTAGCGTTCCCATCAGACCGCTGGAATCGCGGCGCCCCGGGCAGAGCCCGTGGCCAACCCACCCGGAGGAGGGGTCCATGCCAGAAGACTGGGACGGTGTGTACAAGCGTCTGTTCCGAGACTTCCCGCGCGAGGCCCTGCGCATCCTGTGCGACATCGACGCCACTGGAGCCGAGGTCACCCCGGCGCCGACCGAGTTCACGATGAAGCTGCGCGCTGACGGCGTCTTCCAGGTCCGACCGCCCGACGGCGCTCCGTTCGTGGTGCACGTCGAAGTCCAGCGCTCACCTGCCGACGACTTCGAGCTCCGGCTGGTGCGGCACTGGTTGGCCATCACGACCGAGCACGGCGAGCCGCCACGACAGGTCGTGATCTTGCCCCTCGGCGGTCCTTACACGGGCCAGTACGAGGCCGGCGGGCTCACCCTGACCTACGACGTGCTGGACGTCACCACCCTGGACCAGACCGTGCTCCGCGGCTCTCCTCTGGCTCCGCTGGCCCTCGGATCGCGTGCGTCACCGACGCTCGTCGACGCGGTGGTTGCCCAGATCGCGGCGGTGACGGACGACCCGGATGCCCGGGCCACCCTCGTCGATCTCGCTATGCTGGGAGCAGACGATCTGCTGGCGGCCCTTATCACCGACTCCATCAGAAGGAACGACATGAGCGACGTGCTTGAGCGCACCGCGGAAGGCCGGGCACTCCTGGCCCGCGGGGAGGCCCGCGGGGAGGCCCGCGGGTACACCGCGGGTGAGGCTGCTGGCCTACGGGTCCTGCTGGTCGAGAAGTTCGGCGAGTCGGCCGATCTGGACGCCCTGTCCCAAGGCCTCGCCGCGGAGGGCTTCGCAGCCGGGCTGCGCCGCATCCAGGGCGCCACATCGCTGGCCGACGTGCTCGCCTGAGCGCCCGTCCACCAGGTTCAGCTGACCACGACGGCGGCGTACTCCGCCCACAGTCGAGCCCCCACGAGGGCCGGTGCGAAGGCTTCTGCCCGTCGACGCTCGGCCATGCCGACACCTCGGTCCGCACCGCTCCCTACGTGAGCCGCGTTGACCATGTTGACCATGTCGATGACGCGGGCCACGGCCGCAGCGAGGGCCTCGGCGTCCCCCACGGGAGCGATCGTAGCTACTCCCCCGCCCACCTCGACCAGCGCCGGGTCGTCACTGGTCACCACCGGCACCCCGACCGACATGGCCTCGATGACGGGCAGCCCGAAGCCCTCCGCCCTACTGGGCACGACCAGGGTCAGCGCGCCGGCATACAGGGCGGCGAGGTCGGGGTCGCTGACCCGCCCGACCACGAGCACCCGCTTACCCACCCCACGTCGCCGGGCCAGGTCGTCGACGCCGACGTCGCCCCAGCCTTGCGGTCCAACCACGACGAGGGTCGGCAGACCCGGGTCGGCCGCGAGCGCGTCCACCAGCACGTCGAGGCCCTTGCGGGGCTCGGCGGTGCCGACCACGAGTAGGTAGCGCGGCGGCACGCCCAGGGCCCGTCGCCGGGCTGGCGCATCGGCCGGCACGGAGACCGCGGCGACCGCGGGGGGCACGACCCGCACCGGACAGGCCGGCTGCAGGAGCTCATCGAGCCGCCGCGCCACGACGGCCGTCGGCGCGATGATCAGGTCGGCGCTGCCGGCCACGCGCTCAGCCATCCGCCGGTGGAAGGCGACGCCGCGGGGCGTCAGCGTCTCGGGGTGGGTCCACGGAACGACGTCGTGCACGGTGACGACCAGCCGCGACCCGGCGCGGGTCGGCGGCACCATCAGGGTCGTGGCGTGCACCAGGTCGGCGCGTGGGGCACGCGGTGGCAGCCCCCGCTCCCAGAGCCGCGCGAGCACCCGGAAGCCCATCGGCGACCGTGAGGAGTCGAGCCCCACCGGCAGCTCGAGACCGCCGCCGGGCACGACCCCGCCACACAGGTATGCCGTCAGGCCGGCTCCGGCCGGCCGGGTCGCGTCGAGCGAGCGCAGGACGTTCGCGGCATACCGGCCCGTCCCTCCCGGCAGGGGCGCGGAGAGCTGCGTCGCGACGACGAGCGCGCTCAGGACATGGGGCTCATCAGGCACCGCGCCATCGTGCCACCCGCCGGCGGCGCGTGTCGGCGCACGGCTGGCGCAGGTATCGTGGGCCAGCACCCTCGCAGGGGATCACCCCACCTCGCACGCCTCGACCGAGCAGAAGGACGCGCATGACGCTGGCCACGGAGCGCCACTCACCGCAGTCGTCCCTGCGGTTGCAGCTGATCACGCAGCTGGTCCGCAAGGACCTGAAGATCAAGTACCAGGGCTCGACCCTGGGCTTCATGTGGTCACTGGCCAACCCGCTGCTGATGCTGGTGGTCTACACCTTCGTCTTCTCCTACGTCTTCAAGTCGAACGTGCCGATCTTCGGTTACTTCCTGCTCTCCGGGCTGCTGGTCTTCAACCTCTTCCAGATGGGCGTGATGGGCGCCTCCACCTCGATCACCGGAAACGCCGGCCTGGTCAAGAAGGTCCCCTTCCCCCACATCGCCCTCCCGCTGGCCTCGATCGGCTTCGCCGGGGTGCAGGTGCTGCTGCAGTACGTCGTGCTCATCCTGGCGATGACGCTGACCGGCCACGCGCCGCTGCGCCCCGAGCTGCTGCTGCTGCTGCCTGCCGGGCTGGTCGTGCTCACCCTCACCGTGGGGCTCTCCCTCTTCGTCTCGAGCACGACCGTGCGCTACAAGGACACCCAGCACATCCTCGAGGTCGGGATGTTCGCCTGGGTGTGGCTCTCGGCCGTCATCTACCCGCCGGCCCTCGTCCACGAGAAGCTGCACGGCGGGCTGCCGCTGGCCGCGTTCTACCTCAACCCCATGGCTGGCGTCACCGCGAGCTTCCAGCGCGCCATCTACGGCCAGGTCTACGACCCGAACGGCAACCTGATCCTCGCCAGCCCCGACGACATCTTCTACGTCAAGGCACTGGCCCTCGGCTTCGCCGTCTCCCTGGGCGTCCTCGCTCTCGGCGTGTGGCAGTTCCGGCGCCTCTCGGCCGACTTCGCCGAGGAGCTGTAGATGGTGCGCTCGCTCGGGCAGGAGCTCGACCCCGACGCCCCCGTGCTCATCGCGGCGACGGGAGTGGGCAAGCGCTTCCAGCGGCACAGCCGCAAGGCCACCAGCCTCAAGGAGCGGGTGATCCGCCGCGAGCAGGGGCCCTCCGACGACTTCTGGGCCCTCAGGGGCGTTGACGTGGTCGTGCGCCGCGGCGAGACCGTGGGGCTGATGGGCCCCAACGGGTCGGGCAAGTCGACCCTGCTCAAGGTCCTCTCCGGCATCCTGCGCCAGACCGAGGGGACGGTGCAGATCGAGGGTCGCGTCGCCTCGCTCCTCGAGCTGGGGGCCGGCTTCGACGGTGAGCTGACGGGCCGCGAGAACATCTACCTCAACTCCGCCCTGCTCGGTGTGCCCAAGACCGAGACCGACGCGCTCTTCGACGAGATCGTCGCCTTCAGCGAGCTCGGCGAGTTCATCGACAACCCCGTCAAGCACTACTCCTCGGGGATGTATGTGCGGCTCGGCTTCTCGGTCGCCGTGCACATCGACCCCGACATCCTCATCGTCGACGAGGTGCTCGCCGTCGGCGACGCCGCCTTCCAGAAGAAGTGCCTCGACCGCATCGGCGAGTTCCAGCGGCAGGGCAAGACCATCCTCTTCGTGTCGCACTCGGCCCAGCTGGTCGAGGCGCTGTGCACCCGCGCCGTGCTGCTCAGCCACGGCCAGGTCATCTTCGACGGCCCCACCCGAGAGGGCGGCGACCGCCTCAACGAGCTGATGGGCGTCGACAACGTGGGTCGCGCCGACGTGGGTCTGGCCAAGATCGCGGCCGTCCTGCTGGTCGACCCCAGCACCAACCTGACCCCCGACAGCTTCTCGGCCGACGGCGAGGCCCTCTTCATGGCCGACATCGACTGGGTCGACGACCACCTCGACGAGCCCCTGACCGCGTCGCTGACGATGATCGACGGCGTCGGGGACACGGTCATCGAGGTTGACCCGCGGCCCCTGGTCATTCCGCCCTCCGAGGTGCGCGCCGGTCACCGCTCCTCGATGCGGTGGCGCATCACGCAGCTGCCCGAGCTGCTCGGCGACGTCAGCCTCGTGCTCACCCTGCGCCACGGAGAGTCGTCCATCGCCACCGCCGTCCTGCCCGGCATCCGGGTGCGTCAGAGCGAGCTGCGCACGGCGCCGGGCCAGGCCCGCTTCCTCACGCCGCAGGAACAGGTCGCGGTGCCCGTTGAGCCGGTCGCCGAGCCGGTCGCCGAGCCGGTCGCCGAGCCCGAGCAGCCTGAGGTCGTGCAGAGCGTCGAGGCGTGACGCCCGAGCTCACCGTCGTCGTCGTCACCTGGGAGGCCCGTGACCTCGTGCTGGCCTGCCTCGACTCGCTGCGGCAGCAGGGCCTCGACCGTTCGCGCTGGGCGGTGCACGTCGTCGACAACGGCTCGCACGACGGGACGGCGTCCGCGCTGGCCCAGCACCATCCCGAGGCGACCGTGCAGCGGCTGGAGCGCAACCTCGGCTTCGCCGGCGGCGTGGCGGCCGCGCTCGAGGTCGTCGCCTCGCCGTGGGTCGTGCTGCTCAACAACGACGCCATCCCCGAGACCGACTTCCTCGAGACCCTGGTGCGCTCCCGCGACGCCGACCTCGCGGCCGAGCTGCCGGTCGCGGCCTGGACGGCACGGGTGCTGCTGGCGCAGCCCGTCGACGGTCAGGAGCGGGTCAACTCCACGGGCGTGCTCGTGCACCGCGACGGCAACGGAGCCGACCGCGACTGGCTGGTGCCCGCGGCCGACTCGCACCCTCCGGCCGACGTCTTCGGCTTCTGCGGGGCGGCGGTGCTGCTCGACGCGGAAGCCGTGGCCGGTGTGGGCGGCTTCGACGCGGCCTACTTCCTCTACTACGAGGACACCGACCTCTCGTGGCGGCTGCGCCTCGGTGGCTGGTCGGTGCGCTACGTGCACGAGGCCGTCGTGCACCACGAGCACGGCGCGTCGTCGGGGCTCGGCAGCCCGGTCTTCCGCTTCCACAACGAGCGCAACCGCCTGACCACCCTGGTCAAGGACGCCCCGTGGCGCCTGGTCGTGCCCGTCGTGCTGCGCCACCCGGTGATGTCGCTGGTGCGCATCGCCCGGGGCGGCCCCGCGCGACCCGACGGTCTCCTGCGCCTGCGCGCGTATGCCGCGTTCCTGCGACGCCTCCCCCGCACCCTGGCGACCCGCCGGGCGATGCCGGCCGACATGCGGCGTCGCCGGAGCGACGTGGCCCGCCTGCTCGGCTCCTGACGTGGGGCCGCCCATCGACAGTCAACGCCGCCACAGCGCGAAGATCCTCGACCTCAGGCGACCGCCACAGCCAGAGGCTCACCACAGCTCGAAGATCTGCGACCTGGAGCGACCGCAACACCCCCATGGAGGCCGCGTCCGGGGATGAACCGGGCACCCAGTGTGCCCGGTGTCCTGTCATGGGGCCCCACCGCCCCCGGTCGGATGGCTGGGGGCCGTCCGCCCCCGGGGTCAGCCGCCGCGGGCCAGGCGCAGGATGCGGCCGGAGGCGCGGCGGGCGATCTCACCGACGCCACCCTCCTCGAGGTAGCGCCTGGCCAGCTGGAGGTCGTCCTTCATGCGCGCCTTCGGCAGCGGCGCAGTGAACGAGCGGCCCGCGGAGACGACGACCTCGCCCTTGCTGCGGGCGATGTCGGGCGCCCGGGTGGGGTTGCGGACGAACGCGAGCAGCGGTGCCAGCGAACGGGTCCAGGTGAAGTCCGCGGCGATCGCACGCGACCGCTCCGACGCCGCGGCAGCCGCCTCCTCGTCGGTGAGCAGGTCGGCCATGGCCCGGGCGAGGGCCTCGACGTCCTCGGGGGGCACGGCGGCGCCGAGACCCTCGCGCGAGACGAGGTCACCGAAGGCGTCACCGTCGGTGCACACGATCGGCAGCCCCGCCCATAGGTAGTCGAGGATGCGGGTGCGGAAGCTGAACTCGGTCTCCACGTGGTCGAAGTGACAGCTGACGCCGATGTCGGAGTCGAGCAGGTAGTTCTGCCGGTCGTCGTAGGCCACCCACTGCTCGTTGAAGAAGACGTGGGTGCCCTCGAGGCCGAGGGAGCGGGCCAGCTCGCGCGTGCGCGCCGCCATGTCCATCTCGGGCACGCCGGGGTTGGGATGCTTCATTCCCAGGAAGACGAGTCGTACGGTCGGGACGGTGCGGCGCACGACGTCGATGGCCCGGATGAGGGTGAGCGGGTCGAACCAGTTGTAGACCCCGCCACCCCACAGGACGACCTTGTCGTCGACACCGATTCCCGGGAAGGTGCCCTTGAGCGCGTGCCGGGTCTGCACCGGGGCGCCGGCCGACAGCCCGAAGGGGGCGACGTCGATCAGGCGGCGCAGGCTCTCGTCGGCGTCGTAGGTGAAGGGGTTGATGCGCCCCATGCCGGCGAGCTGACCGAGCCAGAAGTCACGCTGCTTCTCGGAGGCGCACAGCAGGTAGTCGGCACGGGAGAGCTGCCGGTTGAGCGCATCGACGGTGTCGTGCGAGATCTTCTGGCGCTCGTCGGTCGGGCGGGCCCGCTCCTGCTCGAGGGTCTCGAGGTGGAAGGGGTCGTAGACGTCGGCGACGAGGACGGTGTCGCTCTCCTCGATCCAGGTGTGGAACGACAGCAGCAGGCCCTGAAAGACCAGCACGTCCGCCCACTCGACCAGCTCCTTGAGGGCCTTCTTGCTCGTGATCGACTCCGTGTCGAAGCCGTCACCCCCGATGTCGCACCGCGAGGCCGTGGTGACGAGCCGCACCTCGTGCTCGAGACCCATCAGGCGCGACATCTCGTAGGCGCGGATGGCAGGCCCGGCCATCCGCTCACCGAGCGGCTCACCGGTGACCACGGCCACCCGGCGGCGCCGGCTGAAGACCTGCTCGATACCGAAGGCCTCGACGACGTCACCGTGCGCCTTGACGTAGGAGTCGAACGGGTAAGCCGGCTCGAGCGCCTGGCGGAAGAGCGGGAAGAGGTCGAGGTCGGACCGGCGGCGACGACGCTGGAGGTCCTCCCGGTCGCGCAGGAGCGTCGGCAGGTGCTCGACGAGGTAGTCGATCGCCAGGGGGCCCGTCAGGGCCATCTTCGGCACGGCGACGTCGGGGTCACCGTCGCCGCCCGGTCGCACCTGCAGGTCGAGCATCCGGGCGTCGAGGTCGGTGCGGGCCACGGAGCGCCGCACCGCGAGGGCCATCGCTCCCGGGAGGGTGCGGGCGAGGGTCTCGTCGTCGTAGTTCTTGTAGAGCGACATGAGCGCGTTGCGCTCGAGGAGGTAGGCCTCGCGGTAGCTGCCGAACTTGTTCATCGTCGCGTGGTGCTTGTGGAAGGCCAGCGAGGTGGGCACGTAGCGGAAGCGGTGGCCGAGCAGGTTGAGCCGCCAGCCGAAGTCGACGTCCTCGTAGAACATGAAGAAGCGCTCGTCGAAGCCGCCGAGCTCGTGGAAGAGCGCCCGGCGCACGAACATCGCGGCGCCGGTGCCGAAGAGGACGTCCTGCGGCCGGTCGTAGCCCGGTGCGTCGACGTGCTCGGCCTCGCGCTTGTAGCCGCCGCCCCACCAGGTGAGCGACCCGTCGACGAAGTCGACGAGCTTGCCGTCCCAGTCAAGGACCTTGGAGGCCACGGCGCCGACCTCGTGGTCGGCGAGGAAGACGGCGATGGCAGCCGAGACCCACCCGGTGTCGGGGCGGGCGTCGTTGTTGAGGAAGGCCACGAACTCGCCTGTGGCGCGGGACGATCCGAGGTTGCAGCCACCGGCGAAGCCGAGGTTGCCGCCCGACTCGACCACGACGACGTCGGGCAGCGCCGCCCGGATGCGCTCGGCGGACCCGTCGCCCGAGTCGTTGTCGACGACCAGCAGCTCGAGCTGCTCGGCGGGCCAGTCGAGCTCCTTCAGAGCACGCAGGCAGGTGATCGTGTCGTCGGCCCCCTTGTAGTTGACGAGGACGACCGAGACCAGCCCGGGCACCAGCGTCTCGGGGGTGTCGGTGAGGTGCTCACGGGCCGGGTCGACCGGCTCGTCGCCGCCCCGACGCAGCACGCGACGCACGAGGTCGCTCATCGCGCCCCTCCGACGGTCGAGCCGTCGACGGCCGGGGCGAGCACGGGGGCCGTGACGGCCCGGACCGACCGGGCGAGCGAGGCCCGCCACGGCGGCAGCGGCTCGACGCCGGCGCGGGCCCACGCGTCGTGCCCCAGCACGGAGTAGGCGGGGCGGGGGGCCGGTCGGGGGAAGGCCGCGGTCGTGGTCGTGGCCACCCGCTCGGGATCGAGCCCGAGCAGGGTGAACATCTCGCGGGTCAGCCCCCACCAAGTCGTCTCACCCTGCGCGGTGCCGTGGTAGGTGCCCGCCGGCGCACCGGCCGACAGCAGCCGCTCGATGCCCTCGGCCAGGTCGCGCGTCCACGTGGGCTGCCCCCGCTGGTCGTCGACGACCGACAGGGTCGGGTGCTGCGTGGAGAGCCGGGCCATCGTGCGCACGAAGCTGGGGCCGTGCTCGCCGTAGAGCCAGGCCGTGCGCACGACGAGGGCGTCGGGGCAGATCGCCCGCACGGCCCACTCGCCTGCGGCCTTGGTGCGGCCGTAGGCGGAGATGGGCGCCAGCGGTGCGTCCTCGGCATACGGGGTCGTCGCCGTGCCGTCGAAGACGTAGTCGGTGGAGACCTGCACCAGGCGGGCACCGGCCCGGGCGCTGGCCGTGGCGAGGGTCGCCGCGCCGGTGGCGTTGGCGGTGAAGGCCTCGGACTCGTGGGTCTCGGCGTCGTCGACGGCCGTCCACGCGGCGGCGTTGACCACCGCGTCGTGGCCCGTCACGGCCTGCGCACAGGCGTCGGCGGAGGTGATGTCGAGGTCGCTGCGAGTGGTCAGGGTGACCTCGTGGCCGGCCGTCCGGAGCACGTCGTCGAGGTCGCGCCCGAGCATGCCGGCGCCGCCGGTCACGAGGATTCTCATGGCGTCGAGGCTATCGCGACCGGCAGGCCCTCCCGGTCCGGGCTGCGTCGGTTGTCCACGGGGCGACCTCGGTCGGTAGGGTCGGCACCCATGAAGGGAATCATCCTCGCCGGTGGCTCGGGCACGCGTCTGCACCCCATCACCCGTGGCATCAGCAAGCAGATCATGCCGGTCTACGACAAGCCCATGATCTACTACCCGCTCTCGACGCTGATGATGGCCGGCATCCACGAGATCCTGGTCATCACCACCCCGCAGGACGTCGACCAGTTCGAGCGGCTGCTCGGCGACGGGCGCAGCTGGGGCATCGAGATCTCCTATGCCGTGCAGCCCAGCCCCGACGGGCTGGCTCAGGCCTTCATCATCGGCGCCGACTTCATCGGTGACGACTCGGTGGCCCTCGTCCTCGGCGACAACATCTTCTACGGCATCGGCCTCGGCACCTCGCTGCGCGAGAACGCCGACCTCGTCGGGGGCAAGGTCTTCGCTTACCACGTGACCGAGCCGTCGGCCTACGGCGTCGTGGAGTTCGACGACGACGGCACCGTGCTCTCGATCGAGGAGAAGCCGGTCGAGCCGAAGAGCAGCTACGCCGTCCCCGGGCTCTACTTCTACGACAACGACGTGATCGCGATCGCCCGCGACCTGCAGCCGAGCGCCCGCGGCGAGCTCGAGATCACCGGCATCAACGACGCCTACCTCAAGCGCGGGTCGCTGTCGGTCACGGTGCTGCCGCGCGGCACGGCGTGGTTCGACACCGGCACCTTCCAGGGGCTGCTCGAGGCGAGTCAGTTCGTCCACGTCATCGAGGCCCGGCAGGGCCAGAAGATCGGCTGCGTCGAGGAGGTCGCCTGGCGCAACGGGTGGCTCACCGACCTCGAGTTCGACGCCCTCGCCGACCCGCTCGTCAAGAGCGGGTACGGCACCTACATGAAGGGCGTGCTGCTCGAGGGAAAGGACCGCCGCTGATGGACATCAGCCCCCTGTCCATCGAGGGCGCCTGGGTCGTCACCCCGCGCCAGTTCCCCGACAGCCGAGGCGTCTTCGCCGAGGGCTTCCGGACCGACCACCTCGCCGAGGCCATCGGTCACGAGATGACGGTGCGCCAGACCAACCTGTCGGTGTCGGTCGCCGGCGCCGTCCGCGGCATCCACTACAGCGACGTGCCGCCGTCCCAGGCGAAGTACGTCCAGGCCATGTCGGGGGTCTTCCTCGACATCGTGGTCGACGTGCGGGTCGGGTCGCCGACCTTCGGGCAGTACGACGCCGTGCGGCTCGACACCGTCGACCGCAGGGCCGTCTACCTCTCGGAGGGTCTCGGGCACGCGCTGGTCTGCGTCGAGGAGGGGATGTGCGTCTACCTCTGCTCCGAGGTCTACGCCCCCACCCGCGAGCGCGGCATCACGCCGGTCGACCCGCAGATCGCGCTCGCCTTCCCCGAAGGCCTGGCCACCGTGCTGTCCGAGAAGGACACGGGCGCAACGACGCTCGCCGAGGCGGCCGAGCAGGGCCTGCTCCCTTCGTACGACGACTGCGTGGCCTTCCGCCGCTCGCTCGCCGGGCGCTGACCGCGCTTCAGGCGGGGGCCTCCGGTCCCTGCGCGTCGATCCACGTGCAGAGCGCGGGCAGGCCGGCCGCGAGCGGCACCGAGGGGCTCCATCCCAGTTCCTGCCCGGCCGGCACGGGGTCGGCCCAGCAGGCCCGCACGTCGCCGTCGCGGAAGGCGCCGGTGACCCGGGGGTCCGGCGCGCCGTAGACCGACGCGACCTGCTGGGCGAGCGCGAGCACCGACGTCGCCTCCCCTGACCCGATGTCGACCGCCCCGGATGGGACCGCGTCACCGCAGACGGCCCGCACGAGCGCTCTCGCGACGTCGTCGACGTGCACGAAGTCACGGAGGATGGCGCCGTCCTCGTAGACCGGGATCGACTCGCCCGCTCGGGCGAGCCGGGCGAAGAGCGGCACGATGCCGGTGTAGGGGTTCGTGAGGGACTGGCCGGGCCCGTAGACGTTCTGCAGGCGCAGCACGCTCGGCTCGACCCCCACCGCCAGCGCCCAGGCCCGGAGCACGTGCTCCTGGGCGAGCTTCGTCGCGCCGTAGACGCTGGTCGGGGCGGGAAGCATACGAGGGTCACCGGCCGGGAGGGGGGTGAGGCCGGGGAAGTCCCACTGCGCGGCCGCGAGCATCGCGTGGCTGCGCTGACCGGGCTGGCGCACGGCCCCGTCAGCGTCGACCCACGCCCCCTCGCCGTAGACGGCACGGCTGGAGGCGAGCACGATGCGCTGCGGCAGGGCGTCGTGGCGCGCGAGGGCATCCAGCAGGCGGGTCGTGCCGACGACGTTGGTGCTCGAGTGGCGGGTGGACTCGGTGAGCGACTGGGCCGTGCCCGTCTCCGCCGCCAGGTGCAGCACGACCCGGGGACGCAGGCCGCGCAGCAGGTCGTCCCAGACCCGCTCGTCCGTCACGTCACCCACGACCAGCTCGACGCGGGGGTCGAGAGCCGCCGGACGCTCGCGAGGCTCGTGCACCTGCGGGTGCAGGCTGTCGAGGGCGACGACCGCCCCGAACGAGTCGGCGAGGGCGGCAGAGACGGCGACGCCGATGAAGCCGGCCCCGCCCGTGACCAGGCACAGGTCGTCCATCCTCCGACCCTACCGACCCCCACCCCACCCCACGCGACTTGACGCAGCGCTGGGGGCTGCGAGTCAGACGGCGGAGGTGACCGCTGCAGCGACCGCGGGCGCGACACGAGGATCGAAGACGCTCGGCACGATCGTGTCGGCCGTCGGTCGCTCGACGAGCCCGGCGATGGCGTGGGCCGCCGCGAGCTTCATGTCCTCGGTGATCGCCGTGGCCCCCGAGTCGAGGGCCCCGCGGAAGATGCCGGGGAAGGCGAGCACGTTGTTGATCTGGTTGGGGAAGTCGGAGCGGCCGGTGGCGACGATCCGGGCGTAGCGGTGCGCCACGTCGGGGTGCACCTCGGGGTCGGGGTTGGCCAGCGCGAAGATCATGGCGTCGGGCGACATGCCGGCGAGCGCCGTCTCGGGGACCGTCCCTCCGGAGACCCCGACGAAGACGTCGGCTCCGTCGAGGGCCTCGGCCAGGCCACCTTGGACGTCGCGCGGGTTGGTGAGGGCGACGAGGTCGGTCTTGTGGCTGGGCAGCCCCTCCCGACCGCTGTGCAGCGTGCCCCGGCTGTCGACCACGACGACGTCGGGCACACCGGCGAGGAGCAGGATCTTGGTCACTGCCACCCCGGCGGCGCCGGCGCCCGACACCACGACCCGTAGGCCGTCTAGACGGCGACCCAGCACCTTGGCGCCGTTGATCAGGGCAGCCAGGGTGACGATGGCGGTGCCGTGCTGGTCGTCATGGAAGACCGGGATGTCGAGGCGGGCCTTGAGCCGGGCCTCGATCTCGAAGCAGCGGGGGGCGGAGATGTCCTCGAGGTTGATGCCGCCATACGTCGGGGCGACGCGGGCGATGGCCTCGACGAGCTCGTCCACGGTGCCCGTCTCCATGCACAGCGGCACGGCGTCGACGTCGGCGAAGTGCTTGAAGAGCACCGCCTTGCCCTCCATCACCGGCAGCGCCGCGAGGGGGCCGATATCGCCGAGGCCCAGCACCGCGGTGCCGTCGCTGATCACCGCGACGGTGTTGCGCCGTGTCGTGTAGGTCGCCGCGAGCTTGGGGTCGACCGCGATGGCCTGGCAGACGCGGGCCACCCCCGGGGTGTACAGCAGAGCGAGGTCGGCCGCGTCGCGCAGCGGGTGCGTGGCCGCCGTGGCGAGCTTGCCACCGATGTGCGCCCGGAAGACCGGGTCGTTGGGGTCGAAGAACGCGCCACCGACGCCCTTCGTCGAGTCGTGAGTCGCGTCAACCGACGGATCGGCGGTCGTCGGGTCCGTGGTGGTGGTGGAGGTCATGACGGGGAACCCTTCCGGGTCGAGAGAGGGATCTCGAGGAGGCTCGAGGCAGGCGACGAGGACGACGCCGGGGCGGAGCGGCACACGCATGGATGTCTGCATTCGCAGGCCGAGGTGGTGGCCACTACAACGCTGGTGACGGACGCCCGGAGCTGGTGGGCCCGGTGATCCTGTCCTCATCGTGCCATGCCTCAGCCGTTCGGCGCCATCGATCCGAGCACGATGTGACCCGGGTCGCGTCCGCCACCCCCGGGGTGAGCAGAATGGGTCGCATGGGATGGCCCAGGGTCGGTGTCGCCGTGGTGCACGGTCGCTCGATGGAGCCGACGCTGCACGAGGGAGACCGCCTGCTGGTCGCCTACGGCGTCCGCGCTCTGCGGGGTCGGCTCGCGATCGTGAGGTTGCCGGACGGGGAGTCGGGCCCGCGGCCTCCCGCCGTCAAGCGTGTCACCCACCGAGCGCCCGGCGGCGCGGGCTGGTGGGTGGAGCGCGACAACCCCGCCGAGGGTGTCGACTCGTGGTTGGTGGGGGCGGTCCCCGAGGCCGGGGTGCTCGGTCTCGTCGTCTGCCGGCTCCCGCGCCTCCCCGGCCCGCTCGGGCGCTGGATGGCGCGGCGGCCCGGCTGAGGGCCCACCGTCGGCGCCGGTGCCCCCTGCGGGATGTCGGCTCCCGGGTGCGGGGGTAGGTTGAGTCAAGCAGCGACGACACCCCGCTGCCCACCGACGAAAGGGATCACGCGATGACAGCTCGACTCCTGACCCGCCTGTTCGCCCCCACGATCGAGGTCAGCGCCCACTGCGACCTCCCCTGTGGCATCTATGACCCCGCCCAGGCCAAGCTGGAGGCGCAGTCGGTCAAGGCCTGTATGGAGAAGGTCCAGGGCAACGACGCGGCCGACTTCGTGGCGCGTGCGCGCACCATCAAGGAAGAGCGCTCCGACCTGGTCAAGCACCACCTCTGGGTGCTGTGGACCGACTACTTCAAGCCCCCCCACTTCGAGAAGTACCCGCAGCTGCACGAGCTGTTCAACGAGGCGACCAAGCTCGCCGGTGCCGGTGGCACCAAGGCCTCGTGGGACGTCGCGGTCGCCGACCAGCTGCTGGCGAAGATCGACGAGATCGCCGACATCTTCTGGGAGACTAAGAAGGCGGCCTGACGCCGAGTTCCTCTGCGCGCCGGTGGGCGGTACCCCTCGCGGGGTGCCGCCCACGGTCATCGCAGTGACGTCTCCGCGACGTCGGCTCCACCGTCGAACCCCTGCGGGTCCCGGACTCCCTCGCCCCTGCGCAGGATGAGCACCCGCTGCAGCGCGTCGACCACCACGGGGTCGTACTCGTAGCCCAACCCGAGCTGGATGCGCTCGATGGCGGTGTCGCGGCTGGCGGGGGTCGGCTCGTCCCCCGCGAGATCGTCGTAGGCGTTGGCCACCTTGATGATCCGGGCCGCCAGGGGGATCTTCTCCCCCAGCTCGCGGACGTGCCGGTAGGGCCGGGCCTGCAGCTCGAGGATGGCGGCCACCTCGTCGAGCACCCCTGTGCGCTGCACGATCTGGGCGGAGTCCACGGCGATGCGGTCCTGGTCGGCGGGGGCCGCGAGCATCGTGGCGCCACCGGGGATCGGCACCCGCAGGGCGAGCTGACCGATGTCGTGCAGCAGCGCGGCATACTCCAGCGTGACCACCTCACGCGAGGGGACACCGAGCACGCGACCGATCCCGATGCTGAGCCGCGCGACGCGGGCCGGGTGGTCTGCGGGGGTGTAGCCGCCGACCTCGGTCAGTCGCGACAGGGTGCGGATCGTCTGGGTGTAGGTCTCGCGGATGCCGGCGTAGCGGCGGATCGACCACTGGGTCAGGACGAGCGGGATGAGGAACACCGGGACGGCGATCACCCCGAGCGCGGGCTCCGCCAGCGCGATGAGGGCGCCCGAAGCGGCGAGCGCCGTGCTGAGACCGAGCATCTGCCGCAGCTCGTCGAGCACCGCGACCCGCCAGGGCACGTGACCGTCCCCAGCAGCCAGGGTCGCCGACACCAGGCTCTCGGCGACGAGGGCAAGCGCCGAGACGACCACCATTGCGACGGCGGTCAGCCACCGCTGATCCCCCCACCCCGACTGGGCGACGACCAGGGGTGCACCGCCGACGAGCGGCACCGTGCGGTAGATGACGGCGGCGGCCGCGGCCCCGAGGAGTCGGGCGGCCACCTCTTGGTGGTGCCGGGGTCGCTTGACCACGGCGGTCACCAGCAGCGGCAGGGCCATGGCCACCGCAGTGGTGGCGATGGTGGTGCTCGCGTCGAAGTGCACCGCCTGGCTGTCGACCTCGGCGGTCATCGCCAGCGCGTAGGCTGCAGCCACCGACATCGGGGCGCTCTCCCGAGACCCCGGGAGCGTGATCCGGTTGAGCTCCCCCACGGCGATGGTGACCAGGAACACCCCGAGCACGAGCACCTCGCGCGCGCCGCGGATACCCGTCCCGGAGCCACCGGTCCACCCCACGGTGGCGGCGACGGTGCGGGCGAGGCAGAGCAGGCCGAGCGCGGTCGCGAAGCCGATGACGAGCATCCCCCGCCGACGCCGCACCACCAGCCTGAGCCGGGTCACGGCAACAGCCCGATCGACGGCCTGACGTCGGCGACCAGCCGGGCGTAGAGGTCGGAGGCCGCCGGGTCGTCGTGGTCGAAGTAGGCCGCCCTCGCGGGTGGGTCCTCCATCTCGACGACCCCCGCCTCCCAGGTGCGCCGTTCCAGAACCCGGGCGAGGGCATCGACGATCGCGGGGTCGAACTGGGTCTCGGAGCGCGCCCGCAGTTCGAGCAGCGCGTCACGCACGCCGAGGCCGTCCCGGCCGGGCCGGCGCACGGTCAGGGAGTCGAAGCCGTCGGCCACCGCGATGATCCGGCTGATCAGGGGGATATCGCCCCCGGCCAGACCGTCGGGGTATCCGCGCCCGTCCCATCGCTCGTGATGGTGGCGGATGCCGTCGAGCGAGTCCTCGAGGAACGTCACCCCTCGGAGCAGGTCGACCCCGCTCTCGCTGTGCCGGGCCAGAACCATCAGATCGGCCCTGGTCTGGTCTCCCTCGCCTCGGACGATGCGGGTCGGGAGGCCCACCTTGCCGACGTCGTGGAGCATTGCAGCGAAGCGCAGGGCGCCGACCTCCTGCACGGACAGCCCCAGGGGCTCGACGAACCACTCCACGAGGCCGGCCAGCCTCGCGCTGTGGCCCACCGAGTGCGGGTCCTTGGTCTCGACCGCTGTGACGAGCGCCGACAGCGCGCTCTCGTGGGCCCGCACCTCGTCGCCGTACTGCACGAACGCCCAACGGGCGACGAAGAGGGGCGCGAGGATGAGGACGGCGCTGAAGGGACCGACGCCGGCGGGCACCCACAGCACCACGAGGAGGAAGCCGACGACGCCGTAGCCGAGGTAGGCCGGGCCTGAGGTGCCCACCATGCCGAGGAAGGTGACGCGGAAGGGCCGTCGGATGTCGGCGTTCATGATGCCGGCGATGAGCACGGCGTTCCCGACCATCTGCGTGACGTCGGCCAGGAGCAGGGGCAGTGCCACGCTCAACACCAGGGACTGGGCTCCGGTGACCGAGTTCAGGTCGCGAGCCCCCCCCACCAGGAGGTAGACGCTGCCTCCGAGAGTGCCCAGGACGAGGAACGCGACGGAGTTGAAGTACCGGCGGATCAGCGGGGTGGGCCGCGGGTTGACCGCGAAGGTCACGGCTCCAACGACAGCCGCTCCGACGGGGCCGACCAGGGGGATGGCCGCGAGGACGATGATGCTGAGGTTGGAGAACTGGATCCGCGCGCCGACGTCCCTCTCCTTGAGGAACTCACTGAGCAGACCGAGGCCCGTGAGGGCGACGAGGGCGACGAGGTTGGTCGGCGCCGGCGCCAGCCACCACGCGAGCACGAACCCCACGAGCGCCAGGACGGAGGTCGCGGTGATGTAGGCGACCAGCCGGGGCGACCTGCGGGGTGCGGGGACCGCATGGGACATGACCCCACGGTAGTCGCACGCCCCTGCGCGGGTCATCAGCTCCAGGCGGACTGCGGGCCCCAGCTCCAGGCGGACTGCGGGCCCCAGCTCCAGGCCGACTGCGGGCCCCAGCTCCAGGCACCGTCGGTGTCGGTGTCGCGGTCGGTGAGGGTGGTGGTGGAGGTGGTGTTCATGGTAAAGGCCTCTCGTGGTGGTTCAGCGGGAAGGGGACGGCAGGGGGGACAGCGACGGAGCGCGAGCGGGCGAGACCGAGGGTCTCGCCGGGTCACCAGCTCCAGGCGGACTGCGGGCCCCAGCTCCAGGCGCTCTGCGGGCCCCAGCTCCAGGCGCCCTCGGTGCCGGTGAGGGTGGGGTCGGACGCGGGAGCCGCGGCAGCGCGGGGGGTGGAGGACGGGGTGGTGGCGACGATGTTCATGGCAAGGACCTCTCGTGGTGCTTCAACAGAAGGGGGGACTTCGGGGGGGACTTCCGGGGGGACTGCTGTGGGGGGACTTCAGAGCGACGGCGAGGGAGCGCGACCGGTTAGGACCGAGGGTCTCGCCGGGGTCACCAGCTCCAGGCCGACTGCGGGCCCCAGCCCGGCGCGTGGCGGGCACCGTTCGGCGCGTCGGCGGCGCGGCTCGCCGGTGCGGCCGCGACGTCGGCTCTGTCCCAGGTCGGCATCGCGGGCGTGGTGAGCATGGACTCGAAGAGCTTGGTGAACGACTTCATCGGATGACCTCTCGTGGTGTCGCGTTCGGGGCGCGACGACATGGCGGCGCCGAGGTTTTCGGGACCGTGTCTGGACCAAGGGCCACGCGTCCGCGGCCACCTACTGCACTGCTCAATCTCGCAGAGAGCGAGGTTTGATACGACGGGTACCTCCTCTCAGTCGGCAAACTTTGCCAAGAATTGAAGGTATCTGACCCTTTGGGAGGTTTTTGACCTGCGCCGACAGAGTATGGTCTCCCCTCCGGCCCAGTTCCAGGGGGCCGAGCGTCGGCCTCGCGTGTGGGAGACTGAGCCAGGACGAGCCCCCCGCTCGTGACCATCCACCCGACCACGACCGACGGGAGCCACCATGAGCAAGCGTGCTCGCAAGCGGCGCTCGCGCAAGGGCAACGCCGCCAACCACGGCCGCAAGCCCAACGCCTGAGCCAGACACGACTGACCCCCGAGCCCGCAGAGGGTCGGGGGTCTTGTCGTGCGGCGGGCCGTCAGCGCGTGAGGACGGGGACCGCCAGGTCGACAGCGGCCGGCTCGGCGACCAGCTGGCCCTGGCCGTCTCCGAAGCGCATCTTCTTCGTGTGCTCGAGCGTGTCCTCGATGAGCATCCGGTTGGTGCGGATCAGGTCGGAGACCACCCCCAGCATCACCGACATGAAGCTGATCATGAGCAGGGCCACACCGAGGAGCAGGGACTGGATGTGGTTGCCGCCTGCATCGGTGCGCGTCAGGATGGCGTAGCGCACGAAGGGGGTCAGCCCCAGCACGCCGAACACGAGGGCGATGACGCCGAAGATGGCGTAGGGCTTGTACATGATGTAGGCCCGCACGATCGCCATGCCGGACTTGGCGACGTGCTCCTTCGTCGACTTGAAGAGCCGGGACTCGCGCGTCTTGGGGTTGGTCGTCACGGGGATGCTGGCAATGCGCAGCTTCTTGTTCCCCGCCTGGATGATGGTCTCCATGCAGTAGCTGAAGCGGGTGATCGTGTTCAGCAGCATGAGGGACTCGCGCGAGTAGGCACGAAAGCCGCTCGCGGCATCCGGCAGCTCGGTGCCGGCGGCGCGGTTGACGACGCTGCTGCCCAGCTTCTGCAGCGCGACCTTCCCCTTCGAGAAGTGCTCGACGAGGTGCACCTGCCGGTCGGCGATCACGATCTCGGCCTCACCCCGCAGGATCGGCTGCACGAGGTCGGTGATCCGCTCCTGCGGGTACTGGTTGTCGCCGTCGGTGTTGACCACGATGTCGGCGCCGATCTCGAGGGCCCGCTGCACACCGTCGTGGAACGACCGACCCAGCCCCCGGTTGCGGGCGTGCTGCACGAACTCGGTCACCCCGTGGGCCCGGGCGACCTCGACCGTGCGGTCGGTCGACCCGTCGTCGATGACGAGGATGACGATCTCGTCGATCCCCGGGATCTCGCGGGGGATCGACTGCAACACGAGGGGAAGGGTCTCCTCCTCGTTGAGGCACGGCACCTGGACGACGAGTTTCACAGCAACTACCTCTGGCTCGGGATGATGCTTCAGGACGATACCCGGTCACGCGACCGCGCGGGTGTGCCCGCGCGGCGGCGGGGGCGACCTCCGACGAGCACGAGGACCACCACGGCGACGCCCACGAGGCTCAGCGCGACGCCCTGGGCCAGCCCGGGCGCGTCGTACCGGAGGGTGACGACGTGCTTTCCGGCCGGCACGGCGACCGCCGCCAGCGCGTGGTCCGCCGCGACGACGGGCACCGTGACGCCGTCGACGCTCGCGGACCAGCCGCTGCCCGCGAGGGCGTCGGCGACGACCAGGTGCCCGGAGGCGCCGGCCGTGACGTCGACCGAGATCTCACCTCCCTCGTCGCTCACGCTGCGCACCAGCGCCGCTCCCCCCGACCCGGGCCTGCCCGATGCGGTCCCGTCCGACAGGACCACGGTGTCGGGTGACACACCCGCGACCAGGGCCGCGACCCGCGCCACCGGGTCGGGCTCGACGACGGCCGCCCCGGCCCAGCGCACGCGGGGCAGGCTGCTCAGTCGCTGCCAGGTGATGGCCCCGCGGTGGGAGTCGACCAGACGCAGCCCGTCGTCCACCGCCGTCACCCGACCGCAGGCGAGCGAGCCTCGCGTGCCGGCGAGGACCGGCGTGCCCGCGGTCCCCGTCAGGCGCACGCTGGCCGTGAGCGGTCCGTCGGCGACCGTGAGGCCCTCCCCCGGCACGCCTACCGGGATCACCGTGGCGTCGCGCGCCCCCCTGCCGATCGAGCGCGCCCCCGTGATGACGCGTCCGTCGGCGGTGCGCACGGACACCTCCGCGTAGGCGCCGGGGCCCGGCCCGGCGGCACTGGTGAGGTCGGCGGCCGCCTGCACGGTCACGGCTCGCAGGGGGCCGGCCGGCAGGGGGCAGGTGAGCTCGGTCCCCGCGGTGGCGACGATCTTGTCGCCTGTGCCCGCGGGCGCGGTCAGCGTCCCGGGCACCGTTGCGTCGTTGCCCAGCCAGTAGCGCACCGCGAGCCGGTCGAGGACGCGGTTGCGACCGACCTGGGCGAGGGGGATCGCTGCCGTCGCGAAGTCGGAGTAGGTCGGCGTCTTCATCACCTGCGGGTCGACGGCCTTCAGCAGGTCGCTCCACACCGGCTTGGTGAACTGGTGACCCGTCGGGGCGCGCAGACCGTAGAACCCCGCGGTGGACGACAGCCCCACGAGGTCGGCACCCGCGAACCGCTCCTCACCCAGGTGCGCCTGCAGGAAGGCGTGCGTCGGGGTCACGGGGTAGAAGCTCTCGCGGTCGCTGCCCCCGATGTCGATGGCGATGAACGCGGTGGCCTGGAAGACCGTGATGCCCACCACGCCCAGCAGGGCCAGAGCACCGAGGACGCGCGGCCCCAGACGGATGACGACGAGCAGGACGAGGGCGAGCAGGAGCAGCAGCCCGGCCATCAGGGTCGGCTCCCACCAGGGCAGGTAGTAGTCGCCCGTGACCGCCGCGTCACGGGCGGAGACGAAGACCTGGACCGCCGCGTAGACCGAGGCCGCAGCGACGATCAGCACCGCGACGGCCCAGACCGGTCCGCGCGAGGAGCCGCGGGCGACCCCTCGTGCCGACACCACCTCGGTGTCCGCGCGACACGACGTCGGCGGCCCCGACCGGTCCGACACCCGGGAGGACGACGCGGTGCCGCGCAGCCGCAGGTGGATGAGCGCCCGGTCGAGGCCGAGCCCCGCGAGGACGGCCATCGAGAAACCCAGGATGACGCGGATGCGCCAGATCGGGGTGTTGGAGAAGACCGGCAGCCCCTGCAGCGCGACCAGCACCGGTCCGCCGAACCAGCCGATCACGACGCAGACGACGGTGACCGCCGTGAAGAACCAGATCACGTGACCCGGCTGCGCCCACCGACCCCGAGCACGCGACCACACCAGCGGCACCATCGCGAGCACGATGGCGCCGACCCCGACGAAGGCGGCGGTCTCGACCGGCGTCGGTCCGCGACCGTCTCCACCGACGCAGGTGCCCAGGATGTTGGGCGACAGGACGGTGATCAGGCTGTAGAGCGGGGAGTGCGCACCCGTGCTGCTGTTGCGGTAGGAGAGGTCGGTCTCGGCGATCTGCCGGGCGAAGGGGACGAGCTGGAAGGCGGAGAGGAGGGCGCCGGTGACCAGACCGGCGACGGCCAGTGCCGTGCGACGCAGGGCGTCCCGCCAGCGCCTGCCGTGGAGGGCGAGGACGCGGAGCACGAACCAGGCCCCGGCGACGTAGAGCGCGAGCCCGGTGACCTGGGGGAACCCCCCGAGCAGCATGCTGGCCAGCACCAGGGCCACGGGCACCACATCACGGACCCTCGCTTCGTTCACGAGTCGCTCGGTCGCCCACAGGAGGGCCGGGACGAACGCTGCGGTCTGGGTCTGGGGCCAGTTGGACCACATGATCATGAAGCCCGACGACGCGTAGACCAGCGACCCGAGCAGACCACCGGCCCGACCCACCCCGAGCCGACGCAGGAAGGCCGTCATCCCCGCCGTGACGACGAGCACCTGCAGCAGCTTGACGAAGGCCGGGGCGAGCCACAGCGGCATCACGTAGTAGGGCAGGGCGAGGGGCGAGAACTGACCGGTGTTGGGCGACGTGGTCGGCACCCCGCCGACGTTGCTCTGGGACCAGGTCGGGTAGCGGCCCTGCCCCAGGTCGCGCTTGACACCGGCGAGGGCGGGCATGACGTTGTCGACGGTGTCGGTGCGGCAGGTGTTGGTGGTGGCGACGTCGAGACCGGTCTGCGAGCGCCACGGCTGCACCAGCGTCAGGATGTTGGTGTCGACCGCGACGTCACGCCCGATCAGCGAGGGCCCGAGACCAACGGCGACGAAGATGAGCAGACCGAGGGCCATCACCCGGTCGAACCCTGACCAGCCGCGCAAACCTGCACTCCCCTGCTGCCGACCTCGACCCGAGGGGGAGCCGAGCTGTCGCCGAGGCTATCGGACCACGGGGGGTCCCCCCTCCAGCCAGGGCGGCAGGGACATCAGTCTCCGGTGGTGTACCGGATCATCGTGATGCGCTGCAGGATGCTGGCCCGCAGCTCGACGGGGGCGGCCTCGCTGGAGCACGAGCGCTTGATGACGGCCTTGAGGGCCTCGTCGAGGTGGTACTGCTTGAGGCACGCGGTGCACTCGTCGAGGTGGATCTTGATCTTGGCGACGTCACCCTCGCCCATCTCGCCGTCGAGGTACTCGTAGACCCTCAGGAGGGCCTCGGAGCAGTCGGTGCTCCCCGCGAGCTGCTCGGCGGCGACGTGCTGGTGGTCGTGTGACTGAGTCATGCGCCCACTCCCTGGGTCGTCTCGGTCGGGGTCGTCTCGGTCGGGTTCGGGCCGGAGGGTGCGTCGGCCGCAGGTCGCCGGAAGCCACGGTCCGTGGCATACCCGCTCAGGAGCTCCCGCAGCTGGCGACGACCCCGGTGCAGCCGCGACATCACGGTGCCGATCGGTGTCTGCATGATCTCGGCGATCTCCTTGTAGGCGTAGCCCTCGACGTCGGCGAAGTAGACCGCGAGGCGGAAGTCCTCCGGGATCTCGAGCAGTGCGCGCTTCACGTCGCTGTCGGGTAGGTGCTCGAGCGCGACGTCCTCCGCCGAGCGCAGGCCCGACGACTGGTGGGACTCGGCCCGGTGCAGCTGGTAGTCCTCGACGTCGGAGGCGTCGGACTGCAGCGGCTCGCGCTGCTTCTTGCGGTAGGTGTTGATGTAGGTGTTGGTGAGGATGCGGTACATCCACGCCTTGAGGTTGGTGCCGGGACGGTACTGGTGGAAGGCGCCGTACGCCTTCGCGTAGGTCTCCTGCACGAGGTCGTCGGCGTCGGCGGGGTTGCGCGTCGTGCGCATCGCGGCGGAGTACATCTGGTCGAGCAGCGGCATGGCCTCCCGCTCGAAGCGGGCCCGGCGCTGCTCCTGCGTCTCGCTGGCCACGTCGACGCTGTGGTCGGCCGCGCGCTGCGCGGCGACGGCGTCCTCGTCGAGCTGGGCGAGTGCGGTGGCGTCGGTGAGGTCGGTCGCGGTCTGCGTGTCATCGGTCATCGCCGTCCAGCCTAGTCTCGCCGTCCCGCGGCCCGCGCTGCCGACGGACGGCTCGGTGAGCATCAACACGAAAGGACCTCCAGGCCTACGGGGGCACGACCATCACGGCCGCGAGTCCTCCTCGACAACAGACGCGGTCAGGGGGCCATTCCCGGGTGGGCGGCGGCGCCCAGGACGCTGCCGGCGAAGGCCGCGACCGCCTCACCCACAGCCCTCGCGCTCGAGGCGGGCACGGTGTGGGTGGCCTTCACGACGTGGACGCAGCCGGCGGGCAGGTGGGCCGCGACCTCGGCGGGGCCGCCGAAGGGGTCCTTCTCGCCCTGGACCACCGCGATCGGCAGACCGGCCTCCAGCACGAGGGCGAGCTCAAACGCGCGCGACCGCTCGGGGCGACCGGGTGGGTGTAGCGGGAAGGAGAGGGCGAGGACCGCGTCGGCGTGCAGGAGGGTCGCCGTGCGGCAGGCCACGCGCGCGCCGGCGCTGCGACCGGCGAGCAACAGCGGTCCCGGCACACCGTCCAGCACGCCGTTCAGCACGCCGTCCAGCACGGCGCCGGGAGCGCGGAGCGCGTGCACGACGGGCACCCACGCCGCGTCGAGGGTGCGCGGCGGACCGGCGATCCGGCGGCCGGCCACGAGCCAGGGCTGCTCGACCAGGGCGGTGGTCCACCCCTGGGCGACGAGCGCCAGCACGGCAGCGGTCAGGTCGACCGACCGCAGCCCGCCGCCGGCACCATGACCGAGGACGGCGAGGCCCCGTGGCCGGTCGGGTCGGCGCACGTGGACCCGCGCCGGCCCGGTGGGGGTGGCCACCTCGACGGCGACCTCGGGCGGCGGGGACTCCTGCGACGACGCCGCCCCCACCCCGGCGGGGCGCTGCCCGCTGCTCACGCGCCGACCACCTCGCCCGTGACCGGGTCGACCGCCCCGCGCAGCTCGTCCCGGGCCAGCGGGAGCAGCAGCTGCTCACCGTTGTTGCGGGACGAGCTGACGGCCGACGAGACCGGGTAGGCGTCGAAACGGCCCGGCGCAGGGGGCCCGTCGGGCAGCAGGAGACCGTGCACGCCATCGGCGGTCGAGCCCGGGTCGAGCCATTGACCCCAGTCGTCGCGCTCGAGCACCAGCGGCTGGCGGTCGTGGATGCGGTCGAGGCCGGGCTCCGCCGCCGTCGTGATGACGGTGAAGGTGGTCAGCCACGCCTCGGGATCGGTGTCGGCCGGCACCTGCGGGTCGCGCCAGAACTCGTAGAGTCCGGCGAGCGCGACGACGTCGCCGTCCACGCGGTGCATGAAGAAGGGCTGCTTGCGCGGCTTGCCCCGGGCATCGGTCGCGACCGGCGACACCTGCCACTCGTACCACCCCTGCGCCGGCGCGAGGCAGCGCCGGGAGGCGGCGGCCCGTCGGAAGGCGGGCTTCTCGAGCACCGTCTCCGCCCGCGCGTTGATCATCCGGATGCCACCTTTGACGTCCTTGGCCCAGCTGGGCACCAGACCCCACGTCAGCAGCCGCAGCTGCCGCACCGGGACCTCAGCCTCCGGGGCCGAGCCGCGGGGCGCGCGGGCGATGACGACCGGCGCCTGCTTCGTGGGGGCCATGTTCCAGTCGGGCGTGCCGGCCGGTGGACTCTGCGGGTGCACCAGCAGGCTCCGAGACGGCTCGCCCGTCGCATCGAGATCGATGTCGAGCTGCTCGACCAGCTCGGCCGTGTCCTTGCTCGCGGCATACCGCCCACACATGCGCTTCACTGTAGGCGGGTAAGGGCCTCGGCAGGGGTCGCCACCGGCTCCCCCACGGGCGTCGTACGGCGTGTCGGGGCAACTGCTGCCGGCGCCGCCGGGCCCGCCGCCCCCGCGACACCAACTACGGTGGGGGTTGACCGCACCGGGCCACCAGGCCCAGCAAGGAGACACACCCGATCATGTCGATCGTCCGCCGGATCGCCCGCCCCATGCTCGCCGCCATCTTCCTGGTCGGGGGGATCGACCAGCTGCGCCACCCCGGCGTCAAGGTCGGCTCCGCCTCCCCACTGCTCGACAAGGCCATTCCCGCACTGGGGCTGCCCGACGACAAGGAGCTGCTGGTGCGGGCCAACGGCGCGACGATGGTCGCCGCCGGGGCGATGCTGGCGACGGGTCGTCTGCCCCGGCTCGGCGGCCTGCTCGCCGCCCTGTCACTGGCGCCTACCACCGTGGTCGGGCACGCCTTCTGGGAGAAGTCCGATCCCGCCGAGCGCGCGCAGCACCGCACCCAGTTCCTCAAGAACCTCGCCATCATCGGCGGGTCGCTGATGGTCGCCGTCGACACCGGGGGCCGCCCCGGGCTGGCCTGGCGCGCGCAGCACGCCAAGGACGCCACCCGTCGCGAGGCCCGGCACGTCAAGCGGGCGGCGAAGCGGGAGGCCAAGATCGCCACCCAGTCGGCCCAGATCACCGTCCAGGACGCTCTCCGCTGACCGATGGCGACGACTCCTCAGCCCGCTGATGCGGACGACCCCCTGCATCTGCCCGAGCCGGCCCCGCCGCCTGTCTGGCCTGCGCCGGTCGCACCCCACCGGCTCTCCGCGGTCGTGCCCCTGCCGGGCAGCAAGTCGCTGACCAACCGCTTCCTCGTGCTGGCCGCGCTGGCCAACGACCGCTCCCGGCTGCGACGGCCCCTGCGCTCGCGCGACACCCTCCTGATGGCTCAGGCCCTGCGAGAGCTGGGAGTCGGCATCGAGGACGTGGCGCCCGACGGTGGTGGTGACGGCACCGCCGACTGGCTGGTGACGCCGCCCACGTCGCTGGCCGGTGGCCGCCGCGTCGACGTCGGTCTGGCCGGGACGGTCATGCGCTTCCTGCCCCCCGTGGCGGTCCTCGCCGACGGACCCGTCGATTTCGACGGCGACCCGGGGGCCCGGGTGCGCCCCATGGGGCCGGTGGTCGACGCGCTGCGCACGCTCGGTGCCCAGATCGACGACGGTGGTCGGGGAGCCCTGCCCTTCTCCGTCCGGGGCAGCGGGAGCCTGCGGGGTGGGTCGGTCACCCTCGACGCATCGTCGTCCTCGCAGTTCATCTCGGCGCTCCTGCTCGCCGGGGCACGCTACGACGAGGGCGTGACGATCCACCACGAGGGCAAGCCGGTGCCGAGCGAGCCCCACATCGCGATGACGGTCGAGACCTTGCGCGACGCGGGCGTCGACGTCGACGACAGCGAGCCCAACACCTGGCGGGTCGAGCCCAGCGAGATCAGCTCGCTCGACGTGCACATCGAGCCCGACCTCTCCAACGCCGGGCCGTTCCTCGCCGCCGCCCTCGTCACCGGCGGGTCGGTGCGGGTGCCCGACTGGCCGCAGCACACCACGCAGGCGGGCGACGCCCTGCGCGACATCCTCGACGCCATGGGCGCCGACGTCTCGCTCGACCGCGACGGGCTCACCGTGCGTGGTGAGGGCCCCATCGAGGGTCTCGACATCGACCTGCACGACGCGAGCGAGCTCACCCCGCTCGTGGCGGCACTGGCGTCCCTGGCCCAGTCCCCCACCTGGATCCGCGGGGTGGCCCACATCCGCTTCCACGAGACCGACCGGCTCGCCGCGCTCGTCACCGAGATCAACGCCCTCGGCGGTGACGCCGTCGAGACCGAGGACGGGCTCCGCATCCACCCGAAACCGTTGCGGGGTGGGCAGTTCCACACCTACCACGACCACCGCATGGCCACGGCTGGCGCTGTCATCGGGCTGCGGGTGCCGGGCGTGCGCGTCGAGGACGTCGCGACCACCACCAAGACCCTCCCCGACTTCACCGGCATGTGGACCTCGATGCTCGCCTCGACGAGGGCCTGACCCCGGGCCATGCCGCCGTCCTCCCGCTGGCGAGACCTCGACGAGTCCGACGTGCGGGTGCGGCCCAACCCCCGTGGCTCGCGGCGCCGCACCAAGGAGGGCCCGGCGCACGAGGACGCCATACCGGGATTCGTCGTCACGGTCGACCGCGGCCGCTACACGGTGCTGGTCGCGGCCGGGGTCGGCGGGCGCCGCGAGCCCGAGCGGCTGGTCACCTCGATGAAGGCCCGTGACCTGGGCCGCAAGGGCATCGTCGTCGGTGACGACGTCGAGCTCGTCGGCGACTCCTCCGGCGGCCCCGATGCCCTCGCCCGCATCGTGCGGGTGTCACCACGACGCTCCGTGCTGCGCCGCACGGCCGACGACACCGACCCGATCGAGCGGGTGATCGTCGCCAACGCCGACCAGCTCGTCGTCGTCTCGTCGCTGACCAACCCCGAGCCCCGTCCTCGGCTGATCGACCGCTGCCTCGTCGCCGCCTACGACGCGGGCCTCGAGCCGCTGCTCGTGCTGACGAAGGCCGACCTCACCGACCCCACACCCTTCCTCACGACGTATGCGCCGCTCGAGGTGCCGCACGTCATCACCTCGTGGGGCGGCGCCAGCCACCAGGTCGCGGGCGCCGAGACCGGGCCCGGCAGCTTCGTCGGGCTCGACGAGGTGCGCGAGCGCCTGACCGACCGGGTGTCGGTGCTGGTGGGCCACTCGGGGGTGGGCAAGTCGACCCTCGTCAACGGCCTCGTCCCCGGCGCCCGACGCGCCACCGGCGACGTCAACGACGTGACGGGCCGGGGTCGGCACACGTCGAGCTCGGGGATCGCGCTGCGCCTGGCCGGTGGCGGGTGGGTCGTCGACACCCCCGGGGTGCGGTCATTCGGGCTGGCCCACGTCGACCCGGAGCGGATCGTCGTGCACTTCCCCGACCTCGAGCGCGGCACCGACGGCTGCCCCCGGGGCTGCTCGCACGACGAGCCCGAGTGCGGTCTCGACGCGTGGGTCGCCTCCGGAGCCGCCGGGCCGTCCGGCCCGGCGCGGCTCGACTCGTTGCGACGCCTGCTGCGGGCGCGCGCCGGTGCGCCCGACGACCGCACGCAGGAGTGGGGCGAGGACTGACTCCCACTGACCACGAGGCTACGGCCTAGGCGAGACACCCCGGCCGGGCCGGGCCCAGAATCGATGCACGTTGCCAGAACGACTGACGAGGAACCCCGATGACGATTTCCGGCCTTCCCCTCCATCCGCTCGTGGTGCACGCCGTGGTGGTGCTGCTGCCGCTGATGGCCCTGCTCACCGTGGTCGTCGCCGCGCGACCGCGCCTGCGCGAGACCCGGATCTGGTGGGTGGTGGGCGCCAACGCGGTAATGACCGGCGTGACCCTGCTGGCCCGTGAGAGCGGGCAGTCGCTGCAGTCCTCCCTCGGAGGGCGAGTCGCGCAGCAGCACGCCGAGATCGGTGGCCTCCTGCCGCTCTTCGCCGGCATCCTCTTCCTGGCCTCTGCCGCGGTGGGGCTCACCCGGCGCAGCAAGACCCTCGGCACCGTCGCGACGGTCGTGTCCGTCCTGGCTGCGGTGGCTGCCGTCGCCTGGACCGTGCGCACCGGTGACTCGGGCGCCCGCGCCGTCTGGGAGCGGTAGACCCTCGACCCGTGGGGGGGGCGGGACGGATAGCGTGGGCGGGTGACCTCCTACGACGACGACCTGCGCTTGGCCCACGTCCTGGCCGACTCCGTCGAGCGGGTGACGATGGCCCGGTTCCGCGCCGACAACCTCGTCGTCGACACCAAGCCCGACCTCACCCCCGTCACGGACGCCGACCGCGCCACCGAGCAGGTCCTCCGCTCGCAGCTGGCCCGTGCCCGCCCGCGCGACTCGTTCCTCGGTGAGGAGTTCGGCGTGACCGGGCACGGGCCCCGCCAGTGGGTCGTCGACCCGATCGACGGCACGAAGAACTTCGTGCGCGGGCTCCCCGTGTGGGCCACCCTCATCGCCCTCGTCGACGACGGCCAGCCCGTGGTCGGCCTCATCGCCGCACCGGCGCTCGGGCGCCGCTGGTGGGGCGCGATCGGGGCCGGGTCGTGGTCGGGTCGGTCGATCTCGAGCGCCCACCCCAACCGGGTCTCGCGGGTCAGCCGTCTCGAGGACGCCTCTCTCTCCTACTCGTCACTGTCGTCGTGGCGAGCGGTCGGCCGGCACGAGCAGGTCGTCGGCCTCACCGACACCTGCTGGCGCAGCCGCGCGTACGGAGACTTCTGGTCCTATGTGCTGGTGGCCGAAGGCAGCGTCGACATCGCCGCCGAGCCCGAGCTGGCGCTCCACGACATGGCCGCCCTGGTGCCGGTCGTGACCGAGGCCGGCGGCCGCTTCACCTCGCTCGACGGCGACGACGGCTGCTGGGGCGGCAACGCCGTCGCCACCAACGGCCTGCTCCACGACGAGGTGCTGGACAGGCTAGCCCCCGGGCAGTGACCTGAGGCCCGCCCTCCATCCTCACGTGTTGCGGTGGGCGCCGGGCATTTCAGGCTTCGAGGCCTCCATACGCGGCCCTCACCGCAACACGTCGGAGGGTGGGTGGGTGGCTGGCTAGGCGGGGAGGACGGTGACGTCGCCCCGGCCCAGGGCCCGGATCCCGTCGGCGTAGGCCGCGGCGTCACCGACGACGACGACCGTCCACCGCCCGTCGACGACGTCACGGTAGGCCCCGTCGAGGTCGGCGGCCTCGAGCCGCACCATCTGGCGCAGGTTGTGGGTGGTGAACTGCGTCGTGAGCCCGTCCTGGGCCATCGTCGCAGCCTCGTCGGCGATCGCGTCGGCCGTCGCGTAGCGCCCGGGCGCGGTCATGGCCACGAAGTCGACGCCGGAGCGGACCTCGGCGTCGGTGAAGCCGTCACGCCCGCCGTCGAGGATGTCGAGCAGGGTGCCGAGCGCCTCGACGGTGCTGTCGGCGCGCACGCTGCCGCTGGTGAGGAAGAGCCCGCCGCTGCGACGAGGACGGAAGCCCGAGCGGATGCCGTAGGTGAAGCCCTTCTCCTCGCGCAGCACGGAGTCGATGCGCGCGTTCGGGCCCCCGCCGAGCACGAAGCTCAGCACCGGGTAGGCCGACCAGCCGCGGGCCACCTTGCGGTCGGGGCCGGGGCAGGCGACGACGAGCTCGGTCTGCACCGACCCGGGACGGTCGAGCATCACGATGCGCACGCGGTCGTCGGCAGGCGCCGCGGGCGTGGCGGCGACGTCGCCCTGCGGTAGGGCGGAGCCGGCGGGCACCGCCCAGCCACCGAGCGCGGCCTCGACAGCGGCCACGGCGTCGACGCCGGCGAGGTCTCCGGCCACCACGATCGTCGCCCCCGCCGGGCCGACGTGAGCGGCGTGGAGAGCGGCGACGTCGTCGCGGGTGATCGAGGCGATGGTGTCGCGTGAGCCGGCGGTGGGGCGGGAGGCCCGCTCGCCCGGCGCATACAGCGTGGCCAGCAGCTCGATCGCCGCGCGCTGACCGGGCACCGCCCGCTCCTGCTCGATCTCGGCCAGTCGCTGCTTGCGGTGTCGCTCCACCTCGGCCGCGGGGAAGGCCGGCTGGGTCAGCGCCTGGCGCAGCAGGTCGAGCGCGTAGTCGAGGTGCCGCTTCGCCACATCGACCTCGACCGTGAGCCCCGGCTCGGAGGCCCCGGCTCCGAGCGCCACGCCCTTGCGCTCCAGCAGCTCGGCGAACTCTGCCGACGTGTGCTCGGTGGTGCCCTCGTCGAGGGTGCGAGCGAGGATCGTCGCGACACCCTCTCGGTCACGCGGCTCGGTCGCCAGCGGCAGGGGCAGCACCAGCCGCACCGAGACGACGTACTGCCCCGGCACGTCGTAGGCCACGACCGTCAGGCCGTTGGTGAGGGTCTGCCGCGTCGGCTCGGGGAACGTGTAGGGCTCCGGGGGAACGACCTCGGGTCGCGGCACCTGCGTGGTGTCGCTGGTGTCGATGGCGTCGCTGTCGGTGGCGTCGCTGGTATCCGTGTCCTGGCTCTGAAGGGTCATGCCGAGACCTCCTGGTCCTGGGTGCTCGGGTCGTCGGTCGCCTCGCCGGTCGCCTCGCCGGTCGCCTCGTGGGTCGCGACGTAGGCGACGACCGCCCGCGCCGACGGCGTCAGCCAGTGGGCGGCCGCGGCGCGGACCTGCTCGGGGCTGACGGCACCCACCCGGTCGAGGAACGTGTTGACGTAGTGGGGGTCGTCGAGCAGCAACGTGTAGTGGCAGATCGCGTCGGCGCGCTCGTCCATGCTCGCCAGCGCGCTCAGCCAGGCGCGCTCGGTCTCGGCGGTGGAGGCCTCCTGCTCGGCCTCCGTGGGCCCCTCGACAGCGAAGCGCTCGAGCTCGTCGAGGACGGCCGTCTCGACGGCCGCTCGATCGGCTCCGTCGGCGACGTCGACCGAGATCAGGCCGAGGGAGACACCGTCGACCAGGCCCATCGTGTGGGCGCTGAGGCCCGTCGCCACCTGCTCCTCGCGCACGAGGCGACGCACCAGTCGGGAGGTCGCGAGACCGCCGATCGCGTCCATGGCCAGACAGCACGCGTAGTAGGCGTCGGTGCCGTCGGGCGGCAGGCGGAAGGCGAGGTACAGCCGGTCGTTGGGCACGGCCTCGCGGCGCTCGACGTGGACCGGGGCGGTCAGCGGCTCCAGCGTGTGCGGCGGCTGCGAGGCCGGGTGCGTCGTCGCCGTGAGCCCCCCGAAGTAGCGCTCGACGGCGGCGAACGCCTCATCCGGCTCGACGTCGCCGACGACGGTGAGCACGGTGTTGCCCGGGCCGTAGTGCGTGCGGAAGAACGTGTGCACGTCGTCGAGACTGGCCGCGTCGAGGTCCGCCATCGACCCGATCGTCGGGTGGTGGTAGGGATGGTCGTCGGGGAACACGGTGGCGTAGACGTCGAGCAGCGCACTGCCGTAGGGCACGTTGTCGTAGCGCTGGCGCTTCTCCTCCTTGACCACGTCGCGCTGGTTGTCGAGGTTGTCCTGGGTCAGCGCGTCGAGCAGGTGCCCGTGCCGGTCGGCCTCGAGCCACAGCGCCAGCTCGAAGGCGCCCTTGGGCACGGTCTCGAAGTAGTTGGTGCGGTCGAACCACGTGGTCGCGTTCAGCCGACCGCCCTGTGCCATCAGGGCGCTGAAGTGCTCCCCCGAGGCCACCCGGCGCGACCCCTGGAACATCAGGTGCTCGAAGAGGTGGGCGAAGCCGGTGCGGCCCGCGACCTCGTGCCGCGACCCGACGCCGACCCAGAGGTTGACGGTCACGGTGGGCACGGCGTGGTCGGGCGAGACGACCACCCGGAGGCCGTTGTCCAGCGTGCGGAGCTCGATCGGGTACGCGATGTCAGCCACCCTCGCGACCCTACGCGATCACTGCAGCACCCTGACGGGTCAGGTCCCGCGCGGGCCGGGCAGCCGGGGCTGGTGCTCCTCCCCGAGCCGCTCGATCGCCCCGCGACCGAAGACCTGCTGCTCGGTGATCGTGCGCTCGGCGCGGCCCCGGCCGATGAAGCTGACCGCCCAGTGCAGCAGCGTCGTGATGCGGTTCTTGAAGCCGATGATGTAGACGAGGTGCACGGCCAGCCAGAGCAGCCAGGCGATGAAACCGCCGAACCGCAGCTTGCCGACACTGGCCACCGCGGAGAACCGCGACACCGTGGCCATCGACCCCTTGTCCTTGTAGTGGAACGCCGGCGCGGTCTCGTGGCCATCCTGCCGGGCCCGAATCGCCTTGGCGGAGAAGCGCGCTCCCTGGATGGCGACCTGTGCGACACCGGGCAGCCGGTCGAGCGCGATCATGTCGCCGACGACGTGGATCTCCGGGTGCCCGGGCAGGGTGAGGTCGGGCAGCACGGCGATGCGGCCCGAACGGTCGAGCTCTGCGCCGGTCTGCTCCGAGAGGGTCGCCCCCAGCTCGCTCGCCTTGACGCCCGCCGCCCAGACCTTGGTGATCGCCTCGATGCGGCGGGTGTAGCCGCTGTCGCCGTCCTTGACCTCGATGCCGGTGGAGTCGACGTCGACGACCATCCCGCCGAGCACCACCTCGACGCCCATCTTCTCGAGCCGCCGCTGGGCGAGCTCGCCGAGGCGGTCACCGAAGGCCGGCAGCACCTGGTGGGCGCCGTCGACGAGGGTGACCGACGCGCTGCGCGGGTCGATGTGCCGGAAGTCGCGCTTGAGGGTGCGGCTGCTGAGCTCGGCGATCTGCCCGGCCATCTCGACCCCGGTGGGGCCGGCGCCGACGACGACGAAGCTGAGCAGGCGCGCCACCTCCTGCTTGTCGCCGCGGACCGCGGCGAGCTCGGCCTGCTCGAAGGAGCCGAGGATCAGTCCACGCAGCTCCAGCGCGTCGTCGATGTCCTTCATCCCCGGCGCCCACCGGGCGAAGTGGTCGTTGCCGAAGTAGGACTGGCCGGCGCCCGCGGCCACCACCAGGTCGTCGTACGGCGTCACGAGGGTGCGCCCGAGGTGGTGGGAGGTGACCGTGCGGGCCGTGACGTCGATCTCGCGCACATCGCCCACCAGCGTGGTGACGTTGCGCTGACGCCGCACGACCTCGCGCGCTGCCGGGGCGATCTCGCCCTCGGAGAGGATGCCGGTGGCGACCTGGTAGAGCAGGGGCTGGAAGAGGTGGGCGGTCGTCTTGCCGATGAGGGTGATGTCGACGTCGGCCCGCTTGAGGGCTTTCACGGCGAACAGCCCACCGAAGCCGGTGCCGATGACGACGACCCGGTGACGGCCAGGGACCTGTGTGGTGCTCATACCCCATTGTCCCGCTGCGGGAGGGTGCCCGCGACACCGGCCAGCGCGGCCGCGACAGGGAGCACGAGCACGAGGCAGACGGTGACGGCGAGCGGCACCGGCGAGACCTGCCCGAGCACCTGGAAGCCCGCCACGAGATCGGGCGGGGAGGTGGCCCGGCCGGGCGCGAACCACGAGGTCAGCAGCATCGCCCAGGTCGAGGTCTGGGTCGCCAGGGCGGCGACGAGCAGCACCCCGGGCAGGACGCGCGTCGCGCGAGGGCGCAGCCTGGTCGCGCCGGCGACTGCCCCGGCGGCGAGGCCCACGACGAGCGGGTAGAGGTAGCGACCCTGGGCGCCGCTGATGGACGAGGACCACCGGTGGTAGGTCGACCAGGAGCCGGAGCCGACCACGAGCAGGGTCAGCAGCACCGGCGCCCAGGCGACGAGGGTCACGCCGAGCCGCGCGCCCGGTCGGCGGGACGGCAGCGCCACCGCGACGAGCAGGGCGGCCACCAGCAGCACGGGCCACCCCCACACCACGAGCGGGGAGGGCACCGGAGTGTCCGGCAGCCCCACGCCACCCCACATCCGCACCGCCACGAGGTAGGGCCAGCCGCGGATGAAGTCGACCGGGCGACCAGCCCCGTCCGGCGCCCCGTAGAGCGCCAGGAGGCCGGCCTCCCCCACCCCGGTGACCTGCACCTGGTGGAAGAGCACGACGTTCCGCAGCCACCACAGGCCCCCGACGACGCCGCCGACGAGGACGGTCACCAGGCTGGCCCGGTGCCGCCGGGCAGCGACGCCGAGGGACACCACCTGCGACCGGGCGTGGGTGCGCAGCGCCCACCCGTAGGCGACGACGACGAGAGGCGGCAGCACGAGGGCCAGCCCCTTGGTCCAGAGAGCGGCCGCGAGACCACCGCCCACCAGCAGCGCCGCATGACGGCCGAGGTCGCCCGTCACGACCCGAGCCAGCCCGAGCAGCAGCACCGAGGTGGTCAGCACCAGGAGCACGTCGTTCGACACCGACGCGCAGACCCGCACGAGGTTGGGCAGCGTCAGCGGCACCACGGCCGCCGCGATCGCGAGCGCACCGAGGTCGGGCCGACGCCCCGGGCGTGCGTCGATCCCTGGAGCGGGCAGCAGGCGTCGGGCGGTGGCCCACGCGAGGGCCGGGACGGGGGCAGCGACCAGGACGGACAGCAGTCGCAGCAGCCACACCTGCTGGTCCCACGCCAGCCCGGACACCCCCGGCGCGCGCAGCAGGGCGGCATACCCCAGGTAGGCGAGCGGGGGGTGCTGCACCATCTGGTTGGCCGCCCCGGTGAGGTCCGGGGTGAGCCCGCCGAGCGCAGCGAAGCTGGGCCGGTCGCCGCGGGCGGGCAGGGGCAGGGCGTCGTACGGCGTGCTGGCAGGGTCGGCGGGCAGCCGCTGCCGCAGCGCACGCAGGGCGGTGGTCTCGGTGAGCTCACCGGGGTCCCAGAGGTGGGTGGGTGAGCTGGCGTAGGCCGCAGACATCCCCACGTGCATCGCCTCGTCGTAGCCCGTCAGTGGAGGCCAGAGCAGGCTCGCCCCGAGCAGCAGGGCAACCCACAGGCCGGTGACGAGCACGACGGCCCGGGGCATCCGAGAGGCCGAGGGGGGACGCACCACCGGCCGGCTCACCGCCCCAGTATCGAGGTGGTGGCCGGCCGGTGCCGTGCGGGGTGGTCGGGTCAGGCGTCCCTCACCACCCTCGCGTCACTTCTGGAACGGCGTCTTGTAGGCCTTGGCCTCGTCGGAGGTGTAGGGCTCTGGCTGGACGAGGCTCAGGCCGCCCTCGACCTCGGCCGGCTTGAGCAGCCACACCGCGCGCGTGGACGGCGCGCCGAGGTTGGTGAAGTCCAGCACGCTGGGGGCCAGGCCACCGGTGTCGACGGTGGTCTTGGCCCGGGCGTCGAGGATGCCCTGACGGGTCAGGTCACCGGCGTCACAGGCCGTCTTGAGGATCGCTCCCCAGGTCTGGCCGAAGGTGTAGCCGACGAGCGGGCCGAAGGTCGGCGTGTCCTTGTACTTCGCCTTGTACCTCGTGGCGATGTCCTTCACGACAGGCGCGTCGGAGCTGAAGGGCTGGATGCCCGCGACCGTGATGAAGTTGCCGCTCGTCAGGGCCGCCTTGGCGGGCGTCTGGAGCAGCTGCGGGGTGAAGGTCGGGTTGTTGCCGAAGACCGGCACGTCGAGACCCTGGGCCGCGGCCTGTCCGACGGCCGAGGCGGTCTGGGCCGGGGTGGTCGTGAGCAGGATGGCCTTGACCCCGGCGCCCTTGAGCTGGGTGATCGCGCTGGTGAGGTCGGAGTCGGTGGAGGTGATGGCCGACTGGACGATCTTCATCTTGTGGGCGTCAGCGAAGGACATCGATCCCTTGAGACCGTTCTTGCCGTACTCCGAGTCGACGTAGATGTGGCCGAGCGTGTCACCCTCCTTGATCTTGCCCTTGCTCAGCAGGTAGGACAGCCCGTCGACCATCTCGACGTCGTAGGTCGTGCCGACCATGACGACCTCGGGCACGTCGAGGTTGGTCGAGGCCCACGACGAGGGCACCACGGCGACCTTGTCGTCGGTCAGCGGCTTCTTCAGCGCCGCGAGGATCGGTGAGCCGAGGAGCTGCACGTAGCCGAGCACCGACCCCTTGCTCTGGGCGTACAGCGGCACGGCCTTCTCGGCCGAGTAGCCGTGGTCCTGGCTGGTGATCTTGATCTGCCGTCCGCAGATGCCACCCTTGGCGTTGACGTCCTCGGCCCACATCTGGGTGCCCTGGGTGATGCCGAGACCCAGGGTCTTGAAGACGCCGGAGAGGTCGGTGAGGTTACCGAGGGTGATGTCCTTGTCGGTCACGCCGACGTCGGTCTTGACGCCTCCGGCGGCGGGGGCACCCCCGGAGTTGCTCGTGCTCGCCTTGGTGCTGCACCCAGCGAGGGCGACGGAGAGCACTACCGTGGAGACGGCCAGGGTCCTCGCGATCTTCGAGCTGCCCATGGTGATTCCTTTCTGTGCCCGGACACAGGTGTCCGGGATGGGGTACGCCGGCCGCGAGGTGCGTCGACGGGAGATTTCAGCCACGGCGGAGCCGGGCGGTGAGCTTGCGTCCGAGCCCGGCGAAGCCGCCGGGCTCGAAGACGATGATGAGGACGATGAGCGCGCCGTAGATCAGGTTGGTGATGACGACGGGCGAGAAGTCGGTGCCGCTCACGGCGTTGATGCCGCTGCCGTCGCCCTGCGTGAGCAACGGGAGGATGAGCGGCATCCCGAAGACGATGGCCGAGCCGAGGATCGCGCCCCCGAGCGAGCCCACTCCCCCGATGACGACCATCGCGAGGTAGGCGATGGCCACCGAGGTGCTGTAGGTGCCGGAGTCAACGGCCTCGTCGGGCTTGAGGAGCCCGTCGTACCACCAGACGACCATCACCCCGGCGAGACCGGCGTAGGACGAGGAGACGGCGAAGGCGATCGCCTTCTGGCGCACCACCGAGACGCCCATGACGGTCGCGGCGGCCTCGTTGTCGCGCACCGCCCGCCAGGCCCGGCCGATGCGCCCCCGCACGGCCCCCCTCGCCACCGCGTAGGCGATGGCGGTGAGCGTCGCGAAGAGCCACCAGAGGCGCTCGTTCTGGCCGATGGGGACGTCGAGCACATAGAGGCTGGGTGACTTCTCCCCGAAGTAGAAGCCGAAGAGGTGCAGGTCCTCGACGTAGCGGCCGCTGGAGGTGGTGCCCGCGAGACTCGGCAGCGAGCGGGCGAGGTACCAGCCGAGGAACACGAGGCTGAGCGAGGCCACCCCGAGGTAGATGCCGCTCAGGCGACCCGAGACGGGCGCGAAGGCGGCGCCGACCAGCGCGGTGATCGCGACCGCGAGGACGAGGGCGACGAAGGTCGGGAGGTGCAGTCCGATGAAGCCGTCGGACCCGTCTCCGGAGAGCACGGCATAGCTGACTCCCCCGACGAGCAGGAAGAAGGAGTGGGCGAGCGAGAGCTGGCCGGCCTGCCCGACCAGCATCGTCAGGCCCATGGCCCCGACGGCGCCCGTCATCACCCACGTGCCCACGGTGAGGTACTGCCCCGGGAGGTAGACGGGGGCGAGGAACATCACGACCGCGAGCAGCAACCAGAGGGCCCAGCGCACGAGGGCGCCGCGGCCACCCCGCGGGGCGGCCGCTGTCGCCCCGGACCCGGGGGGCTGCGGCGCTGCCGGGAGCTCGGCCGAGGGTGCGCCGGCCTCCGGCGTCAGGGGTGTCGTCGTCTCAGACACGTTGCTGCTCCACCCTTCCGAAGAGCCCGGACGGTCTCGCGACGAGCACGATGAGCATCACGAGGTAGACCGCCACCTTGGCGAAGTCCTGGTTGATGTACTGCTGGGAGAAGGCCTCGACCAGCCCGACCGTGAGGCCGCCGACGACGGCCCCTCCGGGTGAGGTCAGACCCCCGAGGATCGCGGCCGGGAAGGCGGCGAAGGCGATCGTGTGGGCTGCGGTGAGGCCCGCTCCGCCGGCGATCGGCAGGGTGGCGATGAAGAGGACGGCGATGCCGGCCAGCGCTCCACCGACCGCCCAGGCGCTGGAGGTGACCCGGCTGCTGCGGATGCCCATCAGGGCCGCCGCCTCCTTGTTCTCCGACTGCGCCCGCATGGCCAGACCCCAGCTGGAGTAGCGGAAGACCACGAAGAAGGCGCCGATGAGCACGATCGCGCTGATCAGCGCCACGATCTGCGGGCCCTCGACCGTGGCTCCGAGGATCGAGAGCCGGATGCCCTGGTAGGGGTCGCCCAGGAAGGGCGCCGCCTCCGTGCCGAGGCGGCGGCTGATCTCGGTGAGGATGATGATGTCGACCCCGATGGTGAGGATCGCCAACGAGTCCTGAGAGGCGAGCTTGGCTCGCGAGAGGATGAGTCGCTCGAGAAGGAAGGCGAGCAGGGCCGCCGACAGCACGCCGAGCAGTGCGGCGAGGTACCAGCCGACCTGTGACTTGAGCGCGTAGGTGAGGTAGCCACCGAAGAGAGCGAGCGACCCGTGCGCGAAGTTCACGACCTCGGTGGCCTTGTAGATGATGACGAAGCCGAGGGCCAGGAGGGCGTAGATGGCGCCGCGGCCGGTGCCGTTGAGCAGCACCTGGACGAGGATGCTCATACCGGTGACTCCTTGTCGTCGGTGGGGGCTGGGGACGGGGTGCCCGGTGCCGTGGGTGCGTCCTCGGTCTCGGCGCCGAGGTAGGCGCTGATGACGGCCGGGTCCTGCTGAACGACGGAGGGCACGTCATCGGCGATGAGACGACCGAAGTCGAGCACCGTGACCCGGTCGGCGATGCCCATGACGAGGCTCATGTCGTGCTCCACCAGCAGGATCGAGATGCCGAGGCCGATCCGGATGTCGTGGATCAGCTGGGCCATCTCGGCCGTCTCGGAGGAGTTCATGCCGGCCGCGGGCTCGTCGAGCAGCAGGACCGTGGGCTCGACAGCGAGGGCCCGGGCGATGTCGACCCGCTTCTGGTCGCCGTAGGAGAGGACCCCGGCCGGTTTGTGCAGGTGTGCCGCGATGCCGAGGAAGTCGCAGATCTCGGCCGCACGCTCCTGGTGGCGCCGCTCGGCCTTCATCGTCCACGGCAGGTTGAGCCCGTAGGACAGGAACCCGCCCGTGGTGAGCGAGTAGCGCCCCAGCATGACGTTGTCGAGCACGCTCGAGGTGCCGGAGAGCGCGAGGTTCTGGAAGGCCCGGCCGATGCCGAGTGCGGCGATCCGGTGGGCCGGGGTGTCGACCAGGTCTTTGTCGCCCAACCGAATCCGGCCCTCGGTGGGCTTGTAGATGCCGGTGATGGCGTTGAAGCAGGTCGACTTTCCCGCTCCGTTGGGCCCGATGAGGGCGTGGATCGTGCGTGGCTGGACCGCGAAGGACACGTTCTCCAGCGCCACGATCCCCCCGAAGCGGATCGTGAGCCCCTCGATGGTGAGCGGTCGCACGTCGCGCTCGGTGTCGGCGGGGGCCGGGGAGGACTCCGCTGCGGCTTGGGCGGTCGTGGTCATCAGCCCCTCCAGACCGAGAGCGTGCGGTGGACCTTGGCGCGGGCGTGCTCGACGTCGGCCTGCGCCCTCTCGTCGCTCTCGGCGTGCCCGCCCAGGTAGAGACGCTGCACGTCCTCCGACGAGGCGAGCTCTGCGGCAGTGCCACTGAGTGCGAGCTCGCCGACCTCGAGCACCACGGCCTTGTGAGCCACGCGCAGGGCCATCGTCGCGTTCTGCTCGACCAGCACCACGGCCGTGCCGCTGTCGTTGATCTCGGTGACGATCGTGCCGATGAGGTTGATCATCTGCGGCGCGAGCCCGAGCGACGGCTCGTCGAGCAGGAGCATCTTGGGGTTGGACATGAGGGCGCGCCCGATCGCGAGCATCTGCTGCTCGCCTCCCGACAGCAGCCCCCCTGCCTGGTCGAGGCGCTCCTTCAACCGCGGGAACAGCTCGAAGACCCTCTCGCGGGCGGCGTCGCGGTGACGGGGCTCGGCCGACAGCCCGCCGACCCGCAGGTTCTCCTCGACCGACATCCGACCGAAGATCTGGCGGCCCTCGGGCACCTGCAACAGCCGGCGGCGCACGATCGCGGCCGGGTCGAGACCGGTCAGCCGCTGTCCCTCGAAGGTCACGGCACCGGAGGTGACCGAGCCCCCGTGCAGGGGGAGGGTGCCCGAGATGGCCCTCAGCAGGGTCGACTTGCCGGCGCCGTTGCTGCCGAGGACAGCCAGGACCTCGCCCTCGGCGACCTCGAAGCTGACCCCCCGAAGGGCCTGCACAGAGCGTCCGTAGCGCACGGATACGTTGTCGAGCTGAAGCAACGGAGCCTCCTGGAGTCGCATCGTCGCGGCGGTCGCCCGAGGCTAACCACGACTCGGCGACTTCCCCCGCCTCTTGGGACTGTCGTTACCCAACGGGGACCGAGGCGTGCGCCAGACGGCGCACTCAGCGCGACCAGCGGTCATTCGGGCCGGCAGCCACCCCGGCGGGCTGCCGGCTCAGCGCTGTGAACTCGACCTCGCGGGATCAGGTCGCGGCGGGCGGCGCCGCCCAGAGGTCGGGACCGAAGACCTCGTAGCGGATGTGGTCTGCAGGGACACCTCGGGCCAGCAGGTCGGCCCGGATCTGTCGCATGAAGGGCAGCGGGCCACAGGTGAAGACGTGCACACCCTCGGGCAGCGCCACGTCGGTGAGGTCCATGAGTCCCGTCCGGGAGCGGTGGTCGTCGCCGTCCACGCTCTCGTACCAGGTGTAGGAGGTGAAGTGGTCGAGCTGACGACCCGCGTGGAGCACGGTCTCCCGCAGGGCGTGGTCCTTGGCCGTGCGGTCGGCGTGGGCCACGATGACCGGACGCTGGGGCTGGGTGCGCGCGATGTGCTCCACGATCGGCAGCACCGTGGTGATGCCGGCGCCGGCGGTGGCCAGCAGCAGGGGTGAGTCCGAGGAGGGCACGACCAGGTCGCCGGCCGGAGGGCTGACGTCGACCAGGTCCCCCACCGCGATCTCGTCGTGCAGGTAGGACGAGACCCGCCCGTCGGGTGCCCCGCCTCTCCCGTGGACCTTGCGGACGGTGACCTGCAGGCGAGTGCCGACGGCGGTGGAGGACACGGTGTACTGCCGCGGCTGCCGGTCGCCTCCGGGCAGGTCCACGAAGAGCGAGACGTACTGACCCGGCTCGATCTCCGGCACCGGAGCGCCGTCGGCCGGCTCGAGCACCAGGGACACGACGTCGTCGGTCTCCTCGATCCGCCGGACGAGCCGGTAGGGCCGGGTCGGGGTGCCCGGGTCGACCCCGGCGAAGGCGTACAGCCGGGCTTCCTCGGCGATCAGTTGGGTGGCGAAGAGCCAGTAGACCTCAGCCCAGGCGTCGGCCACTGCAGGGGTCACCGCATCGCCGAGGACCTCGCCCACCGCCCCGAGGAGATGGTGTCCCACGATCGTGTACTGCTCGGGCCGGATGCCGAGGGAGACGTGCTTGTGGGCGATGCGGGTCATCACGTGGGCGAAGGAGGGCGCCGACGGGTCGACGAGCTGAACGGCGTAGGCGACGACGGAGGCGGCGAGCGCGCGACTCTGCTCGCCCGTCGCCTGGTTGGCGAGGTTGAAGACCCGCAGCAGCTGCGGGTTGTCGGCGAACATCTGTGGGTAGAAGCGAGCGGTGATCTGCTCGGCGTGCTCGGCGACGACGGCGGCTGTCGCCGCGATCACGGAGGCAGAGCCGGGGGACAGCAGGCTGAGGGAGGTGGAGGCGGGGGTCAGGGTGGCAGTCATCGGGTCGGGCTCCTGTGGATGGGGATGGAGATGGGGAAGGTTGGTCGGCTGGACGTGCTAGGCCGGCCCTGCGTGCAGGGCGACGGTGAGCAGCACGACGGCGTCGGTGAGCGCCAGCAGGGCGTGCCGCGCAGGAGGGATGTCGGTGATCTCGCCCTGCTCGAGGGTCCGCTCGCCGTCGTGCCAGCGCAGGCGCACCCGGCCCTGCAGGACCTGCAGGGTGGCCGCGGGGGGTGCGTCGTGCTCGGCCAGCTCCGACCCGGACACGAGCGCGATGACGGTGGCGCGCAGGGCGGAGCCGGAGTGGATGGTGCGCGCGGAACGGTGCGCCGACTGCCCGCGCGCCTGCTCGAGGAGCTCGGCCGTCAGACGGGGCAGCTGCTCCACTTCGGAGCCCAGGGGTCGGGTGTTGGTGTGCTCGGTCATGAGTCTTCTCTCGATCGTCGTCGGATGGAGGGGCCGTCGCCCTGCGTGTCAGGGTGATGGGGCGAGACCGTTGCCAACCCGGTCTCGGATGTCGTCGACCAGGGTCCAGTCGTCGTCGCGCAGGACGCTCAACGCGGCGGGGAAGACGCCGTCCTGCTCCTTGAGGATGTGTTCGCGCAGGAGGTCGAGGGCGCGCAGCACCCGCTCCGGCCAGCCAGGATCCGGCGGGGTGCCGGCGGCGCACTCGGCGAGGACGGCCTCGATCGCCCGGTGCTCCTGCTGGAGGCTCTCGACCTGGTCGGGGAACTCGGCCGCCATCGCCGGGAAGAGACCGTACTCCTCGACGGCGGTGTGGGGAACGAGGATGCGCGTGATCCGTCGACAGGCCTCGGCGGCGGCGGCGGTGTTCCCGTCGCCCAGCCGGCGGGTGACCTCGCCGATCTGGTCGACGACGGCGTCGTGCTCCGACGTCAGCTCGCGGATCGCGGGGATGCTCTGGCATCCGCAGTACTCGCACATCAGTGACCCCGCCCCTCATCCGACCCGGTCCCACCCGCGGCGGGGTCGGTGGCTGCCGAGCGTCGTGTCGTCGCGGCTGCGGTAGACGATGTAGGGGCGGGTGAGATAGCCGACGGGCGCGCTGAAGACGTGCACGAGCCGGGTGAAGGGCCAGAGGGCGAAGAGCCCGAAGGCGACCAGTGCGTGCACCTGGAAGCCCAGCGGGGCGTTCGCCATCAGGGACGCGTCGGGGTGGAACGCGAGGAACGAGCGGAACCAGACCGACACGCCCTCGCGGTAGTTGTACTCGCCCCCGATGGTGAGGATCGACCCGGCGACCGTGTTCCACATCCCCAGGATGATGACCACCGCCAGGAACGCGTACATGACCTTGTCCATGACGGTGGTCGCCGAGAAGACGGGGCCGGTGGTGCGCCGTCGGTAGATGAGGATCGCCATCCCGACCACCGCAGCGATGCCCGTGAGGAGGCCGCCCACGACGGCGACGACGTGGTACCCGGTCTCGCTGATGCCCACCGCGTCGGTCCACGACTGGGGCACGAGGAGGCCGATGACGTGGCCGCCGACGACGCCGAGCATGCCGAAGTGGAACAGGGGGCTGCCGATGCGCAGCAGGCGGTTCTCGTAGAGCTGCGACGAGCGGGTCGTCCAGCCGAACTTGTCGTAGCGGTAGCGCCACAGGTGCCCGACGACGAACGTCGTGAGACACACGTAGGGGACGACGACGAAGAGGAACTCGTTCATGCGTGGGCTCCCGGGAAGGACGGCATCGGCAGGCGGATGGAGCCGCGGGTGGTCGCTGCGGGGCTGAACTGTGGTGCGGCGAAGGGGGCGAGCCCCACCTCCTCCTCGGGCGGGCCCGCGGCGGCCAGGCGACGTACGGCGTCACGCTCGTCGCCCGCCAGGGGCGGGAGGGTCGCCGTCACCGCGTCGAGCAACCCGGCCCACGGGGAGCCCAGGTCCCGCAGCGAGAGTCGCAGGAGCTCGAGCCCGGCGCGGTGGTCGAGCATGAGGTCGCGGCCCAGCGACTGGTCTCCGGTGGCGGCGAACTCGAGGACGACGCAGAGGTGGTCGGGCAGCTCGGCGTGGTCGAGCTCGAGGCCGGCGCTGAGGTAGGTCTGCTTGAACCTCAGCAGCGCCATGCCCCGCTTGCGGGTGTCGCCGTGGGCGAAGTACGTGAGGAACAGGTTGCAGCGCCGGCGGGTGTCGAAGGTCTCGACGTAGTCGGCCTGCAGCTGCGGCAGCGGGGTGGTCTCGAGGTGGTCGAGGAAGCGGCCCAGCGAGTCCCCGACCGCGGGAGGCACGTCAGCGGCAGCCGACCGCAGCAGCCCGACCCGGTCGAGCAGCGCCTCGTCGGGGTAGTCGAGGAGCAGCGAGACCGACTGCCACACGAGGGTGAGCTGGTGCGGCGGCAGGGTCGGCTTCGGTCGACGGGCGCTCACGAGTCCGCCCCCTTCGGCGGGAAGACCCCTGGAGGTGAGCCCTTGCCGTCCCAGTTGAGCAGGTTGACCCGGCGGCCCGTGTTCTCCGGGCCGGTGAGCGCGTCGGAGGACTGCCGGGCCTGCAGCATCTGGAAGTTCTCGACCGCGATGGGGGTCGGGGTGCCAGAGCCCTCACCGAAGACGTCCTGCTGACCGCCGCCGTAGTCCGAGACCGAGCACTCGGTCGACAGCTCCTCGAGCGAGTGCGCCTGCTCGGCGTGCGCCGGGGGGATCACGTAGCGCTCGTCGTACTTCGCGATCGCCAGGAGGCGGTACATGTCATACATCTCCTCCTCGGTCATGCCGACGGCAGCAGGTATGGCGCCGTCGGGGTCACGCCCGAGGTTGATGTCGCGCATGTAGCAGCGCATCGCGGCCAGCTTCTTGAGGACGGCGTCGACCGGGGCGACGTCGCCGGCCGTGAACAGCTCGGCGAGGTACTCGACCGGGATGCGCAGCGCGTCGATGGCGGCGAACAGGTTGCCCGTGTCCTCGGCGTCCTCACCGGTCTCGGCGACGACGTCGACCACGGGCGACAGGGGTGGGATGTACCAGACCATCGGCATCGTGCGGTACTCCGGGTGCAGCGGGAGGGCGACCTTGTAGGTGTTGATCAGGGCGTAGATCGGGGAGCGCTGGGCGGCGTCGACCCAGTCACGCGCGATCCCCGCCTTCTCCGCCTCACGCATCACCTCGGGGTCGAAGGGGTCGAGGAAGACGTCGCGCTGGGCCTCGTAGAGGCCCTGGTCGTCGGTGGTCGACGCGGCCGCGAGGACCTTGTCCGCGTCGTAGAGCATCAGGCCGATGTAGCGCAGCCGACCGACGCAGGTCTCGGCGCAGACGGTGGGCAGGCCGACCTCGATGCGCGGGAAGCAGAACGTGCACTTCTCGGCCTTGCCGGTGCGGTGGTTGAAGTAGACCTTCTTGTAGGGGCAGCCCGAGACGCACTTGCGCCAGCCGCGGCACTTCTCCTGGTCGACCAGGACGATCCCGTCCTCTGCCCGCTTGTAGATCGCCCCGCTGGGGCACGACGCGGCACAGGACGGGTTGAGGCAGTGCTCGCAGATGCGCGGCAGGTAGAACATGAAGGTCTGCTCGAACTCGAACTTCACCTTGTCGGCGATCTTCTTCAGCATCGGGTCGCGGTGGGCCGTGGCCGTGGAGCCGCCGAGGTCGTCGTCCCAGTTGGCCGACCACTCGATCTTCATGTTCTTGCCGCTGATCAGCGACTTCGGGCGGGCGACCGGGGTGTGCGCCTGGGCGGGTGCGTCGGTGAGCGTGGCGTAGTCGTAGGTCCACGGCTCGTAGTACTCGTTGATCGAGGGCAGCTTGGGGTTGGAGAAGATCGTCATGAGGTTCTTGAAGCGGCCCCCCGCCTTGAGCTTCATCCGGCCTCGGGAGTTGAGCTCCCACCCGCCCTGCCACTTCTCCTGGTCCTCGTAGGTACGGGGGTAGCCGAGACCCGGCCTCGTCTCGACGTTGTTGAACCAGATGTACTCGGTGCCCGAGCGGTTGGTCCACGCCTGCTTGCACGTGACCGAGCAGGTGTGGCACCCGATGCACTTGTCGAGGTTCATGACCATCGCCATCTGCGCCATGACCCTCATCAGTACGTCACGTCCTGGCTGCGCTTGCGGATGATGGTGACCTCGTCGCGCTGGTTGCCCGTCGGACCGAGGTAGTTGAAGGCGAAGGTCAGCTGCGCGTAGCCACCGATCAGGTGGGACGGCTTGACCAGCAGGCGGGTGAGCGAGTTGTGGATGCCGCCTCGCTTGCCCGACGTCTCCGCGAGCGGGACGTCGATGAGCCGATCTTGTGCGTGGTACATGTACACGGTCCCCTCGGGCATGCGGTGCGAGACGATGGCGCGGGCCACGACGACCCCGTTGCGGTTGACCGCCTCGATCCAGTCGTTGTCGACGATGCCGACCTTGGCCGCGTCGCGGTCGCTCATCCAGATGTTCTGACCGCCGCGTGAGAGCGACAGCATGAAGAGGTTGTCCTGGTACTCCGAGTGGATCGACCACTTGTTGTGCGGCGTCAGGTAGCGCACGGTCAGCCCCTCGACCTGCCCGCCCGACCCGTCAGAGATGTTTCCCAGGACGGGTTCGCGGAAGAGGGCCGCCATGTTGAGCGGGGGCCGGTAGACCGGCAGCCCCTCCCCCAGCTCGGTCATCCAGTCGTGGTCGAGGTAGAAGTGCATCCGACCCGTCAGGGTGTGCCACGGCTTCTTGCGCTCGACGTTGATCGTGAACGGCGAGTAGCGCCGCCCCCCGGTCTCCGAGCCCGACCACTCCGGGGAGGTGATCACCGGGACCGGCGGTCCCTGGGTGTCGGCGAACGTGATCTGCTTGCCCTCGTGCTCCGACGCGAGGTCGGCGAGCCGCACGCCGGTGCGCTTCTCGAGGGTCGTGAACCCCTGGGTCGCGAGGTGCCCGTTGGTGGTGCCCGACATCGCGAGGATGGCCTCGCAGACGAAGACGTCGCGCTTGAGCGACGGGCGGCCGTCGGCCACCCCTCCGCGGACGGCGCCGTTCTTGGCCCGCAGGTAGTCGACCTGCTTACCGAGCTCGAAGGTCACGCCCTTGGTGGTCGCCCCGAGCGTGTCCACCAGCGGCCCGAGGGCGTTCATCTTCTCGGCGACGGCGCCGTAGTCGCGCTCGACCTCCACGAGCTTCGGCATGGTGACGCCGGGGATGGGCTCGCACTCGCCCTTCTTCCAGTCGCGGACGACGCCGTGCGGGTTGGCCATCGCGTCGGGGGTGTCGTGCGTCAGAGCGACCGCGACGACGTCCTTGCGCACGCCGAGGTGGGTGGCGGCCAGCTCGCTGAACGTCGCGGCGATGGTCTGCCAGGCATCCCAGTCGGTGCGGGTCTGCCAGGGCGGGGCGATGGCGGGGTTGAACGAGTGCACGAAGGGGTGCATGTCGGTGGTGTTGAGGTCGTGCTTCTCGTACCAGGTGGCGGCCGGCAGGACGACGTCGGAGAAGATCGTCGTGCTCGTCTGGCGGAAGTCGATCGTCATCAGCAGGTCGAGCTTGCCCTCGGGTGCCTCGTCCCGCCAGCGCACGTCGACCGGCCGCTGGCCCTCCGGCGTCTCGGTCGCCCGCACCGACGAGTCGGTGCCGAGCAGGTGCTTGAGGAAGTACTCGTTGCCCTTGCCCGAGGAGCCGAGCAGGTTGGCCCGCCAGATCGAGAGGATGCGCGGGTAGTTCCCCGGAGCATCCGGGTCCTCCCCGGCGAACTCCAGGTCTCCTGACTTGAGCTGCTCGACGACGTACTCCCCCACCGGCTTCCCGGCCGCGGCAGCGTCGTCGCTGAGGTCGAGCGGGTTGCGGTCGAACGTCGGGTAGGACGGCATCCAGCCCATGCGGGCGCTCTGGGCGATGACGTCGGCGGTCGACTTGCCGGCCAGCTGCCCCTTGCCGGTGGTGGCCGACAGCGTGTCTGCGCCGAACTGGTCGTAGCGGAACTGGTCGGTGTGGAGGTACCAGAACGCGGTCTGGATCATGTTGCGCGGCGGTCGGTTCCAGTCGAGGGCGTTGGCGATCTGGTTGTAGCCGGTGATCGGGCGGACCTTCTCCTGGCCGACGTAGTGCGCCCACCCGCCGCCGTTGACGCCCTGGCAGCCGGTGAGGTTGGTGAGGGTGAGGAAGGCGCGGTAGATCGTGTCGGAGTGGAACCAGTGGTTGGTGCCGGCGCCCATGACGATCATCGAGCGACCCGTGGAGTCCTCGGCGTTCTGGGCGAACTCGCGCCCGACGCGGGCCGCGGTCGCAGCCGGGACGCCGGTGATGGCCTCCTGCCAGGCCGGGGTGCAGGGCGAGGTCGCGTCGTCGTAGCCGGTGGGCCAGGTGCCCGGCAGTCCCGGCCGCGCGACGCCGTACTGCGCCATGAGCAGGTCGAAGACCGTGGTGACGAGGTGCCCGTCGACGCGGCGTACGGGGACGCCACGGGGCAGGTCGGCGGCGGCACCGTCGGGGGTGTCGAAGCGCGGCAGGCGCACCACCACCGACTCGGTCGCGCTCTCGAGCAGGGAGAGAACCGGGTCGACGTCGCCGAGCTCGAGGTTCCACCTGCCCACGCCAGCCTCGCCGTAGCGGTGCCCGAGGGAGCCGTTGGGGACGACGGGCTCCCCGGTCGCGGAGTCGATGACCACGGTCTTGAAGTCGGCGTTCTCGTCCGACGCGTGGCTGGCGAGGTCGGCGGCGGTGAGGAACTTGCCGGCGGTGTACTCGCCCTCCCCCGCGTCGTCCAGCCGCACGAGGTGGGGCAGGTCGGTGTAGGTCTTGACGTACTGCGTGAAGTAGGGGGTCGTCTTGTCGACGAAGAACTCCTGGAGGACGACGTGGCCCATCGCCATCGCGAGCGCGCCGTCCGTGCCTGGCTTGGCTGGTAGCCACTCGTCGGCGAACTTCACGTTGTCGGCGTAGTCAGGGGCGACGGCGATGACCTTCTGGCCGCGGTAGCGGGCCTCGGTCATCCAGTGCGCGTCGGGCGTGCGGGTGACCGGCAGGTTGGACCCCCACATGATCAGGTAGCCCGCGTTCCACCAGTCGCCCGACTCCGGGACGTCGGTCTGGTCACCGAAGACCTGGGGCGAGGCGACGGGCAGGTCGGCGTACCAGTCGTAGAAGCTCAGCATCGAGCCGCCGATGAGGTTGACGAACCGGGCCCCCGATGCGTGGGAGACCATCGACATCGCGGGGATCGGCGAGAAGCCGGCGACCCGGTCGGGGCCGTACTTCTTGATGGTGTGCACGTGGGCGGCGGCGACGATCTCGCTGGCCTCCTCCCACGTGGCCCGCACCAGACCTCCCTTGCCACGGGCGGACTTGTAGGCCCGGGCCCGCTGGGGGTTCTCGACGACGTGCTCCCAGGCCCGCACCGGGTCACCGCCGTGCTGGGCCTTGGCCTCCCGGAACATCTGGAGCAGCACCCCGCGCACGTAGGGGTAGCGGACCCGGGTCGGCGAGTAGGTGTACCAGGAGAAGGCTGCTCCGCGAGGGCATCCGCGCGGCTCGTACTCCGGGGAGTCCGGACCGACCGACGGGTAGTCGGTCTGCTGGGTCTCCCAGGTGATGATCCCGTCCTTGACGTAGACCTTCCACGAGCACGAGCCGGTGCAGTTGACACCGTGGGTCGAGCGGACGACCTTGTCGTGGCTCCACCGGTCACGATAGAAGTCGTCGGCCTCGCGCCCCCCCACCTTCGACAGCGTCCGCAGGTCGTCGGAGACGACGCCCTTGGTGAAGAACCGGCGGCTGCGGACCAGCGCCTGGGTCAAGGGGTCGTCGAGCGCAGGGGTGTGACGTGGCCGCTTGGGGGTCTGGGTCATGGTCGGACTCTCTTCGTGGGGGCGAGCCATGGACGGTTCGGTCGTCGACGGTGGCCGTGGACAGGTGATCGTCGCGGCCCTCGCGGTGGGCCGTCACACCAGCTGCGGTGTCGTGGCGCGCCGCATCGAGGCCGCCAGCAGCAGCACCCCGACAGCCACGGCAGACAGGGCCACCAGGCCTGGCTGGTAGTCACCGGCGCGACCGAAGATCGACCCCATCACCAGCGGTGGGACGAAGCCGCCGAGACCGCCGGCGGCCCCGACGATGCCGGTGACGGAGCCGACCTGAGAGGCGGGTGCGCGCTGAGCGACCAGCGCGAAGGTCGCGCCCGACGCCGCCCCGAGGGCGCCGGCCATGGCCAGGAACGCCACGGTGCCCATGGGGACCAGTGCGGGAGTGGACGACTGGATGAGGGCACCGACCGCGACGACGGCAAAGGACACCGACAGGACGGAGGCCGGACGCACGCGGTCCGAGAGCCAGCCGCCGACCGGTCGCATGAGGACGGCGACGACGACGAAGCCGGCCATCCGGTTGGCAGCGTCTGCGGGCGTGAGCAGGTAGGCGTTCTTCAGGTAGGTGGGCAGGTAGACGCTGAACGCGACGTAGCCCCCGAACGCGACCGTGTAGAGGGCTGAGGCCTGCCAGGTGATCGGTAGCGCCGCTGCGCTCCTCAGCCGACGACCCAGCGACTGGGTCGGGATGGTCCGGGTCGGGGAGTCGCGCAGCACCAGTGCCGCGACGACGCCGTAGGCCACGAGCACCACCGCGGTGATCAGGAACGGGGTGCTCGTCGAGTGCGCGTTGACCAGCTTCACCGTGGTGAGCGCGCTGATCGCCGTGCCCCCCATTCCCGCACCGAACACGCCGATGGCGAAGCCGCGCCGCTCCGGCGGGAACCAGGCTCCGACGAACGGCACACCGACGGCGAACGCGGTGCCGGCGATCCCCAGGAAGAACCCGCCCACCAGGAGGGCAGTCAGGCTGGAGTGCCCGAGGAGACCCAGGTAGAGCACCGGCACGACGGTGGCCAGCGAGACGACCGGGAACATCACCCGCCCACCGAAGCGGTCGGTGAGCGCGCCGACGGGAATGCGTCCCAGAGAGCCCACCACCACCGGGACCGCGACCAGGAGGGACTGCTGGAACGACGACAGCCGCAAGGCCGCCGTGAACGAGACCGCCAGAGGTGACAGCAGGGCCCAGGCCCAGAAGTTGAGGGCGAACCCCAGTGTGGCCAGGGTCAGCATCAGCCCGGCCTTGCCGGCCACCGATCCTTCGGCTGTCGTGGACATCGTCGGCTCCTCGTCATGTCGAACGTCACTTTGGGATGACGTTGCCACGGCGACAGCCGGCGAAGGGGGGACCAAGGTCCCGTGACGGCCGAGCGCGCAGGGACCCGCCGCTGGGCGTCCTCGCCGAGCACACAGAAAAGCCCCCAGGTGAACCTGAGGGCTTCTGCGTCGACCGGACGATGCCGGTCGTGTTGTAGCGGGGGCAGGATTTGAACCTGCGACCTCCGGGTTATGAGCCCGGCGAGCTACCGAGCTGCTCCACCCCGCGTCGGTATGCCTTGATCTTACGGGAGCCACACCGGGACCGCCAAATCGTGGGCGGCCCCGGCACGAAGACCCCTCGGGGGGTCGGACCTCAGCCGGTCGGCGTGGCCGTCGGCACCGGTGTCGTGGTCGGCGTGGAGCTGCCTGCCCCCGTCGGGGCCGCCGCTGCGGCCTTCGTGATGGCGGCCTTGAGATCGGTCTGCGCCTTGCCGTACGCCGTGAAGTCACCCGCCTTGAGGGCGGCCTCCGACGCGGTGACCGCCTTCTGAGCGTCAGCCAGTGCCTGCGCCAGCGCCGCATTGTTGCCCGTGCCCGTGCCGGTGCCCGGCGCCGTCACCGGGGGGGTGCCCCCGGTGGTCGGCTTGTCGGGCGCTGTCGTGCCGGACCCCCCGGGGAAGAGCGCGTCGAGCGCGCCGCTGAGGGTGGCCGACCAGGTCAGCTTGTTGCCGAAGATGGTCACCACCAGCTGGTTCAGCGGATACGACGACGACTTCGTCCCCTGCACGTAGATCGGCTCGACGTAGAGCAGGCCACCACCGACCGGGAGGGTGAGCAGGTTGCCGAAGACGACGGTCGACCCGCCCGAGCGCACCGAGGTCAGGTAGCTCGACAGCCCCAGGGGCTGGCCGCCGGTCTGGGTCTCGTTGGAGGTGTTGATGACGTTCTGCACCTGACCGGGGCCGTTGACGTTGAGGTCACGAGGCAGCTGGAGCAGGCGCAGCCGCCCGTAGTCGGCCGCCCGCGTGCCGGCGCTGGTGCCCGCGTCGGAGTCGACGGCGAGGAACCCGGCGAGCGCGTCACGCGTGGGGCCGTACGGCTTGTACGTCGACGTCAACGAGAACGCCGGCGCCGGCTGCCCCGGCATGGCCAGGCTCAGGTAGTAGGGCGGCTGGTAGGTCGAGACGTTCTCCTTGGTGGGGTCGGTCGGCACGTCCCAGAGGTCGTTGCTCTGGTAGAGCGAGCCCGGGTCGGTGACGTGGTAGCGCGCCAGGACGGTGCGCTGCACCTTGAAGAGGTCCTCCGGGTAGCGCAGGTGCGACATGAGCGACGCCGGGATGGCCGAGAGGGGCTCCACGGTGCCGGGGAAGGCCGCCGACCACGCCTTGAGCAGCGGGTCGGTCTCGTCCCACGTGTAGAGGTGGACCGAGCCGTCGAAGGCGTCGACGGTCGCCTTGACCGAGTTGCGGATGTAGTTGATCTGTCCGGCGTCGATCGCCTGCACGGCGCTGCGCGTCGTGGTGATCGAGTCGGCCGTGGCCGTGTCGATCGAGGTCAGGCGCGAGTTCGGATAGCTCGCGGTCGTCGTGTAGCCGTCGAGGATCCACGTGACGCGACCGTCGACGACGGCGGGGTAGGCGTTGCCGTCCAGCGTCAGCCAGGGGGCGACGCGCTCGATCCGCTCGCGCGGGGTGCGGTAGTCGAGCAGGCGGGACGAGCCGTTGACCGCGTCGGAGAGGAAGAAGTTGGGCTCGCGGTACTTGATGGCGTAGGCGAGGCGCCGGGCCGTGGAGCCGATGGCGACGCCGCCGGTCCCGGCATATGTGTTCTGGGCCTGGTTCGACGACTGGCTGTCGACCGGGTAGTCGAACTCCCGGGCGGCCCCACCGGTCGGGGCGCCCACGATGCTGTAGGTGCTCGACTGCTCGCCGAAGTAGATGCGTGGCTCGTAGGAGCCGAGCTGGCCCTTGCCCACCGGCACCGAGCTCTCGAGGAAGACCGGCCCGCCATCGGCTGCCTTGCGGTTGCCGTAGGCGGCGACGAGACCGTAGCCGTGGGTGTAGACGGCGTGGTCGTTGAGCCAGTTGCGCTGGCCGGCGGGCACCCCGTCGAGGTCGAGCTCACGCGCACCGATCACCGTGTCCTGGGTCGTGCCGTCGATGGCGTAGCGGTCGACGTCGAGCGTGTCGGGGAAGCGGTAGAAGTTGCGGCCCAGGGCCTGCAGCTGCTGGAAGGTCGGCGAGACGACGTTGGGGTCGGTGAGGCGGATGCCCGGGACCGTGGCCGCGTCGTTGCGCAGCCCCTGCGAGGTGGCCGTGGTCGCCGCGTTGTAGACGGTCGAGTCCACCCCGGCGATGCCGTAGGCGTCACGCGTGGCCTTGATGTTGTTGGTCAGGTAGGGAGCCTCGAGCGACTGCTCGCTCGGCTTGACCCGCAGCGACTGGATGAGCGCGGGGACGATGCCGCCGACGACGATGGCGACGACGACGAGGCTGACGAGACCGATGAGCGGCAGCCGCCACGAGCGCAGCCAGATGACGGTCAGGAACATCAGCGCCACGACGATCGAGGCGATCGACAGCAGCGCCTTGGTCGGGAGCACGGCGGTGGCATCGGTGTACTGGATGCCGGTCATCAGGTCGCTGGTCTTGGTGGTCAGGGAGTAGCGGTCGAGCCAGTAGCCAGCGGCCCGCAGCAGGATGATCGCCGCCAGCAGGGCCGAGAGGTGGACCCGCGCGGTCTGCGTCGTGCGCCGGTTACCCGGGGTGAACTGCAGGCCACCGAAGACGTAGTGCGTGAAGGCGGCGGCGACCAGGGCGACGACCAGGGCGGTCGTCAGCAGGCCGATGACGAACTGCAGCCACGGCAGGGTGAAGACGAAGAAGCCGAGATCCAGCCCGAACTGCGGGTCCTTCTGACCGAACGACTGCCGGTTGAGCCACAGCAGCCAGGTCTCCCACTGGGCGGAGGCACCGAGCCCGGTGAGCAGGCCGATGACCACCGGCACACCGACGGTCGCGAGCCGGCGCAGCGGCTCGATGGCCTCGCGGTAGCGCTCGAGGGAGTCCTGCTCAGGGTCGGGCACGTAGATCGGGCGGGAGCGGAAGGCGACGACCAGGCTGGAGCCGACCAGCGCGGCCGTCACCACCCCGGCGACGACACCGAGCAGCAGCTTGGCCCCCAGCGCTGTCGTGAAGACCGAGCGGAACCCGACGGAGTCGAACCACAGCACCTCCGTCCACACCTGCGCGACCACGGTGAGCAGCACACCGAGGACGACGAGCACGATGATGGTCGGCACCAGCGGCCCCCGCCGCCGCACGCGCTGCAGGGTCGACGCCGCTCCGTTGCCCCCACCTCGGCCCGCAGCGGACTCCTCGCCCTCGCCGGCACCCTCGTTGAACCATCCGCGTTCGCTCACTGCCAACCCCATCGTCGTCGTCACCGTCGACCGCGGGCGGGCGACGTGGATCCTCAATATACGAACCCCAGCCATGAGAGCGCGGTCGCAGGACCCCCTGCAGCCACCCCGACACCCGATCGTCACCCACGGATGAGCGAGGATGGGCCCGTGACCCGCGAGCACCGGTCGGTCGTCGACCCCCTCTCCATCGCCGCCCTCGACACCGAGCGCCACGTCGCCGCCGCCGGGTGGGACCAGCCGCCGCGACTGTTCGCCCTGGTCCTGACCCAGGAGCTGGTGCGGCGCGAGCCCCAGCTCGCGAACGGGCTGTCCGCCAGCGACCTCGCCGAGGGCGCGCTCTCGGCGGTCGAGCAGGAGGGCCTGCCCAACTCCACCGACCTCGAGTCGGTCCTAGGCCGTATCGCCTGGCCCGACGACGTCGACGGCTGCGCCTTCGCCGTCGAGAGGATGGTCGTGCCCCCCGACGCCGAGCGCGACCTCCCAGCCGACCCTGACGCCGCCGTCACCGCGCTCGCCGCCCACCCCGACCGCCGCGACGTGCGGCTGCTCGTCGCGGTGCTCCGCGACGGCCGCTCGGTCTGCCTGCTGCGCCAGCGCGCGCACGACTCCGACGACGAGGTCGCGACCGGGCCCGACCTCGCGCCGGGTCTGGTCGCCGCCCTGCGGGCGACCTTCGAGTCGTAGGCCGGTCTCCGGCATACGGCTGGCGTGCTGGGTCAGCAGTGGGGCAGGCTGCCGGTGTCTCCGCGGCCGATCCGGGTGACCGCGGCCTCGGCCTCGTCGAAGGTCGCCACCTTGACCGCCTGCATGCCGTCGGGCACGTGACCGACGACCTCGTTGCAGTTGTCGGCCGGCGCGAGGAACCACGCCGCCCCCTCCTCGTGGGCGCCGGCCATCTTCTGTCGGATGCCCCCGATCGCGCCGACCGTGCCGCTGGCGTCGATGGTGCCCGTGCCGGCGATCTTCTGGCCACCGGTGATCGAGCCGTCGGTGAGCTTGTCGTAGATGCCGAGCGAGAACATCAGGCCCGCGGACGGGCCACCGACGTCGCCGGCGTCGATCTTGACCGTGAAGGGGAAGCGGAAGCCGACCGCCAGCACGACCCCGAGGACCGTGCGGCCGGACGCGGCACCGGTGCGCGCGTCGACCGTCACGGGCCTGCCGTCGCGGACGACACCCACGGCGAGCACCCCACCGGGCGTGACCTTCTGGACCTGCGCGCGGATCTGCGACGAGTCGGCCACCTTCGCCCCCCCGACCGAGGTGATGACGTCACCGACGCGGAGGGCGTCACCCGAGGGGGCGTCCTTGGCGACCTGTCCGACGCTGACCACCTGGGTGACGGGGATGCCGAGCGCCCTGAGGGCGACGGCGGTGGCCTCCTGCTGGGAGTCGGTCATCTGGGCCTGGTTCTCGGCCGAGACGTCCTGCGCCGACTGGCTCGGCGGGAAGAGGGCGTCGACGGGGTAGACCTCCTGGTGGCCGTCGAGCCACGCCTTGAGCACGTCCCACACCGACACGGGGTAGCCCGGGCCACCGTTGACCCGGACCGTCGTGAAGTCGAGTGCACCCGTGGCGGGGTAGGTCGTGCGTCCGCTGATGGTGATCAGCTGGGCCTTGCCGCCGTCGCCCCCGCCGGCGGCCAGGACGTTGGTCGCGGGGCCGGGGGACATGATCGCATACGGCAGGTGCACGAGGTTTCCGACCGCGATGATCAGCAGTCCGACGAAGACGGTGCCCAGCGCCACGGCGGTGCCGCGGGAGGTGCGCCGCTCGGAGGGGAGCGGTGGCGCAGCGGGATACGGCTCGGCGGGGTCAAGGGGCACGGTGGGCACGGTCGGCAGGTCGTCGGTGCTCACGGCAGGCCCACCCACTCGTCGGACCCGTCGGTGAAGGTCTGGTGCTTCCAGATCGGCACTGTCGCCTTGAACTCGTCGACCAGGGTGCGGCAGACCTCGAACGACTCGGCCCGGTGCGCCGAGCTCACCGCAGCCACGATGGCGACGTCGCCGATCGTGAGGTGCCCGTAGCGGTGCACCACGCCGATGCGCAGGGCCCGCCCGTCGGCGGCGAGGCGGGTCGCCAGCGCGTGGGCGACGTCGGCGGCGCTCGGGTGCACCTCGTAGTCGAGGACCTCCACGCTCTCACCGTGGTCGTGGTCGCGCACGTAGCCGACGAAGACGCAGACCGCCCCGGCTCGACGGTCGCGCACGGCGCCCACCACCTCGTCGATCGACAGGGGCGCGTCGCGGACCTCGGCGAGGACGACCTCGGTGGTGTGGCTCATCTGCTCCTGCTTCGCTGCGGACGGTGGGCGGGCGCCAACCGTCGTCGAGGGACATTGTCCAACGCCCGGCTGAACGGCGCACGACCACCCGCTGACCTCCGTCCGAGGACCCGTCGCCGGGCGCCCTGACGCGGTCGGGAACCTTCCCACCGGCCGTGTGGTTGACCGGTCAGCGCCCCGACGCGGTGGGCGGCAGGTGTCGGCAGGTTGTGGTCCTCGCGGGGACCGAGGAGGCTGGAGCGATGGCAGCAGGATTCGGTCGACCCGAGGACCCCCAGGAGCCCGACGAGGAGGCGGCGCACGGCGCCGACGCGCCCGACGGCGCCGAGGTGACGCCGGGCGAGCAGCCGTCCGCAGAGCGTCCCCCCATGGGCTTCGGCGGCGTCCCCTCGCGCCCGTCGTCGGGCACAGGCGGTGAGGACGCCGCAGGCCCTCCCGACTTCGCGGCCCTGCTGCGCCAGCTCACCGGCTCGGGCGAGCTGCCCGACCTCGAGCAGATCATGAGTCAGCTGAGCGGCTCAGGCGGCTCGATGCCCGACCTCGGTGCCCTGATGGGCCAGCTCGGCGTGGGCGGCTCCGGGGGCGGCATGCCCGACCTCGGCGAGATGATGCGCCAGCTCGGGGTGACCCCGCCGGGGGCGGGCGAGGCCCCGATGGGCGCGTTCGCCGCGATGCAGCAGCAGCTCGCGGGTCTGTTCGCCCCGCAGACGGCGCAGAGCCGGGCCGAGATGGCGACCGACGTGGCCCGCAAGACCGTCGCCGCGGGCGACGCGGACCCCAGCATCACCGACGCCCAGCGCCGCGAGGTCAGTGACGCGGTGCGCGTCGCACAGCTGTGGATCGACCCGGTCACGGCGTTCGACGCACCCACCGGCACCGGGGTCGCGTGGAGCCGCGCCGAGTGGGTGGAGGCCACCATGGCGACCTGGGCCGGGCTCGTCGAGCCGATCTCGGCGGGTGTGACCCGCGCCGTCAGTGCCGCCCTGCGTCAGCAGATGGGTGCCCTCACCGACAACCTCCCCGAGGGATTCGCCGACCAGCTGCCTGACGAGCTGAAGGCGGCCCTCCCCACCGGCGGCCTGGACTTCTCGGCGTTGCTCGACCAGGTGGCCCCGGCGATGGAGCAGCTCTCGGGCTCGATGTTCGTCGCCCAGCTCGGCCAGGGAGTGGGCGCGCTCGCGTCCGACGTGCTCTCCGGCACCGAGGTCGGGTTGCCGCTGGTGCCCTCCGAGGACGTCGCCCTGCTGCCGACGAGCGTCGCCGCCTTCACCGAGGGTCTCGGGCTCGAGGCCTCCCAGGTGCTGCTCTACCTCGCGGTGCGGGAGGGGGCCCGGGCCCGGCTCTTCGCCGAGGTGCCCTGGCTCGGCCCGCAGCTCGAGGCCACGGTGCGCGACTACGCCGCCAACCTCAGCATCGACACCGACGCCATCGAGGCGCAGGTGCGTGACATGGAGTCGCCCGACTCACCGGAGGGCTTCGCCCAGCTGCAGGAGGCGTTGCAGCACAAGCTCTTCTCCCCCACGCCCACCCCCGAGCAGCAGGCCGCGCTCACCCGGCTCGAGACGTCCCTCGCGCTCGTGGAGGGCTGGGTCGACCTCGTCACCGACCAGGCGACCGCGGCCCACCTGCCGCAGTCGGGCGCCCTGGGTGAGGCCGTCCGACGACGCCGCGCCGGAGGTCCGGCGCAGAAGGCCTTCAGCGCCCTCGTCGGGCTCGAGCTGCGACCCCGGCGCCTGCGGGACGCCCGCAACCTCTGGGCCGCGCTCGAGGACGCCGGCGGCATCGGCCTGCGTGACGGCGCCTGGTCGCACCCTGACATCGCCCCGCGCACCGAGGACCTCGACGACCCGCTCGGCTACGTCGAGAAGCGTCGCGGCGGTGGTGGTCACGACGACGTCGACTCCGCGCTCGAGGCGCTGCTGCGTGACGCCGGGGCCGAGGGCCCGTCCGGAGAGGCGGACGGGCCCTCGACGCCCGACGGCCCGGCGCAGTGACCGGGGCGGGTGACCCGGGAGCATACGGTCTGCTGCACGGTGACGCGGTGCGGGTGCTGGCTGGTCTCGAGCCCGCTGACGCCCGGCAGGAGCTGGTCCGGCTCGACATGCTGGCGCACCTGGGCGCGCACCCCGACGCGATGGCGAAGGCCGGGCCGCCCTCCCACTTCACCGCCAGCTGCCTCGTGCTCAGTGCAGACCTGACCCACGTGCTGCTCACCCACCACCGCAAGGCGGGGCAGTGGTACCAGCTCGGTGGGCACCTCGAGCCCGTCGACCGGTCGGTGCGCGCCGCGGCCGCGCGCGAGGCCCTCGAGGAGGGCGGCATCGACGGCCTGCGGGTCACCCCCGGCCCCGTGCACCTCGACCGTCATGTGCTGGTCGGCGCCTTCGGCCGCTGCCAGCAGCACCTCGACCTGCGGTATGCCGCCGTGGCGCCGGCCGGCGCCGAGCCGGTCGTCAGCGACGAGTCCCACGACGTGCGGTGGTGGCCGGTCACCGCCCTGCCCGAGGGAACGGCCGCCGAGCTGGCCGGGCCGGTCGAGCTCGCCCTGCGTGCGGTCTCGTCGGTCGTCCGCCCGACCTAGAAGAGCCGGCCTCGGCTCGGAGGGCCGTCGCCGTCAGTCGTGTCTCCGGAATCAGGTGCGTCGAGTCCTGTTGCGGCGGCTACTCCCTCGAGGTATCCCCTAGCGCGCTCGAGCCGCGGATAGGTCGAGAGCAGCAGCCAGAACGCCCGGTCGTGCGACGGGTTGACCAGGTGCGCGAGCTCATGGAGCAGCACGTAGTCGAGCACGTAGGCCGGCATCCCCCTGAGCCGCTCGGAGATGCGGATGGTGCCGTCGGCCGGGGTGCACGACCCCCAGCGGCTGCGCTGGTTGGACACCCAGCGCACCGAGGTGGGACGGGCGAGCCCGCCGAGGAAGCGCGTCGCGAGATCCGCTGCGCGGGCGGCCAGCTCGACGTCGTCGGGGCTGCGACGCCGGTCCCCCTGCGCCAACCGGCCCAGCATGGTGTCGACCCATCGCCGCTCCTGCGCCTTGCTGAAGCCCGCGGGGATGAGCACCACCGTGCGACCGTCCTCGCGGTAGGCGCTGACGGTGCGACGTCGGCGGCGGCTGCGTCGCACCTCGATGTCGCTCTCCGCCCCGGCCTGCCGTGCCTCGACCATGGGTCGAGGGTACGACGACTTCGAGACGACGCGCGGGACGTGCGGCGGACCGTTGGACGTGTCCACGCTCACGCTGGTCTAGGGTTGACCAAGTCCTGCGCCGGAGACCGAGGTGCAGACAGACAAGGAGAAGCGTCACATGGCTGACCAGAAGGCTGAGAAGAAGCCTGCCACCGAGACGGGCGAGACCTACTCGGGCGAGTTCTACTGCGTGAAGTGCAAGGCCAAGCGCGAGGCCGAGGGCAAGGTGGTCGTCAGTGAGAACGGCCGCCGCATGGCCAAGGGCCAGTGCCCCGTCTGCGGCACGAACCTCAACCGCATCCTCGGCAAGAGCTGACCTCCTCGCGCCCTCTCGGCGCGAGGTCGGCAGTGGGCGGGACCGACCTCGGTCCCGCCCACAGCCGCGTCCGGGGCTGTGGATGACGGCGGAGGGTGACGCCTGCGGTGTGGCACTGTCGTCTCGACGCCCCCTAAGGAGCCCTCCGAATGACTGCTGGCCGCCGCTCCGACAGCTCGCCCCGCGCCCTGCGCCGTGGGCGTGACGCCGTGCAGCTCGGATGGAGCCCCGGCGCGCGGGGCGTGGTCGTCGCCGGGCTCGAGCCGTCCGAGGTCGAGGTCATCACGGGCCTCGGGGGCAGCCTGGAAGGCACCGTGGACGCTGCCGCCCTCCAGCAGGCCGCCGCCCGTCTCGGGGTGACCCGATCGCGCACGACCCGGCTGCTGGGCGTGCTGCGCGACCACGGCCTGGTGAGTCGGCGCCCGACCTCACCGCTGGCGGTCGTCCGGCACCGTCACCACGTCGTCGTGGAGGGCGTCGGCCCGCTCGCGTGGCAGGTGGCCACCCTGCTCCGGGCCGGGGGGATCGGCCGGGTCGACCTCGGCGCCGAGGCGGCCGACGACCTCGACCAGCGACTGCGGGCGCGCACACCGGGGGTGGTGGCGCCCCACCTCGTCGTGCTCGTCGGCCGACCGGTCGTCCCTGCCCACCGCGGCGAGTCGTGGCGTCACCGCGACGTGCCGGTGCTGCCGGTCGTGGTCGAGGGTCGCCGTGTCCTGGTCGGCCCGCTGGTCCGTGACGACGACGGACCGTGCCTGCACTGTCTCGACCACGTGCGCACCGACCTCGACGCCGCGTGGCCGGTCATCGCGACTCAGGCCGGAGAGAGCCTGCAACCTGATGACGGCACCCTCCTCACGCTGGCCTCGGCTGTCGTCGCGATGCTGGTGCGAGCCCAGCTGGACGGCCCGGGGGTGCCCGCCGGGGTCTCGGTCGAGGCGGCACTGCCCTTGCCCCGGCTCGACCACCGCCGCTGGCCCCGTCACCCCGCCTGCGCCCACCACCGCGCGAGAGGTCGCTGTGACGCAACCGCCGTCGGGGCGCCCGAGACCTCGGGCAGCGCAGGAGAGAGAATGGTGAGGTGACCGACCTGCCCCGAAACGCCGTGACCAGGGCCGCCAAGCTCGCGACCCTCCCCGCTGGCATCGCCGGCCGCGCCGCATGGGGTCTGGGCAAGCGGCTGGGCGGCAAGCCGGCCGAGCTCGTGGCCGCCGAGATGCAGGCCCGCACCGCCGAGCAGCTCTTCAAGGTGCTCGGTGAGCTCAAGGGCGGGGCGATGAAGTTCGGCCAGGCCCTCTCGGTCTTCGAGTCGGCGCTGCCGGAGGAGATGGCGGCTCCCTACCGGGCCATGCTGACCAAGCTGCAGGACAGCGCCCCACCGCTCCCCGCCGCCACGGTGCACGCGGTGCTCGCCGACGAGCTGGGGCCCCGCTGGCGGCGCAGCTTCACGGAGTTCGACGACGTACCGGTCGCTGCGGCGTCCATCGGGCAGGTGCACCGGGGGGTCTGGCGAGACGGGCGCGAGGTGGCGGTCAAGATCCAGTACCCCGGCGCCGGCAAGGCGCTCATCTCCGACCTCAACCAGATCTCGCGGGTGGCGAAGGTCGCGACCGTGTGGATCCCCGGGATCGAGATCGGCCCCATCCTCGACGAGCTCAAGAGCCGGATGAGCGAGGAGCTCGACTACAACCTCGAGGCCAAGTCGCAGGCGAAGTTCGCCAAGGGTTTCGACGGCGACCCGCACTTCGCCATCCCGAAGGTCATCAAGAACAGCGAGCACGTCATCGTCAGCGAGTGGCTCGAGGGCCGGCCGCTGTCGCAGGTCATCACCGACGGCACCGTCGAGGAGCGCGACGCGGCGTCGAGTCTCTACATGGAGTTCCTGCTCGAGGGGCCCGACCGGGTCGGTCTCCTGCACGCGGACCCGCACCCCGGCAACTTCCGCATCACTCCCGACGGACGCCTCGGGGTCATCGACTTCGGCGCGGTCAACCGGCTGCCCCAGGGCCTGCCCCCCGAGATGGGCATCTTCCTCAGCATGGCGCTCGAGGGCAACGCCGCGGGCACCCTCGACGGGCTACGGGGCATCGGTTTCGTCCGTCCGGGCATCGACCTCGACGCGCAGCGCCTGCTCGACTACCTCGCGCCGTTCGTGGACCCGCTGCGCACCGACCGCTTCCGCTTCTCGCGCGAGTGGATCCGCGACGTCTTCGCCTACATCAACGACCCGCGTCGACCCAACTACTCGGTGGGGATGAAGCTCAACCTGCCGGCTGAGTACCTCTTGATCCACCGCGTCTGGATCGGCGGCATCGGCGTCCTGTGCCAGCTCGGTGGTGAGGTCGAGGGCCGCAAGATCGTGGGCGGGCACCTGCACGGGGCCGACCTGCAGCCGGTCGGCGACTGACCAGTCCTCGCGCCCGCTACCACCAGGCAGAGTCGAGCTTTCCCTCGATGCTGCGCAGGTGCGTGCGGGCACACGTGGCACAGGTCCACACCAGGCGGCCGTTCTCGACGCCACGCACCCACGCGAGCCGCGCCGCCGGCACGGCGTCATCGCTGACGCGGGCCCCGCAGAGCGCGCACACCATCTCGTCGGGGTGGGCGCCAGCGGGCAGCGCACTCGTCGGATCCACGACGGTCAGGCCTTGGCCTTCGCCGCCGCCTTGGCCTGCTGCTTGAACGATCGCACCTTCGCCAGCGACTCCTCGTCGACCACGTCGGCGACGGAGCGGAAGGACCCGCTCTCGGCGTAGGGCCCGATCGCCTCACCCCAGCCGGTGGGAACCACGCCGAGCTGCTTGCCGACCAGGGCCGCGAAGATCCGCGCCTTCTGGTCACCGAACCCGGGCAGGGCCTTGAGCCGGGTGACGAGGTCGGCGCCGGTCTCGGCGCCGAGCCAGATCGACTCGGCGTCGCCGTCGTAGTCGCTCACCACGACCGCCGCGAGCGACCGGATCCGGCCCGCCATCGAGCGGCCGTAGCGGTGGATGGCCGGTGGTGTCGAGCAGAGGTCGGCGAAGGCGTCGGGCTCGGCGGCCGCGATCGCCGCGGGGTCGAGGGTGCCGAGCCGCTCGAGCACCTTGGCCGGGCCGGCGAAGGCCCGCTCCATCGGGAACTGCTGGTCGAGCAGCATCCCGACGAGCAGACCGAAGGCGTCAGTGCTCAGCACCTCGTCGGCGGCAGGGTCCTGGGCGATGCGTATCGATGCCTGCATACCGGTCAGCCTACGGGTGGCGGGCCCACGGACGGTGGGCGTGCCCGGGCGTCAGCGTCGGCGGGCGAGGGTCGACAGGCGACGGACCCCACCGGTGAGCTTCCACGAGCTGCTGGCGTAGACGGTCGCCAGCTCGGCGTGGACGGCCGAGGTCTGCTGCTCGAGCGCAGCGCACCGCGCCTGGGCGGCCGCGAGCGCGGCCTGGGCCTCGACGAGCTCGCCGCGAGTGGCCTGCTCCTGCGACCCGACCTCCGCGAGCTGGCCCTGCACCGCGTCGATGCGCTGCATGTCGTAGGTCGGGCTGCTCTCACGGTCGATCTCGGGACCGTCGATGTCGTGGACGTTCATGACCTCACCGAGGTCGGCCATCCGGCCCGAGCGCACCAGGGGCGGGCCGGCCTTGCGGAAGACCGCCACGAAGTCGCACCAGCCCGACGCCTCAGGGGCGGCGACGAACGACTCGACGAGCTCGACCTCGACGTCCTTGCGGCGCGCCCACTCGACGAGGGCCACCCCCGAGTCGGGGTAGAAGCGCCAGCAGTCGAGGGGGTAGCGGTGGAACGCGTTGTTGCTCGGGGCGTTGACGTAGAGCAGCCCGCCGGGCCGGGTGATGCGCAGCAGGTCGAGGAAGGTCTCCCAGAAGCACACGTCGTGCTCGAACGCCGAGCTGGTCACGACGACGTCGAACGACTCGTCCTCGAGCTCGAGCGGCTGGCCGGGGACCACGACGAGGTCCACTCCCTTGCCCTCGACCATGTCCAGGCCGACGTAGCGGGCTGACTCGGGCGCGTGGTCGCGGATGCTGCCGTTGACGTCCTGGCTCCCCAGCTCGACGACATCGGTGAAACGGGGGTTCCAGTAGACCTCGAAGAACTGACGGCCGTGCTCATAGGCGCTCTCGTGCATGCGGCCACTGTAGCCAACCCGAGACACGACAAGGGCGGGGAGGCCGTCGCCCTCCCCGCCCTGGCGGCGGTACCGGGTGGTGCTGGTGGTGCTGGTGGTGCTGGGTGGGTGGTGGTGGTGCTGGCGACGGAGGTCGCCCTCGTCACCGGCGGTGGCCGGCGTCGCGGGCGCGGCGGATCTCCAGCTGGATCAGGCGCGAGCCGCGTCGGATCCCGCGGACGTCCTGCGTGCGCTGGCGCCGGGCGATGCCCTGATTCGCCAGCTCGATGTGCTGAGCGTCGAACATGGTGGTGCTCCTTACTGGGTCGGTGGTGCGTGGTCGATCGGGTGGTGCGGGTCGGACCGGCTCTGGTCCCGCTCGGGGTCGGGCCGGATCAGGCGGCGTAGACCGTGTCCTTCCGCGGCCGGCCGCGGGGTCTCTTGCGGGCGACGACGGCGCCCTGCACGAGTAGCTGGCCGCCCCAGACGCCCCACGGCTCGCGCCGCTCGAGGGCGTCGGCGAGGCACTGCGGCCTGAAGGGGCAGCTCCCGCAGAGAGCCTTGGCGAACTCCACGTCGCTCGGGCTCTCGGCGAACCACAGCTCGGCGTCGTAGTCACGGCACGGGATGCCGCTGGGCTCGGTCGGCCCGTGGCCCGTCACGTGGCTCGTGAGCGTGCTGAGGGTCATCGGTGTCACCTCCTGGTCTCGGGGACCGCGGTCGCGCTCCCTCGTGGTGATCCGTGGTGTGGATCGGTGTGGTCTCGTTGCTGCTGGTGCTGCTGGTGCTGGTGCTGGTGCTGCTGGTGCTGCTGGTCGTTGGAGCGTGATGGTGAGGGTCATGGGTCTTCCTCGGCTCGACGGCGGCCGCGCGCCCCGCAGGGACGACGAGAAAGGCCGCGGATCCCGATGTCGGGTTCCGCGGCCTGGAGGTGAGCACCAGCCTGAGGTGCACTCAGACAGGCGGTCTCCCGCGGCGGAACGAGAAGGCATCGTTGGACGTGTGGGTCGTGGCATCGGCGACGACGTGGGCACCGACGAGGGATCCGACGAGGGATCCGGTGCTGGGCAGGGAGATCCCCTGGATCGAGACGCAGTCCGGCGACACGAGGCGGTAGGTGCTCGTCGGACGTGCGGAACGCTCGCGCCGGATCTGGACCGGGGCGATGCGCTTCATCGTGGTGATGTCCATGACCTGCCTCCTCTCGTGCACTCGTGGTCCCCGCGGCCGCCTGGGCCGCGTGGGGTTGACTGTCCTGCAGGTTACGCCGTAGGCGGATCAGCCGACAACCGATTTACGGGTGGATTCTCACAAAAGTTTTGACCGACGGCTGACGAGAGCGAATCACCTAGTGGCAGAAGCCTTTTCAGCAACAAGACGCGGGTCGGCACCAGCCAGGACCTCGAGGACCGCGGACCCGTGCTGCTCCAGCTTGGTCGCGCCGACGCCCGGGACCCGCGCCAGCTCGGGCAGCGAGCGCGGCGTCGACTCGGCGATCACGGTGAGCGTGGCGTCGGTGAAGACCACGAACGCCGGCACCTTCGCTGCCGTGGCGACGAGGCTGCGCCAGGTGAGCAGGGCGTCGTAGGTCGCCTCGTCGTAGGTGGGCGGGCAGGTCTCGCACCGTCCCACCTTGCGCCGCGCGGCCGTCGTGAGGGAGACGCCGCAGGTGCGGCAGACCGACGGGGCCGCGACCACCGGGGGCGGCGTACGGGTGCGCGGCTGCGCAGGGGTCGAGCGGGCCCCCTCGCCGAGCAGGCTGGCCGTGGCGTCGAGGAAGCGCGACGGGCGTCGGCTGGCCCGGCCGCCGGGAGCCCGGGAGGCGGCCCAGCTGAGACGCAGGTCGCGGCGGGCCCGCGTCATGCCGACGTAGAGCAGCCGCCGCTCCTCCTCGATCTCCTCGGCGCCGTCGGCCATGCTGATGGGGATGAGGCCGTCGCTGCAGCCGAGCAGGAAGACGGTGTCCCACTCAAGGCCCTTGGCAGCGTGGAGCGAGGCGAGGGTGACGCCCTCGACGACGGGGGCGTGCTGGGCGGTAGCGCGCTCGTCGAGCTCGCGCACGAGCTCAGGCAGCCGGGCCGAGGGCTGCGCCGCCACGAGGTCGTCGGAGACCGCCGCGAGCGCGGTGAGCGACTCCCACCGCTCCCGCACCGCTCCCCCGCTGCTCGGCGGGTGCGGGGTCCAGCCGGCGCCACCGATGACGTCGCGCACGAGGTCGGGCAGGGGCCGGCTGGCGTCATCACCGCGAGCCGCTCCCCGCAGCAGCAGCACGGCCGCCTTGACCTCCTGCCGGGCGAAGAAGCGCTCGCCGCCGCGCACGAGGTAGGGCACGTCGGCGTCGGCGAGCGCCGTCTCGATGGCCTCGGACTGCGCGTTGATGCGGAACAGCACGGCGATCTGCGACGGTGCGTGGCCCTCGCGCACGAGGCGGGCGATCTCGGCGGCGACCGCCTCCGCCTCGGCCGGGTCGTCGGGGTGAGCCGAGAGGCTCGGCGTGCGGCCCGGCTCACCCTGGGCGACGAGCTCGACGTAGCTGCCGGCGGAGGGCCCGGTCGCCGAGCGGGCGGCCGAGCGGACGACGAGGTTGGCCAGCCCCACGATCTGCGGCGACGAGCGGTAGTTGCGCACCAGCCGCACCACCTGGGCCCCCTCGCGGCGGGCGAAGTCGAGCAGGTGACGCGGGGTGGCCCCGGTGAAGGAGTAGATGGTCTGGGCCGGGTCGCCGACGACGCACAGGTCCTTGCGCTCCCCCACCCACAGCTCGAGCAGGCGCTGCTGCAGGGCGTTGACGTCCTGGTACTCGTCGACGACGAAGTGGCGGTACTGCGAGCGCACCACCCGCGCGATGTCCTCACGCTCGGCGAGGATGCCCGCCATGATCAGCAGCACGTCCTCGAAGTCCATCACCCCGCGCTGGACCTTCGCGTCCTCGTAGGCCTCGTAGAGGCGCGCCATCGCGGTCGGGTCGATGCCCGCGGGGTCGCGGCCTGCGCCGCGGGCGGCCGCGGCATACGTCTCGGGGGTCAGCAGGTTGACCTTGGCCCACTCGACCTCGGAGGCGAGGTCGCGGATGGCAGCGCGGTCGAACTGCAGGCGCAGGCGCGACGCGGCCTCGGCGACGACCGGAGCCTTGTAGGGCAGCACCTCGGGCGAGGCCCCGCCGATCGCCTGCGGCCAGAAGAAGTGCAGCTGGCGCAGCGCGGCAGCGTGGAAGGTGCGCGCCTGCACCCCAGGCACGCCGAGCGTGCGCAGGCGGGTGCGCATCTCGCCGGCGGCGCGCGCGGTGAAGGTCACCGCGAGCACGCGCTGCGGCTGGTAGGCGCTCGAGTGCACACCGTAGGCGATGCGATGGGTGATCGCGCGGGTCTTGCCGGTGCCCGCCCCGGCGAGCACGCACATCTGCCCGAGCGGGTTGGCGGCGACCTCGCGCTGCTCGGGGTCGAGGGCGGCGAGCACCTCGTCGGCCGAGGGCGCGGCGGGGGCGGTGACTGAGCTCATGACGGTGTCAGTCTAGGTCGCGCGCAGGGGTCAATCCCCGGTTGTCCCCAGCCCGGACGGCGTTCCTCAGCGCCGGGCGCGGTCGGCCTGACCGCCTCAGCCCTGAACCAGCCCGTAGGCGCGCTCGACGTCCACGGTCAGCACGAGTCGGCCGTCGGCGACCATCACCCGGCGGTAGTCGCCCCAGTCGGGATGCTCCTGACCGCTGATCGTGCGGTAGAGCTCGACCAGCGAGTCGACGACCGAGTCGTCGGGCGCGCTCGCGACCTCGGACAGCCGGGCGGCGCCCTCGAGGACGGCATACGACCAGCCGGCCTCGTCGGTGACCAGCAGCGAGGCGCGCGGGTCGCGGCGCAGGTTGTGGACCTTGGCCAGGCTGGCCCGGGTCGAGACGCGCAGCGTGCAGTGCTCGGGCGACCAGGCGTAGCTCACCTGCGACAGCTGTGGGCGGCCGTCGCGCTTGATCGTCGTGAGGGTGCCGTTCCTGCGGGAGGCGACCAGCGCGGCCAGGTCGGTGGGCAAGGGGGTCGGCTCGGCGGTGTGCATGCCTCCATCCCACGGGAAGGTTCGGCGCCCGTCAACGGTTGCTTCCTCGAACCCCCCTCTGAAGGAGCACGGCATGTCGACCCAGACGCAGGACCACACCCCCGCCGCCGGCACGATCACGATGTTCAGCACCAGCTGGTGCGGCTACTGTGCGCGGCTGAAGACCCAGCTGGGTCGCGAGGGCATCGCCTTCACCGAGGTCGACATCGAGGCCGACCCGGCGAGCGCCCGCTTCGTCGAGGAGGTCAACCACGGCAACCAGACCGTGCCGACCGTCGTCTTCCCCGACGGCTCCGCAGCGACCAACCCCAGCGTCATCGAGGTCAAGAAGCGCCTCGGGCTCTGACGTCGTCGGGCCGACGACCTACCAGATGATGCGGTGGTCCGCCCCGCCAGCCGCAGCGACGGCGTCCTCGACGGGCATCCCGAGCCAGTGCTCGATCATGCGCTGCGCGATGGAGATCCCGCTCGGGGTGCGCAGACCGCCTCCGCGCAGCGCGGCGACGTACTCCTCGCGGCTGAACCAGGCCGCCTCGGCGATCTCGACCGGGTCGAGCGTGAGGTGCGTCGACAACGCCCGGGCGCGGAAGCCGATCATGCCCGACGCGGGGAACGGCCAGGGCTGGTTGCCGAGGTAGGTCACGTCGGTGACGGGGACGCCGACCTCCTCCATCACCTCGCGCGCGACGGCCGCCTCGAACGACTCCCCCGGCTCGACGAAGCCAGCGAGCACCGAGAAGCGCCCCTCCGGCCACAGCGGTGAGCGGCCGAGCAGCATCCGGTCGTCGTCGTCGAGCACGCTCATGATCACCGCGGGGTCGGTGCGGGGGTAGTGCTCGGAGCCGTCGACGGTGCACTGGCGCTGCCAGCCCGCGGCGACCGGCTCGGTGCGCGCCCCGCAGCGCGGGCAGAACTCGTGCCGCGCGTGCCAGTTGAGCAGCGCCTGCGCGGTGGTGAAGACGCCCGCGTCGCGGGCCCCCAGGTCGAGACCGGCATCGCGCAGGTTGACCCACAGCGCCTCGTCGGCCCGCAGCGTCGGGTCGACCACCGCCACGTATGCCGTGGGCCCGGCGCTCGTGGTCCCCGACTCTGTGGGTCCCTCCTGCCCGAGGAAGAAGGCGAGGCGCGCGTCGTCGCCCGGCTCCGGTGACCGGTAGGCCAGCCCTCGGCCGGTCGGCGACGTGGCGTCGTCCTCGAGCTCGGCGTGCTGGTCGGCGGAGAGCACGACCACCCGGGTGGTCGGGTCGGCGAGCAGCCCGGACATCAGGCCGGCGTCGCTGCGGCGGTGGGACGCCCGGTCGAGGGTGCCGCGCGAGAGCGCGAGCCGGGTGAGGACGTCAGGGGCAGGGGCCACCTCGCCACCCTACGGCGACGCCTCCGCCGACACCTGCGCGGCACCGCCCGCGGGTGCGCGCCTCACACGGGTCGACGGCATACGGTGGAAAGCGTGACCCGCACCCCCGTCCAGCTGGCCGCCCTCGCGAGCTCGGCCGTGCCCGGGCTCGACCCGGTGGAGGTGCGCGGCGCGCTCACCTCGCCCGAGCAGGGTTACGAGCTCGCGTTCGTCACCGACGTGCAGCACCGGCAGTGGGTCGTGCGCGCGCCGCTCACCCCGGCGGCCGGAGCGCAGATGGACTCCACCGTGGCGCTGCTGGCGTTGCTGGGTCGGCGGCTGCCCTTCGCGGTGCCCGCTCCCCGGGGCTTCGTGGCCGTACCGGAGGGCCGGGCCGTGGTCTACCCGCACATCGCCGGGCGGCCGGTCGAGCTCGCGGCGGTGCCGCCGGGGCCGGGGCTCGCAGCCGAGCTGGGCCGCACGCTCGCGGCGATCCACAACGTCGACCGGGCCGTCTACGACGAGGCGGGCGTGCCGGTCTACGACGCTGAGGCGTGGCGCCGGCGTCGTCTGGCCGACCTCGACCGCGGGGCCTCGACGGGGCACGTGCCCACGGCGATGCTCGCGAGGTGGGAGCGCGAGCTGGAGAACGTCTCGCTCTGGCGCTTCGCACCCACCCCCGTGCACGGCGACATCACCGGCGAGCAGGTGCTCGCGACCTTCGAGGACGAGCTCGACGCGGCGACCGGCCGCATCCGGGGGGTCACCGGCTGGGACGACGCCAAGGTCGCCGACCCGGCCGAGGACTTCGCGCTCGTCGTGACCCGGTGCGACGCGGCGACGATCGAGACCGTGCTCGAGGCCTACGCCAACCACCGGGTCGAGCGGCCCGACGCCCACCTGCAGCGCAGGGCGCGGCTGGCGGCGCAGCTGCGGCTGCTGACCGGGCTGCTCGCGGCGACGGCGGCCGGCCGGCGCGACCTGGTGCGTGACCGTGCCGCCGAGCTGCGCGACCTCGACGAGCAGATGGTCGACGTGGACGCCGACGAGCTCGAGGCAGCGCAGGCCCGGGCTGGCGAGGCGGCTCGCGCAGCCGACACCTACATCGCGGCCCCGGTTGCGGTGGGGGACGTGGGCGACGTCGAGCACCTGCCCGCAGTCGAGGAGGGTGAGCCCGTGGCGGACGGGTCAGCTGTCGAGGACACCACGGTGATCCCACCCGAGGAGCTCGAACTGCTGCGCGCGGCCCGGATCGACGACGACGAGCAGGCGCAGGCGGGCCCGGAGTCGGACGAGGCGCCCGAGGGCGACTCCTGACCCGAAACCACCAGCATCCCCCATGGGGTCTCTGCTCGAGAATCGCTCCGTGAGCACAGGCACCCGTCCGGGCCGGCGCGATCGAGGGCGCCCCACCGGTCTGGGACCATCTCCTGGCGCCCTACGTCGCTGCGGTCGACGCTCCGCCTCCACCTGCTGGCGGCAGCTCGCCGCCGCCTACCCCGATGCCCCAGTGCTGCTGTCGCACCGCGCCAGCGCCGAGATCTGGCACCGCAGCATGACCGCGACCGTCCTTCCCCTCGCTCGCGAGATCGTGGCGCCGGGCGACGACGACCCGCTGGTGCCGCTCTTCCGGGTGCTCTTCCGCGACCTCTTCACCGATCCCGACGACCCGGCTGACGTCATGGCCGGCTACGACCGCTGGCTCATTGAGGTGCGGACGGAGGTCCCTCCCGACCGGCTCGTCGAGTGGCAGCCGGGCGACGGCTGGGAGCCGATCTGCCGAGCCCTCGGCGTCTCAGCAGGAGGTCGCGATGAAGACTACGGGCCACGACGAGTTCCGCGCTCGCGACGCCGGACGCTCGTAGCCGCCTGCGACCACGAAGAAGTCAGTGCACGCGGCCACGAGACGCATGACCGAGCACCACTCACACCACCGTCGAGAGCGTTCGCTCCGCGACCACGAGCGTGTCCGACTCGACCCGCACGCGGACCGGGTCGTCGACACCGTGCCGGACCGCAGGCTCGCTCCCGTCGACGGTGGCGGCCAAGGCTCACGCACGAACCACGCCAGTGCCCGCTCCCCCGGAGACGGCAGCGCCAGATCCGGAGCCTGGACCCGTTGCAGAGACAGGCACCAGCCGGTGGCACCGGTGCCGGTGCCGACGATCAGGCCCCACGACGACTGCCGCTCCACCGGCCCACCAACCTCGAGCGGGTAGCGCGCAGACTGGTGGGTCGGCTGGCCGATGTAGACCTCGTTGAGGGCCACGTGGCTCTGCCTCTCGTCGGTCTCGGCCCTCATCATGGTGCGGTGCAGGACCGTATCGCTGCCGCCGGTCATGGCGGCCAGCAGGTGGAGTCAGGACATCGCCCTGACCAAGAACACCTACACGATGGCCGACCTGCTGAACACCTTCAGCGCCGCCGGACTGTGGATCGAGACGACGCTCGAGCCACGGCTGTCCGAGGATGCCGCATCGCGGTACCCCCACAAGCAGGCATGGATGAACTCCTACCTGGGCATCCTCGTCTTCACGCTGCGTCCGCTCCCCCACCTCGAGGCAGCGTCCCCTCGCTGGCCCCCGTGCTCGCGGACGGGCAGAAGACAGGCGCTCACGTCGTCCCCTGCACGCGCTGCAGCAGGGTCACGAGGTCCCTCTCCCGCGGCAGCCTCGGCCGCACGGTCTCCCCGGTGCCCGCGTAGTAGAACGCCGCGTCGACCTTGGCTGCGGGCAGCCCGCGCAACCGTGCGTAGGCGAGGGCGTACGCCCCGAGCTGGAGAGCCCGGTGCTTCGCCTCGCCCGTCGAGGGCTTGGCGCCGGTCTTCCAGTCGACGACGGTGTAGCCGCCGTCGTCGCGGGGGAAGACCGCGTCGAGGCGGCCGCGGATCGCGATGCCGTCGACGACCGTCTCGACCGAGGTCTCGATCGCCTCGGGCACCCGGTCGGCCCACTCGCTGGCCAGGAACTGCGCCTTCATCGCGGGCAGCTCGGCGTCGTCGCCCGCGTCATCGTCGGCGCTGCCGGGCAGGTCGAACACGTCGACCATCGCCGCCGACGCGTAGTGCTCCTCGACCCAGGCGTGGAAGGCCGTGCCGCGGCGGGCCGCGTGCGCCGGCTCCGACGGCATCGGGCGACGCAGCTGCGAGGCATACCGGGCGCTGTCGGTCGCGAGCTGCACGACCGCCGACGCCGACAGGTGCCTCGGCAGGTCGACGACCGGCTCGCCCGGGCGTCGCCGCCCGTCCCGCTCGCGCAGCAGCAGCGTCAGCTCGCGCTCGGTCTCGGCGTCGACGATACCCGTGGCCCCGCCAGCGTCGCCAGCCTCCGTGGCCTCACCCGACACGACGGTTTCCAGGGCCTGCAACGTCAGCCCCACCCTCGCCACGGCATCGGCCAGCTCGGCCCGCCGGGCCGCCAACGGGTCGTGCGGCCACTCGTGCTGCACCGGCTCGGCCGTCCGCGGGTTCACCGGCTTGTCGCCCTCCACGGGAGGCATGTCGGCCCACGCCACCCGTCGCACCGGCAGCCCCGACTCCGGGTCGAGCAGCTCGAGCAGGAAGGTCGAGGTCACCCGCGGGCTCTGCCCGTCCGACCACACCGGCGCCGTGAGCAGCATCGACGCGCGGGCCCGGGTGAAGGCGACGTAGGCCAGCCGGCGCTCCTCGGCCAGCGCGTGCCGGCCACCCTCGACCTGGAACTGCGCGAAGGCCTCCTGCAGGTCCTTCCAGTCGGCGTCAGCCGCCCAGCTGAGGTGCGGCAGGCCATCGCGGTCACCGCGCAAGGGGTACGGCACGCCGTCGGCCCCCACCAGCCAGCCCTTGTCGTGGTGCTCCCCCACCACCCACTCGCCGTCGACGACCTTGCTCGTCGCGCCGTGCTCGCGCGCGGGGAACGACCCCTCGACCAGGCCCGGCACGGCCACGTGGTCCCACTCCAGCCCCTTGGCCGCGTGCACCGTCAGCACCTGCACGGCGTCGACGTTGGACTCGGAGGTCGGCGTGTCCAGCCCGCGCTCCTGATCGACCGCGGCATCGATCCACGCCAGGAAGCCCAGCAGCGTCGGTCGGTCGGCCTGCATGCTGAACTGCGCTGCCACGTCGGCGAAGGCATCGAGATGGGCCCGCGCCGTCGTCGGCGTGTGCTCGGGCCGCGCGAGCACCTCGATGTCGAGACCGATCGAGCGCTCGGCCTCCCCCACGAGGTCGGCCAGAGGCAACGCGGTCAGCGCCCGCAGCCCCCGCAGCACCAGCCCCAGCTCGCGCAGCCGACCCAGCCCCGAGGGGGAGATCTGCTGCCCGTCGGGCCCGCGCCACTCCTGTCCCGGCAGGTCGTCGAGCGCCTCGACGATGCTCGCCCGCTCCGAGCTCTCGGGCGCCTGGTCACGCACCACGTCGTCCGGCGGCAGCACCGCCATGCCCGACTCGTCGGCGTCGCGGCTGTCTGACGCCTCCTCGCGCGGGTCGTCGAACTGCACGACCGGCTCCACCGGCTCCAGACCGGGCAGCGGGACGACGTACAGCCCACGCGGCTCGCGCTGCTGGGCCCGCGCCCAGGTGGCGAGCCCGTCGAGGTCGGCCGCGCCCAGACGGCACAGCGGCCCGGTGAGCAGACGCATCAACCGGTCTCCACGGGACGGATCCTGCACCACCCAGAGCAGGCTCACCAGGTCACTCACCTCCGGGGTGAGCAGCAGCCCGCCGAGCCCCACGACCTCGACCGGCAGGTCGTGACGACGGAGGGCTTCGACGACGAGCGGGAACTGGGATCGCTTGCGGCACAGCACTGCTGCTGTCTCACGGGTGCGGGTGCCGCTGGGGCGTCGCCACTTCGCGGCGATCCACGCGGCCAGGTGCTCGGCCTCGTCGTCGACCCGGTCGAAGCGGCCCACCTCGATGTCGCCGGGTCCGGCGCCCGGGCGGGGCCGGAGCGCGGCGACCCGCACCCGCGACTCGTCGCGCAGCGGCGCGGAGACGACGTTGGCGGCGTCGAGCACTGCCCGGTCGTTGCGCCAGCTGGTCGACAGCTGCGCCTCGCGGGCCAGCCCGTCCGGCGCCTCGGGGTCGGGGAACTGCTGCCGGAAGTCGGCCAGCGTCGTGGCGCTCGCACCGCGCCAGCCGTAGATCGACTGGTTGGGGTCGCCCACGGCGGTGACGCCGATGCCGGAGCCGGCAGCGGCGTACAGGTGGCTGAGGAGCACCATCTGGGCGCGCGAGGTGTCCTGGAACTCGTCGAGCAGCACCGCCCGAAACCGTTGCCGCTCGAGGGCGCCCACCGATGGCACGTCGCGCGCGAGCCGCGCCGCCAGGGCCATCTGGTCGGAGAAGTCGAGGGCGTCGCGCGAGCGCTTGAGGTCGAGGTAGGCGCGGACCATCGGCAGGATCGCCCGCCGGTTGACCAACGCGTCGAGGGGAACGCGCAGGGGATGGATTCGCAGCTGGTTCTTGCCCTTGGGCACCGCCAGCCAGCGGTCCTCGACCTCGTCGATCAGGGCGATGACGTCCTCCGGCTCGAGCAGGTGCTCGGCCATCTCGCCCGCGAGCGAGGTGACGCTGGAGATGATCGTCGACTCCGCGGACGTCACCTCGTCGACCGGACCGTCATACCGCGCGACAGCCTCGGCGGCATACTGCCAGGCCGCCGCCTCGGACAGCAGGCGGGACTCCGGCTCGTAGCCCAGTCGCAACGCGTGCTCGCGCACCAGCCGACCGGCGTACGAGTGGTAGGTGGAGACGACCGGTATGCCGCCGAGCGCCTCGGCGCCGTCGTCGTCAAGGGCCCGGGGCGTCCACAACCCGCTCGACTCCAGCCGGGCGAGCCGGCGGCCGATGCGCTCGGCCAGCTCGGAGGCAGCCTTGCGGGTGAAGGTGAGGCCGAGCACCTGGTCGGGCTCGACGTGGCCGTTGGCGACGAGCCAGACGACCCGCGACGCCATGGTCTCGGTCTTGCCCGAGCCGGCCCCGGCGACGACGAGCAGGGGTCGGTCGGCCGGGGCCTCGATGACCGCCCGCTGCTCGTCGGTGGGCGGGGGGTTGTCGACGGCCGCCGAGATCTCGTGGGCACTGAGCACCCTGAGGGGTGTGGCCTGCCTGTCCTCGTGCACGACGCTCATGAGACGACGTCCCCCTCCGGCTGGACCGGGCACGAGCTGCGCACGGGGCAGAACTTGCAGTGCTCACCGGCGACGGCCTGCACGCTGGCGCCGGCCATGCCGTCGGCGACCTGCGCGACGACGTCCTGCGCCCAGCCGGGGTCGTCCTGCTCGGCGAGCGGTCGCTGGGTCAGGGGCACGTTGTCGCGGGGCGCCTTCTTGCTGAGCCTCAGGATGGCCGCTCCCGCGGAGTCGGTGCCGGCCTCGAAGGCACCGTGCTCGACCGCCACCTGGTAGACCGCGAGCTGCAGGTGCTGGTCCATCGCCGCCTTGGTCGGCACGCTCGACCCGGTCTTGTAGTCGAGCACCCGCAGCCCCCCCTGGGCGTCGCGCTCGAGCCGGTCGACGCGGCCGGTGACCACGGCCCGGCCGATCTCGGCCTCCATCGTGACCTCGGAGCCGACGAGCTCCCAGCCCTCTCGGGGCGCCCGCTCGTAGTAGTCGACCAGTCGGGTGACCATGCCGTGCGCCTCCTGGCGCAGCCGGTCGGTCGACCACCCCGGTGGCAGCCCCAGCCGACCCCAGCGCCGGTCGACCTCGGCGACGAGGGTGGGCACGTCGACGTCGTCGCCGAGCTCGTGGGCGATGTCGTGGACCAGCGTGCCGAGGTTGGCCCGGCCCACGCTGGGGCTGTCCCCACCGGCGGTCGTGAGCAGCCACCGCAGACCGCAGGTGGCGAAGGTCTCGACCTTCGACGGGGAGACCCGCACCTGCTGGTCGACCTCACGCAGCGGGCGGTCGTCGCTCACGGGGCGCAGGGCCCACCAGCGGCCGGGGTCGGCGCCGGGCACGCCCTCGACGGCCAGCCGGCGCAACGCCGTTGCGGCAGAACGGGCCTGGGCCACGGACCCGATCACGAGGTCGCGACGCAGACGGGCCACGAGCGCCGGGAGGGTGAGCGGTGGGACGACGTCGACGGGCTGCCGGACGCGCTCCATGCGAGCTCCGGGGTCGTCGCGGGGGTCGAGCGGCTCGTCGGGCCACTGGCCCGGCGGGTCGACAAGGTCGAGATAGACCGAGGGCTGCTCGTCCTCGCTGCGCACTGCGGTGACGAGCAGTCGCTCGCGGGCGCGCGAGATGGCGACATGGAAGAGCCGCGTCTCGTCGTAGCGCACGGCCGCCTGCGCCGCGCGGGTCGTCGTGCCGCGGCCCGTGACGACGGCTACGAGGTCCTCCGACCCGAGGAGCGAGCCGCGCAGCCGCAGGTCTGGCCACACGCCCTCCTGCACGCCGGCGACGACCACGAAGCGCCACTCCAGGCCCGCGGCGAGCGCCGGCGTCAGCACCGAGACGGCCTGCTCCTGCGGCGCGCGGGGCACGAGCGTGTCGCCCGGCACGTCCTGCCCGCGCACGTGCTCGAGGAAGGCGTCGGGCCCGGAGCCGGGGAGCCGGTCGACGAAGGCGGCGACCGCCCCGAAGAGGGCGACGACGGCGTCGAGGTCACGGTCGGCCCGCTCCCCTCGCGAGCCGCCGCGCAGGGCCCGGTTGCGCCACACGGACGCGACGTCGAGACCGCGCCAGATCTCCCACAGCACGTCCTCCGCCGTGACGCCCGGCGCCCAGACGGGCGCCCCGTCGTCGCCGTCGACCACGCGCGCCGCCGCGAGCCCGTGCGACACGGCCGTCGCGATGCGCCGCAGCGGGGCACCGTCGAGGCCGAGGTCGACCGCGGCCCCGAGGTCGAGCAGGGCCACGGCGAGGAGCTCGTCGCTCGGTCGCTGCCCTCCGGCGTCGAGCTCGTCGCGGCGCAGCAGCCGCCGCAGCCGCCGCAGGCGCACGGCGTCGCACTCTCCGAGCGGCGAGAGCAGCAGGTCGACCGCCTCGTCGGGTGACGGGGTCGCCTCAGGGTCGCGGGCGACGCGCAGCACGAGGTCGAGCAGGGTGAGCAGCGGGCGGACGGCCACCTCGTCGCGCACCGGGATCTCCGACGCCCCCGCGGCGACGGGCACCCCCTGGGCGGCGAGCGCGCGGCGCAACGCGGCGTCACGGCTGCGGCCGCGCACGATGACGGCCATGTCGCCCCACGGCATCCCGTCGAGCAGGTGGGCCCGCCGCAGCTCAGCAGCGACGTGCGCAGCCTCCTGCGGCACCGCGCGCAGGAGGGCGACGTCGAGGCGCTCCATACGCTCAGGGGCAGGTCGGGCCACGCGCTGGGCGGCGCCGCCGAGGGCGCCGATACGACGGGCCACCGCCGCGGAGGCCTCCCGCAGCCGCGGGCCCTGCCGGTACGCCGTGCCGAGCACCACCGTGGGCCACTCCCCCGGGCGGGGCGCGAGGTCGGCCCAGCCCGAGGCGAGGATGCGCGGGTCGGCGCCGCGGAAGGTCTGCACGGCACTGTCGGGGTCGCCGATCAGGACGACGTCGACGCCGGCGCGGCCGAGCACGCCCAGCAGGCGGGCACCGGCTGACGTCAGCTCCTGCGCGTCGTCGACGACGACGACCCGCACCTGCTCGGTGAGGCGGGCCAGGGCCTCGGGGTCGTCCTCGAGACGGTCGGCGGCGGCGGTGAGGATCCAGGCCGGGTCATAGCCGCCCGGGCGGGAGAGGGCGGTGACCTCGTCGTACTCCCGCAGCACCTGGGCGGCCGCGACCCACTCGGGGCGGTGCTGCTCCGCACCGAGGGCGGCGAGGTGCACAGGCTCGAGGCCGTGCTCGACGGCCCGCATCAGCAGGTCGCGCAGCTCGGCGCGGAAGCCCCGGCGCTCGAGCGCCGGCCCGAGGTGGGCGGGCCAGGCCGGACCGGGGACCCCACTGACGTGGCCCGCGAGCAGGTCACGCAGCACGACGTCCTGCTCCGGGCCGCTGAGCAGGCGTGGGGCGGGCTCTCCGCGCAGAGCGGCCTCGCGGCGCAGGATGCCGAAGCCGAACGCCTGATGGGTGCGGGCCAGGGACTCGGTGGTCGTGCCGCCGACCCGGGCCGTCACGCGGTCGCGCAGGCGGGCAGCGGCGGTGCGGCTCGAGGTGAGCAGGAGGCAGGAGTCGGGGGTCAGCCCGTCGTGGGCCACGCGGTGGACGACGACCTCGACGGCCGTGGTCGTCTTGCCGGTGCCAGGGGCGCCGAGCACCCGCAGCAGCCGGCCGCGGTGGTCGACGGCACGCTGCTGGTCGCCGTCGAGGTCGGGCACCTCGACGACGAGTGCGGGGGCGCGGCGCAGGTCGACCATGGCGGCCATCCCACCACGCGGGGGTGACAGGGGCGGGGAGGGGCCGGGGGTCACGATCAGGAGCGACCGATCACCCCGTACCGCTCTCCGGCCACCCGTTGCTGAGGTCCGGCTCCCACCGGGCGCGCCCCAGATCGACCCGCAGCCCCTCGAGCGTGCCACCGACCATCGGCGTCCCCTCAGCGCGATAGTGATCCAGCGCTTCCGCCTCGAGCCCCTTCGGCGGCCACCCACCGGCCCGCAGCACACGCCACCAGGGCAGTCCCGCGGCATACCGGCTCATGACGTTGCCGACGAAGCGCGGGCCGCGCCCGCCGACCATCTCGGCGACGTCGCCATAGGTGACGACCATGCCCGAGGGCACCCGGGCGACCACCTCGAGCACCTCTTGCGCCTTGTCCGGCACCAGCCCGTATGGAGCGCTCACAGCGCCATTCCAGCACACTCGCCCCGTCAGACGTGGCCACGAATCAGCAGCGGGGTGATCGGTCGCGCCAGATAGCGAGCCATCACCCCTCTGCGCACCCGTCGATGCTGTGGACGCAGACACCGGGGTGATCCGTCGCTGTCTGGCGCGACCTGTCACCCCGTTCACGTAGCGGGGTAAAACGCCCCCCCCGGCCCGCTCAGTAGGTCGGCAGGCCCGGGTCCACGTCCCGCACCCACGCCAGCACGCCGCCGTCGAGGCTGCGCACGTCGTCGTAGCCCTTCTCCAGCAGCAGTCGCACCGCCTCGGCCGATCGCCCGCCGACCTTGCAGTGCACGACCACCGGCAGGTCGAGGATGCCGAGGCTCGGCGTGCGGAAGGCGCTGCCGTCACGGAAGGCGTCGAGGTGGATCGCGACCGCTCCCGGGATCGACACGATCGAGCGCTCGTCGTCGCCGCGCACGTCGATGAGCACGGGCGGGTCGTCCGAGGCCAGAGCCGCCGCGAGCTCGGCAGCCGACACGAGCGGCACCGGTGGGAGGGCCGACACCGCCCCGGCCGACGGCAGCCCGCAGAACGCGTCGTAGTCGACCAGCCCGGTCTCCCGCGTGATCGTCGGCGCATCACCGCACAGCGGGCACCCCGGGTCGGCCCGCACCGCGATCTCGTCCCACGTCATCCGCAGCGCGTCGTGCACGAGCAGCCGCCCCAGCAGCGGCTCCCCGATGCCGAGCAGCAGCTTGACCACCTCGGTGACCTGCGCCGAACCGATGGCCGCGCAGAGCACCCCGAGCACGCCCCCCTCCGCGCACGAGGGCACCGCTCCGGGCGGCGGGGGCTCGGGGAAGACGCAGCGATAGCAGGGCCCGTGGCCTGCCCACCACACGCTGACCTGCCCGTCGAAGCGGTAGATCGAGCCCCACACGTGCGGGAGGCCGAGCAGCGCGCACGCATCGTTGACCAGGTATCGGGTCGGGAAGTTGTCCGTGCCGTCGAGCACCACGTCGTAGCCGGCGAGCACCTCGAGCGCGTTGGAGGAGTCGAGGCGTACGTCGTGCCGCACGACCCGGACGTGCGGGTTGGCCCGTGCGACGGCGTCGGCCGCCGACGCGGTCTTGGCCCGCCCCACGTCGGCGTCGCGGTGCACGACCTGGCGCTGGAGGTTGCTCAGCTCGACGACGTCGGCATCCACGATGCCGATCGTGCCCACCCCGGCGGCCGCGAGGTAGAGCAGCGCCGGAGACCCGAGCCCGCCCGCACCGACGACGAGCACCCTGGCCGCAGCCAGCCGCTCCTGACCGGTGAGACCGATCTGGGGCAGCAGCACGTGGCGGGCGTAGCGCTCCACCTCCTCGCGGGCCAGCGGCCGGGGAGCGGTCACCAGGGGTGGTCGCGCCCCGCGGTCGGAGACCCCGGATGCCGCTGTGCTGACCGGAGGCGAGTTGGGGGTCGTGGCGGTGCTCACCCGCGAGACGCTACCTCCGCACCGTCGCGCCAGCGACGCCTACCCGTGAGTACGATGACCACCAACCGCGTCCCGCCTGCGCGGTCCCACCGGAGGAGGACGACGCGGATGTCGGTCGATGCACCAGGGGGCTCTCGGGGCCAGCGCCTGCCCCGGTCTGCGCGGCGGGCCCAGCTGCTCGAGGCGGCGCAGGCGGCCTTCGTCGAGTCGGGCTACCACGCGGCCGCGATGGACGACATCGCCGAGCGCGCCGGCGTCTCCAAGCCGGTGCTCTACCAGCACTTCCCGGGCAAGCTCGACCTCTACCTCGCCCTCCTCGACCACCACCGGGGCGAGATCGAGGCCGCGGTCCGCGAGGCCCTCAGCCGCACCACGGACAACAAGCAGCGGGTGCTCGACTGCGTGGCGGTCTACTTCGAGTTCGTCGCCCGCGAGGGCGCGCCCTTCCGGCTGCTCTTCGAGTCCGACCTGACCAACGACCCCGCCGTCAGCGAGCGGGTCGAGGGGGTCGCGGTGACCTGTGGTGAGGCGCTGGCCGAGGTCATCGCCGCCGACACCGAGATGGCCGACGCCGACGCCCACCTGCTCGGTATGGCCCTGACCGGAATGGCCCAGGTCTCCGCCCGCTACTGGCTCTCGCAGGGCTCGACCGTGCCCCAGGCGGAAGCCGCCCGCATCGTCGGGCAGCTGGCGTGGCGCGGTATCGGTGGCTTCCCCAAGGCCGGCGCCGAGCCCGGGTCACCGGCGTAGCCCCCGGTTCCTCTCTCGGCGAACAGACGGCGCGTCCAGAGCCCGCGAGGAACAGCGCCCAGGCTCGTAGGGTTGAGTCAGCATCAGTCGCCCACACACCCGGGTGGCCCACGCATCGGGAACAGCGAAGGAAAGGCATCACCGTGGAGGTCAAGATCGGCGTGCAGAACGTCGCCCGCGAGGTCGCGTTCGAGTCCAACCAGAGCTTCGCGGAGGTCGAGGCGGCCGTGACGTCGGCGCTCGCCGAGGGCGGCGTGCTCAGCCTCCTCGACGACAAGGGGCGACGATTCCTCGTTCCCGCCGGCCATATCGGATATGTCAACATCGGTGAGCAGGAGAAGAGCCGCGTCGGTTTCGGCGGCTGATCCTGCGGGCACTACGGTCCTTCAGGCGGTCGGCGCAGCTGTCGACCCACAACGGCCACGCGAGTGGCCAGAAGGAGGCCCTTTCATGATTGGCTCAATCATCGGCGCCATCATCGTCGGCGCCATCATCGGCGCCCTGGGACGGCTCATCCTCCCCGGGAAGCAGAACATCTCGATCGTTGTGACCATCGTCATCGGCATCGTGGCGTCCATCGTCACCAACTTCATCCTCGGTGCGGCCTTCGGCTACTCCGGTGGTGGCGGTATCAGCTGGTGGTTCTGGATCGTCTCGGCCATCGTGGCCGCTGGCGGCATCATCCTCTACGGGCGGATGAACAGCAGTCGCGTCTGACCTTCCGACGCACGACGAGGGCCCGGCCACAGCGGCCGGGCCCTTCGTCGCTCCATGCGGGTCGTGCTCGTCGTCTGCCGGGATGACGCGCTGGCACCTGACCTCAGGCCGACAGCCCCAGCCGCTGCATGCGGTGAGTGTGCTCGTCGGTGAGCCGGGCGAGCATCCGGCCCAGCTCGGCCAGGTCGGCGCCGGGACGCCCGGGGGCGCCCACGAGGATCGACGCGAGCCCATCGCGCTCCACCGCCACCCGCTGCGCCTGGGTCAGGGCCTCCCCCACGAGGCGCCGGCCCCACAGGGCCAGTCGACCCGCCACTCGCGGGTCGGCCTTGATCGCCGCGCGCACCTGGGTGACGACGAAGGCCTCGCTGCCGATGTCGGACACCGTGCGCTCGACGAGCGTGCGGGTGCGGTCGTCCACGTAGACCGAGATCTCGCGGAAGAAGTCCTGCGCGATGCCGTCCCCGACGTAGGCCTTGACCAGGCCCTCGAGGAACGTGTTCGGCTTGGTGCGCTCGTGGAACGCGTCGAACGACGCGACGAACGGCTCGACCGCGGTGTGCGGGTCGACACCCATCTCGGCCAGCCGGGTGGTGATGGCCTCGTAGTGCTGGAACTCGGCGACGGCCAACCGGGCCACCCCGGCCTTCTGCGGCAGGGTCGGAGCCATCTCGGCGTCGGCCGCCAGATGGGTGAAGGCCATGAGCTCGCCGTAGGCGAGCACCCCCAGGAGGTCGAGCACGGCCGGGCGGTAGCCCGCTTCGTCACTGACCGGCAGGGCGTCGTCGCTCATGAGCGCCACCTTACGGGGGCCAGCAGGTAGACTCGTACCTGTTCACGGTGCCCGGTCGGCCCGACACGCATTCGCCGAGGGACTCGGCACCCGGAAATCCTCCGATCGGCCCACACTGACGTCAGTGACGACGACGCGATCGCCCAGAGCTCCGCGATCACGCACCGTCGGGCATCCTGACCCCGATCGAGAGACATCACAACTCCATGAGCGACACCACGACCGACACGCTGCCCGACGAGGTGGCCGGCGACGCGATCGAGGCTGACTCCCTCGCCCCCGCGGCCATACCCGAGCCCGAGCCCACCTTCGCCGACTTCGGCGTCCACCAGGACATCGTCGACGCACTCACGGCCCACGGCATCGTCACCCCCTTCCCCATCCAGGCCATGACGCTGCCGATCGCGCTCGGTGGGCACGACATCATCGGCCAGGCGAAGACCGGCACGGGCAAGACCCTCGGCTTCGGCGTGCCGATCCTGCAGCGCGTGATCAGCCCGGTCGACGAGGGCTTCGCCGCCATGCCCCACCCGGGCAAGCCGCAGGCCCTCGCCGTCGCCCCGACCCGCGAGCTCGCGGTCCAGGTCTCCAGCGACCTCGAGCGCGCCGGCGCCCGCCGCGGCATCCGCGTGCTGACCGTCTACGGCGGCCGCGCCTACGAGCCGCAGATCGAAGCCCTCCGCACCGGCGTCGAGGTCGTCGTCGGCACTCCCGGACGCCTCATCGACCTGGCCAAGCAGGGGCACCTCGACCTGTCCCAGTGCAAGGTCGTCGTGCTCGACGAGGCCGACGAGATGCTCGACCTCGGGTTCCTGCCCGACGTCGAGACCCTCATGTCGCTCACCCCGCCCACCCGGCAGACCATGCTCTTCTCGGCCACGATGCCGGGCGCTATCGTCGCGCTGGCCCGCCGCTACATGAGCCAGCCCACCCACATCCGTGCGATGGGTGACGACCAGGAGAACGCCCACACCGTCAAGGCGGTCACGCAGTACGTGTACCGCGCGCACGCCATGGACAAGGTCGAGATGCTCACCCGCATCCTCCAGGCCGAGGACCGGGGCCTGGTCCTGGTCTTCACGCGCACCAAGCGCACGGCAGCCAAGGTCGCCGACGACCTCAGCGAGCGCGGCTTCGCGGCCGCCGCCATCCACGGCGACCTCGGCCAGGGCGCCCGTGAGCAGGCCCTGCGGGCCTTCCGCAACGGCAAGGTCGACGTGCTCGTCGCCACCGACGTCGCCGCCCGCGGCATCGACGTCGACAACGTCACCCACGTCGTCAACTACCAGTGCCCCGAGGACGAGAAGACCTACGTCCACCGCATCGGTCGGACGGCGCGAGCCGGCAACACCGGCACGTCGGTCACCTTCGTCGACTGGGACGACATGCCCCGCTGGGGACTGATCAACCGGCAGCTCGACCTCGGCATCCCCGAGCCGGTGGAGACCTACTCCTCCTCCGACCACCTCTTCGCCGACCTCAATATCCCCTCCGCGGTGACCGGCCGGCTGCGGCGCTCGCAGCAGACCCGCGCCGGTCTGGATGCCGAGGTCCTCGAGGACCTCGGCGAGACCGGCAAGTCGTCGGGCCGTCGCGGCTCGGCGGGCTCCGGTGGCTCCGGTGGGCGGGACGACCGCGGTGGGCGTGACGACCGCGGTGGGCGTGACGATCGCGGAGGCCGTGACAACCGGGGCAGCCGCGACGAGCGCGCCGGTCGCGACGAGCGCGCCGGTCGGGACGAGCACGCCCGTCGCGCCGAGCACGCCGAGCACGCCGAGCACGCCGACGCGCCGACCCCCGACGCTGACGGTGAGACCCGGCCCCGCCGCAACCGCAGCCGCCGCCGCACGGTCAACGTCGACGGCCAGGTCGCTGGCGATACCAGCGTGAGCACCTCCACCCACGACGCAGCACCCGCAGCCGAGGGCTCCGCACCGGCCGGCGGAGACGACGCACCGCGCCGCCGCCGCCGCGGTGGCCGGGGCCGCGGGCCGTCGGCAGGCGACTCGGTCGTGGCTGCTCCGGCGGGCGACTGACCACCCCGCATCCGGGTAGGCAGCAGACGACGACGGGCCCCGCACACTGGTGCGGGGCCCGTCGTCGTGTGTCTCGTGCGTCAGGCGGAAGCCGACTCCATGTCGGCACCGTCGGTGGGGATGGTCGCGGTGTCGATGACCACGCGGTAGCGCACGTCACCGGCGACGACGCGCTCGTAGGCCTCGTTCGCGTCCTTGGCGTCGATCAGCTCGATGGTCGCGCCCACGCCGTGGGCGGCGCAGAAGTCGAGCATCTCCTGAGTGGCGGGGATGCCACCGATGTTGGACCCACCCAGCGTGCGGGTGCCACCGACGACGGAGAAGGGGCTCACGGAGTAGGGCTTGCTGGGCAGGCCGACGTTGATGAGCGCGCCGAGGGGGCGAAGGATCGCGAGGTAGGCGTCCATCTCGAGGTCGGCACTCACGGTGTTGACGACGAGGTCGAAGCTGGACTTGAGCGCCTTCAGCGCGCCCTCCTCTCCGGTGGCGACGTAGTGCGCGGCGCCGAGGCCGAGCGCGTCGTCCTTCTTGGCCTGCGAGCGCGAGAGCACGGTGACGTCGGCGCCCATGGCGACGGCGAGCTTGACGGCCATGTGGCCGAGCCCGCCGAGACCGACGACGGCGACGCGCTTGCCGGGGCCGGCGTTCCAGCGCTTCAGCGGCTCCCAGGTGGTGATGCCGGCGCACAGCAGCGGCGCGGCGACGTCGAGCTCGAGCTCGTCGGGGATCCGCACGGCGAAGCGCTCGGACACGGTGTGCGACTGCGCGTACCCTCCGCGGGTCCACTCACCGTCGAAGCCCTGGCTGTTGTAGGTGCCGACGTTGCCCTTCTCGCAGAACTGCTCCTGGCCGTCCTTGCAGAACTCGCACTCGCCGCAGGAGTCGACCATGCAGCCGACGCCGACGCGGTCACCGACGTGGTAGCGGGTGACGCCTGCTCCGACCTCGGAGACGATCCCGGCGATCTCGTGCCCGGGCACGATCGGGAAGTGGGCTGCGCCCCACTCCTCGCGGACGGTGTGGATGTCGCTGTGGCAGATGCCGGCGAACTTCACGTCGATGCGGATGTCGTCGTCACGCAGGGGGCGGGGCTCGTAGGTGACGGCCTCGAGCGGGCCTCCGGCGGTGCGGACGGCCATGGCGGCGATGGGGCTCATAGAGCAGGTACTCCTCGTGGTGGGGTGCGCATACGGATGGGGACCGACTCGGCGCCAGCCCCCTCGCTGGGTTCAAGTCGGATCGGCACCCACTCATTCCCCGTCGGACTCGCTCAGAGGTGTGGGAGCAGCGAGGAGGCGACGTCGCGGTAGGCCTGGGCCGCCGAGGACGTGCGGGCGGTCGCGAGGATCGAGCGGCCGACCCCTGGCGCCTCGGCGAAGCGGATGGTGCGCGGGATCGGTGGGGAGAGCACCGGCAGCGAGTAGCGGTCGCCCACGTCGGCCAGCACGGCCTGCGCGTGGTTGCTGCGCCGGTCGTACATCGTCGGCAGGATGCCGAGGACCTCGAGGTCGGGGTTGAGGATCTTCTTCACGTCGGCCACCGTGTCGAGCAGCTGCCCGACGCCGCGGTGGCTGAGCATCTCGCACATCATCGGGATGACCAGGCCCTGCGACGCGGTGAGGGCGTTGAGGGTCAGCACCCCCAGACTGGGTGAGCAGTCGAGCAGCACGACGTCGTAGTCGCCGAGCACGGGCTCGAGGGCGGTGCGCAGGATGTACTCCCGACCCGGTCGGCCGAGCAGCTGGGCCTCGGCCCCGGCGAGGTCGATGACGGACGGTACGAGGTCGACCCCGTCGTCGGTGGCGATGACCGCGTCGGACACACCGACCTGACCGAGCAGCACCTCGTTGACCGAGATCTCGACGGCGTCGGGGTCGACCCCGAGGCTGAAGGTCAGGCAGGCCTGCGAGTCGAGGTCGACGAGCAGCACCCGCTTGCCCAGCTCGGCGAACGCCGCCCCCAGGCTCGCGACCGAGGTGGTCTTCGCCACCCCACCCTTCTGGTTGGCGACGGAGACGACGGTCGCGCCGGTGCGCTTCTTGCGGGCTCGCTTCGAGGGAGGCACGCCGCCAGTGTGGCAGGTCGCCGGCCGCTCAGGGCCGCAGCACCGGCGTGCCCCCGCTGCTCCGGTGCTCGAGCTCGTCGAGCACCGTTGCTGCAGTGGTGTTCTCGCCCAACCGGTTGCGCTTGCCGTCGCCGTGGTAGTCGCTCGACCCGGTGACCAGCAGGCCCAGCCGGTCGGCCAGCGCCAGGCCCCGCTCGCGGCCGGCACCGTCGTTGTCGCGGTGCCAGACCTCGATGCCGGCCAGCCCGGCCGCGGTCATCTCGGCGATCAGCTCGTCGCTGCTCTGGCGCCCGGGGCTGCCGGTGAAGGGGTGCGCCATGACGGCGACACCGCCGGCCTCCACCACGAGCTCGACCGCGCGCACCGGGTCGGGGGCGTAGTGGCTGACGTAGAAGCGGCTGTCGTTGGAGAGCCACCGGGCGAAGGCCTCGTCGCGGTGGGCGACGACCCCCTTGCGCACCAAGGCATCCGCGATGTGCGGACGCCCCGGGGTGGCGCCCTCGGGCACCGAGGCGCGCACCTCGGCATAGGAGATCGGCAGGCCGGCCTCCTCCATCAGCCCGACCATCCGCTCGAGCCGGGTCACCCGCGAGGCGCGGGCCTGGTCGATCTCACCGGTGAGACCGGGGGCGGCCGGGTCGGTGAGGTAGCCGAGCAGGTGCACCGAGGTGCTCCCCCGCTCGCACGAGATCTCGATGCCACGCACCAGCGCCACTCCGGTCTCGGCGACCGCGGCCCCCGCCTCGTCCCAGCCGCGAGTGGTGTCGTGGTCGGTGAGGGCGATGACGTCGAGCCCGGCCGCAGCGGCCGAGCGCAGCACCTGCGCAGGGGGCTCCGTCCCGTCACTGGCCGTCGAGTGGGTGTGCAGGTCGATGCGCAACCGTCAGTCCTCCAGGGTCGGCGCCGGGGTGGGAGGGGTGCGGCGTCGCCACAGGCGCAGGAGGACGACGTAGACCGGCTGCCCGGGGGCGTACAGGCCGAACCGCCAGGGAAAGCCGCTCCCGTCGCCGTCACCGCCGGTGAATGCCTTCGTGACGAAGGGGGTGAGGACGATCGAGAAGAGCCACAGTCCGTGCCACCGCACCAGGGCGGGCGGGCTGTCGGTGAGATGGCGGAAGGAGCGGTGGTGGCCGTCCCAGTGCAGGAAGATGACCAGGAAGCTGATGACGAAGGCGAGGTACTCCGAGAAGCCCTGGGCGAAGGCGGCCGCCAGCTCGGACGCGCTCGCCCCCTCCGGCACCGGCAGCTCGATCGCGAGCAGGGTCAGCGCGATGGCGACGACAGCGTCGGAGAAGAAGACGAAGCGGTCGGCGGCACCCTTGGCGCCGTCGGCCGTGCTCGAGTGCCCCGCCCGTGCCCCGCTCATGGCCGCCACCCTACCGACCGCCCTCCGGCGACGGACTCAACCTTTCGCCGGGCTGGTCCGTAGTAGAGGGTGTGAGGTCCACCGCCGTGGGCCATGCTTGACCGACAGGGACGGGGCCGGGGATGAGCAGGTCGGGAAAGATCGAGCGTGACGCCGAGTTCACGGCCTTCATGCGCCAGGCCGAGCCGTCCCTGATGCGCACCGCATGGCTGCTCACCGGCTCGAGCGACGCCGCCCGCGAGCTCGTGCAGGCGTCGCTGGTCAAGACCTACGCCTCGTGGTCGAAGGTGCGGCCCGAGACGGCTCTCGCCTTCACCCGGCGCGTGCTCGTCAACCACAAGGTCGACGTGTGGAGAGCCCGCTCGCGCGAGGTGCTCGGCGACACCGGCGACCGACCCGCGCCCGGCGGCGGCGGGGTCAGTGACGACCGCGACGAGATCGTCCGCCTGCTCGCCCGGCTGCCCGAGCAGCAGCGCAAGGTCGTCGTCCTGCGCTACTACGCCGACCTGTCCGAGCAGGCGACCGCCGATGCCCTCGGGGTCTCACTGGGCACCGTGAAGTCCACCGCCAGCCGCGCGCTGGCCACCTTGCGGGGGCTCGCCCCCGCCGTTCCCAAGACGACCCCGCACACCGAGCCCGAGAGGAGCGCGCGATGAGCACCCCGCCCGACACCTTCGAGGAGCAGCTGCGCACCCAGCTGCACAGCACCGCCCCCGGTCCGTATGCCGGGCTCGACCCCTCCGCGGTCATCGGCGCCGGGGAGCGCGTCGTGCGTCGCCGCCGTCTCGGCACCGCGCTCGTCGCGGCCGTGGTCGTGGCCGCTGTGGCGGTCGGGGCGACGACCCTGAGCGGCGGGCAGCCCCTGGCAGCAACGGTGCCCGCAGCCCCGAGCGTGACCTCGGGGGTCGGCACGGCCCACCTGACGATCGCGCAGAACGGGAAGACCGAGCGTGGATACACCGTGACGCTCCTGCCCGATCCCGACCAACCGGGACAGCTGCGTGAGACCTGGCGGCAGGACGGGGTCGAGGGCACCATCGGGTCGAGCGTCGACCAGTCGTCGCGACGGGCCACGTGGGGCCACGGAGGCGACTCGCCGTTCGTGCTCGGGCTGGTGCCCGACGAGGCGGCCCGCTCGGTGACGATGGGCACGACGGGTGACTTCGGGGGCAACACCACTGCGGTCGAGCCGGTGCTCGGCACCGGGTGGTCCGCCTTCGTGCTCGCCTACGACCGCCCGGTCACGGGGGACGCGCCCTTCCCCTCGATCCTGTGGACCGACCATCTCGGGAGGCCCGTCGACGGCGACGGGAACGTCGGCACGACGACACGAGTCGGCGGGCGCCAGGTGTGGCTGACCAGGGACGGCGCCGTGCTCGGGGTCGACGAGCGTGGGTCCACCTACTCCACGCCGATGGCGGGGACGCAGGACTTCGGGGCGCTGGGAGCCTATCCGCGGATCATCATGGGGGGCGCCCCGTCGCGCTGGTCCCTCATCCTGCGCCTGCGCCCCGAGGCAGTCACAGCGACGCTGGTGCTCGGGGACGGTCGGCGGGTCGTCGTGGAGCCCATCCGCCTCGGGGGCTGGGCGGTGGCGGTGTCACCGGAGGTCAGCGGCAGCACTCCCCCGGTCCTGGCCCGGGTCGAGTGGACGACGGCGGCCGGGGTCCGGCACGACGACCCGGTGACCGGCGGCTGAGCCAGCCCCCCCCCCACCGACCAGCCGTCCTACCCGGGATGAGTGACGAGCCCCGGAGTCCATGCCACGCTGTCGGTCACCACGCCTCGCACCCCTGCCCGCACGACCCAGTACGGGGAGTGAGGCAATAACGACAGCGAAGGGGGCACGGTGGCGCACGTCGAGGTCGCAGCGGACTTCACCCGCTTCGTGGTCGAGGCACAGGAGCGACTGCTTCAGACGGCCTGGCTGCTCACCGGCTCGACCTCGGGGGCAGCCAGCCTCGTGCAGGCTGCCCTGGTCGAGACCTGCGTGCGCTGGCCCGGCGGCGCCGCGCCGGCCCACACCTGTGCCCTGCGCTTCCTCGTGACCCACGACGCCGGCCCCGGGAGTGCGTCGTCGCCGCGTGACGGCGCCCCGACACCCGCCGTCGTCGACCACCGCGAGGAGACACTGAGCTGGCTCGCAGGGTTGTCCCCGACCCAGCGGCGGGTCGTCGTGCTTCGGTTCTTCGCCGGGCTCTCCGAGACCGAGACTGCTGACCTCCTCGCCACGACCCCCGAGGAGGTGTCCTCCGCCGAGAGCGGCGCCCGGACCTCCCTGCGCGATCTCTCGCTTGACAACCGAGCGCGGCTCGGCGGCTTCGCCCGCCCCACCGGCGGCGTCCTGCACCCCGCCCGGCCCACGTTCCCTCCGCGCGACGGTTCCCGGTCGCAGGCGGTCCCCGCGGCCGACCTGCGGGCCCGCCTCACCACGGCCCTTCCTCCGGTCGACCTCGACGGGGACGCCGAAGACACCGGGGTCGACGTCCGCGCGGCGCTGCGTCGCCGCGACCGGGCCGTCTGGCGCCGCCGCCTCGCCGTGACGGTCACGGCTGCCGCCGTCGTCGCCGCTGTCGCGGGAGGGGTGACGCTGCTGCACCGTAAGCAGGTCGACACCGCGACGGCAGGTGCAGCGCCCACCGCGTCGGCCACGGGTACGGCCGCCCCGATGCAGGCGACCCTCCACCTGGACGACTCCCTCATGCCCCAGGCCGGCGAGCAGCCAACCAGTGGAACGGATCTCGGATCCCAGCCCCACGTCGTCACTCTCGTTCGGGGCCCCCACGGGGAGCTGACGCTCGACTACCTCGGCGCCTCGCACACTGGCGGCTTCGGCGCGTCGGCCACCCCGCTGGACACCGCGGCTCCTCGCGTGACGTGGCTGATGGTCGACCGGTCCCACGCCATCGGCGTGATCCCCTCGGCCACCGCCCAGCACACGGTCGACGTCATCACCGACCATGACTACGGCGGCTACACCTCTGACATGCAACCGATCCCCGGAAGCGACTGGACGGCCTTCGGCATCAGCTTCTCCAAGCCGCTCACGGGCGAGGCGCCGATCAGCGACATCCGGTGGTACGACCACGCCGGTCGGCCCGTGGGCAAGGACGGCCGGGTCGGGTCGAGCGCGAGCGTCGGCGGTCGCACGGTCTGGGTCACGGCCGATCACACGGCCGTCGGCGTGCTCGGGGTGGGGTCCACCTCGGGTCGAGGTCCGCTGCCCTTCTTCCTGACGGGCGCCAGGCCGGATGATCCGGAGCCGAAGGCCGACCTCACGCTCTTCGGCCCGGCTCAGGCGGTGCGCGCCACGGTCACCCTCTCCGACAGGCGGACGGTCGCCATGGCCATGACCCCCCTCGACGCGAGGTACAGCGTGGCCCGGGTGTCCTACCCCATCACGCAGGACGACTTCACGAGACCCGTGCGCTACGTCTGGACCGACGCGCAGGGCCGAGGGCACCCGATCACCTTGCCGAGCTGAACGACGCGTCGCTCCATACGGTATGGAGGGCCGTCAGGCCCTGGGCGCCGGATCCTTGAGCACCGGGCGACCCGGCTGCTCCCCACCCCGGGCGGCGAGGTAGCTGTCCTTGGGCACCATGACCTTGCGGCGGAAGACGCAGACGACGGTGCCGTCCTGGTTGCAGCCGGTGGTCTCGACGTAGACGATGCCGCGGTCGTCCTTGCTCGTGCTCTCCCACTTGTCGAGCACGAGGGTCTCGCCGTAGATGGTGTCGCCGTGGAAGGTCGGCGCGACGTGCTTGAGCGACTCGACCTCGAGGTTGGCGATGGCCTTGCCCGAGACGTCGGGCACCGACATGCCGAGCAGCAGCGAGTAGATGTAGTTGCCCACGACGACGTTCTTGCCGAACTGCGTGGTCTCGGCGGCGTAGTTGACGTCGAGGTGCAGCGGGTGGTGGTTCATCGTGAGCAGGCAGAAGAGGTGGTCGTCGTACTCCGTGACCGTCTTGCCGGGCCAGTGCTTGTAGACCGCACCGACCTCGAACTCCTCGTAGCTGCGACCGAACTGCATGGGTACTCCCTCGAAGACGTCTGGCGCGTGGGCTCCCCGCCATCCTGCCCGAGACGACAGCAGCCCACACGCCCGTCGCGCGTGCCGTCCGTCACCTCGGGTCCGCGAAAGAACACGACGCGGCGACGCAACCTCAGAGCTGGCTGCGGCGACTACCCAGCATCACCGGTCACCGGGGCCGGACCACTCAGGGAGCAGACACGATCATGTTCTTCTCGACCCGCCGCCGCCGTCCTCTTCTCGTCGCGACCGCCACCTCCGTCACCGCTGCGGCCGCCACTGCCCTGCTGACCCTCGGGGTTGCCGCAGCCACCGCCAGCACCACCGCCACGACCCCTGACACGCAGGCCGGCTGGCGGGCATCCGTCGGCCCCGGCTGGGTCGTCGACGCCACGTCGTCGTCGACCACCACAGCCCCTGGTCGCCGTGGCCCCTTCACCATCGCGATGATCTCGCCCGTCGGGGTCCGCCACGTCGTGGCGACGACGTCACTGGACGTCAAGATCGTCGACGTGAGCCCCGACGGGCGGCGGGCGCTGGCCCTGCGCAACCTCCCCGACTTCTCGTCGCGTGTGCTGGAGTTCGACCTCGCCACGGGCACGTCACACGTGGTCTCGTCGCGGTCGGTCGTCTGGGCGCAGTACAGCCGCCCCTCCGCCGCCGACGTCCTCCTGCCCGACAGCGACAACCTGGCCGTCACGCGGGTCGGTCTCGACGGTCGAGTCCTCACGCGCTACCGCATCGGCAGCCTGTCCTACGTCGTCCCCAGCGTCAACGGGAAGAGCATCGTCTCGCAGAGCAGCTCGTCCCGGGGGCTCACGGTCTACGACGTCACCAATGCACGGCCGGTCCGCAAGGTCGCCGACCCGATCGGCTACAGGTCCTGCATCCCCGCGGGCACCTGGGACGCCACCCAGGTGACCCTGCAGTGTCCCAAGACCGGCACGTCTGCCTACGACGTCGCCCGGGTGTCGACGACCACCGGTGCCCTCCAGCTGCTCACCCACTCGGGGACAGCCAGCGGGGACGGCCAGTTCGGCTACGACCGGGCGTGGAAGATCGGCAGCTCGGTCCTCGCGCAGCGGTCGACCGGCTGCGGCCCCGGCCCGCTCGGCCTCCTCGACGCCGCCGGCCACATCGGCACCGAGCTGACCTGGCCGGCCACGTGGGCCGCCCCCCAAGTCCAGGGTGTCACCGGCACCTCCGTCGTCTCGAGCTCCGCATCCTGCTTCAACGACGCGCCAACCACTGAGCTCGCCATCCAGGACGTCGTCACCCATGCCACCGTCACCCTCGACTCCGCCGCCCACCTCAGCGCCGCCGTGGTCGCCCACGAGTGACCCCCTGACCCCCCTTTCGCGTTCCAAACTAGGGAAACCCGCGTTCTATCGCACAGGAAACACACAGAACCGCGGGTTTCCCTAGTTTGGAACGCAAGTGGGGGCGGGGCGGGTCAGGGGGCTCAGGGGGTCAGGCGCGGGCGCCGGGGGCCCGGCGACGGAGCCGACCCCTGCGGCCGTCCTGCACCAGCCTCGCCACGTACGTGCCGAAGGAGACCCCGGCGGCCAGACCCACCCCGATGCCGGCGGCCTCGAGGAGCGTGGCGATCCCCTGGTAGAGACCGGGGCCCGCCGAGTCGGAGACGATCTGGAAGAGCCCCTGGTAGACCGTGCGGCCCGGCAGCAGGGCGACGATGCTCGAGGTCGTCACCGCGATGGCCGCGATGCGCAGACGCCGGGCGACCAGCTGCGCGGAGACACCGATGACGAACGCGGCCACGGCGCTGGCCGTCGGCTTGCCCGCGCCGAACGAGCCCATCGCCTCGTAGACCCCCCACCCGACCCCGCCGGCCAGCGCCGCGACGACGACGCTGCGGCCCGCGGCATACGTGGAGACGGCGAAGGCCGCCGCGCTGACCCCGGCCGCCCCGAGGCGCACGGTGAGGGGGACAGAGCCGACCAGCCCCTCGCTGACGGACAGCACCAGCCCGAGCTTGTGGGCGAGTGCGAGCACGACCGTGATGCCGACGACGAGCCCGAGGGTCAGCACCAGCACCTCGAACGCGCGCGCACCGGCGGTGACGTAGAACCCCTCGATGGCGTCCTGAGCCGCGCCGACGACGGAGAGCCCGGCGAGGAGCACGACGATGCCGGACGCGACGACGATGGACGGCAGGATGCCCTCGAGCACCCCGAATCCCGACTGCAGGCCGGCCACGGCCACGGCGATGGCCGTCGGCACGGCCGCCGCCACCGCCTGAGCGAAGAACGACTCGATCCCCAGCCTGGCCATCCGGTGCTGCACCACCGCGACCAGCGCAGCCGTGGCCAGGCTGACCGCCACGATGAGCGGCCCGGCCCCGAGGATGGCCGCGGCGGAGGCGCCGAGCACGCCGGTGGCGAGGGTGGTCACCCAGCGGCGGTAGGGGTTGGGTGACTCGATGACCGAGTCGAAGCGGATGCGCGCTTCGTCGACCGGCACCGGGTCCTCGCCGAGGTCGATGACCAGCGCACGCAGCCGGTCGAGACGCTCGAAATCCGCCGAGCGCGAGCGCACCGTGCGCAGCAGCGTCATCGGGTCGGCTCTCGGACCGCGGTTGTAGGAGACGGTCACCGCGCTGAAGGTGACGTCGACGTGCACCCCCCGCAGCCCGTATGCCGCGGTCAGGCGCAGCACGGTCGCCACGACGTCGGAGGCCGGGGCGCCGGTCGCGAGCAGCGCCGCTCCCGCCCGCATGGCGAGGTCGATGACACCACGCGCGAGGTCGCTGTCAACCCCGTCCGGCCCGGTCCACACGACCGGGAGCCGGTCGGTCGGGGGGCCGGTCGGCCGCAGCACCTGACGGGTGCGGCGCCCTCGGGCCTGGCTGGGCTCCGGGCGCGCGCCGCCGGCCCCCGTCGCTGGTCGGCGGGGGCGGCGCGGTGGAGGGCTGATCGGGTCGGCCACCGGGCCAGTGTGGCAAAGGGCTGCGCGGCCTGCGCTCGGAGGGTAATCCCGGCACCCCTGTCCCCCCGTCAGCCGACGGGCTCCCATCGACTCGGTCGCGGCCATGCCCGCCGCTGCGGCACGCTCGCGCCGTGACACGATGTCGGGATGAGTGAGCAGCAGCAGCAGTCCGAGAGCCGTTCTCGTCCGCCGACCGACGAGCTGCGCCGGTTCATCGCGTCGGGATGGGCACCACGCCCGACCGGCACGCCCGACCGCGCCCCCGTCGCCGACTTCGCCGCCCGACGGCGTGACGCGGTCAGCACGTCGTACGCCGGTGAGCGCCTGGTCGTCCCGGCCGGCGGCTTCAAGGTGCGCTCCAACGACTGCGACTACGTCTTCCGCCCGCACACGGCCTTCGCCTGGCTGACGGGCTTCGGCGGCGACCAGGAGCCCGACGCGGTGCTCGTGCTCGAGCCACAAGCGGGCGGAGGCCACGACGCCGTGCTCTTCTTCCGCCCCTGGGGCGGCCGCGACTCCGACGAGTTCTTCAGCGACAGCCGCTACGGCGAGTTCTGGGTCGGGGCGCGCCCGACGCTCGACGACGTCGAGGCGCAGTTCGGCGTCACGGCACGCCACATCGACGACCTGCCCGAGGCACTGGCCAAGGACGCGGGCACCGTGACCCTGAGGGTCGTGCGGGACGCCGACGCCGACATCACGCAGCTGGTCGACAAGGTGCGCAGCGAGGCCGACGCCCAGGAGACGACGCAGGAGCAGACCGAGGCCGCCACGGAGCGCGACCTCGAGCTGGCCGCCGTGCTGTCGACCCTGCGCCTGGTCAAGGACGACTATGAGATCGAGCAGATGCGGGCCGCGGTCGCGGCCACCGGCATGGGTTTCGACGAGGTCGTGGCCCACCTGCACGAGGCGGCGAGCAAGGCCCGTGGGGAGCGGTGGGTCGAGGGGCTCTTCGGTCTCCACGCGCGCCACGAGGGCAACGGTGTCGGCTACGACTCGATCTGCGCGAGCGGCAACCACGCCACCACGCTGCACTGGATCAAGAACACCGGCGCGATCGGCGCGGGCGAGCTGCTCCTGCTCGACGCCGGGGTCGAGGTCGACGCGCTCTACACCGCCGACATCACCCGCACCCTGCCGGTCGACGGCACCTTCACCGACGTGCAGCGGCGCATCTACGACGCCGTCTACGCCGCGCAGGAGGCCGCGCTGGCGGTGATCCGCCCGGGGGTGAAGTTCTCCGAGATCCATGACGCAGCCATCCGGGTCATCGCCCAGACGGTGCACGACTGGGGCCTGCTGCCCGACGGGATCACGGTGGACGACACGCTCGACGTCGACCACGGCCAGCTCCACCGCCGCTGGATGGTGCACGGCACCAGCCACCACCTCGGTCTCGACGTGCACGACTGCGCCCTGGCGACCCGCGCCGACTACCTCGACCGCGAGCTCGAGGTCGGCATGGTCCTCACCGTCGAGCCCGGCCTCTACTTCAAGGCCGACGACGAGCTGGTGCCCGCCGAGATGCGCGGCACCGGCGTGCGCATCGAGGACGACGTCGTCGTCACCGCCGACGGCTACGAGCTGCTCTCGGCCGGCATCCCCCGCTCGGCCGACGAGGTCGAGGCCTGGATCGCGCGCCTGCAGCGCTGAGCCGGGCGGCTCGGCATACGGCACCGTCCGCGTCCCGGAGGGTTCTACCCCACCGGGACGCGGACGCAACGGCCGTCAGGGGCGGTCAGGTCAGGTCGGCGTGCCCGAGCAGCCCGGCACCGGCGAGGATGTCGCGGGCCTGCGCGGCCACCTTGTGCTCGCAGAGCACCTCGTACTTGCTCGGCACGATCTGGCTGACCGAGCTGAAGTCGCGTCGGCCACCGGTTGCTGCGTAGCCGATCGCGCCCCAGACCAGGCCGAAGACCGCACCGAAGAGCACCGTCGACAGCACCAGGGTCACGACGTTGTTGCCGCTGTCGAAGAGCGCGAAGATCAGCCCGACGAAGAGCCCCAGCCACACCCCCGAGAGAGCCCCCGCCGCAAGCACCCGACCCCAGGTCAGCCGCCCGGTGATCCGCTCGAGCTGCTTGAGGTCGGTGCCCACGATCAGGCAGTTCTGGACCGGGAACTCCTTGTCCGACAGGAGGTCGACGGCCTTCTGCGCCGCGACGTAGCTGTCGAAGATCCCCAGGGACATGGGGTACTCCAAGGAGAGGCGGGCCTGTGGCATCCGGGGCGTGTTGGCCTGTGTGCTCATGACCCCATGCTCTCAGACGAGAGCCGGGGTCGTCGTCACAGCACGGTCACGCCACCATCCTTGCGGCGTCAGCTCCTGAGCTTGTAGTCCTCGAGCAGGCGTCGGCCGATGATCATCTTCTGGATGTCGGCGGTGCCCTCACCGATCAGCAGCATCGGCGCCTCGCGGTATAGCCGCTCGATCTCGTACTCCTTGGAGTAGCCGTAGCCGCCGTGGATGCGGAACGAGTCCTCCACGACCTGCGAGCAGTACTCGGACGCGAGGTACTTCGCCATCCCCGCCTCGAGGTCGTTGCGCTGCCCCGCATCCTTGACCTTGGCCGCCTTCACCATCATCTGGTGCGCCGCCTCGACCTTCGTCGCCATGTCGGCGAGACGGAACAGCACCGCCTGGTGCTCGGCGATCTTCTTGCCGAAGGTCTCGCGCTGCTGCGCGTAGGACACCCCCAGCTCGAACGCGCGGAGCGCGACCCCGCAGCCGCGGGCGGCGACGTTGACCCGGCCGACCTCGACGCCGTCCATCATCTGGTAGAAGCCCTTGCCCGGGACCCCACCGAGGATCTGGTCGGTCGTGGTGGTGTAGCCGTCGAAGACCAGCTCGGTGGTGTCGACCCCCTTGTAGCCCATCTTGTCGATCTTGCCCGGCACCGTCAGCCCCGGCGCGGTCTCCCCGAAACCGGACTCCTTCTCCACCAGGAACGTCGTCATGTTCTTGTACACCGACTCAGCACCCGTGTCCGTCTTGACCAGGACCGCGACGAGGTTCGAGGACCCACCGTTGGTCAGCCACATCTTCTGGCCGTTGATCGTCCAGGTGTCGTCGTCGCCCACAACGGCCTTGGTCGTGATGGCCGAGACGTCCGAGCCGCACCCGGGCTCGCTCATCGAGAACGCGCCCCGCACCTCCCCCGTCGCCATCCGCGGCAGGTACCGCTGCTTCTGCTCCTCCGTGCCGTGCTGCAGCACCAGGTACGCCACGATGAAGTGGGTGTTGATGATCCCCGACACCGACATCCACCCCCGCGCGATCTCCTCCACGCACAACGCGTACGTCAGCAGCGACTCCCCGAGACCGCCGTACTCCTCCGGGATCATCAGCCCGAAGATCCCCATCTCCTTCATCGCCTCCACGATCTTCGTGGGGTACTCGTCCGCGTGCTCCAACGACGTCGCCACCGGGATGATCTGCTCATCGACGAACAGCCGCACCAACGCGAGCAGCTCGGTCTGCTCCTCCGTGAGGCCATCGGTCTGCTGCAGTCGTGCCATGGGAAGCGCCACCTCGGTGTCAGGAAAGATCTCCATGCGAGTATGCCGAGCGCTCCTCGCTGCTGGCTCACCGTCTGCCTGTGAGACCCACCACCTGTGGGCTCGCTCACGGCGCCCACCCGGCGCGACCGCCCTACGGCCGCCTGGCCAGCGTCGCGTCGAGGAACCCGTGCCACGCCGTGACCCCGTCGGTGAGCGCTTCCCCGACACCGATCTGCGCGAGCACTCCGGCGGTCGCCTCGCGCGTCGGGGAGTCCCACGCGCCGGTCGTCTCGACCGGGCGACCCCAGACGAAGGAGCACATCGCCTGCACCGCCTGCACCTGCACCCGTGAGCCCGCGCGGAAGAGCGACCCACCGGTGCCGGCCATGCGTCCGTCGTCGATGTGCACGTGGGTGTGGTGCAGGTCGTTGTAGAGATAGGTCAGCACCGAGTCGAAGTCGCGGTGCAGCCCGGCCACCGTGCGCCAGTAGCGCTGCCGTGCGGTCTCGAGCTCAGCGCCGGTGAACCGCGACCACAGGTCGTAGCGGGCCGAGACGACCACTGTCCCGGCGCCGTCGACGAGCCGGGTCAGGTCGAAGGCGCGACCCGCGTTGTGCCAGGAGCGGCACCCGCCGGCCGTGTCGACGGTGCCGTCGGCGGCGACGCCGGTCCCACCGGGGTCGCCCGCGACCCACGAGCCCAGCGTCCACACCTGGGCGGGCACCCCCAGCCCCGACGCGCTGGCGTGACGAGGCAGCCAGGCCTCCAGTCGGGCCCGGAAGCCGGGCTCGAAGCGAAAGCTCGTGCGGTCACCCGACTCGTCGTAGACCAGCGGTATGCCGCGCAGCTGGCCCGTCGAGCCCAGCGCGTCCGGCGCCACGCAGCTGGGTGAGCCGCCCGGCAGGGAGGCGTCCGGCGGTCGGGTGACCCGGTCGGCGACCGACACCGGCCCACCGAGCGCCTGCACGGCGAGCCCGAGCCCGCCGACCCCGACGACCCCTGCCCCACCGAGCACGAGGGCGCCGCGACGGGTCAGGCGCAGCGGCGCGTCTGCTGCCGACGCCGCGCGCCTGGGTGCCCCGTCCACGCCCCGAGCGTAAAGGTCTTGCCAATCCTGATCACCGACCGCCACGCTGCCTGTCGTGACCGACGCCACGAGCCACCCCCAGCCCGACCTGCGGCCTGACACCGGCGACGAGCGCCGCCAGCTGCTCGGGTTCCTGCAGGGCCAGCGCGACATCCTGCTGCGCAAGTGCGAAGGACTGGACGCGATCGCACTGGGAGCGACCCACCCTCCGTCGACGCTGACCCTCGGTGGGCTGTTGCACCACGCCGCCCTCAACGAGGACTGGTGGTTCTCGGTGCGGATGACGGGGGCCCAGCCCCCACCGCCCTGGGATCGGGCCGACTGGGACGCCGACCCCGACTGGGAGTTCACCCGGGCCCGGGACCTCACGGCCGATGCCCTCGTCGAGCAGTACCGGCTCTCGTGCGCCCGGAGCGATGTCGTGCTGGCCGGGGTGGGCCTCGAGACCCTCGCGGCGGTCGCCCACGGTGACGGGCTCTACGGCAACGTGCGCTGGATCGTCCTGCACATGATCGAGGAGACCGCCCGCCACGCCGGGCACGCCGACCTGCTGCGTGAGGCCATCGACGGACGGACGGGCGAGTAGGCCCGTGGCTGCTTCGACCCACGCGTCGCGCCGTGCTCTCGGCGGGGGCCGGCGCCGCCGTCCTCACGAGCGGCGCTGCGGTCGGGATCCGGGCCCTGCGTGCTCCTGACGTGCGCACCCACCGCTTCCGCTCCGAGGCCGTCGGCAGCGACGTCACCTGGGCGGTGAGCCGCCCCTCACGTCCTGCGCGGCCGGGTACGGGCCGTCACCACGATGAGTGCAGCGCTGTGGACGTCACCGGGCGCCAGCGCACCCGGCGCCTTCGATGACGCCGACAACTTCCGCGTCCACGACGTCTTCGCGATGCGCGCCACCCTCGGCCGGATGCCGGTGGTGCTCGACTGCGGCGACAGCGACCCCTTCATCCGGGCCGACCACGCCTTCGTCGACGGCTTCACGACGCCACCGGGCACGCAGTACGCCCCCGGCGGGCACCCGACCGACTACTGGCGCCGGACGGCGCCCTCTCTGCTCCGGTTCGCGTCGGCTCACCTCGCCTGAGCAGACCTTGCCTGTCCTACCCGGACACGTGTTACGGAGGCATTACCCGGGCGCTTACGCGGGCCTTACCGAGCGCCCACAGGACTGTCGCCGACGCGGCTGGAGTCGTGAGATGTGAGAGCCACCAACGGCATTCGCTTCTCGAGAGGACCTACCCCATGTCCGCCACCCGCACCCGCACCCTCGTCTCCGGCGGTATCGCCGGCCTCGTCGGGCTCACCGCCACCACCGCCCTCGCCCTGCCCGCCCGGGCGGCGACCCCCACCCCGGTCGGTCACGTCTACGAGGCGACCAACGCCGTCGACGGCAACGCGATCCAGGTCTTCGACCAGTATGCCGACGGGCACCTCGCAGCGGCGGGAGTCGTCGCCTCGGGAGGCGTCGGGACCGGCGGCTCGCTGCACTCCCAGGGCGGTGTCGTCCGCGACGGGAGCCTGCTCTTCGCGGTGAACGGCGGCAGCGACTCGGTCTCCGTCTTCGCCATCACCGGCGCCGGGCTCATCCTGCGCGGGACCGTGCCGTCCGGTGGCCTGCTGCCGGTCAGCGTCACCGTCCACGACGGCATCGGCTACGTGCTCAACCAGAGCGATGACACCGTCAGCGGATTCCGTTACACCCGTACGGGACTCGTCGCAGCCATGCCGGCCACGACGCGGTCGCTCACACCCAACCCGGCGGGGGGCATCACCGACGCCGCGCAGGTGTCGTTCACCCCGGACGGCTCCCGGCTGCTCGTCACCGAGAAGGCGAGCAACGCGCTCGAGACCTTCGCCGTGCGCGGGAGCGGCGCCCTCGGGACGCTCTCGACGACGGTGTCTGCTGGCACGACGCCCTACGGCTTCGCCTTCGACACCCACGGCAACGCCCTCGTCTCCGAGGCCGGCACCGGGTCGGTGTCGTCCTACCGCCTCGCCGGCAAGGCCGCCAACGTCATCTCGGCCGCCGTCCCCGACGGCCAGTCGGCGGCCTGCTGGCTCGTGGTCGCACCCAACGGCACGACCGCCTGGGCCGTCAACACCGGCAGCCACAGCCTCTCGAGCTACGCCATCAGCCGCACCGGGGCCCTGACGCTCACCTCGGCGGTCGCCGCCGACACGGTGCTGGGCGGCACCGACACGACGGTCGCGGCCGACGGTCGGGCGGTCTATGTCCGGCTCGCCGGCGGGCTGCTGTCCACCTGGGCCATCGGCCGCCACGGCGAGCTGCGGGACCTCGGCACGGTGCAGGGCGCTCCCACCTTCGGCACCTCCGGTCTCGCCTCCAGCTGACCGGGGCCCGGCTGGTCTCCTCGACCACCCGCTGTCCGTTCTACCCCCGCTCCGACGGGGGCATGCCGGACAGGTGGGTGTCGGGGAGACCAGCGGATGCCTCAGCCGGCCCCCGACCCCCGCAGCTGCTCGACCGCCGCCACGACCCGGGCGGCGCGGGTCTCCGCCCGCTTGGCCTCGGTCACCCGGCGGACCAGCTCCTTGCGGCGGGAGGGCGACAACGCCGCGTAGGCTGCGGCCGCACCCGGCGCCGCCGCGAGCGCCGCCGTGAGGTCGTGCGGCACCTCGACGGTGCGCTCGGCAGCATCGGCGACGACGGTGACGTCGTATGCCTCACCGATCTCCACCCCCGCCTGCTCGCGCGCCGACCTGGACAGGCCGACCAGGTTCTCGCCGCCCATGCGGGCCAGGCGCAGGGGCAGCGTGACCCCTCCGACCGTCAGGGTCACCGGGAAGGTCTTCGCCCCGGCTCCCAGCTCGACCACCTGCTCGTCGGTCAGGACGAACGCGCCTGCTGGGCCACGCTTCTGAAGGACCGCCGCTGTGAGCTCCATGGTGCCGACGCTAACGACCTCAGCCCCGCGCCGCGATGGCGTGCCCCATGGCGATGGCGCGCCGAGCGATCTCGACGTGGAGGTTCTCCACCATCCTGCCCTGGTGGGTCACGACGCCCTTGCCCTGCTCGAGGGCCTCCTCGAAGACCGCGACGAGCTCGTGCGCGTCGGCCACCTCCTGCTCGCTGGGCGCGAAGAGGCGGTTGGCGGCCTCGACCTGACCGGGGTGGATCAGGGTCTTGCCGTCGAAGCCGAGGGCCCGACCCTGGCGGCACTCGGCCTCCAGGCCCTCGGTGTCCTTGACGTCGTTGTAGACCCCGTCGAGCACGGCGACGCCGGCCGCCCGGGCGCCGAGCACCGCCAGCGAGAGACAGGTCAGCAGCGGCTCGCGACCGGGCACGTGCGCGGCATACAGCTCGCGCACGATGTCGTTGGTGCCTAGCACCAGCACCTCGAGCCGATCCGACGCACGGGCGATCTCGCGCACGTCGAGGATCGCGTCGGGCGTCTCGATCATGGCCCAGAGCCGCAGCGAGTCCGGGGCGCCCGCCGCCTCGAGCGCGCCGACGACCGCGTGCACGTCGGCGACCGACCCCACCTTGGGCACGACGACGGCGGAGGCGCCCGAGGTGGCGACCGCGACCACGTCGGCGTCGTGCCACGGGGTGCCGATGCTGTTGACCCGGATGGTGACCTCGCGGTTGCCGTAGTCCCCCGAGGCGGCAGCGACGCAGGCGGCAGAGCGGGCCGACTCCTTCGCGTCCGGGGCGACGGCGTCCTCGAGGTCGAGGATGAGGGAGTCAACCGGCAGGGTCTTCGCCTTGTCGAGCGCCCGCTCGTTGGAGCTCGGCATGTAGAGCACCGAGCGGCGCGGACGCAGCACCGGCGCGCTCACGCCACCGCCCCGGCCGCGTAGAGGTCGGCCAGGTCGGGGTCGGTCAGGCTGAGGCGCTCCGCCAGCTCGAGCAGCACCTGGCACTGCTTGAGGCTCGCGTCGTCCTCCATCTTGCCGTCGAGCATCACCGCGCCGGTGCCGTCGCCCATCGCCTCGACGACCCGGCGGGCGTGCGCGACGTCCTCGGACGACGGGCTGAAGACCTTCTTGGCGATGGCGATCTGCGCCGGGTGCAACGACCACGCACCGACGCAGCCGAGCAGGAACGCGTTGCGGAACTGGTCTTCGCAGGCCACGACGTCGGCGATGTCACCGAAGGGCCCGTAGTAGGGGTAGATACCGGCCATCGCGCAGGCGTCGACCATCCGGGCGATCGTGTAGTGCCAGAGGTCCTGCTGGTAGACCGTGCGCTCCCCCCGGATGTCGCCCCCGGTCGGGTCCTGCCGCACGAGGTAGCCGGGGTGGCCACCACCGACGCGGGTCGTCTTCATCCGGCGGGAGGCCGCGAGGTCGGCGGGGCCGAGCGAGAGGCCCTGCATACGCGGGCTGGCGGTGACGATCTCCTCGACGTTGACCATGCCCCGGGCCGTCTCCAGGATCGCGTGCACCAGGATCGGACGGGTCAGCCCGGCCTTGGCCTCGAGCTGCGCGAGCAGCCGGTCGACGTAGTGGATGTCCTCGGCGCCCTCGACCTTGGGCACCATGATGACGTCGAGCTTGTCGCCGATGCCGGCCACCAGCGCGGTCACGTCGTCGAGGAACCACGGGGAGTCGAGGCTGTTGACCCGCGTCCACAGCTGGGTCGTCTCACCGAAGTCGGTCGACGTCCCGATTGCGATGAGCCCCTCGCGCGCGGCGACCTTGTTGTCGGCCTTGACCGCGTCCTCGAGGTTGCCCAGCAGCACGTCGACCGAGCCGACCATGCCCGGCACCTTGGCTGCCATCTTGGGGTTGCTGGGGTCGAAGAAGTGGATGACGCGCGACGGCCGGGCCGGGATCTCGCGGACCGGTATCGGCGCCCCGACCGCGAGGGGGGCGTAGAAGGCCTTGGGGTTGCGCATCGGCGTGGTCTCCTGAGACGAGAGGACGAGGAGGCCGCGACGGCCCGGACGCGGCGAACCTAGCAGCGGCCTCCGGCGACGGGCTATGACGCACTTCACCCGTGGCTGGATACCCTCGTCACATGACCACCAGCGGGCCCGCGCCGCTCAGCCCGACCGACGACCCGCTGCTCGGCGTGGCCATGACCCGCTCGGGGATCCTGTGGGTCGACGTGCCGGGCGACCGAGCCTGGCCGTGCTGGTTCGCCTGGATCGACGGCACCGCCTACGTCGTCAACGGCGCCGGCGAGCAGCACCTGCCGTGGCTGCCGGAGTTCGTCGCCCTGGTGCTGCGCGGCCAGGACGGTGGCCGGCTGCTGCGGGTGCGCGCCCGCACCCGGGTGCTCGACCCCGAGGGGCTCGAGTGGGCTCCCGTCGTCGAGGCCCTCGTCGCCCAGCGCCTCAACGCACCCGCCGGCGCGCGCGAGCGCTGGCGCACCTCGTGCGCCGTGACCGCCCTGACCCCCGTCGGGCTCCTGCTCGAGAAGCCCGGCTCGTACGACGACTCGTCGGGCGCCACGGCGCCCGTCCCCACCCGCGCGACGACCGTGTCGTGGCACCCGCGCCACCTGGGCGGTCGGCCGAAGAAGCGGCGCGGTACGCGCTGAGCGCGGGGGTCACGGACGGGCTCTCCCCGACGGATAGCCTTGAGCCGTGCCACCCACCCGCGCCTTCGTCGCGCGCCTCGCGGAGCTGAGCGTCTTCGACCCGCTCGGCGATCCCGTGGGTCGGGTCCGCGACGTCGTCGTCACCTTCAGCGCCACCCGGCGCCAGCCGCGGGTCATCGGCCTGGTGGTCGAGGTGGCCGGTCGCCGGCGGGTGTTCGTGCCCATGACGCGGGTGACGTCGGTCGAGGGTGGTCAGGTCATCACGACCGGTCTGGTCAACATGCGTCGCTTCGAGCAGCGCAGCAACGAGACCCTCGTGCTCGCCCAGCTGCTCGAGCGGGTCGTGACGGTGACGACCCCCGAGGAGGTCTTCGAGGGCACGGTCGAGGACGTCGCGCTCGAGCGTCGCACCAAGGACTGGGTCATCGCCAAGCTCTTCTGCCGCAAGACGACTGCGGCCCCCAGTCGGGGGCTGCGGCTGACGCGTCGCCGCGGTGAGACCGTGCTGGTCGACGTCGAGCAGGTCACCGGCCTGCAGCTGCGCAGCGCCGACCAGGGCGTGGCCCGACTGCTCGAGAACTACGAGGACCTGCGCACCGCCGACCTCGCCGAGGTCATCCACGACCTCGACCCGCAGCGCCGGGCCGAGGTCGCCGCCGCCCTCGACGACGCCAAGCTCGCCGACCTGCTCGAGGAGCTGCCCGAGGACGACCAGGTCGAGATCCTGCGCGGGCTCGACACCGAGCGCGCCGCCGACGTGCTCGAGGCGATGCAGCCCGACGACGCCGCCGACCTGCTGGCCGAGCTCCCCGCCGAGCAACAGGAGCAGCTGCTCCAGCTGATGGAGCCCGACGAGGCCGCACCGCTGCGCCGGCTGCTCACCTACGACGAGAAGACCGCGGGTGGTCTGATGACCACCGAGCCGGTCATCCTCGGGCCCGAGGCCACGATCGCCGAAGCGCTGGCCGTGGTGCGGCGCGAGGAGATCTCGCCCGCCCTGGCCTCGACCGTCTTCGTGTGCCGCCCGCCCCTCGAGACGCCGACGGGCCGCTTCCTCGGCCTGGTCCACCTGCAGCGGCTGCTGCGCGAGCCCCCGCACAGCCCGGTCGGCGCCGTGATCGACAAGACCATCCAGCCCCTGCTCGTCGACGCCCCGCTCGAGCAGGTCACCCGGATGCTGGCCACCTACAACCTCGTGGCCGTGCCGATCGTCGACACCGCCGGCCTGCTGCTCGGGGCGGTGACCGTCGACGACGTGCTCGACCACATCCTCCCCGAGGACTGGCGCGAGGACCGGCACGAGGTGACCCGTGGCTGAGCGCCCCGGCAGCCGTGCGCGCAGCGGCACCCAGTCCACGCGGCTGGACCAGCCGCGCGAGTTCCGCCGCCGCTTCATCCCCTCGACCAGCTTCCTGCCCAGCTACTCGCAGGAGGACTTCGGCCGGCTGAGCGAGAGCTTCGCCCGGCTCATGGGCACTGCCGGGTTCCTCCTCGGGATGACCCTCTTCGTCGTGGCCTGGCTGGCGTGGAACACCTACGCGCCCGTGACCTCCCAGTTCGACCCCAGCAAGACCAACTACACGCTCCTGACCCTCATCCTCAGCCTCCAGGCGTCGTATGCCGCACCCCTGATCCTGCTGGCGCAGAACCGGCAGGCCGACCGCGACCGAGTCGCGCTCGAGCAGGACCGGGCGCGCGACGAGCGCAACCTCGCCGACACCGAGTTCCTCACCCGCGAGGTCGCCGCGCTGCGCATCGCCCTGCGCGACCAGGCGACCCGCGACTTCGTGCGCTCCGAGCTGCGCAACCTCTTCGACGAGCTCGAGGACCGCGGCGTGACGGTCACCAAGCCCCCCAAGCCCCCCAAGGGGTCGAAGGTGACCAAGGTGACCAAGGTGACGCCCCCCGAGGCACCTGAGACGCCGACCGACCACGAGGGCCCGCGCCCGACGACCTAGCATGGGAAGCATGCCCATCTCGGTCCTGCCCACCCATGACGCCCTGCTCAGCGCCCTCGCCGGGGTCGACGACCCCGAGATCCGCAAGCCCATCACCGAGCTCGGCATGGTCAAGAGCGTCGAGGTCGACGACTCGGGCCGAGTGGCCCTCGCCATCTTCCTCACGGTCTCGGGCTGCCCGATGAAGGACACGCTCACGAACAACACGACCGCGGCGCTCATGGCCGTCGAAGGCGTCACCGCCGTCGACGTCACCCTCGACGTGATGAGCGACGAGCAGCGCACCGCCCTCAAGACGCAGCTGCGCGGCGGCCAGGCCGAGAAGGAGATCCCCTTCGCGAAGCCCGGCTCCCTCACCCGCGTGTACGCCGTAGCCTCCGGCAAGGGGGGCGTCGGCAAGTCGACCGTGACGGTCAACCTGGCGGCCTCGCTCGCCCAGCAGGGCCTGCGGGTCGGGGTGCTCGACGCCGACGTCTACGGCTTCTCGGTGCCGCGCATGCTCGGTGTCGAGCAGCGCCCCACTCAGGTCGACGACATGATCCTGCCGCCCATCTCGCACGAGGTGAAGGTCATCTCGATCGGTATGTTCGTGCCCGGCAACCAGCCGGTGGTGTGGCGCGGGCCGATGCTGCACCGGGCCCTGCAGCAGTTCCTCGCCGACGTCTTCTGGGGCGATCTCGACGTGCTCCTGCTCGACCTGCCGCCGGGCACCGGGGACATCGCGATCTCAGTCGCCCAGCTCGTGCCGAACGCCGAGATCCTCGTCATCACGACCCCGCAGCAGGCGGCGGCCGAGGTCGCCGAGCGCGCCGGCGCCATCGCGCTGCAGACCCACCAGCGCATCGTCGGGGTCGTCGAGAACATGTCCTGGCTCGAGCTGCCCGACGGCACGAGGCAGGAGATCTTCGGCTCCGGTGGTGGCCGGGCCGTCGCCGAGTCGCTCACGCGCTCGATCGGCTCCGACGTGCCGCTGCTGGGTCAGATCCCGCTCGACACCGCGCTGCGCGTGGGCGGAGACAACGGCACCCCCGTGGTGCTGTCGCACCCCGACTCCCCCGCCGCCGTCGCCCTGCGCGGGATCGCCCGGGGCATGGCCACACGGGCCCGCGGCCTCGCCGGCCGCTCGCTGGGCCTCAGCCCCAAGGGCCGCTGACCCGCACACGCATCCACCTGTTGCGGTAGGCGCCGGATGTTTCGGACATGAAATCCGCTATTCGCGGTGCTCACCGCAAGAAGTCGCAGGGTGTCGCGGGGGGTCAGGTGGCGTCGACGTCCCACGGGACGGGCTTGGCCGGGTCGTAGACCGGCTGGCTGGGCACCGACATGACGCCGGAGACCGGCTTGTCCTGCTGCGCGTCGTCGTCGTCGTCCAACGGCTCCATGAGCGCCTCACGCACGATCCGGCGCGGGTCGTACTGCCGCGGGTCGTACTGCTTCCAGTCGACGTCGGCGAACTCCGGGCCGAGCTGGTCGCGCAGCGACACCTGGGCGTTGGTGGCCATCGACCGCACCTGCTTGACCATCTGCGCCAGCTTCGCGGCATACTCCGGCAGCCGGGCCGGGCCAAGGACCACGATGCCGACGACGAGCAGCAGCAGGAACTCCCAGCCGTTGACGTCGAACACCTGGATCGCCTGCCCTTCGTGGTCTGCCCCGCCCCTGTCGCCCCCGGTGCAGGACGATCCGACGCGGGTCATTGTCGCACTGACTCCTGAGCCACCGTTCAGGTGGGAGTCATCGACCCCTCGTTGTCGTGCGGGTCCACAGGGCAGCGCCGACGGGACGCACGGTGCTGGCGCTCGAGAGCTGCGTGGCGCCGAGCAGGGAGGCGTCGGCGACCACCGTGGCCGGCGCGGGTGCGGGGGCCGACGCCTGACCCACGAGGGACACCGACACCGCCCCGGACACGGAGCCGGCCGGGCGCGCCGGAGGGGTGCGCAGCGGTGTCACAGCAGGGCCGGCGACCGCGAGACCGATGGCCGCCGCTGCCGACGCGGTGGCCGCGAAACCGGCCAGGCCGGCCGCCCTGCGGGGCGAGCGGTGCAGTCCCGGTCGCCTGGGCGACACCGTGGGCACCTGAGCCGTCCGGGAGGCTGGGCTGACGGCCAGCGGGGTCAGCTCGAGACCGCTGGCAAGCGACAGCAACGACGCCTGAAGACCTTCCGACAGCCGTGGAGTGGCTCCGAACCGCAGCGACAGGAGCAGCTTGCGCTCCTGGTCGACCGCGTGCCGACACACCTGGCAGGCCACGAGGTGGCGGTCGATCTCACGCTGTGCGTCCGCGCCGAGGCAGCCGTCGACGTAGGCCGAGAGCTGCGCTCCCACATGTCGAGTCATCCTGTCGCGGCCCTCTCCCCTGTCGTGCGTGGTGTCGTGGTGTGCGTGATCTGGTGCGAGTCAGGAGGAGGCCGTGGCCAGGCTGGCCCCGCCCGGCAGGACCGGGGCGGTGAGGCGGCGGCGGGAGGTGTGACTGCCCGTGGTCGCGGCCCGCGGCCCCTGCGGTGCCCGGTGGGCCAGGGCCTCGCGCAGCAGGGCGCGACCGCGGTGGATGCGCGAGCGCACGGTGCCGAGCTTGATCCCCAGGGTCTGGGCGATCTCCTCGTAGGAGAGTCCCTCGATGTCGCACAGCACGACCGCCGCCCGGAAGTCGGGCGACAGCGCGTCGAGGGCCCGCTGCACGTCGTCGTCGAAGTGGGTCTCGTCGTAGGCCTGCTCCGGGCCACGCTCCTTGGTCGCCATCCGGCCCGCGGCGTCCTCGGGCAGGGCGTCGAAGCGGATGCGCTGCTTGCGTCGCATCCGGTCGAGGAAGACGTTGGTGGTGATCCGGTGCAGCCACCCCTCGAACGTGCCGGGGGTGTAGGAGCTCAGCGAGCGGAAGACGCGGATGAACACGTCGTGGGTCAGGTCCTCGGCGTCGTACGGGTTGCCCGTCAGGCGGTAGGCGAGCCGGTAGACGCGGGCCGAGTGCTCGGTGACGATCTCCTCCCAGGAAGGGGGGGTCCACGGGGTCATGGCAGAGCCCGTCGTGTCGGGCAGGGTGTCGGTCACGTGCCTAAGCCTTTCGCAGGGCGCTCATCCGGTCTAACCGGTCTTGTCAGTCCAGAGTTCCCGGAACACTGACGAGACCACTGTGCCCAACCTGTGAGCCCGCTATCCATCGGGGACGACCCTGAGTCCCCCCCGGTGCCCACCCCCCGACCCCAGGGTCGTCACCCACGGACCACCGGCGCGGGCGAGGGTGACAGTAGGGTCGAGACATGAGCGCACAGAAGCCCGCGAGCTGGGCCTACGCCGAGGACTTCGCCGTCGAGGCAGAGGTGGTGCAAGCCGCCCGACACCGCGGGGAGGAGCTCGGCGCCACCCCGGTCGGGGTCGCCGTGGGGGCGGCCCTGCGCATGGTCGCTGCCGCGAGCGCCGCCCGGGCCGTCGTCGAGATCGGGACAGGCGCCGGGGTGTCGGGCCTGTGGCTGCTCGAGGGCATGCCCTCCGACGGCATCCTGACCACGATCGACGTCGACGCCGAGCACCAGCGCGCTGCCCGCGAGGCGTTCTCGGCCGCGGGGGTGGCCCACCAGCGCACCCGGGTCATCCAGGGCCGGGCCCTCGACGTGCTCGACCGGATGACCGACGGCGCCTACGACCTCGTGCTCGTCGACGGTGACACGTCGGAGTATCCCGACTACGTCGTGCAGGCCACGCGCCTGCTGCGGGCGGGCGGGGTGATGGTGGTCGACCACATGCTGGGCCACGACCGCGTCGCCGACCCGGCGGCCCGCGACGAGGTGACCCGCTCGCTGCGCGACCTGGGCAAGGCCCTGCGTGACGACCCCCGCTTCGCCACCACGTTGCTCCCCGTGGGCGACGGCGTGCTCGTCGCCGTCAAGCGCTGACCGCCCATGGCCCACCACCGCCACGGTCGCCCACCACGCCCGTCGCTCGCCCCCGCCACCCGCTGGGAGCAGGAGATGACCGGTGAGGAGTGGGAGGGCTACGTCGCCCGCTTCGACCTCCTCGCCGACGCGGGCGAGGACCTCGACGGCGAGGCGCGCCTGATCGACGCCCTCGCCCCCCGGGGCGCCCGCGTCCTCGACGCCGGGGCCGGCACCGGGCGGGTCGCGGCGGCGCTGACCCGGATGGGGCACCTCGCGCTGGGGGTCGACCGCGACACCGGGCTCGTGGAGCGTGCCCGCGCCCGCTACCTCGGGGTCCCCTACCTCGCGAGCGACCTGCTCGACCTCGACCCCGAGGTGCTCGCCGACGAGGGCTTCGCCGACCCCTTCGACGTGGTGGCGCTGCCCGGCAACGTGCTCGTCTTCGTCGCACCGGGCACCGAGAGGGACGTGCTGTCGACCATGCACGGTCTCCTGCGCCCCGGCGGACGGCTCGTGGCCGGCTTCGCCACCGACCGCGCCTACGGCGTCGACGACCTCGACCGGGACCTCGCCGCGGTCGGCCTCCAGCACGAGCACCGCTACTCCACGTGGCAGCTCGACCCCTGGCACGACGACGCGTCGTGGCAGGTCACCGTCGCCCGGCGACCTGCCTGACCTTCGTGACCTGCCTGGTCACACCGACAGACGACCCCGCACCAGGCTCTCGCCCGAGTGCTGCGGCCGGTCGTCGAACGCCTTTCGGGAGACGTCGACGATGACGTAGCCCTTCGCGGGGAGCTCGGTCGACACCGGGAAGGTGCTGTTGCTCTGGCTCATGACCCCGATCGAGATCATCCGCTTGCCGTCGGAGTCGAGCAGCCAGACCTCGAGGCATCCGGGGCCGGGGGTGAGCTCGCCCATCTCGACCCGGAGGTCCAGCACGCCGTCGTGACGCTGCAGCACGGCATCGCCGAGGTGCTGCCGGGTGTCGAGGGTGTCGAGGCCGACGGAGGCGACCGTCGTGATCGGAGCTGGAGGAGACCGCGGCGCACATGGCTCTTGACGATCCCCAGGGGCAGGTCGAGGATGCGGGGGACCTCGTGGGCGGGGCGCTGCTCGACGACGGCGAGCCACACGACCGTGCCACGCGGCTCGCCGAGCTGGCCGAGCTCGTGGGCGAGCAGGACGCGGTCGGCGAGGCCGGCGTCACGGACCGCCTCCTCGGGACGCTCCACCCGGGCGACGGCCGCGACGTTGCGGATGGTGCGGTAACGCTGGGCCCGGACGTCGGCGATCCGGTGCCGGGTGATCCCGACGAGCCACCCGGGCACGACACCCTGACCGGGGCGCAGGGTGCCACGGCTGTGCCAGGCCGAGACGAAGACCTGCTGCGTGACGTCCTCGGCGTCGTGGTGGTCGCCGAGCGCGCGCAGCGCCACGGTGCAGACCAAGGGCGACCAGCGATGGTAGGCCTGCTCCAGCGCGGTGCGTTCACCGGCCCGCAGACGCTCGCCGACATCGTCGACCGCCTCCGAGTCGTCGAGCTCGACCAGCTGGAACGGGCGCCGCTCAGCTGCGTCCACCGCTGGACCCGCAGGACACAGCCGACGGGACCCCCCGGCGCTCGTGGCGCCGGAGGGTCCCGGGTGGTGCACTGGCCTGACGGCTAGCTGACGCCGTCGCAGCCCTGGATGGCGTCGCGCAGAGCGGCCGCCTCGCCGGGGGTCATCTCGACGACGAGTCGACCGCCACCCTCGAGCGGCATGCGGAGCACGATGCCACGACCCTCCTTGGTCACCTCGAGCGGGCCGTCTCCGGTCCTGGGCTTCATCGCCGCCATGGGCACCCCTTCCCTGTGTGTCTGGACATGACCGGATCGTGCGACGAGGGCACCGCTGTAGACGACTCCGGCAGTCGTCACCATTATCGCGCAGGGTGCGGCGCGCCACGAAATCAGGGGTGGCGTACGCGACGATGGTCGCGGCTGCGACCTCACCCGCGACCCCACCCATCTCCATCCCCATCCCCATCCCCGAGCGACAGGATCAGCGATGACACCGGACTCCTCCACCCCACCCCAGCCCGACCGGCCGCCCGTGGCCCTGGTCGAGCACGACGACGGCGTCACCACGATCACCCTGCACCGGCCCGAGTCGATGAACGCCCTCGACCTGGCCCTCAAGGAGCAGCTGCTGGAGGCCCTCGAGAACGCCGCGCAGGACCCGGCCGTGCGGTGCGTGGTCCTCACGGGAAGCGGTCGGGCATTCTGCGTGGGCCAGGACCTGCGCGAGCACGTCGCTCAGCTGCGAGGCGGCGAGCAGCTCGGCGACACCGTGCTCGAGCACTACAACCCGATCGCCCTGCTCCTCGCGACGATGAACAAGCCCGTGATCGCCGCCCTCAACGGCGTGGCCGCCGGTGCGGGGGCCTCGATGGCGCTGGCCGCCGACCTGCGCTTCATGGTCGACACCGGCGGCCTCAACACCGCCTTCGCCGGCATCGGCCTGTCGTGCGACACCGGGTCGTCGTGGACCCTCCCCCGGCTGGTCGGCACAGCCAGGGCCAAGGAGCTGCTCCTCATGCCGCGCACGGTGCCCGCCGCCGAGTGCCTCAGCCTCGGACTGGTCACCGAGGTCCTGCCCGCGGCCGAGCTCAGCGCCCGCGTGCAGGAGGTGGCCGCCATCCTGGCCGCCGGGCCGACCCTCGCCTACGGCTCGATCAGGCGAGCGGTGGCGTATGCCTCGAGCCACCCCTTGCCGGAGTCCCTCGACCACGAGGCCCGTCTGATGAACCTCACCGGTCAGAGCGCCGACCACCTGGCCGCGGTGGACGCGTTCCTGGCCAAGCAGGCCCCGGTCTTCACGGGCCGGTGAGTCGCGGTCGTGCCGTCACGGGGGGTAGTCGCTGGGGGGCACGAAGCGCCACAGCTCGTCGATCCAGTACCACTGGCCCACGACGAAGAGCACGAGCACGACGGCCGCCCGCACCGCCACGGCAGCCCAGTGCCTGCGCGGTCCGGCGACGCCGATGAGGACGGCGACCAGCGGGAAGAGGGGGATGAGGTAGCGGAAGACCGAGGTGAAGGGGTCGAGCACCGCGAGCAGGTAGGCGGGGTAGGCCACGGCCCAAGCCCGCAGCTGGGGGCCCAGGCCCCGGGCCCACGGGCCGAGCACCATGACGGCGATGACGACGAAGATCGTGGTGAGCCACACCGGCCCCCAGGTCGGCCCGAAGTAGTAGCGCGACATGTCGAGCCACGGGCGGAAGGGGCGGATCTCGTGGCCCGAGCGCCACGCGCCCATCGTGTCGGTGTAGGCGTTCGACCGGCCGGTGCCCCACCAGGCGATGGCGGGCCAGAGCAGCCCGGCGACCCCACAGCCGGCGAGTGCGGTGAGCCCCGAGACGACCTCGCCGGCGCCCAGCGGATCGACCGCGCGCCGTCGCCAGCGCAGCCACAGGGCCACGACGACGACGGCAGCCAGCGGGAGGGCGATCGGCCGGGCCAGCCCGGTGAGCACCGCCAGTCCGGCCGCCCACAGCCAGCGCTCGCGCGACAGCGCGAGCAGCACGAGGGTCAGCAGGGCCATGGCGGTCGACTCGGAGTAGCCGACCTGGAGCACCGCGGCGGCCGGGAAGCAGGCCCACACGACCACGACGAGCAGGGCGGCCCGCTCTCCCAGACGGTCTCGCAGCAGCACGGCCATCACGCCCGCGGCGACGAAGCCGAGCAGGAGCGACAGCGTCGAGCCGGCGGCGTAGAAGCTGAGGTCCAGACCGTCCATCACGAAGCGGGCGAGCAGCGGGAAGAGGGGGTAGAACGCCCAGGCGTTCTGCTGGGTCACACCGTCGCCGTCGACCGGCAGGGCACCGGGATAGCCCTGCTCGGCGATCTGCTGGTACCACTGCCCGTCCCACTGCGCGGTGAAGGTCAGGTAGGTCACCGGGTCGGTGCCGGGGCCGTTCCACCCCGTGGGCACCTGGTGGCGCGCCACGATCGCCATCAGCACCCCGGTCAGGAGGCGGCACGCGGCATACGCGAGCAGGACGGCCGGCACGAAGCGGGGAAGCCGCGCCATCCGCGCGCCCAGCCCGACGCGACCGCGCGGCGTCTCCAGCTCGCGGACCGTCACGGCAGCGCCCGGTGGCAGCCGGCGAGGTGGTCGTCGACGAGGCCGCAGGCCTGCATCGCGGCATACATCGTCGTCGGTCCGACGAAGGTGAAGCCGCTGGCCTTGAGGGCCTTCGCCAGGGCGACGGACTCGGGGCTGGTGGCGCGCACCTGCTGGAGCGTGGTGGGCCGCCGGTGCGCCGCGGGCACGTGCGACCAGACGACCTGGTCGAGGCCCCCCGCGTCGCGCAGGCGCAGCACGGCGGCGGCGTTGCCGACGGCGGCCTCGATCTTGCGGGCGTTGCGCACGATGCCGGCGTCGGCCATCAGCCGGGCCACGTCGTCGGGCCCGAACGCGGCGACCCGCTCGGGGTCGAAACCCGCGAACGCCGCCCGGAAGGCAGCGCGCTTGCGCAGCACCGTGATCCACGACAGCCCAGACTGGAACGCCTCGAGCGTGAGCCGCTCGTAGAGCGCCCGCTCACCGTGCACCGGGTGACCCCACTCCTCGTCGTGGTACGTGACGTAGTCGGGCGCCGCCGAGGCCCACGCGCAGCGGGCCACCCCGTCGACACCCACGACCACGCCCGCCGACATCGGGGCCTAGGCCGCAGCCGCGAGACCGGCTGCGGTGGCCGCCGCCGCCATCCCGTCGACGGCGCGACCGAAGAGCCGAGCCGTGACCGGGTCGGAGACCCTGGCCAGCAGCCGCCCCACCTGCACCGGCCGCGGCACGATCTGCTCGGCCCAGGTCAGCTGGGTGCGGGTGCCCCCGTCGCGCGGCTCGAGGGTGACCTCGGCCCAGCCGGTCAGGAGGTAGCCGGTCTTGCGCACCCGGAAACGGGCGGGGGCCCCGTCGTCGGTCGGCGGCTCCCACACGGTCAGGAGCATCGGGTCGAGGAAGCCGACCGGGCCCAGGCCGCTGAAGCCCCCGAAGCCCCACCCGACCCGCGGAGACCCCGCGTCGGTGCGCATCCGGGTGAGCGGGATCCAGCGACCGTAGGCCGCGAAGTCGGTGACCGTGGCCCACACGAGCGTGACGGGGGCGTCGACGGTGCGGCGGATGACGGCGGTCATGCGTGCTCCTCCTGGTGGTCGGGCTGAGGTGGCTCGTGGTCGGTCTCGCGCAGTCGGTCGACCTCCTGCTCGAGCACGACGATCTCGTGCCGGAGCCGGTCGACGACCCGGTCGACCTGCGCCATGCGGTATCCGCGCAGCCCGGTGTCGAAGCGCAGCTCGTCGAGGTCGGCGGCGGTCAGCGGCCCGTCGGGCAGGGGGTCGTGCCCGAGCGACGAGGTGACCTCGGCGATGGAGCCGTCCACGCGGCCGAGGACGGCTGCGGTGGTGATGACGATGAGGACGACGGCGAGCGTCGCGACGAACCAGGTCACGACCCGATGCTCCCACGAGCACCCTCGTCGCTGGCGACCACCGCCGCCACAGCCTCCGCCGGGTCGTCGGTGACGAGCAGCTCGTCGAGGTCGGCGGCCCCGACGGTGCCCCGCTCGACGGCGACCTCGCGCAGCCACCCCAGCAGCCCCGACCAGTAGTCGGTGCCCAGGAGCACGACGGGGAACGAGGTGACCTTGCCGGTCTGGGCCAGCGTCAGCGCCTCGAAGAGCTCGTCGAGGGTGCCGAGCCCGCCCGGCAGCACGATGTAGCCCTGGGAGTACTTGACGAACATCGTCTTGCGCGCGAAGAAGTAGCGGAAGTTGACGCCGAGGTCGACGTACTCGTTGAGCCCGGTCTCGAACGGCAGCTCGATGCCCAGCCCCACCGACGTCCCGCCGGCCTCGAAGGCGCCCTTGTTGGCGGCCTCCATCGCCCCCGGCCCGCCGCCGGTGATGACGGCGTAGCCCGCTTCGACGAGCAGGCGCCCCACCTGCTCCCCCAGCGCGTAGGCCGGGTCGTCACGGCGCGTGCGCGCCGAGCCGAAGACGCTGACCGCGCGCCCCAGCTCAGCGAGGGCCCCGAAGCCCTCGACGAACTCGGACTGGATGCGCATCACCCGCCACGGGTCGGCGTGCAGCCAGTCGGCCGACTGCCCGCTGTCGAGCAGGCGCTGGTCGGTCGTCGTCTCGGGCACCTGGTGACGCCGCAGGCGCACGGGTCCGGTGCGGCGCTCCATACGGGAGCCGTCGTCCGGCTCGTTGTCGACATCGCGGTGGGGACGGTCGGCGCTCATCGCAGCCACCGCAGCAGGGCCTGCTCGCAGTCGCCGTACTGGTGCAGGGGCGCGCGCTCCTCGTCGGTGTGGGCGAGGTTCGGGTCGCCCGGGCCGAAGTTGACCGCCGGCACGCCGAGGGCGCTGAAGCGGGCGACGTCGGTCCACCCCTCCTTGGGCCCGACCGGCACGCCGAGGGCCTCGACGAAGGCCTTCGCTGCTGGGAGGGTGAGGCCGGGACGGGCGCCGGGGGCGTTGTCGCGCACGACGACCTCGAAGCCGTCGAAGACGTCGACGACGTGCGCGACCGCCTCGTCAGCGCTCTTGTCGGGGGCGTAGCGGTAGTTGACGGTGACCACGCAGCGGTCGGGGATGACGTTGCCGGCGATCCCCCCGCTGATGCCGACCGCCTGGAGCGCCTCGTGGTAGTCGAGGCCTTCGACGTGGACGACCCGCTGGTCGTAGTCCACCAGCCGCGCGAGGATGGGGGCGGCCCCGTGGATCGCGTTGTCGCCGTTCCACGGCCTCGCCGAGTGGGCGGCGATGCCCTTGACCACCACGTCGACGCGCAGGGTTCCCTTGCACCCGCCCTCGACACCGCCGTCGGTCGGCTCGAGCAGCACGGCGAAGTCGGCCGCGAGCAGCTCGGGGGCATCGCGTGCCAGGTGGGCCAGGCCGTTGTACTGCCCGTCGATCTCCTCGCCCTCGTAGAAGACGTAGGTGACGTCGCGGGTCGGCTCGGTCAGCTGCCGGGCCAGCCGCAGCTGCACCGCGACCCCGCCCTTCATGTCGACCGTGCCCCGGCCGACCAGCTCGTCGCCGCGACGACGGGTCGGCAGGTTGGGCGGGTCGGTCAGCGGCACGGTGTCGATGTGGCCCGCGAGCACCACGCGCTCGGCCCGGCCCAGCTGGGTGCGCGCGACCACGGTGTTGCCGTACCGCGAGACCTCGAGGTGGGTCAGCGGCCCCAGGGCGACCTCGATCGCCTCGGCGAGCGCCGCCTCGTCGAGGCTCACCGAGGGGATGTCGCACAGGGCGACGGTGAGGTCGACCACGTCGGCGTCGAGGTCCAGGGGGAGGGCGACAGGCTGGTCGGGGGCGGGAGACGACACGCTGGGCACGGTGGAGGGCGGCGGCATACGACGAGGCTAGTAGGCGTGGCACCTAGGCTGCTGCCCATGACCGATGCGCCCTCACCGTCCACCGACACCCGCCGGGCCTGGGGCCTCGGAGTGGCCACCGTCGTCGCCGGGTCGCTCCCGGCGCCCGGAGCCCCCCTGGACGAGGGGGTCGTGCTCGACACGTGGTATCCCGCACCGGCGCTCGGCGACGGTCTCGATCCGGAGCAGCCGGTGCCGGCCGACCTGCGGGCCCTCGAGACCGAGGACCTCGACCGTGGCGTCAGCATGCGGGTCGTCGCCGTGAGCATCGACCTCGACGCTCCCCCGACCACTGTGCCCGATGCCTACCTGCGGCTGCACCTGCTCTCGCACCGGCTGGTGGCCCCCAACACGATTAACCTGGACGGTCTCTTCGGTGTGCTGAGCAACGTGGTCTGGACCAGCGCCGGCCCCTGCGCGGTCGACGACTTCGAGGCCACCCGCCTGCGGCTGCGCCGGCGAGGGCCGCTGCAGGTCACCTCGGTCGACAAGTTCCCCCGGATGACCGACTACGTGCTGCCCTCGGGTGTGCGGATCGCCGACGCCGACCGGGTGCGCCTCGGCGCGCACCTGGCGCCCGGCACGACGGTCATGCACGAGGGCTTCGTCAACTTCAACGCCGGCACCCTCGGCACCTCGATGGTCGAGGGCCGCATCGTGCAGGGGGTCGTCGTCGGCAACGGCTCCGACGTCGGCGGCGGTGCGTCGATCATGGGCACGCTCTCGGGCGGCGGCACCCAACGGGTCAGCGTGGGCGAGCGGTGCCTGCTGGGCGCGCAGTCGGGGCTCGGCATCGCCCTCGGCGACGACTGCGTGGTCGAGGCCGGCCTCTACGTCACCGCCGGCACCAAGGTGACCCTGCCCGACGGCTCGGTCGTCAAGGCGGTCGAGCTCTCGGGCCGCGACGGCGTGCTCTTCCTGCGCAACTCGGTGACGGGCACGGTCGAGGCGCGCGACCGCACCGGTCACGGCATCGCGCTCAACGACGCCCTCCACGCCAATACGTGACTGCCCGTGCCCACCTCTGAGCGCCGGCTGGCCGGTCGGCACCCGATGCGGTGGGTCGCGCGCCTGATCGTGGTCGCCGTCGTGGGGAGCGTGGCCGTCGCCGGCTTCCTCGCCTGGCGGTCCGCCCAGCGCGCCTTCTTCACCCCCGTGTGCGCGGCGACCGCATCCGGGACGACCTTCACCTTCACCCCTGAGCAGACCGCGAACGCCGCCCTCATCTCGGCGGTCGCCGTCGAGCGGGGCCTGCCACCGCGAGCGGCGACGATCGCGATCGCGACGGCGATCCAGGAGTCGAAGCTGCGCAACCTGACCTACGGCGACCGCGACTCGGTCGGGCTCTTCCAGCAGCGCCCCAGCCAGGGATGGGGCACCCGCGAGCAGATCCTCGACGCGGTCTACTCGACGGGCAAGTTCTACGACGCCCTGGTCAAGGTGCCCGGCTACACGACCGGCGAGATCACCAAGGTGGCCCAGGCGGTGCAGCGCAGCGCCTTCCCCGAGGCATATGCCGACCACGAGCAGCAGGGCCGGGTGCTCGCCTCGACGCTCACGGGCCAGTCACCGGCCGGTCTCGGCTGCAAGCTCGCCGACCCGACCGCGGTCTCGCCGGCCACCGACGTGGCGTCCGACCTCAAGGCCCAGATGGGCAGTCGCAGCGTCGCGTCGAGCGGGGTCCTGCGGGTGTCGGCCGCGGACGCCACCCACGCCTGGGCCGCCGCTCAGTGGGCAGTCGCGCGGGCCGACGCCTACGGCATCGCCCGCGTCGAGGTCGCGGGTCGCACGTGGGACCGCAGCGACACGGACCCGGCCCTGACGTGGGGCACCGGCGGCTCGAGCGACGCCACCACCGTGACCATCCGACTGGGCGCTGCCTGACCCGGTGCTCCCCGGCCCCCACCCAGACTGGGAGAGGGGCCGGGGGGTGGGACTGCTCCGGTCAGCGGCCACCGAGGTCGACGTAGTCGCGCTCGGTGGCGCCGATGTAGACCTGACGGGGACGACCGATCTTGGTCTCGGGGTCCTCCATCATCTCGCGCCACTGGGCGATCCAGCCGGGGGCGCGGCCCAGGGCGAAGAGCACGGTGAACATCTTCGGGGGGAAGCCCATGGCCTTGTAGATCAGGCCGGTGTAGAAGTCGACGTTGGGGTAGAGCTTGCGCTCGATGAAGTAGTCGTCGTTGAGCGCGATCTCCTCGACACCCTTGGCGATCTCGAGCATCTCGTCGTCGCCACCGAGCTTGGCGATGATCTCGTCGGCGGTCTTCTTGAGGATCGCCGCGCGCGGGTCGTAGTTCTTGTAGACCCGGTGGCCGAAGCCCATGAGGCGGACGCCGTCCTCCTTGTTCTTCACCTTGGTCATGAAGGTGTTGACGTCGTAGTCGGCGTTCTGGATCTTGCCGAGCATCTCGAGCACGGCCTGGTTGGCCCCGCCGTGCAGCGGGCCGGACAGGGCGTGGATGCCGGAGGAGACCGAGGCGTAGAGGTTGGCCTGCGAGGAGCCGACGAGCCGCACGGTCGAGGTCGAGCAGTTCTGCTCGTGGTCGGCGTGCAGGATCAGCAGCAGGTCGAGCGCCTTGACGATGGTCGGGTCGAGCTCGTAGGGCTCGGCCGGGAAGCCGAAGGCCATGCGCAGGAAGTTCTCGGTGAGCGAGAGCGAGTTGTCGGGGTAGAGGAAGGGCTGCCCGATGCTCTTCTTGTGCGCGTAGGCCGCGATCGTCGGCAGCTTGGCCAGCAGCCGCACCGTCGAGAGGTCGATCTGCGCGCGGTCGTGGATGTCGAGGCTGTCCTGGTAGAACGTCGACAGGGCGGAGACGGCCGACGACAGGACCGGCATCGGGTGGGCGTCACGCGGGAAGCCGTTGAAGAACGCCTTCAGGTCTTCGTGGAGCATCGTGTGGCGGCGGATCTTGTCCTCGAACTCGGCGAGCTCGGTCGCGGTCGGCAGCTCACCGTAGATGAGCAGGTAGGACACCTCCACGTAGGACGACTTCGCGGCGAGCTGCTCGATGGGGTACCCGCGGTAGCGGAGGATGCCTGCGTCGCCGTCGATGTAGGTGATCGCGCTCTTGCACGAGGCGGTGTTGACGAAGCCTGCGTCGTAGGTGACCAGGCCGGTCTCCTTGAGCAGGGAGCTGACCCCCAGCGCGTCGCTGCCGTCGGATGCGGCGACCCGGGGCAGGGTGAGGGTCTTGTCGGCAAGGCTCAGGGTGGCTTCGGTGCTGGTTGCGGTCGGGGTGCTCTCGGCGGTCTCTGCGGTCATGTGTGTTCTCCTTGAGGAAACCGTGGACGAGCGGGTCCGGTCGGAACCCAGGCAGATCGTCACCGACGCTACCCCAGCCCGGCCGCCGATCGTGAGTCGGGCGACTGTGACCTTCTCGGGGTCAGAGCCGGGACGCCGCCGCGGCGATACGCTCGTCGGTCGCCGTCAGGGCCACGCGTACGTGACGGTCGCCGGCGCGACCGTAGAAGCTGCCGGGAGCCACGAGGATGCCCCGCTGCGCCAGCCAGGCCACGCTGTCGAGGGCGGGCTCGTCACGCGTGGACCAGAGGTAGAGCCCGGCGCCGGTGTCGGCGACGGCGAAACCGGCCCGCTCCAGCGCCGGCCGCAGCAGGGTGCGGCGCGCGGCATACCGGGCGTGCTGCTCCTCGACGTGGGCGTCGTCGTCGAGGGCGGCGACCATGGCCGCCTGCACGGGCGCCGGGACGATCATCCCGGCGTGCTTGCGCACCTCGAGCAGACCGGCCACCAGGGCTGGGTCACCGGCGACGAAGGCCGCGCGGTATCCGGCGAGGTTCGACTGCTTCGAGAGGGAGTAGAGGGCGAGCAGTCCCTCGTGGCTGCCGCGGGCGACCCGGGGGTCGAGGATGCTCGGCGCGGGGCCGTCGCCCGACCAGGTCAGCTGCGCGTAGCACTCGTCGGAGGCGACGACGACGCGGTGCTGCCGGGCCCAGGCCACCACCTTGGCCAAATGCTCGACGCCCAGCACGGCGCCGGTGGGGTTGCTGGGGCTGTTGACCCAGAGCAGCCGCGGCCGGGTGGCCCTGGTCAGGGGCCCGAGGGCGGTGAGACCGTCGACCACGACGGGGGTCGCGCCGGCGAGCCGGGCGCCGACGTCGTAGGTCGGGTAGGCGACGGCGGGCAGGCCCACGACGTCTCCGACGCCCAGACCCAGCAGGGTCGGCAGCCAGGCCACCATCTCCTTGCTGCCGATGGTCGGCAGCACCCCGGCGGGGTCGACGTCGGGCACCCCGCGGCGCCGGGCGAACCAGGCGGCCACTGCCTCCCGCAGCGCGGGCGTACCGGCCGTGAGGGGGTACCCGGGTGAGTCGGACGCGGCAGCCAGCGCCCGCGCCACCACCACGGGGGTGGGGTCGACGGGCGTGCCGACCGAGAGGTCGACCAGACCGCCTGGGTGCGCGACCGCCGTGGCCTTGTGCACGGCGAGCGAGTCCCAGGGGAAGTCGGGCAGGCCCGACATCCGACCCCTGCTCACGCGCGCGCCGCTGCGGTCACTCGGAGTGCTCCTGCGGGGGCAGGGCCGCGATGAGGGGGTGGTCCTTGGCGATCATGCCGAGCTTGGCCGCGCCGCCCGGGCTGCCGAGGTCGTCGAAGAACTCGACGTTGGCCTTGTAGTAGTCGGCCCACTCGGCCGGGGTGTCGTCCTCGTAGTAGATGGCCTCCACGGGGCAGACCGGCTCGCACGCACCGCAGTCGACGCACTCGTCGGGGTGGATGTAGAGGGACCGCTCCCCTTCGTAGATGCAGTCGACCGGGCACTCCTCGATGCACGCCTTGTCCTTGAGGTCGACACAGGGCTGGGCGATCACGTAGGTCATGGGGTGTGGGTCCTTAGCGCGAGACGGGCTGGAGGCGGGCGCGAGCCCTGCTCCGGATGGTGCTCCTGGTGGTGCACTGGCTGACATCTATTATGCCGAGTCCGGGCCATGGACTTCCTCTGGGGCCACCCCCGGCACACGCCGACCACCGATGGAGACCCCGTGCAGCCAGCCGTCCCCGTGCCGCACCCCCTCCGACCGGGGGCCCGCGTGGTCGTGCGTCACCGGCTGCCTCCCGGATCGGCCCCGTCGCTGAGCGATGTCGTGGGTATCGTGTCGGCGGTCGACGACGCGTCGGTGACCCTCGAGACCACCGAGGGGCCGGTCACCGTGGCCCGGGAGGTCGTCGTGGCCGTGCGCGAGATCCCGCCCCGGCAGGAGCGGCCCGGCCGCCCGCACCGGGCGGTCGGCGTCGCCGACCTCGGGCGCCTGATGGCGCAGGGGTGGCCCGCGGTCGAGTCGGCAGAGCTCGGGGGGTGGCTGCTGCGGGCGTCGTCCGGCTTCACCGGTCGAGGCAACAGCCTGCTGCCGTCTGGCGACCCAGGGCTACCGCTCACCGACGCCGTCGACCAGGTCGAGCGCTGGTACGCCGCCCGTGGGCTCCCGCCTCGGGTCCACCTCGACCTGCCCCGCAGCGGCGACGACTCGGCTCCGACGGGGCCGGCCGAGCTGGGTGAGCCGCTGGCCCTGCGCACCCTCGTCGCCGCCCACCCGCTCGGCGTCGAGCTGCTCGGGCGCGGCTACCAGCCGGTGCAGCCGACGCTGACCATGACGGGGGCCACCGCTGCCGTCCCGCCGCTGCGGGCGGATGCGCCGCCCGTCGAGGTCGACGCGGCCCTGAGCGCCGACTGGCTGGTGGCGTACGCGCGACAGCGCAGCATCCTGCCCGGGGTGACCGAGCAGGTGCTGACGGGCTCCCCGGGCCAGCTCTTCGCCAGCACCGGGGCCCCCGGCCGCCTCACGGCCGTGGCCCGGATGTCGGTGCACCCCGGGTGGGCCGGCCTCCACGCCGTCTGGGTCGACCCGCTGCAGCGGCGGCAGGGGCTGGCCGTCACCCTCATGTCGGCCTTGGCCACGCTCGCCCGCGACCACGCGATGACGTCGATGTACCTTCAGGTCGAGGCGGGGAACACCGCCGCCCAGGCGCTCTACACCGGCCTCGGCTTCAGCACGCACCACGCCTACGTCTACCTGGACCCGCCCGCCCCTCGCCGCTAGCGCGCGTGGTCGGGGTTGGTGCAGGTGATCGTGTCCTGCGGGTCGTACTTCGTCGTGTAGGGCTCCGACCGCACCGCCTTGCCCTTCAGCGAGATCACCCGCGTGACGGTGACGTCGAAGCCGGGACTGCCGGGCTGCGGCACGCAGGCGACGGTGTCGTCGCTGAAGGTGGCGCCGGTGCGGATGTTGCTGCGCGGGCCCTTCTCTGACCTCACGTCGTAGACCTTGGTGCTCCAGATGCGACCGTGCACCTGGTTGTCGGCGACATACATCTGCACGTACATCCCGTAGGGGCTGGTGTTCTTCCACTTGTTGTCGATCGTCGGCCAGTAGACCGTCGCCTCGCGCCCTTCGGGGTAGCGGGAGATGTAGAACGAGTGGGCGGTGTGCTCGACGAGCTCGGTCGCCGCGCTCCACGCCAGGTTGTAGACGACCGTCGAGACCTGCGAGATGCCCCCACCCGTGCCCTTGACCAGCCTTCCCCCCTCGATGACATACCCCTCCTGGTATCCCTTGTCGGCGGTGCGCTCACCAAGGATCCCGTTGAGGGAGAACGTCTCTCCCGGCCTGACCAGTGTGCCGTCGATCGCGGAGGAGGCGGCCACGAGGTTGGCGGTGCGCGAGGGGTTGACCGGGAAGGTCGAGTCGAAGCTCGCGATGACCTCCTTCACGCCGAGGGCCCTGGCCTTCGCCGTGGTGAAGGCGGGGGCCGCAGCCGTCGTGCGGGGGCGCGCGGTGCGGGAGGGGTCGGTGAGGGCGGCGAGCACGAGGTCGGGCACCGTGCGGGTGTCGACGGTCAGCCCGTCGACCCCCGGCACGACCGTCGGGGAGGCGCCCGTGAAAATCAGGCTGGCGTCCTTCGCCGCCGGCAGGACCGTCCTGGCCAGCCCGGTCACCAGGGCCGTGACGCTCGGACGGTCGATGGTCGGGCGCAGGGTGCCGTCGTCGTCGGGCGTCATCGAGAGCATGGGGGCGAGCTGCGTGGGCACGAGCGGCAGCGTGCGGTCGCCCAGCACCAGCGAGACCGGCGCCGACATCGCCGGCCGCGCGAACGAGGTGACCGCCGCCTCGACCTTGGCCTGGGTCACGGCGGGTGCGGCCGTACGCACCCTGGCCAGCAGCGACGGGGTGTGCGGGTAGCCTGCGGCGATCCGGCGGACGAGGTCGGCGACGTCGACGGAGGTGCCGTCCTGGGCCGGCGTCACGGCCACCCTCCCGCCAGGGAAGGTGACGGTGCCGTCGCGCGCCGGGGTCTCGACCGTCGTGGCCCCGGAGCGCACCGCCTCGGTGAGCTTCGCGGTGTCCACCGACGTGGCGACCGGCCGGTGCATCCCACCGGTGAGGTGCTGCCAGATCCGCACCGGGTCGAGCGTGAAGCCCGACATGTCGGCGAGCGTGCGGTCGACGTCGAGGGACAAGCCCGACGAGCTCGGGTCGATCCGCACCGTGCGCCCGGTGTCGCCGACGTTGACGACGATCGGGTCCGACGCGCGTTGCGCGAGCTTCTGCTTGAGCACGGCCGACGCCGCGGTCGGGGTCATGCCCCCGACGCCGACCCCCTCGACGCTGGCCCGCGACGGCACCTGACGACCCACCACGACGGCGAGGGCCACATAGGCCGCACCGACGACGAGGACCGCCGCGAGCAGGCGCAGCCAGGTGGCGCGCGTGTCGTCGGCTGCCACGGTGGTGTCCCCCTCGGAGGGTCTCAGGCCAGGGAGGCGAAGCCGCCTCGGTAGAAGAGGAGGGCGTCACCCGGATGGTCGGCGATCTCTACGGAGAGTACTTCGCCCACCACGAGGGTGTGGTCGCCTGCAGGCACGGTGTTGACGGTCTGACACTCAATCGTTGCCAAGGCGTTGCCGAGCAGCGCCACACCCGTCGCCTCACCCCGCGTGTGGGGCACGCGGGCGAGCTGCTCGTGCAGCGGCCGGCCGCGGGTGGCCAGCCAGAGCGCCGTGGCTCGGTCGGCGGCGGCGAGGATGCTGACCCCGAAGCGACCGGCTCCCAGGACCGCGTCGTGCCAGCGCGCCTCCTGCTCCACCGAGACCAGCAGGAGCATCGGGTCGAGCGAGACCGAGAGCACGCCGTTGGCGGTCATCGCGTGGTCGAGGTCGCCGGTGCGGGTGGTCACGACCGTGACCCCGGTGGCGAACCGGCCCATGGCCTGACGGAAGGCGTCAGAGGTCGGAGGGGTGAGGGTCACCTGGTCATTGTTCCGCATGTCCGGTGCGCCCCGATGCCGTCCGCTCACTCCGCGACCAAGCCCGCCGACCAGGCGTCGGACGACGACGGTCGGGACACGTCGGCCCAGGACCCCGGGTCGACGCGCCCGAAGCCCTCGCGCCCGGGGAGGCGGGTCGCCACCTCATTGCTGAGGGCGAAGAACGGGGTGCCCGCCGTCGGCGAGGGTGCGTGGGTGCGGTAGACGACCAGCTGGGTGGCGTGGGCCTGCAGCGCGAGAGCCTGACGCTGCGTCGAGTCCGGGGACACCACGATGTGGCTCACGCGGTCGTCGTCGACGACGCCGACCGGGTTGAGGGCGTCGGCGTCGGGCAGGACCAGGCGCCGGCGGGCGGACTCCCCGTGCGTGCCGGGCACGACGTGCTCGCGCACCCAGGCCCGGTCCTGCTGCGCCCAGGTGAGGGGTGTGCGGATCTCGAAGGCACGCCCGGGCTGGGCCGGGTCGTCGAGCGCGGCGAGCCGGGCGAGCGCGGCGCGGGTCACCCGGTGGGTCTGGATGTGGTCGGGGTGGCCGTAGCCCCCCTGCGGGTCGTAGGTCACGACGACGTCCGGCCGGAGCGCCCGCACGTGCTCGGCGACGAGAGCCGCCGCCTCCGCCACCGGGGCGCGGGCGAAGGCGCGCGGGTGCTGGGCACCCGGCATACCGGCCATGCCACTGTCGCGGTAGCGCGAGAGGACCCCGGCGCCGGGGTCCTCCCCGAGCACGTGGTGGTCCACCCCGAGGCGGCGCATGGCCTCACGCAGCTCCTCGCGCCGCCAGGGCCCGAGGGGGTCGCCCGTCGCTCCCTCGAGATGGGCGAGCTCGGGCGGGATGACCTCGCCCTCCTCACCCAGCGTCGCGGTGAGCACGTGCACCTCGTCGCCGAGGTCGACGTGGTGGGCCATGGTCACCCCGCAGGTCAGGGTCTCGTCGTCGGGGTGGGCGTGGACGAAGAGCAGACGCGTCACGGCGGGCGCTTCTCAGATGACCTTGCGCACCTCGGGGAAGTGGCAGGCGACCCGGTGCCCGGGAGCCACCTCGACCGGGAGCGGCAGCTCGGACGCGCACTTGTCCTGCGCCTTGGGGCAGCGGGTGCGGAAGACGCAGCCACTCGGCGGGTTCTGCGGCGACGGCAGGTCACCCGTGAGCAGGATGCGCTCCTTCTTCGACTCCCGCGCCGGGTCGGGCGTCGGCACGGCCGAGAGCAGCGCATGGGTGTAGGGGTGCTGAGGCGCCTCGTAGAGGGTGTCGCGGGGGGCGTCCTCCATGATCTTGCCGAGATACATCACCACCACCCGGTCGGAGATGTGGCGCACCACCGACAGGTCGTGGGCGATGAAGACGTAGGCGATGCCGAACTCCTGCTGGATGTCCTCGAGCAGGTTGATGACCTGGGCCTGAATGGAGACGTCGAGCGCCGAGACCGGCTCGTCGCACACGACGAGCTGCGGCTCGAGCGCGATCGCGCGGGCCACACCGATGCGCTGCCGCTGGCCACCGGAGAACTCGTGTGGGTAGCGGTTGTAGTGCTCGGGGTTGAGCCCGACCCGCTCCATCAGACCCTGGACGGCCTTGCGGGTGCCCTGCTCGGGCTTGATGCCCTGGATCTCGAACGGCGCGGCGATGATCGAGCCGACCGTCTGGCGGGGGTTGAGCGAGCCGTAGGGGTCCTGGAAGACCATCTGCATCTGCCGACGCATCAGCCGCAGATCGTCGCCCTTGACGCTCGTGATGTCCTGGCCCTCGAACTCGATCCGCCCACCGGTGGGGTCGAGCAGTCGCAGCATGGTGCGCCCGGCCGTCGACTTGCCGCAGCCCGACTCGCCGACGAGGCCGACGGTCTCGCGGGGGTAGAGGTCGAACGACACACCGTCGACGGCCTTCACCGGCGCGTCGGGACGCCGGATGAGGGTCTGGCGATACTGCGGGAAGTACTTCTGCATGTCGGTCAGACGCAGCAGGGGGGTGCCCGTGCGGGCGGGTGAGGGCCGCAGGGCCTGCGCCACCTGGCCGTCCTGCCGGGTGAGGGCGGCGTCCTGCGTGGTCGAGGGGGTGTCGGTCATCGTCGCCTTGTCGGTCGGCTCGTGGGTCGCGTCGGTGCCGCGGGTGGGGTGCTCGCTCATGACCGGCCCCTCCTCACAGTCGTGGCTTGATCACGGAGTCGAACAGCTGCGTCTGCTGGCCCGTGGACAGGTGGCACCGGTCGAGGTGACCCGGCTGGGACTCTTGGAGCTCGGGCACGGTGGTGCGGCAGCGGTCGTCCGACACCTGGTCGCGGAAGGCGCACCGCGGGTGGAAGGCGCACCCCGACGGCACGTTGATCAGCGACGGCGGGTTGCCGGGCACCGGGTCGAGCCGCGCCTTGCGGGCCCGGTCGAGGCGGGGCATCGAGGTGAGCAGACCCCAGGCGTAGGGGTGGCTCGGGCGGTAGAAGACCTCGTTGACCGGGCCGTACTCGACCGCCTTGCCGCCGTACATCACCAGGATGTCGTCAGCCATCTCGGCGACGACCCCGAGGTCGTGGGTGATCATGATGATCGCCGAGCCGAACTCGCGCTGCAGGTCGCGCATCAGGTCGAGGATCTGGGCCTGCACCGTCACGTCGAGCGCGGTGGTCGGCTCGTCGGCGATCAGCAGCGAGGGGTCGTTGGCCAGGGCCATCGCGATCATGGCGCGCTGCCGCATGCCGCCGGAGAACTCGTGGGGATACTGGTCGGCCCGGCGCGCCGGGCTGGGGATGCCCACCCGACCGAGCATCTCGACGGCGCGCTTCTTGGCCGCCGACTTCGACATGTCGGAGTGGTGGACCCTGATCCCCTCGACGATCTGGGAGCCCACGGTGTAGTAGGGGTGCAGCGCCGAGAGGGGGTCCTGGAAGACCATGGCCATCCTGTTGCCGCGCAGCTGCCGCAGGCGCTCGTCCTTGACGGTCATCAGGTCCTCGCCGTCGAGGATCACCTGTCCGGAGGCCCGGGCCCTCGTGCCCCGGTGCAGACCGAGGATGGCCTGGCTCGTGACCGACTTGCCGGAGCCCGACTCGCCGACGATGCCGATCGTCTTGCCCCGCTGGAGGTCGAAGGACAGGCCGTCAACGGCCTTGACCAGGCCGTCGTCGGTCGGGAAGTGCACCTTGACGTCTCTCAGGGAGAGGTAGGCGGTGGCGTCACCCGACGGGGCGGGCGACGCTGCACGGGGGCTCGTGGTGGTGGTCATGGTGTTGTCCTTAGCCTCAGGCCATCCGCACACGCGGGTCGATGACGCCGTAGAGCACGTCCACCACGAGGTTGGCGAACACGATGAAGAATGACGCGACGAGCACGACCCCGACGATCACCGGCAGGTCGGTCTGCTGGATGCCGAGGATCGCGATCTTGCCGAGCCCGTTGAAGGAGAAGACCTGCTCGCTGATGACGGCTCCACCGAGCAGCCCGCCGAGGTCGAGCCCGGCGGCCGTGACGATGGGCGTCAGGGCAGCGCGCAGACCGTGGCGGCGCACGACGGTCAACTCCTTGACGCCCTTGGCGCGGGCCGTGCGGATGTAGTCCTCCGACATGGTCTCCAGCATGTAGGCGCGGGTGAGACGCACGTAGGAGGCGCTGTAGACGGCCGCGAGGGTCACGGAGGGCAGGAAGATCCCCTGGAGCCAGGCCACCGGGTCCTGGCTCAACGGGGTGAAGGCCGGAATGGGCACCAGCTGGTACTTGATGGCCACGAAGACCAGCAGGAGCTCGCCGATGAAGAACGAGGGCAGGGAGTAGCCGACCAGGCTGATCCCCACGAGGAGCCGGTCGGGCCATCGGCCACGGTTGAGCGCGGCGACGATACCGAAGGTGACCCCGAAGACGATCCACAGGACGAAGGCGCCGGCCGCGATCGAGGCGGTGATCGGCAGACCCTCCCTGACGATGTCGGTGACGCCCCTGACCTGGAGCGTGGAGTAGCCGAGGCAGGGCGCGTCGCACGTGAAGACAGCGGACGGGTTGAGCTTCTTCAGGGCCGGGTCGTCGGGGAAGTCGCGCGCGACGAAGAAGCCCTTGAGGTAGGTGGCGTACTGCACAGGGATGGGCTTGTCGAAGCCGAGCTTGACCCGGTTGCCCTCGATCACCGCTGGCGTGCAGTTCTTCGAGCAGGTGAGCGAGGCGGGGTCGATCGGGGAGGCGAAGAAGACGAGGAAGGTGGTCAGGGTGATGATCGCCAGCATGATGACCAGCGCGACGAGCCGACGGAGAATGTAGAAGAACATGAGTGCTGCGGCGCCGGACGGCGCGCTTCCTCCCTCTCGTGCGGAGGCCAGGAGGGACGCCGGGTGGGGAGGCAAGCCTCCTCACCCGGCGCCCTCTTGGCACGGTGGAGCGTTCAGCAGTCCTTACTGGACGGCGATGTTCGCGAAGTCGGCGTAGCCACCAAGCAGCGAGTTGATCTCGAAGTTCTTGATGTTGGAGCCGGCCACGAACACGAACTTCTGAGCGACGAGCGGCACGACACCACCGTCGGCGACGATCATCGCGTCGATGGCGCCCCAGGCCTTCTCACGCTCAGCGGCGTCCGAGATGAGGTACGCAGCGTCGATGGCCTTGTTGACCGCGTCGTCGTTGAAGTACCCGTAGTCCTGGTTGCTGCTGGTCGCCGTGATGTTGATCCGACCGTCGAACAGCGGCGGGATGTCGGTCGAGCCGGAGGGCCAGTCAGCACCCCAGCCGGCCGAGAAGACGTCCTTGGACTTGCTCGCCGCACTCGAGATGGTGCGGTAGTACTTGTCCGTGATGCCCTCGAGCGTGGTGTTGAAGCCACCCTGGTCCCAGGTCTGCTTGAGCGCCGAGTAGGCCTTGTCGGCCGTCGCCGTCTTGCGGTAGACCACGGTGATCGGGACCGGCGTCGTGATGCCGGCGTCGGTCAGCACCTTCTTGGCACCGACCGGGTCACCCGCGCTCGGCGCGCCGAACGGGTTGGAGTCCTGGTAGCAGGCCAGCGCCGGGTTGCAGATGGCGTTGGTCGGGGTCATGACCTGCGGTCCGCCGTTGGCCGTGACGTAGGCGTCCTTGTTGGTCGACATCGCGAAGGCCTGGCGGATCTTCGGGTTCTTCATCGCGGCGCTCTGGTAGTTCGGCGTCAGGTAGTTGACGTAGGGCGCAGTCGGGTTGAAGGTGCGGTCCTTCGCGCTCGTCGTGCCGACGATCTGCGCGAGCAGCGAGGCGGGGGCGGAGCTGAACGTGATCGCGTTCTTGTCCTCACCACCATTGGCCAGGAGACGCTGGAAGATGACCTCGGTCGTCAGGCCCTCGACGTCGACGATCTTGTCGGGGTAGGCCTTGCGCAGGTCGTCGCCACCGGTCCAGCTGGGGTTGCGCACCCACGTCCCGCCCTTGTTGGCGTCGAACGTGCCCTCGAGCATGTAGGGACCGTCGGAGAACACGTCGAAGAGGCTGTTGGCCCCCTTGTCCTTGTCCTTGCGGAAGGCGGAGAACGCGGCCAGCGACGCGGTCGCCTGGTTGAAGTCGGCCCACGGCTTCTTGAAGTGCAGGGTGAGCTTCTCGCCCTCGCAGGTGATCGCCTTGTTGAAGGCGGCGTCGCCAGCGGCGCTGGGCTTGTAGGGGCCCTTGTAGACCGGAGCGCCGTCGGCGTCCTCGGGGACGTCGAGGAAGGAGAGGATGTAGGTCGGACCGTTGGAGATGACGTCCGTCGCGAAGGTGCGAGAGATGCCGTACTTCACGTCGTCGCAGGTGACGGCCTTGCCGTCCTGCCACTTCGCGTCGCCCTTGAGCGTGAACGCCCAGGTCTTGCCGCCGTCGCTCATGGTGCCGGTGTCGGTGGCGAGGTCGGGGACCAGCTCCGGCTTCTCGCCGGCGGTGTACATCGTCAGGCTGCGCGCGTAGACCCGGTTGGCGAACTCGAGGTCTGCTCCGACGTAGCTCTGCTGGGGGTCGAGACCGTTGTGGGGCCCGACGTTGAGGATGTACAGCGTTCCGCCCTTGGAGGCCGCGGTGGCCGAGGACCCTGCGGTGCTTCCGCCGCCGGAGCCGGAGCCGCTGCAGGCCGCTGCCGCCAGCGCGACGACCGCCCCGAGGGCGACGGTGAAGGCGCCCTGTCTGGTGCGCATCATGTCTTCTCCTTGTATGCACTTGTCCACCGCAGCTGCTGCGGTGGGCTGTCCTGTGGCGGGTGCCACGAGGTTCCTTCGGAGGACGTGTTCCTCCGAGGAGTCTGGGGGTGGGACGTCACGAACGGCCCGCCTTGGGGTCGAGGGCGTCCCGCAGGCCGTCCCCGAGGAGGTTGAACGAGAGCACGAGCACGAACACCGTGAGCCCGGGGAAGAGGAAGTAGGCCGGGTCGGGCAGGGCGTAGGCCACCGAGTCGTTGAGGATGGCCCCGAGGGACGCGGTGGGGGGGTTGATGCCGACCCCCAGGAAGCCCAGCGCCGCCTCGGCCGCGATGTTGGCCGGCATGACGAGCGTCGTGTAGACGAGCAGCGGCGCCCAGAGGTGGGGCAGCAGCTCCTTGAAGTAGATGCGGCCCCGCCGCGCGCCGAGGGACCGTGCGGCCTCGACGAACTCCCGCTCGCGCAGGGAGAGCACCTGCCCGCGGATGATGCGGGCGAAGAACGGGAAGCCGAAGAAGCCGAGCACGATGATCATGAAGAGGATCTTCGGCGTCGGGGCGCTGTCGGGCTGCCCGATGGCCGAGGCGATGCTGCCGACGAGCACCAGCTGGAGCGACAGGAGCATGAGGGTGCTGGGGAAGCTCAGCACGAGGTCCATGAACCGGCTGACCGTCCAGTCGACCCATCCGCCGGCGAAGCCGGCGACCAGACCCAGCAGGGTGCCGATGACCACCGAGAAGACGGTGGCCGACACCGCGACGATGAGGGACGTGGTCATGCCGGTGAGGATGCGGGCCAGCAGGTCTCGACCGGTGCCGGGCTCGACTCCCAGCCAGTGGTCGGCCGAGATGCCGCCCGCGAAGCCCTCCGGGATGGAGCCCAGCCCCTGGACGAGGTCAGGGTGGAAGGCGTCGGGCGAGATGATCCCGGTGGCGCGCATCAACGGGGAGAGCACGGCCAGGAGCAGGAAGAGCACCCCGACTACCAGGGCCCCCATCGTGACCTTGTCGCGACGGACGCGGGCCCGCACGATCTCCCACGGCGAGCGGCCCTTGATCGCGACGGCACCGTCTGAGGTGACGTCGTCGACGGCGCGCGACTCGGCATCTTCCTGGCCCGGGGCGATGGTCATGCGGTGGTGAACCTCTTCTGACGGAAGAACCCCGCCGTGCGGAGGGGGAATCGACGAAACCTTAGACCAGCGTGTCCCACATCGTGAACAACCGGGGGCGGACGTCGCCGGATCGTGACCGTTCGCGTGTGTTGCTGAGAACTGGCTGTGGGTCCGGCCACACGTTGCCTGTGGGCAGGCGTGGCGGCGCTCACGTTACGCCCCCCCGGGGCGTGGATCGCGCCTGCCGGGCCGATGGTGTGTAAAACCTGCGTGACGGGCCCGTGCCGGCGACGACCTCGGGACCCCCGGGGCTCAGCCCTGGACCAGCTGCACCCGAGCGAGGTCGGGGAATCCGCCGAAGAGCGGGTTGTCCTGGTAGCCCACGACGCCCGAGCCGTGGACCAGCACGTGCTTGCGCTGGGCCAGGGGGATGGAGCCACCCCGCGCGGCGATGAGGGCGTCGACCTGCCCCCACGCCGCGGCCCGGGCCGCGTCGTCGGCGGTGGCCGCGGCCCGGTCCATGGCCTCGTTGACCTGCGAGTCGGAGAAGTAGCCGTAGTCCTGCCCGGGCCCGGCAGTGGAGACGTTGACCCGGGCGTCGAAGGTCGGAGGCAGCACGGTGGAACCCGACGGCCAGTCGGCGCTCCAGCTGGCGCGGACGACGTCGTAGCGGTCGGCCGCCGCCGCCGCGGAGATCGCCGCGTAGTAGTCGTCGGTGACCGGCGACAGCGTGACGGCGAAGCCGGCCCGCTCCCAGCCCGCCCGCAGGGCCGCGAAGGCCGTGTCGGCCTCGGCTGACTGCCGGTAGGCCACCCGCAGGGGCACCGGCAGCGTCAGGCCCGACGCCACGAGCACGGCCCGGGCCTTGACGGCGTCACCGGCCGTACCCACGCCGAAGGGGCTGCGGTCGACCCGGCCAGGAAGGCTCGACGCGAGGAGCGAGAACGACGGCGTCATCGCCGACGGCCCACCGTAGGCGGTGACGAACGCGTCGCGGTTGGTCGCCATGGCCAGGGCCTGACGGGCCTTCGCGTTGCCCATCACCGCGCTGCGCACGTTGGGGGCGAGGTACTCCACACTCGCCGCGGCGGGGTTGGTCACGCGGTCCGACAGGCCCGGGGTGGTGAGCAGCTGTCGCTGCAGGGCCGGGGGCGCGTCGGCGAAGGTGACGGCATACCGGTCGGCGCCCTGGTCGTCGATGATGCGCTGGATGGCCGTGGTCGTCTCGAGCCCCTCGCGGATCTCGACCACGTCGGGGTAGGCGACCCGCACGGGGTCGTCGGCCTCGACCCAGGAACGGGTGCGCACGAAGCGGCCGCCGGCGCCGGGCACCCAGTCGCCCTCGAGCATGTAGGGGCCGGCGGAGAAGACCGAGAAGTTGCCGGCCGCCCGCAGGTCGTGGTCCTTGCGCACCGGCGCGAAGGCCGGCAGGGCCACCGCCGAGGCGAAGTCGTAGGTGGGGGCCTTCAACCGGAAGGTGATGGTCGAGCCGCTGCACGAGACCGCACGGTCGTAGGCCGCCTGACCGGTCTGCGCGTAGGGCCCGGCGTAGGCCGAGACGCGTTGCCCCTTCGCGTCGGTCGTCAGCGGGATGTCGAGCAGGGAGACGGCGTAGGGAGGTCCGCCCGGCAGCACGTCGCGCGCGAAGTTGCGCGAGATGCCGTAGCGCACGTCCTCGCAGGTGATCGTGCGCCCGTCCTGCCACAGGGCGTCGCCGACCAGCGTGAAGCGCCAGGTGCGGCCGCCGTCGCTGGGTTGACCCGTGCTCGTCGCGAGGTCGGGCACCAGGTCCTTCGACACCCCGAGCCCGACGGCGGCGACGGTCGTGAGGGTGCGCAGGAACATCCGCACCGACAGGCCCGCCTCGGGCCCGGTGTAGATGCGCTGCGGGTCCCAGTGCTGCACGGGACTGTCGAGGAGCACCTGGAGGGTGCCCCCGCGACCGGCCGAGGAGGGCGAGGGTGGCCGCGGGGGCGTCGTGCAGGCACCGAGCACGAGGGCCGCGAGCAGCGCGAGGCCGACGGCACGCGGTTCCATGGCCCTGCGCCGCGTCGCACCGGCGGGAGGGGTGCCCACTGCTGTGCCCTAGTTGGCCTCGGACTTGGCGGCCGAGCGCGCCCGGGCGGAGGTGCGGGCCCGCTCACCGGCGTCGAGCACGAGCTTGCGGATGCGCACCGCCTCGGGCGTGACCTCGACGCACTCGTCCTCGCGGCAGAACTCGAGCGACTGCTCGAGGCTGAGGGTGCGCGGCGGCACGATCTTCTCGAAGTTGTCGGAGGAGGAGGCGCGCACGTTGGTGAGCTTCTTCTCCTTCGTGATGTTGACGTCCATGTCGTCGGCGCGGGAGTTCTCGCCGACGATCATGCCCTCGTAGACCTCGGTCGTCGGCTCCTGGAACAGCACGCCGCGCTCCTGGAGGTTGACCATGGCGTAGGCCGTGACGACACCCTTGCGGTCGGAGACCAGCGAGCCGCTCGTGCGGGTCGTGATCGTGCCGAACCACGGCTCGTAGTCCTCGAAGACGTGGTGGGCGATACCGGTGCCCCGGGTCTCGGTGAGGAAGAGCGTGCGGAAGCCGATGAGCCCGCGCGACGGCACGAGGAACTCCATCCGGATCCAGCCGGTGCCGTGGTTGGTCATCTGCTCCATGCGGCCCTTGCGGGCCGCGAGGATCTGGGTGATCGCCCCGAGGTGCTCCTCGGGGGTGTCGATCGTGAGGCGCTCGACCGGCTCGTGCATCTTGCCGTCGACCATCCGGGTGACGACCTGCGGCTTGCCCACGGTGAGCTCGAAGCCCTCGCGACGCATCTGCTCGACGAGGATGGCCAGGGCCAGCTCGCCACGGCCCTGCACCTCCCACGAGTCGGGACGCTCGGTCGGCAGGATGCGCAGCGACACGTTGCCGACGAGCTCCTTGTCGAGGCGGTCCTTGACCATGCGGGCGGTGACCTTCGAGCCACGCACCCGGCCGACCATCGGGCTGGTGTTGGTGCCGATGGTCATCGAGATCGCGGGCTCGTCGACGGTGATCAGGGGCAGCGGCCGCGGGTCGTCGGCGTCGGCGAGGGTCTCGCCGATGGTGATCTCGGGGATGCCCGCGACGGCGATGATGTCGCCGGGGCCGGCGCTCTCGGCCGGCTTGCGCTCGAGGGCCTCGGTCATCAGCAGCTCGGTGATCTTGACGCGGGTCTGGGTGCCGTCGTGGCGGCACCACATCACCTGCTGGCCCTTGCTGATTGTGCCGTTGAAGACGCGCAGCAGGGCCAGACGACCGAGGAAGTTGCTCGAGTCGAGGTTGGTGACGTGCGCCTGCAGCGGGGCCTCGTCGTCGTAGACCGGCGCGGGGATGGTGTCGAGGATGGTCTGGAAGAGCGCCTCGAGGTCGTCCTCGTCGGGCATGCCGCCGTTGTCCGGGCGGGTCAGCGACGCGCGGCCGGCCCGGGCCGACGCGTAGACGATGGGGAAGTCCAGGAGCCCTTCCGCGTCAGCGGCGTTGTCCATCAGGTCCATGAACAGCTCGTAGGTCTCGTCGACGACCTCGGCGATGCGCGAGTCGGGGCGGTCGACCTTGTTGATGCACAGGATGACCGGCATCTTGGCCGCGAGCGCCTTGCGCAGCACGAAGCGAGTCTGGGGCAGCGGGCCCTCCGAGGCGTCGACGAGGAGCACGACACCGTCGACCATCGACAGCCCGCGCTCGACCTCGCCACCGAAGTCGGCGTGCCCGGGGGTGTCGATGATGTTGATGGTCACACCCTCGGCGATGCCGGCCTCGATCGCGGCCTTGCCGCGGTAGTGCACCGCGGTGTTCTTCGCGAGGATCGTGATCCCCTTCTCGCGCTCGAGGTCACCGGAGTCCATCGCGCGCTCGTCGATGTGCTGGTGCTCGCCGAACGCGCCCGACTGCCACAGCATCTTGTCCACCAGAGTGGTCTTGCCGTGGTCGACGTGGGCGACGATGGCGACGTTACGGATGTCGTCGCGGGTCTTCCTAGCCATTAGTCCAGTGTCTCAGGGTTTCGTGGGGTCGCCGACCACGCTCGAGAGCAGGCCCTCGAGGGCCCGGGCGGCGGGGAGGTCGGCGGGCAGCCACGGCACGTCGTACAGGTCAGTGCTCGTGAGCCAGCGCAGCCGGTCGTGGTCCTGCAGCGGGGCGGGGGTGCCCGACGTCACGGTGGCCACCCACACGCGCATCCGGTGCCCTTCCCCGAGGGGCCAGGTGCCGTCGGGCAGCGGCCCGGGCAGCGGCGGCCCCACCGCCACGGTGACCCCGAGCTCCTCCTCCAGCTCGCGGTGCAGGGCCGCAAGCGGCTCCTCCCCCGCGTCGACCTTGCCGCCGGGCAGCTCCCAGCCACCGGCGAGAGCTGGCGGCGCGGAGCGGCGGGCGGCGAGCAGACGGGTGGGGCGGACGAGGTCGTCGACGAGGGCCGCGCCCACGACGAGACGCGGGTGGGAGGTCACGGGGGAAACGGTAGGCCAGCCTCACCTTCGGTGACAGACGCCCGCAGGACAGGAGAGCATGTGGGCATGTCGCGTCTCCTGACCGACGAGGAGATCACTCGTCAGCTCACCGGCCTCGCGGGGTGGCGGCGCTCCGGCTCCGCGCTCCTGGCCACCTACACCTCCCCCGCCTTCGCCGCCGCCGTGCGGCTGGTCGACGACGTGGCCGAGGTGGCCGAGCAGATGCAGCACCACCCCGACATCGACATCCGCTGGACGACCACCCACTGGGTGCTCACCACCCACTCCGCGGGCGGGATCACCCAGCTCGACATCGAGCTGGCCCACCGCATCGCCGAGGCCGCCACCGCAGGACACGCGACCGCCGAGGAGGCGTCATGACCACCGACCTGTCCCCCACCGACGGGACGACCGACGAGACGACCGGCGAGGCGACCGGCGAGCTGCTGCCGGTCGAGCCGCACGGCGACGCCGGCAGCCGGCTCAACTGGCTGCGCGCCGCCGTCCTCGGCGCCAACGACGGCATCGTGTCGACCGCCGGGGTCATCGTCGGTGTCGCCGGCGCCACCACCGACCGGGCACCGATCACGACCGCCGGCGTCGCCGCCCTCGTGGCGGGCGCCCTGAGCATGGCCGTGGGTGAGTACGTCTCGGTCAGCACGCAGCGTGACACCGAGAGGGCGCTCATCGCGCAGGAGACCCGCGAGCTCGAGGAGACGCCGGACGAGGAGCTCGAGGAGCTCACCCGGATCTACCAGCACAAGGGCCTGCCCCGCGCCCTCGCGGAGGACGTCGCCGTCGCCCTCACCGCCCACGACGCCCTCGGCGCCCACGCCGAGGTCGAGCTGCAGATCGACCCCGACAACCTCACCAACCCGTGGCACGCGGCGTGGGCGTCGATGGCGGCGTTCACGGTCGGTGGCATCGTTCCCCTGCTGGCCGCGCTGCTCTCCTCGCCCTCGCTGCGGGGGCCGCTGCTGATCGCCTTCGTCGTCGTGGCCCTCGCCCTCACCGGCATCCTCAGCTCTCGCCTCGGAGGCATGCCCGCCGGGCGCCAGGTCGGCCGCAACGTCGCCGGTGGCCTGCTCGCGATGGTGGTCACCTACGGCATCGGCCACCTCGTCGGCAGAGCCATCTAGCCGGTGCTGGTCGCCCTGCGCCTGTCGGTGCCGCCTGACCTGATGGGGCGGGTGGAACCGTTGCTGCGCAACGACCCTGCCGTGTGCAACATCGTGGTCCTGCCCGGCGCAGCGCACGACCCCGAGGGCGACGCGGTGCTCGCGGACGTCGCCCGCGAGCGCGCCGGTGCGCTGCTCGCCGCGCTCGACGACCTCGGGTTGGGTGAGCGCGGCGCCATCAGCGTCTCCGAGCTCAGCGCGACACCGTATGCCGCGGCCCGCGCCGCGGAGCGCGCGGCGCCGGGCAACCCCGAGGACGGCGTCATCTGGCGGGTCGTCGAGGAGCAGGGCTGGGAAGCCGTGCGACCCAGCGTCTCCTTCCACGCCTTCCTCTGGCTGGCCGTGGCGCTGGCGGCGGTCGCCGTCGTCACCGACTCGGCCGTGCTGGTGGTCGGCGCGATGGTCGTCGGGCCGGAGTTCGGTCTCGTCGCCGCCATCTGCATCGGCCTCGTGCTGCGCCGGCCGCGCATCGTCGGCCGGTCGGTGGTCGTGCTGCTGACGAGCTTCGCCGCCGCGGTGGCCGCGGTGACGCTGCTCGCACTGCTGGCCCGGTGGGCGGGGTGGGTCACGCCGGGGCTGGTGACCGCGCCGCGCCCGCTCACCGGCTTCATCTGGCGGCCCGACCACTGGTCGTTCGTCGTGGCCCTGCTCGCCGGGGTCGCCGGCGTGCTCGGCACGACGACGGGCAAGTCGTCGTCCCTGGTGGGTGTCTTCATCTCGGTGACCACCGTCCCGGCGGCCGGTAACCTCGCCCTCGGCATCGCCGTTTGGTCGACGCCGGAGATGACCGGGTCGGTGCAGCAGCTCGGCCTCAACCTCTCCGGTCTCGTCGTCGCCGGCACCGCCACCCTGCTGGTGCAGCGCGTGCTGTGGCACCGGGTCACGCTGCCGTCGCACCGCGCGGCGACCAGACCGGGTCGCGTCGCCGGGGGCCCCGTCAGGCCAGGGTGGCCACCAACACGGCCTTGATGCTGTGCAGGCGGTTCTCCGCCTGGTCGAAGACGATCGACGCCTCCGACTCGAAGACCTCGTCGGTGACCTCGAGCTCGGTGAGGCCGAACTCGTCGTGCACGTCGCGGCCCACCTGCGTCTCGAGGTCGTGGCAGGCCGGCAGGCAGTGCATGAAGCGCACGCCGGGGTTGCCGGTCGCGCGCAGCAGTGCGGCGTCGACGCGGTAGGGCTCCAGCAGCGCGATCCGCTCGGCCCACACCTGCTTGGGCTCCCCCATCGAGACCCACACGTCGGTGTGGACGAAGTCGACGCCGGCGACTCCGGAGGCCAGGTCGTCGGTGACCGTCACCCGGGCCCCCGTGGTCGCCGCGAGGGCCCGTGCCTGCTCCTGCACCTGCGCCGACGGCTGGAGCTGCGGCGGGGCGACGATCCGCACGTCCATCCCCAACATCGCCCCGAGCACGAGCAGGCTGTTGCCCATGTTGTAGCGGGCGTCGCCGAGGTAGGCGAAGGAGATCTGCTCGGCGGGCCGGCGCGCGTGCTCCAGCATCGTCACCGCGTCGCACAGGGCCTGCGTGGGGTGCCAGCGGTCGGTGAGGCCGTTCCAGACCGGGACCCCGGCATACCGGGCGAGGGTCTCGACCGTCTCCTGGCGGTCACCGCGGTACTCGATGCCGTCGTAGAGGCGACCGAGCACCCGGGCGGTGTCCTTGACCGACTCCTTGCGACCGATCTGGCTCCCCGAGGGGTCGAGGCAGGTGACGTGGGCTCCCTGCTCGTAGGCCGCGACCTCGAAGGAGCAGCGGGTGCGGGTCGACGGCTTCTCGAAGACGAGGGCGATCGTGCGGCCCAGGAGCCGGGGCTGCTCGCGTCGCTCGCGCCGCTCGGCCTTGAGCTCGAGGGTCAGCTCGACCAGCGAGCCCCACTCGGCAGGGGTGAAGTCCAGCTCACGCAGGAAGGAGCGCCCGGTCAGACTGGTGCGGGGGGCGGGGGTCGTCATCACCCGCCCATCGTAGGCAGTGGTCCGAACGGGTGAGTCCGACTGGTTCCGTTGGGTCATTTCGGACATGTATCTGGTGAAGTCGCTGTCCCTCTTGATGATTGAGTGCAAACCTTGAGGAACAGGGACGCCGAGAGGCTCCCGACGAAGACTTTGGCGATTGGCCCGTTGCGGTACGAAATCGTCACCAGCCCGGTCCCGGTGGGACCGGGCATCTTCGTTGTCGGGGGTCGATCAGTCGGGCGGGCCCAGCACGAAGGGCGAGCGGCTGGGCAGCTGCTGCTCGGGGCAGGCGCCCAGCACCGCCCGCAGGGCGTCGGCCTCGGGCTGCGTGACCGCAAGGTGCCACGTGAGCTTGACGGCGACCTGGCGCGCGGCATACGCGCAGCGGGCGGTAGTGGACGGAGGCAGCCAGGTGGCGGCATCACCGTCGCCCTTGGCGGAGTTCAGGCGACCGTCGACGGCGAGCAGCTCGAGGGGGTCGTTGGCGAAGCTCTCGCGCTCGGCGGTCGACCAGCCGGCGGCGCCGCTGCGCCAGGCGTCGGCGAGGGCCACGACGTGGTCGACCTGCACCAGCTGCGACGTGGAGGCGCCCCGCACGAAGTCGAGGGGTGCCCCGCTGTAGGGATCGGTGAGGGTGCCGGCCAGGACGACGCAGCCTCGGGTGCCCGGCTTGAGGCGAGCGCCGACCAGGTCGCGCCGCAGGACGTCGTTGCGGGTGTCGCAGCCGTTGCGGTCGGTGTCGAGCCAGGCCTGGCCGAAGGCCGCACGGTCGTAGGCGGCGGCGGGCGCCTCACCGACGACCGGGAGCGCGTCCACCGCGGCCAGGGCCGGGTCGGACGCGCTCGAGGTCGCGTGGACGGTGCGGTCGAGGACGAGCCCCACGGCGGCCGTGCTCACCAGCACGAGCAGGAGCAGCAGCAGATGACGGCCCGTCCGGTGCGCTCGCCGACCACGGAGGGAGAGCCGACCCCGCACGTCACCACCACCTCTCCACCGTGCCGGTCGCCGGTGTCCTGTTGGTGCCACTGGCCGTTTGGCCAAACCCGGAGCACTTTACCCGTTCTTGACCGTATGCTGATGTTGTCGGGCAAGCGCAAGGGCTGGGGGGCCGGAGCGACTCCCGACATCGCAGGGGGAAGGGCTGGACCAGGTCGGGCGCACCCGTGGGGGGTGGCGCACGAGATCGGCACAGCCAGCAGGGGGCGGAAGTGAGGGGCGTCTACCACCGTGGGGGTGGAGAGACGCCCCTCTTCCCGTGCATCCGGCTACTCCAGGGAGAAGCCGATCGCGTGCGGCAGCGCCTCCCAGCCGATCGCCGAGCCGCTGACGATCGTGCGGTCCCAGGTGCGGAATCTCAACGAGTAGCCGCACGAGTGCATGCCGACCGTGTCGAGGTCCCAGCTGCCCGCAGCCACACCGGTGGTCGAGGCTCCCGCGGTGTAGCTGGGGAACAGCTGCGGGGCGTGAAGGGCATACCAGGTGGGGTCGACCGCCCGGGCCGGGAAGGCCTGGCTCGCCGGCTCCAGCTCGAGAGCGATCCGGTCGAAGTGCTCGTCCAGGACCGAGTAGGTGCCGTGGAGGACGTCGCCGACCACGAACTTCATGCAGTCCTGCGCCGGGTTGGTCACGCCGCCCCGGGTGAAGGAGGTCAGGGCGAAGGTCGCCGTCGGCGCCACCTCGTCGAGGCGCAGCGTCACGGACGAGCGGTGCGTGCCGTCGGAGCACAGGAGCGTCTGCGCCGCGTAGGTCGACACCCCGTCCTTGGCCCGCACGAGCACCTCCCACAGACCGGTCATCGGCTCCGAGGTGGACCACTGCGCGAGCACGTTGCCGACCACGCGGCGCCACCCCGCCCCAGCGGTGTTGGGGTCCTCGAGGTAGGTGTACCAGCCGGCGGGGTCGACCGACTGCGTGAGGCCGTACTGCACCGGGAGGGCCGTGCCGACCTGCTCGGTGACGGTGACGCCGAAGTCGTTCGTGAGGGTCTGCCAGCCGCCGCCCGCCGGTCGGACCTGCACCTGGTAGCGCATCGGCGTGGCGCTGAGGTCGGGTGCGCCGGGGATGAAGCCGGTTACCGTGACGACCCCGCCGAAGGGTCGGTCACCGGCCGTGGTGCGGCCGTCAGCCTGGTCGATCGCGCAGACCGGGACGCCCCCGAGCGAGTCGAGCACGGGATTGAGCGCCGTGACCGACCCCGGTGGGAGCGCGACGTGGGTCTCGACCCGGTTGCCCCACGTGGGAACCCATTTTGGGTCGGAGGGAGGCGGGGTCGATTCCCACGACAGGATCGCCCGCACGGTCGGCTGGACCGGTCCGTCCATGCAGGCGCGCCGGTGGGCCCACGTCGACAGCGGGAGGTAGACCGCATACCGCAGACCACCCGCGGGGACGGTGACGTCGTGCACCTGGGCGGTGGCGGTGCCGGCGTACTCGAAGCCCGTGCCCCAGTCGACCCAGAAGGCGACGAACTCGTGGGAGCCCGAGGTGCACGGTCCGCCGGAGTAGCCGTTGGGGCGCTTGACGGTGAGGACCGCACTGAGCGCGTCCTCGACCGGGTCGTAGCCGACGCACCCGAGCTCCTCGAAGGACGTGTCGCCGTCGGTCTGGGCGATGAGGTCGAGGATCGAGGTGAGGTCGGTGTCGACCCCGATCTCCTTCAGGAACGGAGACGGCAGCAGCGGGTGGGGGTGCAGGACCGTGGCCTGGGAGGTGGCCCTCTGCAGCGCGGGGAACAGGAACCGGTGGGGCTGCACGTCGCCCTGCAGGTAGCCGGCAGCCAATGACACCAACGTTGCCGGCTGGGGCGGGTGGAGTGTGAGCGGCTGGTCGAGGTCGAGCAGGGCGGTGATCGACGGCGGCACCTTGGCCTCGATGACCTCGACGAGGTCGTGCAGCAGGAGCAGGGTGCTGCCGGTGGGCTGGACGACGACGTCGACCACGTTGCCCCAGATCGGGAGGAAGTCGGGATCGCCCGGCGTCGGCTCGTGGTTCCACGACAGGACCGCCCGCAGGGTCGGCTGGTTCTGCAGGAAGCACCAGCGGTGCTGCACCGGCACCGACAGGTTGACCGCGAAGTCGAGGGGACGCGCGCCGGTCGTGTCGTGGACGGTGAAGGACTGCACGCCGAGGTCGGTCCACGAGGCCGCTCCGTCGTAGGTGACGAAGAATCGGACGTGCTCCTGCGAGCCGCCACCGCAGAGGGGGCCGGAGTAGCCCGCGTTGGCACCGATGCGGACCACCGCCTCGACCTGGTCGAGGCTCGTCTCGAGGCCCACGCAGGTGAGCTGCTCGAAGGTGGTGCTTCCTGACAGCGACGAGACCACCGGCAGCTGGCTGCCCTTGACCGTCCCGAAGTAGTTGGGGTTGGCCAGCATCAGGGCCGGCGCGCGTCCCCGTAGGGCCAGCTCGGTGACGTCGAGGCTCACGGGCCTCGCGACAGGTCGCTTCCTGGGTGTGGGCATGGTGGTGCTCCCTCTTCGACGGGCGCGACCCCCGAGGCCACGCGACACCCAGAGGAGGGACCCGGGCCGCACCAGATACGGCTCCTCCACCGCACCGCACAATTTCCCGTTGCCCACGACGGCGGCGGTCACTCGCGCCGTGCACGACAATGGAGTCATGAATGTTCCGGTTCGTAGCGCCCGTCGTCCGGCCCGAAGCGACGCCTCCTCCCTGTCCAGCCCCCCCAGCCGCCGCGAGCGACGGGCCTACCCCCGCCGCGACGCCGAGAAGGTCGGTGAGGACGTGCGCCTGCGCAACTGGGCGCGCAACGCCACCCTCGGGCAGCCGGGATCGGTCACCGCCGCGACGACCGAGGCCGAGCTGCAGGCCTTCCTGGCCAGCACGACCGGTCAGGTGCGGATGATCGGCAGCCGCATGTCGCCGGGTCGCTTGCTCGAGGGCTCCGAGCAGGGCGCCCTGCTCGACCTGAGCCTGCTCACCGGTGAGCTCTCGAGCACCGCCGACACGGCCACCTTCGCCGGGGCGACGCCACTGGGCGACATCTACGAGGTGCTCACCGCCCGCGGTCGCATGCTGCCGTCCTCCCCCGGCGTCATCGCCTCGCAGACCCTCGCCGGGGCCCTGTCCACCGGCACCCACGGCCAGGGTCTGCAGCAGAGCTCGATCGCCGACTCGGTCACCTCCATCCGCATGGTGCTCGCCGACGGCACCGTGCGTGACTTCGACCGCGAGGACCCGTGGTTCTCGGCCGTCCAGCTCGGTCTGGGTTCGCTCGGGGTGATCACCTCGGTGACGCTGCGCACCGTGCCCTCGCCGGTCTACACCTGCCGCAAGGACGGCGTTCCCGCCGACACGCTCGAGGACGACCTCGCGCGGTGGAACCACGACGACCTGCTGGTCAAGGCCTGGTGGTTCCCCCAGGAGAACCAGGTGCAGGTATGGAGGGCCTCCGAGGCCACCGACGACGAGGTGCGCCGCTACCGCGAGGGTGGCAGTGAGCTGCTCGAGCACGCGACGACCAGCGACGTGATGAACGAGACCATCGACTCGACGCTGCGACAGATGCGCGACGACACCAAGATCGTCGACGAGCACGGCAAGCCCTTCCGCACGGTCGCCCGCTTCCGCGACTTCACCGACGTGACCGGCGACATCTACCAGGTGTTCTGTCGGGGCATCGCGACCCCGCAGATCAACGTCGAGATCGGTGTCCCGCTCTCGCGGGCCGGTGAGGTCGTCACGGCGATCAAGCGCTGGCACGCCGAGACCCGACCGACGATGCACTACCCGGTGATCCTGCGCTGCACGGGCCCGTCGCAGGCCTGGCTGAGCCCGTCGCACGGCGAGGAGACGTGCTACTTCGGCTTCGTCGTCTACTACTCCGAAGACGGGTCGCTCTCCGAAGAGGGGCAGAGCTTCCTGCACGCGGTCGAGCAGGTGCTGGCCCGGGAGTCCGGGCGACCCCACTGGGGCAAGTACTTCGACGAGTCGCTCTACGACTGGCCGGCGCTCTACCCGCGGTGGGACGACTTCCGGCAGGTGCGTGAGTCGCTCGACCCGCAGCACCGCTTCGCCAACGCGTTCACCGCAGCCCTGTTCGACTGACTGCTCGGACTGATGGAGAGACTGCCGATGAATGCCTGGGTCACGCTGCTGACGTCACCGAGCTATGTGGTGGGGGTCCGCACCCTGCGGGCCTCGCTGACCCGCTCGGGCTCTCCCTACCCCTTGATCGTGCTGGTGACCGACGACATCGACGCGGCGGACCGCCAGGTGCTCGAGGACGACGGGTGCGAGCTGCGAGCGGTCGAGCCCCTGCGGCCGGCGAGCGGGCTGGAGGACAGCTATGCCAACGCCCGCTTCGCGCAGGTCTGGACCAAGCTGCGCGCGTGGCAGCTGACCGACTACACGCGGATCGTCGTGCTCGACGCCGACATGCTCGTCACGCAGAACATGGACGAGCTCTTCTCGCTCGAGCTGGCTGACGGGGCGATCGCCGCCTGCCACGCCTGCCGCTGCAACCCCAACCGGATCGCGAGCTATCCGGCCAGCTGGACGCCGGAGAACTGCTTCTACACCCACTGCCGGGGGCTTGAGCACACGAGCGAGCCCGGTGTGGTCGACAGCTACCTCAACGGCGGCTTCCTGGTACTGACCCCCGACGAGGCGGTCTTCGACGCGATGGTGGAGCAGCTGGCGCAGGTCGACGACCTGGCGAGCTACCCCTTCGCGGAGCAGGACTTCCTCAACGAGTTCTACGAGGGCCGTTGGGTGCCAGTGCCCTACGTCTACAACGCGCTGAAAACCCTTGCGTACCAGCACCCGTCGCTCTGGGACCTCGCCGACGTGAAGAACATCCACTACATCATCGACAAGCCGTGGCAGTCCCCGCTCGACGAGGCCGACGCCTACTTCTTCGTCAACCGTCTGTGGTGGGACGTCGCGAGCGCCCTACCCCGGCCGGAGGTCGTGTCGCCGTAGCGCGTTCGGCCGTCATCTCAGGTGGGACCCGATCGCGTCGGCGACGGCCTGAGGATCCGCAACCGGTATGCCGTGACCCACGCCCTCGAGGGCGAGCTCGCGCGTCACTCCCCCGGCCGCGGCATACCGGCGCAGGACGGCCCGCATCTGCGCGGCCATCGGCTGCGGCGGCATGGCGTCGGCGCCCGGCCAGTCCGGGACGGCCCCGATCTGGCCCAGCATCGCCAGGTCGAACATCGAGCCGTCGGAGACGACCTGGTCGGCGGTGCCGTGCAGCCAGGTCACCGGGGGCTTGGGCTCGAGCCCGGGCAGGGCCGAGACGTCGAACCACCTGGGCGACATGGCGTTGAGCACCCCGCGCCCGCCGGGGGCGAACCCGGGCCAGTGAGCCGACGCGCTCGAGTCACCGGGGTAGGAGTCGTCACCGACCGCGGTGAGGAGCATCTCGTCGACGAGAAAGTCCTCGTCGACCTCCTCGGAGCGCGTGCCGGCGCCGAAGAAGGCCCGATAGACCGACCGGGCCGTGCTGGGGTCGTCAGCCGTCCGGTCCCCGGCCTGCAGGCGATCGAGGAAGGCTGGTGCCGCTCCCCCGCCGCCCGTTCCGGCATCGTCGTCGGTGCAGCGCTCGCCGTCCTCGCCCTTGGTGCCGCCGAAGCCGTAGGGCGAGAGAGGCGCGACGAGCACGACGGCCGCGAGGTCACCCGGATGGGTGAGCAGGTGCTGCTGGAGCACGCCGCCGCCCATCGACCAGCCCGCCGCCACGACGTCGTCGCGACCGGTGAGCTCGAGCATCTCGAGCAGTCCGTGGACGTCGTCGCTCAGGTCGCCCAGGCCGCGGGTGGCGTCGACGGGCTTCGGCTCCGTGCGCCCGAAGCCGCGCAGGTCGGGGGCGACGACCCGCACGTCGTCGGGCAGCAGCGCCGCGACGTCGCGCCACCAACCGCCGGTGACGAGGTTGCCGTGCACGAGCAGGACAGGGCGGCCGTCCGGCGGGCCGCCGGCCCAGACGTTGACGGTGAGCCGAGGGGTCTCGACGAGGGTGGGGCGCAGCTCGGGCACGGTTCCTCCACGGTGAGGGGTCAAGCGGTGGCTCGCAGTCTGCCACGACGGCGGGAGCTGCTCCCGGTGTCGGCGCTCAGCCGATGTGAGCCACCGCAGCCTCGTCGTCGCTCTCGGTGGCGGCGTCCCTGCCGACCGTGAACATGAAGAAGGCGACGACTGCCGCCAGGACGAGGAACCCTGCACCGACCTCGAAGGCCCGGGTGTAGCCCGCCGTGAGAGCTGGGTTCATGCCCGCGGCCGTGGCCACACCGTTGGCGGCGATGTAGGACGTCGTCGCCGCGACGGCGACGGTGTTGAGCAGTGCCGTCCCGACGGCTCCACCCACCTGCTGCGAGGTGTTGAGCATGGCCGACCCGACTCCGGCGTCGGCCTTGCCGATGCCGTGCAGTGCAGTGGTGGATACGGGAATGAAGTTGAACGCCATCCCGAGGCTGATGAGCAGCATGGCGGGCAGCACGTGGGTCGCATACGCCGAGTCGTACTCCAGTCGCGAGAGCCAGAAGAGGCCGAGGGCCCCGACAACCAGCCCGGGGACGATCAGGGGCTTGGGGCCGACCCGCGGCAGCAGCTGGCTCGCGATGCCCGCACCGGCGATGATGCCGACGCTGAAGGGCAGGAACGCGAAGCCGGCGGTGACCGGGGAGTAGCCCTTGACGACCTGGAGATAGAGACCGAGGAAGAGGAACATCGCAAAGAGCCCGACACCAACGATGAGCTGGACGAGGTAGGAGGCCCCGCGGTTGCGCTCCAGCAGGATGCGCATCGGCAGGAGCGGGTTGGGCACCCGGTTCTCGATCACGAAGAAGCTCACGAGCATCACGATCGCGAGGCCGAACCAGGCGAGGGTGGCGGGCTCGCCCCAGTGCGCCGACTCCTTGAAGGAGTGCGGAGCGGCCTGGGTGAAGCCGTAGACCAACGAGACGAGGCCGACCGACACGGTGATGGCACCGAGCACGTCGTACTGCGCGGAGCCGTCGGCGCGGCTCTCGCGCACGAAGGGGACGGCCAGCAGGGCCGCGGCGATGGCGATCGGCACGTTGACCAGCAGGCACCAGCGCCACGAGAGGTACTCCGTGAGCACGCCGCCGAGCAGCAGGCCGATGGCCGCGCCGCCGCCCGCGATCGCGCCGTAGACACCGAACGCACGAGCGCGTTCCTTCGGCTCGTGGAAGGTGACGGTGATGAGCGAGAGCGCGGCGGGGGCCAGGAGCGCGGCGAAGACGCCTTGGAGGCCGCGGGCCGCGAAGAGCAGCCCCTGGCTCGAGGCGATGCCGCCGAGCGCCGACGCGGCGGCGAACCCGATGAGCCCGATGAGGAACGCGCGCTTGCGCCCGATGTAGTCCGCGACCCGGCCGCCGAGCAGCAGCAGCCCACCGAAGGCCAGCGCGTAGCCCGTGACGACCCACTGCTGGTCGGCGTCGGCGATGTGCAGGTCCTTCTTCGCCGAGGGCAGTGCGAGGTTCACGATCGAGGCGTCGAGCACGATCATCAGCTGGGCGATCGCGATGACGCCCAGGGCGCGCCAGCGCAGGGGGTCGAGCGGGAGACCGGCCGAGGACAGCTCCCAGCCGTGGGTGTCGGTGACGGTGCCGTCGGGCGGCTCGAGTGCAGTGGCCATGCGGCAACGCTCCTGCTGGGTCGGATCGGGTCGGGCGTGATGGAAGCCGCCACACGCGTGGTGGCGGCTTCGACGTAGTGACAAGAGTCCCGACCCTCGGAATGTTCCCTCCTTGACATGATGACGACCATGACTGGACAGCTGGCACCGGGCAGCCACGAGGAGGACCGCGCGAGCGAGGTCCGCGCCCTGCTGGCCCACCTCGGCACCGCCATGATCGCGACCGGGCAGCCGGTGCAGGAGATCGAGGAGGAGCTCACCGAGGTAGGCGTCCACCTCGGATTCCCCGAGGTGCAGACCGCCGTCGGTCCCACGGGTCTGCTCGTCACCCTCACGCAGGGTGGTCCCGCGACGCAGCGCTCGGCTCCTGCCGGTCTGCGGCTGCACCAGGCAGCCAGCGTCCGGGTCATCCGCTACCAGCTGCTGCGCGGCCAGCTCGAGCCCTCGGCCGCCCGCGAGGAGCTCACGGCGGTGGCGCGTCGTCCGGTCGGGCATCCTGCCTGGCTGGTGGCGCTGGCCTGGCCCGTCCTCGCCGTCGGCATCGCGTCGATTCTCCAACCCGGGTGGCCCAACGTCGTGGCTGCGGCTGTGGGAGCCGTCATCGTCTTCGTGCTCGTCCAGCTGGCGGAGCGCCACCAGGTGGTCAAGTCGCTGCTTCCGACCCTCGCCGCGTTCGTCGTCTCGATGCTCGTGTTCGGCGCGGCCGACGCGGGCCTGCTCGAAGGCCCCCTCCGCACCGTCCTGCCGCCCCTGGCGGTCCTGCTGCCCGGAGCGCTCGTCGTCAACGGCATGTCGGAGCTGGCCGCCGGGCACATGCAGGCAGGGTCCGCGCGACTCACCTACGGGCTCGTGCAGCTGGGGCTGTTCGCGGTGGGCCTGCTGATGGCGACCACCCTGCTGCGCGTGCCGCCCGCGGCGATGACGAACCTGCGGGTCGACGAGCTCGGCTGGGCCGGCGCCCCGGTCGGGCTGCTGCTCATCGGGTTGAGCATCTGCCTGATGGAGGGTGTGCCGCTGCGGATGCAGGGGTGGGTGCTGCTGGTGCTGACTCTGGCCTTCAGCGCCCAGGTGGCGGGGCAGCAGCTGGGCTCGCTCGGCCTCGGAGGCTTCCTCGGTGCGATCGCCGCCAGCCTCGGGGCCAGCGTCGTGGAGCTGCGCCGGCCGCAGCTGCCCCGCCTCGTGCTCTTCCTCCCGGCCTTCTGGCTGCTCGTGCCCGGCAGCCTCGGCCTGGTGGGGGTCACGGAGCTCGCCGGGGGGAGGGAGTCGGTCACGGCCGTCGCCCTGGGGGTGCTGGGCGTCTCGATCGCCATCTCCCTCGGCCTGCTGGTCGGCTCCGCCCTGGGCCGGTCGGCGCGCGGGTGGCTGGCTGCCCCCCACGACTAGAGCCCACGCCACCGATCGATCGTCAGTCGGTAGAGGACGTGTCGCTGGAGTGGGTGGCCGTCCGGGAGACGCGGGTGCTGGAAGTCGTCGTCCGGGCTGTGAGTCATGCGCAGCTTGCGCATGACGGCGCGTGAGCGAACGTTCTCCACCGCAGTCATGGACACGATCTCGCCGAGGCCGGCGGTCTCGAAGCCGAACCGCACGGCTTCCTGGGCGGCCTCGGTGGCGTAGCCCTTGCCCCAGGCACGCCGGGCGAACCGGTAGCCGATCTCGAAGGCCGGCGTGAAGGGCGCCTCGAACGTCTGGTGGAGGAGTCCGGCGAAGCCGACGAACTCGCCGGTGGCGATCTCTTCCACGGCCCACACCCCGAAGCCGTGCTCGGCGAAGCCTGCCTCTACCCGGTCGACGAACGCGTCGCTCTCCCCGCGGGTCAGCGGGGCGCGAAAGAACTCCATGACCGCCGGATCCGCATTGAGCCGGGCGAACGGCTGCCGGTCAGCCGGACGCCACGCACGCAGCAGCAGCCGTTCTGTCCTCAACATGACACTCATCGTCCGCGATCACCGGGACCAGGCACAACGCCGGTCCCCCGCCACGTGGCCAGCGAGGATGCCCGGCGTCTCGTCACGCCCGACGGTCCCCTGGGGAAGTGAGGGCATGCCTGCGTGACGAACCATGGCGGCGAAGCGACGGTAACCGCCGCCGGGGCAGCTGCTCGTGGGTGGCGTGACGGGGCCGACCCTGGTGCGGGGTCCGCCCACCCGATTCCTGCGGACCGCTCCCGACAACGGAGGCGAGCGATGAGGCTTCTGCTGACAGGTCTGTCCTACCCTGGGCCTGGGGGTCGTCGCCCTGGCCAACACCGGCCAGGGACCCGACACTCAACGGTGGGCGCAGTTCCATGGCGGTCTCGTCCACGCGGTCCTGGGGACCCCACCGGGCACCTTCGCCGTCGATGCGCTCACCCGGTACGCCACGGTGATCTTCGTCGGGGTGCCTCTGCTGCTGTCGTTGGCCCTCGCCGCGCAAGTGCGAGCTGTACGCCCTCGCCGACACGTCTTCTGGTGGTCCGTCCCAGCCATCCTCCTCGGCGTCGGGGCGCTGTGGCTGGGGTACGTCTACGCGCCAGGGAGAGGAGATGGCAGCCCCGTTCACGCCATCTCATCGGCGGTCCCGGACCTGGCTGCGTCAACCCTCGCGGGAACCCTGCTCACCCTCACCTCCCTCGTCGTCCTCGGCCTCGCGCTGCGACGACGTGCCGCGCGCCCCAGCAGCTGCTGGTGACCGCCGCGGGTGCGGTCGTCCGCACCGCCGCGCATCGACCACCAGCCACCCCACCAGAACACCGTCGGCTACCGATGGCGAACGACCCCGTCGCCGTCCAACACGCCCTCGGCCCGTCTCGTCGCAGAGGTCCTCGGCTCCGGTTCGACGAAGCCAGGACAGCCGAACCTCCAAGAGGCGTGAGCTCCCACGACCCCCCACGACGATTTCAGTGTGATCGATCCACGCATCGAGGTCAGTGAGGCGGCCGCGTCGACCCCCCGGCTCGTTCATCTCTTCGACGCGTACCGGGAGCACTACGGGCAGCGGCCTGACCCTGCTGGCTCCGAGGCGTGGCTGAGTCAACACGTGGACTCTGGAGCGTTGTTGGCCTTCTTGGCGCAACGGGGCGGTGAGGCCGCGGGCCTCGCCCATCCCGGCATCACAACGTCTGGGCCACTTCTGGCAGCTACGAGATCTGTACGTGAAGGCGAGCTTCGAGCCGGCAACCGGCTATGCCTCGATGTCGTGGTCGACGCAGCCTGTGTCCGGAGAGGCGGAAGACTGAGCCGTGCCCGACCGACCTGAGATTGTCTGCATCTGTGGCTCCACCCGGTTCGTCGACGAGATGCGGGCGTCGAACCGTGAGCTGACCTTGGCGGGTGTCATCGTCGTCGCGCCCGGCGACGCAGGGGAGGTGATCACGAACGAGCAGAAGGTCGCGCTGGACGCCCTCCACCTGCGCAAGATCGACCTGGCTGACCGGGTTCTGGTGGTCAACCCGGCGGATACGTCGGCGAGTCCACGAGCAAGGAGATCGCCTACGCCCGCGCCACCGGCAAGCCGATCTCGTTCACCGATCCCGTCTGACCACCAGGTGCTTGGGGGGGCATGCGGGCACGAGGTCCGGTCAGGGGTTGGTCGTGTCCGCGGACGGGACCGGGGTCGTGGCCCAGGCAGGGAACGTCGCGACCCGGATGCTGTCCGACCAGGCGGGCGTGACCGACGCCCTGTCGGGGACGATGGTTCGGAAGGGGTTCACCCCGACCCACGACCTGCTCACGACGGGACGGGTCCTGGCCGATGTTGCGGTCCTGATCGCCGGCGGAGGTGAGGCGATCGGGGACATCAGATTTTCCCGCTGGTGTTCGCGGCGGTGTGCACGGTCGGCATGGCCGCGGTCATCCCGCTGAAGCAGCTGTCCAGGCACCCGGGGAAGGGGTCGGGGCCCATGCGTCGGCTAGCCATCTACGCGGAGCCCGGCGAGATGCGACGGGTATGCGAGTCGCTGCGTCAGCGGCGGCCGGTGGGCGGCGACGGTCGCCCGTTGCCTTGGCCGGCGGAGGCGTTCCTGCTCGTACTCACGTCGCCGTCATCTGGCGGGGTCGTCCTGCTGTCTCGGCTCACGGCTGCCGCCGAGGAGCAGGGCATCAGAGTCGTCCGTCACCGCTGAGACCATCCGGGACCCTGGCTGCGCCACGGTGGCGGCCAACCGGTGATGGCGCGATGGCGCGTCCTTCAGATCGTCCCGATCTCGGCGGGAGCCGACGGCTCAGCGGACGTTAACCGCCGCACGTCGACCGGACGTTCGCGGACGGAACGGAACGTCATGACGCGTGCTTGGGGCCCAATGTCTTCAGGCGTCAGCCGGAGCTCTCAGGCGGGGAATACGCCGCTGGAGAGGTACCTGTCGCCGCGGTCGCAGACCACGAAGACGATCGTTGCTGCCTCGACCTCTTGGGCCACCTGCAGGGCGGTCCAGCAGGCGCCGGCCGCGGAGACACCGCCGAAGATACCCTCCTCGCGGGCCAGCCGGCGGGCCGTCTGCTCGGCGTCGGTCTGGGTGACCTCGATGGTCCGGTCCACCGCCGACGGGTCGAAGATCTTCGGCACGTACTCCGGTGGCCAGGCGCGGATACCGGGGATCTTGGAGCCCTCGGCGGGCTGTGCCCCGATGATCTGGATGCCGGGGTCTTGCGACTTCAGGAAGCGCGAGACCCCGGTGATCGTGCCGGTGGTGCCCATCGCGGCCACGAAGTGCGTGATCCGTCCGTCGGTCTGGCGCCACAGCTCCGGGCCCGTCCCTTCCTCGTGGGCACGGGGGTTGTCCGGGTTGCCGAACTGGTCCAGGACCCGGCCGCGGCCCTCCCGCTCCATCCGCGTCACGACGTCGCGGGCCTCTTCCATGCCGCCACCTGCGGGGGTGAGAACGAGGTCGGCTCCGTAGGCCTTCATCGTCTGGATCCGCTCAGTGGAGGCGTCCTCGGGCATCACGATGATCAGTGGGTAGCCGCTGATCGCCGCTGCCATCGCCAAGCCGATCCCGGTGTTGCCCGACGTCGCTTCCAGCAGGGTGTCGCCGGGGGCGATCTCCCCTCGCGCCTCCGCGCCCCTGATCATGCTGATCGCCGGGCGGTCCTTGACCGAGCCGGCCGGGTTGTTCCCCTCGAGCTTGGCGAGCAGCACGTTGCCGCGGCGTTCGTTCTCCGGCCCCGGAAGTCGCTGCAGACGCACCAGCGGGGTGTCACCGATGACGTCCTCCATCGTGGGGTACGCCGGAGGGTTGCTCACACACCGGAGTCTACGGCGGCCCTCGCCGAACAACCGCAGCCGACCGCTCGTCCTCCAGAGACCACCGAGCGCAAAGAGGTCTGCGAGGATGACGCAGGTCCGGGAGGTCGGTCACACACCGCCGACGCTGCCTGTCAAGGGCCATTGAGATCTGCCCAGAGGCGGTCGTGAGACCTGCCCGGTGACGGTCACGAGAACTGCCCGGTGGTGGCCATGGGATCTGCCCAGTGCTGGCCACCCTCGGCCTCAGGGCGTGGGTCAGGTCAAGGGGCTCACCCCCGCGCCGGCGAGGGCTTGGGTCAGGCGGACGCTGTCGCCGGTGGTCTGACAGATGTGGGCGTGGTGCAGGAGCCGGTCGACGGTCGCGGTTGCGAGGGTCTTGGGCATCAGCTCGTCGAACGAGGCGGGGTGCAGGTTCGAGCTGATCGCGATGGACCGCTTCTCGTACGCGGCATCGACGAGGCGGTATAGGCCCTCGGCGGCGTCGTGGGCCACGGGGAGCAGGCCAATGTCGTCGACCACGACGAGATCTGCTCGCAGGACGCGGGCGATGGCGCGGGTGACGGTGTCGTCGGCGCGGTGGCGGCGTAGCAGGATGCCGAGGTCTTCGAGGGTGAACCAGGCGACCTTCAGGCCTTGCTCGACGGCTTGCTGGCCCAGGGCCTCGAGCAGGAACGTCTTGCCGGTGCCCGAGGGGCCGCACACGACGAGGTTCTCCCGCCGGTGGACCCACTCCAAGGTCCGCAGGGCCTGCTGGGTCGGCGCGGGGATCGAGGAGGCCTGCGGGTCCCACGCGTCGAACGTCTTGCCCGTGGGGAACCCGGCGGTGCTGCGGCGGGTCGCGAGGGCGGACCGTTCCCTGCCGGCGGCTTCCTCGCCGAGCAGGGCCCGCAGGACCTCGACGGGTTCCCACCGTTGGGCCTTCGCGGTCGCGACGACTTCAGGGGCGTGGCGCCGGATGTGCGGCAGGCGTAACCGCCGCAGCAGCGCCTCGAGGTCGTCGGGCAGCGGCGGTGGGGCCGGGACACCCAGGGCCGGGGCTGCGGTCGTCTTCGTCGCCGAGCTCACGAGGTCACCTCCGGTCGAGGGTCGTTGACCGTGACAGCACGGTCGTTACACAGCGCCGACGACGACGCCGTCTCCGGGCCCGAGGTCAAGGTCGAAGTCGTGGCAGCGCCGAGGGCGGCCCAGCTGGAGGTGCCCTGGGTCAGGGACCCGTCTTCTCCGGCACGGCTGACCGCCGCGTTCCGCGTGACGTGTTGGTGGTGATCGAGGATGGACGCGAGGTCGGCCTCGGCGAACCGGGCGTGAACCGCGGCGTGGCCCAGCGCCCAGTCGACGTCCTTGGTGTCGAACAGCTTCGCCAACGTCACGGCCTGGGCCATCTTGACCCGGATCTTCGTCGTGCCCGCGGCCGCGGCCTCGCTCAGCCACAGCCGGGCACCGTCACCGATGGTCAGGAACTCAACCTCAGCAGCGTTCCGGGCCAACGGTTTCCGCCCCAGCGCCCCCACGGGGGTGTGGGGGAAGTGGTCATCGTTGATCTTCGGGCTGCCCGGGGTAGCACGGGCGTGGCGGGCGACTTCGACCGGCCCGGTCGGGCCGACGTGCACGAGCACGATCACCTCGTCAGCGCCTTTGCCGTGGACGCGGACCCACACCGTTTGACCGAGCAGCCGGGCCGGGACGGAGTACTGCCCACCCTCGAACGAGACCATCGGGGTGCTCGGCGGCACGGTCCGGGTCACCCCAAACGCGACCGTGTGCGGGACGAGCGGGATGGGGTGAAGCCGGGCGTGTTCCTCGGCGAGCATCTCCACCGGGACCCGGCGGGTGACCCGGTGGACCCTCGTGTTGACGTGGTCACAGAACTCCTCGCACGCGGCCTCGAGCTGCGCGAACGAGGCGTACTGCTCGCGCAGGTTCGTGTCCTTCGGGACCAGGTCAGCCTTGGCGATCTTCACCGACGACTCCGACCCACCCTTCGACGCCGGGTCAGCCGGGACGCAGGTGTGAATGGTGAGACCGTAGTGCCGAGCGAAGGCGACGATCCCCGGGTTGCGCACCGGCACCCCGGCGACATGCTCGGTCGTGACGGTCTTCTCGTTGTCCGTCAACACGTACGTCGGGGCGCCACCGAGCCGGCGCAGCGTCACGTCGAGCGCGGCCATCACCGACGGCATCGTCTTGTCCCGGATCGGCAGGACCACCCGGAACCGCGACCACGCCAACCACGCGATGAACAACGTGGTCTTCACCCCGTCGATGACCGGGCCGTCACCGAAGTCGTACTGCAGCCACATCCCCGGCTCCGTCACCCACGGACGGTGGACGCGGACACGACCGAGGCGGTAGTCCTTCTTCACCGCCGCGACCGCGCGTCGGGTCGTGCGCTCGGACCCGGTGTACCCGAGGGCTGCGAGCTTCTCGTGGGCTCGATCCGCGCGGAGCTTGCCCTTGGACCGCTCGATCCACTCCTCGATCTTGGGCAGGAACTCGTCGATCAGCTGCGGTCTCGCAGCGGGACGATCGGACAGGACGCCCGATTCGCGGGCGGCGACGTACCTCGCGACGGTGTGGTGCGAGACCCCGGACAACTCCCCGGCGTCCCGCAACGACCCGGTCAGGTCGAAGGCTTCCAACATGTTCATGATCTCCTCGGCAGACTTCATGGTGTCCCTCCTGGGGGGCGGCAGGCGCATCAGCACCGCCACCGCACCCCAGGAGGGGCCTCAACCGCTGTATGCGGTGAGGCCAACGAACTCGTGTCGGGCAGATCCCGTGACCGTCAGCGGGCACTTCTCGTGGCCGCTACCGGGCAGTTATGTGGCCGCCTCCGGGCAGTTTCTCGTGGCCGCTGCCACTGCCCGCCGGCACTCCACGGAGCACCAGCGCTTCGGTCGCCCCGGTCGAGGCTCCACGACCAGGCGGCCACACCCGCGGCACGGCCAAGGTGAGCGGGGGCGGTCTCGAGTCACTGACTCTGTTCCAGTCCGAGGGTCCAGGTGACGGTCGCCGCCCGCCGGCGCAGGCGCTTTCCGACCCGGATCCAGCGCGACCCACGGCCCATCAAGACTGAGCCCAGCCGGTGAACGCGGGTGCGTGACCGGCAGACTTGGGCGATGCCACGGCTTCCAGACGGGAACGAGCCGCGCCACCCGGTGCAGGACTACGACGGTCGCGTCGGCGTGCTGAGTTCGCCGGGAACCGATGAGCCGGCGGGGCATGTACTCGTCGAGTCTGTCGTCTATTGGCGTCGGCTGGGCGGGATGTTGTGGTGGCAGCGCTGGGGAGAACCCTTGCCGACGGCGGCAGTCACTCGCACACTCCACGGCGACGTCGATGACTGGCTCATCGAGGGCGAGGAGCTCGGGTCAACGGTCCAGGAGTGGGGCCAGCATCGGTGGCTTGAAGGCGCTGACGGCGACGGACGCCGGGCTTACCAGGTCTCTTGGCTCTCGGCCGAGGAGTCGGTGGACGTCGCTGAACGGGAGCTCGGTGTGGTCGTCAAGGGATCGCGCCAGGGGCGCAGCCTCTAGCGTTTGCCCTCGCGGAGTCCGTCACTCGCCGCGGGAGGCCACGTCAGCTCCGCCCCGGCCTAAATCGTGGACGAGGTCCGGCGCTCCTGTCCGGAGACGACCAAACCGCCTCTAAGCTGCGGGTTTGCACGTTGAAGCGGAACGTTGACAGCCTCTTCCGCAGCTCGGGGTCATTCGGCATAAACATGCTCTGACCTGCGAAGACGCGCCTTCTCTATTCCTGGTCAACTGTGGTCGATTAGGGTGTCTAGGCGTGCTACTGAGGGCATCTTGTGGGCAAGATACTTCCTGCGATGCGATCTTCGTTGTCGATTCCGGTGCCTCTGACCCCAGCTCAGACCTCTCCCGGGCGCCACGGTCGCAGGCCACGCACCTGAGCCCCCTCGCCGTAACCAGACCGTCGTGACAGCCATGGCGCTCGCCCCCGCCCCTCGTCACGCCCGACATCACCTGCGTCACACCGCCCAGACAGACACACCTCGATGTAGGGTCGGGCGGTCGGCCCCTGGCCCGTCGATGCGCGCGGCCGGATCAGGACCAAACGGCCTCGTGGGGACCAAGGTTGCCGTGCACTGCACCCGCTCGTGAAGGGCACCAAGCCGGCCACCATGTCGCTGGCTCCAGTGCCCGCACCGGAGACGGTCAGCTCGTGCAGGCCGCTTGGACCGAACTCAATGGCTGAGAGGTCCCACCGAGCGCGTCGTCGCGGGGCGGGCAGTCTGCTACGAAAGCCCCCTTGGCTCCAATAGGTCCGCACCAAAACGACCCGCGACTCAACCGGGGGTGCGGCCACGCCGAGTAACCCGGTGTTTGACGTGGCGTCGAGCACGCGCTCGTTGCGGGGGGCGCGTCGGTGGCTCGCTCGTGCCGCGCGCAGTTGCTGCGCGTTCGGCTACAAACAGTTCGGCCTGAACGTGGGCGAGAGCGGCCCAGTGTTGTTGTTCAGTCCGGCGAGCACGAGTTGCTGCACGATTGGATCGTTCGGTGTCTGGTCGTGCTCGATCGGGTCGAGTGGGCAGAAGTTCTGGATCACGACGTTCGTGACCTGGGTGGCCGGACCGGCGAGCGCCTCACTGGTGTAGGGCGTCACGATCTCGTCGTGGGTGGTTGCGATCGTCGTGTACAGCACCCTCCCCTGGATGTCACCGCCTGCGTTCAGTTTGGTGAGGAAGGCCGAGCCGGCCGCCTGCTCGGACCCAGCCGCGTTGAAGTCACCGGTGGACGGTGCCGTGAGCGTCGCGGGGGCGGCCACCGTCGATGGTGCACCGTCACCACCGGTGGAGACACCGGGTACGTAGCTCAATGGGTTCGGTTTCAGTGTCGTTCCGTGATTGGAGGGCGCGATGCCGATGAGGGCGTGCACCGTTTTCGTGCCGCCGAGGAACTTAATGTAATACCGCGGCATCATGCCGCCTTGACTGTGCCCTACCACCTCCACCTGCTTGGTCTTCGTCGCACTGAGCACCTTCTGAACGAAGGTGCCGAGTTCCGCGGCGGACTTCTCAATCGGCCCAGACGCGGGCACGGTGTATTCCACGCCATAGTTCAAAGAGAACACGCAGTAGCCGGCGCTCTTCAGCTGCGGCGACATGACGGCCCAGTTCTTCTCCATCGTCTCGTAGGTGCCGGGCACCAGGATCACCGGGTAGGGGTGCGCGACCGACGGCTTGCAGGAGAAGTCGTTCGATCCCGGGGGGCTCACGTCTGACGTCGCACCAAACGCAGGGCCGACACTGGCGGTGACTGCCAGCGTGGCGACACCCGCCGCTGCCAGCATTGACTTGTACTTGAGCAGATCCATCGTGATCTCCAGACGACGACGGCTGGAAGGTCAGTCGGGTACGTAGCCGACCCTTCCAAGTCAGGGTCGTCCTAGCGTAACAGCCATAACTCATCAGCCAGACAACGGCGAACCGACACCATGAACATCCATCGAAGACCCGACGTGCATGCGTCCTTCCGCCGCGAGAGCGGCCGCCCCACACCGCCGCGCAGCGGCCGTCCCCTTCCGCCGCGAGGCGAGATCCCGTCCACGGAATGACCGTGCGTCCTCGATAGGGCCGCGGCGCGCGCAACTGAATGCGGGAGTCAGTCGCACCGCGAGGCTTCGCGGGCGAGCTACGTGCCGTCCGGCTCGCCTCGCTGGAGGTTCACCTGAAATGGCCTGACGGGCGGTGGAGGGCGGCATACTCGTCCCGTGCCCGGGGACGCGAAGACGCTGGAAGCCGGAGGGTCGCTGTTCACCCGGAAGGCGGTTCAACGGCTCGCGGTGGCAGCGTTTGGTTTGGCCGCGTCAGTGTCGTGCTGGCTCATTCTTCGCAGTCCGGCTGACGACCAGCTCGCGGATCTACACGTCTACTGGGGTGGCACCCGTTGGGTCGAGCACGGGCTGGCGCTGTACGACTTCCACGCAGAGAACGGTGATCCCTTCACTTACCCGCCCTTCGCGGCGCTCGTGATGGCGCCGCTGGCACGATTGCCATTCGGCGCGGCGGGCGTGATGTGGACGGCCCTGTCACTGCTGACGATCGTGGGTGTCGGCCGGCTGGTAGCGGGTCGCGCGCTCCACGTGGCGCCGTCCCGTCGGTTGACAACGTCATGGCTGGTCGCGGTGGGGGTGCTGGCGTCAGCCCCGGGGCAAAGCGACATCCACTTCGGTCAGGTGAGCCTGTTCATCGTGGCCGCGGTCCTGGCTGACGGACTGGGGGCGACCGGCTCCCGATGGCACGGAGCCCTGACGGGGGTGGCCGCCGCGGTCAAGCTGACGCCGCTGCTGTTCATCCTCTACTTGGCCGTGACGGGCCAGCGTCGGGCCGCGGCAAACGCCACGGCCGGGTTCATGGTCGCGACGGGTCTGGCGTGGCTGGTGATGCCGCGTGACAGCACCCAGTTCTGGACTTCCGCCATCTTCGCCAGCGACCGGGTCATGGACCTTACCGCGTTGGGCAACCAGTCCGTCAACGGCATGCTGCTGCGGGCCGGGCTGGCGCCAGGGGCTCTCACCGGGGTGTGGGTCGTACTCGTAGGGAGTCTGGTCATCGTCGCGCTGTGGCGGGCCCGGCAGTTGACACAGGCCGGTCAGGCGGAGCGGGCCGTCATTCTCATGGGGTGCGCCACCGTCGCCGCCTCTCCAGTGTCGTGGACCCATCACCAGTTCTGGACCGTCATCGCCGGCGTCCTGCTGCTGGGGACGACTGGCCAGGCCCGGCGGATCGCCGGCGCCCTGCTGCTGATCCTCATGACGATCAACGCCGGCACGATCGTGGCGGCGCTGGGGACGCCCACCCCCGGCGCGGGCTATCTGGCCGACAACCTGCGGGCCCTCGCCGCCTGCATGCTCTGCACGAGCGCCCTGCTCGCGATGAGCGACCTGCGACTGCCCCTGCCGGCATCCGCGTCCGTGCCGCATCGATGGCTGCGCACCCGGCCACGGCTCGTCGCCGTAACCCTGACAACAGCGCTGATCGGGTTCCTCGTTCTCCCCGTCCCCTCCCGCGCCACCCTTGCCGTGACACCGAGCAGCGCTGCCGCCGCCGTAGCCCAGGTCACCGCAGCATGGCCCACCTGCTACCCGACGGCCAGCTGCGGCACTGCAGGACCCCTCTACCCCGTCAACTACTCCGTCGACTTCACCGATCGCGGCATCACCGTCTCGGGCCTGGCCGCCGCCGACGTCACCCGCGTCGAGTACCTCCCTGCCCCGGGCCGGCCCTCCATCCCCATCCCCCTGGGCCGCACACCCACCGGAGACCAAGCCTTCGAGTTCACCACCGGCGACACCACGTATGGCCAACTCCTCGTCTTCGGGACCCACGCACAGCCTCTCGGTGAGCACGGAGACAAGCTCCGCACCGGGTAAATGACATCCACCCGACGCGGGAGCGGCAGCATCCTTCCGCCGCGTAGGCGGCCGTGTCCTTCCGCCGCGAGATGGGCGCGCCCGGAGACCCATCTGGCGTCATCCGTGCTCGAAGCGTTTGGACTAACGTGGTTATGAGCTCGAGGGAACGATCCGCGCTTGAACATCGCCCTGCTCTACGACGGCGCCGGACGCCCCCACGACGCCCTGGCCTACGCCCGCGCCGCCCACACCACCTTCCTCGCCCTCGGCCCGACGCCAACACCGGTGGGTGCTTATCTCTGGTTGTGGGAGGGGACCCCACATTCGGCGCTCACGGGTGCCTCCAACGGGCGACCGCGTCGGAGCCCCCTCCCGTCAGCATGTGGGAAGAAGTCGTCCTGCCAGAGGGTCCGCACGCGCCATGCGTGCGGACCCCCCGGGTCTTGTGCTCCTGACCGCGCTCCTAGCCGAGGTTCAGCTCGAAGATGCGGTTGCCCCAGTTGGCGTTGCCGTCCCCGTTGCCGGGGATGTACTGGGTCGCGAGCCAGACGTTGTTGGTGCCCGGGATGATCTGGCCGTTGGAGTAGTCGCCCCATCTGCCGACGCCGCCGAACTTCGCGGTCCCCGTGAAGCCGTTGTCGGTGGTGACCCCGGCGCCGGCCGTGCGGATCGCGCCGAACGGTTTGCCGGCCGGTGCGGTGGCGTACCCCGCGGACAGGTAGGTGGCTGGTCCGCCGAATCCGAAGGTCATGGCCATGGCCCCGTTCGGGGTCATGTTCAGGTGCGGAAAGAGCAGGTATTCCCCGGACTGGGCGACGTAGCCCTGCCGGGTCACCCGGGTCTGGCTGGAGATGGCCCCACCGGTGACCTGTGGGTGGACGACGAACCACGCGATCCCAGCGCGGGACCCGCTGTCCCCTGCCACGTTTACTGCGGTGTTGAGAGCGCCGACAAGGTTGCCGTTGATGTACTGCACTTCCTGCATGGCGTCGAAGTCAGAGGCCACGACTCCCGTGGTCGGGGCTCCCGCCTTCCCGCAGAGGCTGCCGGTGCACATGCCGGGCGGTGTTTGCGCGTTCGGGGGCAGCGCGTACGCCTCGGACGAGATGACCTGCACCGAGAGGGCCGGGGTACCGCCGCGGGTGACAGCCCCGGTGTCGGTCAGCGCCCAGACGGCGAGCCGGTTGTCGAAGGTGTTGTTCGGGTCCAGGGAACTCATGAGGTACTCGACCCCGGCAGGTCCGTAGCTGTTCGCCGGCTGGACGTGATACCCGGGCACACCCGCGACGGACAGGTTCTGGTAGAAGACCAGGCGCGGGGCGGAGGCTCCGGACACCAGCTGCGACTTCGAGATGGCGTACAGCTGGGCGCCGTTAAACCGCGTCAGCGTCTTGTCGAACTCGTTCGTCGAGATGTAGACGTTGTCCTGGTCGACGCCCAGGATCGGGTAGTCCGCCAGGCACGGGCAATCGGCGTGGTTGGGGTTGGTCGTGTCGACCCGGAAGATCCGGAACTGCCCACGGGGGTCGCTGGTTCGGCTCGTCGCCACGTCCACGTGACTCTCGCTGATCAGTCCGGTCTTGCTGTCGAAGGCGTACTCCAGGATGCTCGCGATCCACCGACCGCTGCTGCTGTCGTAGAAAATGCGAGGGTCCGAGGTGTTCGCGGTCGCCGGCTCCTTAAAGAACGTGTTGAGATAGAACGGCTTCACCAGCACCGCTCCCGAGGTGTCCTGGATCTGGCCGGTGACGTTGACGAAGTTCACGACGAAGCCGTTCCCGGCGCCCAGTCCTTCGTCCGGCGGCTCGAGGTCAAAGCCCGCCGCGGCCTTGTTCTCCAGCGCACTAACACCGTCAAAGCTGTGGAGCAAGGTCGAGCGTGCTGTCGCTGCAGACGCCACCTGAGGGGACGTGAGCGTCGTGAGAGTGTGGGCATTGGTCGATGTCGTCGGGCGTCCCAGCACCGGCAGCTGCCGCCTGGTGACCAGGGTGGCCCTACTCAGGCTGGCCGTCGGCGTCGAAACGCCCACCTGCACCGCACTCGACACCGACACCACCGCAGCCGCACCACCTGAGGCGGCACCACCGGCGGCTGTCGCCACCGGCCACGACGCGAGGCCCGTGACGACCAACGCCCCCACGGCGACCACGCCCAAACGGCGCGGGAAAACCGCAAAACCTGCCATATTGTGCTCCTGATGTCGATGACGAACGAGCACTCCCTCGAGCCCGCCGCTGAGGCACGGCGTTGGAACCTAGGGAGTGTGGCAGCAGCGTAGAGCCGTGTTGAGCCCCAGGACACGGCAACCGCGAAATGCTTCCTTCCGGTTCCCTGAGAGGCGCGCAACCATGGCTCGACAATGTGCGACCAGTCCGACATTGGCGGCGTTGGGTGGGCCCGAGCCGGTCCCGCGTGACCGCGCCCGGGGGAGTCTCCATCGTCGAACGACCGAACGAGGGCAAGATGTCTACCCACGTTGGGGTGTCTGCCGATCCGTCGGCACCGGCCGGTAGGGCTTTGGCATCGAGCAAGGGAACATGCGTCCTATCGCCGCGAGTGCGGCCGTCCCACTTCGCCGCGAGTGCGGCCGTCCCACTTCGCCGCGAGTGCGGCCGTCCCACTTCGGCTCCCTTCTGTTGTCAAGGGGTCGTGACGAGGGCCCGCTGGTGGGTCTTCCGTGGAGCTAGGGCCGGGCGTAGCGTCGGTGCTGCGGGTCCGGGAAGTGGCTGATCCGAAGTGTCGATGTGCGGGGGTAGGTCGGCCGCGCTGGATTCTTGAGACGCCCCGCAGTGCCCTCCCGGACCCGCGTCAGCCTCACGTTCGGCGTCGCGTTCGGCGTCGGCGAGGAGCTGGCGATAGATGGCGTCGGAGATCCGGCGTTTGAGGCACCTCAGCGCCTCGAGCGGCTTCTTGCCCTCGGTGCGCTTGCGCCGGTAGTAGGACCTACCGTCGGTGTCCTGGCGCAGCTGGGTGACCGCGGCGATGTGGATCATGTGGTTCATCCGCCGGTTCCCCGCGCGGGAGAGCCGGTGGCGGTTCTGCTCCCCGGACGACGCGTCCAGCGGCGCCGTCCCGGTCCACGACGCGAACCGGTTGCGGTCGGCGAACCGGGTCACGTCACCGACGTCGGCCAGGACCCGGGCGGCGACCACCGGCCCGACGCCATAGATGTCCATCAAGCGTGACCTGCGGGCCACGACGATCGCCTTAAGCTCGGCGGAGGCCTTCTTCATCTTGACCTCGACCGCGACCAGCTCGGCCAGCTCCTCCACGGCGATCCGCCGACGGGTCCGGCCGGCGATGTCGCGGGGGCGGACACCGGCCAGCATGGCCTTGGCCTGGGCGGTGGACAGGTCACGTTTCGCCTGTCCCGGAAGGAGTTCAGCCAACAACGCCTGCAGCCGGTTGACGGTCTCCACCCGCCTGCGGGTCAGGGCCTCACGCCGGTCGGCGAGCATCCGCAGCGCCTCGAGCTCCCCGTCGACCTGCAGGACCCGCAGCCCCTCGGTGCGGACGGCGACCACCGCGATCGAGTGCGCGTCGAGGGCGTCGGTCTTGCGGTTGTGGCCGGTGTCGAACAGCCGCACCCGGGCCGCGAGCTTGGCCGGGACGTCGACAACGTCGTCCCCGTCCTCGAGCAGCCGCTGGGCCAGCGGGCGACCGGCGCCGTTCGCGCCCTCGACCGCCCACACCCGATGAGGCCACGCCTTGACGTACCTGCGCATCGCGGCGTAGCCCGCCGCGTCGGTCGTGAACCGACCCGAACCGAGCAGACGCTCCTGTCCGTCGACGACCTCGATCGTCGCGGACAGCTTGTGCGGGTCGACGCCGATGACGACGGGTCCTGTGTCCTTCGTGTGATCCGTGTGTTCCATGTGCTGCTCCTGCCTAACACTCGTGCCGATGAGGGGACGGCGAGGTGGGCAGTGCTACTACGAGCAGGGCAGTCCCTTCTTGAGCCACGCCTCGTCACAGTGACCGGCGGGCTGCAGACCGAAGGTGAGCCACACCGATACCGCTAGTGGGCAGCCGCAAAGAGAGCCGCCCGCCGATCACCTAGACCGAGTCTGGCCAGACACCGGTCCTGCAGGGAAGTCTCTAGGACCCTGCTGAACAAGGCTCGTTCGTGGGTCGCGGTCGTCATTCAGGGGACGGCAGGGTGCCGACTGGGGCGCTCAGGGCACCCCGGAGGGCTTGTTCCTCGCGAGACCAGAATGATGTTCCGGTTGGTGTGAGGGAGTGCGGGGCCTGTGTGGGGCCTGCAGGGGTGGTGGACGGGGGGTTCTGCCTCGTTCGTGGGCTCAGGCCAGGACCCAGGCTCCGTCGGTGCGGGTCAGGCCGAGGTTGAGCAGCCGGCGTAGGTTCAGGGCGGCGCTGCGGGTATGGAGCCAGGCGTTGTTCTTCCGCACGCCGCGGTAGCGGACCCGGCGGTTCCTCCCGGCCACGAGCCACGAGATCGAGCGTTCCACCATCGGTCGGTGCTGGCGGTAGTCCGCTTGCCAGGCCGGGTCCTTCGCGCGCTGACGATGCTCGCGCAGCAGCGTGTGATGCCGGTGCAGCTGCAGGATCCGGCCCCGCTTCGCGGTGGTGCACCGGGCCCGCAGCGGACAGCCGACGCACCCGATTCCGAAGGTGACGGTCCGGCTCTTGCTGATGGGGCGGGTCAGGCCGTTGGGGCAGGTCGCGGTGCCGGCCTGCTCGTCGACGGTGAAGTCGTCCTGGGTGAACCCGCCTTCGACGGCGGGCTTGAGGGGGCCGGGTTTGACCAGCGGACGCCGCCGCGCCGCGGTGATCTTCTCCAGCGCGTCACCGGTGGCGTAGGCGCTGTCCCCCAGGACGTCGACGACCTGCCCGTCGGGGAGATCGGCCGCCGCGGGCAGGGTGTCGTCCGCGTCCATCAGCCGCATCCCGGTCGCCCCGTCCGGCGCGAGCGGGCCCGCGCCCTTGGTCAGCTCGCACGCGGTCGTGATCCCGGTCTCGGGCTCGACCGCGATGTGCGCCTTGAAGCCGTCCTGACGCCGGTGCACCGTCTTGTGGATGTGCCGGGCCTCGGGGTCGACGATGCTGATGACCCGATCGGGGGCGACCTTCCGCGCGATCCGCCACCGGCCGTCGGTCCCGTCCGACCCGGGCGCAGGTTCGACGTCCTGCCCCGCGATCAACGCCAGCAACGCGACCGCCTCCGCGCCGACCTCGTCGAGGTCCCACCCGGACACGACCTCCAGCAGCGCGAGGGCGTCACGCACCAACGCGTCGACCAGCACCGCCCGCGCCTCGCGGTCGTCCCAGGCGATCTGGGGCTTACCCGGGTCGTCGTAGTCATGCGCGCAGCACACCGTCGCGACGACCTCGCCCGCGCCGGGGACCTGCCGGACGACCTTACGGATCACCGCGACCAGCTGCGTCACGGTGTCCTGCGTCGCGACCGCATCATCCAACGCGGTCGAGTCCAGGGCCCGCCGGTTCTTCCCCGTCAACACCCCCGTCTCGGCGACCACCACCTTGACCGCGTCGAAGATCCGATGCGGCGCCGCGCTCCCCGCCAACCGCTTCCGCCAGTACGTCAACGTCGACGGGTCGAACCCGCCATGCCCGACCGGCAGGCCACACGCGACCTTCCACCGCAGATCCGTACGCAACGCCGCCATCGCCTCCCGGTCCGAGAGCCCATGCAACGACTGCAACACCATCACCGACGCCGCGACATCCGCCGGCACCGACGGGCGACCCAACCGGGTCGGGAACAGATCAGCGAACATCACCTCCGGGAACAACACCCGCCGCTGCTGCGCCAACAACCCGAACACACTGCCCTTGTCGATCAGATGCCCCGCGACCGACTCAGCATCCAACAGCTCACGCGCATCCAGCGGACGACCCTGCATCCACACATGATCCCAACCCCCGACCAGCGCGACCAGGACGACACGCCTTATTCAGCAGCGTCCTAGTAGCCGCGAGTGCGGCCGTCCCACTTCGGCTCCCTTCTGTTGTCAAGGGGTCGTGACGAGGGCCCGCTGGTGGGTCTTCCGTGGAGCTAGGGCCGGGCGTAGCGTCGGTGCTGCGGGTCCGGGAAGTGGCTGATCCGAAGTGTCGATGTGCGGGGGTAGGTCGACCGCGCTGGATTCTTGAGACGCCCCGCAGTGCCCTCCCGGACCCGCGTCAGCCTCACGTTCGGCGTCGCGTTCGGCGTCGGCGAGGAGCTGGCGATAGATGGCGTCGGAGATCCGGCGTTTGAGGCACCTCAGCGCCTCGAGCGGCTTCTTGCCCTCGGTGCGCTTGCGCCGGTAGTAGGACCTACCGTCGGTGTCCTGGCGCAGCTGGGTGACCGCGGCGATGTGGATCATGTGGTTCATCCGCCGGTTCCCCGCGCGGGAGAGCCGGTGGCGGTTCTGCTCCCCGGACGACGCGTCCAGCGGCGCCGTCCCGGTCCACGACGCGAACCGGTTGCGGTCGGCGAACCGGGTCACGTCACCGACGTCGGCCAGGACCCGGGCGGCGACCACCGGCCCGACGCCATAGATGTCCATCAAGCGTGACCTGCGGGCCACGACGATCGCCTTAAGCTCGGCGGAGGCCTTCTTCATCTTGACCTCGACCGCGACCAGCTCGGCCAGCTCCTCCACGGCGATCCGCCGACGGGTCCGGCCGGCGATGTCGCGGGGGCGGACACCGGCCAGCATGGCCTTGGCCTGGGCGGTGGACAGGTCACGTTTCGCCTGTCCCGGAAGGAGTTCAGCCAACAACGCCTGCAGCCGGTTGACGGTCTCCACCCGCCTGCGGGTCAGGGCCTCACGCCGGTCGGCGAGCATCCGCAGCGCCTCGAGCTCCCCGTCGACCTGCAGGACCCGCAGCCCCTCGGTGCGGACGGCGACCACCGCGATCGAGTGCGCGTCGAGGGCGTCGGTCTTGCGGTTGTGGCCGGTGTCGAACAGCCGCACCCGGGCCGCGAGCTTGGCCGGGACGTCGACAACGTCGTCCCCGTCCTCGAGCAGCCGCTGGGCCAGCGGGCGACCGGCGCCGTTCGCGCCCTCGACCGCCCACACCCGATGAGGCCACGCCTTGACGTACCTGCGCATCGCGGCGTAGCCCGCCGCGTCGGTCGTGAACCGACCCGAACCGAGCAGACGCTCCTGTCCGTCGACGACCTCGATCGTCGCGGACAGCTTGTGCGGGTCGACGCCGATGACGACGGGTCCTGTGTCCTTCGTGTGATCCGTGTGTTCCATGTGCTGCTCCTGCCTAACACTCGTGCCGATGAGGGGACGGCGAGGTGGGCAGTGCTACTACGAGCAGGGCAGTCCCTTCTTGAGCCACGCCTCGTCACAGTGACCGGCGGGCTGCAGACCGAAGGTGAGCCACACCGATACCGCTAGTGGGCAGCCGCAAAGAGAGCCGCCCGCCGATCACCTAGACCGAGTCTGGCCAGACACCGGTCCTGCAGGGAAGTCTCTAGTAGCCGCGTGTGGACCTCACCGCCCTGGCCGACGACCTCGACTTCGACTCGGTGTCGACGACCCTCGACCGCATCACGTGCCGAAGGCCTCCGACCGGGCCGCGATGCAGTTCCCCTTCGGGATGAGGACATCCTCAAGCGCTACCAGGAGGCCCGCATGACGATGCCGCTGCTGCGGCCGCCGTTCCGCGACGTGCCCACGAGCAAGACCCTCGACGACCTCAAGCGCCTCACCGCGGAGATCATGCCCAAGGTCAACGCGGTCTGAGGTGGCGACCCGCGACCGCCGTACGGCGTCATGAGGTTGGGTGAGGAGCAGGCGCGCGCCCGTCTCGCCGCCGAGGTCCACGGGGTGCTCGTCACGCTGCACCCCCGGCGGGGGCCCGACCCGCAGCCCGTCGTCTTCGCCGTGACCGACGACGGCTTCCTCGGCGTGCCGATCGACACCGTCAAGCCCAAGTCGCCGAGCCGGCTGCGGCGCGAGGACAACCTCGACGCCGACCCGCGCGGGTCGCTGCTCGTCGAGCACTGGGAGGTGGAGGACTGGTCGCGGCTGTGGTGGGTGCGCGCCGAGCTGCGGCACGTGCCGGACCCACCGGCCGCGGTGGTCGACGACCTCGCCGACCGGCTGTCGCGCACGGTGTCGCAGTACGCCGACAAGCTGTTCCACCGTGTGCTCGTGTGCCGCATCGTCGCGCTGACGGGCTGGGCGACCTCGAGCGACTGCCCCACCACATGACCCTTTGTTTCCCGAGCAAGGAGATCTCGTGCCGCAGCCCTACCGCTCCGCCATCCCCCCGATCGACACGATGTCGGAGGTGGTCCGGCTCCTCGACGGACTCCCGACCTGGCACCCCAACATGGCGTCGGGCTCCCTCGACTCCGGTGAGGAGGGAGCCGTCGACCCCGTGCGGCGGCTCATCACGACCGACGGCGGGGTCGTCACCGAGCGCCTGCTCGCGCTCGACGCCGAGGCCCATCGGCTCACGTACGCGATCATCGACAGCCCCTTCGCCGTCCGGCGCTACGCGTCGACCATGCACCTGTCACCGGTAACCAGCACGGGCGAGACGTTCGCCGAGTGGTTCGCCGAGTTCGACTCCGAGGGGGCCGACGAGGACCTGCTGATGGCGCTCTTCGGTGACGGCGTGTTCGGCGCGGGGCTGGCGGCGATCGCCGACCACCTGGCGAGGTAGCCCGGTCGAGCTACCTGGGTGGCGTCGGGAGGTGCCCGAGTACGACGAGGAACTCGCGGACCTCCGTCAGCACCCGTTGGTCGTCCTGCGGTGACACGTCCTCCACGACGAGGCGGCCCACGCTGGCCGGCCCTGACGGGAGGACGCGCATCTGGTGACCGGTGTTCAGACGCTTCGTCAGCAGTAGCACGAGGGCACCGTCGGTGACGGGTTCCGACAGCTCCAGCCACAGGTTGCGGCCGCCCTCGTCGCCGGGGACGAACTCTCCGCTTGCCTGGCCGTCGTCTTCGACGTGAGTGATCTCCATCGCCCCAGCCTCCCACGCCCGAGTAGGGAGTCGCTGTCACCCACGACACACGCCTCAGGGTGGGGAGCCGCCGGGGTCGGGTCGAACTTTCGGCCGGTCCCTGGGCGGTGCCGCTTCCCTACCCTGAGGGGGTGAGCAGTTCCACTCCGTTCCCTCCTGGAGGAACCGCGGTCTTCGGCGCCACCGGTCGGGGTCTGGCGGGACTGGGCGTTGGTGGTCTTTGTGGTGGTCTGCGGCGGGCTGGAGGCTGCTCTGCGTGACGACCTCCCGCAGCCGGTGTTGTTGCTGGTGGTGACGGTCGGGCTGGCGCCGCTGCTGCTGTGGCGTCGTACCCACCCGCTCGCCGTGGTCGCGATGGCGTTCGGTGTCGTCGCGGTCGTCGACATCGGGCTGATCGTCGGCGACGCAGCGGCGCTCGACGGCCACACGATGCTCTACGTTATCCTGCTGCCCTACGCCCTCTTCCGGTGGGGTTCTGGGCGCGAGGCGGCGGCGGGTCTGGCCATCGTCCTGGTCCCCGCGACCTTGGCGCTCGTCGGCAGCTCGACCGGCGTCGCCGCCGCGATCGGTAGGTTCGGGGTCCTGGTATCCGCCTTCGCCCTGGGCTGGGCCGTGCGCTCTCAGCACGACGCCGGGGAGCGGTGGCTGGAGCAGGTGAAGTCGCAGGAGCGGGTGCTGCTGGCGCGCGGGCTGCACGACACGGTGGCCTACCACGTCTCGGCCATCGCCGTCCAGCCCAGGCAGGCCGCGCGCTCGCGGCCACCCATCCGACGTCACCACTCGAGGCGTTGAAGGTGATCGAGGTGGAGGCGTCGCGCACGCTGGCACAGATGCGGGCGATGGTCCGGGTGCTGCGCAACGCGACCCCCGTCGAGTACGCCCCGCAGCCCGGTGTCGCCGATCTCGGGCGGCTGACCGGGGCGTCGTCCACCGGGCCACGGGTGGAGGTCAGGGTCGCGGGGGACGTGGCTGGCCTTCCTGCGGCGATCGACGCTGCGGTCTTCCGCATCATTCCGGAGCCCCTTTACTTTGGCCTACCAGGTGACACACCCCGGTGGCAAGAGTCGGGAGACTGAAACGGTGGCGTGAGTAAACGCGGTTCACAGTCGGGAACTCAGCGCGTTCTCGATGTGGGCGAGCTGCGGATCGCGCAGCCCCACGCTGACCACCAGCGCGACCCCGAACTCATCGCGACCTGGCACACCTTCCAAGACGTCGGGGCCCAGCGCCGCGCCGTCCAATGGCTCCTCGACGAACAGCTCATCGACCAGGACGCCGCCGACGAGTTCACCGACGCCCACCCGGACCCCTCCCTGCCCTGACGTCCATCGCTCGACCACCGAGCCTCCTCTCTCACTCGAGGCGCCCCGCCGTCACCTCCGGAGACCGACACCGTCCACACGCACGGCGCCTGCTCCCCTGACTCGAGACGACAGCTTCGTACCCCCCGAGAGAGCCAAAGCCCATGTGCCACACACCTCATGCATTGCCGGTGAGGTTTTGACGGACGAAATCAAGTGGGACCACCGATTGCTGGCCCTCCTCGGGGAGTCCAGGGCCCCTCGCTCAGCTCAGTCCCTCCGAGAGAGTGCGGTGGATCTGCGCCAGGATCGCTGGGATGTCCGTGGCCAAGGTCTGGCGGATGATCGTGGGCTCGACCAGGAGATAGCCGTGGGCAATCCGGTTGCGCATACCCCACATGAGGGGCCAGCTGTCGCCGAACATGTCGTCCCGTACGGAGGGCTCGAGGCGGTTGAGCACCTCGACACCCGCGGACAACCGCATGCAGACGGCGTCCACGACCAGCTGGTCCGTGACATCGCCGTGGGCGTGCTCGAGCATCAACTCGAAGTGGACGAGAGCCTCGCGCAGAAGCTCCTGCTCCGAACGGCTCACAGGTCGACAGCCTCCGCCAGCACTCGCTCCCTCAGATCGGGGCGGAGCCCGGCATCCGGGACGAGGTCGACCGGGGCGCCGATGGCCTCCACAAGCCGCTGCTCGAGCCGTCCGAGCTCCATCAAGCTCAGGGGCTGACCCATGGTGAACAACAGGTCCACGTCCGAGTCGGGGCGATCCTGGCCGGTGGCGACGGAGCCGAACACCCTCACCCGCCCACCGCCGGCCTCGGCCACGATCTGGCGCACCCGGCTAGCGTTGCCTCGCAGGCGCCGCGCCAACGGGGACGTCCCATGAAATCGCAAGAGCCGGGAGACCTCGGGCTGGCTGCGTCCGACCTGTTGGGCGATCTGGTTCTGGGTCATCCCCTCTGACGCAGCCCGCCGAACCGCTCGCACCAGCTCAGCGCGCGCGTGACGCGTGACCTCATCGGTACGACGCGCGACCTCGGCCAAGTCCTCCACCATGACCCAACTATAGCAACTGCTATGACCGGACTAGAAGGGGTGAGGATCAAGGTCGGGCCTTAGACAGCGGAGGCCCGGCGCAACGCGCGGACGCCACGCCACGGTGGAGGTGGCGGGGTCAGCGGCGGACCGGGTACGACCCGCGCGGATACCGATCGCCCGACTGCCGAATGTGCTCGAGGTCTACGACAACGCTGCGCCACCGCGCATCGTCGAGGTCGCCGCGGGCGGCCCGGTCAACCAACTCGCGCAGCACGCGACGGCAGGCGGCCGGAGAGTCGAGCACGGCGTCGACGTGCGCCTCGATGGAGACGACGGGGCTGAGGTAGCGGATGCTGATGGCACCGTTCTCCGCGGCACGACGCTCCTCCGAGGCTGCCCGCCGGCACGCGGCCGAACACCAGCGCTTGGGTCGCCCCGCTCGAGGCGGCCACGGCTCCACCACCAGTCGGCCACAACGGGGGCACGGCCAGGGTGAGCGCGGGCGGTCTCGCGTCACTGCCCCTGTTCCAGCCCGAGGGTCCAGGTGATGACGGTCGCCGCCCGCCAGCGCAGGTGCTTGCCGACCCGGATCCCCTTCGGGCCGTACCCCGTCGTGCGCCACGAGTAGATCGTCTGCTTCGGCACCCTGAGGTAGGCGGCGAGGTCGTCGATGTCCCAGAGCTCCTGGTACTCCACGTGTTTCGTCGGACGCTGAGTCGGCAGGTCCGGCGCCGACCGCACCTGTCCCTTGCTCTCGCTCGGTCGCGTGGTGCTGTCCCACAGCCCCAGCTGCTCCTGGCTCTCGGTGGTCCTGGTCATGGCGACGATCTCCTTGCGACACTCGTGAATTGGGCCTGTCAGCACCGAATGTCGCCGGATCGTCGCCGGTGGACACCACATCGCGCACTTGCCCGACGGACCAGTAGCAGTCACGACCGTCCGCAGCAGGCCACCAGTGGCCCTCGACGCCTGTCCCCGCGCAGAGCTACGGTGGCAAACCTGGAGAGGAACGCCATGGTCGCCACCACGCAGCACCACCGGCACAACGATGCCTGAGGGGGTCAGCCGGCGCGGCGACGCCTGGCGCGCGCGCTACCGCCACCCCGAGACCGGCCGTCAGCACGAGCAGGCGTTCGCCCGGCAGGTCGACGCCGTCCGCTGGTGGCGCCAGCAGCTCGACGCCCTCGACCGCGGCCGGTGGATCGACCCCGAGGCCGGAAAGGTCTCCTTCATCCGCTACTTCGAGGCGTGGGAGCGCGACCAGGTCTGGACCGACGGCACCCGGGCGGCCATGTCGCTCGCCGCCCGCTCGACCACCTTCGCCGAGGTCGACCTGCGCCGGGTCCGGCCCAGCCACATCGAGGCGTGGGTCAAGTCGATGACCGTGCCCACCCAGGTGCGACCCCGCTCCCTGGCGCCCGGCACGATCAAGACCCGCTTCGTCAACGTGCGCTCGGTCTTCCGCGCCGCCGTGCGCGACGGCCTCATCGCCACCGACCCCACCACCTCCGTCCGGCTCCCCCGCCTGCGCAAGCGCGAGGCCGCGATGACCATCCCGACCCCGGACGTCGTACGGTGCATCCTCGACGCCTCCGACCCCCGATTCCGCGCCTTCGTCGGCTTGTGCGCGTTCGCTGGCCTCCGCCTCGGGGAGGCCGCCGCGCTGCGGGTCGACGACGTCGACTTCCTGCGGCGCCAGCTGCAGGTCAGCCGGCAGGTCCAGCGCCGCACCGGTGGCGGCCTCGACATCCGCCTGCCGAAGTACAACTCCGAGCGCACCGTGCACATCCCCGACGCCCTCGTCGAGATGCTCGCCCAACACGTCGAGCAGGGCCTGTGGTGCCCCTGGCTCTTCGCCGGCGTCGACCACCAACCACCCCACCAGAACACCGTCGGCTACCGATGGCGAACGACTCTGATCCGGGCGGGCGTCGAGGGCGTACGGCTGCACGACCTGCGGCACTTCTACGCCTCCGGCCTCATCGCCTCCGGATGCGACGTCGTCGCCGTCCAGCGCGCCCTCGGCCACGCCAAGTCGACCACCACCCTGACCACCTACGCCCACCTCTGGCCGTCCGCGGAGGACCGCGTCCGCGACGCCTCGGCCCGCCTCGTCGCCGAGGTCCTCGAGTCCGGTTCGACGGCCGCAGCGCAACCCGAGGTCCACCAAGCCTGAGACCCACGGCTTCCGGCGGCCCGTCGACCGGCAGACTTGGCCTATGCCACGGCTTCCCACCGGCGTCGAGCCCGACCACCCGGTGCACGAGTACGACGGTCGCGTGGGCGTGCTGAGTGCGCCGGGAACCGATGAGCCCGCGGGGCATGTCGTCATCGAGTCCGTCGTCTACTGGCGTCGGCTGAGCGGGATCCTGTGGTGGCGGCGCTGGGGAAGGCCATTGCAGACGGCGTCAGTCATCCGTGTCCTGCATGGCGAGTTCGATGACTGGGTGATTCAAGGCGACCAGCTCGACTTAGCGCTTCAGGAGTGGGGCCAGCGCCAGTGGGTTGAATACGATGACAACGGTCGCCGGGTCTACCAGGTGTCCTGGCTCTCGGCCGAGGAGTCGGTGGACGTCGCTGAACGGGAAATCGGTGTGGCCGTCGAAGGATCACGCCGGGGGCGCAGACCGTAGCGCTTGCCCTCCCACTCGCCGGCGCGGGAACGCAGTGTCAGCTGGGCCCCGCCCGGCGACGTTTCCCGAGTCGTCGCCGCTGCTGAGGGCACCGTGAGGGCAGATGAGGGCAAAACCGCCTCTGACCTGCGGGTTTACACGTTGAAGCGGAACTCCACCACGTCGCCGTCGACCATGACGTAGTCCTTGCCCTCGATGCGCACCTTGCCCGCCGCCTTCGCCGCGGCCATCGACCCCGCCTCGACCAGGTCCTCGAAGGAGACGATCTCAGCCTTGATGAAGCCGCGCTGGAAGTCGGTGTGAATGACCCCGGCGGCCATCGGCGCGGTCCACCCCTGCCCGATCGTCCACGCCCGCGACTCCTTGGGCCCGGCCGTCAGGTAGGTCTGCAGTCCCAGCGTGTGGAAGCCGACGCGCGCGAGCTGGGCCATGCCCGACTCGGTCGCGCCGAAGCCCTCGAGCATCTCGAGCGCCTCGTCAGGCTCCATGTCCATGAGGTCCATCTCGAGCTTGGCGTTGAGGAAGACCGAGTCGGCGGGCGAGACCGACGCGGCCAGCTGGGTCTTCAACGCGTCGTCGGTGAGCTGGTCCTCGTCGAGGTTGAAGACGTAGATGAAGGGCTTGGTCGTCAGCAGGCCCAGCGCCTTCGCCTCGTCGAGGTCGACCCCGGCGGCCGTGCCCGCGGCATACAGGGTGTCGCCTGCCTCGAGGACCTTCTGCGCAGCGAGCGCGTTGTCGAGCGCGGGACGCTTCTCCTTGACGGTGCGGGCCTCCTTCTCGAGACGCGGCATCGCCTTCTCGAGGGTCTGCAGGTCGGCGAGCACGAGCTCGGTGTTGATCGTCTCGATGTCGCCGGCGGGGCTCACCTTGCCGTCGACGTGCACGACGTCACCGTCCTCGAAGACCCGCACGACCTGGCAGATCGCATCGGCCTCGCGGATGGTGGCGAGGAACTTGTTGCCCAACCCCTCCCCCACCGAGGCGCCGCGCACGATCCCGGCGATGTCGACGAAGGACACCGTCGCGGGCAGCAGCTTCTCGCTGCTGAAGACCGTCGCGAGCGCCTCGAGCCGGTCGTCCGGCAGGGGAACGACCCCGACATTCGGCTCGATCGTCGCGAACGGGTAGTTCGCTGCGAGCACGTTGTTCTTCGTGAGGGCGTTGAAGAGGGTGGACTTGCCCACGTTGGGCAGTCCGACGATTCCGATCGAGAGGGCCACGAGGACAAGAGTTTAGGCGTATGAAGCGCCCACCTCGGACACCCGCCTGTCGTCGGCGATGCCCCCCGAGGCTGTACCCGCCTGTGACATCGGCGGCCTTCCGGACACCGGTCTCTCGGGGCCCCTTGTGCCCACTAGCCTTTCGCCCATGCCGACCCTCTCCGAGACCCTCCTCACCCCCGATCGCCGCCCGGCCGCCGTCGACGCCCTCACGCAGGTCGTCGACGCCGAGGTCGCCTCCAAGTCCGGTCTCGGTGGCGCGGCCATCAAGACCGCCTACGGTGCCGCTCGCAAGATCGACTCCACGCTGGTCAAGAAGGCCGTCGGCCGGATGCCGCCCGACTTCCTGACCGCCCTCGAGCCCTACTGGGAAGACGGCCAGGGCGACTTCAGCGCCCGGCTCGTCTCCCGCGAGGCCGAGGTCACCGAGTCGCTGCTGTCGGTCACCGACGCGCGCGCGTCCAACCCCGACCACGCAGCCGTGGCCAGGGCCTACGGCATGATCCGCCCCAAGGCCAAGGGCCACGTCAGCACGGCTCTGCCGCGGCTCGGCTCGACCCTGCAGTCGCTCGCCGGCTGAGGCGAGTCGACGACCGGAGGGCCGATACGACGCGTCGTACCGGCCCTTCGTCCGTCCCCGCTCAGGCGGTCGGCGACCAGCCCGGCGGCAGACGCACCCCACACAGCTGGCGCGACTGCGCGACCAGCGCGCCGGTGCTGTCCCAGACGCGGGCGTCCTCCTCCATCATCGAGCCGGCCAGCACGTGGCTGGTGACCTGCAGTCGCAGCCACCCCGGGGCCGGGCGCGCGTGCACGTGCGCGGTGAACTCGAGGGTCGGCGCCCAGCCGGGGATGCCGAGGTCGAAGGCGACCGGCGGAAGGCTGTCGAGGGCGAGCAGCAGCATCACGGCGTCGGGCTCGCGACCGTCGACCATGCGCAACCAGGCCCGCATCTCGCCCTGCCCCGATGGCTGGCCGAGCGCCCACCCGACGCAGGCCGGGTCGAGCCGCAGGTCGAGCCGCTCGAGCAGGCTGGAGTCGTTGAGAAAGCTGGGCGGTGCCTCGGTGCTGGCCACGCAGCCCTCGGGCGCCGGCATCGACGGCGGGTCGGGCTGACGCAGCGGACTGGCCCCGGCCACGAGGGCGCCGAGACTGAGCAGGGCCCGCATCCGCTCGACCGGCCGACCGTCAGGACCCAGCTGGGTGAGCGACACCTGCCCGGTGGTCAGGCTGCGCCCGGATCGCAGCACCTCGGTGCTCGCCGTGAGCGGGCCCGGCTGCGACGCGGTCAGGAAGTAGCCGCTGAAGGCGACGGGGTCGCGGTGGCCCTCGATGCCGTCGGCGACGACCCGACGCTGCATCGCGGCCGTCGCGACGGCCATGACCACACCCCCGTTGACCGCGTTCCCGATCCTCCACCCGTCGCCGAAGGCGCCGGCGTAGGTGCCCGACAGGTCGGTGTCGGTGAGGGCGATCGCTGCGTCGTACTCGGTGTCGGTCACAGGCATACGTCTATCACCGCGTCGTCCTCCCGGGGTCTGTCAGTGCCTCGTGCCACGCTCTGACCATGACCTCGACCCCCCTGCTCTGGCTGGTCGCCACGATCGCCCTCATGGTGGGGGCGGTCCTCGCCACCCTGTTCTCCCGCGGGCACTACCAGAGCACGTATGCCGCGCCGCTCGCCGCCGCCTCGGCTGAGCGCGACGTGCTGCGTGAGCGCGTGGTCGACCTCGAGGCGACGCTCAGCGAGGGCTCCGAGACCGCGCAGATGATCGCGCCACTGCGGCACAGCCTCGAGCAGGTGGCCCGGCAGGTGCACGACCTCGAGCGCGACCGCGGCGACCAGTTCGCCCGCGTGGCCAGCGAGCTCACCCGGGTCACGGCGTCGACGACCGAGCTGCGCACCCAGACCGCGTCGCTCGTCGGGTCGCTCAACTCGTCGTCGGTGCGCGGCTCCTGGGGTGAGGTCCAGCTGCGGCGGGTGCTCGAGCACGCAGGGATGCTCGCGCGGTGCGACGTGGACGAGCAGGTGTCGGGCACCTCCGCCGACGGGCGCGGGGTGCGCCCCGACGTCGTGGTGCACCTGCCCGGGGGCAAGGACCTCGTGATCGACGCCAAGGCGCCCATGTCGTCCTTCCTCGCCGCGCAGGCCGAGGGGCTGACCGCGCAGGAGCGCAGCCACCATCTTGCGGGGCACGCGAGGGCTCTGCGCAGCCACGTCGACGGCCTCGCGGCCAAGGCCTACTGGACGGCATTGCCCGTCACCCCCGAGATGGTGGTCTGCTTCGTGCCGGGCGAGGCCTTCCTCACGGCAGCCCTCGCGAGCGACCCCGACCTGCACGAGCACGCGATGCGACGTCGGGTCGTGCTCGCCTCTCCCGGCACGCTCCTCGCCCTGCTGCGCACGGTCGCCTTCACCTGGCAGCAGGACGCGCTCGCCGGCAACGCCCGCGAGCTGCTGGCCGTCGGGCGCGAGCTCTACGAGCGACTCGGCAGCCTGGGCCAGCACGCGAGCCGCATGGGCGCGTCGCTGCAGCGGTCCGTCGAGGCCTACAACGGCTTCATCGGCTCGCTGGAGTCACGGGTGCTGGTCTCCGCCCGGCGGATGCACGAGCTCGGGCTGGTCGACCACGATCTGGCCACGCTCAGGCCGGTCGAGACCGCGGGCCGCCCGCTCACGGCCGTCGAGCTGCTCGAGTCCCTGGAGCCGGACGTGGCCCGGCCCGACCTGCGGTTCGACGACACCGCAGCTCCCGACTCCGCCCAGGCCGCCTCGACTGGCTAGGTTGAGACATGTCCTGGCACCGTGAGTCCTCCGCCCTCCTGCGCGTCGACCGTGCGGCGCTGTGGGCGGCCATCAGGGACGTCGGTGGGTGGCCGCAGTGGTGCGGCGGGCTCTCCGACGCACGTCCGTCGTCGGACGGTGCCGCCGTCGACCTCGTGCCCAGCGGTCTGGTCGGTGCCGTCCACCGACGCACGGCACCTGCCGCCCTGGTCTTGCGTGACGAATCTGGGCGCATCGTCGTCGAGCAGCCCCAGCCCGGAGGTTGCACCCGGGTCACGCTCAGCATCGAGGCCGACGACGGCCGCGACGACGAGGTCTGGCGCCTCCGTCAGGTCGTCGAGGTCGAGGGACCCCTCGTTCTCCTCGCCCAGCGCGGGCTGGCGCTCCCCCTGGCTCGCGGGTTCCCCGACGACGTGATGCGACTGAACGCCCTTCTGGCGGCGCAGGGTGGTGCGCGCCCGGCGCCTGACCCCGCTTGACCGGCGGGGCTGCATACGCCTTCAGGTGCAGCCCAATGTGGGCACAGCACCCGGCGGGGCTGCATACGCCTTCAGGTGAGGCACGATGCGCTGCCGCCTTTCCCCCGCCCCTATCTCAGCGAATCGACGTCCTTCGCCGCGCCAGGGTCGTGGCGCAGCTCTCCCGGCTCGGCCCCCGACGCCGCCTTGAGGTCCCGGCGGAGCTCGGCCGGCAGCGAGAAGATCAGCGACTCCTCGGCAGAGGTGATCGTCTCGACGTCGCCGTAGCCGAGGGCAGCGAGGTGGGCCAGCACGTCGCGCACCAGCACCTCGGGCACGCTCGCGCCCGAGGTGACGCCCACCGTCGTCACGCCCTCGAGCCAGGTGTCGTCGATCTCGTCGGCGTAGTCGACGAGGTGGCCGGCCTGCGCGCCGTGGTCGACCGCGACCTCCACGAGGCGCACCGAGTTGGACGAGTTGCGCGACCCGACCACGATGACCAGGTCGCAGCGGGCGGCCATCTGCTTGACGGCCACCTGGCGGTTCTGCGTGGCGTAGCAGATGTCGTCGCTGGGCGGGTCCTGCAGCCGGGGGAACTTCTCGCGCAGGCGGCGCACGGTCTCCATCGTCTCGTCCACCGACAGCGTGGTCTGCGACAGCCAGACGACGCGCTCGGGGTCACGGACCTCGACGTTGACGACGTCGTCGGGGCCGTCGACGATCGTGATGTGCTCGGGCGCCTCGCCGCTGGTGCCGACGACCTCCTCGTGACCCTCGTGGCCGATGAGCAGGATGTCGTAGTCCTCGTCGGCGAACCGCACGGCCTCGCGGTGCACCTTGGTCACGAGCGGACAGGTGGCGTCGATCGTCTTCAGGCTCAGCCGCCTGGCCTCTTCGTGCACCACAGGCGCCACCCCGTGCGCACTGAAGACGACCGTCGCCCCCTGGGGCACCTCGTCGGTCTCGTCGACGAAGATCGCGCCGCGCTTCTGCAGCGTCGTCACGACGTGCTTGTTGTGCACGATCTCCTTGCGCACGTAGACGGGCGCACCGTACAGCTCGAGCGCCTTCTCGACCGTGACGACGGCCCGGTCGACGCCGGCGCAGTATCCGCGGGGCGCCGCGAGCAGCACCCGCTTGGCGGGGGCGCCCGCGGCCGGGGGCGTGCCGCCGTCAGGGGAGGCGTCGCTGGCGAGCTCGGAGGAAGGCATACCTCCATCGTACGTATGCCGTGACCGCTGACTGCCCTGCTCCACCCCCCGGTGCCCGGCGAGGCCGTGTATCAGGCTGCTCACTCGCCTCCTCCTTCGTGATGACCGACCGTCAGGCCGGCCCCCCCAGTAGTCAGGAGTCAGGCCATGTCCATCGGAACCCACCTCAGGCAGGTCGCCGCCACGGCCGGCGTCGCCGCCGCTGCTTTCGCCGGCGTGAGCAACGCGAACGGAACGGCGACGAGCACCGCCGCCGTGCCGACCCAGCCCAGCATCACCGGGGTCAGCTTCAGCGGCGCCAGCGGCGCCGGCGTCGCCTCCCCGACGATCACCATCACCGGGAGCGGCTTCGGCGCCGCGCCACCCGCCACCGCCAACGACGTGACCTCGTGCGGCACCTACACCGCCAACGGGTCGGTCTACGGCACCAAGCTCTACTTCGTCGCCGACAACAACTTCGAAGCCGGGTACGGCGTCGCCGGCAAGGCCACCTGCATCGGCATCATCGTCTCGTCCTGGTCCCCGAAGCAGGTCGTGCTGCGCTTCGGCAGCTCCTACGGCAGCTTCGCCCACTGGTACCTTCAGAACGGTGACGGCTTCGCGCTCTCGGCCAAGCTCGGTATCTGGGGCGGTGTCGTCACGGGCCTCACCCCCTGACGCGGTGGGGCGCGGGATACTGCAGCCGTGACCACCCCACCGGCCCGCCGACCGCTCCCCGAGCGCGCGGCCGACACGAACGCCGAGGAGCCGTGGCCGCTGCGGATGCTCAGCCTCAAGATCGCCGACTACGTCGACAAGATGTCGGTCGTGTGGGTGGAGGGCCAGGTGGTGCAGCTCAGCACCCGCGGCACCATGGCCTACCTCACCCTGCGCGACGCCGACGTCGACATGTCGATCAACGTCAGCATCTCGATGAACTCCCTGCGGGCCATGCCACCGCTCGCGGAGGGGGCCCGGGTGGTCGTGCAGGCCAAGGCCAGCTTCTGGACCAAGCGGGGCAGCCTCTCGCTCGACGCCCGGCAGATCCGCCCGGTCGGGGTGGGCGACCTGCTCGCCCGGGTCGAGCAGCTGGGGCGGATGCTCCAGCAGGAGGGTCTCTTCGACGCGGGTCGCAAGCGCCCCCTGCCCTTCCTGCCCCGCAAGGTGGGGCTGGTGACGGGGCGTGAGAGCGCAGCCGAGCGCGACGTGGTCGAGAACGCCCGGCGGCGTTGGCCCAGTGTGGAGTTCGAGGTGCGCGAGGTCGCCGTCCAGGGGGTCACCGCCGTCACCGAGGTGACGGCGGCACTGCGCGAGCTCGACGCGGACCGCACCGTCGACGTCATCGTGATCGCCCGCGGTGGTGGCTCCGCCGAAGAGCTGCTGCCCTTCTCCAACGAGACGCTGCTGCGTGCAGTGGCCGCTGCCGTGACCCCCGTGGTCAGTGCCATCGGTCACGAGGTCGACCGGCCGCTGCTCGACCTCGTCGCCGACTGGCGGGCCTCCACACCGACGGACGCCGGCAAGCGCGTCGTCCCCGACGCCGAGGAGGAGCGCGCCCGGATCGAGGGCCTGCTCTCCCGCGCCGGGCGTGCCCTCACGGGTCGGCTGACCCACGAGCGGCACCGGGTCGAGGCCCTCGTGTCGCGCCCCGCCATCGCCGACCCCGGTGCGCTGGTGCGGCGTCACCGCGACGACGTCGTCCGCCTCCGTGAGCGCGGCAGCGAACGGGTGCTCGTGCGGCTGCGTCGGGCCCACGACCAGATCGGGCACCTCGGTGCGCAGGTGCGCGCACTCTCCCCGCAGTCGACCCTGGAGCGCGGGTACGCCGTCGTGCAGCACCCCGACGGCCGTCTCGTCCTCGACCAGACCGAGCTCGCACCCGACCAGCTGCTGCGGGTGCGAGTCGCTCGAGGTGACTTCGGCGTGCGCACCGTCGGCACGCCGACACCCCCCTCCGCGCGTAGTCGGACTGCCCCTAGGGTAGATGTGTGAGCCCGAGGAAGACGACGCCGGCCGACCCCGAAGCGCAAGAGTCTCCGGAGACCACCCCCGCCGGGCCGCTCGCCGAGCCCGCCGCCGACGAGCTCGCCGACATCGCCGGGCTGGGCTACGAGCAGGCTCGTGACGAGCTCGCCCGCATCGTCGCGGGCCTCGAGGGAGGCCAGGTGGCACTCGAGGAGAGCATGCGGCTGTGGCGTCGCGGTGAAGCGCTCGCGGCGCACTGCACGGCGTGGCTCGACGGTGCCCAGCGCCAGGTCGAGGCCGCCACCGGCCAGACCGACTGACCCAGCCAGCACGTCGTACACTCCCCCCGTCGACCCCGTCGACGCCGTGTCGAGTGGGTGGCTGGGGTCAGCTGGCGGTGGCGCGCTGGAGGGCGTTGGTGAAGACGAGCACGTCGGCCAGCGGGGCCGTCGCCGAGACCACCGTGCTCAGACCACCCTGGTGCTCGTCGACGAGGCTCGTGGTGCCGTGGTCGGCGTCGTAGCGCTTCTCCCACGTGCGGCCGGCCGCGTCCACCGACCCGTCGACGACACCTTGCGTGGTCGCCGCAGCGATCCACTTGGGGGTCACCGCCTTGGCCTGACGCAAGGCCACGAAGCCACCGTCGGGCGTGGTCCAGCCGGCCTGCCACGTCACGATGTCGTCGGTGCTCTTGCCGTAGCGCGCGCTCGTGGCCTTCCACCCTGCGGGGAGGGAGACCGGGGCTTCGAGGGCCAGACCCGACTGCCTCACCGCGTCACTGACGACCGACGCCGCATCGACCGCCGGCTGCTGCACCGAGGTGGTGCGGGGCACGATGGCCACGAGCACGGCCACGAAGCCGACGATGACGAGCATCGAGCGCACCAAGTTGGACGACGAGCCCAGGGAGTAGCGGCTCTTCGGTGCGGCCGCCGGGGGCGGCGCCTGCTGGGTGGGCACGGTCACCCCCCCATCGTCGCCGATGCGGCGCCCCAACTCCACACCGGTCCCCTAGAGTCTGGGTGACCGATGAGGGCCGCCCACGGAGGATGACTGCATGAGCACCGACCAGCGGGCGCCGAGCGTGCAGCTCGACCGCCCCGACCGCAACCTCGCGCTCGAGCTCGTCCGGGTCACCGAGTCCGCCGCCATGGCCGCGGGCCGGTGGGTAGGCCGGGGCGACAAGAACTCCGCAGACGGAGCGGCCGTCGAGGCGATGCGCCACCTCATCAACGGCATCAGCATGGACGGCACCGTCGTCATCGGCGAGGGCGAGAAGGACGACGCGCCCATGCTGTTCAACGGCGAGCGGGTCGGTGACGGCACCGGCCCCGAGGTCGACGTCGCCGTCGACCCCGTCGACGGCACCACACTGACCGCCAAGGGCATGAGCAACGCCGTGTCAGTGATGGCCGTCGCCGAGCGGGGCACGATGTACGACCCGAGTGCCGTCTTCTACATGGACAAGCTCGCGACCGGCCCCGACGCCGCCGACGTCGTCGACATCCGCCTCCCGGTGGGCGAGAACATCAAGCGCATCGCCAAGGTCAAGAAGCAGCAGGCTTCCGACGTCACCGTCGTCATGCTCGACCGGCCTCGGCACACCGAGCTCGCGGAGCAGATCCGCGCGGCCGGTGCCCGGCTGTTCTACATCAGCGACGGCGACGTCGCCGGCGCCGTGATGGCGGCCCGCCCCGACACCGGCATCGACCTGCTCGTCGGCGTCGGCGGCACGCCCGAGGGCATCATCGCGGCCTGCGCGATCACCTGCATGGGCGGCGTCATCCAGGGCCGACTCGCCCCGGTCGACGACGACGAGCGCCAGAAGGCCATCGATGCCGGCCACGACCTCGACCGGGTGCTCGCCACCGGTGACCTCGTCAGCGGTGAGTGCTTCTTCGTCGCCACCGGCATCACCGACGGCACCCTGCTCCGCGGGGTGCGGTACGGCCCCCAGACCGCCACGACCCACTCCCTGGTGATGCGCTCGCGCAGCGGCACGATCCGCGAGATCGAGGCCCATCACCAGTTCGCCAAGCTGGCGGCCTACAGCCACCTCGGCTTCGTGCACCCCAGCGCCATCGGGGAGGGGGGACGATGACCACCCCCACGGCGTCGCGGCGCCGCACGCTCGTCCTCGGCGAGGCGCTGATCGACATCGTGCGTCGCCACGACGGATCGAGCAGCGAGCACGTCGGCGGCAGCCCACTCAACGTCGCCCTCGGCCTTGCGGCCCTCGGCGAGGACGTCGACTTCGCGACCCGCTACGGTGACGACGAGCGAGGGCACCGACTGGCGCAGACGCTGGCCGTCGGCGGAGTCCACCCCCTCGAGGGCAGCGACGGAGCGGCGCGGACCTCGTCCGCGGCGGCGGTGCTCGACGAGACCGGCGCCGCGACCTACGAGTTCGACCTCGTGTGGGACCTGCCGGCGACCCCGGTCTCGGAGCAGACCGCCCACCTGCACACGGGCTCGATCGCCGCTGTGCTGGAGCCGGGCGGGTCCGAGGTCGTCGCCGCGCTGGAGGCGGCTCGCGCGAGGGCCACCATCTCGTACGACCCCAACGTACGGCTGCAGATCATGACCGACCTCGACGCAGCGCGCATCCGCATCGAGCAGATCATCGCTCTCAGCGACGTCGTCAAGGCCAGTGACGAGGACGTCGCGGCGCTCTACCCCGGGCGCACGGTCCCCGACGTGCTGCGGGTGTGGGGCGCCCTCGGCGCCTCGCTCGTGATCGTCACCCGCGGTGCGGCCGGCGTCGTGGCGAGCGTGACCGGCACCGGCGAGGTCGCCAGCGAGCCGACCCGGGCCGCTCACGTCGAGGACACCGTGGGTGCGGGCGACTCCTTCATGGCCGGTCTCGTGTCGGGCCTGCTCGAGCACGGCCTGCTCGGGGGGGCCGAGGCCCGCGCCCGACTCGCCACGGCGAGCCTCGTCGACATCCGCCCCGCCCTGGAGCGCGGTCTGTCCACGAGCGCCGTCACCGTCGGTCGCACCGGCGCCTACGCCCCCACCCGCGCCGAGCTCTGAACGGGAGCGAGCGCCAGGACGGCTACCGCGACGGAGGCGGAGCGGTGGACTCTCGGAGGATGAGGTGGGTGGGCAGGACGATGCCCTCGACCGGGGTGCACCAGGGGGCGCCGATCTCGGACAGCAGGAGGGCGCTGGCTCGCGCAGCCTGCGCCCGGACGTCCTGACGCACGGTGCTGAGGCCGAAGACGGCGGCGTGCGGGTGGTCGTCGACGCCGATGATCGACAGCTCCTGCGGTACCCGGACCCCGACCCGCATGGCGGCGGCCAGCACCCCCAGGGCCATCTCGTCCGACGCCGCGACCACCGCCGTGGGGCGCTGCGCACCGGCGAGCATCTCAGCGGCATCAGTCGAGGAGTCACGCGCCGTCCAGTCCGACAGGCGCAGCCAGTCCCGTCGCACGGTGAGCCCGGCCGCGCCCATCGCCTCGAGGAACGAGGTCCGGCGCTCGTTCGGCACCACGCCGTAGGCGTCTGCTCTCACCACCGCACCCGTGAAGGCGATGTCGCGGTGCCCCAGGGAGACCAGGTGCTCGACCGCCGTCCTGACGGTGGCACCGTCGTCGATGCGCACCGACGACCACCCGTCGTAGGTGTTGCCGATCGTGACCGTGGGCAGGTCCAGCTGGTGCAGGAGAGTCTGCTCCTGCTCGGACAGGGGGACATTGAGGACGATGACCCCGTCGACCCGCTTGCTCACCATGTCTCGGGTGAGCTGGCGGCGCCTGCTGGTCGTGTCCTCGAGGTCGAGAAGGAGCACGTGGTAGGCCTCGTCGCGGATCGACTTCTCGATCTCGCTGATGAGGGTCGAGAAGTACCACCGGTCGACGAAGGGGGTGACCACCCCGACGACGCGGGTCCTCCCCGAGGCCAGGGAGGCCGCCGTCGGGGAGGCCACGTAGTGCAGGTCGGTGGCGGCCTTGAGCACCCGGGCCCGGGTCTCGTCGCTCACCCTGTCCAGACCCCGCAGGGCCCTGGACACGGTGGCGACGGAGACCCCGGATGCGTGGGCCACGTCGAGGATGGTCGTCATGATCCTCGGGCGATCAGCCCTTGACTGCCCCTGACGTCATGCCGCGGATGAAGTATCGCTGCAGGGAGAGGAAGACCAGGATGGGGACGATGATCGCGATGAACCCGGCTGCAGGGACGAGCTCCTTGCCCTGCCCGGTCTGACCCTGCAGCCCCTGGAGGGCCACCGTGACGACGGTGTTGTCGCCGCGGCCGAGGAAGATCAGGGCGACCAGCAGGTCGTTCCAGACCCACAGGAACTGGAAGATCGCGAACGACGCGAGCGCCGGCACCGACATCGGCACGATGAGCCGCCAGAAGGTCGTGAAGTGGCTCGCCCCGTCGATCTTGGCCGACTCGATCACCGCCATCGGCAGGCCCGACATGTAGTTACGCAGGATGTAGACCGCCAACGGCATGCCGAAGCCGATGTGGGCCAGCCACACCCCGAGGAACGTGCCGTTGATGCCCAGCTGGTTATAGAGCTTGAGCAGCGGGACCAGGGCGACCTGGTTGGGCACGACCAGCAGACCCACGATGATGACGAAGACGACGTCGCGGCCCCGCCACTGCATGAAGGTGAACGAGTAGGCAGCGAAGGCGGCGACGAGGATGGGGATGACCGTCGCCGGCACGGCGACGACGAACGAGTTGACGAAGGCGTTGCTCATGTTGACGCCACCGACGCCACCGCTCAGGGCGCCCTCGTAGTTGGAGAGCGTCCACTTCGTGGCGTCGAGAGGACTCTTGAAGATCGTCCACCAGCCCTCGGCAAACTGCACGTCACGGGGCCGGAAGGAGTTCACCAGCATGCCAAGGACGGGGATCATCCACAGCAAGCAGATGGCGCCGAGACCGATCTTGACCGGCAGGGAGGCATTACCCTGAGCGGCGCCGAGCTTGCTCTTGCGCAGCTTCTGCGCGGGCTTGTTGTCGTCGGGCAGGTCGGGCGTGCCGGTGCCGACCTGGGTGCTCGCAGTCATCGTGTGGCCTCCTGGAGCCGGAACTGGCGGACTTGGTAGACGAGCACCGGGATGACGGCGATCATCAGGATGACGACGATCGTGGCGGCGTAGCCGTTGTTGCGGAAGGTGAAGAGCTCGGCGTAGAAGCGGCGGCCGATGACGTCGGTGTTGAAGCCACCGTTGGTCGTCACGTAGACGATGTCGAAGATCTTCATGACACCGATGAGCACGGTGATGAAGACCGTGGTGACGGTGGCCCAGATCTGCGGGACGACGATGCTGAAGAAGATCCGGCGCTCACCGGCCCCGTCGATGCGGCCGGCCTCGACCGTGTCCTCCGGGACCGACTTGATCGCGGCCGAGAGCAGCACCATGGCGTAGCCGACCTGGGTCCAGATGAGGATGACCATGAGCAGCAGGCTGTTGAGGTGCAGGGTGCTCGTCTGGAGCCACGCGGTCGGGCCCTGGCCGAACAGCCCGGTGATCGCGTTGAGCAGGCCGGTCTGGGGAGACCCCTCGGGCTGGTACTGGTAGACGAAGCTCCAGATCGTCGCTGCCCCGACCATGCTGATGGCCATGGGCAGGAAGATCAGGGTCTTGGAGAACTTCTCGCCGCGCGGGTTGAGCCGGTCGGCGAGGACCGCGACACCGAGGCCGAGCGCCACCGTGAGAGCCGGGACGATGATGATCCAGAGAAGGTTGTTGAACAGCGACTGGAGGAACGTCTTGTCGGTCAGCAGGTCGGCGTAGTTCTGCAGGCCGACGTAGGCGGTGGTCTGGGCGTTGGCGAAGCTCAGCTGGATGGTGGTGAGGGCGGGGTAGATCAGGTAGACGCCGATCGCGAGGATGGCCGGGCCGGCGAAGACCCAGGGTTTGATGCGGTCCTCCCAACGACCTTTGAGCGACTCGGCCAGCTTGTTGAGGATCCAGAAGAGGATCATCGCGCCGCCGATGCCCCCGATGATGGCGAGCACGGCGTTGAGAATTTTTAGGGCCACGGACCAGGTCCTCTCTGACGATGGTGTGGGCGGTGCTACCGGGGGGAGCTGACGTGGCGGGGGCAGTCCCGGCAGGGGGCCACCCCCGCCACGTCGACATGGTTCAGGTTCAGGGCTTGGGGAAGCTCGCGTCGATGTTGTCGAGCATCGCCGTCTGGTCCTCCGCACCCGAGATCCACTTGACCGTCTCGGTCCAGAACGTGCCAGCGCCGACCACGGCCGGCATCAGGTCGGATCCGTCGAACCGGACCGCGGACGCCTTGTACAGCACGTCACGAGCAATCTTCTGGATGGTCGCGTTCGGGTAGAGCGAGACGTCGAAGGTCTTGTGTGGTGACAGGCCGCCCGTCTTGGCGGCCTCCATGCCGTTCTCCTTGCTGGCGATGAAGTTGCGCACCTTCAGGACGTTCGCGTCGTTGTTGAACGCGGCGGCGAGGTCGCCGCCGACCTCGACCGGGTTGTCGCCGGCCGTCTTGGCCGGGAAGGCCGTGACACCGACGGTGGAGTCGAGGTTGGCAATGACGTTGTCCGGGAACCCACCCTTGTTCGCGATGAAGGTCGCCTGCTTGAAGAGGTAGCAGCCGGGGGGCTGGGTGAAGAGGGCGTTGCCACCGGTCTGGAAGTTGATCGACACGATGGCCTTGGTGCCACCCCGGACGTTGCCGTCGGTGAAGGCGATCTTGTGGAAGTAGTCGTAGGCCGGCTTGATCTCCGGGCTGTTGAACTTCAGCTCACCCTTGACCCACTTGTCGTAGTTCTCGGGGCCGGCGGTCCGCAGGACGAGGTCCTCGATCCAGTCGGTGATGGGCCACCCCGTCGCCTGACCGGACTCGGCGGAGATGCACCAGGGCACCTTGCCCTCGCCACGGATCTTGTCGGTGAGCGCGGCCATCTCGTCGAGGGTCGTCGGGACGGGGTAGCCCCCGGCCTTGAAGGCGGCCTGGTCGTACCACAGCAGGCTCTTGACGCTGACCGCCGCGGGCAGGCCGTAAACCTTACCGTCGGTGCAGGTGCCGGCGCCGACGAAGCCGTTGACGAGGGTCGCCTTGTCGGTGGAGACCGTCGCGTCGTCGTACGGCGTGAGCTTGCCCTGCTTCGCCAGGTCACACATCAACCCGGGCTGCGGGAAGAGGCCCACGTCAGGAGGCGTGCCGCCCGCGACGCGGGTGTTGATCTCCGTGTCCCAGGCCCCGGCCTTGGTGAACTTGATGGTGACGCCGATCGTCTTGGCGTAGGCGTTGACGTCCTTCTGGAACGAGACCTCCTGCTGATCGCCGAAGCCGTACGACACCTCGACCGTGCTCTTGCCCGGACCGGCGGCAGCAGATGCGCCGTTGCTGCTGGTCGAGCTGGACGAGAGGCATCCGGAGGCGAGGCCGGCCACGGTGACCGCGGCGAAGGCGGTCCCTGCTGCCCTACGGGGATTCATTCGTGTGCTTCTCCTTTGAAGTCTCCCGGCGACGTCGCCGGTGAGGGCGGGGACCGGGCCCTCTGCGGTGAGGGGGTTAGTAGCAGTAAAAACGCTTTTACACGCCGAGGCAAGGGTTTGACGTAACGGTTCCGTAACGCACCTGTCGCCGGCCTGTCGTCCCCCTGTGACTCGGGATGCGTTGTGCCACAACAGGATCGAGTTGGTGTGACCACCCAGGAACGGGACGAACAGGGCGAGATCGCTACGCTGGAGGGTAGTCAACCGGGTGTGGACCCGCCGTCCGCAGCCGTCAGCACCAGGAGGAGACCGTCGTGGCCGAGTTCGCCTACGAGGACATGCTGCCCATCGGCCCCGATCGCACGCAGTACCGCCTACTCACCACCGAGGGTGTGCGCACCGTGGAGGGCCCGGGTGGCCGGACGTTCCTCGAGGTCGACCCCGAGGCGCTGCGCCGGCTCACCGACGAGGCGATGCACGACATCGCCCACTTCCTGCGCCCGGCCCACCTGGCCCAGCTGCGGCGCATCCTCGACGACCCCGAGGCGGGCAACAACGACAAGTTCGTGGCCCTCGACCTGCTCAAGAACGCCAACATCGCGGCCGCCGGCGTGCTGCCGATGTGCCAGGACACCGGCACCGCGGTGGTCATGGGCAAGCGCGGGCAGCACGTCCTCACCCCGGTCGACGGCGGCCCCGACGAGGAGGCGATCGCGCACGGGGTCCACGACGCCTACACCCGCCTCAACCTGCGCTACTCGCAGATGGCCCCGGTGACCACCTGGGAGGAGAAGAACACCGGGACCAACCTCCCGGCCCAGATCGAGCTCTACGCCGACACCGCAGCGGGCCACGAGACGACCTACAAGCTGCTCTTCATGGCCAAGGGAGGCGGCAGCGCCAACAAGTCCTTCCTCTACCAGGAGACGAAGGCGGTGCTCAACGAGCGGAGCATGCTGGCCTTCCTCGACGAGAAGGTCCGCAGCCTCGGCACGGCCGCGTGCCCGCCCTATCACCTAGCCGTGGTGATCGGGGGAACAAGTGCCGAGTTCGCCCTGAAGACAGCGAAGTACGCGTCGGCGAAGTACCTCGACGACCTGCCCACGACGGGGGACGCGGCCACTGCTCGGGGCTTCCGCGACACCGCCCTCGAGGAGAAGGTGCTCGAGCTGACCCGCCAGTTCGGCATCGGTGCGCAGTTCGGCGGGAAGTACTTCTGCCACGACGTGCGCGTGGTGCGGCTCCCCCGCCACGGTGCGTCCCTGCCCGTCGCCATCGCCGTGTCGTGCTCGGCCGACCGGCAGGCGATCGGCAAGATCACCGCTGACGGCGTCTTCCTCGAGGCGCTCGAGCGCGACCCGGCCCGCTTCCTGCCGGAGGCCACCGCCGAGAGCCTGGCCGCCGACGCCGAGGCAGCCGGCGACGTGGTGCGCATCGACCTCGGACGGCCGATGGACGAGGTCCTGGCCGAGCTGACCCGCCACCCGGTCAAGACCCGCCTGTCCCTGACGGGAACCCTCGTGGTCGCCCGCGACATCGCCCACGCGAAGATCAAGGAGCGGCTCGACGCGGGCGAGGCGATGCCGCAGTACCTCATGGACCACCCCGTCTACTACGCCGGCCCGGCCAAGACCCCCGAGGGGATGCCGAGCGGCTCCTTCGGGCCGACCACGGCCGGTCGCATGGACTCCTACGTCGAGCAGTTCCAGGCCGCCGGTGGCTCTAAGGTGATGCTGGCCAAGGGCAACCGCAGCAAGCAGGTCACCGACGCGTGCGCCGCCCACGGCGGCTTCTACCTCGGCTCGATCGGGGGCCCGGCCGCCCGTCTGGCCCAGGACTGCATCACCAGGGTCGAGGTGCTGGAGTATGCCGAGCTCGGGATGGAGGCGGTGTGGCGCATCGAGGTGCAGGACTTCCCCGCGTTCATCGTGGTCGACGACAAGGGTCACGACTTCTTCGCCACCGTCACGACCCCGCTCGCCAGCACGATCCCCGTGCGCCCCGGAGCATGAAGTCCACAGAAAGGCATGCCGCCATGTCCATCACAAGTGAGCCATTCGGTGACGACCTCGATCACGTCGACGACTTCGACGACGTCCTCACCGCCAACGCCGCGTTCAGCGCCGACTTCCGCCTGACGGGGTTCGACGGCATCGCCCGCGCCGGCATCGGCATGCTCACCTGCATGGACTCGCGCATCGACCCGCTCGGGATGATCGGGCTCGAGCCGGGAGACGCGAAGATCATCCGCAACCCCGGAGCCCGTCTGACGCCGAACGCCCTCGAGGCGATGGTCCTCGGGGTCAACCTGCTGCAGGTGCGGCGCATCCTCGTGGTGCCCCACACCCGGTGCGCGGTGGCCAGCAGCACCGCGGCCGAGATCTCCGCCCGCGTCGCCTCCGCGGCGGGCGTCGACGACCCGGGTATGGAGTTCCACGTCGTGCAGGACCAGGTCGCCGCCCTGCGCGACGACGTGCGCGCGTTGGCCGAGCACCCGCTCATCGCTGGGCAGGCCCTGGTGGCAGGCTTCGTCTACGACGTCGACACGGGCCTGCTCGAGCGCCGCGCCTGACGGCGCGGGCCGCCGTCAGACCGTCAGGCTGAGGTGCGAGCGCACCGACTCGGCCAGTCGGCCGGCGACCGCCTGGGCCTGGGCCTCATCGGCGGCCTCGACCATGACGCGGACCAGGGGCTCCGTGCCGGACTTGCGCAGGAGCACACGCCCGGACGTGCCGAGCTCGGCCTCGGCTGCCGCCACCGCAGCCTGCACGGCGTCATCACCGTCGACGGCGTCCTTGTCGACCCCCGGCACGTTGACGAGCACCTGCGGCAGGCGGCGCATGACCCCGGCCAGGTCGGCCAGCGTGCGCCCGGTCTGGGCCATCCGCGCCGCCAGCAGCAGCCCGGTGAGCACCCCGTCGCCGGTCGTGCCGTGCTCGAGCAGGATGACGTGGCCGGACTGCTCACCACCGAGCGAGTACCCCCCGGCCCGCATGTCCTCCAGGACGTAGCGGTCCCCGACCGCCGTCTGGCGCACCGTCACGCCCTCCCGGGCCATCGCCTGGAGCATACCGAGGTTGCTCATCACCGTGGCGACGAGGGTGTCGTCCTTCAGGGCCCCACGCTCCCTCAGGGCCAGGGCGATGACCGCCATGATCTGGTCGCCGTCGACGACCTCGCCGGAGGCGTCGATGGCGAGGCAGCGGTCGGCGTCACCGTCGTGGGCGATACCGAGGTCGGCGCCCGCCGCGAGCACGGCGTCACGCAGCGGTGTCAGGTGGGTCGAGCCGTGACCGTCGTTGATGTTGAGGCCGTCGGGCTCGGCACCGATGACGTCGACCCGCGCCCCTGCCCGCCGGAACACCTCGGGCGAGACCAGGGAGGCCGCCCCGTGCGCGGCGTCGATCACGACGTGCACGCCGTCGAGCCGGTGCGGCAGCACGGTGAGGAGGTGCGTGACATACCGCTCGGCGCCGTCGTGCAGGCGTCGCACCCGGCCGACGCCCGCCCCCGTCGGGCGCTCCCACGGCTCGCGCAGCCGGGCCTCGATGGCGTCCTCGAGCTCGTCGGGCAGCTTGTGACCGCCACGGGTGAAGAACTTGATCCCGTTGTCGGGCATGGGGTTGTGCGAGGCGGACAGGACGACGCCGAGGTCGGCCTCGAGCGAGGCGGTGAGGTGGGCGATCGCCGGCGTGGGCAGCACGCCGACGTCGAGCACGTCGACTCCGGCGGACGCCAGGCCAGCGATGACGGCCGCCAAGAGGAACTCCCCCGAGGCGCGCCCGTCGGTGCCGACCACGGCCGACGGGCGATGGCCGACGAACTCACCCTTCTCGGCCAGCACGTGGGCTGCCGCGACCGAGAGGTCGAGGGCCAGCTCTGCCGTGATGTCGGTGTTGGCCTGGCCACGGACGCCGTCCGTGCCGAAGAGTCGAGCCACGAGGTCGCCTTTCGTTGGGCATCCAGCAACGACGACGGCGGCCCGGAGGGTGCCCGGACCGCCGTCGTGGTGGTGCTGGTGGAGCTGTGGGTGCTGGGGAGGGGCCTGCTGGCGCAGGCGCCGATCAGCGCTTGCTGTACTGGGGAGCCTTGCGGGCCTTCTTGAGACCGGCCTTCTTGCGCTCGGGCACGCGCGCGTCGCGGGTCAGGAAGCCAGCCGCCTTCAGCGTGGGACGGTTGAGCTCGGGATCGACCCCGTTGAGCGAGCGGGCGATGCCGAGGCGCACGGCGCCGGCCTGACCGGAGGGGCCACCGCCGTGGACGCGCACGAGCACGTCGTAGGCACCGTCGAGCTCGAGCACGGTGAAGGGCTCGGCCACGATCTGCTGGTGGACCTTGTTGGGGAAGTAGCCGTCGAGGGTGCGACCGTTGATCGTCCACTGGCCGGTGCCAGGGACGATGCGCACGCGGGCGATGGCCTGCTTGCGGCGGCCGGTGGCCGCGCCGGGGGCAGAGGCCGACGGGCGGCGAGCGGGCTCGCCACCGGCGACCGGGCCCTCCGACTGCGAGGTGTACTCGGAGATCTCGGGCTCGTCGGTGTCGAGGACGTCGACGTCGTTGGTGTCAGACACGATGGAAGTTCCTTGTCTAGATGTCTCAGCGTCGGAGCAGCCGGCCGGAGCCTACTGCGCCACCTGCGTGAGCTCGAACGGGACGGGCTTCTGGGCCTCGTGGGGGTGGCTCGGGCCGGCGTAGACCTTGAGCTTGCTGATCTGCTGGCTCGCGAGCGAGTTCTTGGGGAGCATCCCGCGGATGGCCTTCTCGACCGCCCTGGTGGGGTGCTTCTCCAGCATCTGGACGTAGGACGTGGCCCGCAGACCGCCCGGGAAGCCCGAGTGGGTGTAGGACAGCTTCTTCTCGAGCTTGGCGCCGGTGAGGGCGACCTTCTCGGCGTTGATGATGATGACGAAGTCGCCCATGTCGACGTGAGGGGCGTAGGTCGCCTTGTGCTTGCCACGCAGCAGGATCGCCGTCTGGCTCGCGAGGCGACCCAGCACGATGTCCGTGGCGTCGATGATGTGCCAGGCGCGAACGGCCTCGCCGGTCTTGGGGGTGTAGGTGCGCACGATGTCCAGCTTTCGTGTGGATGGTGGTCTCGTCGGCCGTGAGCCCGCTCCCCGATGGGGTCCGGCTCGGCGTCGCCAGCCCTGGGGGGCTCCGGCACAACCTGACCAGTCTACGGATGACCGACGAGCAGCCCAAATCCCCGGTGGCGAGGCGTCATACCGGCCCTGACCTGCGGCGATGCAGCGGGCGGGGGACGGTGAGGTCCCCTCGCCCCACCTCGTGCAAATTATCTGTGCACATGTATTGTGCACAGGTGCCTTCTTCTCCCCCGTCTCCGCAGGAGTCCGCCAAGGTCCTGGCCCACCCCCTCCGGTCGCGCCTCCTGGCTGCGCTGCGGCGCTCCGGAGACGCCACCGCGACCACCCTGGCGGGCCAGCTGGGCACCAACTCGGGCGCGACGAGCTACCACCTGCGCCGGCTCGCCTCGGTGGGGCTCGTCGTCGACTCCGGCACCGGCCGGGGCAAGGAGCGCGTATGGAGCGCCGCGAGCGAGGCCCGTTCGTGGCGGACGGGAGGGCAGGACGACGACGACGCGGCGGCGTCCCTCGACTGGATCGAGCGCGACTATGTGAGGCACTTCGCCACCAAGGCCGAGCAGTGGCTCGACGTCGCGCCCTCGTGGCCACCCGAGTGGGCCGAGCACCTCGGGCTCGCCGACCACGTCACGCTCGTGACGAAGGAGCAGCTGGTGGCCATGCGGACCGAGGTGGAGGAGGTGCTGGCGCGCTACCGACGGGTCGGGCAGGGCAACCCACGGGCCAAGCGGGTCGCGGTCTACACCTACGCCTATCCCGTCGACCTGGACAACCTCCCGCAGAGCCTGGGGGGTGAGCTCAGAGCGGACGGATCTCGCTGACCTCCCCGACGCCGTCACGCTTGACCGCCTCCACGTCGAGCTGGGCGGCGGCCGCCGAGTCGGTCGACCGCAGCTGGTGCGCCTGGAAGGCGAAGACGCCTACGGCGGCGAGCGTGAGCACGCCCCCAGGGCCGCTGACCTACGCCCTGGTCTCCGTCGCGACCATCGCCTTCGCCGGTGTCGGCACCGACGGCATCGGGCTCGGCAACGACGCCCACGCGGACGACGTCTTCGCTGCCATGGGCGCCGAGGTCTTCGGCAGTGGCAGCTTCGGATGGATCATGGTGCACCTGCTCCCGATCAGCGTGCCGGCCTCGGCGGCAGCCAGCACCCAGACCCACCGACGCCACCGTGTGGATGGGTGCCGTGTCCATCGCCTTCTACTACGGCCCCACCGGCTTTGCCTGCGCGTGGTTCTACCGGCACACCATGTGGGCCAAGCCCCGCGACATCCTCATGCAGGGGCTGATCCCCCTGCTGGGCGGCATCATCCTGCTCGGCATCGGATCCCTGGCCCTCGGTGCCGTCCTGATGATCGTCTGGGAGGTCATCAACCCCGAGCACTTCTCCGGGGTCACCCACGACTGACGGTGGGCGACGGTCGGGTCAGCGCCGACGCGCGACCCGCCCCTCGTCCCACACCGCGTCCGCGCTCTCGTAGACCGTGCCCTCGGCGCCGAGCACGAGGAAGCGGTCGAAGGACCGCGCGAACCACCGGTCGTGGGTGACGGCGACGACCGTCCCGTCGAAGGCGGCCAGCCCGGCCTCCAGGGCCTCCACCGAGTCGAGGTCGAGGTTGTCGGTGGGCTCGTCGAGCAACAGCAGGGTCGCCCCCGAGAGCTCGAGGAGCAGGATCTGGAAACGTGCCTGCTGCCCTCCCGAGAGGGTGTCGAAGGTCTGCTCCGACGCATGGGCGAGCTCGTAGCGGTCGAGGGCGCGGGCGGCCTGCTCCCGCGGCTTCCCGTCCCGGTGCTCGTCGCCGCGGTGAAGCACCTCGAGCAGGGTGCGGCCGAGCAGGGACGGGTGCTCGTGCGTCTGGGCGAACCACCCGGGCCGCACTCGTGAGCCGAGCCGGACCATGCCGGTGTGCGCCACCCGCTCCGGCTGCACGTCACCCACCGGACGGTGCTCGAGGTCGGGGTCCGACCCGCCGGCCGCGAGCAGCCGCAGGAAGTGCGACTTGCCGGAGCCGTTGGAACCGAGCACAGCGAGCCGCTCGCCGTACCAGACCTCGAGGTCGAAGGGCTTCATCAGCCCGGTGAGCTCGAGCCGCTGCGCCACGACCGCTCGTTTGGCGGTGCGTCCACCCGTCAGGCGCATCCTCACGTGCTGCTGCTGCGGCAGCGCCTCCGGTGGCCCGGCGTCGACGAACCGGCGGAGCCGGGTCTGTGCCGCCTGGTAGCGGGCGGCCATGCTGTCGTTGTAGGCCGACTTGGTCTTGTACATCAGCACGAGCGCCTTCAGCTTGGCGTGCTCCTCGTCCCAGCGCTTCCGCAGCTCCTCGAGCCGGGCGAAGCGGTCTCGTCGCGCGTCGTAGTAGGTCGCGAACGGGCCGGCGTGCACCCACAGCGTGGAGCCCGCTGCGCCGGGCTCGAGGGTCGCGACGCGGGTCGCGACCCGGCCGAGCAGCTCGCGGTCGTGGCTGACGAAGAGCACCGTCTTGGCCGAGGCGACGAGCTGCGCCTCGAGCCACTCCTTGCCCGGCACGTCGAGGTAGTTGTCCGGCTCGTCGAGCAGCAGCACCTCCTCCGGGCCGCGCAGCAGCGACTCGAGGACGAGCCGCTTCTGTTCGCCTCCCGACAGGGTGGTGACCTTGCGCCACTGGGCCTTCTCATAGGGCACGCCGAGGGCGGCGATCGTGCACACGTCCCACAGCGTCTCTGCTTCGTAGCCGCCGGCGTCACCCCAGTCGACGAGGGCCTGGGCGTAGGCCATCTGCACCGACTCGGTGTCGTGCTCCATCATGGCGAGCTCGGTGCGGTCGATGGCGTGCGCGGCGCTCCGGATCTTGTCCGTCGCGACCGTCAGCAGCAGGTCACGCACCGTCGACTCATCACGCACCTGGCCCACGAACTGCCGCATCACACCGAGACCCCCGCTGCGCGTCACGGCCCCCTCATCGGCCACGAGGTCGCCGGACACGATGCGCGTGAGCGTGGTCTTGCCGGTGCCGTTGGGGCCGATCAGCGCGACCTTGGCCCCCTCCCCCACCCGCAGGGAGACCTCGGCCAGCAGCGGCTGCCCGTCAGGGAGGAAGTACGAGACGGTATTGACGTCGACATGGCCCACAGTCGACCAGTCTCACAGACACGGGGGCCGACACGCTGCTCATATATTGCGACCGGCTCCTCGGCCGCACCGGCTCAGGGCAGGTAGCGCCGGGTCCGGGACTCCAGGGCCCGCACGGCCACCTCCTCGTCGGACGGGTAGGTGACCTCCTCGAGACTGAGGCCGTGGGGTGGCATCACCACCACCGCGGGGTCGCGCTCGCCGCCCTGGCGCACCCGCAGCGGCCAGTCGACGCTGCGCTTCCCCTCACCCACGGGCAGCACGGACCCGACCAGTGCGCGCACCATCGAGTGGCAGAAGGCATCGGCGACGACTGTGGCCTCGAGGACCCCGTCATCGAGGCGGACCCACGAGAAGTCGAGGAGCGTCCGCACGGTGGTCGCACCCTCACGACGACGGCAGAACGCGGCAAAGTCCTTCAGCCCCAACAGGTTACGGCTCGCTGCGTGCAAGAGCCCGACGTCCAGCGCCCGCCGCAGGTGCACGGTGTCGTGCCGTCGTAGCGGGTCCTTCGTCGCTGCCGCGTCAGCGATGCGGTAGGAGTAGCGACGTCGGACCGCGGAGAACCGGGCATCGAAACCGTTGGGGGCCAACGACGCCCGGCTCACGACGATGTCGGCCGGCAGGATCCCGGCCAGCCGGCTTCGGGCCGCCTGCTCGGGCGTGCGGCTGGATCGGGCGGGCAGCTCTGACCAGGCGACCCGGTCGACGTCTGCGTGCACGACCTGCCCACGTGCGTGCACCCCGGCGTCGGTCCGCCCGGCGACCGTCAGCCGCACAGGTCGCGGTGCGCGCATCATCGTGGTCAGCCCCCACGACAAGGTGCCCTCCACCGTGCGCAGCGCAGGTTGCGCCGCCCAGCCGGCGAAGGCGGTCCCGTCATAGGCCAGGTCGAGTCGCACACGCACGTTGTCGGGCGAGGGCTCCATACGCCCAATCGTAGTGAGCCCTCAGGCTCGCTCGAGCACCCCACGCACGTAGGCCGCCTGACCGACGTGCTGGGTCACGTCGGCGAGCACGCTCACCATCCGGGCCAGGAGGGTGACCGGGGGGTCCCAGTGCTCGTCGACGACGGCATCCCACAGGTCGTCCGTCACCCCGCCCAGGACCTCGAGGGTGCGGGCCTGCACTGCGCGGTGGTAGTCGACCAGGAAGGCAGCGCTCACGCGCACCTGCCCGACCTCTCGCGCCGATTGGCCGTAGCCGATCTCGTCATCGGCCGACGCCAGACCCGAACGGGCGGCGAAACCGTCGGCGGTCCACACCTGAACCCCCAGCTCGTGCCAGCCGAGGGCGGCAGCGGCTCCGGCCACGTGATGGTCCTGCACCCGGGTGAGGTGCCAGACCAGCCACCCGATCGGGTTGGCGGCGTGGTCGATGCGGGCGGCGAGCTGCTCGTCGTCGAGCCCGTCGACGGCTGCACCCACGAGGTCGGGCAGACGACCGAAGGACTCACGGAAGACGGCGGTGGCGCTCATGGGCCAGACCGTACCCGCTGCTGACCGACGACGACGCCCCACCCGGCAGACCCGGGCGGGGCGTCGCACTGCGGTGCAGGGAGCTGGCGCTCAGCCACCAGCCTTGGTGAAGCCGGCCGCCTCGGCGGCCTCGGACGTGGCGAACCAGACCTCGGGCACCGTCTGCTCGAACCACTGGCCGTCGGGCTCGTGGTACTTCATCGAGTCCTTGTTGCCCTTGATCGGGAAGCCCTCGGGGGCGGCGCCGTCGTCGGTGACGGGGGCCGAGCCCTCGCCGTACTCGCCGGCATCGGTCGGGGCGGGCGACTCGTCGACCGGGGCCTGAGTGACCTCGGTCTCCTCGACCTGCTCGGTCTCCTCGACCTGCTCGACCGCGGGGGCCTCGGCGTCCTTGGCCGCGCGCCTGGTCGCCGCCTCGGCCTCCTTGACCGTCGCCTTCTTGGCCGACATCGGCTCGCGGACGAGCTCGATCACGGCCATGGGGGCGTTGTCACCCTTGCGGGCACCGATCTTGGTGATGCGGGTGTAGCCGCCGGGGCGCAACTCCATGTCGGGCGCGATCTCGGTGAAGAGACGGTGCACGACACCCTTGTCCTTCACGACCGTCATGACCCGGCGACGAGCGTGCAGGTCACCACGCTTGGCAAAGGTGATGAGGCGCTCGGCGAGCGGGCGCAGGCGCTTGGCCTTGGCCTCGGTCGTCGTGATCTGGTCGTGCTCGAAGAGCGACGTCGCGAGGTTGGCCAGCATGAGCCGCTCGTGCGCCGGACCGCCACCGAGACGGGGACCCTTGGTAGGGGTAGGCATTGGTGTTCTCCTGTGTCAGGGGTGCGTCGGGTGGAAGGTCAGAGCTGCTCGTCCTCGGCGAGGGCGCGCCCGTCGTCCGAGGCGTCGTAGTCGTCGTAGTCGTCGCTGTAGCTGTCGACGATGGCGCTCGGGTCGAACCCGGGCGGGCTGTCCTTGAGTGCGAGGCCCATCCCGACGAGCTTGGCCTTGACCTCGTCGATCGACTTCGCACCGAAGTTGCGGATGTCGAGCAGGTCGGCCTCGCTGCGTCCGACGAGCTCACCCACGGTGTGGATGCCCTCGCGCTTGAGGCAGTTGTAGGACCGGACCGTCAGGTCGAGGTCCTCGATCGGCAGCGCCAGGTCGGCCGCGAGCGCGGCGTCGGTCGGCGACGGGCCCATGTCGATGCCCTCGGCCTCGACGTTGAGCTCACGGACCAGGCCGAAGAGCTCGACGAGCGTCTTCCCGGCCGAGGCCATGGCATCACGCGGGGCCATCGAGCTCTTGGTCTCGACATCGAGGATGAGCTTGTCGAAGTCGGTGCGCTGCTCGACCCGGGTGGCCTCGACGGAGTACTTGACCGCCAGCACCGGCGAGTAGATGGAGTCGACCGGGATCCGGCCGATCTCGGCGTCGCCGGCCTTGTTCTGGGCGGCGGAGACGTAGCCGCGACCGCGCTCGACGGTCAGCTCCATCTCCATCTTGCCCTTGCCGTTGAGGGTGGCGATGTGCAGGTCGGGGTTGTGCACCTCGACGCCGGCCGGGGGCTGGATGTCGGCCGCGGTGATCTGGCCCGGTCCCTGCTTGCGTAGGTACATGACGATGGGCTCGTCGTGCTCCGAGGAGACCACGAGCGACTTGATGTTGAGGATGATCTCGGTGACATCCTCCTTGCACCCCGGGATGGTCTGGAACTCGTGGAGGACCCCGTCGACGCGGATCGACGTGACCGCGGCACCGGGGATGCTCGAGAGCAGGGTGCGGCGCAGGGTGTTACCGAGCGTGTAGCCGAAGCCGGGCTCGAGAGGCTCGATGGTGAACCGGCTGCGGGAGTCGTTGACGATCTCCTCAGCCAGCACGGGACGCTGTGCGATGAGCACGGTGTTCTTCCTTCCCACGGGCGCCCGCTATTTGACGCCTGTGACTTCCACCGCCCCCGCTCTGTCCGGGGGGCGGTGTCCTTGCTGGTGACGCCCGTATGCCGTGTGCCCACCTCGCGGGGGCACACGGCATACGGCGGGCATCAGTTCTTCGAGTAGTACTCGATGATGAGCTGCTCGGTGAGGATGGTCGTGATCTGCGCCCGGGTCGGGAGCTGGTGGATCAGGATCTGCAGCGAGCCCTCGACGACCTGCATCCAGGCCGGGATCGGACGGTCACCGTAGGTCTGGCGGGCCAGCTCGATCGGGAACGTCTCGCGGCTCTGGGCGCGGACCGTGATGATGTCGTAGGACTCCACGCGGTACGACGGGACGTCGACGCGGTGGCCGTTGACCTCGAAGTGGCCGTGCGTGACCAGCTGACGGGCGGCGCGACGCGTGCGGGCCAGGCCCGCGCGGTAGACGACGTTGTCGAGACGCGACTCGAGGATGATCAGCAGGTTGTCACCGGACTTGCCGGGACGGTTGGCTGCTTCCTTGTAGTAGCGGACGAACTGCTTCTCCATGACGCCGTAGGTGAAGCGGGCCTTCTGCTTCTCCTGGAGCTGGGTCAGGTATTCCTTCTCCTGGATCCGGCGACGGCCGTGCTGGCCGGGCGGGAAGGGACGCAGGTCGAAGTTCTTGTCGCCGCCGACGAGGTCGACCTTGAGGCGACGCGACTTCTTGGTGATGGGGCCGGTGTACCGAGCCATAGCTTGTCGTTACTCCTTGAGTCTTCTAAGCCGGTCAGACGCGACGGCGCTTGGGCGGGCGGACACCGTTGTGCGGCGAGGGGGTGACGTCGTTGATCGCGCCGACCTCGAGGCCGGTGGCCGTGAGAGAGCGGATCGCGGTCTCGCGGCCGGAGCCGGGACCCTTAACGAACACGTCGACGCGCTTCATGCCGTGCTCCATCGCCCGGCGGGCAGCGGCCTCGGCCGCCATCTGGGCGGCGAACGGCGTCGACTTGCGCGAGCCCTTGAAGCCGACCTGACCGGCGGAGGCCCAGGAGATCACGTTGCCGGTGGGGTCGGTGATCGAGATGATGGTGTTGTTGAACGTGCTCTTGATGTGAGCTTGCCCGTGGGCGACGTTCTTCTTCTCCTTGCGGCGGACCTTCTTGGCACCGGCCGCGGCGCGCTTCTGGGGAGGCATTACTTACCGACCTTCTTCTTACCGGCGACGGTGCGCTTCGGGCCCTTGCGGGTGCGCGCGTTGGTCTTCGTGCGCTGACCGCGCACCGGAAGGCCGCGGCGGTGGCGCAGGCCCTCGTAGGAGCCGATCTCGACCTTGCGGCGGATGTCGGCGGCGACCTCACGGCGGAGGTCACCCTCGATCTTGAAGTTGCCCTCGAGGTAGTCGCGCAGGGCGACCAGCTCGGTGTCGTTGAGGTCCTTCACGCGGGTGTCGGGGCTGATGCCCGTCGCGCCGAGCGCTTCCTTGGACCGGGTGCGACCCACACCGAAGATGTAGGTCAGGGCGACCTCGACGCGCTTGTCGCGCGGCAGGTCGACACCAACTAGACGTGCCATAGTGCTTCCTTTTCGTGTGCTTCGGAGGTCTGGAGCAGACACCGTTCCGGTGAGCCGCAGCCCCTCTTCCGAGGGGGCGGTGTGGCCCGAGGGCCATCCGGTCCCCGGCCTCCGAGGCCGGGGGTGACGTCCTGGGCCGACACCGGGTGGCGGGTCGGGCCCAGGGGCCGGGTGCTGCGTGGGTACTGCGTGCTGCGTCGGGAGACCGTGACGCGTGCGGGTGGTGCTTCTGCTCAGCCCTGGCGCTGCTTGTGGCGCAGGTTCTCGCAGATCACCATGACCCGACCATTGCGGCGGATCACCTTGCACTTGTCGCAGATCTTCTTGACGCTCGGCTGGACCTTCATCTGCCTGCTGTCCTCGATCTGGTGTGGTGTTGTCTGGTGATGGGGGCGTGCGGTGGTGCTCAGCGGTAGCGGAAGACGATGCGGCCGCGGTCGAGGTCGTACGGCGAGAGCTCCACCACGACGCGGTCCTCAGGGAGGATCCGGATGTAGTGCTGACGCATCTTGCCCGAGATGTGAGCAAGCACCTTGTGGCCGTTGCTGAGCTCCACGCGGAACATCGCGTTCGGCAGAGCCTCGACAATCGTGCCCTCGATCTCGATGACGCCGTCCTTCTTGGCCATGTCCTCCGTCAATCCGTTGATTACGTGTTGGTGGTACCGAACGAGTGCTCATGGTGGGACTCTGGGCGGCGGAGCACACGACACCCAACGGGCGATACTACGGCAGCGCCGCAGGACCGACCTAATCCGCAGCCGCGGGGGACCCCTCCGGGGTAGCCTGACGGCCGCTGGCGTTCGCACGCGCGGGGGCGAGAGCGATGGCCTGGGCGGCGGGCACCGGGGACGCGGAGGCGGGCACGGGGGTCGCCGGATCAGTCGGACAGAGGGGCGTACGCCGCACCCAGCCGGCCCAGGGCGGCTTCCCCGCCGTCGAGGGCCGTCAGGACCCAGAGCCCAGCGGCGGTGACGGCGACGGAGTTCTCCCAGTGGGCCGCCCGCGACCCGTCGGCGGTGACGACCGTCCAGTCGTCGTCGAGGGTCCTGGTCTGCGGGCTCCCCCACGTCACCATCGGCTCGATGGCACCGGTGAAACCGTCACGCACGAGCGGCCCGTGCTCCCGGACCCCGTAGTTGGGGATCTGCGGATCCTCGTGCATGGTGCGGCCGATCCCGTGCCCGACGTACTCCTCGACGATGCCGTACTCGTGCCCTGCGGCGTCACCGGCGGCCTCGATGCACGCCTCCACCGCCTCGCCGACGTCGAAGAGCCGTCGGCCGACGGCCAGCGCTGCGACCCCGGCCCACATGGAGGCCTCGGTGGTGTCGATGAGGGCCAGGTCGGCGGGCGTGGCGCACGCCGGGCCACCGACCACGAGGGAGACTGCCGCGTCGCCGTTCCAGCCCTCGACCTCGGCCCCGCAGTCGATGGACAGCAGGTCACCATCACGCAGCACCCGAGACCCGGGGATGCCGTGGACGACCTCGTCGTTGACGCTGGTGCACAGCGTGTGGCGGTAGCCGGGCACCAGCTGGAAGTTGGGGATGCCGCCGTGGCTGCGGATGCTGTCCTCGGCCAGCGCGTCGAGCTCGAGTGTCGTCATGCCCGCCCGGACCTCACGCCGGAGCAGGGCGAGCGTCTCGCCGACGAGCAGGCCTGCCGTCCGCATGAGGACGATCTGCTCGGGCGTCTTCGCCGGGGTCTGCTTCCGTCCCAACCTCATGACCGCGTCCGCGCCGTGCTCACGCGGTCGCCGCGTCCCGCATCCCGTCGATGGCGCTCACGAGCCGGGTGGTGACGTCGTCGACGGCACCCATGCCGTCCACCTCGACGACGATGCCCCGCGAGCCGTAGGTCTGCAGGAGGGGGGCGGTCTCCTTGTGGTAGATCTCCATCCGGCCGCGGATCACCTCCGGGGTGTCGTCGGTCCGCCCCTCGATCTGGGCCCGCTGCGAGAGACGCTCCACCACGGCCTCCTCGTCGACGACCAGCGAGACCACTGCATCGACCCGGGCACCGTCCTGGCCGAGCAAGGAGTCGAGGAAGTCGACCTGCCCAGCCGTGCGGGGGTAGCCGTCGAGGAGCCAGCCCTGAGCCGCGTCCTCCCAGGAGAGCCGGTCGCGCACGATCTCGTTGGTCACGTCGTCCGAGACGTAGCCGCCACCCGCGGTGATCTCCACCACCTTGAGCCCCAGCTCGGTCTTGTTCTTGATGTTGGTGCGGAAGATGTCACCGGTCGAGATCGCGGGGATGGAGTACTGCGAGGCGACGTGGACCGCCTGGGTGCCCTTGCCTGCACCGGGCGGACCCATGATGAGAAGACGCATCACCGGAGGAACCCTTCGTAGTTGCGCTGCTGGAGCTGGGCCTGGATCTGCTTGACCGTCTCGAGCCCGACGCCGACGATGATCAGGATCGACGTGCCTCCGAACGGGAAGCTCTGGGCCGCGTTGCCACCGAACGCCTTGAGCGCCAGCAGCGGGATCAGCGAGATGACGGCCAGGTAGAGGGCACCCGGGACGGTGATGCGGGTGAGGACGTAGTCGAGGTACTCGGCCGTGGGTCGCCCGGCGCGGATACCGGGGATGAAGCCCCCGTACTTCTTCATGTTGTCGGAGACCTCGACGGGGTTGAACGTGATCGAGACGTAGAAGAAGGTGAAGAAGAGGATGAGTGCGGTGTAGATCGCCATGTAGATCGGGTGGTCGCCACGCGTCATGTTGGTCGAGATCCACGTGACCCAGCCCGCGGGGGGCTGGCCGTTCTGCGGGGTGTTGAACTGCGCGATCAGCGACGGCAGCGACAGCAGCGAGCTGGCGAAGATGACCGGGATGACCCCGGCCATGTTGACCTTGAGCGGGATGTAGGTCGAGCTGCCGCCGTACATCCGGCGCCCGACCTGGCGCTTGGCGTACTGCACCGGCACCCGCCGCTGCGACTGCTCGACGAAGATCACCGCGGCCATGATGACGAAGCCCATGAGGATGATGCCGAAGAAGACGTCCCAGCGGTTGTCCCTCTGCTGGATCTGCCACAGCGAGCCGGGGAAGCCCGAGGCGATCGAGGTGAAGATGAGGACCGACATGCCGTTGCCGATGCCACGGTCGGTGAGCAGCTCGCCCAGCCACATGATCAGACCGGTGCCTGCCGTCAGGGTCAGGACCATGATGACGATGGTCATGGCACTCTGGTCGTCCATGATCGACGTGCAGGTGGCACCGAAGATCTGCCGCGGGTTACGCGCGAAGGTGATCAGGGTCGAGCTCTGCAGCACCGCCAGGCCGATGGTGAGGTATCGGGTGTACTGCGTCAGCTTGGTCTGGCCCGCCTGCCCCTCCTTCTTGAGGGCCTCGAAGCGCGGGATGACCACGGTGAGCAGCTGCACGATGATGCTCGCCGTGATGTAGGGCATGATCCCGAGCGCGAAGATCGACAGCTGCAGGAGTGCCCCGCCACTGAAGAGGTTGGCCAGGCCGATGAACCCGGACGTCGGGTCGGCCGACGACACGCAGGCGTTGACCTTGGTGTAGTTGACCCCCGGCGTGGGCACCGCCGTGCCGAGTCGGTAGATGGCGATGACGAAGAGCGTGAACAGCAGCTTCTTGCGCAGGTCGGGCGTCTTGAACGCGCGAACGAAACCGGAAAGCAACAGATCCTCCTGGTGCCGCGCGAGCCGCGACGAAGCAAAGTGCGGGTGCGGGCCCAACAGGCGCCCGTGCAACCCCGTGAGAATACCGTGCGGAGCCGGAAGTCACGCACCGGTCCTGCACAACGTGGGCGGCCGGCGGCCCCTCATGGGGACGCCGGCCGCACGATGGGACGCGCCGAGCAGCGCGTCTGATGGCTCAGAGAGCGGTGACCGAACCGCCAGCGGCCTCGATCTTGTCCTTGGCCGTGGCCGAGAACTTGTGCACGGTCACGTTGACCACGACACCGAGGTCGCCGTCGCCGAGCACCTTCACCAGCTCGCCGTCGCGCACCGCACCCCTGGCCACGAGGCTGTCCACGGTGACGTCACCGCCATCGGGGAAGAGCGCCGTGATCCGGTCGAGGTTGACGACCTGGTAGACCTTGCGGAACGGATTCTTGAACCCGCGCAGCTTGGGCAGCCGCATGTGCAGGGGCATCTGCCCGCCCTCGAACCCCTGGGGGACCTGGTAGCGGGCCTTGGTGCCCTTGGTGCCACGACCAGCGGTCTTGCCCTTGGAGCCCTCGCCTCGACCCACGCGGGTCTTGGCGGTCTTGGCTCCCGGAGCGGGACGCAGGTGGTGGACGCGAAGAGGCGCCGCCTCCGAGGAGGTCGCCTTCTTGTCAGTGGTGTCAGCCATAATCACTCAACTTCCTCGACGGCGACCAGGTGGACGACCGTCTTGACCATCCCGCGGATCTCGGGACGGTCCTCCTTGACGACGACGTCGCCGATGCGCTTGAGGCCGAGGGTGCGCAGCGTCTCACGCTGGTTGCGCTTGCCCCCGATCTCCGAACGGGTCTGGGTGACCTTGATCCTCGCCATCAGGCACCTGACCTGGCTGCGTCGGCCTTCTCGGCCGCCGCAGCGGCCTGCGACCGCAGCATGGCAGCCGGCGCGACGTGCTCCAGGGGCAGGCCACGACGGGCTGCGACCTGCTCGGGACGCTCGAGTCCCTTCAGGGCCGCCCGGGTGGCGTGCACGATGTTGATGGCGTTCGACGAGCCGAGCGACTTGCTCAGGACGTCGTGGATGCCGGCGCACTCGAGCACGGCGCGCACGGGGCCACCGGCGATGACGCCGGTACCCGGAGCGGCCGGCTTGAGCAGGACGACACCGGCCGCCGCCTCACCCTGCACGGGGTGGGTGATGGTGCCACCGATACGGGGGACCTTGAAGAAGTCCTTCTTGGCCTCCTCGACACCCTTGGCGATGGCCGCGGGCACCTCCTTGGCCTTGCCGTAGCCGACACCCACGGTGCCGTCACCGTCACCGACGACGACGAGGGCGGTGAAGCTGAAGCGACGACCACCCTTGACGACCTTGGAGACACGGTTGATCGTCACGACACGCTCGACGTACTGGCTCTTCTCGTCGCGGGCGTCACGACCGCGACCGCCGTCACGACGGTCACCGCCGCCACGGGGCGCACGCTCGCCAGCAGCGCCAGTGCTGGCGCCGGTGGTGCCTCGACGCTGGGGTCCGGGCATCAGATGTTCCTCATCTCAACTGTTACGGGCTTCGTGTCGGTCACAGTGAGAGCCCACCTTCACGTGCACCGTCCGCGATCGCGGCGACGCGACCGTGGTACTTGTTGCCGCCGCGGTCGAAGACCACGGAGTCGACGCCGGCCTGCTTCGCACGCTCGGCCACGAGCTCGCCGACGCGCTTGGCCTTGGCCGTCTTGTCGCCCTCGAACGAGCGCAGGTCGGCCTCCATCGTCGACGCCGAGGCGACGGTCTTGCCGACGGTGTCGTCGACGACCTGGACGAAGAGGTGACGGGTGCTGCGGGAGACGACCAGGCGGGGGCGCTCAGTGGTGCCGCTGATCTTCTTGCGACCACGCACCTGACGCCGGATCCGCGCGTCGGCCTTGGTCTTACCGCGCTTGATGATGCCGTTGATGTTCGCCATGGCTTACTTTCCGGCCTTTCCGACCTTGCGGCGAATGTGCTCGCCGGCGTAGCGCACGCCCTTGCCCTTGTACGGGTCAGGCTTGCGCAGCTTGCGGATGTTGGCGGCCACCTCGCCGACCTGCTGCTTGTCGATCCCCTGCACCGAGAACCGGGTGGGGTTCTCGACCGTGAAGGAGATGCCCTCGGGGGCATCGACGGTGATGGAGTGGCTGTAGCCGAGGCTGAACTCGAGCGACTGCCCCTTGGCGGCGACGCGGTAGCCCGTGCCGTGGATCTCCAGCTTCTTGACGTAGCCCTCGGTGACACCGACGACCATGTTGTTGATCAGCGTGCGGGTCAGCCCGTGCAGCGACCGCGAGGCGCGCTCGTCGTTCGGTCGGGTGACCGCGAGGGCGCCGTCGTCACCGCGGTCGACCGCGATGGGCATGGGCACCGTGAGGACCAGCTGGCCCTTGGGTCCCTTGACGTTGACGGCCTGGCCGTCGATCGTCACGTCGACCCCAGCGGGGACGGTGACGGGAAGTCGTCCGATACGCGACATGTCTTCTCCTCCCCTACCAGACGTAGGCGAGGACTTCCCCACCTACGCCGTTCTTGGACGCCTGCTTGTCGGTGAGCAGACCCGACGACGTCGAGATGATCGCGACGCCGAGCCCACCAAGGACTCGTGGCAGGTTGGTCGACTTGGCGTAGACCCGAAGGCCCGGCTTGGACACGCGCCGCACGCCAGCGATGGACCGCTCGCGGTTGGGCCCGTACTTCAGGTCGATGTGAAGCGTGCGACCCACCTCGGCGTCCTCGACCTTCCAGGCGGCGATGTAGCCCTCGGCTTGGAGGATCTCGGCGATGTGGGACTTGAGCTTCGAGTACGGCATAGACACGTCGTCGTGGTGCGCCGAGTTGGCGTTCCTGACGCGGGTCAGCATGTCCGCAATCGGATCGGTCATGGTCATGGTGGGCCTCAGCCCTCTCTCACAACGGTTTCGCCCGGCTGAGCCGACCGACCTGTTGTGTCAGTTACTGCGATGGGTGGTGAAAAGGGTGCTGCTACCACGAGGACTTCGTCACGCCGGGCAGCTCGCCGCGGTGGGCCATCTCACGCAGGCAGATGCGGCAGAGACCGAACTTGCGGTAGACGGAGTGCGGTCGGCCGCACCGCTGGCAGCGGGTGTAGGCGCGGACCTTGAACTTGGGCTTGGCGTTCGCCTTGTTGATGAGGGCGGTCTTGGCCACGGGTCTCTCACATCTCCTTGAAGGGGAAGCCGAGAGCCTTCAGCAGCGCACGGCCCTCGTCGTCGTTCGTCGCGGTGGTGACGACGGTGATGTCCATACCCCGCACGCGGTCGATCCGGTCCTGGTCGATCTCGTGGAACATCGACTGCTCGTTGAGACCGAAGGTGTAGTTGCCCTTGCCGTCGAACTGCTTGGGCGACAGGCCGCGGAAGTCGCGGATACGCGGGAGGGCGATCGTCACGAGACGGTCGAGGAACTCCCACATCCGGTCACCACGCAGCGTCGTGTGGGCGCCGATCGGCATACCCTCACGCAGCTTGAACTGGGCGATGGACTTGCGCGCCTTGGTGACGATGGGCTTCTGGCCGGTGATCGTCTCGAGGTCGCGCACGGCGCCCTCGATCAGCTTGCTGTCCTTGGCGGCGTCACCGACACCCATGTTGACGACGACCTTGACGACGCCGGGCACCTGCATGATGTTCGAGTAGGAGAACTGCTGGTGCAGGCCCGACTTGATCTCGTCCTGGTAGCGGGTCTTGAGCCTCGGCGTCGTGGTGGTCGCCGTGGTCGTGGTGGTCTCGCTCATCAGAGGTCCTTCCCGGAACGGACGGCGACGCGGGTGCGCACGATCTTGCTGCGCCCGTCACGCTCGACCGTCTCCATCCGCATCCTGATGCGGGTCGGCTTCTTGCTCTCGGGGTCGACGATGGCGACGTTGCTCACGTGGATCGGGGCCTCGGTGTGGACGAGCCCACCGGTGCGCGAGCCACGGTCGGTCGCGCCGGCCTTGACGTGCTTGGTGACGCGCCCGATGCCTTCGACGAGCACCCGCTGGCGCTCGGGGTAGACGGCGATCACCTTGCCCTGCTTGCCCCGGTCGCCGCCGTTCTTCTGCGCGCGGCCCGAGATCACCTGGACGAGGTCGCCCTTCTTGATCTTCATCTTCGGGATCGTGGCGTTGGCCATCACAGCACCTCCGGCGCGAGCGAGATGATCTTCATGAAGCGCTTGTCACGCAGCTCGCGGCCCACGGGGCCGAAGATGCGCGTGCCACGGGGGTCACCGTCGTTCTTGAGGATCACGGCGGCGTTCTCGTCGAACTTGATGTACGAGCCGTCCGGCCGGCGGCGCTCCTTGACGGTGCGCACGATGACGGCCTTGACGACGTCACCCGACTTGACGTTGCCACCGGGGATCGCGTCCTTGACCGTGGCCACGATGGTGTCGCCGATGCCGGCGTAGCGCCGACCCGACCCACCGAGCACACGGATGCAGAGGATCTCCTTGGCACCGGTGTTGTCGGCGACGCGCAGTCGCGTCTCCTGCTGGATCACTTGGCCTTCTCCAGAATCTGCACCACTCGCCAGCGCTTCGACGCCGAGAGGGGGCGGGTCTCCATGATGAGCACGCGGTCACCGACCGCGGCGTCGTTGGCCTCGTTGTGGGCCTTGACCTTGCTGCTGCGACGAAGGACCTTGCCGTAGAGCGCGTGCTTGACGCGGTCCTCGACCTCGACCACGACGGTCTTGTCCATCTTGTCGCTGACCACGTAACCCTGGCGGGTCTTGCGGTCGTTGCGCTCCGTGCGGTCAGTGGCCGGCACGGTCTCCGGGCTGGTCATCTCGCTCATGCCTCGTCCTGCTCGTCGCTGGGCTCGTCGCCGGCGGCCTTCTCAGCCTTGGCGGCCTTCTCGCCCTTGGGTGCCTTCTCGGCCTTCGGAGCCTTGTCAGCCTTGTCGGCCTTCTTGGCCTTCTTCTCGGCCTTGGCGTCCACCTCGGTCACCACGGCGGGCGCCTTGGGGGCTGCCGGGGGCAGACCGATGCCGAGCTCTCGCTCGCGCATCTCGGTGTAGATCCGGGAGATGTCGCGCTTGACCGCCCGCAGCCGGCCGTGGTTGTCGAGCTGGCCGGTGGCGGACTGGAAGCGGAGGTTGAACAGCTCCTCCTTCGACTTGCGGAGCTCGTCGACCAGACGGTCGTCACCGAAGCTGCGCAGCGAGTCGGACGCGAGGTCCTTGGTACCAACGGCCATCAGATGTCACCACCCTCACGGCGGACGAAGCGGCACTTCATGGGGAGCTTGTGCATCGCCAGGCGCATGGCCTCACGGGCCACGGGCTCGGTCACACCGTTCACCTCGAACAGCATCCGACCGGGCTTGACGTTGGCGATCCACCACTCGGGCGAGCCCTTACCGGAACCCATGCGGGTCTCGGCCGGCTTCTTGGTGAGCGGGCGGTCCGGGTAGATGTTGATCCACACCTTTCCACCGCGCTTCATGTAGCGGGTCATCGCGATACGAGCGGACTCGATCTGCCGGTTGGTGACGTAGGCGGGCTCGAGGGCCTGGATGCCGTAGTCGCCGAACGCGATCGTGGTGCCGCCCTTGGCAGCCCCGGAACGACCCGGGTGGTGCTGCTTGCGGTGCTTGACTCGACGGGGAATCAACATGGTCAGGCCTGCTCATTCGTGACGGCGGCAACCTCGGTCGCCGGAGCGGACGTGGTCTCGGCTGCGGGAGCCTCGGCCGGCGCGTCACGACGGGCCCGGGTGGGCCGCTCGGCGCCCTCGCGGCGGGGGCCGCGGGGGGCACGAGGAGCCGTCGCCTGCTGCTGAGCGAGCTCACGAGCAGTCACGTCACCCTTGTAGATCCACACCTTGACGCCGATCCGACCGAACGGGGTGCGAGCCTCGTAGAAGCCGTAGTCGATGTTCGCGCGCAGGGTGTGCAGGGGCACACGGCCCTCGCGGTAGAACTCCGAGCGCGACATCTCGGCGCCACCGAGGCGACCCGAGCACTGCACCCGGATGCCCTTGGCACCGGCGCGGGTGGCCGACTGCATCCCCTTGCGCATGGCCCGACGGAACGTCACACGCGCAGCGAGCTGCTCGGCGATGCCCTGGGCGACGAGCTGGGAGTCGATCTCGGGGTTCTTGACCTCGAGGATGTTCAGCTGCACCTGCTTGCCGGTGAGCTTCTCGAGCTCGCCGCGGATGCGGTCCGCCTCGGCGCCGCGGCGGCCGATGACGATGCCCGGACGCGCGGTGTGGATGTCGACGCGGACGCGGTCACGGGTGCGCTCGATCTCCACGCGGGAGATCCCAGCACGCTCCATGCCCTTCTCCATGAGCCGACGGATGGCGACATCCTCCTTGACGTAGTCGCGGTAACGCTGACCCGTCTTGGTGCTGTCGGCGAACCAACGACTCCTGTGCTCGGTCGTGATGCCGAGGCGGAACCCGTACGGGTTGACCTTCTGACCCATCAGCGACCACCTCCCTTAGCTGCGGTCTTCGTACCCGGAGTGGTCTTCTCGGGCTGCGCGACGACCACGGTGATGTGGCTCGTGCGCTTGTTGATACGGCTGGCCCTGCCCTGTGCGCGGGGCCGGAAACGCTTCATCGTCGGTCCCTCGTCGATGAAGGCGGCCTGGATGACCAGGCTGCGCTCGTCGAAGGGCAGCGACTGTCGGTCGGCCTTGACCCGGGCGTTGGCGATGGCGCTCTCGAGCACCTTCTGGATCGGCTCCGATGCCGCCTGGGGGGCGAACATCAGGACCGACACGGCCTCGGCGGCGCGCTTGCCCCGGATGAGGGCGATGACGCGACGGGCCTTCTGCGGGGTCACCCGGACGTGGCGGGCCGAAGCACTCGCCTCCATCAGGTTCTCCTTGACGGTGTTCACGGTCGTGGCGGCCATCAGCGACGACGCCCCTTCTTGTCGTCCTTGACGTGGCCCTTGAAGGTGCGCGTCGGAGCGAACTCACCGAGCTTGTGGCCGACCATCGACTCGGTCACGAAGACCGGGACGTGCTTGCGACCGTCGTGCACGGCGAAGGTGTGGGTCAGCATGTCCGGACTGATGACCGAACGGCGTGACCAGGTCTTGATGACGTTCTTCGTGCCCCCATCGTTCTGGGCGTCCACCTTCTTCTGCAGGTGGTCGTCGATGAAGGGGCCCTTCTTCAGGCTGCGTGGCATTCCTCAGGCTCCTTCTCAGCGCTTCTTGCCAGTACGACGGCGACGGACGATGAACTTGTCGCTCGCCTTGTTGGGACGGCGGGTGCGTCCCTCTGCTTGACCCCACGGGCTGACCGGGTGACGACCACCGGAGGTCTTGCCCTCTCCACCACCGTGCGGGTGGTCGACCGGGTTCATGGCGACACCACGGACGGTCGGGCGCTTGCCCTTCCACCTCATGCGGCCGGCCTTGCCCCAGTTGATGTTGCTCTGCTCGGCGTTGCCGACCTCGCCGATCGTCGCGCGGCAGCGCAGGTCGACGTTGCGGATCTCGCCGGACGGCATACGCAGCTGGGCGTAGGGACCGTCCTTGGCCACGAGCTGCACCTTCGCACCCGCAGAGCGGGCGATCTTGGCGCCGCCACCGGGCTTGAGCTCGATGGCGTGGATCGTCGTACCCACCGGGATGTTGCGCATCGGGAGGGCGTTGCCGGGCTTGATGTCAGCCCCGGGGCCGTTCTCGATGCGGTCACCCTGCTTGAGGCGGTTCGGCGCCAGGATGTAGCGCTTCTCGCCGTCGGCGTAGTGCAGGAGCGCGATGCGCGCCGTGCGGTTCGGGTCGTACTCGATGTGCGCGACCTTGGCCGGCACGCCGTCCTTGTCGTGGCGACGGAAGTCGATGAGTCGGTAGGCGCGCTTGTGACCGCCACCGATGTGTCGGGTCGTGATCCGACCGGAGGAGTTGCGACCGCCGCTCTTGGTGAGCGGGCGGACGAGTGACTTCTCCGGCGTGGTGCGCGTGATCTCGACGAAGTCGGCGACCGACGAGCCACGACGGCCCGGTGTGGTCGGCTTGTACTTACGGATACCCATGGTGTGTTTCCCTTACGTCCTCGTCAGCAGCTCAGGCGGTGGCGCCGAAGATGTCGATGGAGCCTTCCTTGAGCGTGACGATCGCGCGCTTGGTGTCCTTGCGCTTGCCGAGCCCGAAGCGGGTGCGGCGTGCCTTGCCCTTGCGGTTGAGCGTGTGGACCGAGCTGACCTTCACGTTGAAGATCTGCTCGATCGCGATCTTGATCTCGGTCTTGTTGGACCGCGGGTCGACGATGAAGGTGTACTTCCCCTCGTCGAGCAGACCGTAGGACTTCTCCGAGACGACCGGCGCGATCAGGATGTCGCGGGGGTCCTTGATGTGGATGCTCACAGCGCGTCCTCCTTGGTCTTCGCGGCGGCGGTCTCGACGAGGGCGTCGAAGGCGGCCTGCGTGAAGACGACGTCCTCGGCGCAGAGCACGTCGTAGGTGTTGAGCTGGTCGACGAACAGGATGTGGACGTCGGTCAGGTTGCGCGCGCTCTTCCAGCCGGCCTCGTCGCCGCGGGCGAGCGCGACGAGCAGGTTGCGACGGTCGGTGAGCCCGGCGAGGGTGGCGCGAGCCTCCCTGGCCGACGGGGCCTCGCCAGCCAGCAGGCTGGCGATGACGTGGATGCGACCGTGGCGGGCCCGGTCGGAGAGGGCACCGCGCAGGGCGGCGGCCTTCATCTTCTTGGGGGTGCGCTGTGAGTAGTCACGCGGCTTGGGACCGTGGACGATGCCACCGCCGGTGAACTGCGGAGCGCGGATCGAGCCCTGACGGGCGCGGCCGGTGCCCTTCTGGCGGTAGGGCTTGACCCCACCACCGCTCACCTCGGCCCGCGTCTTGGTCGAGTGCGTGCCCTGACGGGCGGCCGCGAGCTGCGCGACGACGACCTGGTGGATCAGGGGGATGTTGGTCTGCACGTCGAAGATCTCGGCGGGCAGCACGGGGGTGCTCTGCGTGGCCATGTCTCTCAGGCTCCCTTCGCAGCCGTGCGGACGAGGACGACTGCGCCGCGGGGGCCGGGAACGGCACCCTTGACGAGCAGCAGGCCCTTGTCGGCGTCCACGGCGTGGATCGTGAGGTTCTGGGTGGTCTGGCGCACGCCGCCCATGCGGCCGGCCATGCGCATTCCCTTGAAGACGCGACCGGGGGTGGAGCACCCGCCGATCGAGCCGGGCTTGCGGTGGTTGCGGTGCGAGCCGTGCGAGGAGCTGACACCCTTGAAGTGGTGTCGCTTCATGACGCCGGCGAAGCCCTTGCCCTTGGTCGTAGCGCTGGCGTCGATCTTCTGCCCGGCCTCGAACGCCTCGGCGGTGATCTCCTGGCCGAGCGCGTAGTCGGCGAAGTCGGCGGTGCGCAGCTCGATGAGGTAGCGGCGGGGGGTCACGCCGGCCTTCTCGAAGTGGCCCTTCATCGGCTTGTTGACCTTGCGGGGGTCGATGTCGCCGTAGGCGATCTGGACCGCGCCGTAGCCGTCGGTCGCGGCGTCGCGCACCTGGGTGACGACGCAGGGCCCGGCCTGGATCACGGTGACGGGCACGAGGCGCCCGTTCTCGTCCCACACCTGGGTCATGCCGAGCTTGTGGCCCAGCACTCCCTTGACGTTCTTCGTGTCAGTAGTCATTGCGAGTCATCTCCCCTGATCAGAGCTTGATCTCGATGTTGACGTCCGCCGGCAGGTCGAGACGCATCAGCGAGTCGACGGCCTTGGGCGTCGGGTCGATGATGTCGATGAGGCGCTTGTGGGTGCGCATCTCGAACTGCTCGCGGCTGTCCTTGTACTTGTGGGGTGACCGGATGACGACGAAGACGTTCTTCTCCGTGGGCAGCGGCACCGGGCCGACAACCGTCGCTCCAGCACGGGTCACCGTGTCAACGATCTTGCGCGCCGAGCTGTCGATGACCTCGTGGTCATACGACTTCAGTCGGATGCGGATCTTCTGTCCCGCCATCTGAGGTAGGTCTCTCTCTCGCCGTACGTCTGCATGGTCACCCGGACACCTGGCCTCCGACCCCCGCGGTCGGGTGTGTCGCACCCGCTCCGCGATCCCGCGCTGGTTCCGTGAGGAACACAGCGCCGGGGTTGTCCATCGAAGGCCCGGTCTAGACCGGGCGCTTGCGCTTCCCTGGGAGCCACACGAGGTGTCCCGTCCAGGGGCGGCGAGGGTGACATGGGTCAGCCTCGCGCGTCAAGCAACCTCACCAGTGTGCCAGAGGCCCACGGCCCCGGCCAAATCCCGGCCCCCGCGGTCGGGCGCGCCGCGCCCCTGCGCCCACCCCGGGCCGGTATGGAGCCCCGCCTACCGGCCGCCCACCGTGGCGGCACGTCGAGCGTGACCTGGTCGAGGCGGGCCGGCGGATCCCCGACGGGGACAGGTCGCCGGCCGCCGCCCGGCACCGCGCGCGCCGTGAGGCAGAAGGGGATACCGGCCGGGCAGCGGAGGAGCATGCGTCCGCGCCCAGAGGGAGGCAGCCACGTCCACGTCGTCGCGAAGGCGGTCGACCGAGACGTCGACCCCAGCCGACGCTCACCCAGGCGTCGAGGGCGAGGACGGGGCCGGAGGCGGCATCGCACAGGCGGGCGTGCCCCCGGGCAACGCGTAGCGGTGGGCGGCCACCCAGGTGTAGACGCGTGCGGCGACCGACCTGACCCCCGGCAGGTCGAGCACGACCCCGGCCGGGTGCCACCCCGGCGCGCCGGCGCGCAGAGCCGCCGCGATGGCGGGCGCGCCCGAGCTGACACGACGATCCGCATCGACGAACTGCACTGCGGCAGAACACATCTCGGGTGTCAGCCCCAGGGACGGCAGGTCGAGCTGCTGCCAGGGCCGCACCACGAAGCGTCGTCGTCGGTCGACCAGTCGAGGCACCAGACCGGCAGAGGTCGTGCAGAAGCCGCAGTCGCCGTCGAAGACCAGGACGGGGGGTCGGGAAGTCACACCACCAGCGTCCCACGCGCCCCACCCCCGCACCGGTGGCAGGGTGGATCCGTGATGGACGACGCCACCCTCGACCGCCTGCTGCTCGACCTCGCCTCCCCCGACCCGTCGGTGCGCGACGACGTCGCCCTCTCCCGGTTGGCCGAGGCGGTGGAGTCCGGGGCCCTCGGGTCGCACCAGCTGGAACGCACCGGGGCCATCCTGACCACCCGTCTGCAGCACCCCGACATCTGGGCACGGTCGTTCGCGCCGCTGGTGCTCGGGGTGCTCGCCGACGCAGGGACCAGCCGAGAGGAGTGGGTCCGAGCCATGTGCCGGTGGTATCCCGAGGAGACCGACCTGCGCGGCCACCACCCCGAGCTCGGGTGGCTCCATGCGGTCGCGCACGGAGCCGACGGCCTGGCAGCCTACGGCCGAGCCCGGTCCAGCGACCCCGGGCTGCTGCTCGCGACGCTCGCCGCCCGGCTCGTCGCACCGACAGACGTCGTGTGGCACGACCAGGAGGACGACCGGGTCGCCCACGCCCTCGCAACGGTGCTCACCGACCCGCGTCTCGACGGGTCCGACGCCGTGCGATGGCTCGAGCCGGTCTCCCACCTGCTCACCACGGGTGAGCCCGGGCCCCTGCCCGCGCGGGTGACCAACACGCTGCACACCCTGCGCAGCCTGAGCGTCGCGCTCGAGCACGAGCTGCTCGTCGGTGGCGAGCCCGCGGCGGTCCCGCACCGCGACGCCGTACGGCGTGCCGTGACGGCGGCGCTGCGGCCACCCACCGCCTGGATGTGGCGCTGACCCGTCGGCGACGGGCTGAGCACCCCGGCGTCGCCCCTCGGGCCGGGTCAGTCGGGGGCGAGGAAGGCGGTCAGGGCGGCGGCATACATCGCGGGGTCGCGGGCGCCCATCAGCTCGCGGGCGCTGTGCATCGACAGCATCGGGGCACCGAAGTCGACGGTCGTCGCCCCGAGCAGCGCCGACGTCATCGGCCCCACCGTGCTGCCGCAGGGCAGGTCGCTGCGGGTGACGAAGCGCTGCATCGGCACCTGCGCCTGCTCGCACGCGAGTCGGAAGGCCGCCGCGCCCACGCCGTCGGTGGCGTAGCGCAGCTGGGCGTTGACCTTGAGCACCGGACCGCCGTTGACCGCGATGAGGTGCTGCGGCTCGTGGCGCTCCGGGTAGTTGGGGTGGGTGGCGTGGGCCATGTCGCCCGAGGCCACGATCGTGCCGGCCAGCGCCCGCAGGTAGTCGTCGCGGGTGCCCCCACGACGCAGGACGATGCGCTCGAGGACCGACGGCAGCAGGGTCGACATGGCCCCCCGCTCCGACTGGCTGCCAACCTCCTCGTGGTCGAAGAGCACGACGACCGGGGTGTGGCCCTCGTTGACGGCGACGGCCTCGACGAGCGCGCGAGTGGCGGCATACGACGTCGCGAGGTTGTCGAGGCGCGGGGCCGCGAGCAGGTCACGGGTCGGACCGATGCGCTGCGAGGCCTGGGTGTCGTGCGTCATGACGTCCCAGCCGAGGACGTCGCGACGCGCCACCTCGACCTGCTCGGCGAGCCACCCGGTGAAGTCGCCCGGCGCCGACCCCTGCATCCACAGCGGCGAGAGGTGCTGCTGCCGGTTGAGGGTGAGGCCGTCGTTCTGCGTGCGGTCGAGGTGGATGGCCAGCTGCGCGACCCGCAGGACCGGGTCGCTGCCCGTCAAAAGTCGGGTGCCGACACCGTGCGGTGCCGTGGCGTCACGCACGGCCACGCGGCCGGAGAGCGCGAGGTCGCGGTCGAGCCAGGAGTTGAGCAGCGGCCCGCCGTAGACCTCGACACCGAGCAGCTGCCAGCCGGCGCGCGCCAGGTCGGGCTGCGGCTTGATGTGCAGGGTGGGGCTGTCGGTGTGCGCGCCCACGATCCGGAAGGGCTCGGCGGTCGCGTGCTCACCCTCGCTGGACCACGCGACGAGCGACCCACCCCGCACCAGGTAGTAGCGCCCTGGCCGCGCGGGGACGGGGTCGGTCTCGTCGAGCCGGCTGAAGCCGGCCTCCTCGAGCAGCCAGCCCGCCTGCAGCACGGCGTGGAAGGGGGTGGGCGAGGCGTCGACGAAGGCCATGAGACCAGCGGCCTCGGAGTCGGTGTCGAACGGGGGCAGAGAGGTCGTCACCACCCCGCGACTGTATGCCGTCGGCCCGACACCGATCGCCTCAGGCGCCGTCGTCCGGGGGCACCGTCGCCGACCTCGGCTCGGGGAGCGTCTCCCACGGGCTGGGCCGTCTCCGTTGTGTCCGCTCTCACGTGGGTTCTAGCCCTCCGGGGGGCGGACGCAAGGGGAGGCGACGAAGAGGCTCGGACCGTGATGCGGTCCGAGCCTCTTCTCGTGCTCCGTGTCGGTCAGGCGCTCACGCGCCTGACCGACACCTGAGTCACTTGGTGATCTTGGTGACGGTGCCTGCACCGACGGTGCGGCCACCCTCGCGGATGGCGAACTTCAGGCCCTCCTCCATGGCGATCGGCTGGATCAGCTCGACGTTCATGTTGGTGTTGTCGCCGGGCATGACCATCTCGGTGCCCTCGGGGAGGTGCACGACGCCGGTCACGTCGGTGGTCCGGAAGTAGAACTGCGGACGGTAGTTGTCGTAGAACGGCGTGTGGCGGCCACCCTCGTCCTTGGACAGGATGTAGGCCTGGGCCTCGAACTCGGTGTGCGGGGTGATCGTGCCGGGCTTGCAGATGACCTGCCCGCGCTCGACGTCCTCGCGCTTGGTGCCACGAAGCAGCAGACCGACGTTCTCACCGGCGCGACCCTCGTCGAGCAGCTTGCGGAACATCTCGACGCCGGTGACCGTGGTCTTGGCCGGGACGCCGGGGCGGATGCCCACGATCTCGATCTCCTCGTTGACCTTGAGGATGCCGCGCTCGATCTTGCCGGTGACGACGGTGCCACGACCGGTGATCGTGAAAACGTCCTCGACGGGCATGAGGAACGGCAGGTCGATGGCGCGCTCGGGCTCGGGGATCGCCGAGTCGACGGCGTCCATGAGCTCGAGGACCGTCTTGCCCCACTCCTCGTCACCCTCGAGCGCCTTGAGCGCCGAGACCTTGACCACCGGCAGGTCGTCACCGGGGAAGTCGTAGGCCGACAGCAGCTCGCGGACCTCCATCTCGACGAGCTCGAGGATCTCCTCGTCGTCGACCATGTCGGCCTTGTTGAGCGCCACCACGATGTAGGGGACGCCGACCTGGCGGGCCAGGAGCACGTGCTCCTTGGTCTGCGGCATCGGGCCGTCCGTCGCCGCGACGACGAGGATGGCCCCGTCCATCTGCGCTGCACCCGTGATCATGTTCTTCACGTAGTCGGCGTGCCCGGGGCAGTCGACGTGCGCGTAGTGACGCGACTCGGTCTGGTACTCGATGTGCGCGATCGAGATCGTGATGCCGCGCTGCTTCTCCTCGGGCGCCTTGTCGATGTCGTCGAACGCGAACTGCGGGTTCAGCGTGGGGTACTTGTCGTGCAGGACCTTGGAGATCGCTGCGGTCAGCGTCGTCTTGCCATGGTCGATGTGACCAATGGTGCCGATGTTGACGTGCGGCTTGGTCCGCTCGAACTTTGCCTTCGCCACTGTGGTCCTCCTCAGGACTTTTGTCGTGAAACGCCCGACGACCGTTGGCTGGACGTGGCGCGTGCTGTCTGCGTGAGTGGTGCTGGGTGGCTTCAGGATGAAGCCGGGGTGGTGTGACGGGTGGGCCGCCCCACCGGATCGCTCCGGTGGGTCAGCCTACGCGACGGACAGGGCCGTCACTCACCACGCGTCTTCTTGATGATCTCCTCGGCCACGGCCTTGGGGACCTCGGCGTAGGAGTCGAACTGCATGGAGTAGTTCGCCCGGCCCTGCGTCTTGCTGCGCAGGTCACCGACGTAGCCGAACATCTCCGACAGGGGGACGAGGCCGCGCACGATCTTCGCGCCGCTGATGTCCTCCATGGCCTGGATCTGGCCACGGCGGCTGTTGATGTCGCCGATGACCTCACCCATGTAGTCCTCGGGGGTGCGCACCTCGACGGCCATCATCGGCTCGAGGAGCACGGGGTCGGCCTTGCGGACGGCCTCCTTGAGCGCCATGGAGCCGGCGATCTTGAACGCCATCTCCGAGGAGTCGACGTCGTGGGCCGCACCATCGAGCAGGGTGGCCTTGATCCCGACGAGCGGGTAGCCCGCCAGCACGCCGTACTGCATGGCGTCCTGGATGCCGGCGTCGACCGAGGGGATGTACTCGCGCGGCACGCGACCACCGGTCACCTTGTTCTCGAACTCGTAGAGCTCGCCCTCCGAGGTGTCCATGGGCGCGATGGCGATCTGGATCTTGGCGTACTGGCCCGACCCACCGGTCTGCTTCTTGTGGGTGTAGTCGAGACGGTCGATCGTGCGACGGATGGTCTCGCGGTAGGCGACCTGCGGCTTGCCGACGTTGGCCTCGACCTTGAACTCGCGCCGCATGCGGTCGACGAGGATGTCGAGGTGCAGCTCGCCCATGCCGGCGATGATGGTCTGGCCGGTCTCGTCGTCGTGGTGGACCTGGAAGGTCGGGTCCTCCTGCGCGAGCTTCTGGATGGCGACACCCAGCTTTTCCTGGTCGCCCTTGGTCTTGGGCTCGATGGCCACCGAGATGACCGGCTCGGGGAAGGTCATCGACTCGAGGATGACCTGGTCCTGGAGGTCGCTCAGGGTGTCACCGGTGGTGGTGTCCTTGAGGCCGATCATCGCGTAGATGTGCCCGGCCGACGCCTCGTCGACAGGGTTCTCCTTGTTGGCGTGCATCTGGAAGAGCTTGCCGATGCGCTCCTTGTTGCCCTTGGTCGTGTTCATGACCTGGGTGCCCGCGGAGAGCTTGCCGGAGTAGACCCGCACGAAGGTCAGCGTGCCGAAGAACGGGTGCGTCGCAATCTTGAAGGCGAGCGCCGAGAAGGGCTCGTCGGTCGACGGCTTGCGAATGACCTCGATCTCCTCCTTGCCCGGCTTGTGGCCGATCATCGGAGGGACGTCGAGCGGGGACGGGAGGTAGTCGACGACCGCGTCGAGCATGGGCTGCACGCCACGGTTCTTGAAGGCCGAGCCGCAGAAGACGGGGTAGAGCTCCGACTTGACGGTGAGTGTGCGGATCCCGCCCTTGATCTCGGCGACCGTCAGCTCCTCGCCCGCGAGGTACTTCTCCATCAGCACGTCGTCAGCCTCGGCCACGCGCTCGACGAGGGCCATGCGGTACTCGTCGGCCTTCTCCTGGAGGTCGGCGGGGATCTCCTGGATCTCGTACTTGGCGCCCATGGTGACGTCACCCTTGGAGTCACCGGGCCACACGAGGGCGCGCATCTCGACGAGGTCGATGACGCCGACGAAGTCGTTCTCGGCGCCGATGGGCAGCTGCATGACCAGCGGCTCCGCACCGAGGCGGTCCTTGATGGTGGCGACGGTGAAGTAGAAGTCGGCGCCGAGCTTGTCCATCTTGTTGACGAAGCAGATGCGCGGCACGTCGTACTTGTCGGCCTGTCGCCACACGGTCTCGGACTGAGGCTCGACGCCCTCCTTGCCGTCGAAGACGGCGACGGCACCGTCGAGGACGCGCAGCGAGCGCTCCACCTCGACGGTGAAGTCGACGTGGCCGGGGGTGTCGATGATGTTGATCTGGCTGCCGGCCCAGAAGGAGGTGACGGCGGCGGAGGTGATGGTGATCCCCCGCTCCTTCTCCTGCTCCATCCAGTCGGTCGTCGACGCACCGTCGTGGGTCTCACCGATCTTGTGGTTCACGCCGGTGTAGAAGAGGATGCGCTCCGTCACCGTCGTCTTGCCAGCGTCGATGTGCGCCATGATGCCGATGTTGCGGACCTTCGTGAGGTCCGTCAGGACGTCGAGTGCCACGTGTGCCTGCTCAATCTCGTAATCGGGTTCTTGGTCTTCGGTCTTCGGGCTGCCCGAGGCAGCCTCCAGGTCAACGCACCGCCCTGCCCCCGTATGCCGGGTGCGCCACTGGCGCACCCGGCACACGAAGCAGACGGGCGACTACCAGCGGTAGTGCGCGAAGGCCTTGTTGCTCTCGGCCATCTTGTGGGTGTCCTCGCGACGCTTCACGGCGGCACCGAGGCCGTTGGAGGCGTCGAGGATCTCGTTCATCAGGCGCTCGGTCATCGTCTTCTCGCGACGCTGACGGGAGTAGCCGACGAGCCAGCGCAGCGCGAGCGTCGTGCTGCGGTTCGGCTTGACCTCGATCGGCACCTGGTAGGTGGCCCCACCGACGCGGCGGGACTTCACCTCGAGGGCCGGCTTGATGTTGTCGAGGGCGCGCTTGAGCGTGACGACGGGGTCGGCGCCGGTCTTGACCCTGGCACCCTCGAGGGCGCCGTAGACGATGGTCTCGGCGATCGACTTCTTGCCGTCGAGGAGGATCTTGTTGACCAGCTGGGTCACGAGCGGCGAGTTGTGCACCGGGTCGATGACGAGCGGGCGCTTGGGTGCGGGTCCCTTGCGAGGCATATCAGCTCTTCTCCTTCTTCGCGCCGTAGCGCGAGCGAGCCTGCTTGCGGTTCTTGACGCCCTGGGCGTCGAGCGAGCCGCGCACGATCTTGTAGCGCACGCCAGGCAGGTCCTTCACACGACCGCCACGCACGAGCACGATCGAGTGCTCCTGCAGGTTGTGGCCGACGCCGGGGATGTAGGCCGTCACCTCGATGCCGGAGGTCAGCTTGACGCGCGCGACCTTCCGCAGCGCCGAGTTGGGCTTCTTGGGGGTGGTGGTGTAGACGCGGGTGCAGACACCGCGGCGCTGGGGCGAGCCCTTGAGCGCCGGGGTCTTGGTCTTGTCGACCTTGTCCTGGCGACCCTTGCGGACCAGCTGGTTGATCGTAGGCAACCTGTTCTCCGTCTTTGTTGCGTGTCGTCTGCCCCACCGACCGGCGGGGCTCCTTGGGTGTCCCGCCGACCCCCGCACTCGGGCGTGTCGGTCAGGTCGGAACGGGGTGCTCTCCCCTGCACTTCCCACCGGGGCGCAGGCCGCGAGGCCGTTGCCCGGGAGGTTGCCCGGCGAGAGAGGGTGAGCCTGCTTCCCTGACCGACAGTGGTAACCACCGGATCGGGGACATGCTCGGGTGCCCGGCAGACCGGGCACAGATCCCCACGATACCGCCCGCCCCACCCATCCCCAAATCTCCGCCACCCACACCCTCGACGCCTAGGATTCCCCCGCAACGCCGGCTGCGGGGCGACCCGCTGGAGAAAGGGAGCAGATGGCTCGACGAGCATGGCGGGTGGCGGTGCTGCTGACGCTGCCCTACGTGCTGCTCGGCCTCGCGTGGCTGGGCTCCAACCCGGGCGGTGCCGCCCCCGACGAGGACGCCCACCTGATCAAGGCCCTCGCCGCAGCCCACCTCGACATCGGCACCCCGGGGCCATCCCCCACCGCCGACCAGAGCCCCATCCAGGTCCGCAACGCCTCCAACCGCCGCGAGGTGACGATCCCCGGGCGGCTGTCGCCTCGCGGCGACAACTGCCTGGCCTTCCGCCCCGACGTCACGGCGGCCTGCCAGCAGGCCCTCCCGCCACCCCCGCCGGGTCAGATCCGGATCGGCACGACCCTCGGCGCCTACCCGCCCTTCCTCTACCCGCCGATCGGTCTGGTCGCCTCGCTCGGGAGCACGCCCTACCAGGCCTACCTGCTGGGACGGCTCGTCGTGCTCGCCGCGACCTCCCTGCTGCTCCTGCTCGCCTCGTGGCACCTGACCCGGTGGCTCGGACCGCAGGCCCTGCTCGGCGTGCCCGTGCTGATGACCCCCCTCGTCTCGTTCTGCACCGGGGTCGTCAGCACCTCCGGCGTGGAGATCCTCGGTGCCCTGCTCGTCGCCGCCGTCATCACGGTGTCGGCCCGTCGACCGGAGTCGCTCGAGCACCGCAGCACCCAGCTGCTGCTGCTGCTCGGTGGGGGGCTGCTGGTGCTGAGCCGGCAGCTCGGTCTGGTGACCATGGCCGCCCTCACCGTGGCGCTGCTCGCGCTGGGCGGCTGGAGGGCCGTCCTGGGGGGCCTGCGTGCCCGCTCCCCCGTCACCCTCGCGACCGTGGGTCTGCTGGCCGTCTGCTCCGTCGCAGCGGCCGCGTGGGAGGTCCGCTACGACCACCCCGCCATGCTGGGGCCCTGGATGAGCCGCGACGGCTGGGCCGCGTGGAGCGGCGCGTGGCTCGAGATGGCGCGCTCCGGAGTCGGCTGGTTCGGGTGGATGGAGACCCGGATGGCGTGGTGGACGACGACGGCCTGGCTCCTGGCGGCCCTCGCCCTCGTGGTCACGGCAGTCGTCCTCGGCAGCGCCCGTGACCGTGTCGTGCTCATCGGCGGCGCGGTGGCGCTGGTCGCGCTCTCGAGCACGCTCTACGTCCACGTCTTCCTGCCCGTCGAGTCCGGCCTGCAGGGCCGGCACGTCCTGCCCTTCGCGGCCCTGCTCCCGGTCTACGCCGGGGTGGTCGTCGCCGAGCGACTCCCCTCGCGCGTGGTGCCGCGCGTCGTCGCGGGTCTCGCGCTCACCCTCCCCCTGCTCCACGCCTACGGCTTCGTCCTGTACGCCGTGCGCAACGCAGTCGGGCTCACGCACCCCAGCTGGCGCTTCGTCCCGCTCGCGTCGTGGTCGCCCGTGCTCGGGTGGTACCCGTGGCTGGCTCTCGGCGCGGTGGCCGTGATCGGGCTCGTGACGTCAGGGCTGGCGCTGGCCCGCGCCGGCCGGCGCGACCCGCTGGTCTGACCCCCGGGGCACGACGAAGGGCGGGTGGGCCGGGAGTCTCCTCCCGGCCCACCCGCCCTGTCGTCAGGCGGTGACTGGTCAGCTGTCGGCGAAGCCCAGGCTGACGTCGTCGAGCCGGATCGCCTCGCCCGACCCGAAGGACGAGTAGTCGTAGGCGTCGTAGTTCGGCATGGAGTACATCGCCGCCTTGGCCTCCTCGGTCGGCTCGACCGAGATGTTGCGGTAGCGCGGGAGACCCGTGCCGGCCGGGATGAGCTTGCCGAGGATGACGTTCTCCTTGAGGCCGAGCAGCGGGTCGGACTTGGCCTCCATGGCGGCCTGGGTGAGCACCCGGGTCGTCTCCTGGAAGGACGCGGCCGACAGCCACGACTCGGTCGCGAGCGACGCCTTGGTGATGCCCATGAGCTCGGGACGACCGGCAGCAGTCTTGCCGCCCTCGGCCATGACCCGACGGTTCTCCTCCTCGAAGCGCCCGCGCTCGACGAGGTCTCCGGGGATGATGTTGGCGTCACCCGACTCGATGACCGTCACCCGGCGCAGCATCTGCCGGACGATGACCTCGATGTGCTTGTCGTGGATCGACACACCCTGCTGACGGTAGACCCGCTGCACCTCGTCGACCAGGAAGTTCTGCGTGGCCCGGGGGCCGAGGATGCGCAGCACCTGCTTCGGGTCGATGGCACCCTGCACGAGCTTGGCGCCGACCTCGACGTGGTCGCCGTCGCCGACGAGGAGGCGCGACCGCTTGCTGACGGGGTACGCGTGCTCCTCGCTGCCGTCGTCGGGGGTGAGGACGATGCGACGGGTCTTGTCGGTGTCCTCGATCTGGATGCGACCGGTCGCCTCGGCGATCGGGGCGACGCCCTTGGGGGTGCGTGCCTCGAAGAGCTCGACGACGCGGGGCAGACCCTGCGTGATGTCGTCACCGGCCACACCACCGGTGTGGAAGGTGCGCATGGTCAGCTGCGTGCCGGGCTCACCGATCGACTGGGCGGCGATGATGCCGACCGCCTCGCCGATGTCGACGAGCTTGCCGGTCGCCAGCGAGCGCCCGTAGCACCGGGCGCAGGTGCCGACCTTGCTGTCGCAGGTGAGGACCGAGCGGACCTTCACCTTGTCGACGCCCGCGACGAACAGCGCGTCGATGACGACGTCGCCGAGGTCGATGCCGGGCACCGCCAGCACGGCCCCGTCGAGGACGACGTCCTCGGCCAGGGTCCGCGCGTAGACGCTGGTCTCGACGTCCTCGTGCAGGATGCGGCTGCCTGTGGAGTCGGTGTCGGCGATCGGCATGGTCAGGCCACGCTCGGTGCCGCAGTCGTCCTCGCGGACGATGACGTCCTGCGACACGTCGACGAGTCGACGGGTCAGGTAGCCCGAGTCGGCCGTGCGCAGCGCCGTGTCGGCCAGACCCTTGCGCGAGCCGTGGGTCGAGATGAAGAACTCGAGCACGGTCAGACCCTCGCGGAAGTTCGCGCGGATCGGGCGCGGGATGATCTCGCCCTTCGGGTTCGAGACCAGGCCTCGCATACCGGCGATCTGGCGCAGCTGCATCCAGTTGCCACGAGCGCCCGAGGAGACCATCTTGTAGATCGTGTTGGTGGTGGGGATGTTGCGACGCATCTCCTCCGCGACCTTGTTGGTGGCCTCGTTCCAGATCTCGATGAGGTCCTCACGACGCTCGTTGTCCGTCATCGCACCGCGGTCGTAGAGCTTCTGGACCTTGGCCGCCCGGTCCTCGTAGTCCTCGAGGATCTTGATCTTGGTGGGCGGGGTGACGACGTCGGAGATCGCGACGGTGATGCCGGAGCGCGTGGCCCAGTGGAACCCCGCCTCCTTGAGCGCGTCGAGCGACGCCGCGACCTGGACCTTGGAGTAGCGCTCGGCGAGGTCGTTGACGATCGTCGAGAGCTGCTTCTTGTCGACGAAGACGTCGACGAAGGGGTAGTCCAGCGGGAGGGTCTCGTTGAAGAGCGCCCGACCCAGGGTCGTCTCGAGCGTGAGGGACGGGTAGATGCCCGCCTCGTCGGGGACGACACCCTCGGGCACCTCGAAGCCGGCCGGGGGCACGACGTCGGACAGGCGGATCTTGACGATCGAGCCCAGGTGGATGTCGCCCGCGTCGAACGCCATACGAGCCTCGGCGGGCGAGGTGAACGCCCGTCCGGCGCCCGGGTTCTCCGGCGACTCCGACGTCAGGTGGAACAGCCCGATGATCATGTCCTGGGTGGGCATGGTCACGGGGCGACCGTCGGCCGGCTTGAGGATGTTGTTGCTCGACAGCATGAGGATGCGGGCCTCGGCCTGCGCCTCCGCCGACAGCGGCACGTGCACGGCCATCTGGTCACCGTCGAAGTCGGCGTTGAACGCCGTGCAGACGAGCGGGTGGATCTGGATGGCCTTGCCCTCGACGAGCTGCGGCTCGAAGGCCTGGATGCCGAGGCGGTGCAGGGTGGGCGCACGGTTGAGCAGCACGGGGTGCTCGGTGATGACCTCTTCGAGGACGTCCCACACGACCGGCTTGCTGCGCTCGACCATCCGCTTGGCCGACTTGATGTTCTGCGCGTGGTCGAGGTCGACCAGGCGCTTCATCACGAACGGCTTGAACAGCTCGAGCGCCATCTGCTTGGGCAGGCCGCACTGGTGGAGCTTCAGCTGCGGGCCGACGACGATGACCGAGCGGCCGGAGTAGTCGACGCGCTTGCCGAGGAGGTTCTGACGGAAGCGCCCCTGCTTGCCCTTGAGCATGTCGGAGAGCGACTTCAGCGGCCGGTTACCCGGGCCGGTGACCGGACGGCCACGACGGCCGTTGTCGAACAGCGAGTCGACGGCCTCCTGGAGCATCCGCTTCTCGTTGTTGACGATGATCTCCGGCGCACCGAGGTCGAGCAGCCGCTTGAGGCGGTTGTTCCGGTTGATCACGCGCCGGTAGAGGTCGTTGAGGTCGGACGTCGCGAAGCGACCACCGTCGAGCTGCACCATCGGGCGCAGGTCGGGCGGGATGACCGGGACGCAGTCGAGCACCATGCCCGTGGGGCTGTTGCTCGTCGTCGTGAAGGCCGTGACGACCTTGAGGCGCTTGAGGGCACGCGTCTTCTTCTGGCCCTTGCCGGTCGCGATGATCTCGCGCAGGATGTCGATCTCGGCAGCGAGGTCGAAGGTCTGCAGGCGCTTCTGGATCGCCGCGGCGCCCATGCCGCCCTCGAAGTAGAGACCGAAGCGGTCGCGCATCTCGCGGTAGAGGATCTCGTCACCCTCGAGGTCCTGGACCTTGAGGCTCTTGAACCGGTCCCAGACCTGCTCGAGGCGCTCGACCTGCTGGTCGGTGCGACGACGGATGGCGTTCATCTCGCGGTCGGCACCGTCACGGACCTTGCGCTTGGCGTCAGCCTTCGCGCCCTCGGCCTCGAGCTCGCCGAGGTCGTTCTCGAGCCGCTTGGCCCGGGTGTCGATCTCGGAGTCGCGACGGTTCTCGATCTCCTTCTTCTCCACCTGGATCTGCGCCTCGAGCGAGGGCAGGTCGCGGTGACGCTGGTCGACGTCGACCGACGTGATCATGTACGCCGCGAAGTAGATGACCTTCTCGAGGTCTTTCGGGGCGAGGTCGAGGAGGTAGCCGAGCCGGCTCGGGACACCCTTGAAGTACCAGATGTGGGTGACGGGGGCGGCGAGCTCGATGTGGCCCATCCGCTCACGACGCACCTTGGCCCGGGTGACCTCGACGCCGCAGCGCTCGCAGATGATGCCCTTGAAGCGGACCCGCTTGTACTTGCCGCAGTTGCACTCCCAGTCCCGGGTGGGGCCGAAGATGCGCTCGCAGAACAGGCCCTCCTTCTCGGGCTTGAGCGTGCGGTAGTTGATGGTCTCCGGCTTCTTGACCTCGCCGTGGCTCCACCGACGGATGTCATCCGCAGTAGCGAGACCGATACGCAGCTCGTCAAAGAAGTTGACGTCGAGCACGTGGTTCCTTCTTCCGTGGTCTTTCGTGACGCAAAAACATGCTTAGAGGGTGTCCCGGTCCGGGCGCCGCGAAGGCGCCCGGACCGGTCACCGATCAGACCTCTTCGACGCTGCTCGGCTCGCGCCGCGACAGGTCGATGCCCAGCTCCTCGGCCGCCCGGAAGACGTCCTCGTCGCTGTCGCGCATCTCGATCGCCTGGCCGTCCGAGGACAGCACCTCGACGTTGAGGCAGAGCGACTGCATCTCCTTGAGGAGCACCTTGAACGACTCGGGGATGCCGGAGTCGGGGATGTTCTCGCCCTTGACGATCGCCTCGTAGACCTTGACGCGTCCGGGGACGTCGTCCGACTTGATCGTGAGCAGCTCCTGCAGGGTGTAGGCCGCGCCGTACGCCTCGAGGGCCCAGACCTCCATCTCACCGAAGCGCTGGCCACCGAACTGGGCCTTACCGCCGAGCGGCTGCTGGGTGATCATCGAGTAGGGACCCGTGGAGCGTGCGTGGATCTTGTCGTCGACGAGGTGGTGGAGCTTGAGGATGTACATGTAGCCCACCGACACCGGCTCGGGGTACGGCTCGCCGGAGCGGCCGTCGAAGAGCAGCGCCTTGCCCGACTTGTCGATCAGGCGCACGTCGTCGCGCGTCTTGAGCGTCGAGTCGAGCAGACCGGTGATGACGTCCTCGCCGGCACCGTCGAAGACGGGGCTGGCGACCCGGCTCCCCGCCGGCGCCTCGTGGGCGTCCTGCGGGATGACCTTCGCCCAGTCGGGCTCGCCCTCGATCTTCCAGCCGCGCGAGGCGGCCCAGCCGAGGTGGAGCTCGAGCACCTGGCCGATGTTCATGCGGCCGGGCACACCGAGCGGGTTGAGCACGACGTCGACCGGGGTGCCGTCCTCGAGGAACGGCATGTCCTCGACGGGCAGGATCTTGGAGATGACGCCCTTGTTGCCGTGACGGCCGGCGAGCTTGTCACCGTCGGTGATCTTGCGCTTGTTGGCGACGTAGACCCGCACGAGCTGGTTGACACCCGGGGGCAGGTCGTCGCCCTCGTCCTTGTCGAAGACCTTCACGCCGATGACCGTGCCGGTCTCGCCGTGGGGGACCTTCAGAGAGGTGTCGCGGACCTCACGGGCCTTCTCACCGAAGATGGCGCGCAGCAGGCGCTCCTCCGGGGTCAGCTCGGTCTCGCCCTTGGGCGTGACCTTGCCGACGAGCAGGTCGCCGTCGCGGACCTCGGCGCCGATGCGGATGATGCCGCGCTCGTCGAGGTCGGCCAGCACGTCCTCGGAGACGTTGGGGATGTCCCGCGTGATCTCCTCGGGGCCGAGCTTGGTGTCGCGGGCGTCGACCTCGTGCTCCTCGATGTGGATCGAGGAGAGGACGTCGTCCTGCACCAGACGCTGGCTGAGGATGATCGCGTCCTCGTAGTTGTGACCCTCCCACGGCATGAACGCCACCAGCAGGTTGCGACCCAGCGCCATCTCGCCACCATCGGTGGCGGGACCGTCGGCGATGACCGAGCCCTTCTCCAGCCGGTCACCCTCGTTGACGAGGACGACCTGGTTGTAGCAGTTGCCCTGGTTGGAGCGGTCGAACTTGCGGATCCGGTAGGTCTGGTACGTGCCGTCGTCGTTGGCGACGGTGACCAGGTCGGCACTGACCTCAGCGACGACACCCGGCGCGGTGGCCAGGACGACGTCGCCGGAGTCGAGGGCCGCACGGAACTCCATACCCGTGCCCACGAGCGGGGCCTCGGACTTGACCAGCGGCACCGCCTGACGCTGCATGTTGGACCCCATGAGGGCCCGGTTGGCGTCGTCGTGCTCGAGGAACGGGATGAGCGCCGTCGCCGCCGAGACCATCTGACGCGCGGAGACGTCCATGTAGTCCACGTCGAGGGCGTTGACGAGCTCGACCTCGCCCTGCTTGGTGCGCACGAGCACGGTGTCCTCGGCGAAGTGGTCGTCGTCGGTCAGCGGCGCGTTGGCCTGCGCCACGACGAACTCGTCCTCCTCGTCGGCCGAGAGGTAGGCGACGTCATCGGTGACCTGCCCGTTGACCACCTTGCGGTACGGCGTCTCGACGAACCCGAAGGCGTTGATCCGCCCGTAGGACGCGAGCGAGCCGATGAGGCCGATGTTCGGGCCCTCAGGGGTCTCGATCGGGCACATGCGGCCGTAGTGCGACGGGTGGACGTCGCGGACCTCCATGCCGGCGCGGTCGCGGGAGAGACCACCCGGGCCGAGGGCCGACAGCCGCCGCTTGTGGGTCAGACCCGCGAGCGGGTTGTTCTGGTCCATGAACTGCGAGAGCTGGCTGGTGCCGAAGAACTCGCGGATCGAGGCCACGACCGGGCGGATGTTGATCAGGGTCTGCGGCGTGATGGCCTCGACGTCCTGGGTCGTCATCCGCTCGCGCACGACACGCTCCATCCGGGACAGGCCGGTGCGGACCTGGTTCTGGATGAGCTCGCCGACGCTGCGCAGGCGGCGGTTGCCGAAGTGGTCGATGTCATCGACCTCGACGCGCATGGCCTGGTCGTGCCCGTCACGACGGCCGGGCATGGTCTGCTCGCCGGCGTGCAGGGAGACGAGGTAGCGGATCGTGGCGACCACGTCGTCGATCGAGAGCGTGGACGCGCCGAGCTCGGCCTCGACCCCGAGCTTCTTGTTGATCTTGTAGCGACCGACCTTGGCCAGGTCGTAGCGCTTCGGGTTGAAGTAGAGGTTGTCGAGCAGGGTCTGCGCGGCCTCCTTCGTCGGGGGCTCGCCGGGACGCAGCTTGCGGTAGATGTCGAGCAGCGCGTCGTCCTGGCCCTGGGTGTGGTCCTTCTCCAGGGTGAGCCGCATCGACTCGAACTCGCCGAACTCCTCGAGGATCTGCGCCTCGGTCCAGCCGAGCGCCTTGAGCAGCACGGTGACCGACTGCTTGCGCTTGCGGTCGACGCGCACGCCGACCATGTCGCGCTTGTCGATCTCGAACTCGAGCCAGGCCCCACGGCTGGGGATGACCCGGGCCTGGTAGACGTCCTTGTCGGACGTGCGGTCGGGCTGGCGCTCGAAGTAGACACCCGGGCTGCGCACGAGCTGCGAGACGACGACGCGCTCGGTGCCGTTGATGATGAAGGTGCCGCGCTCGGTCATGAGCGGGAAGTCGCCCATGAAGACCGTCTGGCTCTTGATCTCACCGGTGTTGGTGTTCATGAACTCGGCGGTGACGAACAGGGGCGCGTCGTAGGTCTGGTCGCGCTCCTTGCAGGACTCGATGGTCTTGCGGGTCTCTTCGAAGCGGTGGTCGCGGAACGAGAGCGACATCGAGCCGGAGAAGTCCTCGATGGGGGAGATCTCCTCGAAGATCTCCTCGAGACCGGAGCGGTCCGGGACATCGGTGCGTCCGGCGGACTTGGCCGCGGCGACGCGACCCTGCCAGCGCTCGTTGCCGAGGAGCCAGTCGAAGCTCTCGGTCTGGAGCGCCAGGAGGTCGGGGACCTCGAGGGGTTCGCGGATCTGGGCGAATGACAGACGGCCCGAAGCCGTCCGTGCGGTGGACACTTTCTGGGACGCGGTGCGCGAGGCAGCCAAGGAGGGTCCTTCCACGGGCCTTACTGAGCGGTGACTATCGGGCGGCTACCGTGGACCAGATCCCCCTCCCCCACGACATGGCACGATCAGCGCCACGAACCGAGAACGTCGGTCGTGGACTGGGCGCCTGGCTGGAGGGGATCACGGGTCATAGGCAGCGCAAAGCGTCAGCGTACCGGCTCAGGGCACAGAAGTCCATTCGAGTCAAGCACCACCCGTGGGCGCGGAGTGCGCCGCGACCTGGTGGACCTGTCGAGAACGCCATGAGCGTGACGCATGGCAGGCCCTCGCGTCAAGGTCGGGCCCGAGCCGACACGCGCAGAGGCCCCGACCGGCAGTGCCGGTCGGGGCCTCGTGCAGCGGTCAGGACCGCAGGGTCACTTGAGGGTGACGGTGGCTCCTGCGCCCTCGAGCTGCTCCTTGGCCTTCTCGGCCGCAGCCTTGTCGACCTTCTCGAGGACGGCCTTGGGCGCGCCGTCGACGAGGTCCTTGGCCTCCTTCAGGCCCAGGCTCGTGAGGGCGCGGACCTCCTTGATGACCTGGATCTTCTTGTCGCCGGCGGCCTCGAGCACGACGTCGAACTCGTCCTGCTCCTCGACCTCCTCGACGGCGGCGGCGCCGCCACCGGCGGCCGCGACGGCCACAGGGGCCGCGGCGGTGACGCCGAAGGTGTCCTCGAACTGCTTCACGAACTCGGAGAGCTCGATCAGGGTCATCTCCTTGAATGCGTCAAGGAGCTCGTCGGTGCTGAGCTTAGCCATGGTGGCTTCCTTCCATCAGGTGGTGCCAGAAGAGTGGCGGTGGTTAAGGTGCGAACCGTGCGGCAGGATGCCGTCCGGTCAGTTGTCGCCACCCTCGGCGACGTCGTGGGGTGCAGCGTCCTGCGACTCTGCGTCCTGCGTGGTCTCCGCATCCTGCGGAGCCACGTCCTGGGGGGCGTCGTCCACGGGGGACGCCGGTCCCTCCGCCTCGACCTTGGCCCGGAGCGCGTCGATGACTCGGACGCTCTGTGCCAACGGCGCAGCGAAGAGGTAGACCGCGTTGGTCAGCGACGCCTTGAGCGCGCCAGCCATCTTGGCCAGGAGGACCTCGCGGGACTCGAGGTCCGCGAGCTTGGTGATCTCGGCCGGGGTGAGGGCCCGTCCGTCGAGCACCCCACCCTTGATGACGAGAAGGGGGTTGGCCTTGGCGAAGTCCCTCAGGCCCTTGGCCGCCTCGACCGGGTCACCGGTGATGAAGGCGATGGCTGTCGGGCCCTGGAGCTGGCCGTCGAAGGCCGTGACTCCGGCCTCCTTCGCAGCCAGCTCGGTCAGGGTGTTCTTCACCACGGCGTAGGTGGCGTGCTCACGAAGCGAGGTACGCAGCAGGGTGAGCTGCTTCACGGTCAAGCCGCGGTACTCCGTCAGCACGGCCGCACCCGAGGTGCGGAAGCTCTCCGCGAGCTCGGCGATGGCGGCGGTCTTCTCCGCGTTGGCCATCGGGCCTCCTTATCCGTTGCATGACGACCGCGGGCGAAAGCGTCCGGTCACACGACAAGAGCCCCGGCGCAGGCACGGGGCTCGGATGAAAGCGACGCCGTGAGGCGCGTCCTCAGAGGAACTCGATGGCCTGCGCTGGATGCCCGCGTTGCGGGACCTTCGGCCTGGCACCCGCAGGAGCGGGAGCCGGACAACCGGCGGTCTGTGGTCGTTGCCCACCGTACGTGGTCGGTGGCCCCGAGGTCAACACGAGCGGACCTGCCTCGGCGGCGGACGGTCTGTTGCTCCCTCTGCATCGTCCGAATGGCACGAACCAGCGACTCACCCTGTCGCTGACCCGGTTCAGCGTCTACCCTCGTGGTGCAGCACCGTCGGATCCCGCACAGCACGCCGAACGGTGGTACCCCCACCACCGACCCGGCTCCGCATCGGCGGCCCTCCACCCCGAGGGCACCCGTGCGTCGACACCACCACGGACGCGTCGGGTCCCCCCGCATCGACGCCACCGGGTGGCCGCGGGACGACGAAGCGCCCGGTCCCCTCCTCGGAGGGGGCCGGGCGCTACCACGTCAGGGGCGTGCCGCTCAGGCGGTCGCCTCGTCCTCGACGAGGAGGTTGCGCGTGCGCCGGTAGTCGAGCGGGATGCCCGGGCCCATCGTCGTGGCCATGGTGGCCTTCTCGATGTAGGCCCCCTTGGACGAGGACGGCTTGAGCCGCAGGATCTCGTCGAGCGCAGCGGCGTAGTTCTCCACGAGCAGCTTCTCGTCGAAGGAGACCTTGCCGATGATGAAGTGCAGGTTGGAGTGCTTGTCGGTGCGGAACTCGATCTTTCCGCCCTTGATGTCGGTGACGGCCTTGGCGACGTCCATCGTCACCGTGCCCGTCTTGGGGTTCGGCATCAGGCCACGCGGGCCGAGGACCTTGCCCAGACGACCGACCTTGCCCATCATGTCGGGCGTCGCGACGACGGCGTCGAAGTCGAGCCAGCCACCGGACACCTTCTCCAGCATGTCGTCGGAGCCGACGAAGTCGGCTCCGGCCTCTCGGGCCGCCTCGGCCTTGTCGCCGTTGGCGAAGACCAGGACGCGGGCGACCTTGCCGGTGCCGTGGGGCAGGTTGACCGTCCCACGGACCATCTGGTCGGCCTTGCGGGGGTCGACGCCGAGGCGCATGGCGACCTCGACGGTCGAGTCGTACGTCGTCAGGGACGTGTCACGGGCCAGGCGGACGGCCTCGAGCGGTGCATACATCCGGCTCGAGTCGATCTTCTCCGCGGCGGCGGTGTAGGCCTTGCTGCGCTTCATGGTGCTGCTCCTTCGAGAGAACGGGTGGGGAGTCGTGGTGCGGACCAGCGCTGGCCCTCCCACTGGGGGCAGGAGCCCCCGAGGGTCAGTAACCCTCGGTGGTGATGCCCATCGACCGGGCGGTGCCGGCGATGATCTTGGCGGCGGCCTCGACGTCGTGCGCGTTGAGGTCCTCCATCTTGGCGGCGGCGATCTCGCGGACCTGGTCGCCGGTGAGCTTGGCGACCTTGGTCTTGTGGGGCTCGCCGGAGCCCTTGGGCACGCCGGCCGCCTTCTTGATCAGCTCGGCCGCGGGCGGCGTCTTGGTGATGAAGGTGAACGAGCGGTCTTCGTAGACGGTGATCTCGACGGGGATCACGTTGCCGCGCTGGGACTCGGTCGCGGCGTTGTAGGCCTTGACGAACTCCATGATGTTGACGCCGTGCTGACCGAGGGCCGGACCGACCGGCGGCGCGGGGGTGGCCGCACCGGCGTTGATCTGCAGCTTGATGAAGCCGGAGACCTTCTTGGACTTGGGGGGCATGGTGAGCCTGCTTTCCTGTGTGGTGGTGGGCCGACGCCGAGGGGCGATGACCCGGTTGCCGTATGACGGTGGGCGGTGGAGGTCCTACAGCTTGGAGACCTGACCGAACGAGAGCTCGACCGGGGTCTCGCGACCGAAGATGGAGACGAGCACCTTGAGCTTCTGGGTGTCGGGGTTGATCTCGGAGATGGTCGCCGGGAGGGTCTCGAACGGGCCCTCCATGACGGTGACGGACTCGCCGACCTCGAAGTCGACGACCGCGACGTCACGCTGCGAGGAGCGACCCGAGGGGCCACCTCCGCCGGGGGTCTCGGGGCTCTCGAACTCCGGGGCGAGCATGGTGAAGACCTCGTCGTAGCTGAGCGGCACCGGCTGGTGTGCGTTGCCGACGAAGCCGGTGACGCCGGGCGTGTGACGTACCGCGCCCCAGCTCTGGTCGGTGAGGTCGAGACGCACGAGGACGTAACCGGGCATGCGGACGCGACGGACGAGCTTCTTCTGGCCGTTCTTGATCTCGGTCACCTCCTCCATGGGGACCTCGATCTCGAAGATGAAGTCCTCCATGTTGAGCGACACGATGCGGGTCTCGAGGTTGGTCTTGACCCGGTTCTCGTAGCCGGCGTAGGAGTGGATGACGTACCAGTCGCCGGGCTTGGCCCGCAGCTGCGTCATGTACTCCGCGACCGGGTCGAGCACGGGGGCGTCGAGCTCGGCCGTCTGGTCGGCGGTCGGTGCGTCGTCGTCCTCAGCGGACTCGTCGTCCTCCACGGACTCAGCGTCCTGGTCGGACTCGGCGTCAGACGCCTCGGCCCCGGGCAGGTGGTGGTCGGCGAGCGCGTCCTCGGTGTCGAGGGTCTCGGTGTCGACCGGCTCGACCTCGAGGAGGTCGGGCTGCGGCTCGTGGTCGCTCGTGGCGGCCTGGGGGGCGTCCTGCGTGGACACTTCCTCGGACACGGTGGAACCTCATTCCTTCAAGACGTGGTGGGTGGGGCTGGCGGAGCGGGTCGAACCCGGCCGCTAGCCCGCGAGGGCGAGGAGCACGGCCCTCTTGAACACGAAGTCCAGGCCGGTCACGAGCCCCATGACGACGAGCACGAAGACGATGACCACTGCCGTGTAGTTGAGCAGCTCCGGGCCGGTGGGTCGCACCACCTTGCGCAGCTCGTCGAGGATCTGGCTGACGAAGAGCGTCACCGACCGCACCAGACGCGAGAAGGGGTTGCCCTGCTGACGCTTCTTGCGGTCGGCGCGGCCCGTCTCGCGGCTCTCTGCGCTGGTCTCGGTCACGATGTCGTCCTTGCCGCAGTGAGGGCCCGGGCGCTGGTCGCGCCGCAGGCGAGCTGTCTCGTCGCCCCGGGTGGTCGTCGGGCCACCCGGTCAGGTCGGCCGGTCCGGGAGGACCGACGACGCAGGGCACGAGGGACTCGAACCCCCAACCCCCGGTTTTGGAGACCGGTGCTCTACCAATTGAGCTAGTGCCCTTCGCCGCACCCGGTTGAGGCAGTGGGGCGGGCGGCCGGACGGCGGGCACAGGAGATCATGGCAGCCGTCAACCACCGGGGACGAGCATACGTGACCCGGCAGGGCCCACGCGAACCGGTGAGCCCTCCTTGGCCCACCGGTGCGAGGATGGAGCCCGTGTCGACCACCTCGCAGCCCACCGTCTCCCCGCTCGCCGACCGCAGCCCCGACGAGCTCGCCACCTTCCTGGCCCGGGCCAGGGACGACTACGCGGCCCTGCAGGCCCGCGGCCTGGCGCTCGACCTGACGCGGGGGAAGCCGAGCAGTGCCCAGCTCGACCTCGCCGACGCGCTGCTGCACCTGCCGACGACCACCCGCGACCGCGCCGGGGTCGACGTGCGCAACTACGGAGGGCTCGACGGGCTCGCGGAGCTGCGCGAGCTGTTCGCCGAGCTGCTGTGGGTCGAGCCGGAGCAGGTCGTCTGCGGGGGCAACTCGAGCCTGACGATGATGCACGACACCCTCGTCGACCTGCTGCTGCACGGCGCCCCCGACTCCCCCCGGCCGTGGTCGAAGGAGCCTGTGGTCAAGTTCGTGTGCCCCGTGCCCGGTTACGACCGCCACTTCTCGATGCTCGCCAGCTTCGGCATCGAGATGGTGACCGTGCCGATGCACGACGACGGTCCCGACGTCGAGGCCGTGCGCGCCCTCGTCGCCGACGACCCCAGCGTCAAGGGCATGTGGATCGTGCCCACCTACGCGAACCCGTCGGGTGCGGTCTGCTCGCTCGAGGTCGCCTCGGCGCTGATGGCGATGCCGACGGCAGCGCCCGACTTCCGCATCTTCTGGGACAACGCGTATGCCTTCCACCATCTGACCGAGGACGAGGCCAAGAGCGCCGACGCGCTCACCCTCGCCTCGGCGGCCGGCCACCCCGACCGGCCGATCCTCTTCGCCTCCACGTCGAAGATCACCTACGCCGGTGCCGGCGTCGCCGTGATGGCGGCGTCGAGCACCAACAAGGCCTGGTTCATCAAGCACCTGTCCATGGGCTCGATCGGCCCCGACAAGGTCAACCAGCTGCGGCACGTGGAGTTCTTCGGCTCGGCCGACGGTGTGCGCCAGCACATGCGGCGCCACCGCGAGATCATCGCGCCGAAGTTCGACGCGGTCGACGTGGCCCTGCACGGCGCCCTCGACGGCCTCGGCATCGCCACCTGGACCAAGCCGACCGGTGGCTACTTCGTCAACCTCGACGTCATGGACGGGACCGCCTCGCGGGTCGTGCAGCTCGCCAAGGAGGCAGGCATCGCGCTCACCCCGGCCGGGGCGTCGTTCCCCCTCGAGCACGACCCACGCGACCGCAACATCCGCCTCGCCCCCACCTTCCCGGTGCTGCCCGAGGTCGAGACGGCCATGACCGGGGTGGCCACCTGCGTCGCCCTCGCCGCGGCCGAGAAGCTCACCGCGCAGGCCTGATCCGGGACGAGCTGCCCCGGGAGCGCCCGTCCGCTGCGGCGCGTGACAGAGTTGCCGCATGAGCGACAACGGCACCGACGACACCCTGGGCAGCGACGAGAGCTACAGCGGCGAGGAGCTCAACACCGACACCGGGTCCTACTCCCTCGACGACGAGGACCAGCTCCCCGCCGAGGACACCCTCGTCGACCGGGGGCTCGAGGACAGCCTCGACGAGGGCTACTCGCCGCCCGACCGCGCCCGCGGATCGCTGATGTTCGGGACCACGGCCTGGGAGCAGTCCCAGGAGGAGACGATCGAGCAGCGGATCGCGCAGGAGGTGCCCGACCCCGACAGCGCCTACGGCGCTCCCGACAACGAGAGCGGCCTCGACCGCCCACTCGACCGGGTGGGCGGTGACGACCCCGACGCGATCCCTGCCGAGGACGACTTCATCGGGGACGCGGGGGCCCGCAGCGGGCGGCTCGTGGCCCCCGACGAGGGAGCCCACGCCGACGAGGAGAAGGACCTCATCGGCAGCGACGTCGGCTTCGCCGGCGGTGCCGCGTCGGCCGAGGAGGCCGCCATGCACATCGAGGGCGGGCGCCCCGAGGAGGGCCTCGACAACGACGCCTCCGACGAGCTGGACGTCGACGACCCGGAGAGTATGCACACGGCCGACTCCCCCGCCGAGCTGGAAGACCTCGACGGCATCACCGACCTCGACCGCTGACGGCTCGAGAGCCCGGCGGTGGCGTCTGTGAGGCTGGGCACATGACGTCGTCCAGGGACGGTCGGCGCGACCTCGGCGCCCTCCCCAAGGCGCACCTGCACCTGCACTTCACGGGGTCGATGCGGCTGACCACGCTCGCGGAGCTCGCCGAGCACCACGGGGTCCCGCTGCCCGACCAGCTGCGGGCCGGGGCCGACTGGACGCCGCCCCACCTCCACGCGACCGACCAGCGCGGCTGGTTCCGGTTCCAGCGCCTCTACGACCTCGCCCGGGCCTGTGTCCGCGGGGAGGACGACATGCGCCGGCTCGTGCGCGAGGCCGCGGAGGACGACCTCGCCGAGGGCTCGCGCTGGCTCGAGATCCAGGTCGAGCCGAGCTCGTACGCGCCCTTCGTCGGGGGCGTCACCCCCGCCCTCGAGATCGTGCTCGACGAGGCGGCCTCGGCCTCGCGCGACCTCGGGATCGGGGTAGGCGTCGTGGTGGCAGCGAGCCGCATCCGCCACCCGCTCGACGCGCGCACCCTCGCTCGACTGGCCGTGCGCTACGCCGGGTCGGGGCCGGGCACGGTCGTCGGCTTCGGTCTGTCGAACGACGAGCGGCGAGGGGCCCTCGAGGACTTCGCCCCGGCCTTCGACCTCGCCCGTCGCGGCGGGCTGGCCCTCGTGCCGCACGCGGGCGAGCTGCTCGGGCCGGACAGCGTCGCCGCGACCCTCGAGGTGCTGCGACCGGACCGCCTCGGCCACGGCGTGCGCGGCACCGAGGACCCGCGGGTGCTCGAGCAGGTCGCGCAGGCCGGGGTGGTGCTCGAGGTGTGCCCCGCCAGCAACGTGTCCCTCGGGGTCTACGCCAGAGCCGACGAGGTGCCGCTGACGACCCTGCTCGACGCCGGGGTGCCCGTCGCCCTCGGCGCCGACGACCCCCTGCTGTTCGGCTCGCGGCTCACCGCGCAGTATGCGATCGCGCGCGACGACCTCGGTCTGGACGACGTGGTGCTCGCCGAGCTGGCCCGCGCCTCGTTGCGGGGAAGCCGAGCCCCCGCCGACGTCGTCGGGCCAGCCCTCGCGCACGTCGACCAGTGGCTCGCCGGCTGACCGACCTCTGGTCGTCGCCGGGGCAGGGGACGGGAGTCCCACCCGACCGGATTTGGCCGGGCCCCCGCGACGGGGCAGTCTGGTGGGCGTGTCCACGCCCGTCTCCCGCCCCTCGTGGCGACTGCTCCCGCAAGCCGCGGTGAGCGTCGGCGCCGCCGCCCTCGTCCTGTCTGCGTGTGCGGAGCCGGCCCCTCTCGTCACCGGTGGGGGCACCGTGGCGCCCGCGACCGCCGCCCCCTCGCGCACCCCGAGCGCCTCGTCCTCGCCGACCTCGTCGGCCCCCACCTCGTCGCCCTCTGCCACCTCCGGCACCCCGCTCCCGTCCGCCACGACGAAGGCGCCGGCCTGGCCGACCAGGACGGTGGACGTGGGCAAGACGCTGACGGACACGGGCCTGGGGCACACGATCGAGATCAAGCGCATCCTGCGCGGCCTGCCGTGGCCGGCCGGCTACACCGCGACCGCACTGGCCTACGAGCTGGTCGCCGTCGAGATGACATGGACCCCCAGCACGACCTACACGGCTCCCCTGCGGCGACAGGACTTCGCGATCCGCACCGGAGCACAGTTCCCCAGCCGACCCCTCAAGCTGATCGACGGGCCGATGCGGGCGCACCGCCTCATCCCCATGCCGACCCAGATCGACAGCAACAAGTCGCGCACCGGGTGGCTGGTCTTCAAGGTCGACCCCAAGTCGGCCCCCAACCTGACCCTGGCCTACACCCGGCCCAAGTCGCAGGTCTCCGGCAGCGGACAGATCTTCGACACCAAGCTGTTCAGCGTCGTGCTCACCGGCGCCCCGGTCTCGACCAGCTGACGAGAAGTCAGAGGGAGTCGCCGACCACGACCGGCTCGGCCTCGAGGGTGACCCCGAAGGTGTCACGCACCCCGTCACGCACCTCACGGGCGAGCGCGAGCACCTCGGCGGCGCTCGCGTCTCCGCGGTTGGTGACCGCCAGGGTGTGCTTGGTCGAGAGCGAGGCGCGACCCGGCAGTCCGTGGCCACGGGCGAAGCCGGCGCGCTCGATCAGCCAGGCGGCGCTGGTCTTGACCCGGCCCCCGCCCTCCGGCCACGACGGCGGCTCGACCTCGGTGCCGAGGCGGTCGCCCACCCGCGTGACGAGGTCGGCCCAGGCACCGTCGCGCAGCACCGGGTTCGTGAAGAACGACCCGCAGCTCCAGGTGTCGTGGTCGGGGGCGTCGAGGACCATGCCGCGACGACGGCGCTGGGCGAGGACGGCGTCCCGCACCTGCACGAGCGGCGCCCGCTCCCCCACCGCGATGTCCAGCTCGGTCGCGAGGTCGGCGTAGCGCACCGGCTCACCGAGGTCGCCGACCCGCAGCTGGAAGAGCACGTCGAGCACGACGTAGCGCCCGCCCCTGCCGTCACCGGTCTTGAAGCGGCTGTCGCGGTAGCCGAACCCGCACTCGGCCCCGAAGACCGTGCGCACGGTCTGGGTCTGACGGTCCCACACGCGCACCTGGGCGATCGTCGTGGCGACCTCCTGACCGTAGGCGCCGACGTTCTGGATCGGCGTCGAGCCCGTGGCCCCGGGGATGCCGGAGAGGGCCTCGACGCCGGCCCAGCCCTCGACGACGGCTCGGGCGACGAGGTCGTCCCACGACTCACCCGCCGCGACCCGCACGTTGGCGCCGCCACAGGAGTCGTCGGACTCGACGGCGATCCCGGTCGTGGCCACCCGCACCACCGTGCCCGGGAAGCCGGCGTCGGCGATGACGACGTTCGACCCCCCGCCGAGCACGAGCAGCGGCTCGTCGGCGTCGTCCACCTCGCGCACGGCGTCGACGAGCTCGTCGGTCGTGGTCACCGTCACCAGGCGGGCGGCAGGGCCACCGACGCGCATCGTCGTCAGGTCGGCGAGGAGGACGTCGCGCTGCTCCAGCAGGGTCGGGCCCGGGCTCACGGCGCTCCGCTCAGTCGAGGTGGACGACGGCCACGGCGCGCCCGAGCACCTTGTCCTCGCCACAGGTGGCGCGCAGCTCGACGGTGACCAGACCGGTCTCCGCGTCGACCTTCGTGACCGCGCCGGAGAAGACCACGTCGGCCCCGGTGTCATGAGGGACGACGACCGGCTTGGTGAAGCGCGTGCCGTACTGGACGACACGGCCAGCGTCACCGGCCCAGTCGCCGACGACGGTGCCGCCCGCGCCCATGGTGAACATGCCGTGGGCGATGACGTCGGGCAGGCCCACCGAGCGCGCGAAGCGCTCGTCCCAGTGGATCGGGTTGCGGTCGAGCGAAGCCCCGGCGTAGCGCACGAGGGTGGCCCGGTCGATGTGCACGGTGCGGGTGGGCAGCTGGTCTCCGACGGTGACGGAGGCGAGGGCGCGAGCCGACATCAGGCGTCCTCTCCGCGGATGACGAGGGTCGAGGTGGCGGTGCAGACGGCCTCGCCGTCGACGCTCAGCTCGGTGCGGGTGGTGACCATCGAGTGCCCCCCGGCGGACCGGACCCCGTCGACGTGGAGCACACCGACCACGTCGTCACCCGCGGTCAGCGGCCGGTGGTGGGTGAAGCGCTGCTCACCGTGGACGACCCGGCTGTAGTCGATGCCGGCCTCGGGATCGACGATCAGCTGGGCGTCGCACTGCTGCGCGATGAGCACGGCGAAGGTGGGCGGGGCGATCACGTCGCGGTAGCCGGCGGCGAGCGCCGCGGCGCGGTCGAGGTGCACCGGGTCGGCGCTGCCCACCGCCTGGGCGAACTCGCGGATCGTGGCCGAGCCCACGGCATACGGGGTGGTCGGCGGGTACTGACGCCCGACGAAGTCTGCGTTGACCGGCATGCCCTCACCCTAGTGGGCGGGCCTCGTCGGCATTGGACGTGGCATCGGCGTCGGGCCCGGTGAAGGCAGTGAGGGCGACGGAGGCGTCGTAGCGCCAGAAGGGGCGCACGAGCACTCCCGCCACGAGGACCACCACCACGCAGACCAGGCCACCGCCGACCCAGGAGGCGGTCGCACCGGACCAGGCCGCGGTTGCGCCGGCGCGCACGTCACCGAGGCGGGGACCGCCGGCGACGACGGCGATGAAGACACCCTGCATCCGGCCGCGCATCTCGTCGGGGGCGTAGGTCTGCAGGATGGTCTGCCGGTAGACGGCCGAGACGAGGTCGAAGGCGCCGGCGAGGGCGAGCAGCACGACGGCGAGCCACAGCTGGTGGGCCAGGCCGGCGAGGGCGATCGCCGCGCCCCAGCCGGTGATCGCGATGACCAGCGCCACCCCCTGGCGTCGCACGCGGCCGATCCACCCGCTCGAGACCCCCGCGACGACCGCGCCGATGGCGATGGCGGCATAGAGCGGACCCACGTTGCCGCCGTAGCGCGCGGCGGCCACCTCGGGGAAGAGCGACCGTGGCATCGCGAGCACCATCGCCGCGATGTCGACCACGAAGCTCATCAGGAGCACGGGGCGGACGGCGATGAACCGCAGCCCCTCGAGGACCGCACCAGCGCCGGCACCGGCCCGGGCCGAGTCGCCCCCCGGGGGCACGGCGGGAAGTCGGAAGGCCGACCAGAGGGCCGAGGTGAACAGCAGGGCGTCAGCCCCGTAGGCGTAGACGAAGCCGTGCGGCAGCACCACGAGCACCCCGGCGAGCAGCGGTCCCACGACCTGGCCGACGTTGCCGACCGTGAAGTTGAGCGTGTTGGCGGCGGGCACCAGCTCGGTCGGCACGATGCGCGGGATGATCGCGCCCCGGGCGGACGAGGCGACCGCGAAGGCACCGGACTGCACCGCGACGAGCCCGAGGATCAGTGGCACGCTGCCCACGACCAGCAGGGTCTGCGCCAGCAGCGCGAGGGTGACCGCCCACCCGAGCAGCGACGACCACAGGTAGAGCACGCGCCGGTCGACCACGTCGGCGATCGCCCCGCCCCACAGACCGAAGCCCACGATGGGTAGCAGACCGGCCAGCCCGACGTAGCCGACGTCGAGGCTCGAGCGCGTCAGGTCGAAGACCTGCACGGGCACGGCCACCTGCGTGAGCATCGACCCGATGAACGAGGTGCCCTGGCCGACGAGCAGACGCCTGTACGGCGAGACGCCCAGCGGGCGCGTGTCGATCGCGTGGCGGTCCAGCAGGCCACGCAGAGCCGAGAGCCTGGGGACGGGCTGCTTCTGACCGTCGCTCGACACGAGGGTCGAGTCTGACACGCCCGGACGACGAAACGACCGCCACCCCCGGTGGGGCGACGGTCGGACGTGGTGCTGCGGGGCGGTCGCGAGGCCGCCGACGTCAGCGGGTCTCGCGGTGCTCCGTCTGCTTGCCGCAGTTGGGGCAGAACTTGGCCAGCTCCAACCGGTCGGGGTCGTTGCGGCGGTTCTTCTTCGTGATGTAGTTGCGGTTCTTGCAGTCCACGCACGCCATGGTGATCTTGGGACGGACGTCGGCGCTCTTGCTGGCCACGGGACAACCTGCTCTCGGAACTGAGGGGATGGGCACGGGACGTGTCCACCAACGCTGCTTGGGGGCGACCGGCTGACGGCCTGAGGCCGACAGCTGACGCGACCCCTGAGTTTACGCGAGGGGTGTGCCGGGCGAGAAATCGTCTCGTCCGACTCGACCCCGGGGCGGTCGTCGTAGCGGGAGCGGGGCTCGATCCCGCGACCTCACGATTATGAGTCGTGCGCTCTAACCAGCTGAGCTACCCCGCCGGGGGCCCTGCGCGAGGCAGGACCAGAGCCCCTTTACGGAATCGAACCGTAGACCTTCTCCTTACCATGGAGACGCTCTGCCGACTGAGCTAAAGGGGCGCGGGAGGCATGGCCTCCCAGTCGGTGCGTCGCAGACTTTACACGAGCCGGAGGGACGGGTGAAATCGGCCTTCCAGCCCCGTGGCCGTCAGCGGTCGCGGACGCCGGCGACGAACGAGGTGGTCTCGCCCAGCCGGGGCAGGATGACCGCCTGGTAGGCGTGGTAGGTGTCGGGCTTGCCCTCCCAGACGTGGCGGCTGGGCTCGTTGTGCTCGTCGAGCTCGTGCCGCCACGACCCGCGCTCCGCGTCGACGAAGAGGTCGGCGATGTGGGTGCGCCAGGCGTCGAAGCGGTCGCGGTAGCGCTGCTCCCCCGTCACCAGGGCGAGGGTCCAGGCAGTGGCCAACCCCTCGGCGGCGACCCAGTGCAGGCGGTCGCGCACGACGGGGGTGGCGTCGAAGTCGGTGGTGTAGACGAAGCCGGGGAGTCCGTCGACCGCCCACCCGTCGGCGACGGCCCGGTCGAAGAGGGCGACCGCGTCGTCGAGCAGCCAGGCCGGTGCGTCCTCGTCCCGCGCGCGTAGGGCGGTGCGCACGTGCAGGGCCAGGCGCGACCACTCGAGGAGGTGACCGATCGTCACGCCGTAGGGGCGGAACTTGTCGGCGGGGTGGTCGCGGTTGTAGCCCAGCTGCTGGTGCCAGCCCTCGTCGTAGTGCTCCGGCAGGCGGTAGCCGTTGCCGGCCGCGAACTCGTGGACCACCCGCTGCGTGATCCGCAGCGCTCGCTCGAGGTGGGCGCGGTCACCGGTGACGTCGTGCGCCGCGAGCATCGCCTCGACCGTGTGCATGTTGGCGTTCACGCCGCGGTAGGGGTCGAGGGTCGTGAAGGTGCGGTCCCAGACGTCGGCCGCCAGACCGTCGGCGTCGCTCCAGAACCGCGACACGAAGGTGTCGAGCGCCTCGGCGAGCAGGGCCGGGGCCTCGGGGTGCCCGGCGGCCACTGCGCTCGAGGCCGCGAGCATGACGAACGCGTGCGCGTAGGCCGCCTTGGCGTCGTCCGCGGGGCGCGAGGTGCCGTCGGGCGCGGTCTCGACCGCGGCATACCAGCCGCCGTGCTCGTCGTCGTGGAGGCGACCACGCAGGGCCCGAATGCCGTGGTCGACCAGGGCCGCCGCCCCGGCGTCGCCCTGCAGCGCGCCCAGCGCGAGCACGTGCGTCATGCGACAGGTGACCCAGAGCTCGACGGGACGGTCGGTCTCGACGGCTCCGTCGTCGTCGAGCCAGCCGAAGCCGCCGTCGGGGTGGACGGCACCCCGGGTGAAGTGAAGGAGCGAGGCCGCCTGACCGTCGAGCCAGGCCCGCTCGGGCCCCGTCAGGGTGGTGGCCGGGTGGGCGGGCGGCGACGTCGACATAGGACGAACCTAGTGCTCAGACGACGATGACCACGTGGAGGGTGCGGGGCCCGTGCACGCCCTCGACCCGGTCGAGCTCGATGTCACTCGTGGCGCTGGGGCCCGAGATCCAGGTCATCGGGCGGGTGGCCGCTCCGCTGCGGTCGAGGAGGGTGACGGCCTCCGGGACGTCGGCGACGACCTGGTCGGCGCGCACGACGCAGACGTGCCGGTCGGGCACGAGGCTGAGCGCCCGGCGCCCCTGGCCGGTGCCGTGGTCGAGGATGATCGTGCCGGTCTCGGCGATCCCGACCGTGGCGAGCGTGACGACCGCGTCGACGGCGTCGAGGGCGTGCGCGTCGAGCCCGTCGTCGGTGACGCGGCGGGCACCCGTCGGCAGGCCCAGCAGGTCGTCGGGGAACCCGTCGGGCACGACGACCGTGCCGCTGTCGGCGAGCCCGTGGCGCACGGCGTCGGCCACCTCGGCCTCCGTGCAGCGCACCACCACGGCGCGGTAGTCGGCGACGCGCTCCTCGAAGAGGTCGACCAGCCCCGACGTCGCACCCCCCCTTGTTGCGTCGGAGGTGCCCGAAACCGTCTCGGGAGAGCGGGATGCGGGTTGATCCGGCGCAACCAGCGGTCGGGGGGTGGCGGTGTGCAGGGCGGAGCGGACCCGGGCCAAGACGTCGTCGCGGGCGGTCACGACCGACCCCCCGCCGTCTCGTCGCGACCTCCGTGGGTCTGCGTCCACCACGTGCGGAAGGACGTGCGCGGGGGCACCGGCAGGTCCCGGGCGTCGCTCCACGCCGCCCCCGGGCCGGGGAGGCGGCCGATGGCGGCGCGCCCTCCGGGGAGGCTGCGGCCGTGCACACCGGGCAGCCCGGTCAGACCGGCGACCACCCGGTTGGCCACACCGGAAGCCTTGACCGCCAACGACATCCGCCCCGGGTCGGCGAAGAGCACCGAGGTGGCGCGCATCGCCAGGTCCATCCCCGTGGGCCAGCCGTCCCGGTGCGCGTCGACCACCTCGGCGCGCAGGTGCACCAGCACCTCGGGGATGTCGATCTTGACCGGGCACACCTCGTAGCACCGGCCGCAGAGGCTCGACGCATACGGCAGCGAGTCGACCTGGGCGTCGTGGCCCACCCCCTTGAGCAGGGGGACGAGGATGGCCCCGATGGGGCCGGGATAGACCGAGCCGTAGGCGTGGCCGCCGGTGCGCTCGTAGACCGGGCAGACGTTGAGACAGGCCGAGCAGCGGATGCAGCGCAGGGCCTGGCGGCCGACCTCGTCGGCCAGCACGTTGGTGCGCCCGTTGTCGAGCAGCACGACGTGCACCTCCTGCGGGCCGTCGCCGGGGGTGATGCCGCTCCACATCGAGGTGTAGGGGTTCATCCGCTCCCCCGTGCTCGAGCGGGGCAGCAGCTGCAGGAAGGTGTCGAGGTCGGCGAAGCGTGGCAGGACCTTCTCGATGCCGACGACGCTGATGAGCACCTCGGGCAGGGTCAGGCACATCCGCCCGTTGCCCTCGGACTCGACCACGACGAGCGTGCCGGTCTCGGCGACGGCGAAGTTGGCGCCGGAGACGGCGACCTTGGCCCGCAGGAACTTCTCCCGCAGGTGCAGCCGCGCGGCCCCGGCCAGCTCGCGCGGCTCGTCGGTGAGGTCGGCCGGCGCGGGGCGACCGCTGCCGGCCATGTGGTCGAGGAAGATCTGCCGGATCTCGGACCGGTTGCGGTGGATCGCGGGCACGAGGATGTGCGAGGGCAGGTCGTCGCCGAGCTGCACGATGAGCTCGGCGAGGTCGGTCTCCCACGCCGCGATGCCCTGCGCGGCCAGGGCCTCGTTGAGCTCGATCTCCTGGGTGGCCATCGACTTGACCTTGACCACCTCGTCGACGCCGTGGTCCGTGGCGACCTGCGCGACGATGGCGCAGGCCTCGGCCGCGTCGCGGGCCCAGTGCACGATCGCGCCCCGGGCAGTCAGCGACGCCTCGAGGGTCAGCAGGTGCTCGTCGAGGTGGGCCAGCATGTCGTCCTTGACCTGAGCCCCCTTGGTGCGCAACGCCTCCCACTGGTCGACCTCGTCGACGACCCGCTGGCGCTTGTCGCGGATGGTGTGGGTGGCGTGGCGCAGGTTGGAGCGCAGCTGGGTGTCGGCGAGGGCCGTGTGGGCCGCCTGCGGGAAGGGCGGCATCCCGACGAAGGTGGCGGTCACGAGCCCACCACCGCTGGCTGGTCCTGGGTGCTGGCGAGGATCTCGGCCAGGTGCATGACCCGCATCCCGGCCTGCTCGCGCGACAGCATCCCCCCCAGGTGCAGCAGGCACGAGTTGTCCGAGGCCACGAGGACCTCGGCGCCGGTGCCGCGGGCGTGCCGCACCTTGTCGGACCCCATGGCCACCGAGGTCTCGGCGTTCTTCAGGGCGAAGGTGCCACCGAAGCCGCAGCACTCCTCTGCCGCCGGCAGCTCGACGAGGCGCAGCCTTCGCACCTGCTGCAGCAGCTGGAGCGGCCGGTCGCCCACCCCGAGCATCCGCAGCGAGTGGCAGGTCGGGTGGTAGGTCACGGTGTGCGCGAAGGTCGCCCCGACGTCGGTCACGCCGAGCACGTCGACGAGGAACTCGGTGAGCTCGTAGGTCTTCGGGCTCGTAGCGGCGACCGCGTCGACGAGGGCAGGGTCACCGCTGCGCCGGGCGACGAGGCCGTGCTGGTGGCGCACGCAGCCGACGCACGAGCCGGAGGGGACGACGACGGCGTCGTACCCCTCGAAGGCCGAGGTGAACTGGCGCACCACCGGGACGGCCTCGTCGAGGTAGCCGGTGTTGACCATCGGCTGGCCGCAGCAGGTCTGGCCGGGCGGGAAGTCCACGTCGACCCCCAGCCGGCGCAGCAGCCGGACGACAGCCTTGCCGGTCTCGGGGAACATGGTGTCGTTGATGCAGGTGAGCATGAGCGCGACGCGCACAGCAACCCCCTCCTTGCGCCGGACGTCGTCGACCAACGTGCCCCCAACCTACTCGCGCACGTCCTGGGCTTGCTCCAGACGCGTGTGACATCGGGGCCACGTGCCGCCGTGCGTGTGACGAGGGGGCACGGGCGTGAGCGACGACCAGGACGGTCGGGCACCGCAGCGGAGCGCGCCGGGGGCTCCCACCCCGTTGCCGCCGTGGTCACGGTGCCGCTCGTGGCCGGGGCGGGCCGGCGGTCGTACGCCGCCGGCGGGCCGGGCCGGCGGCTAGGGCACCATCCAGGACAGGACGGCCGTGGACTGCAGGAAGACGATCAGGCACATCAGCACCAGGAAGCCGAGGGACCAGCCGACGACCTTGCGGAAGATGTCTCCCTCGCGGCCCGACATCCCCACGGCGGCGGCGGCGATGGCGAGGTTCTGCGGGGAGACCATCTTGCCCAGGACACCACCTGAGCTGTTGGCCGCAGCCAGCAGGAGCGGAGACAGCCCGGTCTGCTTGGCGGCCGACACCTGCAGAGCGCCGAAGAGGGAGTTGGACGAGGTGTCAGAACCGGTAACGGCCACACCCAGCCATCCGAGGATCGGCGAGATGAGGGCGAAGAGGGCACCGGAGGCCGCGAGCCAGGTGCCGAGCGTCGCCGTCTGGCCCGACGCGTTCATCACGTAGGCCAGCCCGAGGACAGCCATGACCGTGACGATGGCGGCGAAGAGCTGGCGGTAGGTCTCGACGTAGGCCTTGAGGGCGCGCGACGGGCTGATGCCGATGACCGGGATCGTCACGAGTCCGGCGATGACCATCAACGTGCCTGCGGCCGAGAGGAGCCCCAGCTTGAAGGTCGGCAGCGTCGACGCCTTGCCCGCGGCGGTCTGCAGGTGCAGCCCCGGCCACTGGAACGACGGGTTGAGCACCTTGGAGGCGAAGGCGTCCTTGATGCCGGGCAGCTGGGTGAGGACGAAGATCGCGACGATGATCAGGTAGGGCGAGTAGGCCTTCAGCACGTCGTTGCGGGAGTCGACGGCGTCGCGGTCGCGGGCGGCGAGCTCCTCGAGGGTGCCGACCCCGGCACCCACCGGGTGGTCGTCGCCCGACCCGGCCCCGACGGCTCGGGTGGCGGAGCCAGCCGGGATACGGGATGCCGCACTGGTGCCCGTCGTGTCGTCACCGGTCTCGACGTAGGCGCCGGACGGCTGCCACACGCGCAGCAGGAGGACGACCGACAGGGCGCCGACGAGCGAGGCGACGATGTCGGTGAGCTGGGTGGAGATGAAGTTGGAGGTGACGTACTGCGCGATGGCGAAGCTGACACCGCAGGTGAGGGTGGCTGGCAGGGTCTCACGCACACCCTTGCCCTTGTCGATGATGAACACCAGGGCCATGGGCACGAAGATCGCGAGGATCGGCGTCTGGCGCCCCACCATCTGCGCGAGGGAGTGCTCCGGCTGCTGGCTCACCGTGGCCAGCGTGGTGATCGGCACGGCGAGGGCGCCGAAGGCGACGGGGGCGGTGTTCGCGACCAGAGCGACCACGGCCGCCTTGAGGGGACGGAAGCCCAGCGCGATCAGCATGACGCTGGTGATGGCGACCGGCGTGCCGAAGCCGGCAAGGGCCTCCAGCAGGGCACCGAAGCAGAAGGCGATGATGACGGCCTGGATGCGCTGGTCGTCACTGACCTTCGCGAAGGAGCGGCGCAGCACGTCGAAGTGCCCGGTCGCCACCGTCATGTTGTAGACCCAGATCGCGTTGATGACGATCCACAGGATGGGGAAGAAGCCAAAGGCCGCCCCTTCGCTGCCCGCGAGCAGCGCCTGCCCGACGGGCATGGAGTAGACGGCGACGGCGATGAGCACGGCGGCGGCCAGGGAGGCGAGGGCGGCCTTCCAGGCCGAGATCCGCAGCACGCCGAGCATGACGAACAGCAGCAGCAGCGGCACCATCGCGAGGAGGGCCGTGAGGAAGAGCGAGCCTCCGACGGCGTCGAGGACGGGTTTGTACATGTGGTCACCTCTGGGTCGAGCCGGTCCCACCGCGTCGTCGGGGTGGGGTGCTGCGGGGTGCTGCGGCGGTGCCGCAGGGTGGGCGCTACACGGGTGCGGTCACTCCGAGACTGGTGGGGGGCAGCCCCCGGATGGAGGCGTCGAGCACCTCGACGGTGTGGGCCAGCGCGATCTGGGCCCCGGCGCGCTGCACCGAGGTCGCGACCTGCATGAGACAGCCGGGGTTGGCCGTGACGAGCAGCGAGGCGCCGGTGGCGATGACGTTGGCGGCCTTGCGGTCGCCGAGCTCGCGCGCGGGCTCGGGGTTGAGGATGTTGTAGACCCCGGCGCTGCCGCAGCACAGGTCGGCCTCGGCGATCTCGCGCAGCTGTAGGCCCGGTATGCCACGCAGCAGCTCGCGCGGCTGGGCGCGCACGCCCTGGGCGTGACCGAGGTGGCAGGCGTCGTGGTAGGCGATGGTGACGTCGAGCGGGTGGCGGGTGGCGACGGGGCCGGCCTCGGCGAGGATCTCGCTGACGTCCCTGACCTTCGCCGCCATCGCCGCCGCGCGGTCGGCCCACTGCGGGTCGTCGGCGAGCAGGTGCACGTAGTCCTTCATCGCCGAGCCGCACCCGGCGGAGTTGACCACGACGTGCTCGACGCCGGAGGCCTCGAACTGCGCGATGAGGTCGCGGGCGAAGCCCTGTGCCTCCTCCTCGCGTCCGCTGTGACCCGAGAGGGCGCCGCAGCAGCCCTGTCCGGCCGGGGCGACGACCTCGAAGCCCTCGGCGCTCAGCACCCGGACGGTCGCGGAGTTGACGTCGGGGAAGAAGGCGCGCTGCACGCAGCCCAGCAACATCCCCACAGTGCCGCGCTTCTGACCCTGCGCCGGGGTGCGCTCGGGCACCGGGGTGACCTTGCCCAGCGGTGGGGCGAGCGACTCCATGGCCGCGAGGGTGGGCGAGATCCGCTCGAGGACACCGCTGCGACGCACCAGCTTCGACAGGCCCGTGCGCTGGTAGAGGCGCAGTGGTCCGCGGGCGGCGCGCAACCGCTTCGGGTAGGGGAACAGGCTGAAGATGGCTTCCCGGTAGGCCCTGTCGGCCGGCTTGCGGGCGTGTCGGCGCTCGACCTGGGCCCGGGTCGCCTCGATGAGCCGGTCGTACTGCACGCCCGACGGGCAGGCGGTCACGCAGGCCATGCACCCGAGGCAGGCGTCGAAGTGCTCGACCATCGTGTCGGTCAGCGGCTCGCCGTTCATGCCGTCGTTCATCAGGGAGATGCGCCCGCGCGGGCTGTCCATCTCCTCACCCCACAGCACGTAGGTCGGGCACGTCGGCAGGCAGAAGCCGCAGTGGACGCAGTCGGCGATGAGCTCGGGGCTGGGCGGGCGGTGCTCGTCGAAGGCGCCGAGGGTGAGCGACACCGGCCCCGGTCGTCCGCTGGGTGCGCCGGATGCGCCCGAATGCGGCGTCCCGGAGGCGGATCCGGGACTGTCCGGCGCAAGAGCCGGACTCTGGGCGGGGCGGTAGGGCGTGGCGGGACCGGGCTGCTGCGGGGCCTCGTCGTCGGCGCCGTCGCCCGGGTGCCCCGTGCTCATGTCCCCTGCCATCAGATTCCTCCCACGAAGCGGCCGGGCGCGAGGACGCGTCCGGGGTCGAGCCGGTCCTTGACCCGGCGCATGAGGTCGAGCCCTCCGACGGGGCCCCAGACGTCGAGCCGCCGTCGGGTGGCGGGGTCGGCGTCGCGCACGACGACCGTGCCCCCCACCTCGGGGCTGCGGCGGCGCAGGCCGTCGACCACGGCCACGACCGCGGCCTCGTCGGGGCGACCGCGCAGCGCGACCGAGACCGTGCCGACGCCCACCGAGCCACGCACGTCGAGGGGCACCCCGGTCTGCTGCGACACGTCGTCGACGGCGGCGAGCAGCCTGTCGACAGAGGCGATCTCGTGCGTCACCTTGAGTCGCACGTCACCGTCCTCGCCAGGATCGCACCCCCACCAGGACGGCGCCTGGGCGAGCTGCTCAGCACCGCCACCGAGCATCTCGACAGCGGCATCGGCCCGCGCAGGCACGGCGGCAGCGATGCCGTCGATCCGCACGGCGAGCTGGGCGACTCCCCCTGCGGGGCGCTCGAGCTCGCAGCCGGTCATGACGAGCTGGGAGTGGACGACGCCCTGCACCAGCTCGCGGGCGTGCTGGGCCGACGGCACCGTGACCACGACCCAGCGGCTGGCCTCGGGCACCGGGTGCAGCCTCACCGCGACCTGGGTGAGGACGCCCAGGGTGCCGAAGGAGCCGGTGAGCAGCTTGGACAGGTCGTAGCCGGCGACGTTCTTGACCACGCGACCACCCGCGTGGGCGACGACGCCGTCGGCTCGCACCACCGTCGCGCCGATGACGAGGTCGCGCACCGGCCCGTGCACGAGGCGGGTCGGCCCGGTGTCGGCGGTCGCGACGAGACCACCGACGGTGCCGCGGCGGGCCGGGTCGACGGCCAGCCACTGGCCCGCCGACGACAGGTCGCCCTGGAGGTCGTCGAGCCGTCGACCGGCGCCGACCACGGCCACCAGGTCACCGGCAGCGTGGTCGACCAAGGCGTCGAGCCGACCCAGCTGGAGCAGGATGTCGAGCCGCTGCGGCGGAGCGCCCCAGCCGAGCTTGGTGCCCGAACCGGTGGGCACCACGGCCAGGCCCTCGTCGTGGGCCGTGCGCAGCACCGCCGCCACGCCCTCGGTGTCGGCGGGAGAGACGACCCACCGTGGGCGCAGCCCGTCGACCGCGTCGAGGTCGGTGCCCTCGCGGGCCGACCCCGCTGTGGCATCGGTCAGTCGAGAGAGGAGATCTGTGGTCGTCGTCATCAGAACGCGTCCGCCAGACCGGCCTCGACGAGGGGGTGCGCCCCGTCTGCGGCGTGGGCCCGCCGGGGCACCTCACCGCACAACCGTGGCGTGGGAAAGATCTTCCCGGGATTGGAGATCGACGTCGGGTCGAAGGCGCAGCGCAGCAGCTGCATGGTGTCGAGGTCGTCCTCGGTGAACATCTTGGGCATGTGCTTCGCCTTGTCGGAGCCGACCCCGTGCTCGCCGGTGATCGACCCGCCGAGCTCGATGCAGAGGTCGATGATGGCTCCCGACACGTCTTCGGCGCGCTCGGCCTCACCGGGAACGGCGTCGTCGAAGAGCACCAGGGGATGCAGGTTGCCGTCGCCGGCGTGGAAGACGTTGGCCACGCGCACTCCCCGTTCGCTGGCGAGCTGCTCGATGCGGCGCAGGGCGGGCCCCAGGGCGGTGCGTGGGATGACGCCGTCCTGCACGATGTAGTCGGGGCTGATGCGCCCGACGGCGGCGAAGGCCGACTTGCGGCCCTTCCAGAAGAGCGCCCGCTGGGCGTCGTCGGCGGCGATGCGGATCTCGGTCGCACCGGCCGCCTCGCACATGCCCGTCACCTGCTCGAACTGGTGGCGCACCTCGGCGGCGGGCCCGTCGAGCTCGACGATGAGCACCGCGCCTGCCCCCTGCGGGTAGCCGCAGGCGACGGCGGCCTCGGCGGCCTCGATGGCCAGGGCGTCCATCATCTCGATGGCGGCCGGCACGACCCCGGCGCTGATGACGGCCGAGACCGCGCGTCCCGCCGAGTCGGTGTCGGGGAAGCCGGCGAGCAGGGTCTCGACCGCCTCCGGGGTGCGCGTGAGCCGCACGGTCACACGGGTGGCGACACCGAGGGTGCCCTCCGACCCGCAGACCACGCCGAGCAGGTCGTAGCCGGGCGCGTCGGGCGCCTTGCCACCCAGGGTGATGAGCTCACCCGCTGGGGTGACCAGCTCGAGACCGGCGACGTGGCCCGTGGTGAAGCCGTACTTCAGGCAGTGCGCCCCACCTGAGTTCTCGGCGACGTTCCCCCCGATCGAGCACACCTGCTGGCTCGACGGATCGGGCGCGAAGTAGTAGCCCTCAGGACGGGTCAACGCCGACAGCTGGAGGTTGATCACCCCGGGCTCGACGACGGCCCGCTGGTTGGCCCGGTCGATCTCGAGCACGGCCCGCATCCGCGACAGCACGATCAGCACGCCGTCGGCGTGGGGCAGGGCCCCACCGGACAGACCGGTGCCCGAGCCCCGCGCCACGAACGGGATGTCGTGCTCCGCGCACGCCCGCACCACAGCGGCCACCTGCTCGGCGGTCTCGGGGATCACCACGAGCGCCGGCGTCACCTTGTAGAGCGCCAACCCGTCGCAGGAGTAGGTGCGCAGCTGTGTCGGGTCGGTGATGACTCCGCGGGCGGGTAGCACCGGAGCAAGCAACCCCGCCAGTCCTCGAGCATCCACGTCGCCCCCCCTGCTCAGGCCATGCGCTCGTAGGCCGGCAGGGTGAGGAACTCGGCGAAGTCGTCGGCGACAGCGACCGACAGGAAGGTCTGCGTGGCGGCTTCGTACTCCTGCTTGTCCCCGGGCAGCTTGGCCAGCTCCTCGTCGACGAGCCGGTCGACGAGCTCACGGGTGACGACCGTGCCGTCCTGCAGCTCGACGGAGTTGTGCAGCCACTGCCACACCTGCGAGCGGCTGATCTCGGCCGTGGCGGCATCCTCCATCAGACCGTTGATGCCGACGGCGCCCTGGCCGCCGAGCCAGGCGTGGAGGTACTGGATGCCGACGCTGATGTTGGCGCGCAGCCCCGTCTCGGTGACCTCACCGGGGGTGGAGGCGACGTCGAGCAGCTGGGCGGCCGTGACGTGCACGTCTTCGCGCAGCCGCCCCAGCTGGTTGGGCTGGTCGCCGAGCACCTTCGTGAAGGCCTCCTTGCAGGTCTCCACCATGCCGGGGTGCGCGACCCACGAGCCGTCGAAGCCGTCGCCGGCCTCGCGGGTCTTGTCGTCGTTGACCTTCGCGTAGGCCGCCTCGTTGGCCGCCTCGTCCTTGCTCGGGATGAGCGCCGACATGCCACCGATGGCATGGGCGCCGCGCTTGTGGCAGCTCCGCACGAGCAGCTCCGTGTAGGCGCGCATGAAGGGAACGGTCATGGTCACCTGAACCCGGTCGGGCAGCAGGAAGTCGCGGCCGCGGGTGCGGAACTTCTTGATGGCACTGAAGATGTAGTCCCAGCGCCCCGCATTGAGCCCGCTGCTGTGCTCGCGCAGCTCGTAGAGGATCTCCTCCATCTCGAAGGCAGCGGGGTAGGTCTCCACGAGGACGGTCGCGCGGATGGTGCCCTGCGGGATGCCCCGGGCCTCCTGGGCGGCGACGAAGACGTCATTCCACAGCCGGGCCTCGAGGTGGCTCTCGAGCTTGGGCAGGTAGAAGTACGGGCCCTTGCCGGCGTCGATCTGGCGCTGCGCGCAGTGGTAGAAGTAGAGGCCGAAGTCGAAGAACGAGCCCGACAGGCGCTCGCCGTCGACCAGCAGGTGCTTCTCGGTGAGGTGCAGGCCCCGGGGGCGGGCGACGACCGTCGCGAGGTCGGCGTCGGTGCGCAGGGCGTAGGACTTGCCGCCCTCCGCCGTGAAGTCGATGGTGCCGTCGAGCGCGTCCATGAGGTTGAGCTGGCCGTTGACCGCGTTCTCCCACGTGGGGGTCGAGGCGTCCTCGAAGTCGGCGAGCCAGACCTTGGCGCCGGAGTTCAGCGCGTTGATGGTCATCTTGCGGTCGACCGGGCCGGTGATCTCGACGCGACGGTCCTCCAGGCCGGGGGCGGGTGCGGCGACCTGCCAGTCACCGTCGCGCACCTCGGCGGTCTCGGGGAGGAAGTCGAGGGTCCCGCCAGCCGCCAGCTCGGCATACCTGGCGTCGCGGGCGGCGAGCAGGTCTCGGCGGCGGCTGTCGAAGCGCCGGTGGAGGTCGGCGAGGAACGCGAGCGCGTCATCGGTGAGCACCTGCTCGAACCGGGGGCCCATCGGGCCGGTCACCTGCACGCCATCGGGAATCGTCATCGTCACTCCTGCTCATCTCGGCATTATTTCCACAAAGCGGAAACAAAAGTTCACTATGCAGAAGCATCCTGCCCCGAGAATCAAGGGCGGTCAACCCCTCCCCGACCGTGCGGGGTGCGGTACCGGTGCACCGGGTGCCGTCCTCGGCGTGCGCTAGAATTATGTACATGACGACCGTCCCCTTGGCCGAGGCCCGCGCCCAGCTCTCCCGACTGGTCGACGAAGCCGTCACGACCCACCACCGCGTCGACATCACGCGCAACGGGGTGCGTGCGGCCGTGCTCATCGGCGCCGAGGACTACGACGAGCTGACGGAGACGATCGACGTGCTCGCCGACGCAGCCCTTGTCCAGGACATCCGCGACGCCATGGCGGCCTCCGCCGGCGACGACGTCATCGACCTGGACACCATGACCCATCAGATGCGGGCTACCGGGCGAATCGTCTCCTGACCGATGATCCCTCGGACGACCGCGAGGGGCCACCGGCGATGAACCCTGCCCCCTACACCGTCACCTTCTCGCGCCAGGCGCGCACGGCACTGACTCGGGACCTCCCCGAGGCCGTCGCTGCCGCCTGCTTCGAGTTCATCCGAGGGCCCCTCGTGGCCAACCCGCACCGGGTCGGCAAGGCGCTTCGCCCACCACTTGACGGTCTCATGTCGGCACGGCGCGGCGACTTCCGTGTGGTCTACGAGATCCGCGAGTCGGTCGTGACCGTGCACGTGGTGGCGGTGCAGCACCGCAGGGACGCTTACCGCACCTGAGCTGCTGGGTCGCCGCGGCCAGTAGCGTTGGGCCTGTGAAGCCGCCCATCTTGCAGGCCACGGACCCCGCCGCCGACCGCCACGACCTCATCCGCGTGGTCGGCGCCCGGGTCAACAACCTGCGCGACGTCGACGTGGTTATCCCGAAGCGGCGACTGACCGTCTTCACCGGGGTCTCCGGCTCGGGCAAGAGCTCGCTGGTCTTCGGCACGATCGCCGCCGAGTCGCAGCGGCTGATCAACGAGACCTACAGCACCTTCGTCCAGGGCTTCATGCCCAGCCAGGCCCGGCCCGACGTCGACGTGCTCGACGGGCTCACCACGGCGATCATCGTCGACCAGCAGCGGATGGGGGCCGACCCCCGCTCGACCGTCGGCACCGCCACCGACGCCTACGCCATGCTGCGGATCCTGTTCAGCCGGCTCGGCACTCCGTACGTCGGGTCGCCGCAGGCGTTCTCCTTCAACGTCGCCTCGGTGAGCGGGGCCGGGGCCGTGACGGTCCAGCGGGGCGTCGAGAGCGTCCAGGAGCGGCGCAGCTTCAGCATCACCGGCGGCATGTGCCCGCGATGCGAGGGGCGCGGGTCGGTCACCGACATCGACCTCAGCGCCATCGTCGACGAGAGCCGCTCGATCAACGGCGGCGCCATCGTCGCGCCGGGTTACAGCATGGAGGGGTGGTTCGGCCGGATCTATCGCGGGAGCGGGTTCTTCGACCCCGACAAGCCGGTGGCGAGGTTCACCAAGAAGGAGCGGCACGACCTCCTCCACAAGGAGGCGACCAAGATCAAGGTCGACGGCATCAACCTCACCTACGAGGGCCTCATCCCCAAGATCAGCCGCACCATGCTCAGCAAGGACGTCGACGCGCTGCAGCCGCACATCCGTGCGTTCGTCGAGCGGGCAGTGACCTTCTCGGTCTGCCCGGAGTGCGGCGGAAGCCGGCTCAACGAGGGCGCACGGAGCGCAACGATCAACGGCACCAACATCGCCCAGGTCAGTGCGATGCAGATCAGCGACGTGCTCGCGTGGGTGCAGCGCCTCGACGACGTCTCGGTCGCGCCGCTGCTCACCGCGCTGCGCGACACGCTCGCGTCGTTCGTCGAGATCGGCCTGGGCTACCTGTCGCTCGACCGGCCGGCCGGCACCCTCTCGGGCGGGGAGTCGCAGCGCACCAAGATGATCCGTCATCTCGGCTCGGCCCTCACCGACGTGACCTACGTCTTCGACGAGCCCAGCGTCGGCCTGCACCCGCACGACATCGCTCGGATGAACGACCTGCTGGTCCGCCTGCGGGACAAGGGAAACACCGTGCTCGTCGTCGAGCACAAGCCCGAGATGATCGCCATTGCCGACCACGTCATCGACCTCGGCCCGGGAGCCGGCAGCCAGGGCGGCCAGGTCGTGTACGAAGGCCCGCTCGCCGGTCTGCGCAGCAGCGGCACCCTCACCGGCCGCCACCTCGACGACCGGGCCCGGCTCAAGCCGGTCGTGCGCGAGCGCACGGGCGCGCTCGAGGTCAAGGCGGCCAGCACCCACAACCTGCGGGACGTCGACGTCGACGTGCCCCTCGGGGTGCTCGTCGTCGTCACCGGCGTGGCCGGGTCGGGCAAGAGCTCGCTCATCACCGGGTCGGTCAGCGGGCGCGAGGGGGTGGTCACCGTCGACCAGTCGCCGATCAAGGGCTCGCGGCGCAGCAACCCCGCGACCTACACCGGACTGCTCGAGCCCATCCGCAAGGCCTTCGCCAAGGCCAACGGGGTCAAGCCGGCCCTCTTCAGCCCCAACTCCGAGGGCGCCTGCCCGACCTGCAACGGCGCAGGGGTGGTCTACACCGACCTCGCGATCATGGCCGGGGTCGCGGCCCCGTGCGAGACCTGCGACGGCAAGCGCTTCCTGGCCGAGGTGCTCGACTACACGCTCGGCGGCCACAACATCGCGCAGGTGCTGGGCATGTCGGCGGAGCAGGCGCACGCGTTCTTCGCCGTCGGCGAGGCGAAGACGCCCGCGGCCCACAAGCTGCTCGGCCAGCTGGTCGACGTCGGGCTGGGCTACCTCACCATCGGCCAGCCCCTGCCGACCCTCTCCGGCGGCGAGCGCCAGCGGCTCAAGCTCGCCACCCACATGGGCACGAAGGCGACCGTCTTCGTGCTCGACGAGCCCACGACCGGCCTGCACCTCGCCGACGTCGAGCAGCTGCTGGCCCTGCTGGACCGGCTCGTCGACAGCGGCACGTCGGTGGTCGTCATCGAGCACCACCAGGCGGTCATGGCCCATGCCGACTGGATCATCGACCTCGGCCCCGGCGCCGGCCACGACGGCGGTCGGGTCGTCTTCGAGGGGACGCCCGCCGACCTCGTCGACGGTCGGGAGACTCTCACCGCCCAGCACCTGGCGGCCTACACCGGCGCCTGAGGGCTCTGCGGTCGGAGCCGGTGGCCTGGCCTCGTGACGGCGGGCGCATGGGGTCTTCCCCGGCGCGGGGCTCAGCCGACCACGAGCGCCTGCATCGCCGCCCGCAGACCAACCGGCACCGGAGCCGGTCTCCGGGTGACCCGGTCGACGAAGACGTGCACGAACCGGCCGGCCGCCACATCCTCACCGTCGCTCTCGCGGGTCATCGCGATCTCCCACTGCACGCTCGTCGTCCCCAGCCGGGCGATGCGCAGGCCGAGCACCAGGGCGTCGGGATAGCTGAGGGAGGCGACGTAACGGCAGCCCGACTCGACGACGAGGCCGATGACCGGGCCGCGCCCGACGTCGAGGCCGTGCGCGATCATCCAGCCGTTGACCACGGTGTCCATCGCCAGGTAGTGGACGGTGTTGTTCACGTGACCGTAGACGTCGTCGTCCGTCCAGCGGGTGGGGACGCGGGCGGCATACGGGTAGCCCGGGATCGTGGGCGACGCGGGCGGAGGGTGCGCCACGGGGGGCTCGTTGACCGACACCCGGCGGAGGTTAGCGGACGACTGAGGGCCCCGCGCAGATGCCGTCGCAGAACGTGCCCGGCCTCACGCCTCGATGTGACCGGATCGACATGTCCCCCGCTCACACCGCACCCCGGCCGACCGGCTCACCGGCGACGCCGCTCTACCGGTGGCGTCCTGGTGGTCGCCCTGCCGGCGGTCCTGGTGTGGGTCGGGCTCCTCTGACCGGACCGCGGCCGCGCGCCGGCCCTCACCGTTGAGGTTGACCCAGAGTCGATCGCACCGACGCGCGGCACGACTGCTCGACGACCGGAGTCGTCAGCTGCCGGAGGCGGCAGCGGCGAGGTTGCCGAGCGAGGTCTCGAGCTGGTCCTTGCTCACGAGGGGGAAGTGCACCTTCGAGAGGATGTCCTTGTCCGTGACCTTCTCCCAAGCGTAGGTGAGGGTGACGTCGGTGGAGTCGGGGCCCGTGGCGTCGAGCTCCCAGACCCACTCCCACCCGGGAGGCTCGGTGCCCGCCGGCGCGGTCTTCCACGACACCAGCGAGTTCTTGTCGTAGCCCGTGACGTGGTTGTCGGTCTTGTACTCCCCACCCATGTGGTCGCCGGACATGTTCATCGTGAAGACCTGCCCGGTCGCCGTGATGCGGTCGCCGCGGTCGACCGACAGGACGAAGCCCGAGCCGTCCAGCTCGACGTGCCGCTGCGGCAGCGTCAGGACCTCGAAGACCTCCGACGCCGGAGCGTCGATGGTGCGGGTGACGGTGGTGCGCTTCTCGTGGTCAGCCATAGGGGTCGCGTACCCCGCAGACCCCGGTCCAAACGTCCCGGTGACATCCGGGGCAGATGAGGGGACAACCGGAGCGTGCGGGGACGGCCGACCGGATAGATTGGCGGGACGTCTGACACCACGGCCCCGAGGGGCCGACCACCCAGGGGAGCGCACCGCCGATGACCGACTCGACCTCGACGCCGTCCGACGCTGCTTACGCACCGCTCGCACCGCCCGCCCCGAGCTCGGGGCTGACGCTCGCCCCCCCGGCCCCGGCGCAGGCGGTCAGCACCACGGCCGCACCGAAGATGGCGCCACCGGTGCCCGCGGAGGCAGTGGCCGGTCTCGACGCCAAGGTCGAGGGCTACCTCGAGGCGCTGATGACGGCGCAGTCCAAGAGCCCGACCTTCGAGGCCAAGGCCGCCGACGTGCGCACCATGGGGAACGACGAGATCAGGCGCGCCGCCGAGTCGAGCAACCGCCTCCTCAAGGCGCCCGTCAAGGCGCTGCAGGAGGGTGGGCTGTCGGAGGGCTCGACGGTGAGCAAGACCCTGCTCGACCTGCGCCGTACCGTCGAGGACCTCGACCCGGGTCAGGCCAAGGGCGCCCGCAAGGTCTTCGGCATGATCCCCTTCGGTGACAAGCTCACCGACTACTTCCGCAAGTACCAGTCGGCGCAGAGCCACCTCGACGGCATCCTGCACTCCCTGCGCAGCGGCCAGGACGAGCTGACCCGCGACAACGTCGCGCTCAACCTCGAGAAGCAGAACCTGTGGGACTCCATGGGCCGGATCAACCAGTACGTCTACATCGCCGAGCGGCTCGACGCGCGCCTCACCGCGCAGATCGCCACCCTCGAGGCGACCGACCCCGAGAAGGCGGCGGCCCTCAAGCAGGACGTGCTCTTCTACGTGCGTCAGAAGCACCAGGACCTGCTCACCCAGCTGGCCGTGTCGATCCAGAACTACCTGGCCATCGACATCGTCATCAAGAACAACATCGAGCTCATCAAGGGGGTCGACCGCGCATCGACCACGACGATCTCGGCGCTGCGCACGGCGGTCATCGTGGCCCAGGCGCTCGGCAACCAGAAGATGGTGCTCGACCAGATCACCGCCCTCAACACCACGACGAGCAACCTCATCCAGAGCACGTCGGAGATGCTGCGCGACAACTCGGTGGCGATCCAGCAGCAGGCGGCGTCGGCGACGATCGGGCTGCCGCAGCTGCAGGCCGCCTTCGCCAACATCTACGCCACCATGGACGCCATCGACACCTACAAGGTGGCCGCCCTCGACTCCATGGCCTCGACGATCGGTGTCCTCGAGACCGAGGTCGGCAAGTCGCAGGCGTACCTCGACCGCGCCAACCGCACCAACCCGCAGGTGCAGGCGGGCGCGCTCGACCTCGGCCACTGAGCGGCCGAGGACGACGCGACACCATGGGAATCGCCGCGTGGTTCGGCTTCGGCTCGCGCGCGCCCGCCGAGCCGCAGGTGTCGACTCCGCGCGCGCCGAACGCCGACGACCTGGTCGCGGCGGTCGACACCGTGGAGCAGCAGGCCCGTGACGGCAAGGTGCCGCCCATGGTGGCGGCGCGGCTCGGCCGGGTCACCCGCGTGGTGCGCGACACCGTGCCCCGGCTCGACACCCTCGGCGCCGGAAGCCCCAGCGCCTACAACGTCATCGCCACCGCCACCAACTACCTGCCGGACGCGATCGGCGGATACCTGAGGCTGCCCCGGCAGTGGGCCGACTCGCGCCCCGTGGACCGCGGGCGCACGCCGTTGATGATCCTCATCGACCAGCTCGACCTGCTCGGCGCGACGATGGACCAGGTCTTCGACGCCGTGTGCAACGCCGATGCCCAGGCGCTGATCGTGCACGGTCGTTTCCTGGAGGAGAAGTTCGGAGCCGCCGCCGGCGGTGGAGCGCTGCGCCTCGACCCCGCCGCGTCGTCGACCGCCGCCTCGACCGACCTCGAGAGCGGCGTCGCCCCGCTGTCGCCGCCCAGCGGGCGATCGACCTCGTGAGCGCCCAGCTGACGCGGGCCCTCGACACCCTCGCCGAGGTGGCGCGCGCCGTGGGCGTCGACCCACAGGAGGCGCGCCGCGAGGGCGTCCTGCTCGCGGCGACCGTCGCCGAGTCCGCCTCCCCCCTGTATGAAGCGGCCCGGTCGTGGGCCGCCGGTACCGGTCTCGCCGACCCCACCGACCTCGACTCCAGCGTCGCAGCCTTCGTCGACGCCGCCTCGGCCGGACGCCGGTGGCGGGCAGCGCCCACCGAGTCGCTCGCGCGCCTGCGCGCCGGCGGCGGCGATGCGACCAGCTACGCCGCCGCTCTGGTCACGGTGATCGAGTCGTGCACCACCCTCGGCGGCCTGACGCCCCGGGTCACGGACAACATCATGGCCGTGGCGGCTACGCAGCGAGGTGCCGCCACTGCTCCCACCGCCGCTCCCTCGGCCGCCACCGGACCGGCCGGACCGGCCGACCCGGCGGCCCTGCGGGCCGACTCCGTCGCGGCCATGCTCGAGGCGCTCGGGCGCCTCGAGCCAGCCCCTCCACCCACGGGAAGCCCCACCACCGGAACGGGGTCCGAGCCCGAGCCCGAGCCCGAGCCCGAGCCCGAGCCCGAGCCCGAGCCCGAGAAGACGGTCGAGGAGCTGCTCGCCGAGCTCGACGCGCTGATCGGGCTCGACGCGGTCAAGCAGGTGGTGCGCCAGCAGGTCGCGATGCTGCGGGTCGAGGCCAAGCGCGAGGCCGCCGGGATGCGCAACCCCTCGATCACCCGCCACCTCGTCTTCGTCGGCAACCCCGGCACGGGCAAGACGACCGTGGCCCGCATGGTCGGCGGCATCTACCGAGCGCTGGGGCTGCTCGAGCAGGGCCACCTCGTCGAGGTCGACCGCAGCGAGCTCGTGGCCGGCTTCCTCGGGCAGACCGCGGTCAAGACCGCCGAGGTCTGCGCCAAGGCCGTCGGCGGGGTGCTCTTCATCGACGAGGCCTACTCGCTGACGGGCGACCAGTACGGCGCCGAGGCGGTCAACACCCTCGTCAAGGAGATGGAGGACCACCGCGGCGACCTCGTGGTCATCGTCGCGGGATACCCCGACCCCATGGTCGCGTTCGTCGCGCAGAACCCGGGGCTGTCCAGCCGCTTCAGGACGACCGTGGAGTTCGCCGACTACACCGACGCCGAAGTGATCTCGATCCTGCACAAGCTCGCGGCCGACGCCGACTACGACGTGACCGCCGCCGCGGAGGAGGTCTTTCGTGAGGTGCTCGCTGCGGCCCCGCGCACCATGGCCTTCGGCAACGGTCGCTTCGCCCGCAACCTGCTCGAGGAGGCGATCGGCCAGCAGGCCCTGCGCATCCAGGACGTCGAGGAGCCGACCGACGCCCAGCTGCGCGACCTCGAGGCCACCGACTTCGGCGCCGAGCCGACGCCCGACACCGTCCACGACGACGCCCACGACGGCACCCGCCCGGACGCCACGCCCGAGGAGGACGGGCCATGAGCCAGCAGCTGACCGCCGGCACGGTGGCCGTCGCCCCGCCGGCGCCCCGCGCGCCGACGGCCCGGCTCGTCTCCGGTCTGCAGGGCACCCCCGGCCGGCTGCGGGTCGTGGCCGCCGTGACCGCACTGGTGGTGGCCGCCTTCGGACTCGTCGCGGCCAGCACCCTGAGGTCGTCGTCGGGTGCCCTCGAGCGGGCCGATCTCAACCTCACGCAGCTCGTGCGGGTGCAGAGCATCCAGTCGGACCTGCTCCAGGCCGACGCGAGCGCGACCAACGCGTTCCTCGTCGCGGGCCTGGAGCCGCCCACGCAGCGCGCCGCCTACGACGACGCCATCGCCCGGGTGACGACGACGATCGCCACCGCGGCCAGCGCGCAGCCTGCCGACGCCGCAGCGCTCGGCGCACTCAACGGCCAGGTGCAGCAGTACACCGCGTCGGTCGAGCAGGCCAGGGCGCTCAACCGGCAGGGGCTGGTGGTCGGCGCGACCTACCTGAGGAACGCCAGCGACACGCTGCGGGGGCAGGGCATCCGGCTCATCGACGCCCTCAGGGCCGCCAACCAGAGCCGGCTCGACACCGAGATCGGGGCGAGCTCCTCCGGGCTCGCCCTCACCCTCGTCGGTGCGCTCGCGATCGTGGTGCTGCTGCTGGCGCTCGTCGAGCTGGCCCGGCGCACCCATCGCTACGTCAACGTGCCGCTGGCCGTCGGGACCGGGCTCGTCGTCGTGACGCTCGTGACCGGCACCGTGGCCATCGCCTCGGTGCGCTCCGCCGCCACCGAGGCTCGGGACGGCAGCGTCGCGGCGACGACCAGCCTGTCGCAGGTGCGGGCGGCTGCCTTCGACGCCAAGGCCAACGAGAGCCTCACCATCATCCTGCAGGGTCCCGCGGGCGACCCGTATGAAGCCCTGTGGGTGACGGACAGCGAGACCCATGTCCTCCAGCGGCTCACCACGCTCAGCGTGCCCGCGGCCGCCGAGGGACTGGGCGCCGCCTGGAACGCCTACGTGTCCCGGCACGAGGCGATCCGGACCACGAGCGCCAAGGGCCGGTACGAACAGGCCAGGACCGACGCCGCCAAGACGGACCCGGCCTCGGCCAACGCCGCCTTCAACGCCTTCACGACCACGGTGTCGCAGCGCCTGCAGCAGCAGGAGGACGCGGCCGGGGCAGCGCTCACGGCCCCCCGGACCCGCACGTCCCTGGTGGGCTGGCTCGTCCTCGTGCTCAGCCTGGCCGCCGCCGCACTCGCCCTGCGGGGAGTCGGCCAGCGACTGGAGGAGTACCGATGACCCGTCTCCGGCGTTCAGCGGCCGGCCTCGTCGCCGCGCTGGCCCTCCTGGCACCCGCGGCGTGCTCTGCCGGGGGCTACTCGGCGACCCCGGTCCCGAGCCCGACCACCTCCCCGCCACCGGCGGCGACGAGCAGCGCCCCCAAGAACAACTGCACGAAGCCCACCGACAACGTCAGGTCCTTCGCCCCGCTGCCCGCGGGATCGACCGCGGACCTGCCCGACTTCCCCACCGGCACGCTGCGGGTCGGGGTCTCCGCCGACACCCTGCTGCTCGGTGCCCGCAACCCGCGCACAACGGCGATCGAGGGCTTCGACATCGACCTCGCCAAAGCCGTGGCGAAGGCGGCCCTGGGTGACGAGAAGAAGATCACGCTCGTGGTCATCACCGCAGCCGAGCGGGTCAGTGCCCTGCAGACCGGGAAGGTCGACATGGTGGCGCGCAACATGTCGATGACCTGCGCACGGTGGGCCGACATCGACTTCTCGGCGGAGTACTACCGTTCCGGTCTCAAGCTGCTCGTGTCCCAGGGTCAGACGGCCACGTTCGCCGCGCTCAGGGGGAAGAAGGTCTGTGCGCCGACGGGCACCTCCACCCTCGCCTACGTCCAGGGGCAGGCCGGGGTCACGGCCGTCGGTGCGCGAGACCACACCAGCTGCCTGGTGCTCTTCCAGGCCGGCGAGGTCGACGCGATCGCCGGCGACGACACCGTGCTCGCCGGTCTCGCGGCGCAGGACCCCTTCGCCGACGTGCCGACGCAGGAGGCACAGACGACCGAGAGCTACGGCCTGGGCTTCTCACCGAAGAACGTCGGTCTCGTGCGCCTGGCCAACCGGGTGATCGACGACCTGAAGTCGGGTCCCGGCTGGAAACAGCTGTACGACAAGTGGTTCGCCACCTCCCTCGGGCCCGCCCCCACCCCGCCGGCGTCGGTCTACGGTCGGTGACGATGTCACTGCAGCTGCCTCCCCCCGGCTCGGCGGTGCCCGGGTCCACGGGCACCTCGGGCTCCACGGCCTCCTCGTACGGTGCCTCGGGCTCGTCCGCCGCCGGTGCCGCGCCGCCCGCTCCCGGCCGGCTCGGGGGCACCGTCACGCCGCAGGAGGCCTTCGCCTACCTGCGCGACCTCGACGTCTGGAAAGGCCGTCGCCGGGACGAGCTCGACGGCCTCGACGCCGCGGCGCTGGCCTCGAGCGAGCGCGACACCTTCAGCCGCGACCTGCTGGTCTCGATGGCGCTGTGGAAGGCGGTCTCCGACCGCTACGACCTGCTCGAGATAGCCTTCGACAACGGGCGGGTCGGGCCCACGCAGGCGCAGCGGATCGCCGCGCTGGTCTGGGGCCGGCTCGACGTCGCGCCCGACTCGGCTGCGTCGTCGGTCGCGCCGGCGACCGCGGGGGCCCTCGCCCTGTCGCTGCCCGAGGCCTGCCGGCTGCTCGACGCGATGACGTCGTCCCTGCGGGCCCGGCTCAGCCTCGAGCCGTCGGGGGCCGAGGTGGGCACCCGCCTGACCGACGTGCGCCAGACCATCGAGCGGGTCCGCGACCAGGTCGCCCTGGCGCCGGCGGGCAACCCGCGCGACACCGCCCGCCCGCTGCTGGTCCGTCTCGAGCAGCGGCTGCTCGACGTCACCGACCGCGCCCGGCGCGGTGCCGACGTCGGCGGCCTGCTCGCCCCGCTCGAGCACGACGCGAGCACCGCCGAGCGCGACCTCATCGTCGGCGCGGGTCAGCGGGTGGTGGCCGCCCGCGACGCGGTCCGGGCCCAGCAGCTGCGCACCGAGCTCGCCGCCCGCGGTGAGGCCATCCGGCTGCTCGAAACCGCGTGCGTCGAGGCCGTGACGCCCGCCCCACGCCTCGCGGTGCCCGACGTCACCGCACTCGGCCCGGTGCCGGGGCCGGGCGACCCCCCCGACGCCCTCGAGCGCTACCTGACCCGGCTCGACGCCGTCGGGCGGGCCCTGACGACCGCGCACGCCGCCTACGCCGACGCCCTCGCGGCCCGTGACGAGGCGCAGGGGCTCGCCGGCGCCCTCGGCGCCCAGGCCAGGGCGAGCGGCGTGCCCGACGCCGACCGCACGGTCCTGACCGACCGGCTCGACGAGCTCTTCGCCGCCCGCCCGACCGACCTGCGCCGGGCCCGGGCCCTCACCGCCGCACTCTCGGCCTACGTCACGTCGTATGCCACACCCTCGACACCCACGACCCAGCCCAGCCCAGGGGTTCCCCGATGACCGTGCACTGCGCGCAGCCCGGGTGCTCCGGCACCATCCTCGACGGCTACTGCGACGTCTGCGGCACGCCGGGCACCGGGGGGGCGAGCACCTCGATGGGGGGCGCCCTCGCCGACCCGACGAGCCTCCCCTCTGGCGCGGGGCCGGCCGGAGACGACGGCAGCGGGCTGCGCCCGGCCGTGCAGCAGGTCATCAGCTCGAGCGTCCCCGACGGCACGGCCTGCGCCCAGCCGGGATGCCGGGGGCACGTGCTCGACGGCTTCTGCGACCTGTGCGGCACCTCGGCCGAGCCTCCCCGAGCGGGCCCCGCGGGCAGTGTGGTGACCAGCCGCGCCGAGGGCGCTGGGGGCCCTGGCGGCGACCCGGCCGACCCTGGCCCAGCCGGGCTCGAGTCGGCGCCCTCAGCGGTGTCACGGGCGAGCAACCGCCTCTCGTCCACCGCCCTCGGCTCGGTGCGCGCGACCCAGTCGGGTAGCCGCACGACGCGACGGGTCGGCACCGGGTCGCAGCGCATGCGCACCGCCCGGCTCGGCGCCGGCCTGACGACCATCCCGCCGGTGCCGACGATCGACGCGGGCGCGGCCCTGATGAAGGACCCGGTGGTCCCCGAGGACAAGCGCTACTGCTCCACCTGCGGCACCGCCGTCGGCCGCAGCCACGACGGGCGCCCCGGTCGCACGACCGGCTTCTGCCCCAAGTGCCGTCAGGCCTTCTCCTTCGACCCCAAGCTCGTCGCCGGTGACCTCGTCGCCGGACAGTACGAGGTCGCCGGCTGCCTCGCGCACGGCGGGCTCGGCTGGGTCTACCTCGCGCGCGACAGGAACGTCTCCAACCGGTGGGTCGTGCTCAAGGGGCTGCTCAACTCCGGCGACCCCGACGCGCTGGCCGCGGCCATCGCCGAGCAGCGCTTCCTCGCCCAGGTGTCCCACCCGCAGATCGTCGAGATCTACAACTTCGTCACGCACGACGAGGCCGGCTACATCGTCATGGAGTACGTCGGTGGCACCTCGCTGAAGTCGTTGCTCAAGCACCGGATGCGGGCAGCCGGACGCTACGACGCGCTGCCGGTCGACCAGGCGCTGGCCTACATCGTCGAGATCCTCCCGGCCTTCTCCTACCTGCACGACCTCGGGCTCGTCTACTGCGACTTCAAGCCCGACAACCTCATCCAGGTCGGCGACGACCTCAAGCTCATCGACCTCGGCGGCGTGCGGCGGATCGACGACGACGACTCGGCCATCTTCGGCACCGTCGGGTACCAGGCCCCCGAGGTCGCCCAGCAGGGCACGACCGTGGCCTCCGACCTCTACACGATCGGGCGCACCCTCGTGGTACTGGTGCTCGAGTTCCGCGGCTACCAGTCGACCTACCTGCACTCCCTGCCGGCGGTGGCCGATACCCCGCTCTTTGAGCGCTACGACTCTCTCTACCGGTTGCTCGCCAAGCTGTGCGCCACCTCGCCGGACGACCGCTTCGCCTCGGCCGACGAGCTGCGGGTGCAGATGCTCGGGGTGCTGCGTGAGGTGGTGGCCATGGACAGCACGGGTGACCGAGTCGGCCGTGGCCGCCGAACAGGCTCTGCCGCAACGGTTCGCGGGATCGGATCGGCACCGTCGGTGCTCTTCGACAACCCGTCGATCGCGACCGACCGGCTCGACTGGCAGACCCTGCCTGCCCTGCGGGTCGACCCGACCGACCCGTCGTCCGCGTGGCTGCACGCCCTCGCCGACGGCACCCCCGACCAGCGGCTCGACGCCCTGCGCCAGGCGCCGTCGGTCACTCCGGAGGTGCAGCTCGACACCTGCCGCACCGCGCTCCTGGCCGGCCGACCCGACCTCGTCGAGGTCACTGCCGACCAGATGCTGCGTCAGGACCCGTGGGAGTGGCGGGCCGTCTGGATGCAGGGGCTGCTCGCGCTGCAGCAGGGCGACTGGGCCGCCGCCCAGAGCGCGTTCAACGCCGTCTACGGCCAGGTGCCGGGCGAGCTGGCGCCCAAGCTGGCCCTGGCCTTCGCGTGCGAGTGCAGCAAGGAGCTCGACGTCGCCGAGGGCCTGTATGCCGCCTGCGCCCGCACCGACTCGACCTACACCCCCCCGGCAGCCTTCGGCATGTCCCGGGTGCGCCGGGCCCGGGGTGACGGTGCGGGCGCCGTCGAGGCGCTCGACCTCGTGCCCGCCACCTCCCGTGCGCACTCGATCGCCCGGCAGGCCCGCGCCGACCTGCTCGCCCAGCCGGGCGCGCCCCTCGACGCCCTGGCCGCGGCCCGCACCAGCCTCGACGGGGTGCTGCTCGACCCGGCCGAGCGGGCCCGGCTCGACGTCCGGATCTTCGACCTGTGCCTGCAGGCGGTCACGGCCTCGGGTGAGGTGCCGGCTCTGCAGGTGGGTGGTCACGCCGCCACCACCAAGGGCATGCGCACCGCGCTCGAGGAGTCGCTGCGCAGGCTGGCGACCCTCAGCCCCGACCGCCGTGACCGCGTGCGCCTGGTCGACGAGGCCAACACCGTGCGCCCGTGGTCGCTACGATGAGCGCCCCCGCAGGCTCCACGGGCGCCTCGCCGACGTCCTCGGTGTCGCCGGTGTGCCAGTCGTGCGGCGCGCCCCACGAGCCGGGCGCGAGCTTCTGCGAGGGGTGCGGCGGCGCCCTCGGCCCGGTGCCCGTGGTGGCGTCGACGACCCCGACCGGTGATCCGGCGGCCGAGGACCGGACCGGGTGGGCGAGCGCCGACCCCGTGACGGCCGCGGACGGCGAGGAGTCGCCGCTCGACGTCGGCTGGACCGGCCCGGTCGCCCGAGTGACCACCGGTGTCCCCCCGTCGACGGGCCCGACGGCGCCGACCTCGGAAGGTGCCACCTGCCATGCCTGCGCGGTCGGTCACGTCGTCGACGGCTACTGCGACGTCTGCGGCAGCAAGGGCCGCGACCCGCGTGACCACTACGAGGAGGAGCCAGCCGCCTGGGTGGCCGGCGTGTGCGACATCGGGCGCCGTCACCGTCGCAACGAGGACGCGCTCGCCCTCCACGCCGAGGCCGCGCCCCGCTCCTTCGCGGTCCTCGTCGTGTGCGACGGGGTCAGCAACACCGTCGACTCGCACGTGGCGAGCCTCGCCGCCAGCCGCGCTGCCGCGCGGGTGCTGGAGCACCCGCTGCCCCGGGGGGTCGGCACCCGCACGGCGCTCGTCGCCGCGGCTCGCACCCGGCTCGGTGAGGCCGTGCAGGCGGCGCGGGACGCGGTCGTCGCCGTCACCCCTGCCGCCCCACCGGTCGGCCCGCGGGACGGCGAGGGCGAGGCGCTCCATCCGCAGGTCGACAACCCGCCGTCCTGCACCTTCGTCGCGGCACTCGTCAGTGACGGGCTGGCGGTCGTCGGCAACGTGGGCGACAGCCGCGCCTACTGGCTCCCCGACGAGCCAGACCACCCGGACGCCCCCCGGCGCCCGGCCCGTCAGCTGAGCCGCGACGACTCCTACGCGCAGGAGCAGATGGAGGCTGGGGTGCCCCGCGAGCAGGCCGAGACCGGCCCGGGCTCGCACGCCATCACCCGCTGGCTCGGGGTCGACTCCCCCGACGACCTCACCCCGCACACGGGCGACCTCGACCTCGACCACGACGGGTGGCTGGTCGTGTGCAGCGACGGGCTGTGGAACTACTGCTCCGGGGCCGCCGACCTGCAGGCGCTCGTCCACCAGACGGTGACCACCCTCGGAGCCGCCGGACACCACCCGCTCTCACTGGCCGGGGCCCTCACCGACTGGGCCAATGCGCGCGGGGGCACCGACAACATCACGGTCGCGCTGGCCCGCATCGGCCCGACCTCGCCCGCCGTCCCGACCGACCCACCTGCCACCGACGACACGAAGGACACCCCCTGATGGCGCAGTTCACCGCCGAGGTCTTCCAGAACGAGTTCCTGCCCGACGGCGGCACCGACGTGCACGCCATCGTGCGCGTCACCTGCCGGGACGCGGGGCAGGCCGGCTCGGGCGTCGCCGACGCAGCCGAGGTCATCATCGTCGACACCTCCGGCTCGATGGGTCCGGACGGCATCGCCCAGGGCCGAGCCGCGGCCACGGCGGCCCTCACTGAGATCCTCGACGGCACCTGGTTCGCCGTCATCGCGGGCAACCACGTCGGCACCCTCGTCTTCCCGTACGCCGTGCCCGGCGGGCAGCAGATGGTGCGCATGGACGCGGCGACGAGGACCCAGGCCATCTCGGCCATGGCCGCCTTCCGGGCCGACGGCGGCACCGCGATGGGCACCTGGCTGACCAAGGCGACCCAGGTCTTCGACTCCGTGCCGCAGGCCACCCAGCGGCACGCGATCCTGCTCACCGACGGGGCCAACGAGCACGAGTCCCCCGACCAGCTCAGTGCGTCGATCGCCGCCGCTGCCGGCCGCTTCCAGTGCGACTGCCGGGGGCTGGGCTCGCGGTGGCAGGTCGACGAGGTGCGCCGCATCGCCTCGGCCCTGATGGGCACCGTCGACCTGATCCCCTCGGCCGGCGCGATGGCCGCGGAGTTCAGCAGCCTGGTGCGGCGCTCGATGGCTCGCGGGGTCGCCGGGGTCGACCTGCGCGTGTGGTCGCCGCAGGGCGCCCTGACGCTCTTCGTCAAGCAGGTCGCCCCCACCCTCGAGGACCTCACCTCGCGTCGCACCTCGGTCAACCCGCTCACGTCGCAGTTCCCCCTCGGGGCCTGGGCGGACGAGAGCCGCGACTACCACGTCGCGGTCCGCCTGCCGGCGAAGTCGGTGGGGCAGGAGCAGCTGGCGGCGCGGGTGCAGGTAGCGCTCGGCGACGAGATCCAGACCCAGGCCCTGGTCAAGGCCACCTGGTCGAACGACGACGCGCTCACCACCCGCATCGACGACCAGGTCGCCCGCTACACCGGGCAGGCCGAGCTGGCCCAGGTCATCCAGGACGGGCTCGTGGCCAAGGCCGCCGGCCGCGACGACGAGGCGACGTCGAAGCTCGGCCGGGCCGTCCAGCTCGCCGACGCCGCGGGCGACGCCGAGATGACGTCGCGCCTGCGCAAGGTCGTCGAGATCGAGAACGCGGAAACGGGTACCGTCCGGTTGAAGAAGGGTGCCGACCGTCTCGACGAGATGGCCCTCGACACCGCCTCCACGAAGACGACCCGGGTGAGGAAATGATCTGTCCCCACGGACACCAGTCGCAGGCCGAGGACTTCTGCGACACCTGCGGAGCCACCATCGACCCGCACGCCCAGCCGGTCGGTAGCACCACGGCGGCCCCGAGCGGCCAGGAGTGCCCGCACTGTCAGACGACCAACCTGCCGGAGGCGCTCTTCTGCGAGGCCTGCGGCTACGACTTCACGACGGGCGCACTGCCTCGGGCCGCGAGCCCTGTGACCGCACCGACTGCGCCGCCGGCGGCGGCGGCGCCCGAGCAGCCGCGGGTCGCGCCGTCGATCCCCCTGGAGTGGGTGGCCGAGGTGTGGGTCGACCCCGACTGGTATGCCGGGCAGGAGGCCCTGGAGCCGATGCCGTCACCCGGCCTGCCCACCGTCGTGCCGCTGACGCTGCGTAGCAACCTCGTCGGCCGGATGTCGCTCAGCCGCAGCATCGAGCCTGACATCGACTGCACCTCCGACACGGGCGTCAGCCGGCGCCACGCCCAGCTGACGACCGACGGCACCCGCTGGTTCGTCGAGGACCTCGGATCGGCGAACGGCACGTTCGTCGGCCCCGCCTCGGGCCCGCTGCCGGTCGACCCGGTCGCGGTCGGTCCGCGCACCGAGCTCGACAGCGACGACCGGGTCTACGTCGGGGCGTGGACCCGCATCGTGGTGCGTCGGGCCGCCCCTGAGGAGCAGGCCGACAGCGTGTAGCCAGTCACGGCAACCGGCGGCATACGGTGGCCAACAGGCGTCATCGACGCACCCGGGTGCATCCACCAGTGACCTGAGTCACTGTGGCGAAGACTGCCAAAAACCTGGGAAATATCTGATTTAACATCACCTTAGGCAACGACGGTCGAAACCCCCGAAAGCGGACCGTAGCGTGATGGGAACGGCTCTCCCCGACGGGCCCCGACCCCAAGGACCTCCCATGTCAGACACCGCCACCACCACCCGCAACCCCACCGCCGTGACGCGCACCCTGGGCGCGCACAGCCTCGCCTACACCGTCGCCTCGACGGTCGCGGGCGTCGCCGTCGTGCTCCAGGGCGTGTGGGCCGGCCTCCTCGTCCGCGAGGGCGAGGACTACCAGGTCCGATGGGTCCAGGTGCACGACCTCGGTGCCAAGATCTGCATCGCGCTCGCGCTCGTCGCGCTCGTGATCGCCGTGGTCAGGCTGCGCTCACGCCGAGACCTGATCATCGGCTCGGCCGTCTTCCTCGTCCTGCTCGCCCTCGAGGGACACCTCGGGAGCCTGATCGGCGACTCCCCCGCCGTCACCGCCATCCACTTCCCGCTGGCGATGGGCCTGACCGGCCTCGCGGTGTGGCTGCCCTTCCGCTCGCGCCACGCCTAGGCCGTCGCCGGGCGGCGGGGGTCAGCGGACCGTGTCCCGACGCAGGACGTCGAGCGACAGGTCCTGGTGCCACAACAGCTCGCGCAGCTCCTCGAGACGGTCGTTCGCGTCCTGCTGGGCGGCGTCGTCGCCGCGGGCGGCCGCGTCCTGCAGCTGGCTCGTGGCGCTCGCCCACTGCACCCTGACCTCGGCGAGGAACGCCTCGCTCGAGGTCTGGGTGCTCAAGTGGTGCCGATCGGTCGTGGTGGCAGTCATCGGGTCCTCCGGTCGGTCGTGTGCAGTGACAGGGGCGGGGGGTTGCCGGGTGTCACGCAGGCACGCGTGAGCACGGCGCCCCCGGCAGAGGGAGCATGGCGAAGGAACCGACGCAGCAGGGCCTCGTCGGGCTCCATCCGCAGGCCGCGCAGGTGGCGGCGATCAGCGGCCGAGACGTCGTCGCCACGGACCAGCCGGGCCACCACCTGTGGCGCCTGGTCGAACGCGGCCGCGGTGAGCACCAGCAGCCGGTCGCCGGGCGCGAGGTGCACCTGCCCCGGGTCACCGGGCACCTGGGGAACCATGGCCACGGGGAGCCCCTGGTCGGCCGGCACCAGCAGAGCCGGTGGCGCGAACGTCGCCCGCACCAGCACCGACCCGTCGTCATGGGCCCAGACCGTGGTCGACGCCGAGGGGACCCGGATGGCGAGGTCGTCGGCCAGCGGCGAGCCCGGCTGCGCGTCGTGGGCCACCACGAGGCCGATCCGGCGCGCCCCGGGCACGAGCCGGACCGCCGCGTGGTGGCCCACGCTCATCGCGAGCGTGAACCCGGCCCGGGCGGCATACGTCGAGATGGTGACGGCGGCCGTGTCCGGAGCGAGCACCGAGGGGCTCGACGGGCTCATCGCCTGACCGCCGACTCGAGCACGTCACGCAGACCCTCCCGCACGAGCCGGCCATGGCCGCGGCCCGTCGGGCGCTCGAGAACGAGGTGGATGCGACGAGCCACGCACACGCGCTTGACCCGCAGGAGGGTGGCGACGCTGATCGACGAGAGGTGGTCGGCAGCTCGCAGGTCGATCCGCAGGGTGTCGGTGCCACCGGGCAGCACCGTCGGCAGGCACCGCAGCTCGACGAGACCCTGGGCCAGGTGAGCGCCGTCGAGGGCGACGCTGACCGTGCCGTCACCGTCGTCGCTCACACGGAGCCCGATCAGGCCGATCACGCCAGCAGACATCGCGCACCTCTCTCATCGACGGCGGGAGCCGGCCTGAACGGGCTCGACCACCGCCGAAACACGGTCGCACCGGTCACCCCCTACCTTGGCCCGCCGATGTTGAGATGGTCCGCCGACGGCTTTGCAGTTGTGTGACAACACCGGGGTCGGCAGCAGCCGCTGGCAGGATGGGGCAGGTGGTGACGCTCCTGGTGCTCGAGGACGACGACGGCATCCGCGCTGCCCTGGGGCTGGCCATGGAGGACGAGGGCTACGACGTGGTCGAGGCGGCGAGCGCCGAGTCGGCCCTCGTGCAGGTGGGCCGCACCCCGCCCGATCTCATGCTCGTCGACCTCACCCTCGGAGGGATGGACGGCCTCGCCTTCATCCGCGAGGTGCGGCCCTTCAGCCGGGCACCGATCATCGTCGTCAGCGCGCGGTCGGGCACCGACGACATCATCAGCGCCCTGGAGGCCGGGGCCGACGACTACGTGACCAAGCCGTTCCAGGTCGCCGAGATCGGGGCCCGGCTGCGGGCGATGAGACGCCGGTCGTCCGACTCGGGAGGCGGCGAAGCGGACGACGCAGGAGGCGGGGCGCCCGCCCCCCTGGTGCTCTCGAGCGAGGGGCCGCTCGTGCTCGACGTGGGAGCCGGGGTCGTGCGCCGCGGAGGCGACGAGGTGCGCCTGACCATCACGGAGTTCCGGCTGCTGGTCGAGCTGGCCTCGCCCTCGGGCCGGGTCCTGTCGCGCCGCTCCCTGCTCGAGCGGGTCTGGGACCGCGACTACTTCGGGGACGAGCGCATCGTCGACGTGCACGTGCGCCGGCTGCGTACCAAGATCGAGCGGGACCCGGCCGCACCGGTGCTCGTGGTGACGGTGCGCGGTCAGGGATACCGGCTGGACACCGGATGATGCCGCGCCGGCGCCCCCGGTGGGTGGAGCAGGTGCTGCGTCGACGGCCCCTCGGTCTGCGCGACACGGCGACCCTCTTCTTCGCCGTGGGCGCGCTGCTGGTCTCGGCCCTGCTCTCCGTCGGCACCTACCTCGTGGCGCGCCACTACCTCATCGAGCAGCGGGAGACCTCTGCCCTGCGCCAGACCTATGCCGATGCGTCGGTCGTCGCCGACGGGCTGCTGACCCAGGGCGCCCGGGTGCCGGACGTGCTCGGAGCAGTGGGGGCGCCCTCCGACTCCGACCTGATCGTGCACCGGGCCGGCCGCTGGTTCTCCACCTCGCTCGACCAGGGTCCCGGGTCGCTGCCGGCGTCGGTCCGCGCCGGCGTCGACGACGGAGCGGTCACCTACGCCTGGGCCAGGTCGGGCGGTGAGACGGTCATCGTCATCGGGGTGCCCCTGGCTCGCGCCGACGCGCAGTTCTACGAGCTCGTCCACACGAGCGAGCTGGACTCGACGCTGTCGACCCTGATGGTGGTGCTGCTCGCCTTCGCCCTCGTCGGCACCGGTGTCGGCGCCGTGGTCGGCCGGTTCGCCGCCGGCCGGGTGATGGCCCCCCTCGACGACGTGGCGACGGCGGCGGCGCGGATCGGGGCTGGTGGCCTGCAGACGCGGCTGCCGCCGACGACGGACCCCGACCTCGCCACCATCGTCGGCTCCTTCAACGAGATGGTCGAGGCCCTCGACGAGCGGATCCAGCGCGACGCGCGGTTCGCCGCCGACGTGGGCCACGAGCTGCGCTCTCCGCTCACCACGCTCGTCGCCTGCGTCGACGTCATTTGCCGCCGGCGCGACGAGCTGCCCGAGCGCACCCGCCGGGCGGTCGACCTCGTCAGCACCGAGCTCGACCGCTTCCAGCGCACCCTTGAGGACCTCCTCGAGCTGGGCCGCCTCGACGCCGGTGTGCGCGGTCAGGTGCTCGCGCCGGTCGAGGTCGCCGAGCTGGTGCTCGAGACCCTCGCGGCCGGCCACCGCGACCTCACGCTGATGTCCGTCAGCGGCCCGGGCTCGCGTCCCGCCGGGCTCGTCGAGGTCGACAAGCACCAGGTCTCCCGGGCCCTGGTCAACCTGCTCGAGAACGCCGACCGGCACGGCGGCGGGGTACGCGGTGTGCGCGTGCGGGGCGTGCGCGACCGGGTGCGCATCGAGGTCACCGACGCGGGGCCGGGGGTGCCCGAGGCCGAGCGCGAGCGCATCTTCGAGCGCTTCGCCCGGGGTGGCTCCCGCGGCAGCCTGCCCGGCAGTGGGCTGGGCCTGAGCATCGTCGCCGAGACCGCCCTGGCCCACGGCGGACGCGTGTGGTGCGAGGACGCCTCCCCCGGTGCCCGCTTCTGTCTCGAGCTGCCGCTCGCGACGGGGCAACCGAACCCGGCCGTGCGCTCCGGGGACGGGCAGGTGGTGGCGTGGTGAGGCGCCGGGCCGAGGGCGTCGGGCTGACCGCGCTCATCGCCTGCCTCGTGCCGGGCCTGCTGCTCGGCGCCTGCAGCCTGCCCAGCGGTGGTGCGGCGATCTCCGTGCCGCCCGATGAGGTGCCCTACGGCCTGGTCACCACGACGGCGACCCCCGCGGCACCGTCGGCTCCGGAGCCGACGTCGGCCTCCGCCCGGGGCACCGTCTACCTCGTCGACGGCCAGCAGCGCCTCGTCCCGCTCATCGTCGAGGTATCGACGGCGCCGCTGCGACCGCTCGTGCAGGACCTGCTGCACCGCCTGGCGCTCGGCCCCACCGAGCGTCAGCGCAGCAGGGGTCTGCTCACCGACCTCGCCCCTGGATCCACGCTGGCCCTGCGGTCGGTCGACCGGGGCACGGCGACCATCGAGCTGCAGGCGACGGTGCAGGACCCCAGCCCCGTGCGCTTCCCCGTGGCGATCGGTCAGATCGTGCTCACCGCGACCTCTGTCGTCGGGGTCGACCGGGTGCGCTTCGTGCAGGAGGACGGCACGCCGGCCAACGTGCCGGTCCCACCCATCGGCGGCGTGACCACCGACGCGGTGACGACCGAGCAGCTCGACACCCTCCTCGCACCGGGCACGACGAGGCCGGCTCGCCTGGTGCCGCTGCCCGGAGACGACCCGGTGCCGGTGCAGTCGCCCACCTCGGGCACCGGCTGAGGACCCGGGGCGGGTGTTGGATGGGGTCATGACCCCCGCCGACGGCATCCGTCCTGAGCCTGCTCGTGCTGACCCTGCTCGTCCGTGCGAGCGGGTGCCGGCGGGAGGCCTCTCGCCCGCCGACCCCACCCCCGGGATGTCGCGCGAGGTCGCGCTCTCGACGGGCGGGATGTGGTCGGGCACGGTGGACACGCAGGCCGGGGCGGTCACCGGCTGGCACCACCACGGGGACCACGAGACGACGCTCTACATCGTCTCGGGGACGTTCCGCCTCGAGTCGGGTCCACGAGGTGGCCACGTCGTCGAGGCACGCGAGGGCGACTTCCTCCACGTGCCCGCCGGCGCGGTGCACCGCGAGTCGAACCCGGGCCCCACCACCTCGCGCGCCGTCGTCGTGCGGTGCGGCTCGGGAGTGCCGACGGTCAACGTCGACGGCCCGGCCGGGGCCGCCTGAGCCGAGGGTGCCCTGCGCCTACGGCTTCACGTGAAGGCGTGTGCCGGCGGGTGGGCGGGCCTCCTCAGATGGCCTGGATCTTGGTCAGCCGGTTGAGCGAGACCCAGCCGAAGGGGATCGGGAGCCAGTAGGTGGCCAGGCGGTAGAGCAGGACCGACGAGACGGCAGTACCGCTGTCGACGCCGATGGCGATCAGGCCGGCGGAGAGGGCCGCCTCGATGCCGCCGAGCCCGCCCGGGGTCGGCACCGCCGAGCCGATGATGGCCCCGGCGAAGTAGACGACCGCCACAGCCGCGACGGGCGGCTCGGCACCGAACGCGCGGGTCGCGCAGACCAGGCTCGTGACGAAGGAGATGTCGAGCAGGAGGGCCCCGCCGAAGAGCTGGACCAGCTTGCGCGGGTGCTGCAGCACGCCGAGCACCTGCGGGACGACGGCCCGCACCTGCGGGAGGAAGCGGGTCGTGATCGCCGTCCTGATGCGGGGGACCGCGACCAGCCCGAGCACGATGATGACGACGACCGGGATGGCTGCGACGAGGCCCGGCGGCGGGGTGAAGGAGGCTCGCGGACCCGTGCCGGCGAGGACCCCCGAGACGAGCAGCAGCACGACGTAGGAACAGAACTGGGCGACCTGGGCCACGCCGACACTCGCCGCGGCCACGGCGGGCGGCACCCCGGAGCGCTGCAGGTAGCGCGTGTTGAGGGCCAGGTTGCCGATGACGGCCGGGGCGACGAGCCCGCTGAAGGCCACCGAGAGCTGGGTCATGTACGTGTGCACGAATCGGAGCCGCGTCGTGACCGCCCCCGCGAGCACCGTCGACGCGCCGGCGAAGGTCAGGGCGGCGAAGACCACCGTCGCGAGCGCCCACTGCCAGCGGGCCTGACCGACCACCTGCGCGACATCGACCTTGGCCAGCTGGGTGAGGATGAAGTAGCCCGCGACGCCGAGCCCCGCGACCGTGAGGACGCCGCGCGCCGTGACGCGACGCAGCTGCACCTCGTCGGCCTCCTGCGCCTGCGGTCGCAGCCGGGTGATCTCGTCGCGCAGCTGCCCCAGCAGCTCCTTGTGCTCGCGCAGGGCCGACCGGGTGACGGTCGTGAACACGATGGGCTGCAGCAGGGGAAGAGCCCCCGACACGACGTCGTCGTCGAGCTCGGCGAGCGCGGAGGCCACGGCCCGACGGGCACCGGCGACGAGACCGACGCTGACCAGCAGCTGGGCGGCGTCGATGCGCAGGGCGAGGTCGGCGGCCGCGACGTCACCGCCGCCACCGCGCCGCAGACCGGCGACGACCGGCGCCGACGACCCGGCCTCGCGGGCTGCGGGAAGCTGGTTGTCCTGGGTCTCGTCGGCCCCGGTGTCCTCGTGGGTCTCGAGGACCTCAAGGGCCTCACGGGTCTGCACGAGCATGACGACGTCGGGCCCGAGCCCGCGGTGGGCGACCCGACGGGCGCGCAGGGCGCCGAGGAGGCGCCATACGGCAGCGAGGTCGTGGTCGGTGACCGCGTCGCCGACCTCGAGCAGCGTGCGCCCCTGCAGCGGAACGTAGGCGATGCAGGCCGAGAAGGGGCCGACCTCGGTGGCGGCGGCCACGCGGGGCGCGGGGATGCCCGCATCAGCGAGGGTGAGGGCCATCAGGGCCCGGTGCTCGAGCTCGGCCCGCAGGTTGAGGGCCGGAGCGCGGGTGCTCGCCCCCCGCAGGCGCAGCATCCGCAGCAGCCGCCGGCCCGAGGCGAAGCCGAAGGTGTCGCGGTCGATGACCCGCACGACGAGGTCACCCCCATCGGTCTGCGCGAGGTACTGACGCTCGGCCGCGTCGTCGACCTCGACCAGCTGCAGGTGCGTCAGCGGCACGCCGGCGACCGCGAGCGCGGCCGCGATCTGCGTGCCGGGGGGCCGGGTGGAGACCGCCCCCACGCCGTAACGGAAGGCCAGGCCGACGAGCCAGCCGAGCAGCAGCGACACGAAGATCGCGAGTGACGTGCTCTGCCCCGAGACGAAGGTGGTGAGGGCCGAGGAGCCGATGATGACGACCGACGACGGCGAGACCCAGCGCCGGCCGACGGTGTCGGCGACGGTGAGCATGGCCACCAGCGAGACCGCGACGGCGTCGAGCGGGTTGGTGCGACCCTCGCTCAAGGGCCGGGTGAGGGCTCCGAGCACGCTGCCGAGGTGGCCGTCGAGGATGAGCGTGCGCAGTCCGAGCACGAGCAGCGCCCCGACACCCGCGGCCACGAGGGCCTCGACCAGCTGGAGGGGGCGGCGGCGCAGGAGCAGGTCGGTGCCGATCACCACCGGCAGGATCACGGCGCCCAGACCCGCGAGCCAGCCGATGACCTGGAGCAGGATCGGCGAGGTGCCGTCGGTGGCCAGCGAGAGGTCCTGCTCGAGCGCCCCGGTCGTGCCCACGGCCAGGTCGGCGAGGACGATGACGATGACGAGCACCACGGCCACCGTGACCAGCCGCAACAGGTCGGCCGGGCGACGCACCCGGTCCGGGGTCGCCGGCTCGTCGACCTGGATCCCCGGGGCCGCGAGGGGTGGCAGCCCGGCGGGCCGGCTGACGACCTCCTTCAGGCTGCTCACCCGACCATCCTGCCCCACGCTCCGGCCGGCGTGACACCATTCGGACAGCCCCCGCCGGGCGTTGGCATCGCCCCGGTGCATGCACCACACTGCACTGATGGACTCCCCCGACGTCGAGCGGACCGCCCAGCGGGCCAACGACCACCCCGCGATCGAAACCGGCGCGCGCCTCGGCTACGCGGTCAACGGACTGCTCCACCTGCTGATCGCCTGGCTCGGCCTCCAGCTGGCCACCGGTGCGCGGGGTCGCAGCGCCGACCAGTCAGGCGCCCTGCAGACCCTCGCGGGCACCACCCTCGGCCGGGGCACCCTGTGGGTGGCGGTCGTCGGATTCGCACTCCTGGGGGTCTGGCAGGTCACGGAGGTCTTTACCAGCCGCAAGGGCGCCGACCGCCTCAAGGCCGGGGCCAAGGCGGTCACGTATGCCGTCCTGGCCGCCAGCGCCCTCGGCTACGCCAAGGGGGCGGGTGGCGCATCGAGCAGCGCACAGAGCGTCGACGTGACGTCCACCCTGATGAAGCAGCCGATGGGCCGAGTGCTCGTCGCCGCGCTCGGGGCCGTCGTCGTGGCGGTGGGTGTCTACCACGTCGTCAAGGGCTGGCGGAAGAAGTTCCTCGCCGATCTGGAGAGTCATCCGGGCGAGCTGGCCGAGGCCTTTGGCCGCTACGGGTACATCGCCAAGGGAATCGCGCTCGCGATCGTCGGGGGCCTCTTCGTCGTGGCCGCGTCGAAGGCGGAGCCCGGACAGGCGAAGGGCCTCGACGGCGCCCTCCGCACGGTGCTCGGGGCGCCGTACGGTGCGGTGCTGCTGGTGGTCGTGTCGCTCGGGTTCGCGGCCTTCGGCATCTACTCGTTCTTCCGCGCCCGTCACGCCGACGTCTGACCTCGTCCGCGCTCAGCCCACGACGATCTCGGCACCGCCGCGAGGTGTCGTGTCGCCCGGGGTCCGGGTCGACTCAGGAGGGGTACCCCGACTGAGTCAACCTCCCCGGGGGTGCGGCTGCCGAGCGGAGCGAGCGGTGGTCGGGAGGTCGTCGTGGGCGGCGAGGCGGGGGCTGGCGGCCTGCCCCGCCGACCCCGATCCGGGCTCGGTAGCACCCACGGGGCGGTTCACCGCGCCGTGCCACGGTCCTTGAGCCAGCCCCACGCGAGGCCGGCGCACACGACGCCGTTGGCCAGCCCGACGAGCACGTCGGTGAGGTGGTGCATCCCGCGGTAGAGCCGGGCGTAGAGCACCAGCAGCGGGATGACCAGGCAGAGCGTGGTCAGCACTCGGCGGATGCCTGGGTGCGGGATGCGCTGACAGAGCAGGGCGAGCGTGAGGTAGAGCGCGGTGGAGGCGCCGACGTGGCCGCTCGGGAACGACGACGTGGGTGGTGCCTCGTCGAGGTGCGGGACGTCGGGCCGGGGGCGGCCAGTGAGCGTCGTCGCGGCGACGAAGACCGAGGCCTGCAGGGTGATCGCGATGGCCGGGACCACGGCGACCCAGAAGCTGCGGGTCAGGGCCCACACCACGCCCACCACGAGCACGCAGACGCCGATGACGATCTCGGTGTTGCCGACGTGCGACCAGAGTGCCGTGACGGCGTCCCAGGTGGGGGTGCGGGTGTTTTGCAGGGCCCGGTTGACGGCACTCTCGGACTGGAAGCTGCCGAGTGGCCCGACGATGACCATCCCGATGGCGAGGATGACCAGGAAGAGAGCCACGGCCGGCGCGACCAGCCGCAGGGCGATGTCGCGCAGCACGAGCCCCCGGCGGGGTGGGACGAGGGTGTCCCACCGGTGGACGAAGGGGTGTCCGTCATTACGTCGTCGCTCCCGTCCGTTGCGTCGGTCTCGTCGGGGGGACGGGGCTCCATCGACCAGGGTCATCACTCGTGCTCCGCTTCGGTGTCGTGGCGACGGCGGCTGGCACCGCGGTAGCCGAGGAAAGAGGACAGGACCAGACCACAGCCGACCAGCACGCCGGCGACCGTGTCTGTCGGGAAGTGCACGCCGAGGAAGACCCGGTCGAGCACGGTGAGCACCACGACCACCCCCGCGAGCACGACGACCGTTGCGCGGGCGGTGCTCGAGCGCAGCAGCGGCCACAGCAGGATGGTCACCGCCGTGCAGGCGGCCGCCGCGTTGGCGACGTGGCCGCTGGGAAAGCTGTAGCCGGGCGCCGACGACACCGGGTCGTCGACGACGGGGCGCACCCGCTGCACGACGTACTTCAGGTCGAGCGCGATGTTCCAGGCCACCATCATGGTGAGGAAGGCCCAGACGGCTCGCGAGCGCAGTCCCCCGCGCCACCACACGAGCAGGCAGACGACGGTGGCGACCACGTAGACGGGCAGCGGCTGGAGGGCCGTCTCCCAGGTCTTGAGCGCGCTGAGCAGGGCCGGGTGCTGACGCGTGAGCGACGTGGCCGCCGTGATGGCGCGCTGGTCGAGCTCGGCGAGCCCGCTGACCTTCCCGCGCACGACGAGGGCCAGCAGGGTGACGGGGACGGCGAACCCCACCGCGGCGAGCAGGCCCGGCAGCACGGCGGTCCACCGTGGGAGTGGCGCTGCAGCGGGTGCCTCGGCGCTGTGGGGGCGGACGTCGACCATGAGGTCAACCTACCCACTCGAGGCGTTTCCCACCCCGGCCCGAGGTGGGCGGGTCGAGACCTCCTCGAGCCGCAGCGGCGGGCCGCTCTAGGCCTGGGCCTGCATCGGCACGCGCACGAGCAGGGCGCCCGGCAGGATGCGCGTCACCATGCCGTAGTGCCTGCCCATCGGGTCGCCGTCGACCTGGGTCTCGATCGGCTGGCGGACGACCACCGAGATCGACGTGCCCCCGAGGGGGAAGAGCCGCTTGTGGCCGCGGCGGTGGCGGCTGGCGAGGTCGACCGCGACGGACACCCAGCTAGCGGGGCCGGTCGGCGACATGATGACGCCGTCGAGGCGCCCGTCGTCGACCCGCGCGTCGGGCAGCACCTCGAGGTTGCCCTGCAGCCTGCCGCAGTTGCCGATGAGCACCGTCTTGGCGTGCTGCACCTGGGGCCGGGCGCTGCCGCCCGACACGCGCACGCGGAAGCCCTGGTGCCAGATCTTGCCCAGACCGGCGATCGCGTAGGCCGGCCAGCCCAGCACGCCCTTGATCTTCTCGCTGGTCTCGGCCATCACCTCGGCGTCGACGCCGATGCCGGCCATGATGAGAAAGACCTCCTCGTCGTCGCGGCGGGGGCTGTCGTCGTCGCCGTCACCCAGCAGCGTGTCAGGAGAAGGGGAGTCGGGTAGCAGCCGCACGAGTCCCACGTCGATCCGGCGGCTGCTGCCCGTGAGCACGATGCGCAGCGCGTCGACGAGGCTGTCGACGGGGAGGTCGAGGTTGCGGGCCAGGAGGTTGCCCGTGCCACCGGGCAGCAGCCCGATCGGGGTGTCGGTGCCCACGAGGGTCGTGGCGACCGCCCGCACGGTGCCGTCGCCACCGAGGGGGCACACGACATCGACCCCCGCCTCGAGCGCCTCGGCCGCCTGTCCCACGCCCGGGTCCTCCGCGGTCGTCTCGAGGACCATGGGCGGCGCCCAGCCCTCCTGCGCGCACACCTCGGCCAGCTCGTCGGTGACCGTGTCGAGGTCGTCGAACTTCGTGGGGTTGACGATGATGGCGACCCGACGCCGGGAGGCCGGGTCCCCGGACGCGGCGGCGGGAGTGGCGGTCTGCGACATGACACCGACCCTATCGGCGTGGGGGACCCTGCCTCACCCGGTGTAGTAGCCGTCCGCGACGGTGAGGGCCTGGTCGAGGATGGCCAGCCCCTCGCGCACGTCGTCGTCGCTCGTCGTGCACGGCGGCACCACGTGCGTGGTGTTGAAGTGCACGAACGGCCACAGGCCGCGCTCCTTGCAGGCTGCGGTGAAGGCGGCCATGGGGGCGTTGTCGGCACCGGAGGCGTTGAAGGGCACCAGCGGCTCGCGCGTGGCGCGGTCGCGCACCAGCTCGAGAGCCCAGAAGGCTCCCAGTCCTCGCACCTCCCCCACGCTGGGATGCCGCTGCATGAGCTCCTCGAGACCGGGGCCGATGACGTCGGTGCCGAGGTGCCGGGCGTGCGCGATGACGCCCTCGTCCTCGTAGATCTGGATGGACGCGACCGCGGAGGCGCAGGCCAGCGGGTGGCCGGAGTAGGTCAGGCCGCCGGTGAACGGCCGGGTGCGGAAGGTGTCGGCGATCGCCGGGGAGATGACGATGCCCCCCAGCGGCACGTAGCCGGAGTTGACGCCCTTGGCGAAGCAGACGAGGTCGGGCGTGACGCCCCAGTGGTCGACGGCGAACCACTCACCGCAGCGCCCGAAGCCGGCCATCACCTCGTCGGAGATCATGACGATGCCGTGCTCGTCGCAGATCGCCCGCACCCCGGCGAGATAGCCGTCCGGTGGCACGAGGATGCCGTTGGTGCCGACGACCGTCTCGAGGATGATGGCCGCGACGCTGCCGGGGCCCTCGACCATGATCGTGTCCCGCAGGTGCTGCAGGGCTCGCTCGCACTCCTGCTCGGCGCTCGTGGAGTGAAAGGCCGACCGGTAGGGGTAGGGGCCCCAGAAGCGCACGACGCCCGGCATCCCCGGCTCGGTGGCCCACCGTCTGGGCTCGCCGGTGAGGGCCATGGCACCGGCGGTGCCACCGTGATAGCTGCGGTAGGCCGCGAGGACCTTGTGGCGGCCGGTGTGCACCCGGGCCATGCGGATCGCGTTCTCGTTGGCCTCGGCCCCACCGGTGGTGAAGAAGACCATGTCGAGGTCGCCCGGCGCGCGCTCCGCGATGAGCCGGGCCGCCTCGGAGCGCACGTCGACCGAGAAGGCCGGGCCGGCCGTGGCCAGCCGGGCGGCCTGCTCCTGCACCGCGGCGACGAGCCGCGGGTGCTGGTGGCCGATGTTGACGTTGCACAGCTGCGAGCTGAAGTCGAGGTACTCCTTGCCCTCGGTGTCCCAGAACCGCGACCCCTGCGCCCGGGCCAGCGACACCGTGTCGGATCCGACGAGGCCCCACGCGTGGAAGACGTGGTCGCGGTCGGCGGCCCGCACCGTCGCCCCGTCGACGGGGACGGAGAACGTCGTCGGGGCGGCGTCAACGTCAGCGGGTCGGTGGTCGAGCTGGGTCATGGGTCTCCTTGGGGCTCAGCCGATCTCGGTCAGGCGGGGAACGAGCCTCTCGCCGAGCTCCCGGACCGCGGCGGCCGGGTCGGGGGTGAGGGCCCGCAGGTGGATCAGCTCGATGCCGACGTCGGCATAGCCCTGGGCGAGGCGCAGGAAGCCGTCGGGGTCGTCGAGCGGCGGCTCCTGCGGACCCATGACGGTCTTCTCGATCGCGTCGTAGTCGGTGCCGAGCGCGTCGCAGTGCCCGCGCAGCACCGCGAGCTTGTGGGCGGCCTGCTCGGGGCTGGCGACGAGCAGGTTGCAGCCCTGGGCATACTGCGCGACCAGCCGCAGCGTCTTCTTCTCGCCGCTGCCCCCGATGACGATCGGCGGGTGCGGAGTCTGGATGGCCGCGGGCACGTTGATGGTCTCGGCCAGCTGGTAGTGCGTGCCGGCGTAGGCACCGTCGTCGTCCCCCCACATCTGCAGGGTGATCTGCAGCGTCTCCTCGAGCCGCTCGAAGCGTTCCTTGAGCGGAGGGTAGGGCACGCCGAGGGCAAGGTGCTCCCGCTCGTACCACGCGGCGCCGATGCCGAGGAAGGCCCGACCGCCCGACAGCACGTCGAGGGTCGTGGCGATCTTGGCCAGCAGCCCGGGGTGGCGGTAGGTCACACCGGTGACGACGGTGCCGAGGCGCACGGTGCTCGTGCGGCCGGCGAGGAAGCCGAGGGTCGCGTAGGCCTCCAGCATCGGGTCGTGCGCGGTGCGGAAGAACTCCATCTGGAAGTAGTGGTCCATCACCGTCAGCCAGGAGGCCCCGACCTCCTCGGCGGCGACGGCCGTGTCGCCCAGGGCGGCGGCATACGTGCCGGGCCCGCCGGGCAGATTGAAGTCCATGAAGTGGAAGCCGAAACGCATGGGATCAGTCTGCACCCACCGGCCCGGTCCCGCGCCGATTCCTCGGTCGAGGCACACTCGGGCGTATGAAGGCAGGGACCGCATGAGGGCCTGGGCCCGCACCGCGCTGGTGGCCACTCCCACGGTGCTGCTCGCCCTGGCCGGGCTGGTGCACCCCAGCGACCTCGACGCCTCGACAGCCCACCTGTGGTGGACCCTGCACGTGTGGCTGCTGCCCGTCTTCCCCCTGCTCGGCGGGTCGGTCTGGCTGGTGCTGCGCGGCGAGCGCGGCCCCCTGCCGGCACTCGCGCGGGCGGCCGCCTACGGCTTCGCCACGTTCTACACCGGGCTCGACCTGGTGGCCGGGCTCGGGGCGGGGCTGGTGGCCGAGCAGCAGGGCGGCGTGACCCCGACCGTCGGCCGCTTCTTCGAGGTGGGCGACCGGCTCGGCGCGGTCGGGGTGTGGTCGCTCGCGGTCGCGGGACTGCTCACGGGAGCGACCCTCTGGCCGCGCCTGCGCTGGCGGGTGGTTCCCGGCACCACGGCGCTGGTCGGGTGCTGCTACCCCTTCCTGGGCAACCACATCTTCCACCCGCGAGGAGTGCTCGCCGTGCTCGGCATCGGGCTCGGGCTGGGACTGCTGTCCCTCGCCCGCTCCTCCGACGCGGACGGGCGCTCCGTGACGTCCGTGTCAACGATCGACCACGCTCCCCCGAGCTGATCCGAGATGGTGCGAGGATCGGCCCATGACCGACTCCGCGCAGACGATCTCCTACCCTTCGCCCTCGGCCCGACCCCGCCGCGGAGTGAAGGACGGCATCGAGCCCCACGTGATCGTCCTCTTCGGGGCCACGGGTGACCTCGCCCGGCGCAAGCTCCTCCCGGGCATGGCCCACCTGGCGCTGTCGGCGCTGGCGCCCGACATCCGCGTCGTGGGCACCTCGCTCGAGGACCTCGACGACGACGGCTTCCGGGCCTTCGCCCAGCAGGCGGTCGAGGAGTTCGGCAACCTGACGCTGACCCCCGAGCAGTGGGACGACTTCGCCACCAGGCTCTTCTACGTGCCCACGACGGCCGGGCCCGACGGGCTGCGGGCCGCAGTCGAGGCGGCCGAGGCGGGCCTGGGCCCCCACACCCGCCGTCTGCACTACCTCAGCGTGCCCCCCAAGGCGGCGCCCGTGGTCATCCAGACCCTGCGCGACGCCGGGCTCGTGGCGCGCTCGCGCGTGGTCATGGAGAAGCCGTTCGGCACCGACCTCGAGAGCGCCATCCTGCTCAACGACCAGGTGCACGAGACCTTCGACGAGAGCCAGATATTCCGGATCGACCACTTCCTGGGAAAGGAAGCAGCGCAGAACATCCTCGCTTTCCGTTTCGCCAACGGGCTGTTCGAGCCGATCTGGAGCCGCAACTTCATCGACCACGTGCAGATCGACATCCCCGAGACGCTCGGGCTCGACCGGCGGGCGGGGTTCTACGAGTCCACCGGTGCCTACAAGGACATGGTGGTCACCCACCTCTTCCAGGTCCTCGCGTTCGTCGCGATGGAGCCTCCGACCGCTCTGGAGCCGCGGGCGATCAGCGAGGAGAAGAACAAGGTCTTCCGCTCGCTGCTGCCGATCGAGCCCTCCGACGTCGTGCGTGGGCAGTACACCGGCTACCGCGACGAGGAGGGCGTCGCCCGCGACAGCGACACCGAGACGTTCATCGCCCTGAAGTGCCACATCGACAACTGGCGCTGGGCGGGCGTGCCGTTCTACCTGCGCACCGGCAAGCGGCTGGCCGAGGGCCAGCGCATCATCTCGATCGCCTTCCGAGAGGCGCCCAAGTCGATGTTCCCGGCCGACTCCGGCGTGGGCACCCAGGGCCCCGACCACCTGACCTTCGACCTCGCCGACGAGTCGAAGGTGTCGCTCTCCTTCTACGGCAAGCGCCCCGGCCCGGGGATGAAGCTCGACAAGCTGTCGCTGCAGTTCTCCACCCGGGAGACCGAGCACGCAGGGGCGGTCCTCGAGGCCTACGAGCGCCTGATCCTCGACGCCATGCGGGGGGACCACACGCTGTTCACCACCGCGGAGGGCATCGAGTCGCTGTGGGGCCGCTCGATCCCGCTGCTGGACAACCCTCCTGCCGTCAAGCCCTACCCCCCGGGCAGCTGGGGCCCCAACGCCGTCCACCAGCTGGTCGCGCCGCACGCGTGGCGCCTACCCTTCGAGCGGGCCTGGCGCAACCATCGTTGACGACACGAGGGTGCTCGTCTGAACTTCCAGCCAGCTCTCAGCAAGTTGCCCGACGACTCACAGGCCAAACCCCTCAGCATCACCGTCCATGGCGATCTACGGTGCAAGAACTCCACCAGATCCGTCCAGGTGCCGAAGGATGTTCACCGCATCCCGTGGCCCGGACCCCACCAGAGGACGTCCATGACCTCAGCCATCCCTCGTCGGGCACTCGCTCTGACGTGCGCCGCAGCGCTCGGCACGCTCGGCCTGTCGCTCACCCCCTCCGCGCTCGCCGCCGGTGCCCCCTCGAGCAACGGGGGTAGCGCTCGCGCGACCCTCGCCGGCTCGACGCCTCGCTGGCTCGCGCACGCCGAGAAGCAGGCGAGCGACTCGACGACCACCAAGGCGGCAGCCCCGCAGTCGGTCCGTGTCTATCTCGCTCCTCGCGGTGGGATCGCGGCCCTGAAAGCCACGGTCGCGAGCCTGTCCGACCCGGCCTCGGCGCAGTACCACCACTGGCTCACGACGGCGCAGTACGACGCCACCTTCGCGCCGACCGCGGCCAGCGCGGACGCGGTCTCGTCCTACCTGCGGTCGCAGGGCCTCGCGGTCACCGGCGTCGAGAAGAACCGCCGCTACGTCTCGGCCACCGGTACCCGCGCCCAGTTGGGCGCCGCGTTCGGCACCAGCCTCGCGACCTACCGCCACGACGGCCAGACGGTCACCGCCAACTCGAGCGCCGTCACCCTGCCCGCCGCTGTCGGCGCCTCGGTGCTCACGGTCACGGGCCTCGACACGACGGTCACGACCAAGGCCCCCCAGCACGTCGTCCCGGGCGCCACCGGCGACGCCCCCGCGGTCACGCGCCGCACGGCCGACCCCAACGCGACGCCCCCCGCGGCCTTCCAGAACGGCCGCCCCTGCGCGATCAGCTTCGGCACCCCTCTGGCGACCTACCAGGCCGACTTCCGGACCCCTCTGCCGAAGTTCGGCGGCCAGACCCTCCCCTACGCCCCCTGCGGCTACACGGGCCCGTCGTTCCGCGCCGCCTACGAGGGCAACTCGGCCCTCAACGGGGCCGGGGTCACCGTCGCCATCACCGACGCCTACGCCTGGCAGTTCATCGCCCGCGACGCCAACACCTACGCCTCGCAGCACGGCGACGGGTCCTACGCGCCGGGGCAGCTGACCCAGTCCTTCCCGCCCGCGTTCACCCACCAGGCCGCCTGCGGCCCCAGCGGCTGGTCGGGCGAGGAGACCCTCGACGTCGAGGCCGTGCACGCCATGGCCCCGGCCGCCAAGATTAAGTACTACGCCTCGGCGTCGTGCTTCGACAGCGACTTCCTCGAGACCCTCGGGCGTGTCGTCGACGACAACCAGGCCACCATCGTCACCAACTCGTGGAGCGACCTCGAGAGCAACGAGTCCGCTGCCAGCGTCGCCGCCTACGAGCAGGTCTTCCTGCAGGGCGCCACGCAGGGCATCACCTTCCTGTTCTCGTCGGGCGACAGCGGCGACGAGCTGGCCAGGACCGGCATCAAGCAGGTCGACTACCCCGCCTCCGACCCGTATGCCACGGCCGCCGGCGGCACCTCGACCGGCATCACCTCCGGCAGCATCTCGGCCCAGACCGGCTGGGGCACGCACAGCGCGGCCCTGTCCACGAACGGCAAGCGCTGGCTTGACACTGGCTTCCTCTACGGCGCGGGCGGCGGCTACTCGGCGCTGTTCAACCAGCCGGCCTTCCAGAACGGCGTCGTCCCGACGACGGCGCCCCCCGGACGCGCCGTGCCCGACATCGCGATGGACGCCGACCCCAACACCGGCATGCTGATCGGGCAGACCCAGACCTTCCCGGACGGCGTGCACTACGGCGAGTACCGCATCGGCGGCACCAGCCTCGCCTCGCCCCTGCTCGCCGGCATGATGGCCCTCGCCAACCAGAGCGCCGGCACCGGCTTCGGCTGGGCCAACCCGCTGCTCTACAAGGCGCCGAAGGCGACGATCACCGACGTCACGCACCGCACGGCCAACGGCATAAAGGGTGTCGTGCGGGTCAACAACGTCAACGGGATCGACCCCACCAACGGCCTGTCCTACTTCGTGCGCACCTTCGACCAGGACTCCAGCCTGGCGACCGCGCCCGGGTGGGACCCGGTGACCGGCATCGGGGTGCCCAACCCGGCCTTCCTCGCCGCGGTCAGCGCCAAGAAGTAGCACCCAGCAGCACGCACCACCGCACGACGGCGGGGCGCCCTCCCACGGGGAGGGCGCCCCGCTCGTGCATGCGGAGTCCCGGTGACCGCCGCCTCAGCGGCGGGCGACCAGGGCGTAGCCCGACGGCGTGAAGGCGGCCGTGCGGGAGCGCAGCGCCGCACCGACGGGTGAGCTGTGCACCATCCACGTCAGCCGGTGCACGAGGGCGGCCATCAGGGAGCCGAGCCCGGGCACCACGGTCATGCCCTTGCCGACCAGGTCGGAGAGCACCTCGAGCAGGCCACCGAGCGGCTCGATCTCGACGAGGGTCAGACCCGCGTCGTCGATCATCTTGCGCAGGGCGAACTCGGTGTAGCGGTGGAAGTCGTAGGGCGCCTCGTGGATCCCGTAGAGGAAGGGCACGTTGACCAGGAGCGTGCCTCCCGGACGCAGCAGCCGATGGGCCTCACTGAGCACGAGCGCGGGGTTCGGCAGGTGCTCGAGGACGTCGGAGAGGATCACCGTGTCGAAGGCCGCGTCGTCGAAGGACAGTGGCGCCGTCAGGTCGGTGACGTGGTCGACGTGCGGGCCGGCCTTCCAGTCGCCGGTCGTCACGGAGGAGACCCGCGAGCGGTAGGTGCCGTAGAGGGGCGCCTGTCCGCACCCGAGGTCGAGCAGGTCACCATGGGCGTTCTCTGGCAGCGAGGTGGCGTAGAACTCGGCGACGAGGTCGGCCATCAGCCGTGAGGCCGGGGAGACCGCCCCCGCCCGCAGGGTGCCTCGACGCTCGACGTACTTCGTGGGCTGCCAACCGTGGCCGTCCATGCCGGTCCTCCTCGTCGTATGGGGTCGATGGGGTCGTATCGGGTCGTAGGGCGCCGTATCGGGTCTCAGGAGGTCGTCACAGGGACTCCTGCAGGCGGCGGTGACGCGCCCGCAGGCCGCCCACGAGCGCAGCCGCGCCCGCGAGGACGGCGTCGACGAGGATCAGCAGCACCCGCGAGGCGACGACCACCACCACGACGGCGCCCGAGCCGAGGACCGCCCCGAGGATGAAGCCGAGGGCCACCTCGCGGATCCCCGCTCCCGCGGGCGACGGGATGAAGAGCACCCCGGCCGTGACGGCGAGCCCGACACCCCCGACGCACAGCAGCACCAGCCCCACCGACGGGGTCGCTCCGGCGTAGGCGACCAGCACGGTGAGGTGCAGCCCGAGGAAGACCCACGAGAGCAGGGACCACCCGGCCGACCGCAGCGCGGCGCCGGGGTCGAGGGTGACCCCGAGGGGCTCGCGGTGCAGCATCCGCAGCACCCGGTCGAGCAGGGCAGGCAGCGTCTTGGGCAGGGCGACGACGACGACCAGGGGGGCCGCGGCGAGCGCCCACCAGTACCGTCGAAGAGCATCGGGTGAGGCGAAGGGCAAGGTCGCGGCCGCGAGCACGAGCCCGGTCGCGAGGCCGATGGCGAGGTTGATGAGGTTGCCCGCCAGCATCGTGCGCCGGCTGGCCCCTCGCTCGCGGGCCGCCTCCATCTGGAGCACGATCGGCCAGACCGAGCCGGGGAGGTACTTCCCCAGCTGGCTGACGAAGAAGACCCGCAGGGCGTCGCTGCGGCGCAGGGTGATGCCGACCCCGCCCATGACGCTGTGCCACATCAGGCCGTTGCACAGGACCCCGAGGACGGCCGCAGCCGCGCTCAGCGCGATGCCCGTGGGCCCCACCCGCACGAGGGTGGAGGAGAAGGAGGCGCGGTTCTTCGCCACCGCCCACACCAGAGCCACCAGCACGACCAGCATCAGGGCCCGGCTCGCGTTGCGGCGCCAGGCGGGCTGCCCCGCGACGGGCGACGGGTCCTCAGACGCGTCGACGGCTGGGGGCTCCGCCTTCGGGTCCGGCACGGGGTCTCACTCTCGAAGCAGGGGGTACGTTTCGGGCCACCCTAACGGCCCGGGCCGCGCCCTTCCGCACCGACGAGCGAGGTCAGCAGGTCGCGGTAGCGGCGGCCCACGGCGTCGACGGAGAGCGACTCCGAGAGCTCGCGGGCTGCCTCGCCGAGCCGCTCGGCGCGGTCGGGGTCGGCGACGAGGGAGCGCACCGCTGCCGCGAGCCCGGGCTCGTCGCCCGCCTGCACGAGCAGACCGGTGTGCCCCTCGAGCACCACCTCGTTGAGTCCCGGCAGGTCGCTGGCCACGATGGGCGTGCCGACCCCCATGGCCTCGAGCAGCGCGACCGGCAGACCGTCCTGGTCACCCGACGCGGCCCGGGTGCTCGGCACCACCATGAGGGCGCTGGCGGCGTACTCGCGGGCCAGCTCGCCCCGGCCCAGGGCTCCGAGGAAGGTGACGGGCAGACCGCGCGCCGACGCCTCGAGCTCGGCCCTCAGTGGTCCGTCGCCGACGACCCGCACCCGCAGGTCGAGGTCGGCCAGGAGCGGCAGCGCGGCGAGCAGGTGCCGCAGGCCCTTCTTCTCCACGAGCCGCCCGACGAAGAGCACCTGGCCCGGCACCCGCGCCACCTCGGCCGCCTCGGCGCGGATGGTCGACAGGTCGGCGCCCATCGGCATGACGTGGGCGTCCGCCGGGGCGGCCCCGAGGCCGACCAGCTGGGCGCGCATGTCCTCGTTCATCGCCGTCACCGCGGCGGCCCGGCGCACGACCAGCCGCTTGAGGGCGGTGGAGACCGGGTCGCGCAGGCCGTAGAGGTCACCGCCCAGGGTCGTGACCACGGACGGCACCTGCCGCATCGCCCCGAGCGCGGCCACGCCCTGCGGCACGAGCCAGTGCACGTGGAGCACGTCGGGCGACTGCCGCCGCACCTCGCGCCGCAGCGCCAGCCACTCCGCGACGACGAAGGGCACCACCTGCAGCCAGCGCGAGGGGCGTGCGCGCAGGTTCTCGAGGATGGCACCGTCGGCGAGGTCCTCCCACCGGCGCGGGAAGTAGCGGAACCGGATGACCTGCACCTCGCCGATCCGCTGGCGCGCCGTGGCTCCGGGCACGGACGGTACGATGACGGTCGTCTCGAAGGCCTCGGCCTCCTGCTGGGCCAGATCGAGCACGAAGCCCGGAGTGCCGTCGTGGGCCTGCGCGGGAAAGGTCGAGGCCAGCACGAGCAGCCGTGGCCGCGTCATCCGACACCGAGTCCGGGCCCGACCAAGCACTGGAGGACAACGCTCGTGACGCGCTCTCGCATCGCGGTGGTCGGCGCCACCGGATTCATCGGCAGGGCGGTCGTGGACGCCGCAGCGACCCAGGGTCTGACGACGGTGGCATTCACGCGGGGCACTCCTGCGGTAGGCGGCGACGGGAGCCTGGCCCCCGGGATCCGCGAGGTGGAGACGGTCGTCTGGACGGCTGCGAGCATAAACCCTGCGCTCGCCGAGACCCGACCGGACCTCGTGGCGGCCGACGACGCGGCGCTGTCGGGTCTGCTGCAGGCCCTCGACGACGCCGGGTCCACCGCCCGGGTGGTCTTCCTGTCGTCCGGGGGGACCGTCTACGACGTCACCGAGCCGGCGCCCTTCGCCGAGGACAGCCCCTGTGCGCCCTCGGGTGCCTACGGCCGCAGCAAGCTGGCGGCAGAGCGCCGGGTGCTGGCCCGCGACGGGTCCGTCGTCATCCGGATCGCCAACGCCTACGGCCCGGGGCAGCCGGTCGCCCCCGGCCAGGGGGTGGTGGCGCACTGGCTCGCCGCGGTGGGGCGGGGGGAGCCGCTGCGCGTCTTCGGGTCGCTCGACACCGCCCGCGACTACGTCTACATCGACGACATCGCCCGCGCCGTCGCGACCGTGGCCTCGACAGCGGCGCCCCCGCGGGTGATCAACGTCGGCTCGGGTCGGGGCACCACCCTGGGTGAGCTGCTCGACGCCGTCCGACAGGTCGCCGGTGATGTCGAGGTGGTGCACGAGGAGTCGCGCTCCTTCGACGTGTCGCGCACCTGGCTCGACGTGTCGCTCGCCGCCACCACGGTCGGCTGGGCGCCCCGCGTCGCCCTCGTCGACGGGATCGGCACCACCTGGCGTGCCGCCCGCGACGCGTCCGCGCACTCGTCGTCGCAGGCCTGACCGGCCAGCGCCCATGCCGACGTCGTCGATCTACCTGCTCATCGGGCTGTCCCTGCTGCTGGCGGTCGTGCTCCCCCGGGCTCTGTCGCGGGTCCCTGTGTCGCCGCCGATGGTCCTCGTCGGCGTCGGCATCCTCATCGGGCGCTCGCCCCTCACCAGCGGGCTCGATGCCGACCCGGTGACCCACCGCGGGGTCATCGAGCACGTCACCGAGCTCACGGTCCTGCTGGCCCTCATGGGGGTGGGCCTGGCCCTCGACCGACCTTTGACCCTGCGCGACCGGCGCTCGTGGGCGCGGTGGTCGCCCGCCTGGCGCCTGCTGGCGGTGGGGATGCCGATCACCATCGGCGGGGTGGCCCTCATCGGCTGGGCCGCCCTCGGGGTGGCCCTGCCCACGGCGGTGCTCCTCGGCGCCGCCCTGGCGCCGACCGACCCCGTCCTCGCCTCCGACGTGCAGGTGGAGGGTCCTCGGGTCGCCGTCGGTGACGAGGTCGAGCTCGGCATCGACGGCGAGGTCGACGAGGACGACGAGGTGCGCTTCGCGCTGACGTCGGAGGCCGGGCTCAACGACGGGCTCGCCTTCCCCTTCGTGCACCTCGCGATCCTGCTCGCCGGCGTCGGCTCGGTGGCCACCTGGGGCGGGTACTGGCTCGGCTGGCACCTCGTGCTGCAGATCGTGCTCGGCGTCGCCGTCGGTGTCGGGGTGGGCCGCGCGCTCGCCGCGGTGGCCTTCCGCTCGCCTCGCCCCGCGCTGCGCCTCGCCGAGCAGGGCGACCCGCTGCTGGTCGTCGCGGCGCTGCTGACGTCCTACGGGCTGAGCGAGCTGGTCGGTGGCTACGGCTTCCTGGCGACCTTCACGTGCGCCATGACCATCCGCGCGGCCGACCGCTCGCACGGCTACCACGAGGCGATGCACGGGGTGGTCGAGCGCCTCGAGCGCCTCCTCACCCTCTTCGTCCTGCTGGCGCTCGGGGTGGCCATGACGCACGGCCTGCTCGCCGCCCTCGACGCCCGGGGCATCGCCATCGGGCTGGCCCTGGTCCTCGTGGTGCGCCCGGTGGCCGGGCTCGTCGCGCTGCGGGTCAGACCGAGGTCGCTCGGCGAGCCGGGGGCGCTCACCCGCTCCGAGGCGCTGGTCACGGCGTTCTTCGGCGTGCGCGGCATCGGGTCGCTCTACTACCTCGCGTACGCCGCCGGCCACGCCGACTTCGCGCAGGAACGGTGGATGTGGTCGGTCATCGCCTTCACCATCGCCGTGTCCGTGATCGTCCACGGGGTGGGGGCGACGCCGGCGATGCACTGGCTGGGCCACCGCAGGGGACCGGGCCCCGCTGACACCGACCTCCCCGCGGATTGCGGGCCTCCGGCGACGGGCACCACTGGGGCATGACCGGCCAGTGGGCCCACGTCCGCCGAGGGCACGCGGCGCTCACGCGGTCGAGCGCACCGCCAGGAGCACCACGTCGACCACGGCGATGAGGGCCCCGACGACGAACGGCCAGCGACCGCGCGCGAAGGCGCCGACGCCACCAGCGACCACGCAGACGGCGAGCACCGCCAGGGCCCACGTGGGTGGGCGGCCCGGGCCGAACACCGCGGTCACCGTGCCGCCCACGAGCAGCACGACGGCCGCGACCCTCGTGACCGACGCGCCCAGCCGGTGTGGCAGGCCGCGCACCCCGGCGCGCAGGTCGTCGTCGAGGTCGGGAAGCACGTTGAGCAAGTGGGCCGCGACCCCGAGGAGCGCCCCGGTGAGCGTCATCCAGGGTGGCGCTACGGCCACACCGTGGGACGATGGTGCCGCAAGCGTGATCACCGAGGGCAGCGACCCGAAGGCGGCCGCATACGGAAGGGGCGAGAAAGCGGTGGCCTTGAGACCCAGGTTGTATGCCCACCCGCCGGCCACCCCCAGCCCCAGGTGCACCGCCGCCGACGCGGCCCCGACGCCGAGCGACAGCACGAGGCAGGCCAGGAGGGCCGCCAGGGTCGCCACCCGCAGGGTCTGCACCGAGACCTCGCCCAGCGCGGCCGGCTTGTCGGCTCGATGGGCCTGCCGGTCACGCTCGACGTCGAGCAGGTCGTTCGACCAGCCGATCGAGAGCTGGCCGGTGAAGACAGCGGCCACCACGAGGGTGCCGGTCACCGCGCCCCGTCCCGTCGCCACCGCCAGCCCGGTCGCCACCGCGGTCACCGCGACGCAGGGGCCGGGATGACACGCGCGGGCCAGCTGCACCGCCGAGGGTCCACTCACCCGACGAGCGTAGGGAGCGAGCGCGCACTCCGCCCGGCGGCCAGCTCGCTGCTCGCCGTGGCCGCGGCGCTGCCGGAGCACCGCTATCCGCAGTCGGAGGTCACCCGGGCCGTCGCCGACATGCTCGGCGCCGAGGGCCGGACCCGCGCCCTCATGGAGCGCCTGCACGCCAACTCCGGTGTGGGACAACGGCATACGGCCCTCCCGCTTGAGCAGTACGCCGGTCTCGCCGACTTCGGCGACCGCAACGACGCCTTCATCGCCGCCGCGGTCGACCTCGGGTGCGAGGCGGTGTCGGCGGCCCTCGCGGCGGCCGGCTTCCAGCCCGGCGACGTCGACCTGATCATGTCGACGACGGTGACCGGCCTCGCCGTGCCGTCGCTCGACGCCCGGGTCGCCGGGCGCCTGGGCCTGCGGGAGGACGTCAAGCGGGTGCCCCTGCACGGCCTCGGCTGCGTCGCCGGGGCGGCCGGCATCTCCCGCCTGCACGACCACCTCGTCGGTCACCCCGACGACGTCGCGGTGCTCCTGTCGGTCGAGCTGTGCTCGCTCACCATCCAGCACGACGACCTCTCGACCGCCAACCTGGTCGCCACGGGGCTCTTCGGCGACGGAGCGTCCGCCGTCGTGCTCGGCGGATCACGGGTCGTCCCCGGACCGGCCCACAGCCGGACCGGGCCCGACCCGTCGTCCAGATCGGTGTCTGCGGTGTCCCCCGTGTCCCCGGTGGGGGTCGTGGCGAGCAGGAGCCGCCTCTACCCCGACACCGGCCGAGCCATGGGCTGGGACGTCGGCGCGGGCGGCCTGCGGATCGTCCTCGGGGTCGAGGTGCCCGATCTCGTGCGCACCCACCTGCGCGACGACGTGGACCGCTTCCTCACCCAGCAGGGCCTCACCCGCGCCGACATCGGCTGGTGGGTGGCGCACCCCGGCGGCCCCAAGGTGCTCGAGGCGATGCAGCAGGCGCTCGAGCTCGAGCGCGAGGACCTCGGCGTCACCTGGCGCTCGCTGGCGGCGATCGGCAACCTGTCGTCGTCGTCGGTGCTGCACGTGCTGGCCGACACGCTGCGCGAGCGGCCGCCGGCACCGGGCAGCCACGGCCTGCTGCTGGCCATGGGACCGGGGTTCTGCCTCGAGACGGTGCTGCTGCGGGCGGGCACTCCGTGACCGCCGGCTGGTACACCGTCGTCGTGCTGCTCGTCGCCCTCGAGCGCCTGGCCGAGCTCGTCGTCGCCCGTCGCCACCTCACCTGGGCGCTCGCGCGCGGTGGGGTCGAGAGCGGGCAGCGGCACTACCCGGCGATGGTGGTGCTCCACACGGGGCTGCTGGTGGGCTGCCTCGTCGAGGCCTGGTGGCGCCGCCCCGACGGGCATCCGCTGTTCGCCGTGGTCGGGTTGGTCGTCGTCGTCGCCGCCCAGGCTCTGCGCTGGTGGTGCATCCGCACCCTCGGGCCGCAGTGGAACACCAAGATCGTCGTCGTTCCCGGCCTCGGTGCCGTGCGCACCGGCCCGTATGCCGTGCTCCCCCACCCCAACTACGTCGCCGTAGCCCTCGAGGGGCTCGCGCTGCCGCTGCTCGGCTCCGCCGTCCTCACGGCCGTGGCCTTCACGCTGCTCAACGCCGCGCTGATGGCGGTGCGGATCCCGGCCGAGGAGGCCGCCCTGCGCGCTGCGGTGCCCGTCCCCGGACGGGCGGGCTGACGCGGTGGACGACCTCCTCGTCGTCGGCGGCGGACCGGTCGGCCTCGCCACGGCCCTGCACGCAGCCCGGGCCGGACTGTCGGTGTCGGTGCTCGAGCGACGGAAAGGCTTGGTGGACAAGGCCTGTGGCGAGGGGCTCATGCCCTCGGCCGTCGCCGAGCTGCACGAGCTCGGTGTCGGCGAGGCCATCGCCCGGGACGGGATGCCCCTGACCGGCATCGCCTACGTCTCCGGCCGCCATCGGGTGGAGGCGCCCTTCTCCCGAGGCCCCGGGCTCGGGGTGCGCCGCACCCGGCTGGCCGCGGTCCTCACCGACGCCGTGGCCCGGGCCGGCATCCGCACGCACCACGGCACCGCCGTCGAGGTGCGACGCGACGACCACGGCGTCGTGGTGGTCCAGCGCGAGGGGGTGGACAGCACCGATCACGCCGAAGACACCGAGCACACCGAGCACACCGAGCACACCGAGTACACCGTGTACACCGAGCACACCGCCCGATACGTCGTGGCCGCCGATGGCCTGCACTCCCCCGTGCGCCACCTGCTGGGTCTCGACGCCCCCCCGGCCCGGCCGCGCGAGGGAGCGCGTCACGGACTGCGCCGCCACGTGCGGGTCGCCCCGTGGACCTCGCGCGTCGAGGTGCACTGGGGCGCGCTCGCCGAGGCCTACGTCACCCCCGTCGGCCCCGACGAGGTGGGCGTCGCGGTGCTGACCCGCGAGCGCCTCCCCCTCGACGACCTGCTGGTCGGCTTTCCCGAGCTGGCTGCGCGGCTGGCCGGTGCACCGGCCACCTCGACCCCGCGCGGAGCCGGCGGGCTGCGACAGGGCTCGACGCGTCGGGTGGCGGGGAGGGTGCTGCTCGTGGGTGACGCCTCCGGTTACGTCGACGCCCTCACCGGCGAGGGCATCGCCCTCGGGCTGGCCCAGGCCCGCGCGGCGGTGGAGGCGATCGCGGCGGGCGACCCCGCGGCCTACGAGCGCTCGTGGCGACGCCTGACGCGTCGCCCCGACGCGCTGACCGCAGGCCTGCTGCGCGTGACCCGACCGGCCTGGGGCCGACGGGCGCTCGTCCCTGCGGCGGCCACGGCGCCGTGGGTCTTCCGCGGAGTCGTCGACGCGCTCGCCGGCGCCCGCACCGACCTGGTGACGCGATGAGCACCACCTCGGTCCACGTCGGGGCCGACGAGCTCGTCGTGCTCCTCGACGACGACGGCCGCGCCGTCGGCACCAGCACCAAGCTCGAGGTGCACAGCTCCAATACGCCACTGCACCTGGCCTTCTCGTGCCACCTGCTCGTCGACGGCGGGGTGCTGCTCACCCAGCGGGCCGCGACCAAGCGGACCTTTCCGGGGGTCTGGACCAACGCGTTCTGCGGGCACCCCCTGCCCGGGGAGCGCCTGAGGGACGCGGTGCACCGCCGCGCGCGCGACGAGCTGGGCCTCGCGGTCACCGACCTGCGGCTCGTGCTGCCCGGCTTCCGCTACCGCGCGGAGGCCGGCGGGCTCGTCGAGCACGAGTGGTGCCCGGTGCTGGTGGCGAGGACAGAGTCGGTCGAGCACCTCGACCTCGCCCCCGGTGAGGTCGACGCGACCGCGGTCGTGCCGTGGGCCGAGCTGGTGCGCCGCACGGTCGACGACCCCTCGCTGTCCCCGTGGGTGCGCGAGCAGGTGCCGCTGCTGCTCGCTCTCGGCCGGGAGCCCGACCGCTGGCCCGAGGCCGACCCGGCCGGGCTCCCCCCGGCCCTGACCTGGTAGGCGGTCAGAGCTCGAGCTTCTCCGAGTCACCCGCCTCGGGGTGCTGACCTTGCCCGGGCTCTGCCAGTACTGAGCCGAGTCGTCGTCGGCGAGGTGCGACCCACGAGGAACCAGGCGTCGCCGTCGAACTGGGCCTGCTGCGTCGTCATCGGGGTGCGGTGCAGCGCGCCGCCGTCGGCCACGGTGGTCAGCATGGGTTCAGGGGTGAAGGAGCCCGCGGCTCCGTCGGTCGGAGGACTCCTACGCGCTGGGCGATCGACGACACCATCGGCCTCGCCGCGACCGCCCCAAACGGGCCCCGCGGGCCCGCGGTTCGTGAGAGGGTCGAGCACTCACCAACCCGGCCAGCCCGGCCAGCCCGCAACCAGGAGGTGGCCATGACCCTCGTCCCGGCCACCGACCAGCCCGGCATCCGTTGTCCCACGTGCGCTCGAGCGCAGCTCACTGTTCCCCACGACATCCCGGATATGCCGGACGAGCCTGACACCCGGTCCCACGACGACGTCGTCGCGGTCTGCCCGGCCTGCGGCCACCGCGCCCATGCGAGCCTGGTGGCCGAGGCGACGTGGCTCGCGGGCGAGCAGCAGCAGCTGCTCGCCCGGCTGTCCTGGGTGCAGGGCCGGATCGCCGCGGGCGACACCACCCCCACGGGCTGGGTGGTTCCCGGCTGGGCGGGTGCCCCCGCACCCACGCCCGGCCGTCCGGTGCAGCCGTCACCACCGCCGCGGCCCTCCCTGACCGCCCAGACGCTGTTGCTCGCGGGTGGGGCGCTGCTCCTCGTGATCGCCACGGTGGTCTTCGCCGCGGTCGCCTGGGACCGGCTCGGCGCGGGAGGGCAGGTCGGCCTGCTCGTGGTGGTCGTGGGGGTGCTCGCCGCATCGGCGCACGGCCTGCGGCACTCCTACCGGTCGACGGCCCAGACGCTCGCCGCCGTGGCCGCCGCCGTCGCCGCGGTGGGCCTGGTCGCCGCGCCGCGGCTCGGGCTCGGCCCGCCGTGGCTGCGTGAGCACGACGCCGCATGGGGTGCCGTCGCCATGCTCGGGGTCGTGGCGCTCAGCGCGGCCTTCACGCGGATCTCCGACCTGCGGGCCTGGCGGCTGGCGGCCGTCGTGGCCGCGGTGCTCGCCGGGTGGGCCGCGTGCCTCGCGGCGTCAGGCCAGCGGGGCGGAGCCGCTCCGCTCGCCGTGGGGGCGCTCGTGGTCGTGGGCGCCGTCGTGCTCGTGCTGGCGCGACGGTCGGTGCCTCCGACGGCCGACACGGTGCGCGCCGACCTCGTGCTCGCCGGGACGGGGCTGGTCGGAGTCGCCGTCGTGCTGTCGCTGACCGGCTACGGCGACTCCCCCCGCTACGGGTCGTGGGCCCTGTGCTGGGCGCTGGTGGCCGGCTCGTTGGGCGCGGTGACCATGACCCGACCTCGTGCAGCCTCGTCCCGGTTCTCGTCCTTCGACCCCCTCGTCGTCGCCGCCGCCGTTGCCGTCGCTCACGTGCCCGCCTTCGTCGCAGGCGCCCTCGTCGTCGGCAGCCGCGGGCCGGTCCACCTTCCGGTCGCGCTGCTGGCCGTCCTCGGGGCCGTCACCCTCACGACGACCGCCCTGCCCGTCGTGCGCGACCACCACCTCGTCGCTGCCGTGAGCGCCTTGGCGGTGACCGTGTGGGTGCTCGGGCTGCCGCTGCTCGAGGCGGCCGCGAGCGCCCGTCGGGTCGGGGCCGGGGACGGGTCCGGCGTCAGCGCCGGCGACGTCACCGGCTTCCTGGCGGTCGTCGCCGCTGCGCTCGTCGTCGTGGCCGTGCTCGATGTCCTGTCCCTCGAGCAGACTTGGCTCTCGCAGCTCGCATGGCTCGGTGCCGCCGCAGGCAGCGCAGCCGGATGGATCTCGTTGTTGGACAACGACATCCATCAGCTGGAGGGCTTCACCCTCCCGGCTGCGGGACTGCTGTTCGTCGCGGGGTTGGTCGTGCTCGTCGGAGCGAGCAGAGCTCGTGCACCGCAGGCGGCGCCGTCGTCGCTGCGCGAGGGCTTCAGCCGGGCCGGCTCGGTGGCCGTGCTCGGACCGGCCCTGGCGATGGCCCTGCTGCCCTCGGCCGTGGCCGCCCTCGACGAGGCTCTCGGCCGGCAGTCTCCGACGCGCGCCGTCCTCACGATCGCGGTCTCGGTGCTCGTCGCCCTCGCCGGGGCGCTGCTGCGCCTGCGGGCGGCGCTCGTCATCGGTCTCGCGGCGCTCGTGGTCGCGGCCGTCGGGCAGGTCGCCACCGTCTCCGACCTCGTGCCCCGCTGGGTCGTGCTCGCGGTGGCGGGGACGCTGCTGCTTGGGGCCGGGTTCTCCTTCGAGGCCCTCGCCGGAGCTGGTCGTCGGGCCTGGCGCTTCGCCGGCGACCTGCGCTGACGCGGCCCGCGGCCCCGGGGTGGGAGGCTGGGGGATGGCCGACACCGAGCACGCGCACGAGTCCCCCTGGCGGTTCACCCAGGAGTTCTGGGACGAGCGGTATGCCGCTGCCGACCGGCTCTGGAGCGGCCGGCCCAACCCCCGCCTCGTCGAGGAGGTGACCGGCATGCCCCCGAGCACCGTCCTCGACGTCGGGTGCGGTGAGGGCGCCGACGCGATCTGGCTGGCCCGGCAGGGCTGGGAGGTCACTGCGGTCGACATCTCCCCTGTCGTGCTGGCGCGCGCGGCGGCACACGCCCGCGAGGTCGCGCCGCAGGTCGCCGACCGGATCACCTGGACCCAGGTCGACCTGACCGCCTGGGAGCCCGGCGAGGCGTCGTACGGGCTGGTGTCGGCCCAGTTCGCGCACCTGCCTCAGCCCGAGCTGGCTCGGCTGCACGCGCAGCTGGCGTCGGTCGTGCGCCCGGGCGGGACGCTGCTCGTCGTCGGGCACCATCCGGACGACCTGCGCCCTGAGATGGGCGGCCTGCGGCACGGCGGCCACGCGATGATGCCGACCGCCGAGCAGGTCGCCCAGGGCCTGGACCCGCACGAGTGGGAGGTGGTGGCCACCGACGCACGCACCCGCGAGCAGGCCCACCCCGAGACCGGGGAGGTCATGACGGTCACGGACGCCGTCATGCGGGCCCTGCGCCGGGCGGTCGGCGTGGGCAGCCGCTGGCTGCCTCCCGAGCAGGACCCCCGCGAGTCGGCGACGGGCACGCTCACCGACGAGCGCTCGGTCCTGACCGACTACCTGCGCCACTACCGCATGACCTTCGAGCTCAGGTGCGACGGTCTCGACGCGCAGCAGCTGGCTCGCCGCTCGGTCCCCCCGTCGACGCTGTCCCTGCTGGGGCTGCTGCGTCACCTGGCCGGGGTCGAGCAGCTCTGGTTCCGGACGCGCCTGTCCGGCCTGGAGGGCCCTCGTCACTTCCGTGAGACCGGGCCCTGCGGCGAGTTCGACGGGGCGGTGGCCGACGACGCGGTCGTCGCGCACGCGTGGGCCCTGTGGCGCGAGGAGGTGGCGTTCGCCGAGGCCTACGTCGACGCGGCGCCCTCGTTCGACCAGGTGGGAGCCGACGGCGAGATGGTGCTGCGGGACGTCATGGTGCACATGATCGAGGAGTACGCCCGGCACTGCGGCCACGCCGACCTGCTGCGCGAGTGCCTCGACGGCCGGGTGGGGCAGTAGACGCCGTTGCGTCCGCGTCCCGGGGGCCCTCGCCCGCGTCGAGGCGGACGCAACGACCCCCCAGCAGACGACCCCCGACCGGCTCTCGCTGGTCGGGGGTCGCACGCGTGCGCTGGTGGCGGGTGAAGGATTCGAACCTACGTAGCTTGCGCGATGGATTTACAGTCCACTCCCATTGGCCGCTCGGGCAACCCGCCTCGGTGCGCGCATGGAAGGATAGCAAGCATCGGGTCCACCGATGAAATCCGTCTCCGCAGCACCGGACCACACCCAGGGAGCACCCTCAGCATGGCCGACTCGTCGTTCGACATCGTCTCCAAGATCGACCACCAGGAGGTCGCGAACGCCGTCAACACGGCGGCCAAGGAGATCTCCACCCGCTACGACTTCAAGAACGTCGGCGCCTCGCTCGACCTCTCGGGCGAGAGCATCATGATCAAGGCCAACTCCGAGGAGCGCGCCCTTGCCGTGCTCGACGTCCTCCAGACCTGGTTGGTCAAGCGCAAGGTCTCGCTCAAGCACCTCGACTACGGCGACGACACCCCCACCCCGAGGATCTCGGGCAAGGAGTACCGGCTGCCGATCGGCCTCAAGGAGGGCATCTCGCAGGAGATCGCCAAGAAGATCGGCAAGCTCATCCGCGACGAGGGACCCAAGGGCGTCAAGTCGCAGATCCAGGGCGACGAGCTCAGGGTCACGAGCAAGTCGCGTGACGACCTGCAGGTCGTGCAGCGCCTCGTGCAGGGCGCTGAGCTCGACACCGCAGTGCAGTTCACCAACTACCGCTGAGGCATCGGGCGTTCACCCCAGGCCGGCGTCCGGCATCGCCGCCGACGAGACCTCGTGGCTGCTCGCCCCCCAACAGACACCACTCCCGCCTCCGGCCCGTTTGGCACATTCATTTGGCATCGCGAGGAAGCCGGTGCGTGTTGGTCGGGCGAATCTGCGCCACCGAGAAGGGCGTTCGGTCGTTCGGGCGCAGCGGACCGCGACCGGTATCTGCATCCGGTACGACGATCGGCGCCGCCCCAGGGGGACGGCGCCGATCGTGTCGTACGAGGCGGAGCGGGAGTGCTGCGAGTCAGGGCGGAGGGGCCTTCACGGCCAGCACCGGGCAGTCGGCGTCGAGGAGCACCTGCTGCGCCGTGCTGCCGGTGAGCAGCTTGCCCACCGGGGAGCGGCGACGGACCCCGATGACGATCAGCTCCGCGCCCACCCGCTCGGCGACGTCGAGGATCGTGTCGGCCGCCGCGGCGCCGTCCATCGGCCGCTGGATCTCGTGCTCGAGACCGGCGGCCGACAGCTGGGCGTCGAGGGCATCGATGTCCTGCTCGGTCGCGAAGCTCGGGTGCGAGAAGTCACCGTGGTGGGACGTGTTGACCACGACGAGCCTGGCCGAGCGCCGACCCGCCTCCTCGATGGCGAGGTCGACCGCAGCCGACCCCTCGGGTGTGGGGACGTAGCCGACGACGACGGTCATGCCTGCGCCCCGGCCGTCCGGCGACCCGCCGCCCTGACCTCGACCTCGTCGGCGGTCATGGCTCCCGTCATGATCGCCACACCCTCCTGCGGGGTGTAGTCCTTCGGGTCGATGACCGCCACCCTCCGGGCCAGCCGCTGGATGTGGATCCGGTCGGCCACCTCCCACACGTGTGGCATGTTGTGGCTGATGAGGATGACCGGCATCCCCTTGTCGCGCAGCCCCTTGATCATGTCGAGGACGGCGTTGCCCTCCTTGACCCCGAGGGCAGCCGTGGGCTCGTCGAGGATGACGACCTTGCTGCCGAAGGCCGCGGCGCGGGCCACGGCGACGGCCTGGCGCTGGCCCCCGGAGAGGGTCTCGACGGCCTGACCCATGTTCTGGATCGTCTGGATGCCGAGGTCCTGCACCGACTGGGAGGCGCGCTCGCGCATGCCCTTCTTGTCGAGCATCCGCAGCACGGACCCGAGCGGACCCGGACGACGCTCCTCGCGGGCGAGGTAGAGGTTGCTCGCGATGTCGAGCGCCGGGATGACGGCCAGCTGCTGGTACACCGTCTCGATACCAGCGTCGCGCGCGTCCTGCGGCTTGCCGAACCTCACCGGGCGACCCTCGAGCGTCAGCTCCCCCGAGTCGAGGGTGTAGGCGCCGGACAGGCACTTGATCAGCGTCGACTTGCCGGCCCCGTTGTCGCCGATGACCCCCAGGACCTCTCCGGGATACAGGTCGATGTCGACGGTGTCGAGCCCCACGACCCGTCCGAACGTCTTGACCAGCGCCCGGCCACGCAGGACGGGCTCCCGCCCGCCCCCCGCAGGGGCCGGGCCCGGAGAGGTCGCGTCCCGAACGGTACCGGCGGACTGCCCTGGCTCGGTGGTCATCCCTTGACCTTCCTGATCCACTGGTCGATGGCGACGGCGACGATGACGAGGATGCCGATCGCGAGCACGCGGTACTGCTGGTCGACTCCCGCCAGGGACAGCCCGAAGGTGAACGCGTAGACGATGAGGGCGCCGAGGAGGGTGCCCGCGACGCCGCCGCGGCCGCCGAACAGGCTGGTCCCGCCGATGACGACCGCCGTGATGCTCTGGAGGTTGCCGTCGGTGATCGCATTGGGGGTCGCCCCACCGGAGCGACCGATGAGGACCCAGGCCGAGATGCCGAAGATGAGGCCGGCGACGGCGTAGACCGAGACCAGCACCCGCTGGCTCGCGATGCCGCTGAGACGGGCCGACTCCGGGTCGTCCCCGACGGCGTAGACGTGGCGACCCCAGGCGGTCTGGCTCAAGGCGAACCCGACGACGAGGTACATGACCAGGACGATGACGACCCCGGTGGTGAGCCGGAAGCCGAGGAAGGTGAAGCCCTTGCCGGCCCAGTTGATGATGTCCGGCAGCCGGTTGTCCTGGATGCTCGACCCACCGGAGTAGAGCAGGGCGAGCGCGGTGAAGATGCTCAGGGTGCCCAGCGTCACGATGAACGGTGGCAGGTTGATCCGGGTCACCAGGAGACCGTTGAGGTATCCGGCCAGGAAGCCGAAGGCGATGCCGATGACGAGGGCCAGGACGCCTGGGACGCCGTTGTTCGCGGCGAGCGAGGCCATGATCATCGTCGAGAGGATGGCGATGGCGCCGACGGAGAGGTCGATACCGGCCGTGAGGATGATGAGGGTCTGGCCGAGGGCCAGGGCCGCGACCACCGCCGTCTGCTGGACCAGCAGGGACAGGGAGTTGGCCAGGAGGAACCTCGGGTTGATGATCGAGAAGACGACGATGGTCAGCACGAGCAGCAGCAGCGGGCTGATCCACGGGTGGCCGTGGAGCAGGTGTTGGAGGCGCTGCAGCGGGCGCTGGGACCGCGTGGAGAGCTCGGCCTGGGCCTGGCTCTGCTTGGGTCCGCCTGCGGCGGTCGTGGTGGCGGTCATGTGATCAGCCCCAGCAGATCTTGGAGCCCTCGGCGCTGGTGATGCTCGTGACGCCGTCGGCCGGCTTGTCGGTTACGAGCGCGACACCGGTGTCGAAGAAGTCGAGGCCGGGCGAGGTGGCCGGCTTGGCGCCACCGCTGGCGATCGTCTTGACCGCGTCGATGCCGAGCTGGGCCATCTTGAGGGGGTACTGCTGGGCGGTGGCGCCGATGATCCCGTCGGTCACCGACTTCACACCGGCACACCCACCGTCGATCGAGACGATCGTCGCGGTCTTGCCCGCAGCCTTGAGGGCGGCGCTGGCACCGACTGCGGTGGGCTCGTTGATCGTGTAGACGAGGTTGATGTTGGGGTTCTTGGTGAGGCAGCGCTCCATGGCGGCACGCCCACCGTCCTCGGCGCCCTGGCCCGCCTCGTTGCACACGATGGTGTACGTGCCGTCCGTGTAGTTCCCGGTCTTGGCTTCGTCGCCGTTCTTGGTCTTGTCCTTGACGTCGATCCCCATGCCGGTGAGGAAGCCCTGGTCACGGTTGTAGTCGACCGAGACGATCTTGTCGCTGAACAGGTCGAGCAGGGCGATGGTCGCCGGCTTGCCGCCCATCTGCTTCTCGGCCCACTGTCCGATCAGCGTGCCGGCCTTGAAGTTGTCGGTCGCGAAGGTGATGTCGACCGTGCTGGCCGGGTCGGGCGGGGTGTCGAGGGCGATGACGAACAGGCCCGCGTCACGAGCCTTCTTGATCGCGGAGTTGACCCCGGTGGACATCGGGGTGATGAGGATGCCCTTGTCGCCCTTGGCGATGGAGTTCTCGATGGCCACGATCTGACCCTGGTCGTCACCCTCCTGCTTGCCGGAGGCGACGGTGAGGTCGATGTTGCCCTCCTTGGCGGCCAGGGCCTTGGCGCCCTTCTGCATGGCGACGAAGAACGGGTTGGACGAGTCCTTGGTGATGAGCGAGACGCCGATCTTGTCGCCGCTGCCACCGCTGGCACCACCGGAGCTGGTGCTGCCGGAGCAGGCAGCCAGGCCGAGGGCCAGGCTGGCGGCAGAGGCGACGACGGCCGCGCGGGTGCGGCGAGGGTTGACATGCAGAGACATTCTTTTCCTCCTCGTAGAGACAACGTTGTCTGGAGACAGTTATAGCCGCATCTTGCGCGTGCGTCAACGCGTATGGCTAAACTGTGACCCGGAGCCAGACAACGATGTCTCAGCCCCGGCAGGGAGGCCCCGCCCCCCGGTGCCGGCACAGGAGAGGGACTGCACGTGGCTGATCAACCGGCGATGCGAGCCACCATGCGGGACGTGGCCGCCCTCGCGGGGGTGAGCCTGAAGACCGTATCGCGCGTGGTCAACGGAGAGACGACCGTCGCTCCCGAGCTGGCCGAGAAGGTCCACCGGGCCGTCCTCCGGCTGGCCTACCGACACAACCTGTCGGCCAGCAACCTGCGGCGCGGAAACAGCCGCACCGGGGTCATCGGCGCCCTGCTGCAGGACGTCAGCAACAGCTTCTCGGGGAGCCTGCTGCGCTCGCTCGAGGACGCCGCACGCTCCCGACACGACGTCGTGCTCACCGCGAGCCTCGACGAGGAGGCCGACCGGGAGCACACCCTCGTAGCCGACCTCGTGAGCCGTCGCGTCGACGGCCTGATCATGATGCCGGCGACGACCGACCAGGCCTATCTCGAGGCGGACGTGCGCGCCGGTCTGCGCGTGGTGTTCGTCGACCGCGAACCCCACGGGCTGGTCGCCGACTGCGTGCTCGTGGACAACGTGCTGGGGGCCGACCTCGGCACCGCCCACCTGATCGAGCACGGCCACCGACAGATCGCCTACCTCGCCGACCTCGACACCATCGAGACGGAAGGCCGCCGCCAGCGGGGCTTCCAGCAGGCCCTGCTCGCGGCCGGGATCGCCATCGACCCGGCCCTGCTCCTCACCGGCCTGCGCTCGAGCGATGCGGCTCAGGCGGCCACCCTCGAGCTCTTCGACGGCACCCACGCCCCGCCGACCGCCCTCTTCTGTGCCCGCAACACGGTGACCATCGGGGCCGCCCGCGCCCTGCGAGAGCTGGGCCTGGCCCACTCGGTCGCCCTCGTGGGCTACGACGACTTCCCGCTCGCCGACCTCGTCGACCCCGCCCTCACGGTCGTGCGCCAGGACGTGACGAGGCTGGGCCAGGAAGCAGCGCGACAGCTCTACGCGCGCATCGACGGCGACCCCTCTCCGGCGCGGCGGCAGGTCCTGCCGCCGACGCTCGTGGTGCGCGGGTCGGGCGAGATCAGACCGCCCGACTCCCGGCTCACGCGGTGAAGCGTAGACGGCCAGTGGATGGAGCATGTCAGTCAGTGTTGCGCCTGGGGCGCCTGACATCAAGGACCCCGGCGCGATCAGCGCCCCTGACGTCCGGCGGCCATCGTCTCGAGGCGGGAGATCCGCTCCGCCATCGGTGGGTGGGTGGAGAAAAGCCGGGAGACGTCCTGCGCCCGGAACGGGTTGGCGATCATCATGTGGCTGGCGTTGACGATCTGCTGCTGGGGCTGCAGCGGGGCCCGGGCCACCCCCGTCTCGAGCTTGCGCAGCGCCGAGGCGAGCGCGAGCGGGTCGCCGGTGAGCGCGGCGCCGTCCTCGTCGGCGTCGTACTCGCGGGTGCGGCTGATCGCCAGCTGGATGACGCTGGCCGCGACCGGGGCGAGCAGCGCCAGCACCAGCAGGGCGAGCGGGTTGGGGCGGTCCTCGTCGTTGGTGCCCCCGAAGCCCCCGAACATCCCGGCGAACATCGCCATCTGGGCCACCGACGTGATGATGCCGGCGACGGCCGCCGCGATCGAGCTGGTGAGGATGTCGCGGTTGTAGACGTGCTGCAGCTCGTGGCCCAGGACCCCGCGCAGCTCGCGCTCGTCGAGCAGCGCCAGGATGCCCTCGGTGCAGCACACTGCGGCGTGCGAGGGGTTGCGCCCGGTGGCGAAGGCGTTGGGGGCCTGGGTGGGTGAGACGTAGAGCGCGGGCATCGGCTTGCCGGCGCGCGTCGAGAGCTCGCGCACGATGCGGTACATCGCCGGCGCCTGCGTCTCGCTCACGGGGTAGGCCTGCATCGCCCTGATGGCGAGCTTGTCACTGTTCCAGTAGCCATAGAGCGTCGTGGCCACGCCGATGAGGGCGAAGAGCCAGATGAAGCGTCCACCGGCGACGAGCGCGCCGAGGCCGAGCAGCAGGGCCCAGATCGCGCCGAAGAGGGCGACGGTCTTGAGTCCGTTGAAATGGCGGTGCATGACCTGGAAACGCCGGGTGCTGTTGGGGCGTTCCCGCACCACGTCGCGTCGGGGGGTCGAGTCAGGCCGAGTCGGGCCGAGTCAGGCCGAGTCGCGTCGAGCCGGTCAGCCCAGCAGGCCGAGCAGCAGCTGCGGCTGCACCGACAGCGCCACGAGCACCCCGCCGGTGACGACGACGGCCACCCGGTGCAGCGGCACCGCCGGGACCGCAGCAGGGGCCTGCGACGCGTCGGGCCGAGCGAGCAGCACGCGGAACCACCGCAGGTAGACCGCGACCCCGAGCACGGCGTTGAGCGCGGCGACCACGGCGATGACCCACCAGCCCTCGGCGATGACGGGTCGCAGGGCCACGACCTTGGCCACGACCCCGACGATGCCGGGCGGCAGCCCGGCCAGCGTGGTCAGTGCCAGCGCGAGCACACCCCCCAGGAGCGGGTGACGACGCACCAGCCCGTCGTACGCCGTGAGGCGGTAGCCCGAGCGCCCGCCCGAGCCGCGCACCACGACCGCCACGACGCTGAACGCGGCGAGCGTGCTCACGACGTAGGTCAGCAGGTAGGACGCCGACGCGCGCACCCCCAGCGCCGAGACGCTCACCAGGGGGACGACCACCCAGCCGGCCTGCGCGACCGTCGACCAGGCCAGCAGCCGCACCACGTCGTCCTGGCGCAGGGCGACGAGGTTGCCGAGGGTCATGCTCGCGACCGCGACCACCGCCGTCGTGACGAGCGCGGCCTTGCCGAGCGACGAGAGGGCGGTGACCACGACGAGCAGGGCGCCGAGGGCCGCGATCTTGGAGACACCGGCGAGGAAGACGGCGATCGGCAGGGGTGCGCCGGCGTAGGTCGTGGGGGTCCAGGCGTGGAAGGGCACGAGCGAGAGCTTGAAGCCGATGCCGGCCAGCACGAGGACGACGGCGAGGGCCAGCAGCCCCTTCTGCGGGGTGCCGCTCACCCCGAGCACGGCGTCGGCCGTCAGGCGCGGGGTGCCGGTCGCGGCGTACCAGCAGGCGGCGGCGAGGGCGAGGACGGCGAACGAGACGAGCGAGGTCGTGAGCAGCTGCACCGCGCCGGCGAGGGCGCGGCGGGTGCCGGGCAGGGCGGCGAGGGCGATGACCGGCAGCGTCGCGAGCTCGAGGGTCACGAGCCACGAGCCGAGGTCGCGCGCGCCGACGACCCCGACGGCGCCGGCGGTCGCGGCGAGCAGCAGGGACACGGTGACGGGGGTGCGGTCGTGCTCGTCCTTGGGCTCGAGCGGAGCGGCGAGCAGCAGGGTGACGGCGGCAGCCAGGAGCGCGGCGAGCTGGAGCCCCGCCCCCACCCCGGTGACGGCGTAGAAGCAGGTGCGTGCCTGCTCGCCCGTGCCGGGCAGGCAGAGGCTGGCGCGGGTGTCTCCGACCGGTGGCCGCAGGGTGAGCACCGTCGCCGCGGCCGCGAGGACGAGGCTGATGCCGGCGACGACGTAGTGCCCGAGCACGACGCGCGGCATCGCGATGTCGACGACGAGCACGATGACGGCTCCGAGCACGGGGGCGAGCACCGGCAGCAGCAGCCCCCAGTCGACGGTGGTCACCGGCCACCTCCCCCGACGCCGGCGACGCCGGCCTCGCCGACCGTCGTGCGGGCGTCGTCGGCCGTCGCAGCCATGAGCGGCCGCGGGAGCACGCCACCCGCGACGGTCGCGGCGACCAGCAGCGCGACGACCGCCCACTCCCGGCCCCTCGCGTCGCGGGCTGGCCCGACCTGCGGGGGGGTGACCCAGCGCTCGCCGCTCCCGCCGACCCAGACCAGGCGCAGGACGCGCAGGGCGTAGGCCGCGGCGAGCCCGAGGCCGAGCAGCGCGACCACGACGGCGGCGCGGAAGACCCCGACGGGGCGGTCGCCGGCCGGCTGCCACGCGGCATACAGGGCGAGGAGCTCACCCCAGAAGCCGATCAGGCCGGGCAGCCCGAGGGCGGCGGCGAAGCCGACCACGAGCGACCAGCCGAGGCGCGGCGAGACGTCGCGCAGGGCGGCGCGGGCGACCTGGAGGTCGGCGCTGCCCCAGCGCTCCTTGAGGCCGCCGACGACGAGGAAGAGCAGGGCCGAGACGACGCCGTGGGCGATGTTGCCGAAGAGCGCCGCCTGCAGCCCGGTCCACGTGCCGGAGGCGAGGCCGAGGGCGACGAAGCCCATGTGGGCGACCGACGAGTAGGCCACGAGGCGCTTGAGGTCGCGCTCGACGAGACAGGCCAGCCCGCCCCAGACGGTGGCGACCGCGCCGACGAGCGCGAGGTAGGGAGAGACCGCGGTGAAGCCGTCGGGCACGACCGGGATGACGACCCGCACGATGCCGTAGGTGCCCATCTTGAGCAGGACGGCGGCCAGCAGCACCGAGCCGGCCGTCGGAGCGACGGTGTGGGCTGGCGGCAGCCAGCTGTGCGCCGGCCAGAGCGGGATCTTGATGCCCAGTCCCCCGACGAGCAGCACCGCGGCTGCGACCTGCGTGGCGTGGTCGAGACCCGCGCCGCGGGCGGTGGCGAGGGCGACGAGGTCGGAGGTGCCCGTGCGGGTGACGACCAGCAGGATGCCGAGCAGCATGAGGGTGGAGCCGAGCACGGTGAAGAGCACGAAGCGGCCCGCGGCGTCGGCGCGCGCCTGCTCGGCGGCGTGCTGGTCGCCGAAGCGGCCGATGAGCACCCACATCGGCACGAGCACGACCTCGAAGGCGACGAAGAAGACGATGGCGTCGCGGGCCAGGAAGGTCGCGAGGGCCCCGGTCTCGACGAGCAGGATGCAGGCGTAGAAGGTGGCTGCGGAGCGCTCCCCGGGCACGTCGCGCGCCGGCTCGCGGCCGCGCGAGTGCACGACGACCACGACGGTGAGCGCGGCGGTGAGCAGCAGCAGCGGCACGCTGATGCCGTCGACGGCCAGGTGCCAGCGCACCCCGAGGGTGGGCACCCAGCGCAGGTCGACCCCGGGGCGGGCGACGGCCGCGACGACGGTCAGCACGAGGGTCACCGCGCTGCCGGCGAGGGCGACCGCGTGGGTGGACCCGCGTCGCTCGGCACGGTCGGTGCGGGCCACGGCGAGCAGCACGACCCCCGTGAGGGCTGGCACCAGCAGCAGGAGGGTCAGGACCACAGGGTCACCCCCGCGACGGCGACGACGACGACGCCGACGAGCACGGCGACCAGCCCCGCCGAGGGCGAGCCCCGGTGGCCGCCGTCCGCGGTGCGTCCGGCAGCGTTCACGCTGCGGGCCACGAGCGCTGGGTAGGCGTCGAGGGTCACCCGGTCGACCGTGGCGACCACGGTCGCGAGGCCGACGACGCCGCGGGCCACGGCGACGTAGGCCACGTCGACGCCGAAGCCGTTCTGGGCGCGCGCCCGCAGCCGCTCCGGGACGAGGTCGGCCGCATCGGCGCCGGCGGGCGAGCGGGTCCACACGAGGTAGGCCGCGCCCGCGACGAGGAGCACGGACAGGGCGGCCGACAGCCAGCCCAGGTGCAGGCCTCCCGGCAGCAGGAGCAGGCCGAGACCGCCGAGGGCGGTGAGCACGGCGAGGGTGGCCACGACCAGGGCGGCGGCGAGGCTGACCGGGCGGGCCTCGTGCCCGCCCGTCGGGGCCTCGTCGCCCGCGGCTGCGGCCGGCTCGGCGTCCTCGCTCTGTCCGTCGGCGCCATCGACTGCCTCGGCGGCCTCGGCGGCCTCGGCGGCGGCCAGGCTCGGCTCGGTCGTCAGCAGCAGCCAGGCCCGCATGGAGTAGGCGGCGGTGAGCGCCACCGTGAGCAGGAGCGCGAGCAGCAGGAACCACGCCGACCAGCCGTTGCCGAGCGACTCCTCGACGACGGTGACGACGCCGTCCTTGCTGAAGAAGCCGACCAGCGGCGGGACGCCGGCGAGCGAGGCGAGGCCGATGCCGAGGGCCCAGGTGAGGGCCCCCCGCCCGCGGGCCCGCCCGCGGAGCGCCGCGACGGCGGTGCCGCCCGCGAGCACCGAGAGCCAGCCGACCGCGAGGAAGAGCAGCGACTTGAAGAGGGCGTGCCCGACCAGGTGGCTGAGGCCGGCGGAGGCGGATGCCGCCAGCTCGCCGGGCTGCGGGGACGGCAGGTAGTCGGCGTAGCGGAGCGAGGGATCCGGGTCGGACGTGACCGCGAGCGCCGCGAGCATGATCGCGATCTGGCTGAGCGTCGAGTAGGCCAGCATCCGCTTGAGGTCGGCCTGCACGCAGGCCAGCAGCGCGGCCCAGACCATGGTGACGGCGGCGAGCACGGCGAGGACGGCGCGGGCGGTGGGGTCGGCGGCATACAGGGGCTCGAGGCGGGCGAGCACGACGGTGCCGGCGGCAACCATGGTGGCGGCGTGGATGAGGGCCGACGCGGGTGTCGGGCCCTCCATGGCGTCGGGGAGCCAGTCGTGGAAGGGGACGAGGCCCGACTTGCCGGCGACGCCGACGAGCAGCGCGACCAGGGCCAGGGTGGACGCCTGCCCACCCCCGGAGGTCTCGCCAGTGAGCGGCGCGTAGGCGAACCAGCCGTAGCCCGAGCGCTGGGCCAGCACGTCGGCGATGCGGGTCGAGCCCGCGCCGTGGGCGAGCACGACGATGCCGAGCACGAAGCCGAGGTCGGCCACGCGGGTGACCAGGAAGGCCTTGAGGGCGGCGCGGCGGGCCGACTCCCGGGCGCTGACGTGGCCGATGAGCAGGTAGGAGCACCAGCCCATCACCTCCCAGCCGACGAGGGTGAGCACGAGGTCGCCGGAGTGCACCACCAGCAGCATGCCGGCGAGGAAGAGCGAGACCTCGGCGGCGAAGACGGGGTAGCGCTCGTCGTCGGCGAGGTACCACACCGAGAAGAGCTGCACGGCGAGCCCGACGACGGTGACGGCGAGCGCGACCACGGCAGAGGGCCGGTCGAGCAGCAGGTGCAGGGGGACGACGAGGTCACCGGCCGGCAGCGGGCCGATGGTCGAGATCTCGAGGGGGCCGCCGTCGGGGCCGACCGCGCCGCCCGACCCGACGAGGTCGACGAGGGCGAGCGCCACGCCGACCGCCGCAGCACCGACGGCGAGCCCCGCCGCGGCGACCCGGTGGGGTCGGATCAGGCCGAGCAGGATGCCGAGCAGGGCAGCGAGGGCAGGCAGGAGGACGACGAGCCGGACGACGACGCTCACGCAGACCCTCCGGGGGTCGCGACGTGCTCGGAGAGCTCGGAGGGCTCGTCGCCCTCGTCGTCGCCGGTGAACGGCACCCGGGTCACGTCGATGTGCCCGGTCACGCGGAACATCGCGAGCACGATGGCGAGGGCCACGCAGATCTCGGCTGCCGCGATGGTGATGACGAAGAGGGCCAGGCTCTGCCCGGTCTGCAGGGGTGAGGAGTCGGCGGCGCCGAGGGCGACGAGCAGCAGGTTGGCGGCGTTGAGCACGAGCTCGACGCCGATGAGCACGAGCACGGCGTTGCGGCGGGCGAGGATGCCGTAGACGCCGGTGCCGGCGAGGACCGCGGCGAGGGCCATCGGGAGCCACAGGTGCATCACCGGTTACCCCCCGGCGCGGCGGGGGTGGCGCCGGTGGCCCGCACGACGGCGAAGGCACCGACGAGCGCGACCAGCAGCAGCAGCGAGAGCAGCTCGAAGGGCCAGACCCACGTGCCGAAGAGGGCGGTCGCGACGGCGCGGGTGTCGCCGGAGACGGGGGTGATCGCGTCCTGGCCGACCAGCGGGACGAGCATCGCCGCGAGCAGGGCGGTGGTCGTCGCGCCGAGCACGGCGGCCAGGATCCGCTGCAGGAGTGGGGTGCCCAGCTCGTCACTACGACCGATGGGGGCACGGGTGAGCATCAGGGCGAAGAGCACGAGCACCACGACCGCGCCGACGTAGATCAGCAGCTGCACCAGCGCGACGAGCTCGGCTCCGAGCACGACGTAGCACCCGGCGAGGGTGCCGAGGCAGACGACGAGCCACAGGGCGGCGTGGACGACGTGCCGGGTGGTGACACTGAGCAGGGCGCTGACGGCGGCGATCACGCCCACGAGGGCGAAGACGAGGTCGCGGCTCGTCACGGCTTGGCCCGGGGCTCGCGCGAGCTGCGCGGCGGCTTGGTGGCCGTGGCGACCTCGGTGGCCTCGGCGGCCCCGGGGTCGAGGGCGGGCGGCATCGGCACCGTCTGCATCCACTCCCCCAGCCGGTCCTTCTCGTGGAGCAGGTCGCGGATGTCGGTCTCGGCGTACTCGAACTCCGGGCTCCAGTGCAGGGCGTCGAAGGGGCAGACCTCGATGCAGATGCCGCAGTACATGCAGAGCGAGAAGTCGATGGCGAAGCGGTCGAGCACGTTGCGCTGCCGGTCGCGCCCGCCCTCGGTCGTCGCGGGGATCGTCTCCTTGTGCGAGTCGATGTAGATGCACCAGTCGGGGCACTCGCGCGCACAGAGCATGCACGAGGTGCAGTTCTCCTCGGTGAGCGCGATGACCCCGCGCGAGCGCGGCGGCAGCGCCGGCGCGACGTCGGGGTACTCCGCCGTGTGGCTCGGCGTCATCAGCGCCTTGGCGGTGGTCGCCAGCCCCTTCAGCAGACCCGGTACGGCGCCGCGCGGACCGCTGCTGCTGTCGGCGTCGCTCGGCTGCCGGGTGGGCGGCTCGGGCTGGGCGGGATTCTCGGTCACTGTCTCATCACCACGACTACCCCGGTGAGCGCGACCTGGGCGATACCGGCGGGCACGAGCCACACCCACGCCAGGCGCTGGAGCTGGTCCTCGCGCAGCCGGGGCCACGAGACGCGGAACCAGATGATGACGACGGCGACGAGCAGGCCCTTGAGCAGGGTCCACACGACGCCGAGCGGCTCGACCTGACCGACGAGCAGGCCGCGCCAGCCGCCGAGGAAGAGCACGGTGAAGAACAGCGACATGACGACGATGCCGGCGTACTCCGCGAGCAGGAAGAAGGCGAACCGCAGCCCGGTGTACTCCGTCACGGCTCCGAAGACGACCTCGGAGTCGGCGAGCGGCATGTCGAAGGGTGGGCGCTGCAGCTCGGCCAGGGCGGCGACGAGGAAGACGACAGCGCCGGGCAGCTGCCAGATCAGCCACCACGGGCTCCACTCGGCCACGATGCCCGGCAGCGACAGGGTGCCGGCCGCGAGCGCGACCGAGGCAACGCTCAGCACGAGCGGCAGCTCGTAGCTGAGCAGCTGGGCCGCGGAGCGCATGGCGCCGAGCAGGGAGTACTTGTTGGCGCTGGCCCACCCGGCCATGAGCGTGCCGAGGATGCCGACGCCGGCGACCGCGACGACGAAGAGGGCGCCCGCGTCGACCGAGGCACCGACGACGCCCGGCCCGAGCGGGATGACGCTGATCGCGACGAGGTAGGGGATCAGCGCGACAGCCGGTGCGGCGCGGAAGACCCACGTATCGGCCGCGACCGGGGTGATGTCCTCCTTCTGCACGAACTTGACCCCGTCGGCGACGAGCTGGGCCCATCCGTGGAAGCCCCCGGCATACATCGGGCCGAGGCGGCCCTGCATGTGGGCCATGACCTTGTGCTCGGTCTGGCCGACCAGCAGCGGCAGCACGAGGAAGCCGAGCAGGGTGACGACCGCGCGTACGACGACCTCGAGAGCACTCATCGCGGACCCCAGTCGGGGCCGGGCACACCGGGCGCCGTCACGCGTCTGCGGCCGGGAGCGCGGGTGCCTTCGTGGCCCTCGCCGGGCTCCTTGGCGCCGGGCCAGGGCTTGCTGGCCCGGGCCGCGAGCACGAAGGACTTGAGCAGCGGGTGGCCGACGAAGCCGTCGGGCAGCAGCAAGGGGCGCAGGCCGAGCCCTGTGCCGTCGTCGAAGCCGTCGACCTCGATGCCGAACATCTCGTGCGTCTCGCGCTCGTGCCACGCGGCGCCGCGGAAGATGCCGGTGAGGCTGGGCAGGGACTGGTCGAGCGGCAGGCGCGTGCGCACGAGGTGCCCGCGCAGCGCTCCGGGGGTGCTCACGTCGAGCAGGTGCGTGACCACGTCGAGCCCCGGGGCGTCGTCGCGATCGGTCTCGTCGACGGCGGTCAGCCAGTCGAAGAAGGTGTAGCCCGCGCCGCGCAGCTCGGCCGCTGCCGCGACCCACTCCCCCACGGCGACGTCGAGGCAGGGCTCAGCCACGGGGGTCGCCGGCTCCTGCGTCATGCCCGCCCCTCGGGGTCGGTCGGCGTCTCGGAACGCACGTCACCGGAGCCGAGGTCGAAGATGTCGTCGGCCAGCGTCCGCCCCGGGTCGGCCGGCGGGGGGCGACGACGCAAGAAGCGCCGGGGGGCCGGGTCGGCTGGCGTGCGGGGTGCTCCCTGCGGCGGCGCCGTGGGCGTCGGGGGTCCGGTCTCCGGCGACACCGGCGTCTGGGGTGCTGCCTCCGGCGGCGCAGGCGTGGCGCTCACCGGCACCCCGGTGACCGGTCGCGGGGTGAGCGCGTCGCCGCGCCCGGGCAGCCGGCCGGCCTGCCCGGGGGTGACCTGGCCCCGCTGGACCTCGGCGGCCGACGCGAGGCGGCCCCCGGCATACCTGCGGGTCAGGCTCGTGCTGGTGAGGCGCTCGGCGGCGATCTTCTCCTGCAGCTTGACGATGCCCTGCAGCAGCGCCTCGGGGCGGGGCGGGCAGCCGGGCACGTAGACGTCGACCGGGATGATCGTGTCGACGCCCTTCAGCACCGAGTAGGAGTCCCAGTAGGGACCGCCGGAGTTGGAGCAGGCGCCGAAGGAGATCACGTACTTCGGCTCGGGCATCTGGTCGTAGAGCCGCCGGACCGCCGGCGCCATCTTGTCGGTCACGGTGCCCGAGACCACCATCAGGTCGGCCTGCCGCGGCCCCGGCGCGAAGGGGATGACTCCGAGCCGGATGAAGTCGTGCCGACCCATGGACGCCGCGATGAACTCGATGGCGCAGCAGGCGAGGCCGAAGTTGAAGACCCACAGGCTGTAGCGCCGGCCCCAGTTGAGCACGACCCGCATGGGCTGCGGCGCGTGCTCGGCCAGCACGCCCACCTGGGGCCGCACGGTGGGCAGCGGGAGGTCGGTGGTCATCGGGACACCAGCTCAGACCCAGCGCAGCAGGCCGCGGCGCGCCGCGTGCCCGAGGCCGATGACGAGGACGACGACGAAGATGCCCATCTCGACCAGCGACGCGGCGCCGAGGTCAGGGTCGCGGATGACGGTGGCCCAGGGGAAGAGGTAGACCGCGTCGACGGCGAAGATGACGTAGAGGAACGCGTAGACGAAGTAGCGCACGTTGACCTGGGCCCAGTCGGCGCCCACGGGGTCGACCCCGGACTCGTACGTCGTGCGCTTCGCGGGCGTCGGCACCCGGGGCGCGAGGAGGTAACGGGCGACCGCAGCGGCCAGCACCAGCACGATGCCGCTGACCACGACCGCACCGACGGTCACGTAACCCTCCATGGCTCCCAGCCTAGCGAGGGGTCGACGGCGGGAGGTGGCTGGTGGGGTGGGATGAGACAGCGACCTCACACGAAGGCGCTGTGCCCCGTCACCGCCCGCCCGACGATGAGCTGGTTGACCTCGCGGGTGCCCTCGTAGGAGTAGACCGCCTCGGCGTCGGCGAAGAAGCGGGCGACCCCGTGCCCGAGCACGATGCCGTTGCCGCCCATCACCTCGCGGGCCCGGGCGACCGTCTGGCGCATCAGGGTCGAGGTGGTGGCCTTGGCTAGGGCTGCGTGCTCCTCCTGCTCGAGGCCGGCGTCCTGCATCTGGGCCAGACGCACGACGAGGCCGAGCGAGCAGGTGATGTTGGCGAGCATGGTCGCGAGGTGGTCCTGCACGAGCTGGAAGGAGGCGAGCGGCCGGCCGAACTGCTGACGCTCCTGCGTGTAGGCGAGCGCCCGCTCGTAGGCGCCCATTTGCAGACCGACGGCGCCCCAGGCGACCCCCCCGCGGGTGATCCGCAGGACGTTGGCCGTGTCGGCGAAGGTGCGAGCCTGCTCCAGCCGCCGGTCGTCCGGCACGTGCACGTCGGTGAGGGTGATGTCGGCGTTCTGCACTGCGCGCAGGGCGATCTTGCCCTCGATCTTGGTGGTGACGACCCCGGGCGTCTCGCGGGCGACGACGAAGCCGGCCACCTCGCCGTCGTCGTCACCCCCCTCCTGCTTGGCCCAGACCACGATCTCGTCGGCGAAGGTCGCGTTGCCGATCCACCGCTTCGCCCCGTCGAGCACCCAGCCGCCGTCGACCCGTCGCGCGGTCGTCTCGAGCCCGCCCGCGACGTCGGACCCGTGGTCGGGCTCGGTGAGGGCGAAGGCCCCGATGCTCGTGAAGTCGAGCATCGCCGGCAGCCACCGCTGCCGCTGCGCCTCGGATCCGCAGTGGAAGATGCTGGCGAAGGCCAGCCCGGTGTGCACCCCCCAGAACGTGCCGAACGACTGGTCGACCCGCGACATCTCGAGCGCGACGAAGCCGTCGAAGAGCCGCGTCATCGGCTCACCGCCGTCAGGGGTGAAGCCCGCGTAGGTCGACCCCGCGATCCGCAGGTCCTTCAGCGCCGGGACGAGGTGGTGCGGGAACTCTCCCCGCTCCCAGTGGTCGTCGGCCACCGGCCGCACCCGCAGCTCGAGGAACTCGCGCAGCGCCGTCAGGCGCTCCCGCTCCCGCTCGTCGAGGAGGTCTTCATACCGGTAGAAGTCGGATGGATGGGCGAAGGTGCCCCTCAACGTCTCGTTGGCGCTCACCACGACACCGTATGCTCCACCGGCGGTGCGCGCCCCTGCGCCGGGTGACTGGTCCGGGCCGGCCACCCCCCAGATGACCTGCCCGGACCGTTCCACCCGTCGCCCCCGTGTCGCTGAAGCGACTGGTACGCCCCCCTACAGGGGGACTAGGCCCCGCTGCGTCGACCCCCTCAGATCCGCAGGGTGGGAGTTCGCAACGTGTCCACTATGCACACTTTTTGGTGGTTACACAAGCACCGCCACCACCGAATCACGCCCCGCGGCCCACCCTTGCCTTCTGATCAGTGAAACCCGACACCTTGCCCCAGTCCGGTGCTAGCGACCGACGGAAAAGTCTGGGAGGAATGGCGGACGTGACCCCCTAGTTGACCGGTCATGACCACACGCAGCGTCGCACCCCAGGGCTTCGGCGGGCCCGAGCAGCTCTCCCTGACCACGTCTCCCACGGCCGAGCCCCAGGCCGGCGAGGTGAGGCTCGCCGTCCGCGCCATCGGCGTCAACCCCATCGACTGGAAGCTCTACTCCGGCGCCTTCGGCACCCACCCCGGCATGCTCGCGGCCATCGGGTCGGATCTCGCCGGCACCGTCGAGGCCCTGGGCGCCGACGTGACCGGCTGGAGCCTCGGGGACGCCGTCGTCGTCGCCTCGCTGCCGGGATCGGCCTACGCCGACCACGTGATCGCGCCGGTCGAGCTGCTGGTCGCCAAGCCCGAGAGCGTCTCCTTCGAGGTGGCTGCGGGAGTCGGGGTCGTCGCCGGCACGGCCGTGCACGCCCTCGAGACCGTCCACCTCGGCGACGGCGAGACGCTGCTGCTCCACGGCGGCGCCGGCGGGGTCGGCGGCCTCGTCGTGCAGCTGGCCACCCGTCGCGGGGCCCGGGTGATCGCGACAGCGAGCGCGGGTAACCACGACTACCTGCGAGGCCTCGGCGCTGAGCCGGTGCTCTACGGAGAAGGACTCGAGCAGCGGGTGCGCGACCTCGCCCCCGAGGGTGTCGACGCCGCGATCGACGCCGTCGGCACCGACGAGGCCCTCGACACGAGCGTGGCCCTCGTGGCCGACCGCTCCCGCGTCGTCACCATCGCCGGGTTCGCCCGCGTCGCCGAGCTCGGGATCGTCGCCATCGGTGGCGGCCCCGGTGCCGACCCCGGCACCGAGGTGCGCGCAGCCGCCGTTCCGGAGGTGCTGGCGCTGCTGGCCAGCGGAGAGGTCGAGCTGCCCGTAGCCCGCACCTACCCGCTCGAGCAGACCGAGCAGGCGCACCGCGACAGCATGGACGGGCACACCCGGGGCAAGCTCGTCGTCGTGCCGTGACTCCCGTGACCCCCTCAGTGTCCGAGACTCCCTCCACTTCCTCGGTGCCGGTGATCCGCTTCGGGCTCGTGGGAGCCGGGCCGTGGGCCGAGCGCTTCCACGCCCCGATGATCGCGGGCTCCCCAGGAGTCGAGCTGGCGGGCGTGTGGGCTCGCCGGGCCGAGGCGGCGGTGGCGCTCGCGGCTCCCTACGGAGCCCGGGTGAGCTCGTCGTACGACGACCTGCTCGCCCACTGCGACGCGGTCGCCTTCGCCGTGCCCCCCGACGTGCAGGCCGACCTCGCTCCCCGGGCGGCGCGGGCGGGTCGGCACCTCCTGCTCGAGAAGCCGCTGGCCTTCACGGTGGCGGGGGCGCAGGAGATCGTCGACGCCGTCGACGCGGCGGGGGTGACGAGCCTGCTGATGGTGCGCAACCGCTTCGACCCGGCCGTCGTCGAGCTGCTGCACGCGAGTGCCGAGGTCGTCACGCGCGGGGTCGTCGCCCGTTTCGTGTCCGGGGCCGCCCTGCCGGGCGAGACCTTCGCGACGCCGTGGCGTCAGGAGCGGGGCGCGCTGTTCGACCTCGCGCCGCACGCGCTCGACCTCATCGAGGCGCTCCTCGGGCCGGTCGAGGGGATCACCGCGACCGGCGACCCGAAGCGGTGGGTGGGGGTAACCACCCGGCACACCGGAGGCGCCGTCGGGCAGGTCGCCCTGTCGCTCACCGTGCCGGGCGTCGAGGGGCAGCTGCGGCTCGATCTCGTCCACGACGGGGGCGTGACGTCGCTGGGGCCGCTGCTCCCCGACGAGGACGAGACCGTGCCCAGGGCGATCATGGCCGCCTTCGTCGGGGCGGTGGCATCGGGACGCTCGCACGAGCTCGACGCGCACCGCGGGCTGATGATCCAGCGGCTGCTGGAGGGGGCGGGCGCTACCGGCTGAGCGCCGGTGCCTTCCGCCTCAGGTCGTCGTCGGGCCGTTACCGGCTGCGCGTGCCCGGACCGATCGCGGGAAGCGCCGCGTGATGGAGCTGCAGGACACCTCGGCGAGGACGAGGTTGCTGGTGGTGCGCCCCGCCGGCAGCGGCCGGGCGCCCCCACCGGCGGTGCGGGTGTCGAGGATCCGCGACACGGGCACCGTGTCCGACGAGACCGCCGCGGGCAGTCGTACCGGCCTTCGTCGAGGCCGAAGGCGTCGGGTCGGGCGCACGAGCGCGACGTGCACCGGGGGCTGATGCTCCAGCGGCTGCGGGCGGTTGACCGGGGCGAACCGGCACGGTCAGCGCCTGGACGCCACCCGCGACCCCTCGGGGGCGGCGGTGGCGGACAGCTCCACCTCGGGGGGCAGCGGCGGCAGCCGGCGGGCGCCGGCCACCGGTGCCGAGGTGGGCACGATCGTCACTCCGGTCACGAGGTCCTGGATCACGGGCAGGGTGAGCCGGGCCCGCTCGACCGGCGTCGGGTCACCCCACCGATCGGCCGCCAGAGCCACCTTGCTGCCCGCGCACTCCGGGCAGGGCACGAGGCAGCTGGACCAGGCGTCCCGCAGGCTGACGCGGTAGGCGACCACGCCCTCGCGTGAGTCGCGCACCTCGCAGGCGGCGCACGCGTGCCAGTGCACACAGCCGTCACGGACCACGACGTCACCGGACCCGTGGTCCGTCACCTGACCGTGCTCCATGACCTGCGGTCCCTACTCTGATCGTGCTCGCTGACGCCTACCGATATACGGACATTCCAGAAATATTATCCGCAGGTCCACGTCAGGGCCAGAGCCGAACGGTCAGCCTCCGAAGGCCGCCAGGGCAGCGCGCAGGTCGTCGACCGTCGTCGTGCTGGCGGGTGGCATGATCCCCTTCGTCGGGTCGGCGTCCGAGGCGTCGGCCTCGGGGTCGAAGTACGGCACACCGTATGCCGGGGTGTTGGGCTCGAAGCGCCGACCCTCGGAGAGCGCTCCGGCGTCGAGGGTGTCGTAGCCCAGCTCGTCGAGCAGGGCGGTCACCGTCTGCTTGGCCCCCGTGTCGTCACCGGCGATGACGAGCGCGCTGCGGTCGTCGGCACCCGTCGGGCGGGCGAGGCCGCCGAGGTGGGCGAAGTTGATGTTGTTGAACGCCTTGACGACGTGCGACTGCGGCAGGTGCTGCTGCAGCAGCTCGCTCGAAGTCGTCGAGCCGTCATCGAGACCGGGGAACTGCCCGTCACGCTGCGGGTAGTAGTTGTTGGTGTCGATCACGACCTTGCCGACGAGGGGCTCGGTGGGCACGCTCTCGTAGGCCTTGAGCGGGATGGTCACGACCACCACGTCACCGGCCTGCGCCGCCTCGAGGGCGGTCGCCGCACGAGCGTGCGGGCCGAGCTCGGCGACGAGGTCGGCGAGGGTCTCGGGGCCCCGCGAGTTGCTCAGCACGACGTCGTGGCCCGCCGCCACGGCGAGTCGTGCGACCGTGCTGCCGATGTGTCCACTGCCGATGAGGCCGATGGTTGTCATGTCCGGTCCAGCGCCCCCACCGGGTGCGCTATTCCCCCTCGCTCCCCGCTCGGGCGGGGGTGGCCAGGAGGTCGCGCAGCCCGTTGTCGACGGCGTCGAGGTAGGTCTGCTCGAAGCCGAAGAGCCCGAAGTGACCGGCGACGCTGGGCAGCACCCGCAGCTCGCTGTCGGGCACCAGGGCCTGCTCGGCCGCGCAGTCGCGCACGGGGAAGAACATGTCCTCGTCGATCGGCATCACCATCGTGCGGGCGGTGATCCGCCCCAGCGCCGCGGCCAGGTCGCCCCCGGTGTGCCGGGTGACGTCGCCGTGCTGCCACTTCCGGCCCATCACCAGCAGGGCATTGGGGTCCATGGCGCCGAAGACGGCCTCCATGAAGTTGGTCATGAAGTCGTCGCGGCTGGTGAACTGGTAGTCGGGCACCTGGATGCCGCGCCAGAACTCGGTCTTCCAGAACTCCGTCGAGAGCCCCATGACGGCCCAGATGCCCGCGTGCCGGGCGAGCCCGGCGTGTACGTCGGCGTTCGACGCGTACTCCCCGCCGTTCCAGCCGGGGTCGGACGTGATGGCCTCGAGGAGCGCCTTCGTGAAGAGGTAGTCGTGCGGGGTGTTCTGCGCCGTGCCGGCGATCGGCGCCGCGCGCTCGACCCGCTCGGGGAAGCGGACCGCCCACTCCCAGGTCTGCTGCGCCCCCATCGACCCGCCCACCACCAGGGCCAGCCGCTCGACACCGAACAGCTCGCTCAGCAGCCGCTGCTGGGCGACGACGTCATCACCGATCGTCACGTGCGGGAAGCGCGACATGGCCACGGCTCCGTCGGTGTTGTGCGGCGAGGTCGACAGTCCGTTGCCGATCTGGTTGACGACGACGATGAACCAGCGCGTCGGGTCGAGCGCCCGACCCTCGCCGATGTAGACCTGCTCCCACGTCTGGTGCGTCCCGGAGAACCACGTGGGGATGAGGACGGCGTTGTCCTTGGCCTCGTTGAGCTCGCCGTAGGTCGCGTAGGCCAGCCGGAGGTCCGGGATGGTGCCGCCCTCCTCGAGGGCGAAGTCCCCCAGGCCGTGCAGCTGGTAGGCCCCCTGGACCTCGGGCGTGTAGAAGGGGTTGTCGAGCATGGGGACTCCCAGGGGCCGGGGCGGGCCTCGTCGCCCGCGAGCCAGAGCCAACCACGAATGAGGGCCGCCGTCGAGACCCTCGGGCGAAGGAGCGGCATACAGTCGGGCCATGGCGAAGGCGACGTCCCCCGCGGCCCTGCTCGAGGTCGGCGACCGCACGGTGCGCCTCTCGAACCCCGACCGGGTCTACTTCCCCGCCCACGGCTGGACCAAGCTCGACCTGGCGCACTACTACCTCTCCGTCGGGGACGGCATCGTGCGCGCCCTGCGCGACCGTCCGTGCATGATGCACCGCTTCCCCACCGGCCTCGCCGGCGAGAAGGTGCACCAGAAGCGGGTGCCCGCGGGCGCTCCGCCGTGGCTCGAGACCGTGCGCATCCACTTCCCGCGGTGGAACCGCACGGCCGACGAGCTGTGCGTCACCGAGCTCGCCTCGGTGATCTGGGCGGTCCAGATGTCGACCGTGGAGTTCCACCCGTGGAACAGCCGCCGCGACGACCCTGAGCGGCCGGACGAGTGGCGCATCGACCTCGACCCGATGCCCGAGTGCGACCTCGCGAAGACCAAGCGCGTGGCCCACGTGGCGCACGAGGTGCTCGACGAGCTGGGGATCACCGGCTACCCCAAGACGTCCGGGGGCAGCGGCCTGCACGTCTACGTGCGGATCGAGCCGGAGTGGGGTTTCCCCGACGTGCGACGAGCCGCACTCGCCTTCGCCCGCGAGGTCGAGCGCCGGGCCACCGGGGAGGCGACGACGACGTGGTGGCGCAAGGACCGCGACCCCGCCGCCGTCTTCGTCGACTACAACCAGAACGCCCGCGACCACACGATCGCCAGCGCCTACTCCGTGCGCGGGGTCCCCGACGGCACGGTCTCGACGCCGATCGCGTGGGACGAGGTCGACGACGTCGAGCCCCGTGAGCTCACCCTCGCCACGGTGCCGAGCCGGTATGCCGCCAAGGGCGACCTGATGGCGGCCATCGACGACACGGCATACCGGCTGGATGCCCTGCTGGAGTGGGCTGCTCGCGACGAGCGCGACGGCGTGGAGGAGCCACCGGAGCCTGCCGAGACGTGACGGTCAGGCGGCGCGGCCGCCCGGCACCTTGAGGAAGGTGGCGACGTCGACCGCTATCGCCGGGGCCGTCACCGGGTCGGCCACGAGCACCGTGGTGCACCGGCTCCCCCGCCGACCTCGCCCCGCTCGAGCCGCTCCTCGAGCACCCGCACCACCACTCACCAGCACGCCAGATCAGCCGGTCGAAACCCGCCCACCCTCGACGTGCCATCGCTGGTCGAGCCGCACCGTCTCGAGCAGCCGCCGGTCGTGCGAGACGAGCAGCAGCGCCCCGTCATACGAATCCAGCGCCTCCTCGAGCTGCTCGATCGCCGGCAGGTCGAGGTGGTTGGTCGGCTCGTCGAGCACGAGCAGGTTGACCCCCCGAGCCTGCAGCAGGGCCATCGCCGCCCGGGTGCGCTCTCCCGGTGACAGGCGGCCGACGAGGCTGCCGACCTGGTCGGCCTTCAGACCGAACTTCGCGAGCAGGGTGCGCCGGTCGGCTGGTGCGAGGTCGGGCACCGCCTCACCGAAGGCGTCGGCCAGGCTCTGCTCGTCGGCCAACCCGCTACGGGCCTGGTCGATCTCACCGACCGCCACACTCGCCCCGAGCCCAGCACTGCCCCCGTCCGCAGCCAACCGCCCCAGCAGCAGCTGGAGCAGCGTCGTCTTCCCAGCCCCGTTGGGCCCCGTGATGCCGATCCGCTGGCGTGCCTCGACCTGCACCGACACCGGCCCGAAGGCGAAGTCCCCACGCTGCACGACAGCCTGGTTCGCCACGGCGACAACCGAGCTCGAGCGCGGCGCCGCACCCACGGTGAACTGCAGCACCCACTCCTTGCGGGGCTCCTCCACCTCGTCGAGCCGGTTGATGCGCGACTCCATCTGGCGCACCTTGCGAGCCTGCTTCTCCGACGAGTCGATGCTCGCGGCCCGGCGGATCTTGTCGTTGTCGGGGCTCTTCTTCATCGCGTTGCGCACGCCCTTGCTGCTCCACTCGCGCACCGTGCGGGCCCGACCCTGCAGGTCGGCCTTGGTGGAGGCGAAGTCGTCATAGGCCTCGCGCGCGTGACGCCGCGCGACCTCGCGCTCGGCGAGGAACGACTCGTAGCCACCGTCGTGCACCGAGACGGCGTGCTGGGCCAGGTCGAGCTCGACGATGCGGGTCACGCAGCGCGAGAGGAACTCCCGGTCGTGCGAGACCAGCACGACCCCACCCCGCAGCCCCTGGATGAAGCGCTCGAGCCGCTCCAGCCCCGCGAGGTCGAGGTCGTTGGTCGGCTCGTCGAGCAGCACGACGTCGAAGCGGCTCAGCAGCAGGGCCGCCAGCGCTGCCCGCGCGGCCTGGCCGCCGGACAACGAGGTCATCAGGGCGTCGAGCCCCACGTGGAGCCCCAGCTCGGCGAGCACCTGCGGCATCCGGTCGTCGAGGTCGGCGGCTCCGCAGGCCAGCCAGTGGTCGAGGGCCACGGCATACACGTCGTCGGCGCCCTCGACGTCTGACCCGAGGTCACCGGCCGCCGCCTCCATCGCCTCGGTGGCCTCGGTGGCCCCGGTGCGCCGCGCCACGTAGCCACCGACGCTCTCGCCCGGCACCCGCTCGTGCTCCTGCGGCAGCCAGCCGAGGAAGGCGTCGGAGGGAGCCGTCGTGACAGTGCCCGCCAGCGGTGTCGCAGCGCCCGCGAGCAGCCGCAGCAGCGTGGTCTTGCCAGCCCCGTTGGCGCCGACCACGCCCACGACGTCCCCGGGAGCGACCGTGAGGTCGAGACCCTCGAACAGGGTTCGGTGAGCGTGCCCACCGGACAGGTCCTTGGCCACCAGGGTCGCGCTCACCCGCCCAGACTACGGGTCACCGAGCCCGTGCTCGTGACCGAAGACCACCACCTGCACGCGGTCGCGCAGGGCGAGCTCGTGCAGGATCGCGCCCACGTGGGTCTTCACGGTCGACTCGCTGCGCGCTCCTTGTCAGTGAGCGAGGCGTAGGCCGCGGGAACCACGGTGCGCGAGCGGAACTGGCCGTCGAGCAGCGTCGAGAGGTCGGCCGGTGCGAGCGACGAGCGAGCGCCGTCGTCACGCGTCGACCTCCGGCCCGGTGCTGTCGCAGGGTGCGACCGGCGCCCCGGTCAGCAGGGCCCAGTAGCGGTCGCCGTACTCTGCGTGGGGGCCCCGACGACACGGGCGGGGTTCAGCACGATGCCGCCCGCCGGGAAGGCGACCAGCGCGTCGACGATCCGCTTGTCGGACTCCTTCACCCCCCCGCAGCAGCTCGCGTTGTCACCGACGAGCAGGATGCTGCCGCCTGCTCGAGCGAAGTCGATCAGCCGCCCCTCCACGACCGACCCGAGACCGCTGTAGGCATGGATCGACCAGATCTGGCCGTAGGCACTGAGGTCATCCGGCAGCGCGGGCCGGGAGTCGACGCGAGACCCCACGGCGGTGAGGGCCCTCGTGATGCCGCCCATCGGGCCGTCCGGGTCCCTCACGGGGATGTCGTCGTTGTCACCGACGAGCAGCACGTGCCCGTAGGGCCCGACCGCCGGAGGGTGCGGGACCGCCTGCGCCGCGGCCACCGGCAGGACCGATGCCGGCGCAGCGACGGCGAGCGCCAGGATGCCGCCGAGCACCGCACTGCGAAGAGGGGTGCGGTGGGTCGGTCGGGTCAGCCTGAGTCGCACGGTGTCACGTCCTGACAGGAGGCCGCTCGGCGGGACGACGCGGCATGCAGAGGGGGTGTTTCCCCTCCCCTGCGCAGAGTTGTGGTGTCCGGCGAGAAGTGGCGTCAAGAGCGCAGAGGCGGCAGCGATCTGCACCGGGCGTCTCGTGTGCCCGCGGACGCGCACCTCCCTGCCGGTGGGCACCCGCTGGCGAGGGAAGGGGGCGACATACGATGAACGAGGCAGCCAACCAGGCGCCGTACTCACTGACCTGAGGCACCACACTGATGACTGCCACGACCCAGCGCCTCGCCCGCGTCGTCATCCGCTTCGCCGGAGACTCCGGCGACGGGATGCAGCTGACCGGCGACCGCTTCACCAACGACTCCGCCGTGCTCGGCAACGACCTGTCGACCCTGCCCAACTTCCCCGCCGAGATCCGCGCCCCCCAGGGCACCCTGCCGGGCGTCTCGAGCTTCCAGCTGCACTTCGCCGACCACGACGTGCTCACGCCGGGCGACGAGCCCGACGTGCTCGTCGCCATGAACCCGGCGGCGCTGAAGGCCAACCTGCCCGACCTGCCGCGGGGCGCGACGGTCATCGTCGACACCGACGAGTTCAGCAGACGCAACCTGGCGAAGGTCGGCTACGCCACCTCGCCGCTCGACGACGGCACCCTCGAGGCGTATGCCGTGCACCGGGTGCCGCTCACGTCGATGACGGTCGCCGCGCTCGCCGGCTCCGACCTGACCCGCAAGGACAAGGAGCGGGCGAAGAACATGTTCGCCCTCGGCCTGCTGTCATGGCTCTACACCCGCCCCAGCGAGCCCACCGAGCACTTCCTCACCGCCAAGTTCGGCAACAAGCCCGACCTGTTGTCGGCCAACCTCACCGCCCTGCGCGCGGGGGTGAACTACGGCGAGACCACAGAGGAGTTCGCCGTCCGCTACGAGGTCGGCGCCGCCACCATGCCGGCCGGGCGCTACCGCAACATCACCGGAAACCTCGCGCTGGCGTACGGGCTCGCCACCGCCGCCCACAAGGCGCAGCTGCCGCTCGTGCTCGGGTCCTACCCCATCACCCCCGCGTCCGACATCCTCCACACCCTCTCGGGTCTCAAGCGCTTCGGAGTCACGACGATCCAGGCCGAGGACGAGATCGCGGGCGTGGGCATCGCCCTCGGCGCAGCCTTCGGCGGCGCCATCGGGGTGACGACCACGTCGGGGCCGGGCCTCGCCCTGAAGGCCGAGACCATCGGGCTCGCGGTCTCGCTCGAGCTGCCCCTGGTCGTCGTCGACGTGCAGCGCGGTGGCCCCTCGACGGGGTTGCCGACCAAGACCGAGCAGGCGGACCTGCTCCAGGCCCTCTACGGCCGCAACGGCGAGTCGCCTGTCGCCGTCATCGCACCCCAGTCCCCCTCCGACTGCTTCGACGCGGCCCGCGAGGCCGTGCGCACGGCCACGACCTACCGCACACCGGTGATCCTGCTGTCCGACGGCTACCTCGCCAACGGCTCCGAGCCGTGGCGGCTGCCGGCGGTCGCCGACCTGCCCGACCCACCCGTGCGGCACACCACCGAGCCCAACGCCGTTGATGCCGAAGGCAACCCGATCTTCCACCCCTACCTGCGCGACCCCGAGACACTGGCCCGCCCCTGGGCCGTGCCGGGCGCGCCCGGTCTCGAGCACCGCATCGGTGGCATCGAGAAGGCCGACGTGACGGGCGACATCTCCTACGACCCGGCCAACCACGACCGGATGGTGCGCCTGCGCCAGGCCAAGATCGACGGCATCACCGTGCCCGACCTCGAGGTCGACGACCCCACGGGTGACGCGCGGGTGCTCGTCATCGGCTGGGGCTCGACCTACGGCCCGATCGCCGCTGCGGTGCGCGCTCTGCGCACCGACGGGCACACCGTCGCCCGCACCCACCTGCGCCACCTCGCCCCCTTCCCGTCCAACCTCGGACGGGTGCTGCACGCCTACGACCGGGTGGTGCTGCCGGAGATGAACCTCGGCCAGCTCGCCCTGCTGCTGCGCGGGCGCTACCTCGTCGACATCCACTCGCACACCGCAGTCCGCGGTCTGCCCTTCACCTCGGCCGAGCTCGTCGAGGTGCTGCGGCCGTTCCTGCGCGACACCCACACTCCCGGCACGGAGGTGCCCGCATGACCACCACCCACCCCGCTCCCCCCGTCTCCCTCGGTATGCCGGGGCACGGCCTGGCCGGCGTCCCGACCCTGCCCGAGGGCTCGGCACCGCAGTCCCGCAAGGACTTCACCTCGGACCAGGAGGTGCGGTGGTGCCCGGGGTGCGGCGACTACGCCATCCTCGCCGCGGTGCAGGGCTTCCTGCCCGAGCTGGGTCTGCGCCGCGAGAACGTCGTCTTCGTCTCGGGGATCGGCTGCTCGTCGCGCTTCCCCTACTACCTCGACACCTACGGCCTGCACTCGATCCACGGGCGTGCTCCGGCCATCGCCACGGGGCTTGCCACGTCGCGCCGTGACCTGTCGGTCTTCGTCGTCACCGGCGACGGCGACGCCCTGTCGATCGGTGGCAACCACCTGATCCACGCGCTGCGGCGCAACGTCAACCTCACGATCCTGTTGTTCAACAACGAGATCTACGGCCTGACCAAGGGTCAGTACTCCCCGACCTCACCAGTCGGCGCCATCACCAAGTCGACCCCGGCCGGCTCGGTCGACGCTCCCTTCAACCCGGTCAGCCTCGCCCTCGGCGCGGAGGCGACCTTCGTGGCCCGCACCATGGACTCCGACCGTGCGCACCTGACCGAGGTGCTGCGCGCGGCCACCGCCCACCGGGGCACGTCGCTCGTCGAGATCTACCAGAACTGCCCGATCTTCAACGACGGCGTCTTCGCGGTGCTCAAGGACCGCACTCAGGCCGCGGCACGGATCCTGCCGCTGCGCCACGGCAAGGAGATCGCGACCGGCGACGCCGACAGCGGCACCGTCGTCGTGCGCGCCGACGGCGGAGGGCTCGAGGTCGTCGACCGTGCGGTCGCCGACCCCGCCCGCATCGTGCGCCACGACGCCCACGCGGCAGACCCGTCGCAGGCCTTCGCCATCTCGCGGCTCATCGACCCGACCCTGGCTCACGTGCCCATGGGCATCTTCCGCGACGTCGACCGTCCGACCTACGACGACCTCGTGCGCGACCAGGTCGACGCCGCCGTCATGGGGCTGCACGGAGCCGACGACGACGGCATCGCCGTCGCCGCCACCGATTCCGACCTCGACGAGCTGCTCACCGGGCGCGACTCCTGGGTCGTCGGCGGGTGACGAGGAGCTCTCCGACGGGCCAGGGTGGCGCAACCGCCGACGAGACGGCGAAGGGCACGGCGTACGGGCTCATCGCGTATGCCGTGTGGGGCGCCTTCCCGCTCTACTTCCACGCGCTCGCCCCCGCGGGGGCGCTCGAGATCCTGGCCCATCGCATCGTCTGGACGCTGGCCCTGTGCCTGCTGGTGCTGGTCGTCGTGCGCGACGTGCGGTGGGTGCCCGCCCTCGTGCGGCAGCCGCGGCTGCTCGGCGGGCTCGCTCTCGCAGCGGTCGCCATCGCGGTCAACTGGGGCTTCTACGTCGCGGCCGTCGCGGCGCACGACGTCGCGGACGCGTCGCTCGGCTACTTCCTCAACCCGCTCGTGACCGTGGCGCTCGGCGTCGTCGTGCTGGGTGAGCACCTGCGTCCGCTCCAGTGGGCGGCCGTCGGCGTGGGCGTCGCCGCTGGCCTCTACCTCACCGTGGCCGCCGGCCACGTGCCCTGGATCTCCTTCGTGCTCGCGGTGAGCTTCGCGGCCTACGGGCTGCTCAAGAAGCGCCTCGGGGTGGGGCTGCCAGCCCTGCACGGTCTCACCGTCGAGACGGTGGTGCTCGCGCCCTTCGCCCTCGTGGTGCTCGTGGTGCTCGGCCGCACGGGCGCCCAGACCTTCACCGGCAACGGGTCGGCGCACCCGACCCTGCTCGTGCTCGGTGGCGTCGTGACCGCGATCCCGTTGCTGCTCTTCGCTGCTGCCGCCCGGCGGATCCCCCTCGTCACGATCGGGCTCCTGCAGTTCATCACCCCGGTGCTGCAGCTGCTGTGCGGGGTGATACTGCTGGGCGAGCGGCTCTCGACGGCACGGTGGATCGGCTTCGGCGTCGTGTGGGTGGCGCTGCTGCTGCTCAGTGTCGACTCGCTCGCCGCCCGCCCCCGGCCCCGACGGCTGCGCCCTGCCTGACCCGCGCACGGGTCAGCAGGACCGGTCAGTGGCCGGCGCCGAGCTGCCCGGCGAGCGCCTCGTGCCGGGCCCTGCTGTTGTCGTTGAGCCCCACGATGGTCGCGGTCTTGCCCTTGGCGGCATACCGCTGCTGGATGGCGTCCAGTGCGGCCACCGTGGAGGCGTCCCAGACGTGCGAGGCCGAGAGGTCGATCACGACCGTCGCTGGGTCCCCGACGTAGTCGAACTGCGTGACCAGGTCGTTGCTGGAGGCGAAGAACAGTGCCCCCTCGACGGCGTAGACGCGGGTGTCGGGGTCGGGGTGCGCGACGTCGACGACCCGGGTGAGGTGGGCGACCCGGCGGGCGAAGAGCACCATGGCCATCACCGTGCCGACGACCACACCGATCGCGAGGTTCGACGTGGCGACCACGACGACCACGGTCACGACCATCACGGCGGTCTCGCTGATCGGCATCCGGCGCAGCGTCGACGGGCGGATGCTGTGCCAGTCGAAGGTGCCCACCGACACCATCACCATCACGGCCACGAGCGCGGCCATGGGGATCAGGGCCACGACGTCGCCGAGGCCGACGACCAGCACGAGCAGGAACACCCCGGCGAGGAAGGTCGAGATGCGGGTGCGGGCCCCTGAGACCTTGACGTTGATCATCGTCTGCCCGATCATCGCGCAGCCGCCCATGCCGCCGAAGGCTCCGGTCACGAGGTTGGCGACGCCCTGGCCCCATGCCTCGCGGGTCTTGGACGAGTGGGTGTCGGTCACGTCGTCGACCAGCTTGGCGGTCATCAACGACTCCATCAGCCCCACCAGCGCCATGGCGAGGGCGTAGGGCGCGATGATGCGCAGGGTCTCGAGCGTGAAGGGCACGTGGGGGATGACCAGGCCAGGCAGGCTGTCGGGCAGCGCGCCCTCATCGCCCACGTCCGGCACGGCGATCGCGGCCACGACGCTCGCTCCGGTGAGCAGCACGATGGCCACCAGCGGAGCGGGCACGATGGTGGTCAGGCGGGGTAGGTAGACCATGACCAGCAGGCCGATGACCACCAGCGGATAGACCATCCACGGCACACCGACGAGGTGGGGCACCTGCGCCCAGAGGATGAGGATCGCGAGGGCGTTGACGAAGCCGACCATCACCGAGCGCGGCACGAAGCGCATCAGCCGGGCCGCCCCCACGACGGACAGCACGACCTGCAGCACCCCGGCGAGGAGCACGGTCGCGATCAGGTAGTCGATGCCGTGCTGGCGCACCACGGGGGCGACCACCAGGGCGACGGCGCCGGTCGCGGCCGAGATCATCGCGGGGCGGCCACCCACGACCGAGATCGTCACGGCCATGGTGAAGGACGCGAAGAGCCCGACCCGCGGGTCGACCCCGGCGAGGATGGAGAAGGAGATCGCCTCGGGGATCAGGGCCAGCGCCACCACGAGACCGGCGAGCACCTCGACGCGCAGGCGCTTCGGGGAGCGCAGGGCGGCACGCACCGAGGTGGTGTCGTGCTCGTGGGGGAAGCGGGTCTCGGGCCGGTGTCGGACCGGTTGCGTCGGCTCGTGGGGGGTCATGCTCACTCGGGCTCCGTCTCAGGGCGGCGTGCAGGCACGCGGTGGGGGCGCTGGGTGCGCTCTCGTGGCTCCGTACCATGGTCACATGCCGTCACCCCGGGTCCTCACCGTCAACGTCGGGCGCCTCGAGCCGATCCGCTCGGCCAAGCAGCTGCCGTCCGGCATCGGCAAGGTGCCGGTCGAGGGACCGGTGCAGGTGCGGGCGCCGGGCCACAAGCAGGGTGGCCTCGGCAGCGGCCTCGTGGGCGACGAGCTCGGCGACCACCGGCATCACGGCGGCGACACCCAGGCGGTGTATGCCTACGCCCGCGAGGACCTCGACCACTTTGAGCGGCTGCTCGGGCGCGACCTGGCGGGTGGCGCCTTCGGTGAGAACCTCACGACGTCAGGCCTCGTCGTGAGCGACGCGGTGGTGGGTGAGCGGTGGCGGGTCGGCGAGACCCTGGTGCTCCAGGTGACGGCGCCCCGGGTCCCCTGCTCGACCTTCCGGGCCTGGATCGACGTCAAGGGCTGGCTCAGGACCTTCACGGCGGAGAACCGCACCGGCGCCTACCTCGCGGTGGTCGAGCCGGGGCCGGTGGCCGCCGACGACGTGGTCGAGGTCGTCCACCGCCCGGCTCACGGCATACGTGTCAGTGACGTCTTCCTGGCCACCACGGTCCGCAAGGACCTGCTGCCGGGCCTGCTGGCCGCTGGCGACGACCTCGAGCCGCAGACCAGGCAGGCCGCGGAGCAGGCCGCCCGCGACGCCCACCCCACCCCCTGAAGGGTTTCCCTCGTTCGGAACGCGGGGGGTGGGTCAGCCGACGCGGTCGGTGACGGACATGACGAGGGTCTGGAGGGCGGTGCGTGCGTCGCTCGGCGGCAGCGCGTCGAGCCTCTCGGCGGCGGCGCGGCCGACCTGCTGGGTCTCGGCTCGCGCCCGCTCGAGCGCGGGGTGGACCCGCAGCAGGTCGAGGGCCTCGATGAGGCCCGGCTCGTCGTCGTGCAGGTCACCCAGCAGCAGCTCGCGCAGCCGGGCGCTGCTCTCGTCGGTGGTGGCCAGCGCGTGCAGCACCGGCAGCGTGCGCTTGCGCTCGCGCAGGTCGGTGCCCGGCGTCTTGCCCGTCTCGTGGCCCTCCGACGAGACGTCGATGAGGTCGTCGGCCAGCTGGAAGGCCACGCCCAGCTCCTCACCGTAGGCGGTCACGAGGCTCACCACGTGCTCGTCGCTGCCGCCGAACATGGCGCCGTAGCGGGCAGCCGCCGCGATGAGGGCGCCCGTCTTGTCGGCGAGGACCCCGAGGTAGTAGGCGACCGGGTCGGCGTCTGCGGGCGCCGGCCGGTCGTCACGGATCTGCCCCCCGCACAGGCGCACGAAGGTGCGGGCCTGGATCTTGACGGCCTCGGGTCCGAGGTCGGCGATGATCTCGGAGGCCTTGCCGAAGAGCAGGTCGCCGATCAGGATCGCGGTCGAGTTGTCCCAGAGCGAGTTGGCGCTGGGCACGCCGCGACGCACGTCGGCCTCGTCCATCACGTCGTCGTGGTAGAGCGACGCGAGGTGGGTCAGCTCGACCCCGGCAGCCGCCGAGACGACGGCGTCGTTGATCCCCGTGCCCAGCTCCGCCGCCAGCAGCGTGAGCAGGGGTCGCATGCGCTTGCCCCCGGCGCTGGTGAGGTGCGCCGACGCCCGTGCGATGAGCGCGTCGTCGTGGTCGACCGTCGCCAGGATGAGCGCGTCGACCCGGGCCAGCCCGTCCTGGAGCCGCCGCCCCAGATCGGGTGTGACCCCGGGGAGGGCGAGCACCGGGGGCGTCGCCCCCGCGGAGGGCGGGGGCGCGCTGGCAGTCGGTGTGGTCACTGGAGCCGGTCGCCGGTCAACGAACGAACAGCGAGGCGTCGGAGGCGAGCTGGAGCAGCTGGGAGGGGAAGACCCCGAGGACCAGCGTGAGCAGGGCGCCGAAGGTGATCGCCACGGTCGTCATCGCCGACGGGGTGACGACGGCGACGTTGGCGCTGTCGCCGGTCGAGTCGGTGAAGTACATCAGCACGATGACCCGCACGTAGACGAAGACGGTGATGGCGCTGCTGAGCAGACCCACGATCACCAGCGTGGTGCCGATGCCGCCGGAGCGCAGGGCGGGCGCGAACACGGCGAACTTCGCCGTGAACCCGGAGGTGAGCGGGATACCGGCGAAGGCCAGCAGCAGGAACGCGAAGACCGCCGACGTCCACGGGTGGCGCTTGCCCAGCCCGGCCCACTGGGACAGGTGGGTCGCCTCGGCCCCGTCGGCCCGCACGAGACCGACGATGGCGAAGGCCGCGATCGTGGCCAGACCGTAGGCGACGAGGTAGAACATCACACCGCTGATGCCCACCCGGTCGAAGGCCAGGACCCCGACCAGGATGAAGCCGGCGTGCGCGATGGACGAGTAGGCCAGGAGGCGCTTGACGTCGGTCTGCGTCACCGACAGGACGGCGCCGACCACCATGGTGAGCAGGGCGATGACGGCCACGGCCGGCGTCCACGTCCACCGGTCACCGGCGATGCCGACGTAGAACAGGCGCAGGATGGCTCCGAAGGCGGCCAGCTTGGTCGCCGCCGCCATGAACCCGGTGACCGGGGTGGGCGCTCCCTGGTAGACGTCGGGCGTCCACGAGTGGAACGGCACCGCGCCGACCTTGAAGAGCAGGCCCATGGCCACGAGGGCGACGCCGGGCACCAGCAGACCCTGCATCGGCGAGCCACCAGCGCTGATGGCCGCCGCGATCTCCGGAAGGTAGACCGACCCGGAGTAGCCGAAGAGCAGCGCCGAGCCGAAGAGGAAGAAGGCCGACGAGAAGGCGCCCAGCAGGAAGTACTTCAGCGAGGCCTCCTGCGACAGCAGGCGACGGCGACGAGCCAGGCCGGTCAGGATGTAGAGCGGCAGCGACAGCACCTCGAGGGCGATGAACATCGTCAGCAGGTCACCGGCCGCCGGGAAGAGCATCATGCCGACGACGGCGAAGAGGGTGAGGGGGAAGACCTCGGAGGTCATCGCCCCGGCCTTCTCGGCCAGGGCCTCACCGGCCGAGCCCGGCGTGGTCGAACCCACCGGTGTGAAGGCGTCGGAGCCGGTGCCACCGAGACGCTCGGCCATCGTCAGCACCCCGAGCACCGCGAAGACGAGGATCGCGCCTTGCAGGAAGAGCGCAGGGCCGTCGATGATGACCGAGCCGAGCACTGCTCCCCCAGCCGACTTCAGCCCGGCGGTCGCGGTCTGGTGGTCGACCGAGACGACGACGAGCACGACGAAGGCGGCGACGAGGCCGAGCAGCGCGAGCCCCACCTGCACGGCATACCGGCTGCGGCGGGGCACGAAGGCCTCGACGAGCACCCCGAGCAGCGCCGCCCCCGAGATGACGAGCACCGGGGCCAGGGCGCCGTAGTCGAGCGACGCCCGCGGGAAGTCGCCGGGCGCCAGGGGGGCTGTCGTGAGCACGGTCACGAGGGCGGGGGTCACTTGGAAGCTCCTTGCACCAGGTCGGCGACAGGCACGACGGGCTTCGGGTCGGTGACCCCGACATAGCTCAGGGTCGTGGTGACGGCCGGGTTGACGATGTCGTTCACCGGCTTGGGATAGAAGCCGAGCACGAGGAAGAGGGCGATGAGCGGGGCCACGACCCACTTCTCACGCATCCCGAGGTCGGGGGTGGAGTCGAGCCCCTCGGGCTTGGGCCCGGTCATCATCTTCTTGTACATCAGCAGGATGTAGAGCGCGGCCAGGATGATGCCGAAGGTCGCGACGATGGCCGGCGCGGGATAGCGCTGGAAGATGCCGACGAGCGTGGTGAACTCGGCGAGGAACGCCCCCATCCCGGGCAGCGCGAGACCGGACAGCCCGGCGATGAGGAAGGACCCGGCCAGCACCGGGGTGATCCGCTGCCAGCCGCCGTAGTCCTCGATGCGCTTGCTGCCGCGGCGGCTGACCAGCATGCCGGCGAAGAGGAAGAGCGCGGCGGTCGTGAAGCCGTGGTTGACCATGTAGAGCGTGGCCCCGGAGGCGCCGGTCGACGTCATGGCGAAGATGCCCAGCACGATGAAGCCGAAGTGGCTGATCGAGGTGTAGGAGATCAGCCGCATGACGTCGGTCTGGCCGATGGCCAGCAGCGCGCCGTAGAGCACGGAGACGACGGCGAGGACGATGACGACCGGGGTCGCCCACCTGCTGGCCTCGGGGAACATCTGCAGGCAGAAGCGCAGCATGCCGTAGGTGCCGACCTTGTCGAGCACGCCCACGAGCAGGGTCGCCGTGGCCGGGCGCGCCTCGGTTGCGGCATCCGGCAGCCAGGTGTGGACCGGGAACATCGGGGCCTTGACCGCGAAGGCGAAGAAGAAGCCGACGAAGAGCCAGCGGCCGGTGTCGACCGACAGCGGCAGCCCGGTGAGCTTCTCGACCAGGAAGCCCTCGGTGCCGCCGGGACCCTGCACGTAGAGCCCGATGACCGCGGCCAGCATGACCAGGCCGCCGAGGAGCGAGAAGAGCAGGAACTTGACCGCGGCATACTGCCGACGGGCCCCACCGAAGCGCCCGATGAGGAAGTAGACCGGGATGAGCATGGCCTCGAAGAAGACGTAGAACAGGAAGACGTCGGTGGCCGCGAAGACGCCGATCATGAAGGTCTCGAGCACGAGCATCAGTGCGAAGTAGGTCTTCTCGCGCGAGGTGCCCTGCTCGTCCTCGGGCAGGTCACGGAAGGCCGCGAGCAGGCAGATCGGTGTGAGGATCACCGACATGAGGATCAGGGCGAGGGCGATGCCGTCGACCCCGAGGGCGTAGCTCACCCCGAACTGCGGGATCCACCCGTGCTGCTCCATCAGCTGGAACTGGCCCGTCGTGCCGCTGGTCTTGAACTGCAGTGCGGCCACGACGCCGACGACGAGCGTCACCAGCGAGAAGCCCAGAGCGACCTGCTTGGCCCGTGCCGCCAGGGAGGCCGGCAGCAGGAGCACGACGGCCGATCCCACCAGGGGTAGGGCCCCCATGACGGTGAGGTAGGGAAAGGCGGACATCACTGAATCACCCACAGGGCTCCGAGGACGACGACGACACCGGCGAGCATCGTCAGGGCATACGAACGGACATAGCCGTTCTGGAGCTTGCGCACGCGGGCCGAGGCGCCGCCGATCATGGCGGCGAGGCCACCGGCCGCACCGTCGATCCCGCGGCTGTCGGTGAAGACGAGCGAGCGGGTCAGGTGGATGCCGGGGCGCATGAGCACGCCCTCGTTGACGGCGTCCTGGTAGAGGTCGCGGCGGGCGGCCTGGGTGACCAGGCTCCCCCGCGGCGCCTCGACCGGCACGGCGTCCCGCCAGTAGCGCAGGTAGGCCAGCGCGACCCCCGCGACGAGGAGCACCATCGTCAGGGCGGTGATCAGCAGCGGGGCGAGCACGGGGTTCTCCTCCGTGCCCTCGGCCACGCCCAGGGTCGGGTCGAGCCAGGACTTGATCAGGCCGGTCGGCACGAGGGCGGCACCGAGCCCGACCGAGCCGACCGCCAGCACCATCATGGGGATCGTCATGGTCAGGGGTGACTCGTGCGGGTGCACGTCGTCGGTCCACCGCTTCTTGCCGAGGAAGGTCATGAAGTAGAGCCGCGACATGTAGAACGCGGTCACCCCGGCCCCGAGCATGGCGGCGAGCCCGAAGACCCAGGGCCGCCAGCCCTCACCGACGAAGGCGGCCTCGATGATGCCGTCCTTGGTGTAGAAGCCGGAGAGGAAGGGGAAGCCGATGATCGCGAGGAAGCCGAGCCCGAAGGTCACGGCGGTGACCCGCATGCTCGAGAACAGCCCGCCGAACCGGCGCATGTCGACCTGGTCGTTCATGCCGTGCATGACCGAGCCGGCGCCGAGGAACATCCCCGCCTTGAAGAAGCCGTGGGTGAGCAGGTGAGCGATGGCGAAGGCGTAGCCCACCGGGCCGAGCCCGGCCGCGAGCATCATGTAGCCGATCTGGCTCATGGTCGAGGCGGCCAGGGCCTTCTTCATGTCGTCCTTGGCGCAGCCGACGATCGCGCCGAAGACCAGGGTGATGGCGCCCACGATGACGACGAGCAGCTGCGCGGTCGGCGCGCCCTCGAAGATCACGTGGCTGCGCACGACGAGGTAGACGCCCGCGGTGACCATGGTCGCCGCGTGGATGAGCGCCGACACGGGCGTCGGACCGGCCATCGCGTCACCCAGCCAGCTCTGCAGGGGCAACTGCGCCGACTTGCCGCAGGCGCCCAGCAGCAGCATCAGGCCGATGGCCGTCAGCGCGGGCTGGCTCGCGCCGCCGGCCGCCCCGGCGAACACCGACGCGAAGTCGACGTGCCCGAACTGGAAGAACATGATCATGATCGCGATCGACAGCCCGAGGTCGCCGACCCGGTTGGCCACGAAGGCCTTGTTGGCCGCCGTGGCATAGGCCGGGTTGTGGTTCCAGAACCCGATCAGCAGCCAGGACGCGAGGCCCACGCCCTCCCAGCCGACGTAGAGCAGGAGGTAGCTGTCGGCCGTGACCAGCAGCAGCATCGCGGCCACGAACAGGTTGAGGTAGGCGAAGAACCTCCGCTTGGCGGGGTCGTGCTCCATGTAGCCGAGGGAGTAGACGTGGATGAGGGAGCCGACGAAGGTGATGAGCAGGACGAAGACCATCGACAGTGGGTCGAGCAGCTGCCCCGCGTCGAGGGTGAACGAGCCCACGCTGAACCACGGGAAGAGGTGCAGGTGCATCGCGCGCTGGTCATCGGCGCGGCCCACCATGGCGATGACCACGAGCAGCCCGACGACGAACGAGGCCCAGGACAGCGCGGTCGCCAGCAGCGGGCCGAACTTGTCGGTGCGCTTTCCCCCGAGGAGGAGCACGGCGGCGCCGAGCGCCGGCAGCACGACGAGCAGCCAGGCGTACGATGTCGCGCCTGTCGCGGTGAGAGTAGTCAAGCCTCGGCGCTCCTAAAGCTTCAAGAGGTTGGCATCGTCGACCGAGGCCGACCGGCGGGCGCGGAAGATCGCCATGATGATGGCCAGGCCCACCACGACCTCGGCGGCCGCGACGACCATGACGAACAGGGCGATGACCTGGCCGTCGAGGGTGCCGTGGACGCGCGCGAAGGTGACGAAGGCCAGGTTGGTGGCGTTGAGCATCAGCTCGACCCCCATGAACACGATGATGGCGTTGCGGCGCAGCAGCACCACGGCACCACCGATCGAGAAGAGGATCGCCGAGAGGTAGACGTAGTAGACGAGGCTCATCGGGTGCTGCCCTCCTCGATCTCGACCTCGATGGCCTGCTCCAGCGACTTGTAGCGCTCGGGACGGGCGACCTGGTTGCGGGAGACGAGCACCCGCGAGACGGACAGCTCACTGGGGGTGCCGTCGGGGAGCAGGGCCGGGGTGTCGACGGCGTTGTGCCGGGCGTAGACACCGGGCGCCGGAAGACCGGCGACGTACTGGTTCTCGCGGACCCTGCGCTCGGCCCACTCGCGCTGGGTGATCTTGGCCGTGAGGCGCTCACGGTGCGCGAGCACCATCGCCCCGATGGCAGCGGTGATCAGCAGGGCCGAGGTGATCTCGAAGGCCCAGACGTACTTGCCGAAGATCAGCTGCGCCACCCCCGACACGTTGCCGCTGCCGTCAGCGCCCGCGTTGACCGCCTCGAGCCCCACCGTGGCCGGGAGCGTGAGGCTGCCGAGCGCCGAGAGCATGACGCCCGCGAGGCCGAGCGAGAGCACCCAGCCCCAGAAGCGCTGACCGCGGATGGTCTCGACCACCGAGTCGGCCGAGTCGACGCCGACGAGCATCAGCACGAAGAGGAAGAGCATCATCACGGCGCCGGTGTAGACGAAGATCTGCACGATGCCGAGGAACTGGGCCTGCTCCATGATGTAGAGGACGCCCAGGTTGACCATGACGAACGCCATGCACAGGGCGGCGTGCACCGCCTTGCGGGCGAACACCAGCCCGAGCGAGGCGGCGACCATGAGGATGCCGAGGATCCAGAAGGCGATCGCCTCGCCGGTGCCGGTCATCGGGTGCCCTCCGGCTCGGCGGTCGACGGGGCGGTCGTCGGCTGGCCGATCTTGGCACCGGCCCGCAGTCGGGCCCCGCCCCGCAGTGGCGGCTGGGCGTACTTCTCGGGGCGGATCGAGTCGACCTCGGCCTCGTGCTCCGTCGCCCACTCGCGCTGGGCGCTGGTGGCTCCGCTGACCTTGCCGAGGTAGTAGTCGCGCTCCTCCATGCCCTCGACCATCGGGTGCGGCGAGGGCAGCATGCCCTGCTGCATCGGGGCGAGCAGCATGTCCTTGGTGAAGATCAGGTCGGCCCGGTTGTTGTCGGCCAGCTCGTAGTCGTTGGTCATCGTCAGGGCCCGGGTCGGGCAGGCCTCGATGCAGAGCCCGCAGAAGATGCAGCGCAGGTAGTTGATCTGGTAGACGCGGCCGAAGCGCTCACCGGGCGAGAAGCGACCGGTGCCCCCCTCGCTGATCGCGGTGTCGTCGTTGCTCGCGCCCTCGACGAGGATCGCGTCGGCCGGGCAGGCCCACGCGCAGAGCTCGCAACCGATGCACTTCTCGAGACCGTCGGGGTGGCGGTTGAGCTGGTGGCGACCGTGGAACCGCGGCGCGGTGGCCCGTGGCTTCTCGGGGTACTCCTCGGTCAGCACCGTGCGGAACTGCGTCGCGAACGTCACCCCGAAGCCGCCTACGGGGGCGTACCACTTGGGCTGCTCGCTCGGCGTAGGCCGCTCGCTCGACCCGCTGGCCGGGCGCGCCGGACTGGACGGGCGCGGCACGGGGGGCAGGGAGCTTCCGGTGGGCGCAGTGGTGGCGTCGTCAGCCACGAGCGTCCTCCTTCACGGTTGAGGCGGGGATGTCGCCCGGGATGGTGGTGAGACTGGCGGGGGCGCCCACGGGCTCGGGGATGCGGTCCGGCTCCCGCAGTCGCTGCCCGGGCAGCGGCGGCACCGGGTAGCCGCCGGCGAAGGGGTCGATCTCGGCGGGGAACCGCTCGGCGGCGGACCGCTCCTCCTCGTCGGCGCGCTTGTTGTCGTAGACCCAGGCCACCGCCAGCGCCACCACCGCGATGACCCCGACGAGCACCAGGGTGGGTACGGGGAACTGGCGGCCGAGCAGGCCGACCTTACCGTCACCGAACCATCCGTTCTGCGAGCCGCGGATGAAGGCCACGGCCACGACCCACACGAGCGTGGAGGGGATGAGGAACTTCCAGCCGAAGCGCATGAACTGGTCGTAGCGCACTCGCGGCAGCGACCCTCGCACCCAGACGAAGCCCCAGATGAAGAACCACAGCTTGGCCGTGAACCAGAGCACGCCCCACCAGCCGTGGTTGAACATGCCACCGTTGATCATGGCGACGAACGGGGGGGCCATCCAGCCACCGAGGAAGACGGTGGTGGCGAGGGCGGCCACGACGAACATGTTGATGTACTCGCCGAGGAAGAACATCGCGAAGCGCATCGAGGAGTACTCGGTGTGGAAGCCACCGGTGAGCTCACCCTCGCCCTCGGCGAGGTCGAAGGGCAGGCGGTTGGTCTCGCCGAACATCGTCACGACGTAGACGGCGAAGGAGAAGAAGGCGGGGATGAAGTACCAGAGGCGCTCCTGGCCGGCCACGATCTGCGAGGTCGACATCGAGCCGCTGTAGATGAAGACGGCCACGAGGGCCAGGCCCATCGCGATCTCGTACGAGATGACCTGGGCGGTCGAGCGCAGCCCACCGAGCAGCGGGTAGGTCGAGCCGGACGACCAGCCGGCGAGGACGATGCCGTAGACACCGACCGAGGCGACCGCGAGCACGAGCAGCACGGCGACCGGCATGTCGGTGATCTGGAGCGGGGTCCTGTGGCCGAACATCGTGACCTCGTCCCCGAAGGGGATGATCGCGAACGACACGAAGGCCATGGTCGCCGAGATCAGCGGGGCCAGGGTGAAGACGAACTTGTCCGCGGCAGCCGGGGTGACGTCTTCCTTGAGCATCAGCTTGGCGCCGTCGGCCAGGGTCTGGAGAAGGCCGAAGGGGCCGGCCCGGTTGGGCCCGGGACGCTGCTGCATGCGCCCGATGACGCGACGCTCGAACCAGATGACGAGCAGCGTGCTCAGCAGGAGGTAGACGAAGGCCATCAGGACCTTGATCAGCGACAGCCACCACGGGGTGTCGCTGAAGTCGGCGGAGGGGTTGTCGATGGCAGGGACGGCGGCAGCGACAGCCTGGACCTCGCCGACCAGCGAGGCGAACGTGGACATCAGCGGGCACCTTCCGAAGCAGCGAGCGGGCGACTGACCGTGGAGACGACGGGTGACACCGTGACCGGGTCACCCGCGAGCGCACCGAGGCTACCGCGGACGTCGCAGCCCTCGGAGTTGGTCGGGAGCCAGACGACCCCCTCGAGCAGGTCGGGGGTCACCAGCGCGGGCACCCGGACGGAGCCGCGCGCGGTCGTGACGGTGACGGGGGCGCCGTCGCCGACACCCAGACGCCCAGCATCGGCCGGGCCGATCCGCAGGACCGCGACGGGCGCGGTGCCGGCGAGGTAGGGCTCGCCGTCCTGCATCCGGCCCTTGTCGAGCAGCGGGGCCCAGGTGGCGAGGACGAGCTGTCCGGGCACCACCGGGGGCGTCGGCACGTGCGCGTCGGTGAGGGTGGGTCGCGCGCCGGCCCAAGGGCCCAGCTCTTCGTACTGGGCGTGGATCTGGGCCTGGGTCTTGGTCTCGAGGAAGATCCCGAGCTCGGCGGCGAGCATGTCGAGCACCCGGTGGTCGCTCATCGCGTTGGTGTGGAGGGCTGCCTCGAAGGGTCGTAGTCGACCCTCCCAGTCGACGAAGGTGCCGACCTTCTCCGACGGCGGGGCGACAGGCAGGACGACGTCGGCGACGCGGGTCACGGCCGACTCGCGCACCTCGAGCGAGACGACGAAGGTCTTGGCCAGCGCCTCCTCGACGCCCGGCAGCGCGAGGTCGACCGGGTCGACGCCCGCGACGACGAGGGCTCCGATCGCGCCGCTGCAGGCGGCCTCGACGATCGCGGCGGTGTCACGCGCCGGAGCGTCGGGCAGACCGACGCTGTCCCAGACCTCGGCGACCTCGGCCCGGGCCACCGGGTCGGCAACCGGGCGTCCGCCCGGCAGCAGCGAGCCGAGCGCGCCGGACTCGAGCGCCCCACGCTCCCCCGCTCGGCGCGGGACCCAGGCGAGCCGGGCTCCCGTGCGGTCGGCCAGGGCGGCGGCGGCGGTCAGCGCACCGGGCACGGAGGCCAGCCGCTCGCCCACGAGGACGATGCCGCCGTCGGCGAGGCTGGTCTCCAGGGCGCGACCGGCGTCGGTGTCACCGAGCGCGCGCAGGGTCGCGGCCTCCTGCCCCGGGGCGGTGGGGAGCAGCAGGCCGGAGAGCTTGCGCAGGCCACGGCTGGCGTACGGGGCCACGGAGGCGACCGACGCGCCGGTCTTGCGGACGGCCTTGCGCAGCCGCAGGAACACGATGGGTGACTCGTCCTCGGGCTCGAAGCCGACGAGGAGCACAGCACGGGCGGCCTCCAGGTCGGCGTAGGTCACGCCTCCCCCACCGGGGCCCGTCGAGACGACGCGCGCGGCCAGGAAGTCGGCCTCCTCGGCCGAGTGGGGCCGGGCACGGAAGTCGATGTCGTTGGTCTGCAACGCGATTCGTGCGAACTTGCCGTAGGCGTAGGCGTCCTCGGCGGTTGCGCGACCGCCGACGAGCACGGCCGCGGCGCGGGCCTTGCGCAGGCCGGCAGCGGCGACCTCGAGGGCCTCGGGCCAGCCGGCGGCGCGCAGCTCGCCTGACTCGTCGCGCACCAGCGGGGTGGTGAGCCGGTCGGCGAGGGTCGGCCAGGTGAAGGCCCACCGGCCCTTGTCGCAGTTCCACTCCTCGTTGACCGCCGGGTCGTTGGCCGCCATCCGTCGCAGGACGACCCCGCGACGGTGGTCGGTGCGGATGGCGCACCCGGAGGCGCAGCCGTCGCAGACCGTGGGCGTGGAGATCAGGTCGAAGGGACGCGAGCGGAAGCGGTAGGCCGCCCCGGTCAGCGCACCCACCGGGCAGATCTGCACGGTGTTGCCGGAGAAGTACGACTCGAACGGCTGCTCCTGGTAGATACCCACCTGCTGGAGGGCACCGCGCTCGACGAGCGCGATGAACGGGTCGCCGGCGATCTGGTCGGAGAAGCGGGTGCACCGGGCGCAGAGGATGCAGCGCTCGCGGTCGAGCAGCACCTGGCTGGAGATGTTGATCGGCTTGGGGTAAGTGCGCTTGACGTCCTCGAAGCGGGACACGGCGCGACCGTTGCTCATCGCCTGGTTCTGCAGGGGACACTCGCCACCCTTGTCGCAGACGGGGCAGTCGAGCGGGTGGTTGATGAGCAGGAACTCCATCTGACCGTGCTGGGCCTTGTCGGCCACCGCGGAGGTGTGCTGGGTGTTGACCCGCATGCCCTCGGTCACGGTGATCGTGCAGGAGGCCTGCGGCTTCGGCATCGGGCGGAAGGAGCCGTCCGGGCCGGGGGTCGCGATGTCGACGAGGCACTGTCGGCAGGCGCCGACCGGCTCGAGCAGCGGGTGGTCGCAGAACCGGGGGATCGCCACCCCGACCTCTTCGGCCGCTCGGATGACCAGGGTGCCCTTGGGCACCGAGACCGCTATCCCGTCGATGGTCAGGCTGACCCCGTCGACGGCAGCGGGCACCGAGGCGTTGCCGCCGGTGCTCACCGAGTTGCCGCCCGACGCCGGGCTGTTGGTCGTCGGGCCGACGGCCGGGGTCGTGGGGGTGGTGGTCATGCGGACGCTGACTCCTTCGTGGCGTCGGCGAAGTACGACGACGCGTCGCGGTCGAACGGGCAGCCGTCGACCGACAGGTGGTCGCGGAACTCGTCGCGGAAGTACTGGATGCTGCTCGTGATCGGTGACGTCGCGCCGTCACCCAGGGCACAGAACGACCGACCCAGGATGTTGTCGCAGATGTCGAGCAGCTTGTCGAAGTCGGCCTCGGTGGCCGCGCCGGCCGGGCCGTGCTCGAGGCGCTCGAGGATCTGCGCGAGCCACCACGTGCCTTCGCGACACGGGGTGCACTTGCCGCACGACTCGTGCTTGTAGAAGTCGGTCCAGCGCTCGACGGCGCGCACGACGCAGGTCGTGGTGTCGAAGATCTGCAGGGCCCGGGTGCCGAGCATCGAGCCGGCCGCACCCACCGACTCGAAGTCGAGGGGCACGTCGAGGTGCTCGTCGGTGAACAGCGGGGTGGACGAGCCGCCCGGCGTCCAGAACTTCAGATCCTTGCCGCCGCGCATCCCGCCCGCCATCTCGAGCAGCTCACGCAGGGTGATGCCGAGCGGGGCCTCGTACTGCCCGGGCCTCGTGACGTGGCCGGAGAGGCTGAAGATGCCGAAGCCGGTGGACTTCTCGGTGCCCATCGCCTTGAACCACTCGGAGCCGTGGAGCAGGATCGGCGGGACCGACGCGATGCTCTCGACGTTGTTGACGACGGTGGGTCGCGCGTAGAGGCCGGCCACGGCCGGGAACGGGGGCTTGAGACGCGGTTGACCGCGACGACCCTCGAGCGAGTCGAGCAGCGCCGTCTCCTCACCGCAGATGTAGGCGCCGGCGCCGGCGTGCACGGTGATGTCGAGGTCGAAGCCCGAGCCGTGGATGTTCGTGCCGAGGTGGCCTGCGGCATACGCCTCCTCGACGGCGCGCATGAGCCGGCGGTAGACGTGCACGATCTCGCCGCGCAGGTAGATGAAGGCGTGCGTGCAGCCGATGGCGTACGACGTGATGGCCATGCCCTCGATGAGGAAGTGCGGGGCCGCCATCATCAGCGGCGTGTCCTTGCAGGTGCCCGGCTCGGACTCGTCGGCGTTGACCACGAGGTAGCGGGGGCCGCCGTCGGGCGGGGGCAGGAAGCCCCACTTCATGCCGGTGGGGAAGCCGGCGCCTCCGCGGCCACGCAGGCCCGACTCCTTGGTCATCGTCACCAGGTCGGCCTGGGACATGCCCAGGGCCTTCTTCAGGCCCTGGTAGCCCTCATTGTCCTCGTAGGTCGCGAGGGTCCACGACTGGGGGTGGTCCCAGAACTTCGTGAGGATCGGGGTCAGTGCGGTGCTCACAGCCCCGCCTCCTTGTCCTTGCCCGAACGGGCAGTCGAATCGCCGGGCGCCTCGTCGGGGGCGTTGCTGGGGGTGTCGCCGGTCGCGCTGTCCTCGCCGGGAGCGCGCCAGCCGTTGGCCTTGGCCACGCCGAGGCCCTCGAGCGAGGCCGGACCGGCGCCGACACCCTCGTCGGCGAGGCCGTCGGGGAAGCCGGCGAGCACGCGCGAGACCTGCTTGAAGGAGCAGACCCGGCTCGGGCCGCGCGTCGGGCGCACCGTCTTGCCGGCCCGCAGGTCGTCGACCAGCTGCCTGGTCGACGCCGGCGACTGGTTGTCGAAGAACTCCCAGTTGGCCATGACGACGGGGGCGTAGTCACAGGCGGCGTTGCACTCGACGCGCTCGAGGGTGATCTTGCCGTCGGCGGTCGTCTCGTCGTGCCCGATGCCGAGGTGCTCGCTGACCGACTCCCAGATGAGGTCGCCACCCATGATCGCGCACAGCGTGTTGGTGCAGACGCCGACGGTGAACTCGCCGTTGGGGTGGCGTTTGTACTGGGTGTAGAAGGTCGCGACCCCGCTGACCTCGGCGGTCTCGAGGTCGAGCAGCTCGGCGCAGAGCGCGATCCCGCGGCCGGAGACGTAGCCGTCGATGCTCTGCACGAGGTGCAGCAGCGGCAGCAGCGCCGAGCGGGCCACGGGGTAGCGCGCGATCACCAGTGCGGCGTCGGCGCGCAGCTGCGCCTCGACCTGCGCGGGGTAGGGGGCCCGGCTCTCCTCGCTGACGGTCAGGTGGCCGGCAGCGGTCTGCGGAGCGGACAGGTCGTGACTGGTGGACATCAGCGGTCCACTCCTCCCATGACGGGGTCGATGGACGCGACGGCCACGATGACGTCAGCGATCTGGCCACCCTCGCACATCGCGGCCGAGGCCTGCAGGTTGTTGAACGAGGGGTCACGGAAGTGCGCCCGGTAGGGCCGGGTGCCGCCGTCGGAGACCAGGTGGCAGCCGAGCTCGCCCTTGGCGCTCTCGACCGCGACGTAGACCTGACCGGCCGGCACCCTGAAGCCCTCGGTCACCAGCTTGAAGTGGTGGATGAGCGACTCCATCGACTCGCCCATGATCTCTCGGATGTGGTTGAGGGAGTTGCCCTGACCGTCGGTGCCCACGGAGAGCTGGGCGGGCCAGGCGATCTTGCGGTCGGCGACCATGACCGGCTGCCCCTCGGTGGCCTCGAGCCGGGTGACCGTCTGCTCGACGATGCGCATCGACTCCTTGATCTCGTCGAGACGGATCCGCAGGCGCCCGTAGGCGTCGCAGGTGTCGCGAGTGATGACGTCGAAGTCGTAGGTCTCGTAGCCGCAGTAGGGCGCCGACTTGCGCAGGTCGTGCGGCAGTCCGGTCGAGCGGAGCACCGGTCCCGTCATGCCGAGCGCCATGCAGCCGGTGAGGTCGAGGTAGCCGACGTCGACCGTCCGGCCCTTGAGGACCGGGTTCTCGGTCAGGAGCAGCTCGAACTCGTGCAGACCGACCCGCAGCTCGCTGACCATGTCGGTGATCTCGCTGTAGACGCCCTTGGGCAGGTCCTGCGAGACGCCGCCGGGGCGGATGTAGGCGTTGTTCATGCGCAGACCCGTGACCATCTCGATGATCTTGAGGACGCGCTCGCGCTCGCGGAACCCGACGGTCATGACCGTCGTGGCCCCCATCTCCATGCCCCCGGTGCCCACGGCCACGAAGTGCGAGCTGATCCGGGTGAGCTCCATCATGAGCACCCGGATGATCGAGGCGCGCTCGGGGATCTGCTCGGTGATGCCGAGCAGCTTCTCGATGGCGAGGCAGTAGGCCGTCTCCTGGAACATCGGGGTGAGGTAGTCCATGCGGGTGCAGAACGTCACCCCCTGCGTCCAGGTGCGGAACTCCATGTTCTTCTCGATGCCGGTGTGCAGGTAGCCGATCCCCGCGCGGGTCTCGGTCACCGTCTCGCCGTCGAGCTCGAGGATCAGGCGCAGCACGCCGTGGGTCGACGGGTGCTGCGGGCCCATGTTGACGACGATCCGCTCCTCGTGCAGCGAGGTGGCCTCGTCGACGAGGTCGTCCCAGTCACCGCCCGTGGCGTTGAAGACGTGGGCGCCCTCGGCGGCCTGCTCGTCGGCGCCGGAGGTGGCGTAGGGGTCAGTTGTCGTGGTCATCAGGAGTACGACCTCCGCTGGTCGGGCGGTGGGATGGTGGCGCCCTTGTACTCGACGGGGATCCCGCCGAGGGGGTAGTCCTTGCGCTGCGGGTGTCCCGGCCAGTCGTCGGGCATCAGGATGCGGGTCAGCGCAGGGTGGCCGTCGAACTGGATGCCGAACATGTCCCACGTCTCACGTTCGTGCCAGTCGTTGGCGGGATAGACCTCGACCACCGACGGGATGTGCGGATCGGCGTCGGGGCAGGTGACCTCGACGCGGATCCGCTTGCTGCCGTTGGTGATCGACAGGAGGTGGTAGACCGCGTGCAGCTCGCGGCCGGTCTCGTCGGGATAGTTGACCCCAGAGACACCGGTGCAGATCTCGAACCGGAGGGCCGGGTCGTTGCGCAGCGTGCGGGCGACCTCGAGGAGGTGCTCGCGGCGCACGAAGAGCGTCATCTCACCGCGGTCGACGACCACCCGCTCGATGGCCTCGGCCATCGAGGCGCTGCCGCCGACGAGGGCCCGCTCGAGGGCGTCGGCCGCCTCGTCGAACCAGCCGCCGTAGGGCCGGGCCGTGGCCCCGGGGAGGAGCACGGGGGTCTTGAGACCGCCGTAGCCGGTCGTGTCGGCGCCCTGGGTCGCGCCGAACATGCCGTCGCGCTCGGCGATCACGACCGGGGTCGTGTCGACGTCCCGTCGACGCACGACGACGTCGCCGTGCTCCTGCGCCGCCTCCGTGCCGGGGATGCCGGGGCTGGTGTCGTCGGCCATCAGGCGAGCAGCCCCTTCATGGCATGGGTCGGGGTGGCGGCCATGGCGGCGGCCTCGGCCGCCTGGGCCGCCGTGACCCGGTCGACCCCGAGCGGCATCTTGAGGATCTCGTCGTGCAGCGTGAGGATCGCGTTGAGCAGCATCTGCGGGCGCGGCGGGCAGCCCGGAAGGTAGATGTCGACCGGGATGATGTGGTCGACGCCCTGGACGATGGCGTAGTTGTTGAACATGCCGCCCGAGCTCGCGCAGACACCCATCGAGATGACCCACTTGGGCTCGCTCATCTGGTCGTAGACCTGGCGCACGACCGGCGCCATCTTCTGGCTCACCCGTCCGGCCACGATCATCAGGTCGGCCTGGCGCGGAGTCGCGGCGAAGCGCTCCATACCGAAGCGGGCGATGTCGTAGTCGGGGGTGCCGACCGCCATCATCTCGATGGCACAGCAGGCCAGACCGAAGGTCGCGGGCCACATGGACGTCTTGCGCATGTAGCCGGCGAGGTTCTCGATCGAGGTGAGCAGGAAACCTGCCGGCAGCTTCTCTTCGATTCCCATGTGTTTCTCCTAGTCCCAGTCCAGCCCGCCCCGACGCCAGACGTAGGCGTAGGCGACGAACACGGTGAGGATGAACAGGACCATCTCGACGAGCGCGAACAGTCCCAGCTGGTTGAACGCCACGGCGAACGGATAGAGGAAGATGCTCTCCACGTCGAAGACGATGAACAACATCGCCGTGATGTAGTACTTGATCGGCACGCGACCGCCGCCGACGGCCTGCGGGGTCGGCTGGATGCCGCACTCGTAGGCCTCGAGCTTGGCGCGGTTGTAGCGCTTCGGGCCGACGACGAGGCTGGTGCCGACCGACAGGAGGGCGAAGCCGAAGCCGAGGGCCAGCAGGAACAGGAGCGGGATCCACTCGTTGGTCATCGCGTGCCTCTCTGGCATCCGGGTCGTCGCGCTCGGGGCGCCGCGGATAGATCTGGGGACTGGTTCCGGTCGAGCGACCCCATCCTAGGGGGCTCGCGGAACGGGCGCTGCGCCCCGGGGGTGGGGGCGTTCACGCGTCGGGGGCGATCGACGACATCGCGTGGATGAGGCGGTCGCCGACCCGGCCGCCGCGCTGCTCGGGCAGGTTGGCCATCACCTTGAGCAGGAAGCGCATCATCGTCGTGCGCGGCAGGCCGTACTTCGTGGCCAGGCGCATGATCTCGGGCTGCCCGATCGCGTGGGCGAACCAGCGGCCGAGCGTGAAGTAGCCGCCCAGCTCGTCCTTCATCGCCCGCGGGTAGCCCGCGAGCACCCGCTCGCGCTGGGCGTCGCTCGGGCGGGCCAGGGCCTGCGCGATGACCTCGGCCCCGATGCGGGCTGCCTCGAGGGCGTAGTCGATGCCCTCGCCGTTGAAGGGGTTGACCATGCCACCGGCGTCGCCGACGAGGACGAGGCCGTCGGCATACAGCGGGGTGCGGTTGAAGCCCATGGGCAGGGCGGCGCCCCGGATGGGACCGGCCGACTCGTCGTGCTCGAGGTGCCAGTCGGCGTCGATGTCGGCGACCCAGCGCCGCATGACGTCCTTGAAGTCGGTCTTGCGGAAGGCCGAGGTGGTGTCGAGGGTGCCCAGGCCGACGTTGGTGCGGCCGTCCTCGAGGGGGAAGAGCCAGCCGTAGCCGGGCATCAGGATGCGCTTGCCGCTGTCGTCGCGGGTCCAGAGCTCCAGGTGGCTCTCCATGAAGTCGTCGCGGCGCGGCGTGCGGTAGTAGGCACGGACGGCGACGCCCATCACGCGGTCGTCGCGCTTGGGGCGGCCGACGGAGGTCGCGAGGCGGGAGGAGACGCCGTCGCTGGCCACCACGACGGGGGCGCGGTAGGTGATCGTCTCGCCGGTGTCGCGGCCGCGCTCGTCGAGCCGCTTGGCCGTGACGCCGGTGACCCGGCCACCGGGGTCGCGGACCGGCGCCGTGACGCTGGTGCGCTCCTGGAGCAGGGCGCCCTTGTGCTCCGCGTGCCGCGCGAGGGTCTCGTCGAGCATCGCGCGGGTGCGCACCAAGCCGTGGCCGGGGAAGGTCGAGGTCTGCGGCCAGTCGAGCTGCAGGGTGTGCCCGCCGCCCTTGATCCGCAGGCCGGCCGTGCGCTGCCAGTCGCTGGTGTCGACACCGAGCGAGGTCAGCTCCTTGGTGGCCCGCGGGGTCAGTCCGTCGCCGCAGATCTTGTCGCGGGGGAAGGTCGACTTCTCGAGGAGCACCACGTCGAGGCCGTGGTCGGCCAGGTAGGCAGCGGTGGCGCTGCCCCCGGGGCCGGCACCGACCACGATCACGTCGGCGCTCGGTCCCTGCGTGGAGGTCGGGCCGGGGGTGCCTGAGCGGGTGCTGGTGGTCATCGTCGGGGGGTGCCTTCGCTGCTTGTGAAGATCTTCACGAACGTCTGGACGAGTCTAAGCCCGTGCGCGGGAGGTGTCAGTTGCGGGGCCGGCCCCCTGCCGGAGTGCGGATGGAGCCGCTCAGGCGAGCGGCTTGGTGGCCCGGTGCAGCGCGACGATCCCGCCCGTGAGGTTGCGCCAGGTGACCTCGCCCCAGCCGGTCGCGGCGATCGACTCGGCGAGCTCGCGCTGCGCCGGCCAGGCCCGGATCGACTCGGCGAGGTAGACGTAGGAGTCGGGGTTGCTCGAGGTGCGCCGGGCGATCGGCGGCAGCGCGCGCATGAGGTAGTTGGTGTAGACGGTGCGGAAGGCCGGGTTGGTCGGGGCACTGAACTCGCACACGACCAGGCGCCCGCCCGGCTTCGTCACCCGGAGGAACTCGGCGAGCGCGGCCTGCATGTCGGAGACGTTGCGCAGGCCGAACGACATGGTCACGGCGTCGAAGGAGTCGTCGGCGAAGGGCAGCCGCATCGCGTCGGCGGCGGTGAAGGCGAGGTCGGGGCGGCGCCGGTGGCCGACGCGCAGCATCCCCACCGAGAAGTCGGCGGGCACGACCCGCACACCGGCGTCGGCGAAGGGCTCCGAGCTCGTGCCCGTGCCGGCCGCGATGTCGAGCACCGTCTGGCCGGGGCGGGCCTCGACCGCAGCGACGGTGGCGCGGCGCCAGGCGCGGTCCTGGCCGAGCGACAGCACGTCGTTGGTCAGGTCGTACTTCTCGGCGACCCCGTCGAACATCGTGGCGACCTCGGCGGGCTGCTTGTCCAGGCTGGCGCGGCTCATGCCCCCATTCTCCCGCATGCAGCGTGCGGCCGTCCGCCGTGGGCGGTGCCAGGAGCCTGACGGCGTCAGGCTGTGACGTCGCGCACCTCTCCTCGTCCGGCGTCCTACGCACCGGACGGGAGAGGGGGGTCGCCGTACGCTTGTGGGTGATGTCCACCGCCCTCGCACCCGAGCCGACTGCTGCCGCAGCCGGCCCGTTGGTCGTGAGGTCCTTCCTCGTCGCCGACCCCGGCCCGCTGCTCGACCTGCTTCCCGCCCTCCCCGCCAGTGAGCTCTTCTCGTGGGTCAGGCGCGGCGAGGGCCTGGTGGGGTGGGGGCGCGCGGCGACGTGCGAGACCAGCGGACCCGAGCGCTTCTCGGCAGCCCAGGAGTGGTGGACCGCCACGGCGGGCCACGCCGTCGTGCGCGACGAGGTGCGCCTGCCCGGCAGTGGGGCGGTGGCCTTCGGGTCCTTCCCCTTCGCCGACGACTCGACCGACCTGGCCCAGCTCGTCGTCCCCGCGGTCACCGTCGGGCACCGTGGTGGTCGGTGGTGGGTGACGACCGCCGGGGTCGAGCCGGCACTGACGACGCTGCCGGTCGTGGGCCCGACGCAGGCCCCGGTGGCTCCCACCGACATCGCCTTCTCCGACGGCGTGCAGGACCCCACGCGCTGGGCGGCCAGTGTCGCCGAGGCCGTGCACCGCATCACCCGGGGCGACCTCGACAAGGTCGTCCTGGCCCGCGACCTCGACGTGCGCAGCTCGACCCCCATCGATGCGCGCTGGGTGCTGCAGCAGCTGGCGCTGCGGTACGACACGACATGGACCTTCAGTGTGGCGGGGTTGGTGGGGGCGACCCCCGAGCTGCTCGTGCGGCGCGACCAGGGCCTGGTGACCTCGCGGGTGCTCGCCGGCACCATCCGCCGCACCGGCGACGACGCCTCCGACGTCGCGCTCGCAGGGTCGCTCGCCCGCTCGAGCAAGGACCTCGAGGAGCACGAGTACGCCGTGCGCTCGGTCGCCGACGCCCTCGCGCCGCACTGCTCGTCGATGAACGTGCCCGAGTCGCCCTTCGTGCTGCACCTGAGCAACGTCATGCACCTCGCGACCGACGTGGCGGGGGTCAGCTCAGACGAGGTCACGTCGCTGGGGCTGGCTGCCTCGCTGCACCCGTCGGCCGCGGTCGGCGGCACACCCACCGAGGCGGCGGTGGCGCTCATCGCCGAGCTCGAGGACCTCGACCGCGGCCGGTATGCCGGGCCGGTCGGCTGGATGGACGCCACCGGTGACGGCGAGTGGGGCATCGCGCTGCGCTGTGGCCGTTTCGACGACGAGGACCCCCGCGGCATCAGGCTCTTCGCCGGGTGCGGCATCGTCGCCGGCTCCGATCCTGACGCCGAGGTGGCCGAGTCCGACGCCAAGCTCGTGCCGATGCGCGACGCCCTCACCGCCACCTGAGGGCAGCCGCCCGGGCGAGGTCGACGCTGAGTCGACCCCTGACCCCGCGCGCTCAGACCTGGGGCATGACCTCGCTCGCCACCAGCGCGAGGTGCTCCAGGTCGTGCAGGTCGAGCACCTGGAGGTAGACGCGCTCGGCGCCAGCCGCGGCATACCGGCCCAGGCGTCGGTGGGGCCGGGGAGCCCGTCACCGCCCATGGCGAGGTAGTGGTCGGAGCGGAAGAACGCGGCAAACCCACAGTCCTCGGTCGTGCGGGCGACGGAGAGCAGCTCGTCGTACGAGGCGCCCTGCTGGGGTTCGGTGAAGATGCGCAGCTCCATGCCTCCACCCTGTGTGGCTCACCCGAGCGCGTCAGGTCCGCGGCACCCGCTTGCGCCAGTCGACGCCCGTGACCATGACCCGCGCCGCCGTCGTGCCGTCCCACTCGACGGTGAGCCCCTGGGCCGTGAGCGCCGCGACCACCTCGCCCGCGACGACCTCGGGGGGCGCCTCGAACCCCCCGTAGGCCAGGAAGAGGTCGCTGCCCCCCGGCCCCAGCCGCTCGGCGTCCTGCTCGTGGAAGAACACGTAGCCGCGCGACGACGGCCCCGCCTCGTCGCCGATCTCGGCGTGCCCGCAGGTCTGGCAGCAGGTGAAGCCCATCCGGGCCACGATGCCGTCGGCCTCGAGGGCGGCGAACGCCGCTGCCACCCGGGTGTAGTCGCCCTCGTCGGTCCACCCGGCCTCCTGCTGCAGCCGCTCGGCCCACACCCGCTCGAGCACCGAGCCCACGTCACCCTCGGTGAGGTCGAGCTCGTCGTCCTCGACGTACTGCTCGAGCAACGCCTCGTGCACGTCGTCGTGGCCCAGGAACGCGGGCGACACGAGGTCGCGGGCCGACTCCTCGAGCCACTCGAGCTGCTCGACGCGAGCCGGGCGATCGGGGCTCGCTGCTTCGTCCGGAGCCCGGTCGGGCGCACCGGCGCCCGGCGGTGCCTGACCGGCGTCGGCGCCGGGTCGGAGGCGGTCGAAGAACCCCATGCCCGCACCCTAGACGAGCAGCCAGCGGCGCACGCAGGTCAGTGCGACATACTCGACCGTCGTGACCTCGGCCCAGCGTGCGACGCGGCTCCTGCAGGCCCTCACCGCGGTGGGGGTCGCGGATGTCGTGCTCTCGCCCGGCTCGCGCTCGGCCCCCCTCGCCCTCGCCCTGTATGCCGCCGACCGCGCCGGCGACCTGCGCCTGCACGTGCGCCTCGACGAGCGCACGGCCGGCTTCCTCTCGTTGGGCCTGCACGTCGGCTCCCGCCACCCGGTGGCGGTGGTGATGACGTCAGGGACCGCGGTCGGCAACCTGCTGCCGGCGGTGATGGAGGCCCACCACAGCGGGCGCACCGTCATCGTGCTGTCCGCCGACCGCCCCGACGCCCTGCGGGGAAGCGGTGCGAGCCAGACCACCACGCAGGCGGGGATCTTCGGGGTCTTCGCCCCGTGCGACGACCTCACCGAGGCGACCACCGATGACGAGCTCGTCGCCGCCGTGACGCGCGCGGGTCTGCGCCGCGGCCCCAGCCAGCTCAACCTCCAGCTCGGCGAGCCGCTGCTGCCCGACCCCGACGAGGCCAGCTGGTGGCCCGACGTCCCGCCGCACCCCGGCGCCTCGGCTCGGCGCCGCACCGACGGCCCCCGCTTCGCGGCCGGCCCCCCCATCACGGCCGGCCCCCGCACGGTCGTCGTCGCCGGTGACGACGCCGGCCCGGCTGCCCGCATCCTGGCCCAGCGCATGGGCTGGCCCCTGCTCGCCGAGCCCACGTCGGGGTCGCGGGCCGGCACCAACGCGATCCGCACCTACCGCCTGCTCCTCGGGGGCCCCCTCGGTGAGGAGGTGCAGCGCGTAGTGGTCGTCGGCCACCCGACCCTGTCGCGCCCGATCACGCGGCTGATCGCCCGGGCCGGTCTCGAGGTGCTCGCCGCGCCCGGGCCGGGTGGGGTGGTCACCGACCCGGGGCGGGTCGCCGCCCACCTCGAGGCCGTGCCGTCCGTGCCCGACGACACCACCCCCTCCGAGGCCGACGCCGACTGGCTCGCCGCGTGGCAGGCGGCCGACCGGCAGCTCGGCGACCGCGTCGACGCCCTGGTCGACGACCTGCCGCCGCTGCACGCGCTCCAGGTCGCCCGCGAGGTCTGCGCCGCGACGACGGCGGGTACGACCCTCGTCGTCGGCTCCTCCAACCCGGTGCGCGACCTCGACCTCGTCATGGCCCCCTACCCACCCGGCGAGCACCGGCTCGTCGTCGGCAACCGGGGCCTCGCCGGCATCGACGGCACGGTCTCGACGGCCATCGGCGTCGCGCTGGCCCGCCCCCGCCACGACGGCGTTCCGCGCCGCAGCCTGGCCCTGCTCGGTGACGTGACCTTCCTGCACGACGCCACCGGTCTCTTCCTCGGGCCCGACGAGCCCCGCCCCGACCTGACGCTCGTGGTGGTCAACGACGACGGCGGCTCGATCTTCGCCGGCCTCGAGCAGGGCTCGGACGCCTTCGCCCCCGCGTTCGAGCGGGTCTTCGCGACGCCGCACGGTGTCGACCTGGAGGCGCTCTGCGCCGCCAGCCACACGGCCTACGAGCGGGTGGACGACGTCACGTCGCTGCGCCGTGCGCTGGCCGACGAGTGCCGCGGGCTGCGGGTCGTCGAGGCCCGGGTGGGACGCGCCGACCGGCGGGCGACGGCCGCTGCGGTCGCCGCGCTGATGCAGGATTGAGCGATGACGCAGGCGACGACGGGTGAGGGAGCCACGGGCACGACTGGTACGCCGCGTGCCCCCGTGCCCTCCCAGCCCGAGACCGGTGCCACCCCGATCGTGTCCGAGGCCACGGCACAGCGCGCCGCGCCCGCGCCCAGCATCGCGCGCAGCAGCCTCGCGATGGCGTCGGGCACGATCGTCTCGCGGGTGCTGGGCGTCATCCGGCAGTCGCTCATCGTCGCGGTGGTCGGCCTGTCGCTCTCGGGAGACGCGTTCACCGCCGCCAACACCCTGCCCAACGTCATCTACATGATCATCGCGGGCGGCGTGCTCAACTCCGTGCTCATCCCCCAGCTGGTCAAGGCGGCCGACCACCCCGACGGCGGGCGCGAGTTCACCGACCGCATCCTCACCGTCGGCGGCGGCGCCATCCTGCTCGTGACCATCGTGTGCACGGCCGCTGCTGGCCTGCTGATGCGCCTGCTCACCGACTTCAGCGGGCAGACCCTCGACCTCGCGGTCTTCTTCGCCCTGATCACGCTGCCGCAGATCTTCTTCTACGGCATCTACGCCCTGCTCGGACAGGTGCTCGGAGCCCGGGGGCGGTTCCTCGCCTTCGGCTGGTCGCCCGCCATCGCCAATGTCGTCGCGATCGCCGGGCTGGTGTCGTTCCTCGTGCTCTTCCCCCGACAGGCGGCGGTCGGCGACTGGACCCCGTCGATGGTCTGGTGGCTCGGTGGCACGGCCACGGCGAGCATCGCCGTGCAGGGTGTCGTGTTGCTCTATCCGCTCTACCGCAGCGGTTTCCGCTTCACGCCCCGCTTCGGGCTGCGCGGGGTCGGGCTCGGTCAGGCGTCGGTCATCGCGCGCTGGGCGTTCGCCGCCCTGACCGTCTCACAGGTCGGCTTCATCCTCGCGTCGCGCATCATGACCAACGCGTCCGACCAGCAGAGCCCCAGCAGCTTCGTCGCCGGTCTCACCGTCTACTCCAGCGCCCTGCTGGTCTTCCAGATGCCGCACTCCTTCGTCGCGCTGTCCTTCATCACCGCGATGTATCCCCGCATCTCGGCGGCCGCCCAGCGCCACGACCTGCCGGCGCTGCGCCGCGACTACGTCCGGGGGCTCACCATCCCCACCGCTCTGACCCTGCCGATGTCGGTCGTGCTGCTGGTCTTCGCCCTGCCCATCTGCAGCCTGCTCTTCCACTCCTACCCCGGCCCGACGGCGCTGGTGCTGGCCACCATGGCCCTGGGCGTGGTGCCCTTCGGCATCGACGTGCTCAACCAGCGCTACCTCTACGCGCACGACGACGGGCGCATGGCCCTCACCGAGCAGTGCGTCCTCACCGGCAGCGCCACGGTCATCAACATCTGCGCGTGGCTCTTCTGCCCGGCGGAGTACGTCGTGGCCGTCATCGCCGGCGGCATCGTCGTCAGCAACGTGCTCAGCTCGATCTTCGGCCTGTGGATCATCCGGGCGCGGATCGGCCGCCTCGGTGGGCGGGCCATCGTGCGCTCGTACCTGCGGGTCGGGGTCGCGTCGGCGATCTCCGGCCTGGTCGCCTGGCTGGTCGTGCTGGGGTTCCACCGCATCCTCGGCGACGGCCGGCTCGAGGCGCTGATCCCCCTGCTCGTCGGCGGCGGCGTCTTCGTGCTCTTCTACCTCACCCTGGCCGCCCTGCTCGAGATCACCGAGGTGGGTGAGCTCGTCGACCCGGTGGTCCGCATCGCCGGGCGGATGGGCACCCTGCTGCTGCGCAAGGTCCGCCGCCCCGCCTGAGCAGCCCCCGTGCGCTCCCGTGCGCCTCCCCCATCCCCACGTGTTGCGGGTTCGCAGGGGTCCGGGAGCCCCGGGCGGTTGACGCCAGCCGCCCACCTGGGTCAAGGTAAGCGAGCGCTTAGTCGGCGCCAGCACGCCAGCACGCTCAACGAGGAGAGTCCATGGGTCGTTTCGACGGGAAGACCGCCATCGTCACCGGAGCCAGCCGAGGGATCGGGCTGGCCATCGCGCAGCGCCTGGTCGACGACGGCGCCCGGGTGGTCGTCACCGCCCGCAAGCAGGAGGCCCTCGACGCGGCGGTCGCGCAGCTCGGCGGCCCCGAGCACGCGATCGCCGTGGCCGGCCCCGGCGACGACGCCGCGCACCAGGACGAGGCGATCGCCACGGCCATCGACGCCTACGGCGGGCTCCACTTCCTGGTCAACAACACGGGCATCAACCCTGCCTACGGCCCCCTGATGCAGCTCGACCTCGCGGCCGCCCGCAAGATCGTCGAGGTCAACGACATCGCCGCTCTGTCGTGGGTGCAGAAGGCGTATGCCGCCGCCTTCGCCGCGCACGGCGGCGCCGTCGTCAACGTCGCGTCCGTCGCGGGCCTGCGGCCCGCGCCCGGCATCGCGTTCTACGGCGCCAGCAAGGCGATGCTCATCCACCTGACGCAGGAGCTCGCGGTCGAGCTCGGCCCGACCATCCGGGTCAACGCCGTCGCCCCCGCCGTGGTCAAGACGAAGTTCGCTGTCGCCCTCTACGAGGGCCGCGAGGAGGAGGTCGCCGCCGCCTACCCGCTCAAGCGCCTGGGCGAGCCCGACGACATCGGCGCCGCCGTCGCCTTCCTGCTCTCGGACGACGCGGCGTGGATCACCGGCCAGACCATGGTGCTCGACGGTGGCATCACGATGACCGGCGGCGTCTGATGCCGTATGCCGCCGGCTCCACCGCCGTCGTCACCGGCGCGGCCGGGGGCATCGGCCGTGCCATCGCGGAACGCCTTGTCGCAGAGGGCTTCCGAGTCGTCGTCGCCGACGTCGACCCCTCGGTCGCCGAGGTCGCCGACGCCCTCGGCGAGCAGGTCACGGCCTTCGCCGGCGACTGCGCCACCGAGGCCGGGGTCGCGGCCCTCGTCGAGGCAGCCCACGCGGCCGTCGGTGACATCGACGTCTTCTTCGCCAACGCCGGCGTCGAGGGCGGCAAGGGCCTGGAGTCGAGCGAGGCCCAGTGGGCCACGGCCCTGGAGGTCAACGTCATGGCCCACGTGCGGGCCGCCCGCGCACTCGTGCCCGGGTGGCTCGAGCGCGGCCAGGGCCGACTCGTCGTCACCGCCTCGGCCGCCGGGCTGCTGACGATGCTCGGCAGCGCGCCCTACAGCGTCACGAAGCACGGCGCCGTCGCCTTCGCCGAGTGGCTGCGAGCGACCTACTCCCACAGGGGTATCGTCGTGCAGGCGATCTGCCCGCAGGGCGTCAACACCAGGATGCTCGACGACTCGGGCCCGCTGAAGGACCTGCTCTCGCACGACCGCGCCCTCGAGCCCACCGAGGTCGCCGAGACCGTCTGGCAGGCCCTGCAGGGCGACCCGTTCCTGGTGCTCCCCCACCCGCAGGTCGCCGACTACTACCGCGCCCGCGCCGCAGACCCCGACCGCTGGCTCGGCGGCATGGGCCGCCTCCAGGCCAAGCTCGACACGGTCCTCGGCACGACCAGCGCCGGCACCACACCCGAGTCCCCCACGGAGGCAACAGCATGAAGGCCTGGCAGGTCACCGCCCTCGGCGAACCCCGTGACGTCATGAGCCTGGTCGACCTCCCCGAGCCGACGCTCAGCGAGGGCCAGGTGCGCGTCCGGGTGCTGGCCTCCGCCGCCAACTTCCCCGACGCCCTCATGTGCCGCGGGCTCTACCAGGTCAAGCCGAACCTGCCCTTCACCCCCGGCGTCGAGCTGTGCGGCGAGGTGCTCGAGCTCGGCCCCGGCGTCGAGACGCGGCCCGGCCTGGCCGTCGGTGACCGCATCATCGGCAGCTCGGTCATCCCCCACGGCGCCTTCGCCGAGCAGTCGGTCGTCGAGGCGCGCGCCGTCCTCCCGGCGCCGACGAGGCTCACCGATGCGCAGGCCGGCGGGTTCTTCATCGGCTACCAGACCGGCTGGTTCGGCCTGCACCGCCGCGCCCACCTCCAAGCCGGTGAGACCCTGCTCGTCCACGCCGCCGCCGGCGGCGTCGGCAGCGCCGCCGTCCAGCTCGGCAAGGCGGCCGGCGCCCGGGTCATCGGTGTCGTCGGTGGACCGGCCAAGGCCCAGGTCGCCCGCGACCTCGGCGCCGACGTCGTGATCGACCGGCACACCGAGGACTTCGTCGAGGTCGTCAAGCGCGAGACCGGGGGCCGGGGCGCCGACGTGGTCTACGACCCGGTCGGCGGCTCGACCTACGACCGGTCGACGAAGTGCATCGCCTTCGAGGGCCGCATCGTGGTCATCGGCTTCGCCGGCGGCACCATCCAGACGCCGCCGCTCGGCCACGCGCTGGTGAAGAACTACACCATCCTCGGCCTGCACTGGGGCCTCTACGCCAAGGTCATGCCGCAGCTGATCGGTGAGTGCCACGCCGACCTCACCCGCATGGTCGACGAGGGTCTGATCGACCCCCTCGTGAGCGAGCGGGTCACCCTCGGTGCCGTCGCCGACGGGGTGCAGCGGCTCGCTGACGGCTCGACCATCGGCCGGGTCGTCTACGACGCAGGAGCCTCCTCATGACCGAGCAGCCGCAGCACGGCCCCAACCCCCCGGGTCTCGACCTCGCCGCACTGCACGACTGGCTCGGCACCGCCGCGCCCGGCCTGCTCGAGGGCCCGCTGACCGCCGAGGTCGTCGCCGGCGGCAAGAGCAACCTGACCTATCGCGTCACCGACGGCACCACCCGCGTCATCGTGAGGCGGCCTCCCCTTGGCCACGTCCTCGCCACCGCCCACGACATGGCGCGGGAGTTCCGCGTCATGGACGCGCTCGCCGACACCGCCGTGCCCGTGCCCCTGATGCTGGCCGCGTGCAGCGACGACACCGTCATCGGCGCCTCGTTCTACGTCATGGAGCACGTCGCCGGCGTGCCCTACCGCACCCGTGAGCAGCTCGAGCCGCTCGGCCCCGAGCGCACCCGGGCCATCAGCGAGCTCATGGTCGACACCCTCGCGGACCTGCACGGCGTCGACCCGGCCACGGTGGGCCTCTCGGACTTCGGCCGCCCCGAGGGCTTCCTCGCCCGGCAGGTGCGGCGCTGGGGTCAGCAGCTCGACTCCTCGCACAGCCGCGACCTCGCCGGCTCCGACGACCTGCGCACCCGCCTGTCGGCCGGCGTGCCGGCCGAGTCCCCCGCCGCGATCGTGCACGGCGACTACCGACTCGACAACATCCTCACCAGCACCGACGGCCCGCACGACGAGCTCGCGGCCGTGGTCGACTGGGAGATGGCCACCCTCGGCGACCCCCTCACCGACATCGCCCTGCTGCTGACCTACCAGCGGGTCGCCCAGCAGGGCGCCACGGGCGTGTCCACCGTCTCGCTCGCGCCCGGCTTCCTCACCGAGGACGAGATCATCAGCCGGTATGCCGCCCGCAGCGGCCGCGACCTGCACCACCTCGGCTTCTACGAGGCGCTCGCCTGCTTCAAGCTGGCGGTCATCCTCGAGGGCATCCACTACCGCTTCGCCCAGGGCCAGACCGTCGGCGAGGGCTTTGCGTCCGTTGGCGAGATGGTCGAGCCGCTCATCGCGCTCGGCCACGAGGCCATGGACCGTCTCGAGACCACCACCGACCCGACCCACACGACAGGACAACACTGATGGACTTCGGCACCGACGCCCGCACCCAGGAGCTCACGGACGCGCTCCAGGGGCTCATGACCTCCGACATCGAGCCAGCCCTGCCGACCTTCCGCGAGCAGGTCGCCGCCCTGCCCGACCACTGGGCGTGGTCCCAGGCGCCGGTGCTCGAGCCCCTGCGCGAGAAGGCGCGCGCCCTCGGGCTGTGGAACGCCTTCCTGCCTGGCCCGAAGGGTGCCGGCCTCACCAACCTGCAGTACGCCGCGCTCGCCGAGGTCACCGGCCGCGCCATCGACCTCGCCCCGGCCGTGCTCAACTGCGCGGCCCCCGACACCGGCAACATGGAGGTGCTCGAGACCTTCGGCACCGACCAGCAGAAGGAGCAGTGGCTGGCGCCGCTGCTGCGCGGCGAGATCCGCTCGTCCTTCGCGATGACCGAGCCCGACGTCGCCAGCTCCGACGCCACCAACATCCAGACCTCGATCGTGCGTGACGGCGACTCCTACGTCGTCACGGGCCGCAAGTGGTGGATCACCGGGGCGATGAACCCCGACGCCAAGATCTTCATCGTCATGGGCAAGACCGACCCGTCGGCCGACCGGCACCGTCAGCAGAGCATGATCCTCGTGCCCCGCGACGCCGAGGGCGTCGAGATCGTGCGCGGGATGCACGTCCTGGGCTACGACGACCACGAGCACGGCGGCCACGCCGAGATGGCCTTCCACTCGGTGCGGGTCCCCGCCACCAACCTCATCGCCGGTGAGGGAGAGGGCTTCGCCATCGCCCAGGCCCGCCTCGGCCCCGGCCGCATCCACCACTGCATGCGCTCGATCGGCGTGGCCGAGAAGGCGATCGAGCTGATGTGCGACCGTGTCTCGTCGCGGGTCGCCTTCGGCAAGCCGCTGTCCGAGCAGGGCGTCATCCGCGACTGGATCGCCGAGTCCCGCGTGCGCCTCGAGCAGCTGCGGCTGCTCGTGCTCAAGACCGCGTGGCTGATGGACACCGTCGGCAACCGTGGAGCACACACCGAGATCCAGTCGATCAAGATCGCCACCCCCGCGACCGTGGAGTGGATCCTCGACAAGGCGATCCAGGCCCACGGCGCCGGGGGCCTCAGCCAGGACTTCCCCCTCGCGGGCGCCATCGCCGGCATCCGCACCCTGCGCTTCGCCGACGGCCCCGACGAGGTGCACAAGAACGCGCTGGCCCGCGCCGAGCTGAAGAAGCAGGCCGCCCGCCACGGCTGACCCCGCCACAATGGGTCGTGCTCTCCACCGGTGTCGCTCCGTGGCTCAACCTCGTGGGCCTCTTCGCCTTCGCCCTCTCCGGCGCGCTCACGGGCGTACGTCGCGGCTTCGACGTCGTGGGGATGGCGGTGCTCGCGACCGCGGCCGCCCTCGGCGGCGGCATCCTGCGTGACGTCCTGCTCGAGGTGCCCGTGGTCGCCCTCGTCACCCCCTCGTGGCTCCTGCTCCCCCTGGCCGCCACCGTGGTCGTCTTCTTCTTCCACCCGGTCGTCAGCCGCCTGGCCCGCGCCGTCGAGGTCGTCGACGCCGTCGGGCTGGGTCTCTTCTGCGCGACGGCGACGGCCAAGGCGCTCGCGGTCGGCGCCCCACCCGTCACGGCCGTCTTCCTCGGCACGGTCACGGGCGTCGGCGGCGGCGTGCTGCGCGACGTGCTCGCCGGCACGATCCCGTCCCTCTTCCGCCCCCAGTCCAGGCTGTATGCCGTGCCCGCCGTCGCCGGCTGCCTCGCCCTCGTGGTCACGGCCGGGGACAGGCCGGTCACCGACGTGGCCGTGGTCGCCGCCGCGGTCGGCATGACCGGCCTCCGGCTGCTGGCCCTCTGGCGCGGCTGGACGGCTCCCGTGCCACGCGCCGACCGGCAGGCTGCCGTCGACCCCTCGTGACGGCGTCACGGAGGCCGCGTCAGGCGACGCGAGCCCGCTCCTGCAGCAACGCCTCCCCGACCGCCCGCACGTGCACCACGGCCAGGCGCGGAACGGCGACCACGGCGGGGCGACCGCCTCCAGCTCGGCCGCGGTCGGGACCTGCGGCAGCTCCCACAGGCGCCGCACGAGGTCGAGGGCCTTCGGCTCGTGCGTCGCGAGCACGTCCAGCAGACCGAGGCCCCGGGCGACGACGAGCTCGGCGTAGAACGGCCCGGGCCGCTGGCTCACCCCCCGAGGGGCTCGGGGGTGCGGCTGAGAGGATGGGTCCATGCGGTACGACGACCCCACCACCGAACGCCACATCGGCAGCCGCGACGTCACGACGTGGACCACTGACTTCGGGCGCGGTCTGGCCCGCCTCGGGCTCCGGTTGGCCGGGTGGGCGGGCGCGCACCTCGCGCTCGTCATCACGCTGGCCATCGGTCTGGGGGTCGCGCTCGCCGCCACCTGGGGCACGGGCGAGGTCTACGAGGCGGTCGTCGACCGCAACGACCTGGCCGGACTCGACCAGCCCGCGCTCGATCTCGCGGTGTCCCTGCGCACGCCGACCCTCGACACGCTCGTCACGGGGTTCACCAACCTCGGCGGGCCGGTCGGGATGCCGATCCTCGCCACCCTCGCCGTGCTGGTCATGACCTGGCGGTGGCGCAGCTGGACACCGCTGGTGCTCCTGGCGCTGGCGGCCGCCGGCTCGCTGGCCATGACGGTCGCGGGCAAGGACCTCACCGGGCGCACCCGCCCGCCGCTGGCGCTGGCGGTGCCGCCGTACGAGTCCTCAGCGTCGTTCCCCAGCGGCCACGCGCTCAACTCCGTCGTCGTGACGGGGGTCGTGGTCTACCTCGTGCTGCTTCACCTGCACCGCAAGCGCACCCGCAGCACCGTGCTCGTCGCCGGCACGGTCTTCGCCCTGGCCATCGGCCTGAGCCGCGTCTACCTCGGCCACCACTGGCTGACCGACGTCGTCGCCGGCTGGCTCCTCGGTCTGGGGTGGCTCGCCGTCGTGGTGACCGTTCACCGGCTGCACCTGACGGTGCGCCGGGCCCGCGCCGCCGACTCGGCGCCGTGAGGTCAGCTGACCCAGGTCTGGCGCAGCAGGCAGCCGCTCGCGCTGGCGGTTTGTACGTGGCCCGCTCGGTCCGAACGGCTCAGGTCCGTCGTGCGGCGGTCGATGGAAAAGGGACGTCCACGCAGGAGGCCCCCTTGGTCAGGAACAGTGCGTTCTCGCTCCGCGCGCTCACCTTGTCGAGCGTGACGTGGTACGCGAGCGTGCCCGTCGGGTGGGCTCTCATCCTGCTCGCGGTCTACCACGTCGCGACCGTGGGCTCGGTCGAGCAGCCGGCGGCCTTCCTCATGACCGCCGGGCTCCTCGTCATCCTCGAGCTCCTCCCCCTCGTGGCCGGCCGCGGTCACGACCCCCAGGGTGTCGTCATGTCGACCGCGTTCCTGTGCGGCATGCTCTTCCTCTGGGGGGTCTGGCCGGCCATCCTCAGCGTCGGCATCGCGTCGCTCGCTGCCGACCTGCGCGCGGGCAAGGAGTGGTGGAAGGTCCTGTTCAACCCGGCGCAGTACGCCATGTCCGTCGGCGCGGCGTACCTCGCCATCTGGGCCGTTCACGGCCCGATCAGCCTCGACCACTCCCTGCCGAGGCTCCAGGTCGACGCCTGGCTCTGGGTCCCGCTCGCCTGGGTCGTCTACTACGTCGTCAACACCCTCGTCGTCTCCTGCGTGCTCACCTACCTCGCCCCGCTGGGCGTGCTGCTGTTCAGCGACCTGGCCCACGTGACGCTGATGACGCTCTCGGTCATGGCGATCTCGCCGATCATCGTCGTCGTGGCCATTCACTCGTGGTTCATGCTGCCGCTGCTGCTCATCCCGCTGCTGCTGCTGTACTACACGGCGTCGATGTCCCTCCAGCGCGAGCACGCGGCCGGGCACGACGACCTGACCGGCCTGCCCAACCGCAAGACGCTCCGCTTCGAGCTCGACAACGCCCTGGTGACGCACGAGCGCGACGGCACCCCCTTCGCCCTGATGCTCATCGACATGAACGACTTCAAGCGGGTCAACGACACGCTCGGCCACCAGGTCGGCGACTCCCTGCTCGTCGAGTTCGCGACCCGGCTGACCGAGCGGGTCCGGCCCGGTGACTTCGTCGCGCGGCTCGGGGGTGACGAGTTCGCCATCATCGTCCACGGCACAGACGAGGCGGGCGGACGCGAGGTCGCCGAGCGGGTCTGCCTGTCGGTCTCCCACTCGATCGACGTGGGCGGCCTCTCGCTGGAGGCCGAGGCGTCGGTGGGCATCGCGATGTGTCCCGCGCACGGCACCGACGGCGGCACCCTGCTGCGGCGCGCCGACGTCGCGATGTACACGGCCAAGGAGAGCCGCACCCGCCTCGAGGTGTACTCCCCCGCGCGGGACACCAACTCCGCCGACGCGCTCGCCCTCCTCGGCGAGCTGCGACAGGCGCTCGCCGACGACGAGCTCGAGCTGCACTACCAGCCCAAGGTGTCGACGGCCGGGGGGACGCCGATCGGGGTCGAGGCGCTGGTGCGCTGGCGGCACCCGGTGCGCGGGTTCGTCCCGCCGGACGAGTTCATCCCGCTTGCCGAGGGGTCGGGCATCATGCCTCTGCTCACCGAGCGGGTCGTCGACCTCGCCCTGGCCCAGATCGCCTGCTGGCGCGACGCCGGCATGACCGTCCAGGTTGCTGTGAACGTCGCGCCCACCGACCTGACCGGGTCGGAGCTTCCCCGGGTGGTGGCCCGCGGTCTGCTCCAGCACGATCTGCCGCCGGGCATGCTGCAGCTCGAGATCACCGAGCGCATCGTGACCCACGCCGTGGAGGACGTGAAGCGCAACCTGGCCACACTGCGCGACCTGGGCGTGTCGATCAGCCTCGACGACTTCGGCACGGGCTACTCGTCGCTGCTGCGCCTGAGCTCGCTGCCGGTCGACGAGATCAAGATCGACCGGGGGTTCATCTCCGCGATGTCGCAGGGCGACCGCGCCGTGGGTATCGTCCGGGCGCTGGTCGACCTCGCTCAGGCGCTCGGGATGCGCTCCATCGCCGAGGGCGTCGAGACCGCCGACGAGCTGCGGATGCTCGAGTCGCTCGGCTGCGACGGCGTGCAGGGCTGGTACATCGCGCACCCGATGCCGGCCGCGGACGTCACGGAGTGGTTGCGCGGGCGCTCCTGCGCCGTGCCGCAGCTGCGCGCCGGGTGACCCGGGCGACTCCGGCGACTCGCTGGGGCCTCGTGGCTCAGCTGCCCCAGGTCGGACGCAGCGAGAACCCGCTGACGCCAGCGCTGCTGGTCTTGCTGGCCAGCACCTGGTGCAGCTGGATCCTGTTGAGCTCGAACCCGAGTGACGAGCCGGCGAGGTAGAGGCCCCAGACCCGGGCGGTGCCCAGGCCGACCTCCTCGACGCACTCGTCCCAGTGCTTGGCGAGGTTGCGGCACCAGTCGCGGCAGGTCATGGCGTAGTGCTCGCGCAGGTTCTCCTGGTGACGTACCTCGAACCCGGTGTCCTCCATGACCCGCGCGATGTCTCCCGAGCCCGTCAGGCCGCCGTCGGGGAAGACGTAGCGGTTGATGAAGCCGCGCGCCGGCAGGCCCGGGGCGCGGTTGTCGGGACGGGTGATGCAGTGGTTGAGCAGGCGCCCACCGTCGGCGAGCCGGTCGTGCAGGAAGGCGAAGTAGGCGGCGTAGTTGCTCGGCCCGATGTGCTCGGTGAGACCGATCGACGAGATGGCGTCGAAGCCGGTCTCGGTGATGTCGCGGTAGTCGCTGTGCAGCACTCGCGCCCGGCCCGACAGACCCTCGGCCTCGAAGCGCGCCTGGGCCCAGGACGCCTGCTCGGCCGAGAGGGTCGCCCCCACTGCCGTCACGCCGTAGTGCTTCACGGCGTGCCGCACCATCCCGCCCCAGCCGCAGCCCACGTCGAGCAGTCGCATGCCCGGCTGGAGGCCGAGCTTGCGGCAGACGAGGTCGTACTTCTCGAACTGCGCCTCCTCGAGGGTCGCCTCCTGCGTGGGGTAGCACGCGCAGGTGTAGGTCATCGACTCGCCGAGGAGCATCTCGTAGAAGCGGTTGGAGACGTCATAGTGGTGGTGGATCGCCTCGGCGTCACGTCGCCGCCCGTGCTGCAGCCCTCGCGCGATGCGTCGCAGCTGGCCGGGCGTCTCCTGCGGCGGCAGCTCGGGCAGCCACGGGCGGTGCTCCTTGACGAAGCGGGCGAGGGCCGCGGCGTCCGCGGCGCTCGGCCGCCGCATCGACAGCTCGTCCTCGATGAACCGCAGGGCCTCGTAGGGGTCGGCCTCGTCGAGCGGGTCGACCACGAGGTCGTCCATGAGGTAGGCCCTGACCACCCCGAGCGAACCGGGCGCGGTGAGAAGGTAGTTGAGCCCTCGCTCGCTGAGCAGGTCGATGCGCCAAGGGGCATCCTCGGGACCAGTCGCCGAGCCGTCGAAGGCGGTGAACCGCACCAGGGCGGAGGGGCCGAAGAGGGCAGTGAAGGCCTGCGCCACGGTCATCGTCATGCCGTCGCTCCCAACCCGAGGACGTCGTGATCACCGGAGCGGGGGGTCGCATGCACGCCCCTACTCTGCCACTCGTCCACCCCCTCAGGAAAGTCGAGCAGCACAACCGTCCCGGCAGGAGGAACGACCCCGTACGGCGTCGCGGCATACGCCCGCTTCGCCCCATGGGCAAACAGCCCAGACGTGCATTTCAGTGGTGCGCGGAGGCACGGCCGGGTGACGTTCACGTCGGCTAAGCCATGGCCCCGACTCGGCCCCGTGCGCCGATCCCGGTCTCGCCGCGCCGTCGGCGGTGGCTCCCTCTTCCAGGACTCCATCGGGCGGGCGAACAACCCCACCGACCTGGCTTCCGGCGGCCTGTCCGGCAACCCAGTCGAGCAGCGCGTCGTTCGTCAGCGGGCTCGGCGTACCCGCCCGAGGCTCGAGGTCTGCCCCGGCCTCACGCCGGCGCGGCCACGGCCGCGAGGGTCCGCGATCAGCGGGCCCGCACGGCCTTGTCATAGAGGGTGGGCAACCGGCCCCGGGGGTCGTAGCGCTTCTTGACCAGGGCGTAGTCGCTGCCGCCGTAGAGCTCGGCGAAGGTGTCCTCGTCGTAGTACGCGTCGGAGTAGAGCGACTTGTGCCCCCCGAGGCGCGTGACCTCGGCCTCGATGCCGCGGTTGGTGTCGCCGTCGGCCCGGCCCGGCTCGATCGGCACGGTCGACCAGAAGCCGACGTTGACGTAGGGCTGACCGACCCCCATGGGGTAGAGCGGCCACTGCGTGCTGCTTGCGGCGCGCTGGTCGGGTGACCCGGTGGTGCCGGGCTGCGGCGGCCCGGGTCGCGGGCGCAGCTGCACGGGGCACAGCCACAGCGGCTCGATCGGCACCTCGCGCAGGAACCAGTCGACGAACTCGGCCGTGTGCTCGAGCGGGATCTCGACGTCCTGCACCACGCGCTCGCGCGGCAGGCGGCCGCGCCGCGCGTCGACGCGGGCCGCCACCTGGTGCCGGTTCTCGAAGGCGACGATCTTCCAGTAGACGTCGGAGCGCAGCTTGCTCTTGGGCCACAGCCGCCGCACGACGGGGTGCTGGGCGCCGAACGCCCGCGAGCACCAGAACCAGTCGGTGTCCCAGCGCCAGAGGTAGTCGCGGACGGTCAGCAGGTCGTGGGTGCGCTCTCGCAGCGACCGGTAGAAGATCTTGCTGCCCGTGTAGTCGCTGGGCACGCCGTCGGGGGCATCCGCCAGCGTGTCGGCCCACCGCCCGAGGGTCAGGTAGACCTCGTCGTCGCTGAAGACCACACCGTCGAGGAAGTCGACGGGCTCACCCTGCCAGGCCTGCTCGCGCATGATCGCGGCGATGGCGTCGGTCGCTGAGGTGAGGTCGTGGAAGCGCACGTGCTCCAGGGCGACGTAGGGGTGGACGCGCTCGACCTCGATCGTCAGGCTCAGGGCGTACCCGAGGGAGCCGTAGGAGTTGGGGAAGGCGTGGAAGAGGTCGGTGTGCTCGCCGTCAGGGGTCGCCCGCACCACCTCGCCGTCACCGGTGAGGATCTCGATCTCGAGCACCGACTCGTGCGGCAGTCCGTTGCGGAAGGACGACGACTCGATGCCCAGACCCGTGACCGCGCCACCGATGGTGATGGTGCGCAGCTGCGGCACGACCAGGGGCATGCACCCCTGGGCCAGCGTGGCGTCGACCAGGTGCTCGTAGGTCGTCATGCCCTGCACCCGCGCCGTCAGGGTGACCGGGTCGACGTCGATGGTGCGGTCGAAGGACGAGACGTCGAGCCCCGGCCCGGTGGTGGCTGCGCGCGCCCGGAACAGGTTGGACGTGCGCTTGGCCAGGCGCACGGGCCGGTCGGCCGGCAGCGCGGCATACTGCGCGAGCACCGTCGCCGTGGCCGCCTCGTGCTCGGCGGGTGTGGTCAGTCGTCCGGGATGGGGCACCTCGTCATCCAACCAGCCGCGGAGCGGGAGCGGCGACCCGGATCATCCTGCGAGCACGGCATGGGCGGCGGCCACCCGCTGGCGCCACCACTGCTCACGCTCCGGTGGGGCAGCGAGCCGAGCCAGCGCCTCCTCGTCGACCTCGGGTGCGCCGACCGCGATCTCACCGCCGACCGGCACCAGGGGCCGCCTGACGACGTCGTCGGCGAGCAGCGAGACGGTGCCAAGGCCGCAGGCGTGGGGCAGCCCGGGCAGCGCCGCCGCGAGGGCTGCGCCGGCGGCGATGCCGACACTCGTGTCGATGGCCGAGGAGACCACCGTGGGCAGACCGCAGCGCTGCGCGATGTCGAGGGCCGCCCGCACCCCTCCCAGCGGCGCCACCTTGACCACCACGAGGTCTGCGGCGCCGAGCCGGGCGACGCGGATCGGGTCATCGGCCTTGCGCACCGACTCGTCTGCGGCGACCAGCACGTCGATATGCCTGTCGCGCAGCGTCTTTCGCAGTTCGATGAGCTCCTCCACCGTGGCACACGGCTGCTCGACGTATTCGAGCCCGTGGGCGGCCAGAGCCCGGATGGCCGTGACTGCGGCACTCACCGACCATCCCCCGTTGGCGTCGACGCGCAGTGCGGCGTCAGGGCCCATGACCTCACGGACCGCGGCGACCCGGGTGACGTCGTCGTCGAGCGTCTGCCCGAGTTCGGCCACCTTCACCTTGGCGGTGCGACAGCCGTCGTAGCGCGCGAGCACGGCGGCGACCGCGTCGGCGGGCACCGCAGGGACGGTCGCGTTGACCGGGACGGAGGTGCGCAGCGGGGCTGGCCACCCGGCATACGCGCTCTCGATCGCCGAGGCGAGCCAGCGCGAGGCCTCGGGGGCGGCGTACTCGAGGAAGGGAGCGAACTCACCCCAGCCCGCGGGGCCCTGGATGAACGCCGCCTCGCGGTGCTCCAGGCCGCGGAAGCGCACGCGCAGAGGGATGCTCACCACCCGCAGCGTCGCGAGCAGCTCGGGCAGCTCGGGCAGCTCGGGCCGAGGTGGGACCGTCATCGGTCGAAGGCCGCGGACGGGGCGTTGGTGACGGCGTGCGCGATGCGGGCGGCGTTGCGGGGCGTCAGCGCGGGCAGGTCGTCGAGGGGCCACCAGCGGGCCTGGGTCGACTCGTCGTCGCCCACCCGCGGCTCGCCGGACACCCACGAGCACCGGAAGACGAGGTCGAGATACTGCGAGACGTCACCGTTGGCGTAGGTGAGCGGTGGGCCGGCGCTCACCCAGACCAGGCGCTCGGCCCGGGCCACGACGCAGGCCTCCTCGAGGCACTCCCGCTCGGCGGTGACGGCCGGCTCCTCGCCCGGGTCGATGATGCCGGTCACGGGGGTCCAGTCCCCGTTGTCGGCGCGCTCGACCAGCAGCACCTCCTCGCTCCCGCCCTCGCGATCGCGGATGACGACAGCGGCAGCGCCCGAGAGCCAGAGCGGCGCGGTGCCGACCTTCTCCCGCAGGGCCAGGACGAAGTCGGGAGTCGGCATGGCCCGAGCGTATGCCGCCTCGGGGGCGACCCGGGCGGTGGCTCGATACGCTGGGGGACGTGAGCTCCTCCCCCGCCGTCGTCAGCGAGATCTTCGACCCGCAGGAGTGGCAGCCGGTGGAGGGCTTCGACGACCTCACCGACATCACCTACCACCGGGCCCGGGGGGTGGGCGCGGTGCGGGTCGCCTTCGACCGCCCCGAGGTGCTCAACGCCTTCCGCCCGCACACGGTCGACGAGCTCTACCGGGTGCTCGACCACGCCCGGCGCACCGCCGACGTCGGGTGCGTCCTGCTCACGGGCAACGGACCCGGACCCGAGGGCACGGGCGCGGTCGGCAAGTGGTCGTTCTGCTCCGGCGGCGACCAGCGCATCCGCGGTCGCTCGGGCTACCAGTACGCGGACGGGGCCACCGCAGACACGGTCGACCAGCGACGGGTGCAGGCCGAGGGTGGACGCCTGCACATCCTCGAGGTGCAGCGACTGATCCGCACCATGCCCAAGGTCGTGGTCGCGGTCGTGCCCGGGTGGGCCGCCGGCGGCGGGCACTCCCTGCACGTGATCTGCGACCTGACGATCGCCTCGCGGGAGCACGCCCGGTTCAAGCAGACCGACGCCGACGTCGGCTCCTTCGACGGCGGCTACGGCTCGGCCTACCTCGCCAAGATGGTGGGGCAGAAGCGTGCTCGCGAGATCTTCTTCCTGGGTCGGGCCTACTCGGCGCAGGAGATGAAGGAGATGGGGGCGGTCAACCTCGTCGCCGACCACGCCGACCTCGAGACCACTGCGCTCGAGGTCGCCCACGAGATCATGGGCAAGTCCCCCCAGGCCCAGCGGATGCTGAAGTTCGCCTTCAACCTCGCCGACGACGGCCTCATGGGCCAGCAGGTCTTTGCCGGCGAGGCGACCCGGCTGGCCTACATGACCGACGAGGCCGTCGAGGGGCGTGACCAGTTCCTCGAGAAGCGCGAGCCCGACTGGTCGCCGTTCCCCTGGTACTTCTGATCCGACTCGTGCCACCCGGTCGTCCTGCGCCGGCCCGGCCAACAGGTGGAGGGTCGAGTCGGTCCCGGACGTCGTAAGGTGGAAGACGCTGGGACAACAGCGGACCACACCGCACACCAGCCAGGGCCGACATCCAGGAGTGAGCGTGTCCGTCGCGCAACCCGCACCCGGATCGGTCGTCGTCGGCGTGGACGGCTCGAAATCGAGCCTGAAGGCGCTGCGCTGGGCCGCCTTCGTCGCGTCCGCCACCGGCAGCACGCTGGTCGTCGCGAGCGCCTACCAGCCTGCACCCACCTTCGGTCTCGTCGGCTCGGGCCGCAGGTCTGCGGCCGAGCGCGACCCCGACGCCGTCTCGCGCGAGGCCCTCGAGGCCCTCGTGCACCGCGTCCTCGGTGGGCCGTCGCCAGCCGGCCTCGAGTGCCGGGTCCTGCGGGGGAACGCCGCCGAGCTCCTGCTCGACCTCAGCGCCCACGCCCGGATGCTCGTGCTCGGCAGCCGCCGTCACGGCCGCGTCCGCCGCCTCCTCCCCGGCTCGGTCAGCGCCGCCTGCACCGAGCAGGCGACCTGTCGCGTGCTCGTCGTCGACGGCACCACCCCACCACCGCCCCACCATCGCGCCTGACGACGGCTGCCTCGTGACCACCCGGCGATTTGCCAATTTTTAGTCAGGTTTGTTCAGGTCTGCTCAGGTCTGCTCCTGACGCGACGAATGCCCAGTGGACAGCATCTTTTCTCGAGGAGGGGTCCGCGCGCCCGGGGCGCGGAGCCTTCCTCTCAACCGGGGGTCCCCTGCATGCGCACTGCCATCGAGGAGCGGCGGCGTGGCTGAGCGCCACGACCGGGTCGAGCCCGTGGCTCAGGGCGCCACTCCCCGCCCCGCCAGCCTCCTGTATGCCGCCACGCGCACCGGGGTCCTGATCGTCGCGGGCACGATGGTGGCCGTCGCCGTCCTGAGTCTGGCCGTGGCACTCGTGCTGGGTCTGCGGCCGCTCGTGATGGCTGACGAGTCGATGGACCCGACCATCGCGATGGGCAGCGTGGTCATCACCCGCACGGTGCCGGCCGGGCAGGTGCAGGTGGGGGGGATCGTGACCCTCCAGCAGGTCAGGGGCAGCGGGCCGGTGACCAGCAGGGTCGTCCGGGCCACGACACGCGGTGAGGGGGCCGTCGAGCTGGTGCTGCGCGCAGACGCCGCCGACCGCGACGACCCGGAGACCTACGTCGCCAGCACGGCTGGCGCATACGTCATGCAGGTGCCGTGGCTGGGGCTCGCGGTGATGTTCCTCCAGGGGCGGGCAGGGATGCCGGTCGCGGTCCTCGTCTGCGTTCTGCTGCTGGCCGTGATCGTGGTCGACCCCGACCGACCCCGATCGCCCCGCTCACCGGCACGCCAGACGGACAAGAGGCGACGGGCCCAGAGGTAGGGCTCAGACGGTCGCCTTGACCGAGCGCTTCTTGCGCGCACGGCTCTTCTTGATCGCCTCGACGGCGAGGCCGACCCGGCTGCGCCCTTCCTGCGGGTTGGGCAGGGAGAGGGTCACGACCTGCTTCCACGCCGAGAACACCTGAGCGGGCAGCGAGCCGCTGACGTAGGTCAGGCCGTAGCGCTGGCAGAGGTCCTGGATCTGCGGGGCGATCTCGGCATAGCGGTTGCTCGGCAGGTCCGGGAACAGGTGGTGCTCGATCTGGTGGCTGAGGTTGCCCGTCATGAGGTGCAGGGCCTTGCTGCCCGTGATGTTGGCGGAGCCGAGCATCTGACGGACGTACCACTCGCCACGGGTCTCGCCCTCGATGGAGGCGCGGGCGAAGGTCTCGACACCCTCGGGGAAGTGGCCGCACATGATGACCGTGTGCGTCCAGACGTTGCGCACGGTGTTGGCCACGACGTTCGCGCCGAGCGTCTGGACGAAGGACGGGCCCGACAGCAGGGGGTGGATGACGTAGTCGCGGCGCGCCTGCTGGCCGATCTTGCCCAGTACCTTGCGCACCTCGGCCCGGAACTCCTCCTTGCTCCGTCCTCGACCCGTGAGGTAGGCACCGATCTCGAGGTCGTAGGCGGCGATGCCGTACTCGAAGAGCAGCATGTTGACGAAGTTGAGCAGGGGCTGCACGGTGTAGAGCGGGATCCACTTCTGGTCCTCGTCGACCCGCATGATGCCGTAGCCGAGGTCGTTGTCCCGGCCGATGACGTTGGTGAAGGTGTGGTGCAGCTGGTTGTGTGAGCGCTTCCACGCCTCGGAGGGGGTGGCGTTGTCCCACTCCCACTCCTGGCTGTGGATGCGCGGGTCGCGCATCCAGTCCCACTGCCCGTGCATGATGTTGTGGCCGAGCTCCATGTTCTCGAGGATCTTGGCCACCGACAGCCCGGCCGTGCCGAGCAGCCACGCCGGCGGGAAGAGCGAGAACAACAGGACGGCGCGGCTGCCCATCTCGAGGCCCCGCTGCCACGCCAGGACCTTGCGGATGTAGGCGGCGTCAGCGGCTCCACGCGACCCGAGGACCTCCTGCCGCAGAGCGTCCAGCTCGGCCCCGATGGCCTCGATCTGCTCGGCGCTCAGGTGGGCGATGGGGTCGGGCTTGCCCGAGTGCTTGGGCTTGAACGTGCGCTCGGTGGTGGCCACCGACAGGCGCTTGTTGGCCGGCTGCGTCCGCGTCGGCGCCTGCGGGGTGCCGGCGAGCGAGCCATCGATGCTGAGGTCGAACTCACCGTCGGCGAGGGGCGCGGTCACGGAACGGCGTACGGCGGTCTGGGGCTGGGCAGCCATGACAGTCTCCTAGAGGTCGATCTCGCACGCGCCGGCAGCGGCCGACACGCAGGTCTGGATGCGCACGTCGTCACCGTCGGTGGCAACCGTCAGGTTGCCGTCGCGCAGGTCGCGCACGGCGCCGGAGCGCAGGGGGACGACGCAGCCGAAGCAGATGCCCATGCGGCACCCGGACTTCAGCAGGACGCCGGCGTCCTCACCGGCGTCGAGGATCGGGGTGGCGCCGTCGGCCTCGACGACCGTGGCGGAGCCACTGCGGGTGAAGGTGACCGAGCCACCCTCACCCTCGACGACCACGGCGGGGCGGAAGCGCTCGGTGTGCAGGCGCTCGCCCAGACCGGCGTCGGCGTAGTGCGCCTCGAAGGCGTCGAGCATGCCGGTGGGGCCGCACGCCCACGCCTCGCGCTCGCGCCAGTCGGGCACGAGCTGGTCGAGGTCGGACGCCGCGACCATGCCGTCGGCGTCGGTGTGCCGCTCGACGAGGCGCAGGCGGCCGGCGTCGTGCCAGGCCTGCAGCTCGGGGGCGAAGATCACGTCGGCGGCCGTCGGGGCCGAGTGGACGAGCACCACGTCGGGCAGCTCGGCGAGATGGTTGCGCAGCATGCCCATGACGGGCGTGATGCCGCTGCCGCCGGTGACGAAGAGCGCCTTGGCCGGGAGGGTCGTCGGCAGCGTGAAGTCACCGGTCGCCTGGTCGAGGTGGATGAGGGTGCCGGGCTGCAGCGAGCGCACGACGTGGTTGCTGACCGTGCCGTCGGGGATGGCCTTGACGCAGATGGAGAGCAGACCGTCGGGCGCCTCGGCCAACGAGGTGAGGGAGTAGGCGCGCCAGCAGCGCACGCCGTCGACGTCGACTCCGATGCGGACGTACTGCCCCGGCCGGTGTCCCCGCCAGGAGCGGCCGGGCCGGATGACCACGCGGGTCGCATCGGCCGTCTCGGGCGTCACCGACACCACGCGGCCGCGCAGCTCGGCCCCCGAGCGCATCGGCGCGAAGATGTCGAGGTACTCCGCCGGCAGCACGGGCGTCGTGGCTGCCTCCACCACTCGCCAGAGGGCAGCGCGCACAGAGCCGACACCGGCGAGGGCCGGGAGGGTGCGGGTGGGGAGGAGACTGGTCACCACCCCAGTCTGCCGTTTCGGACGACTAGAATCCTGACCGTGACACGTGAGAATCTGGGGCAGAGTTGTTCGCCACCAACAAAAGCAGCCCACCCGAGTGGTCGGCTGTGAGTCAGACCACTCATCTCGCGGCCCCGACCCCCTGTGGAGGGTGGGCGATCCCGTGAGCCCCGCCGCTCCCCGTCGTCGACCGACGCCTCCCCCCGGTGCCCTGCTCGTCGACCCTGAGGTCATCGCCGCCCTGCGCGCCTCGCTCGGAGACCTCGCCACCACGGTCGTGGCCGCCATCGCCGACGGCATCCCGGCCTACGCGGGGCAGGACCCGCTGCGCGAGGCCGACATCGAGACCGCGGTGCAGCTGGCCCTCGGCGGCTTCCTCACGATGGCGGCCCGCGCCCCCGGCGACCTGCGGCCGCGGCCGGCCGCCCGCGACACGGCCTACGGGCTCGGGAGGGGCGAGGCCCGCAGCGGCCGCTCGGTCGAGTCCCTCCTCGCGGCCTACCGGATCGGCGCGCGGGTGTCGTGGCAGGAGCTGTCGGGGGTGCTCGTGCGCCTCGGCGTAGAGGCAGGGGTGGTCGCGCGGTTCGCGGCCCTGGTCTTCTCCTACATCGACGACCTGTCGGCGGCGAGCGCCGCCGGCCACGCCGACGAGCTGTCGTCGGCCGACCGGGTGCTCGAGCGGCAGCTGGAGCGGCTGGCGCTCGAGCTGCTGCGTGGCGCCTCGCTCGAGGTCCTCGAGCGACGGGTCGAGCGCGCGCAGTGGCCACCACCCACTGCCGCGACCACCCTGACCGCAGTGCTTCTGCTCGACGCCGACTACTCGGCGGTGCGCTCGGTGCTCGACCCCCGGTCCCTGGCCCTCTCCGAGGACCTGCCCGACGCCCCCGACGGCGAGGTCGTCGTCTTCCTCGTGCCCGACGTGCTCGACCGGGCCCGACGACAGCGGCTCATCCGCTCGCTCACCGGGCACCGGGCGGTCCTCGGGCCAGCGCGCCCGTGGGCGCTCGCCGCCAGCTCATACCAGCGGGCGCTGCGCGGGTGGCGCCTCGAATCCGCCTCTGCCACAAGCCGGTTCACCGTGTACGACACCGACGCTCACCTCGCCGACATGGTGCTGACCGCCGACCCCGACGCCCTTGCCGACCTGCGCGCGGTCGCCCTCGCCCCGCTCGACGGGCTCACCGCGTCGGCCCGCACCAAGCTCGAGGCCACGCTGCGCCTGTGGCTGCTCCATCAGGGCCGTCGCGAGGCCATCGCCGAGGGGCTCGTCGTGCACCCCCAGACCGTGCGCTACCGCATGGGTCAGCTGCGCGACCTCTACGGCGAGCGACTCGACGACCCCAGCACCCTGCTCGACCTGACCATCGCGCTCGGCGTGCAGGGCTGACCCACCGCTCTCCCCCGTGCCTATGGGTTCCCGTTGGCAGCGCCGGGGGTCCGCAGCGCCTCGAAGACCGGGCCGGCGAGGTGGGCCGCGCCGCCGCCCACGACGTCATCGAGCAGGACGCGGGCACCGTCGGGGCCCGTCAGGGGCACCCGCCAGTTGGGGTACTCGTCCTGCGTGCCGGGCTGGTTGACGGCCCGTCGGTCGCCGACGAGGTCGGCGAGGGCCACAGCCAGCATGCGGCTCGGGGTCAGCGCGATCCAGCGGTGGAGGGCGACGAGCACGTCGTCGCGGTCCCCCGCCTCGCGGTCCTCGGCGACGCCCGCCTCACCTGCGTCGGCCCCCGCGCCCTCGAGCAGGCCGCGCTCGACCAGCGCAGCTCGCACCTTGGCGATCGCGGCCAGCTCGACCTCGCGCTCCTCCTCGGGCGAGCGGGTCAGCAACCCGAGCGACTCGCGCACGCTGACGTGCTCGAGACCGAGGTAGCCCGCGGTCGGCGGCAGGTCGTGCGTGGTGACCGACGACAGGCACAGGTCGCGATAGGCCTCGGGCGGCCGGGGCTGGTCGCCGTCCCACTCGAACCACAGGATCGAGGTGCCGAGCAGGCCGCGCTCGAGCAGGTAGTCGCGCGCCCGTGGCTCGACGACACCGAGGTCCTCGCCGATCACGACGGCCCCGGCCCGTTCGGCCTCGAGCACGAGGATGCCGATGAGCGCCTCGTGGTCGTAGTGCACGTAGGTGCCCTGGTCGGGGGTGAGCCCGGCGGGGATCCACCAGAGGCGGAACAGACCGATGATGTGGTCGATGCGCAGCCCGCCAGAGTCTCGCAGCGCCGTGCGCACCATGTCACGGAATGGCGAGTAGCCCTGCTCAGCAAGGCGATCCGGCCGCCACGGGGGCTGGTCCCAGTTCTGCCCGAGCTGGTTGAACTGGTCGGGTGGCGCGCCCACGGTGACGCCCGTGGCGAGGGTGCCGCCGAGGCTCCATCCGTCGGAGCCCCAGGAGCTCACACCGACGGCGAGGTCCTCCACGATGCCGAGCCGCATGCCTGCCCGCCGCAGGGCCGACTGCACCGAGGCCACCTGCTCGGCCATCAGCCACTGCATCCAGCGGTGTAGATCGACGCTGTCGGGGTGCGCGGTCGCGAAGGCCGCGACCTCGGGACCGGCGGGATCCTGCAGGGTGACCGGCCAGCCCGAGCCGGGCAGCCCGTGCTCGTCGGCGATGGCGCACCACGTCGCGTAGGCCGTGAGCCCGTCGCCCTCGACCGCACAGAACCGGCGGTAGGCCCGGTCCCTGGCCGGCGTCGGGGTGACGGCGTGCAGCAGCACGAGGGCCTCGCGCTTGAGCTCCCACGAGGCATCGCGCGCGATGCCGTCGCCGTCGGTCAGCGCCCGCCCCCGCACCCCCAGTGCGCGCAGGCGGGCGTGGGCGTCGCCGTCGAGACGGGCCGCCTCGGGCACGTCCTCGATGCGCAGGTAGAGCGGGTTGAGGAAGCGGCGCGACGACGGCAGGTAGGGCGACGGCTCCATCGGCGGCACCGGCTCGGCGGCGTGGAGCGGGTTGACGAGCACGAAGTCGGCGCCGTGCTCGTCGGCGGCCCAGGTGCCGAGGTCGGCCAGGTCTCCGAGGTCACCGACACCCCACGACCTGGACGAGCGCGCCTGGTAGAGCTGGGTCATCACGCCCGTCGCCCGACGCTCGCCGAGGCCTGCGGGCAGCGTCAGCCGGGCCGGGGTGACGACCAGGACCGCGACGTCGCTGCCCGGCACCTGGGGCTGGGCGTCACCGCGGGCGACCAGCCGGTGCCACCCCGTCGGGAGGTCACCGGGCAGCTCGAAGGTCGCCTCCCCGACGAGCACCCCGTCGACCTCGCGAGGCTCCACGAGGTGGTCGACCTGCCGCACGCTGTGCGTGCCGCCCTGCTCCAGCTCGACCACCAGCTCGACCCCCGTGCCGTGCGGCACGTGCACGGGCACCCACGGCGTCCACCCCGTGCGGCACACGACCGTCGGGGGCAGCATCCGCCGCCAGGTGCGCAGCTCCACCTCGACCAGGGACGCCTCGACCTCCTCCGCGGTGGTCGCCGGCACCTCCAGCGCAGCCAGGACCGCCCGGATGGAGTCGTCAGCCACCGGTGCGTGCTGCCCCTGCCAGTCGGAGTAGTCCGTGGCGATGCCGTGGGCCCGGGCGAGCCGGGCGAGGGGAACGAGGGGAGGTGGGGTCTCCATACGCGCCATCCTGCCCGCTAGCGTCGACCCATGTCGAAGCCACCCTCCCCCACCCCGTCGGTGGGACCCCGCAGCCTCGTGCGACTGGCGGCGTCGGGCGTCGTCGGGGTGCTCGCCGGACTCGTCGTCGGCGGCGTCGTCGACCTCAGCTACGGCCTGCTCGCGGGCTACCTCGGTGCGGCGGGCACCTACCTGACCTGGACCTGGGTGGTGATCGCCCCGATGGACCAACGGGCGACCGCGGCGCACGCTCTCCGCGACGACGCGGGGCGCACGCTGACCGAGCTGGTGGTCATCGTCTCGGCCCTGGCCAGCCTCGGCGCGGTGGCCCTGCTGCTGTCGAGCAGCGGGGCCGGCTCGCGCACGGTGCAGGCGCTGCTGAGCGTGTTGTCGGTCGGGGTGTCGTGGCTGAGCGTCCACACGGTCTACACGCTGCGCTACGGGCGCCTCTACTACGACGACGGCGGCAGCGGCGACGGCGGGATCGACTTCAACGAGGACGAGCCGCCGTGCTACCTCGACTTCGCCTACTTCGCCTTCAACATCGGCATGAGCTTCCAGGTCTCCGACACCGACATCTCCCGCAAGGTGATCCGGGCGACGGCCCTGCGGCACGCGCTCTTGGCCTACCTGCTCGGCGCCGTCGTCGTGGCGGCGACGATCAACCTCGTGTCAGGTCTGGCGAAGTAGGGAGACACTGGCTCGTATGACGACTCCCGACCACCCCGCCCAGGACGACGCGGCATACCGCATCGAGCACGACACGATGGGCGAGGTGCGCGTGCCGCGCGACGCGCTCTTCGCGGCCCAGACGCAGCGGGCGGTGGAGAACTTCCCCATCTCGGGCACCCCCATCGAGCCCGCGCTGATCGCGGCGCTCGGGCGCGTCAAGGGGGCAGCGGCCCGGGTCAACGCCGAGCTTGGGGTGGTGCCGCAGGCAGTCGCCGAGGCGATCGCCGTGGCCGCCGCGCGGGTCGCGGCGGGCGAGCTCGATGCCGAGTTCCCCGTCGACACCTTCCAGACCGGGTCGGGCACCTCGAGCAACATGAACGCCAACGAGGTCGTGGCGACCCTGGCCAGCCGCGCCCTCGGCGAGCCCGTGCACCCCAACGACCACGTCAACGCCAGCCAGAGCAGCAACGACGTCTTCCCGACTGCCGTGCACCTCGCGGTCACGGCGGCGCTGGTCGGCGACCTCGTGCCGGGGCTCACCCATCTCGCAGGGTCGTTGGAGCGCAAGGCGACCGAGCTCGACGGCGTCGTCAAGGCCGGCCGCACGCATCTCATGGACGCGACGCCGGTGACCCTCGGGCAGGAGCTCGGCGGGTATGCCGCGCAGGTGCGCTACGGCATCGAGCGGGTCGAGGCGACCCTCGGGCGGGTGGCTGAGCTGCCGCTCGGTGGCACCGCGGTCGGCACCGGCATCAACACCCCGAAGGGCTTCGCCGACAGGGTGATCCGCCTCCTGGCCGCCGAGACGGGCCTGCCCCTGACCGAGGCCCGCAACCACTTCGAGGCCCAGGGTGCGCGCGATGGCCTCGTCGAGGCCAGCGGAGCCCTCAAGACGGTGGCCGTCAGCCTGACCAAGATCTGCAACGACCTGCGGTGGATGGGATCCGGGCCCCGGGCCGGTCTCGGCGAGATCGCGATCCCCGACCTGCAGCCGGGCTCGTCGATCATGCCGGGCAAGGTCAACCCCGTCATCTGCGAGGCAACCGTGATGGTGTGCGCGCAGGTCATCGGCAACGACACGACCGTCACGGTCGCGGGGATGCAGGGCAGCTTCGAGCTCAACGTGATGATGCCGGTGATGGCGCGCAACGTGCTCGAGTCGATCCGGTTGCTGGCCAATGCTGCTCGTGTGCTGGCCGACCGTTGCGTCGACGGGGTCACCGCCCACGAGGAGCACGCGCGGGCGCTCGCCGAGAGCAGCCCGTCGATCGTCACACCGCTCAACCGGTGGATCGGCTACGAGCGGGCGGCGACGGTGGCCAAGACGGCCCTGCGGGAGGGCAAGACGATCCGTCAGGTGGTGCTCGACCAGGGGCTGGTCGAGCAGGGACTGCTCACCCTCGAGCAGCTGGACACCGCCCTCGACGTGCTGTCGATGACCCGGCGCCCCTGATCCGGGCAACGGTCGCCCGCGCCGCACCCTAGAGTCGTGCTCATGCCACCGGTGCGTGCCCTCGTCGTCGACCCGGGAGACCCTGGCTCGGTGGGCACCAGGCTCGTCCCGGCGCTGGAGGCCGCCCTGCGGGGCGGTGCCCCCCTCGCGCCGTACCCCGCAGGCACGGTCGAGCCCGTGCTGCCCGACGACGCGCACGCCCCCGACGACCTCGCCCTCTGCGTCGGCACGTCGGGCTCGACCGGTCGGGTCAAGCGAGCCATGCTGACCACGGGCAACCTCGTCACCTCGGCCACCGCGACCCACGAGGTCCTCGGTGGCCCCGGCACGTGGCTGCTCGCCATGCCCGCCCACCACGTCGCCGGGTTGCAGGTGCTGGTGCGCTCGCTCGTCGCCGGCACCGACCCGGGGGTGCTCGACCTGACGCACGGCTTCACCACCGAGGGGTTCGTCACGGCCACCCGGGCGCTGCTGGAGCGCGCACCCGCGCGCACCTACACCGCCGTCGTGCCGACCCAGCTGACCCGGCTGCTCGACGACGCGGAGGGCCGCGCCGGCCTCGCGGCATACGACGGGGTGCTGGTCGGCGGCGCGGCGACGGGCGTCGAGGCCCTCCGCCGGGCGGCGGCAGCGGGGGTGCGGCTCGTGCGCACCTACGGCGGCAGCGAGACCGCCGGGGGCTGCGTCTACGACGGGCTGCCGCTGCCTGTGAGTCACCTGCACATCGACAACGACGGGCACGTCGTGCTCGGGGGGGCGACCGTGGCCCACGGCTACCTCGGTGAGCCCGTGCTCACGGCCGATGCCTTCAGCGTCGACGCCGACGGGGTGCGCTGGTTCCGCACGGACGACCTCGGGCGCCTCGACGACCGGGGCTGCCTGACCATCAGCGGCCGCGCCGACGACCTGATCAACACCGGGGGGCTCAAGGTGACCCCGGGAGCGGTCGAGGACGCGGTGGCACGCTACGTGGCCGGGGTGCGCGACGTCGTGGTCGTCGGCTCGAGCCACCCCACCTGGGGGCAGGCGGTCTCCGTCGCCCTCACCCTCCAGCGTGGCGCACCGCAGCCGACGCTGCGCGACGTGCGCTCGGCGCTGCGCGGCATCCTGCCCGACCACGCCCTGCCCCAGCGGCTGCTGCTGCTTGACGCGATCCCGCAGCGCGGACCGGGCAAGCCGGACCGGCGTGCGCTCACCGAGGCCTTCGATGACACAATGGGAGATAAGCCGGCCCGTCCGTGACGAGGTGGTCGCGGGTCGCAGTCGCAGGAAGGAGCCAGCCATGGCAAGAGTGGTGCTGACGCTGCTCAGTCTGGGGTTGACGATCTACGCCCTGATCGACTGCCTGCAGACTCCCGACGAGCAGGTGCGGCACGTCTCCAAGATCTTCTGGGCCGCCCTCGTCATCCTGGTGCCGTGGGTCGGGCCCCTGAGCTGGCTGATCGCCGGTCGCAAGCGCGACGCGCCGGGAGCCAGCCGTCGCATGCGCGGACCCAAGGGCCCCGAAGACGACCCCGACTTTCTTCGCGGCCTCTGAGCCGTCCCGCGCCGACCCGACCCGACCGAAAGCACCCGACACCCGTGGCCACCCCCTCGCAGTGGATCGACGGCGCGCGCCCGCGCACCCTCCCCGTCGCCGTCGCCCCGGTCGCCGTCGGCACGGCAGCGGCCTTCGCCCGCGGTGAGGCGCAGCTGTGGCCGGCGGTGCTCGCGCTCGTGGTCTCGCTCTCGCTGCAGGTCGGCGTCAACTACGCCAACGACTACTCCGACGGGATCCGCGGCACCGACGACGTGCGGGTCGGCCCGGTGCGTCTGGTCGGGCAGGGGCTGGCCGCGCCGACGCAGGTGCGGATGGCGGCCGGCATCAGCTTCGTCGTGGCCGAGCTGTCGGGCCTGGCCCTGGTGGCGGTCACGAGCACCTGGTGGCTGCTCCTCGTCGGTCTCGGGTGCGTGCTCGCGGCCTGGTACTACACCGGCGGCAAGCGTCCCTACGGCTACTCGGGGCTGGGTGAGATCTTCGTCTTCGTCTTCTTCGGGCTGGTCGCCACCCTCGGCACCGAGTACACCCAAGCCCACTCCATCAGCTGGATGGGCGTGCTGGGGTCGGTCGGCGTCGGCGCACTGGCCTCGGCGATCCTCGTGGCCAACAACCTGCGCGACATCCCGACCGACTCGGTGCAGGGCAAGAACACCCTCGCCGTGCGCATCGGTGACGGGGGCACCCGCGCGCTCTACTACGGGCTGGTCGCCGTCTCGGTTGCCGTGGTGCTGGTGTGTGCCGCGCTGCAGGTCGTCACCCCGCCACCCGCGGACCCCGGGGCGCTCCGGACGCTGTCGCCCCTCGGTCACGGCGCCCCCTCGGCCCTCGTCGCGCTGCCCGCCTACGTCTTCGCCCTCCCCCTGCTGCGGGTGCTGCGCCGGGGCGCCACCGGTCGCGACCTCATCCCCGTCCTCGCGGGCACCGGCCGCTTCCAGCTCGTCTGGTCCCTGCTGCTGGCCGCCGGCATCGCCGCCAGCCCCCACCTCTGACTCCCCTCCCCCTCCCCCCCTCCCCCTCCCCCTCCGCTGCGTTCCAAACTAGGGAAACCCTTGGTTCCGCGCGGCCGTAGCAGCCCAAACCAAGGGTTTCCCTAGTTTGGAACGCACGCGCGGAGGGGGGCTCGGGTTGTCCACAGGATCCGCTCGTGGACGCACGTCCACAGGCTGTTCCCGGGCGCCTGTCCCTCTGCGACCTTGTCGTGCAGGGTTCGGTCGTGCGCTCTCCAGACCTGCCGGCCGTCTTCACGACGTCCGACGCCCGTAAGGCGGGTGTCGGGGAGTGGCGCCTGCGGGGTCTCGTTGACAGTGGGCACGTCCAACGGCTCCGCCGGGGCCTGTATGCCGTGAAGGAACCGCCGCCCGTCGGTGCAGCGCGCGCCACGGCGTACCGGGCCCTGGTGCTGGCATCCGGCGCGGCCCACGGGCAGGTCGACACGGTCAGCCACCTGAGCGCCGCGGCCCTGCACGGACTGCCGCTCCCGCTCGGCCGTCTCGACACCGTGCACGTGACCCGGGTGTCGGGCTGGCCGCGTGGCTGGCGGGCACGCGGGCTGTGGGTGCACCACGCCGACTCCACGGAGGCGTCGCTCGAGCTCGTGGACGGCGTCCTCGTGACGAGCGTCGCCCGGACCGTCGCCGACTGCCTGCGCGCCCACCCGCCCCGCGTCAGCGTCCCCATCGCCGACGCGGCCCTGCACCGAGGTCTGGTCACCGGTCGGGAGGTGTGGGACGAGATCGCGCTGCAGTGCCACTGGGTGGGTCGGGTGCTGCGCACTGACGTCGCGCTCCCGCTCGTTGACGGACGGCGGGAGTCGTGGCTGGAGTCCTACGCGGCAGTGCTCTTCCACGAGTGGGGCATCGACCCTCCGGTGCCCCAGCTGCTCGTGCTCGACGACGCGCAGCGGTTCGTCGCCCGGGTCGACGCGGGCTGGGAGGAGGACGCGACGGTCCTCGAGATCGATGGAAGCCAGAAGTACCTTCTGCCGCAGAGCTCCACAGCTCAGCGAGTTGTCGACCCCCACGCGGCCTTCAGGGCCGAGAAGGCGAGGTACGACGCCCTCGGCAACCTCGGTCTCGAGCGCGTGCGGTTCGGGCTCGACGACCTGCTGAAGCACCGCGCGCGGGTCGAGCGACACGTCCGCGACCGTCGGGGCCACGGCTCCCGGGCGCGCTTCACGGGACGGTTCGAGCGTCTACCAGCCCTGACGATCCCCTGGTTCTGACCGACCCGCTGCCGCCAACTCGCGCCCCTTGCGCGTTCCGAACCAGGGAAACCCTTGGTTCTGAGGGCTGGGGTGGCCTCAAACCAAGGGTTTCCCTTGTTTGGAACGCGCATGCGGTGGGTCAGCGGGGGTGATCGCCCAGCTCGGCGTCCTCGGCTTCCTCGTCCTCGCCCACGGCCTCACGGCGGCGCTCCGCCCGCTCCGACATCTTGGCCTCGAGCCGGCGGGTCATGGCATCACGGTCGCGACGCAGGAAGACGTACGAGACGACGACGGAGGCCACCGCGGCGGCGCCGAGCAGCAGCGGCTGCTGGTCCTGGCTGCGCAGCCCCAGCAGCCAGAAGACGATGAGGCTGAGGAGGAAGATCATCAGCCGCATGACGGTGTAGCGCAGGACGGTGTTCTTCATCGGCCACGTCCTACTTCAGGCCGGAGTAGCTGTGCAGACCGCTCGCGTAGAGGTTGACGACGGTGAAGTTGAGGATCACGCAGACGTAGCCCACCAGCGCGATGGCCATCGCCCGCTTGGGCTCCCAGCCCGCAGTCGCGCGCGCGTGCATGTAGGCCGCGTAGATGACCCAGATGACGAAGGTCCAGACCTCCTTCGGGTCCCACGTCCAGTAGGCGCTCCACGCCTTCTGCGCCCAGATCGCGCCCGCGATGAGGGTGAAGGTCCACAGGATGAAGCCCACCATGTTGAGCCCGTATGCCGTGCGCTCCAGCCGCGCCGCCGACGGCAGCGACTCCATGAAGGTCGCCTTCGACGACGGGATCTCCTCCCGCTTGCGCTTGACGAGGTAGACGATGCCCATCGAGAAGCCGATGGTGAAGACGCCGACGGCCAGGATCGCGACCATCACGTGGATGACCAGCCACACGCTCTTGAGGGCCGGCACGAGCTCGGCCGCCTCGGTGTAGAACGCGAAGAGAGCCAGGCCCAGCGTCAGCAGCACGGGGCCGACGACGAAGAGGCCGAGCCACTCCCACCGGTTGCGCTTGACGAGCACGCTGAAGCCGAGGGCCACCGCAGCCGCGCCCGCGACCGCGAACTCGAACATGTTGCCCCACGGCGGGCGCATGACGGCGATCCCGCGCATCACGACGGACGCGATGATGATCGCGGTGCCGAGCCAGGTGACGGCGACGGCCATTCCGGCGGTCTTGCGGGCCCGCGGCGACGGCTCGGCGGCGACGGTGCCCGACCCGTCGTCGAACCCGTCTGCACCTACCGCCTGGGCAGTCGTGTCGGCGGTCGTGTCGGCGCTCGCCTCGGCGTCCGGCCCACCGGCGCCGACCAGCGCCTTGGACCGCTTCGGGGCCACCGTGCGGGTGCGCTCGACCCGCTCGGGGCCCAGGGCCGCGAGGTGGAACGCGAAGAGGAGCATCGCGATCGTGAACACCGCCATGGCGGAGTAGAGCGCGAGGTTGGAGAGGCTGACGAGCGTCCTCGAGACGTCACCGGTCATGGCGTGTCCGTTCTTCGTTGAGCTCGTCGCGCAGCACGGTGAGCAGCGCGGCGAGGCCGGGGTCGGCGTTCTTGGCGAGTCCACCGATGGTCACCACGGTACGTGGTGCAGGGGGCTCGGGTGCATCTGGTGCGGCATCCACCGGGGTGGGAGCCGGAGACACCCGGATGAAGACCCGCCGGCGCCGCACGAGCAGCGACGCCATCAGGCCCAGCAGGATGGCGAGGGCCGCTCCGAGCGTGAACCCCTTGCCGGGGTCGACGCGGGCCGAGAGCCCCGCCCACCGCTCGATGCGGTCGAAGGTCACGCTGCCCCGGCCGCCGGGCAGCTGGTAGGACTGACCCGGCTTGAGCTGGATCAGGAGCGGCTTGCCCGAGGGGCCGTCGACCGGGGTCAGGCCGGCCTTGCCGAGGCTGTAGACCGACTGCGGAGCATTGCCGGGGTAGAGGGTGCCCTCCCAGACCGACAGGGCGAGCTCGGGGGCGAGCAGGTCGGGGAAGGTCGAGACCGGGCCGTTGGCGAAGGACGTGGCCGCCGTCGGCATGAAGACGCCGCTGAAGCCGAGCTGCTTCGGGCTCGCCGCCGGCACCTTGACTGCCCCGGTCGACGTGTAGTTGTTGTCCTGGGCCAGGAACGGCGTGGCCTCCGAGTAGAGCACCGCGCCCTTGGCGTCCCGCACCGTGATGACGGGCGAGTAGCCGTTGCCGAGCAGGAAGACGTCGACGCCGTCGAGGGTCACCGGGTTGTTGGGGCTGATGGTCTGGGTCTTCGGCAGGTCGCCGGGCGCCCCGGTGGTGCGCACGTTGGCCGTGAACTCGCGGGGCGCGCCGAGCTGCGCGCCGCCCACCTGCTCCTCGAAGCGCACGTCGAGCCTGGTCAGGTCGATAGTGAAGGGCGGCAGGTCGTCGAGGTTGGTCAGCGGCCCGGGGCTCATGGTGTTGAAGGACCCGACGGTCGAGGCGAACGACTCGCCCTCGCTGACGATCACGTCGCCTCGCCACCCGACGAGGTGGCTCGCGGCCACCCCGATGATGAGGGCGCAGAGCGAGATGTGGAAGACGAGGTTACCGGTCTCGCGCAGATAGCCGCTCTCGGCGCTCACCGACGCGTCGTCGTGCGAGTTGACCCGAAACCGCTTGCGGCGCAACAGCTTCGAGGCCGCAGCCTGGGCCTCGGCCGGGGTACCGGCATACGTGAAGGTGAGGTGCTCGGGCAGCCGCTCGAGGCGGCGGGGGGCCCGTGGCGGCTGGGCGCGCATGGCCCGCCAGTGCAGCCGGCTGCGCGGCACGATGCAGCCGACGAGCGACACGACGAGGAGCAGGTAGATCGAGGCGAACCACGGCGAGGAGTAGACGTCGAAGACGCTGAGCCGGTCGAGGACCGGCCCGAGGGACTGGTGCGCCGCGAGGTAGTCGGTCACCCGCACCGAGTCGATCGAGCGCTGCGGGAAGATCGACCCCGGCACGGCCGCGACCGAGAGCAGCAGCAGCAGGAAGAGCGCCGTGCGCATCGAGGTGAGCTGTCGCCAGGCCCAGCGAGCCCAGCCGATCGGGCCGAGGCGCGGCTGGGTGATGGGCTCACGCGGCGGTGGTACGGATCCGCCCGGCGTCGGCGCTGCGCCACCGGTGGCCTGGGTGTCGGTCCTGGTCGTCATCTAGAGCACCGTCCTGTAAGAGGCGGCGTAGGCACCGAAGAGGTGGGCCTGCAGCCAGGCGGTCACGTCGGTCCAGGTGCCCGTGAGCATCAGCACTCCGACGACCAGCAGGAGTCCGGCGCCGAAGCGGTGGATCGCCTTCTGGTGTCGCCGGATCCACGTCGTGCGACCGAAGCGTGAGTAGGCTCCGGCGATCACGAGGAACGGCACCCCCAGCCCGAGTGAGTAGGCCAGCGCCAGCAGCACCCCCCGGGCCACGACGCCGCCGTCCCCGCCGAGGGGCGCGTTGATCGCGAGGATCGCCCCCAGCGTCGGCCCGGTGCACGGCGCCCAGCCGAGGGCGAAGACGGCCCCCAGCATCGGCGCACCGACCATGCCTGCCGGGGCGCGCCACCGGGGCGCGAGCGTCCGCTGGGAGCCGAGCCGCTCACCCACCCCGAGGAAGACCAGGGCCATCACGATGACGACGCCACCACCGACCCGGGTCAGCAGGTCGAGGTGCTCGCGCAGGGCGAAGCTCGCCGCCGACACGACGACCCCGAGCGCCATGAAGACGACCGAGAAGCCCAGGACGAAGAGCAGCGTGCCGAGCACGAGCCGCGAGCGACGACGCTCCTGCAGCGACACGTCCGACAGCCCGGTGACGTAGCCCAGGAAGCCCGGCACGAGCGGCAGCACGCACGGCGACGCGAACGACACGAAGCCCGCCGCGACCGCCACGACGACGGCGATCGGCAGGGCACCGGTCGCGACCGGTGAGCTCAGGGCCAGGGACGTCATCACCAGCAGCTCACGGCCTCAGGCCTTCTCGGCGAGCACGTCGTCGATGAGGGCGGTCAACGTCGACTCGGTCGTCCCGCCGAGCACGCGGGCGGCGATGCGCCCCTGCCGGTCGAGCACGAGGGTCGTGGGAGTCGTGGTCGCCCGGCCCTGGAGCGCCAGCAAGGGCTGGCCGCCACTGCCCTGGTCGCTGATCGAGGGGTAGGTCACCTTCCGCGACGCCAGGAACGCGGCCGCGGTGACGGGCTGGTCACGGGTGTCGACACCGATGAAGGCCACGGGTGCACCGGCCTTCTCGTAGGACGCCCACGCCGACTGCAGGTGGGGCAGCTCCTCGATGCAGGGGGGGCACCAGACGCCCCAGACGTTGACGACCACGACCTTGCCCGCTCCGTCGGCGGCCATCGACCACCGGGCCCCCGTCACGGTCGTGCCCGACAGCGCCAGCGGCTGCTGCCGCCGCGATGCGGGCAGCTGCTCGACCGTGCCGTCGCCGGCGACGAAGCCCTTGTTGTCACCGGCCCTGGCCGCGTCGGCGACCGACTGCGTCGTGCTGCTGTTGCATCCGGCCAGCGCCACTCCGGCGCCGAGCAGCAGGGTCGCGAGCAGTGCACCGGGCCGACGCGGCATCCGGGAGGTCATGCGCCGACGACCGCGGAGGCGCCGGGCAGCAGGTGCCGGGCAGGCTCGCTGTAGGTGATCGAGCGCAGCTCGTCGCCGTCGTACTCCAGCGAGGTCAACGAGGCCAGGCTGCACTCGCGGCTGCGCGGGTCGTGCCACAGGCGGCGCCCCTCGAGCTGGCAGCGTGTCGTCCAGATCGGCAGCTGGTGCGACACGACGACGGCCTCGTGGCCGCGGGCGGCGTCGCGAGCGTCGGCCACGGCGGGAAGCATCCGCGCCACGATCTCGGTGTAGGGCTCGCCCCAGCTGGGGCGGAAGGGGTTGATGAGCCGGGGCCACACCGTAGGCCGGGTGAGCGAGCCCGGCCCGGCACCGAAGGTCTTGCCCTCGAACCAGTTGGCGGCCTCGATCACCCGGTCGTCGGTGGCGACCGTCAGCCCGTGCGCGCCGGCGACCGCGGCGGCGGTCTCCTGGGCGCGCTCGAGGGACGAGGCGACGACCCGCACGACGTCGTGCGCGGCGAGGTGCTCGCCGACGACCGCAGCCATCTCGCGGCCGAGCTCGCTGAGGTGATACCCCGGGAGACGCCCGTAGAGGACGCCTTCGGGGTTGTGCACCTCGCCGTGGCGCATCAGGTGGACCACGGTGCGCTCGCTCATCAGGCCGCTCCAGACCCAGCCGGAGTCCCCGCCGCCGCCGCGGCCTGCGCCGCGGCGGGCAGCGCCCGCAGCACGTGCTCGACGGCCTCGTCGTCGTGCGAGGCGCTGACGAACCACGACTCGTAGGCGCTCGGCGGCAGGTGCACACCCTGGCTGAGCATCGAGTGGAAGAAGGCCCGGAAGGCGTCGGTCGACTGCTCACGGGCTTCGTCGTAGTTGGTGACCTGCCCCTCGCGGAAGAACACGCTGAACATCGAGCCCGCCCACTGCACCCGGTGCGCGACCCCCTCGGCGGAAAGCGCCGCGGAGGCCCCGTCGGCGATCGTGTGCGCCACCAGGCCGATCCGGTCGTAGACCTCGTCGGTGCACCCGCGCAGGGTCGCCAGTCCGGCGGCTGACGCGATGGGGTTACCGGACAGGGTGCCCGCCTGGTAGACCGGGCCCATCGGGCTGAGCATGGCCATAATGTCGCGCCGTCCGCCGAAGGCGGCCGCGGGGAAGCCCCCGCCCATGACCTTGCCGAAGGTGAAGAGGTCGGGGGCTCCCCCGGCATACGGGCCCTCGAGGCCGTACCACCCGCTGCGCGAGCATCGGAAGCCCGTCATGACCTCGTCGGAGACCAGCAGCGCGCCGTGCGCGGAGGTGACCCGCCGCAGCGCGTCGGTGAAGCCGGGGGCCGGCGGCACGACCCCCATGTTGCCCGGCGAGGCCTCGGTGATGATGCAGGCGATCTCACCGCCTCGGGCGGCAAACGCTGCCTCAAGAGCGGGAATGTCGTTGTAGGGCAATACGATCGTCTCGGCGGCCGCGCTGGCGGGCACTCCCGCGGAGTCGGGCAGACCGAAGGTCGCGATGCCCGAGCCGGCGGCGGCCAGGAGCGCGTCGACGTGGCCGTGGTAGCACCCGGCGAACTTCACGACGACCGACCGGCCGGTGAATCCGCGGGCCAGCCGGATCGCCGTCATCGTGGCCTCGGTGCCCGAGTTGACCAGGCGCACCTCCTGCACCGGCTCGACCCGCGCGACGATCTCCTCGGCCAGAGCGACCTCGTTCTCGCTCGGCGTACCGAAGCTGAAGCCGCGGGTCGCCGCATCCTGCACGGCCGCGACGACGTCGGGGTGGGCGTGCCCGAGGATCATCGGGCCCCAGGAGCAGATGAGGTCGACGTAGCGGCGGCCGTCGGCGTCGGTGAGCCAGGGGCCGGCCGCCGAGGCAATGAAGCGCGGGGTGCCGCCAACGGCACGGAAGGCCCGGACCGGCGAGTTGACCCCGCCGGGAATCACCTCGAGCGCGCGCTCGAACAGCGCCTGTGAGGCGGGGGCCTCGAGCGGGTAGCCGCCGAGGTGGGGGTCGGCGGACGTGGCTGCCGGTGAGGTCATGGGCCCATTGTCGCAAGCCCACCTGAGAACGGTCGCGCCCGGTGGGGCCATGGTGACCCACTGCACACCGACCGGCGGCGGGACGCCGTACGCAGGGGCGCTGGTGACCTGCTGGCGCCGCGCGCCCGGCGGGGTCGGGTCAGGCGTTCTCGGGCCGGTCGCTGGCGGCGACGGCCACGCTCTCGGGGCACCGGTCGGTGTCGGGCTGGGCCTCGACGACCCGCGCCATGGCCTCCCCGAGAGTCGCGAACTGCTGCGCCGAGACCAGGTCGAGCAGGTGGCGCCGCACGCTCGAGACGTGGGCGACCGCGACGTCGAGCACCCGTTGCGCGCCCTCGGGGGTGAGCACGAGCTCGACCCCGCGGCGGTCGTTCTCACAGGGCTGCCGCACGACCCAGCCACGCCGTTCGAGACGAGTGGCCGTGTGGGTCAGGCGACTTCGAGACTGCACCACGAGCTCGGCCAGCTCCGACATCCGCAGCCGGTGGAGCGGCGACTCGCTGAGCATCGAGATGATCTCGTACTCCGAGAGCGCCAGCCCGTGGTCCTGCAGGTCGCGGTCGAGAGCCTCTTCGAGCATGCGCGTGCCGCGCAGGTAGGCGCGCCACGCTCTCTGCTCGTCGTCGTCGAGCCAGCGGGTCTGGTCGGGCATCGGGTCCTCTGATCGCGTCTCGGTCGGCTCATCTTGTCACCGTCGTCCATATAGTTTAACATTCAATTCAGCGTGGCGACGGCCAGGACGCACCGCCCGGCGCCCGAGAACCTCTCGATCCTATTGTCCCCGACCCAAGGAGCAGCTCATGGCCAGCATCACCGACCTCACCCCCGGCACCTGGACCGTCGACCCGACCCACAGCGAGCTGAGCTTCACCGCCCGGCACCTGATGGTGACCAAGGTCCGCGGCAAGTTCACCGACTTCGCCGGCAGCGTCGAGGTGACGGAGCCCGTCTCCGCCTCCGTCGTCACCGCCACCGCCAAGCTCGCGTCGGTCGACACCGGCAACGCCGACCGCGACGGTCACGTGCGCGGCGAGGACTTCTTCGACGTGGAGAAGAACCCCGAGATGACCTTCGTCTCGACCTCCGTCTCCGACTCCGAGCTCGTCGGCGACCTCACGATCAAGGGCGTGACGAAGTCGGTCACCTTCGACGTCGACTTCAACGGTGTCGCCACCGACCCGTGGGGCAACACCAAGGCCGGCTTCGAGGCCACCACCGAGATCAATCGCAAGGACTGGGGCCTGAACTGGAACGCGGCCCTCGAGGGTGGCGGCGTGCTCGTCTCCGAGAAGGTCAAGATCGCCCTCGACATCCAGCTCCTCAAGAGCTGACCCAGAGCAACCCCCCCACCCGCTTGTTGCAGTGAGCGCCGGATAAGTCGGGCGCTGGTGGCCTGATTCAAGGGTCTCACCGCAACAAGTGGGTTGGGGACTGGCTGCGCGAAGATCGTCCACAGCCTGACGGTGCCTGCTGTCGTCCACAGGCCAGTCCGGCGTTCCTTCCCTCAAGCCTGCGTGGACCCTCACCCTGCGGGGGTGATCGACATCCCCGCCGTGCTCGACGGCCTGCCGCCGGTCTTCACCCTCCAGCAGGCGGCGGCCCGTCCCGCCACGTCGTCGCCCGCGGTGTGCGATCAGGTGCCGTACGACGACTCGCTGGCGGGATCTTCGCGCGGGCCCCGCCTGGGACGGAGGGATCCTCCCGACCTCGCGCCACCTCCTGCTGACCCGGGTGGCTAGCCAACCCGCGAGGTCCGGTGCGACTCGAGCCGGGCGCGCTACCCCACCACCAGGTGACGAGCACCGACGGACTGTGTGTGACGTCGGTAGCCAGGACCGTGTGCGACTGCCTGCGGACGCTGCCGCTCCCGGACGCCGTCGCCGTGCTGGACGCCGCCGTCGGTCGTGGTCTCGTCACCGCCGAGGAGGTCGTGCTGGTCCGGCGGACCCAGTTCCGCTGGCCAGGAGCCACCCGCATCGATCGTGGCCTCGAGCTGCACGACCCCATCCGGGAGAGCTGGCTCGAGTCGAGGGCCATCTCGGACCTCTGGCTCCTCGGCATCGCCCTGCCCGAGTGCCAGGTCAGCGTTCTCTCAGCCCGTGGGGAGTTCCTGGGCCGACCTGAGGCGATCTGGCGCCGGCACGGCGTCGTCCTCGAGCTCGACGGACCGGGGCAAGCAGCTGCCCCGGGTGACCGGCTCTGCCGTCCCCGTCGCGACCAACCCCGACCAGATGGCACGCCTCGTGGCGGACGTCGCCCTCCGCCACGACCCGTCCCCGGCGACCTCTTGCGGTCAGCACCGCGAAATGTGGCCGAAGGGCCTGAGTCCGCGGTCCTCGCCGCAGCAAGTGGGACCGGGGGGCGGGGGGTGGGTGGGGGTGCGGGTGGTCAGGGGGTGAGCCAGGCGGCGGCTTCGAGTGCGTAGTAGGTCAGGATGACCTGGGCGCCGGCACGCTTGATGCTGGTCAGGGCTTCGAGGGCGCACCGCTTCCGGTCGATCCAGCCGTGCGCGGCGGCCGCCTCGATCATGGAGTACTCCCCCGAGATCTGGTATGCCGCGACCGGCACGTCGGCGATCTCCCTCGCCGCCGCGATGACGTCGAGGTAGGGGAGACCGGGCTTGACCATCACGAGGTCGGCGCCCTCGTCGAGGTCGAGCCGGATCTCGCGCAGCGACTCGGTGAGGTTGGCCGGGTCCTGCTGGTAGGTGGCGCGGTCGCCCTCGAGCGAGGACCCCACGGCCTCGCGGAAGGGCCCGTAGAACCCGGAGGCGTACTTCGCGGCGTAGGCCAGCACGATGACGTCGTCGAAGCCCTCGGCGTCGAGCGCGGCACGCACGACGGCGACCTGGCCGTCCATCATCCCGCTCGGCCCGACCACGTGCGCACCGGCGCGAGCCTGCGCGACAGCCATCTCGGCATACCGCGCCAGCGTCGCGTCGTTGTCGACGCGACCGCGCGAGTCGAGCACCCCGCAGTGGCCGTGGTCGGTGAACTCGTCGAGGCACAGGTCGGCCATGAGCACCAGGTCGTCGCCGCACGTCTCGCGCACCCGCCGCAGGGCGAGGTTGAGGATGCCGTCGTCATCGGTGCCGCCGGAGCCCACGGCGTCCTTGCCCGACTCGAGCGGCACCCCGAAGACCATCATCCCGCCGATGCCTGCCGCGACGCACTGGCGCGCGGTCTCGACCAGCGAGTCGAGGCAGTGCTGCACGACACCGGGCATGCTGCCGATCGGCACGGGCGCCTCGGCGCCCTCCTTGACGAAGACCGGCAGCACGAGGTCACGCGGGTGCAGCCGGGTCTCGGCGACCAGCGCGCGAACCGCCGCCGACTGCCGCAGCCGCCGGGGGCGAATGACCGGCCCCGGCCCGTAGGACGCCCCGCCGGTCACCACTACTTGGCCCGCCGCCTCGACGTCGGCTTCTTCTCGCTCGGTCGGCGCACCGGCTCGCCTGCCTCGCGGGCCGCGACGGCCAGGCCGAGCCCGTGGGCCGCGAGGGCGTCGACGAGCGCGTCGGACGACGCCTCGGGTGCGAGGACGTCGACCCGAAGCCCGTGCTCCTCTGCCGTCTTGGCCGTGGCCGGCCCGATCGCGGCGACGACGGTCGACGGGTGCGGCTTGCCGGCGATGCCGACGAGGTTGCGCACCGTCGAGCTCGAGGTGAAGACGACCGCGTCGAAGCGACCCGTCTTGATCGCGTCGCGCACCTCCACCGCCGGGGGCGCGGCGCGCACCGTGCGGTAGGCCGTGACGTCGTCGACCTCCCAGCCCATCCCGACGAGGCCGGCGACGAGGGTGTCGGTGGCGATGTCGGCCCGGGGCAGGAAGACGCGGTTGATCGGGTCGAGCAGGGAGTCGAACTCGGGCCACTCGGCGAGCAGTCCGGCCGCCGACTGCTCACCGCTCGGGACGAGGTCGGGCACGATGCCCCAGGCCCGCAGGGCGTCGGCGGTCACCCCACCGACAGCGGCGATCTTCAGCCCCGAGAAGGCCCGCGCGTCGAGGCCGAACTCGTCGAACTTCTCGCGCACGGCGCGCACGGCGTTGGCCGACGTGAAGCCGACCCACTCGTAGCGGCCGGTGACCAGGCCCTTGACCGCGCGCTCCATCTGCTGGGGGGTGCGGGGCGGCTCGACCGAGATGGTCGGCACGACGTCGGCGCGCGCACCGTAGGACTCCAGGCGCTCCACCGTGGCGCCCGCCTGGTCCTTGGTGCGGGGCACGAGCACGGTCCACCCGAAGAGCGGCTTGGTCTCGAACCACGACATCTCGTCGCGCAGCGACACCGTCGAGCCGACGACGGCGAGCGAGGGGAAGCGCACGGTGGTCGACCGCAGCAGGCTCGCGACGTCGGCCAGGGGGCTGACGTGGGTGACCTGCGAGGTCGTGGTGCCCCGCTCGGTCAGCGCGACCAGGGTCTGCGGCGCGCGGCCGGCCGCCAGCAGCGCCGCGAGCGCCGAGCCCAGTGACTCGGGCACACCCAGCAGCACCACGGTCACGTGGTCGGGCACGTCGGGCGCCCAGTCGTGGTGGGTGTCGCTCGCGCTCACGACGTGGACGGCGGTGGCGGACTTCGACGTGAGAGGGACACCGGCATACGTCGGCACGGCGGTGACCGCACTCACCCCCGGCACGACCTCGAAGCGGATGTCGGCCTTGCGCAGGGCCAGCGCCTCCTCGGCGAGTCCGTTGAACATCGCCGGGTCGCCGTCCATCAGCCGCACGACGAGCCCCTGCTCACCGACGGCCTTGGCGGCCCGCACGAGGATCTTGGCGCGCGAGGCGCGCGTCAGCTCCTCGCCGTGCTCTCCGTGACCGGCGTCGATGATCTCGACGTCGGGCCGCGCGTGGCGCAGCACCATGTCGTCGCGGTTGACCTGGTCGATGACGACGACGTCAGCGGCCGCGAGCTGGTCGCGCGCGCGCAGGGTGACGAGGCCGGGGTCGCCGGGACCGGCGCCGACGAAGGCGACGCGGCCGGGGCGGCTGCCGCGGCGGGGGGTGGCGGTGGTGGGGCTCACTGGGCCTGCTCCGGGAGGTTTCGGGGGGTGGCTGGGTGGTCGTCTCGGGGGCTGCCACCGGACGGCGTGCCGTCCGGTAGCCCGAGTGGTCGCTCACCCGGTGAAGTCGGTGATGTCGGTGGTGTCGGTGGTGTCGGTGGTGTCGGTGGAATCGCCTGACCCGGTGTCGAGACCGTGAGCTCGGCGGCGCCGTCCTCGAGGAGCACGGCGGCGAGCCGGCGCCCGAGGCCGACCGGGTCGTCGAGCGGCCCGACGGCCGAGCGTCGTAGGTCGACCGTGCCGTCCTCCGACCCGACGAACGCCCGCAGCGACAGCTCGACCCCGTCGTCACCCTCGACCACCTCGGCCAGTGCGCCGACCGGGGCTGTGCACCCGGCCTCGAGCGCGGCCAGCAGGGCCCGCTCGGCCGTGGTGGTGGCCCGGGTGTCGGGGTCGTCGAGCCGCGCGAGCACCTCGAGCAGGGCGGTGCGGTCGGCGCGGCACTCGATCGCCAGCGCTCCCTGCCCCGGCGCGGGGAGCATCTGCAGGGGGTCGAGGGTCTCGCTCACCTCGGCGAGGCGGCCGAGCCGCGCCAGTCCGGCCCGGGCCAGCACCACGGCGTCACAGCGGCCGGAGTGCACCAGAGCGATCCGGGTGTCGACGTTGCCTCGCACGGGCTGCACGTCGAGGCCGAGGCCGAGGGCGCGCAGCTGCGACGACCGCCGAGGTGAGCCGGTGCCGACGACCGCACCCTCGGGCAGCTCGCCCAGGGTGAGCCCGTCGCGGGCGACCAGCACGTCACGCACGTCCTCTCGCTGCGGCGTGGCGGCGACGACGAGGCCGGGCTCCGGCTGGGTCGGGAGGTCCTTCAGCGAGTGGACTGCGAGGTCGATCTCGCCCTCGAGCAGCGCGCGACGGATCGCGGCAGCGAAGACCCCTGTGCCACCGATCTCGGTCAGCAGCGCCGAGCTGGTGTCACCGACGGTCGTGATCTCGACCAGCTCGACCTCCTGCCCGAGCTCGCGCAGCCGCTGCGCCACCCACGACGACTGGGTCGTCGCGAGCGCACTGCGCCGCGTCCCCAACCGCAGGGTGGCGGCCGTGGAGGGGTCGGTGACGACGTGGGCGACGGTGGTCACGAGCCGCCCCCGAGCCCCGGTACGACGCCTCCGGGCGAGACCGCGCCGACCGCGCCGACCGAGGGCGGGCCGGGGGGGACGGAGACCGACGCCACGTCGTGCGGGTCGAGGTCGAAGAGCTCGCGGAGCGCGGCGGCGTAGTCGCCACCGTGGCCCTCGCTGGTCAACTCCTTGATGCGCACCGTCGGCTTGTGCAGCAGCTTCTCGACGATGCGGTGCACCGTGCGCTGCACCTCGCGGCGGGCCGCCTCGTCGAGGTCCGGCAGCTTCTGGTCGAGCCGCACGAGCTCGGCGTCGACGACCTCGTGGGCGCGCGAGCGCAGGGCGGCGAGCGTCGGCGCCACCGACTGCTGCACCATCCGGTCGGTGAGGTAGGACGCCACCTCGGCGGTCACGAGGTCGGTCACCGCCGTGACCTCGGGCAGCACCGCCGACGCGGTGAGGGCGGCGAGCCGGGTGCCGAGCTCGTCGAGCCCGACGAGGGTCACACCCGGCAGACCGGCCGCGGCGGGGTGGACGTCGCGCGGCAGGGCGAGGTCGAGGAGCACCATCGGACGACCGTCGCGGGTGGCGCTGGCGCGCGCCACGGCGTCGACCCCGATGAGGTGGCCGAGCGACCCGGTCGAGGTGATGACCACGTCGGCCTGCGCCAGGGCGTCGTCGAGCTCGGTCAGCGGGCGGGCGGTGCCACCCGTCGACTCGGCGAGGCGGCGGGCCTTGCCCGGGGTGCGGTTGACGATGGTGAGGGCTGCGGTCCCGTGCCGGGCCACGGTGGTCGCCGCGAGGCTGCTCATGCCACCGGCGCCCACGACGAGCACGTGCGCCCCCGTGAGCGGGCCCACCTGCTCGACGGCCGCCTCGAGACCGGTCTCGACCAGCGAGTGCGACACCCGGTCGATCGCGGTCTCGCTGTGGGCGCGCTTGCCGACCCGCAGCGCCTGCTGGAAGAGGAAGTTGAGGGACGGGCCGGCAGTGCCCCCCTGCTGGGCCGAGCGGAGAGCCGCCCGCAGCTGGCCGAGGACCTGGGCCTCGCCGACCGCCATCGAGTCGAGGCCGCAGGCGACCGAGTAGGCGTGAGCGACGGCTCGATCCTCGTAGTGCACGTAGAGGTGCGAGCTGAGGGCGCTGATGTCGACGGCGGCGGCGGCGGCGAGCGCCTCGCCGATGGTGGCTACGGCGCCGTGGAAGGTGACCGCCTCGGCATACACCTCGAGGCGGTTGCACGTGGAGACCACGACCGTCTCCGCGATCGCGTCACCGACGCGCACCCGGCTGGCGAGCAGCGCGGCGTCGGCCGACGAGGCCGCCTCGAGCAGCGACATCGGGGCGGTGCGGTGCGAGAGACCGATCACGAGGACGCTCATCGGGCCACCCCGAGGGGGGTGACGGAGGGCTCGGTGGTGTCGGCCAGGGCCTTGCGCTGCTCGTGGAAGGCCAGCACGTGCAGCTCGGTCGACAGGTCGACCCGACGGACGTCGACGCCAGGGGGCACGTTGAGCACCAGGGGAGCGAAGTTGAGCACGGAACGCACACCGGCCGCGACGAGGGTGTCGCAGACCAGCTGCGCCGAGGGGGCCGGGGTGGCGATGACGCCGATGCTGATGCCCCGGGAGGCGATGACGTCGTCGAGCACCGCCACGGCTTCGACCGTGATGCCGTCGATCACCGTGCCGACCAGGTCCGGGTCGGCGTCGAACAGCGCTGCGACGTGGAAGCCGCCGGTCGCGAAGCCGCTGTAGGCCGCGAGGGCCCGGCCGAGGTTGCCCATGCCGACGATGGCGACCGGCCAGTCCTGGGTCAGCCCGAGGGCCCGCGAGATCTCCATCACGAGGTGCTCGACCTCGTAACCGACCCCCCGGACGCCGTACGACCCGAGGTGGCTGAGATCCTTGCGCAGCTGGGTCGATCGGACGCCCGCCGCGGTGGCGAGCTCTTCCGAGGAGACCGAGGAGACGCCGCGTGAGGCGACGTCGCGAAGCGCCCGGAGGTACTCCGGGAGCCGGGCTACGGTCGCATCGGGGATGTCCCGACGGATCGCGGGGTCGGCAGACATCGACTTCGTCACCGGCTCCTTTCACTGTCTGCCGGTCCGGATGGCCCTCGGAGGGACCACCGGCCAGGACGGGAGCGCTCAAACACACGTCAGCGTAGGCGTTTGTGAACGCCTGCACAAAGTTGCGCCGCGGCACCAGCCGTGCTGCACGGGCCTCGCCCTGCGCCAGCCCGCCCGGTGGGTGTGACGCGCCTCACCGGCCGGGCGCGGGCCGGGCCAGGCTCGCGCGCAGGCGCTGCTCGGACACCCTCCAGAAGTCGTGCTGCACCCCGTCGACCAGCGTCACCGGGATCTGGTCGGCGTAGCGGGCCAGCAGGTCGGGGTGGTCGTCGACGTTGACCTCGTCCCAGCCGACGCCGAGGTCGGCGGTCACTGCGGCCACGATCGCCCGGGCGTCGTCGCAGAGGTGGCATCCCGGGCGTCCAAGGATGGTGACGCGGGTGGCCGGCACGTGGCTCACCTAGAAGAAGACCGAGCGTCGCTGCATGAGCAGCGAGTACAGGGTCTGCTGGATGGTCTCGCGGATCTGGTCGGTCAGGTCGAAGACGAGCATCGGGTCGTCGGCCGCGCCGGGGCCGAGGTGGGCCGTCTGCACGGGCACCCCGAACTCGATGATCCACTTGCTGGGCAGCGGGATCAGGCCGAGCGGGCCGAGCCACGGCCAGGTCGGGGTGACCGGGGCGTAGGGGGCACCGAGCAGCCGCGCCAGGGCCTTCATGTTGCCGAGCAGCGGGTAGATCTCCTCGGCCCCCACGATCGAGCAGGGGATGATCGGCACCCCGGCGCTGATCGCGGCGGAGACGAAGCCGCCGCGTCCGAAGCGCTGCAGCTTGTAGCGCTCCGAGAAGGGCTTGCCGACGCCCTTGAAGCCCTCGGGCCAGACGCCGACGAGCTCGCCCCCGCGCAGCAGCCGTTCGGCATCCGGGGTGGTGGCGAGGGTCGAGCCGGTCTTGCGAGCGAGCTGCCCCATCACCGGGGTCGAGAAGACGAGATCGGCCCCGAGCATGCGCAGGTGGCGGTGCCCGGGGTGCTCATCGTGCACGGCGACCTGGGTCATGAGCGAGTCGACCGGGATGGTGCCGGAGTGGTTGGCCACGACGAGACCGCCTCCCTGCACGGGGAGGTTCTCGATCCCCCGCACCTCGACGCGGAACCACGACCGGTAGAGCGGTCGCAGCAGCGGGAGGGAGACGTGGTCGGTGAAGTCGGCATCGAAGCCGAAGTCGTCGATGGTGAAGTCACCGCTCAGCCGACGACGCAGGAAGGCGAGCGTGGTGGCCACCTGCCGCTCCACCTCCTCCGGCGCGACACCGCTCGCCGAGGCGACGGTGCGCAGGGCGGCGACCCCGGCCGTGACGAGGTCCTCGATCCCGGGCCGGATGGTGCCGGCGACGGGCAGGGGAGCAGCGGGCAGGTCGCCACCGGGCGCAGCGGCGTCCGGCGCCGAGCCGGGGCGGGGCGGGGCGGCCACGGGGTCGAGGTCGGGCACGACGCGCAGGGACCGACGGGCGGCGACGCGGCTCGCCGCCGCGCCCGACCCACCCGAGACAGCCGGGCCGTCCTCGGTGCGACCCTGCAGGTCGACCCGGGTGCCGCTGCGGCGCAGGGCGCCGACGGACGGGGTCGACGGGCCGGGCGAGGGATGCGGCCGATGCGTGCGCCGGCGGCTCGGCGGGCGGGCCGGCTCGGCCGACGGACCGGGGTGGGGTGGGTCGGCCGCTGCGGTGGGGTCGGCGACGCCCGGCCCGACCGGGGCGTGGTCGACCGGCACGGGATCGGCACCGGCCGCCGGCAGCAGGGGCGTACGGGTGCGTCGCTTGCGCTCCCCACTGGCCCGGCGGGCGCCTGCGGCGAGCGGGTCCCTGGCCGCGGACCTCGCCGCGCCCGCGGAGGTGGCTGGCGTCGCCCCGGAGGCCGACGTCGCGCGCTTGGTCGCCATCAGTCGGGCCTTCCGTGGGACGACGCAGGAGATGCCACCGGCGACAACGCGTGCGACAGCGCCGCCGTAGCCGATCCGACCGCGCTCGAGGCGGCGTGCCCGACGAAGTCCGACCCGGGCACCGGACCCCCGACGTGGTCGGCGAAGTCGGTGAAGGCCTGGCGGCTGGTGAAGGCCGGGTCGAAGTGCAGCACCCGACGCATCCGCGTGGTGTCGAGACCCCGGCCGTGGGCGAGGAACTCCATCTGGTCGGCCGAGAAGTCGGCGCGCCCCAGCCGCTTGACCAGGCCCCCGACGAACCCGGCGGCCGCGAAGGGCACCGGCAGCACGGGCCGGCCCACCAGGGCGGCGGCCTGCAGCACGCTGATCATGCCGTCGCCGGCGATGTTGACGATGCCGCACGGGTCGGCAGCGACCGTGGCGGCCATGAGGGCCGACGTCGCGTCGGCCTCGTGCACGAACTGCAGCCGGGCGTCGAAGCCGAAGGCCACGGGGATGATCGGCAGGGTGAAGTAGTCGGTGAGCTCGGTGCGGATGCCGGGGCCGATGATGTTGGCGAAGCGCAGCATGGCCACCCCGACCTCGGGGCGGCGGCGGCTGAAGCCCCGCACGTACCCCTCGACCTCGGCCGAGTCTCGGCCGAACCCGGCCCGGGGCATCGACTTCGGCACCATGTCCTCGGTGAACATGGCCGGGTCGCGGGGGGTCGAGCCGTAGACGGTGGCCGACGACTTCACGACGAGACGCTCGAGGCTGGTGGCCTTCTGGCAGGCAGCGAGCAGCTGCATGGTGCCGATGACGTTGATCTCCTTCTGGGAGACCCGCCCTCCGGCCGTGACCGGGGTCGCGATGACGTTCATGTGCACCACGGTGTCGACCCGCGCCTGCGTGATGATCTTGCCGATCATCGGGTTGCGGATGTCGGCCCGCACGAACTCTGCCCGCCCGATCGAGTGCGGCGGGGGGATGACGTCCACCCCGATGATCCGCTCCACGGAGGGGTCGTGGCTGAGGGCCTGGCTGACCGCGCCCCCCATGAAGCGGGAGACCCCCGTGACGAGAACGACCGAGGCCACCGGGATCTCCTGACTGTGGTCGTCGTGGGCTGTTGCCCTGATCCTAACGGTGCCTGCGTCAGGCGTCGTGCCGACGTCGCAGCGACCACATCTGGGGCGACCGCTCGAGCTCGACCGCGACGTCCCAGGGCAGCCCGCCGGGGGCGGTCTCGCGGCGGAAGCTGGTGACCATCCGGCGCGCCAGCTCGGGGTCGCGGGCGACCCGGCCTGCCAGCGCCAGGGCCCGCTCGAGCACCACCTCGTCGTCGTATGCCGCCCACGCCACCCCCAGGGCCACGGCCCGGTCGCCGTCGATCTCCTCACCGAACAGCCCCATGGCAGAGGCGGTCTCGCGGCCCCCGGCTCGCTGCAGGAGCGTGAAGTGCCCACCGCCCGGGTGAATCCCGATCTGGCTGAACCCGGGCAGCAGCCGAGCGGTGTGCGACACCAGGCGCAGGTCGGTGGCGAGGGCGAGGTTGAGCCCCGCGCCGACGGCCGCGCCCCGGACCGCCGCGATCGTCGGCACCGCGACGCTGCCGACCCGGGTGAAGGCGTCGTAGACGGCGCCGAGCGCGCGGTAGTGGTCGTCGCGCACCGGGTCCTCCCCGGCCGCAGCGAGCACCGACCGCTCGGCACCGGCGCAGAAGCTCGCACCACCGGTGACCACGAGTGCGCCGACCGCAGGATCGGCCTCGGCCCGGTCGACGGCGGCCACCAGCTCGGTCGCCATCGCGACCGTGAGGGCGTTGCGTCGGGTCGGGACGTCGAGCGTGATCAGCGCCACGCCGTCGGACGTGGCGTAGCGGACCTCCTGGCTGATCCCCTCGCCCCGCTCGGGCGCGGGCTCCGGCGGTGGCGGTGGCGGCATGCGGGCTCCCTCGTGCTCTGGTGGTGGTCGCGGGCCGTCAGCCCGAAACGACACGAGCCGACCAGGACCGCTGGGGTCCGGATCGGCTCGACGTCAGTGCGTCACCCGTGATGACAGGTCACTTCTTGTTGCGGCGCTGGTGGCGCGTCTTGCGCAGCAACTTGCGGTGCTTCTTCTTCGCCATCCGCTTGCGACGCTTCTTGATCACTGAGCCCATAAGTTGTCCTTGCGTTGCGGGAGTTCGTGTCGGTGTCGTGACTCGACGGGGACACGAGGATGTGACGCAACGCCGATCAGTTCTCTCTGCAGGCTACCGCGAGCGGCCCGGCGGACCCAAACCCGGGCTGCTGCACCGGGTGGTCAGGCGGGTGGCGGGCCGACCCTCAGGCCGTGTCGACGAACGACGACGCCAGGTAGGTGTGCACCGCGTCCTCCGGGACCCGGAAGGAGCGACCGACCCGCGCGGCGGGCAGGTCGCCAGCGTGCACGAGACGGTAGACCGTCATCTTCGAGACCCTCATGATCGAGGCGACCTCGGCGACGGTCAGGAACCTCACCTCGGCGAGCTGACGCTCAGTGGACATCTATGGACCTCGATCTCTCGTCTTTCCCGGTCACTGCCGGGCTGCTCCTGCGGCGGAGGAGCCCGCGGCCGTCCCCATACTGTAGGGGCTCGTGTGACCCGTGGGGAAGTGGTGAGTCTGCTGAGACGCCCGAGCGCAAGCCGACACGCCGTGGGAATCGAGGCTTTTGGCGCGGTCGGGCCGGTCAGTCGAAGTAGACGTCGAGCCCGTGCAGCGGGAAGACCGCCTGCCGGGTGCCCATCACCGCGCGGTCGAGGGCGTCGTCGGGGTCGTAGCCGAGGCCCCACGAGCGCCACCACAGCGGTCCCGCGTCGAGGGGCCGGTCGCCCATGCGGACCGGACCGGGGCGCCCCGTGATGCGCTGCACGTGGTCACGCCACTCCTGGGGCACCGGCTCGCTCAGGCCGATCGGGTGGTGGGCCGCGATCGCCGTCAGGTGCGTCCACGCGCGCGGCACGACGTCGACGACCTCGTAGCCGCCGCCACCGAGCGCGACCCAGCGGCCGTCGCACAGGCTGTGCGCGAGGCGGTGGATCTCCTGCGCCGCCTCGACCTGCGCGTCCACCGAGAGCGCGAGGTGCGCCAGCGGGTCGTGGGCGTGGGTGTCGCACCCGTGCTGCGACACGATGATCTGCGGGCGGAACGCGCGCAGCAGCGGCTCGACCGTCGAGTGGAAGGCGCGCAGCCAGCCCGCGTCCCCCGTGCCCGGCGGCAGCGAGACGTTGACGGCCTCGCCGCTCGCGTGCGCCCCACCGATGTCGGTGGCGAAGCCGGTGCCGGGGAAGAGCGCCCGACCTGTCTCGTGGATCGAGATCGTCATGACCCGCGGGTCGTCCCAGAAGATGGCCTCGACCCCGTCGCCGTGGTGCACGTCGACGTCGACGTAGGCGACCCGCTCGGCTCCGTGGTCGAGCAGCCACTGGATGCCGACCCCGATGTCGTTGTAGATGCAGAAGCCGGAGGCCTTCGCCGGCATCGCGTGGTGCAGCCCGCCGCAGAAGTTGACGCCGTGCTCGGCCTCTCCCCTCCACACGGCCTCGCACACGTCGCGGGTGCCGGCGCAGATGCGGGCGCTGGCGTCGTGCATCGAGGGGAAGGCCGGGTCGTCCTCGGTGCCGATGCCCCACGCGCCGTCCGCGTCCTGCGGGTGGCCGGAGAGCTCCTTGACCGCCGCGACGTAGCCTGGGTCGTGCACCGTCGTGAGCACCGAGTCCTCCGGCACGGCCGGGTCGTGGCGCGTGACCCCCGGCAGGTCGAAGAGCCCGAAGGCGTCGCACAGTCGCGCGGTGAGGTCGAGTCGCACGGGCGACATGGGGTGACCGGACCCGAAGTCGTAACGGGTGAAGGTCGGGTCCCAGACCACCAGTGCCTGCGTTGGCATGATGGTGACGCTACCGCCCCGACCAAGGAGCTCCTCACCCATGGCCCGCAACAAGCTCTTCGCCGCCCCCGTCATCGTCATCGGGCTCGGCCGCTTCGGCACGGCGTGCGCCCTCGAGCTCGCTCACCTCGGCCACCCGGTGACCGTGGTCGAGAAGGACCCCGTCGTGGCCGAGGCCTTCGCGGGCCGGGTCGACAAGGTCATCACCAAGGACGCCACCGTGCCCGCGCTCGCGGTCGGCGCCCGCAACGCCGGCGCCCGCATCGGCGTCGTCGCCATCGGGTCGTCGATCGAGGCCTCCGTGCTCGCGGCGGCCAACCTCGTCGACGCCGGTATCGAGCGCATCTGGGCCAAGGCGATGTCGCCCGAGCACGGGCGCATCCTGACGCGCATCGGCGTGCACAAGGTGATCTTCGCCGAGGCCGAGTCGGGCATGCGGACGGCCCACCTGGTCAACGGGCGGATGCTCGACTACCTCGAGTTCGACGACGACTTCGTCATCGTGCGGATGACCCCGCCGGCCGAGACGGTCGGCTTCACCCTCGAGCAGAGCTCGCTGCGCACCAAGTACGGTGTGACGGTCGTCGGGGTCAAGGCGCCGGGTGAGCCCTTCAGCTACGCCACTGCTGCGACCAAGATCGGGGAGCACCACGAGCTGATCGTCAGCGGGCCGGGCGAGCTGGTCGAGCGGCTCGCCGGGCGCCCCTGAGGCCACCCACCCACATCGAGCTCTCCGGGAGCGTCGCGCGAGGCGACGATGTCGAAGGCAGCGATGTCGACTTTCTGCCCGGCACCGATGTCCTCGACCTTCTCGGCATGAAGCGCGAGCTGGAAGCCGTGCTCGGCGTGCCCGTCGACCTCGTCCCCCGCCACTACCTCTCCACCAGCCCAGGGATCATCGAGGTGACCGTGGACAGGCGGTTGGGCCCGCTCTCCGACGCCTCGATCGGATGAAGGGCCTTCGTCCACCCACCACTCGACCGGGCACGTGGTTGACGGCGGACCGGCCAGGCCGCACGGGTTGCGGTGGGATACTCCCCACGTGAGTGACGGGGGCCCGAGTCGACGCGTGGTGCTGCGCACCGCGGGGGTCACCGGTGTCGCGGGGCTCGGTGCCGCCTTCGGCGTCGACCGCTGGTCGCGCTCGCGCGCCGTCGAGGTGCCCCTCTACGGCGAGACGGTCGCCCTCGAGGCGCCCGGCTCACCCGTCGTGGTCGGCGTCGGGCGCCAGGACGACGTGCTGCCCGGCACCCGGGTGCTGCGCTCGGCCCGGTCGGCCGACCTGCTCGTCGACGACGAGCGCACCTGGCTCGCTGCCTCTCCCCCGTGGGCGCTGGCCGACGACCGGTGGGGGCGGCTCGCCCGCGCCGCGCTGCTCGACCTGCGGGTGCTCACGCTGCCCGGGGGCGAGCACGTCGCCGGGTGGTCGTCGTCGTGGCGCTACGTCTGGCCCCGCGACTCCTCCCACGCGGCAGCGGCGTTCGCCACGACGGGGCACGTCGACGACGCCCGACGCATCGCGCTCTTCCTGGCCGACGTGCAGGGTGAGGACGGGTGGTTCGAGGCGCGCTACCGCCCCGATGGGTCAGGGCCGCCCGACGAGCGACGGCGCCAGCTCGACGGCACGGGGTGGGCGCTCTGGGCCGCCGCCACCGCCGTGAGTGCCACGCCGGGCAACGCCGGCCTGACGCTGGCCGCCGCACTACGCCCGATGATGGAGCGCGGGGTGCGGCTCGTGCTCGACCTCACCGGCGAGGGCACCCGGCTACCGGCGCCGTCCCCCGACTACTGGGAGGTGGCCGAGCGCTCGGTGACCCTGGGCACCACTGCCCCACTGGTCATCGGGCTGTACTCTGCCGCAACGGTTCTCAGGCGTCTGGATCGCGCCGACGACTCGGCGCGGGCAGCGACCGCGGCGACGTCGCTCGCGACGGTGGTGGCGGCGGCATACGGGCCGCAGGGGTATCCACGGCACCTGGGGGCCGACGACCCCGATGCGGCCATCGCCTTCCTCGTCCCGCCGTACCTCGCCTCGGCGCCCGCCGGTCTCGCCGACGCCGTCGCGCGCAGCGAGCGCCGGATGCGCCGCCCCGCCGGCGGTGTCGCACCGGGAGCCGGGTGGAAGGACGACGGCATCAGCTGGACCCCCGAGACCGCCCTGATGGGACTGGCGTATGCCGGCTGCGGCCGGGACGCCGACGCCTACCGCGTGCTCGGCTGGCTCGACGACCACCGCACGGGGGCCGGATCCTTTCCCGAGAAGGTGCTCTACGACGGACGCCCCGCCTCCGTGGCCCCCCTCGGCTGGACCGCCGCCCTGGTGCTGATGACCCTGGCGCAGCTGCACTCTTGACCCCACCCCTGACCCACTTGTTGCGGTGAACGCCGCGCCCAACCAGGGCAGATCACCCACGGCAGCGGCGCCTGCCGCAACAAGTGGGCGCGGGGGTGGCGGGGGGACCGCAGCGATGGCAGTTCGGGCCCACGGCCGACGATTGCTTCAGCACGAGTCGCTGGTGGTGGTCGCGCTCGTCACCGGGCTCGTCGACGGCGTGACCCCTGGCGCCAGCCCCGCCCTCGCTGCTTCGGCCCCGGCCGCCGGGACCCCGGGCTGGGTGGATGCGCCGTACCCGCAGGGCAGCGAGTCCGCCGCGTCGATCGCGGCCTCGTGGGCGACCGGTCACGGCCCTGCGGACGTCACCGGCCGGAGACCGACGCTGGGCGATCAGCGCCCCCTACGACGACCGGCGCCTCACCACGCGCGTCCTGACGCTCTCGTCCCTCGACGTCGGGACCTCCACCTGGCGGTCGTGCTCGGTCCCGCCCCGGTTCGACACCAGACCACGAGGCTGGCTGGCGCGCGAGCCGGTCGTGGGCGACAGCACCGTGGTCGTCATCCAGGCAGGTGTCGAGATCGCGGCTACCCGTCTGGTGGAGCTGGCGACTCCCTGAGGCCGCCCGCCGAGCGGACGCAGGCTCAGCGGGGGGCCATGCGCAGGGCACCGTCCATCCGGATGGTCTCGCCGTTGAGGTAGTCGTGCTCGACGACCATCGTGACCATCCGGGCGAACTCGTCGGGGCGGGCGAGCCTGCTCGGGAAGGGAACTCCCGCCGCGAGCCCGGCGCGGAACTCGTCGCTGACCGTCGCGAGCAGCGGGGTGTCGACGATCCCGGGCGCGATCGTGCAGACGCGGATGCCGTACTGCGCGAGGTCACGCGCGGCGGGCAGGGTGAGGCCGACGATGCCACCCTTGCTCGAGGCGTAGGCCGCCTGCCCGACCTGCCCGTCGAAGGCCGCGATCGACGCGGTGTTGACCACAACCCCGCGCTGGCCGTGCGCGTCGGGCTCGGTCCGGGCGATGGCCTCGGCGGCGAGCGCCATGACGGTGAAGGTGCCGACGAGATTGACCTGCACGATCTTGGCGAAGAGGTCGAGGTCGTGCACGCCCTTCTTCCCGAGGATGCGCATGCTCGGGCCGATGCCGGCGCAGCTCACGACCGTGCGCAGCGGCACACCGGCCTCGGTCGCGAGGGCGACGGCACGCCGTACGTCGTCCGGCGACGTCACGTCGGCGGCGACGTAGGTGACGCCCCGCACCTGGGGGGCCGCCTCGATCGAGGCGGGGAGGTCGAGTGCGAAGACCTGCGCCCCGCGCTCGGCCAGGGCTGCGACGGTCGCCGCCCCGAGCCCGGAGGCTCCTCCGGTGACGACGGCGGCAGTCTCGGTGAGCTCCATGCTCAGGCTCCTTCGTGGGCGAGGTGGCGGCTGATGACCAGCCGCTGGATCTGGTTGGTCCCCTCGAAGATCTGCATGACCTTCGTCTCACGCATGTAGCGCTCGACGGGGAAGTCCCTGGTGTAGCCGGCGCCACCGAGCACCTGTACGGCGTCGGTGGTCACCCTCATCGCGTTGTCGGTGGCGACCATCTTGGCGACCGAGGCGGCACGGGCGAACGGCCTTCCGGCGTCACGCAGGCGGGCCGCTGCGAGGTAGGTGGCGCGGGCCGAGTCGACCGCCGCGGCCATGTCGGCGAGCAGGAAGCCGAGCCCCTGGTGGTCGATGATCCGCTTGCCGAAGGTCTCGCGCTCCTTGGCGTAGCGGACCGCGACGTCGAGCGCACCCTGGGCGACGCCCACGGCGACCGCGGCGATGCCGAGGCGCCCGGCATCCAGGCCGGCCAACGCGATCGGCAGGCCCTGGCCCTCGGCACCCAGCCGGCGCTCGACCGGCACCCGCACGCCGTCGAAGAGCATCGAGGCAGTGGTCGACCCCATGAGGCCCATCTTGTCCTCGGGGGTGTCAGCGGTCAGCCCGGGGCTGTCGGCGGGCACGAGGAAGCAGCTGATGCCGCGGCCACCGGTGTCGCCTGAGTTGTCGGTGCGGGCCATCACCTTGTAGAAGTCGGCCTCGCCGCCGTGGGTGACCCACGCCTTGGTGCCGGTGATCACGTAGTCGTCGCCCTGGCGAACGGCCCTGGTACGCATGGCTGCCGGGTCGGATCCGGCGTGCGCCTCGGAGAGGCAGTAGGCCCCCAGCAGGTCGCCCGCAAGCATCTCGGGCAGCCACCGCTGCTGCTGATCGGGCGTGCCTGCGGTGAACAGGCCGAAGCACGACAGCGCGTGCACGCTCGCACCCACCCCGACACTGGCCCAGGCCGACGCGATCTCCTCCAGCACCTGGAGGTAGACCTCGTATGGCTGGCCACCGCCGCCGACCTCCTCGGGGTAGGGCAGTCCCAGCAGCCCGGCCTTGCCCAGGGTGCGGAAGACCTCGCGGGGGAAGGTCGCCGTGCGCTCGGCCTCGTCGACCCGCGGTCGCAGCTCCTTGTCGACGATCTCGCGGGTGAGCGCGATGAGGTCTGCGGCCTCGTCAGTGGGCAGGAAGCGGTCGGCGGGCACGGTGACCTCCGGGTCGTCGGTGATGGCGGTACATCGCACTGTACCCCAGAGCGTCCTCTGGTACTGTCCGACGTATGCCGACGAGCGTGACCCCGCGCACCGCCGCCCTCCTCGACGAGCTGGTCGAGCTCTTCCTCGCCGAGGGCTTCCGCGACACCACCCTCACCGCGCTCGCTGCGCGCCTGCACTGCTCCAAGTCGACGCTCTACGCCGTCGGGCCGAGCAAGGAGCAGATGATCGTCGCCGTCGTGAGGGCCTTCTTCCGCCGGGCCACGACCCGCGTCGAGACCCGGCTGGCCGCGACGTCACGACCCGAGAAGCGGCTCGGCGCCTACCTGCTCGCCATCTCCGACGAGCTCTCCCCCGCCTCACCGGCCTTCTTCGCCGACCTCGACGCCTTCGCCCCCGCCCGCGAGACCTACACCCGCAACACCGAGTTCGCCGCCGACCGCGTGCGCGAGCTCGTGCGCGAGGCCACGACCCGGCGCGGTGTCGACGCGACCTTCGTCGGCGCCGTCGCCGGTCAGGTGATGGAGGCGATCAACTCCGGGCGCATCGGTGAGGCGACCGGCCTTGACGACGCGGCGGCATACCGGGCGCTGGCCGACCTCCTCACCGCCGCAGTCAGCCCCCGCTGATCCACGGGCAGCCCCGGGAAACGCCACGGCGGCAGGCCGTGGCCGCTTGCCTCCGAGCGTCGGTGTGAGCTCGCTGGAGAAACCTCGTGACTCGCTGGATGCGCCACGGGCCACGCCTCCGGGGGGCCGTCGCCCTCATGGCGACCGCGGCCTGGTCGCTCGACGCCAGCGCCGCCTGGTGGCAGCGCAGCGACATCGCCACGACCCCACCGGACTGGCCTTCGTGCAGGGGTCGGCCGGCGGAACCCGACTCGTGCGTGGTCCCCCTCCTGACCCCTGACCCGCGACCCACTTGTTGCGGCGAGCGCCGGTTCGAAGCGGACAAAAAACCCGTAAGTGCGGGGCCGGCCGCAACACGCGGAGGGGGTGGGACGGCGACGGCTGGATCTCAGAGGTGCGCGGGTGTGCCCCGGTCCTCGCCCAGCGGCAGGATCATCGCGATCTCGGTCTGCTCGAGGTCGGTGCCGTCGGGCAGCCGCATCTCGCGCCGGAAGTCGGTGGGCCGGAAGCCCATGCCGCTGGCGAAGGCGACCCCGCGGAAGTTCTCCACCCCCACCCAGTAGGCCACGTGCGACCTGCCGTGGCCCGCCGCCTGCGACGAGGCGGCCTTGATCAGCTGGGTCGCGACCCCTGAGCCTCGCGCCTCGGGGGCCACCCACAGGCCGAAGATCTCCCCGACCTCGGGCACCTCGCCCTCGTCGTTGTGCGCCTGCCCCAGGCACACGATGCCGACGTGCTCGCCGTCCTGCTCGGCCACCAGACGGACCGAGCGGCGCAGCCGCAGCCTCCAGAAGGCCTCGTCGAAGGCCTCCTCCTCGGTCAGCTCGGCGGCGAAGGCCTCCGGCGACTCGCGCAGCGACCGCAGCCTGACGGTGCGGTACTCCTGCCAGTCGTCCTCGCCCAGCGGGCGCACAGTTGCGTCGGTCATGGCCCCTAATGTGTCACGAGGACGGCCCGCGGGGCATCCCACCCGGTCAGTCGTCGCCTCAGCCCCCGAGCCGGCACTCCAGCTGCGCCTCGTGCAGCTCGGGACGTCGAGGATGGGGCCGCGTGACCCCGGTCGCCCGGAAGCCGGTCCGCTCGTAGAGCGAGCGCGCCCCGTGGTTGCTGCTCGCCACCTCCAGGTGGACGACGTGCCGCCCCTGCGCCCGCGCCTCGAGCAGCGCGGCCCGCAGGAGGGCCGCACCCACGCCGCGACGGCGGGCCGAGGGCGAGACGTACATGGCCACGAGGTTGGTCAGGCCCGGCTCGTCCTCCCCGGGCGGTCCGGCCCAGGTGGTCACCGAGCCCACCGGCTCGCCGCCCAGCTCGGCGAGCAGCGTGCCACCCCCGGTCAGGCGCTCGCGCCACGTCGCCTCGTCGAGCCCCGCGGCCTCGTCGTAGGACGTCCAGAACGCGTCCGGGCTGTCACGGAGCATCTCGAGCCGGATCGCGCGGTAGGTCTCCCAGTCCTCGGGCCCCAGCCGGCGCACCCCCGGGACGGGTCCCGCGCCGCTCACCCGATGCCGGAGGCCAGCTCGTGCGAGCGGCGCGACGCGGCCTCGATGGCGTCGATGAAGGCGGCGCGGACCCGGTGGTCGTCGAGCTGGCGCAGGGCGGCCACGGTCGTGCCCCCCGGCGACGAGACCCGCTCGCGCAGCACCGTCGGGTGCTCCCCCGTCTCCTTGAGCATGGTCGCGGCGCCGAAGAGGGTCTGCACCACCAGCTCGCTCGCGGTCGCGCGGGGCAGCCCCAGCACCACTCCGGCCTCGACCATGGCCTCGACGACGTAGAAGATGTAGGCCGGGCCGCTGCCAGAGATCGCGGTCACCGCGTCCTGGTGCTTCTCGACCACCTCGACCACCCGCCCACACGACTCGAGCAGCGCCCGTGCCTGCGCGAGGTGCTCCGGGGTGCAGTGCCGCCCGGGCGAGATCGCCGCCATGCCCTGGTCGACGAGCGCGGGGGTGTTGGGCATGACCCGGACGACCGAGGAGCCCTCGGGCAGCCGCTCCTCGAGGAAGGCCGTCGTGATGCCCGCCGCCAGGGACACGACGAGGTCGCCGGGCCGCACCCGGTCGTGGACCTCGGCGAGCAGACCGTCCATGTCCTGCGGCTTGACGACGAGCACCAGCACGGTCGCGGCGTCGGCGGCGTCGGCATTGTCGAGCACCCTCACGCCGTAGCGCTCCTGCAGCATCGCGGCGTGGTCGGGGCGGCGCTCGGTGATGACCAGCTCGTCGGCCGGGCGCCCCGAGCGCAGCAGCCCGCTGAGGAGGGTCTCGCCCATCACGCCTGCACCGAAGATCGCCGTCGTGCTCGTCGAAGTCGTCATGGCGCCAGTATGCGAGATCCTCGCCCCCCGGGGCTGACTCGTCCGGCGGTGAGGAGCCGGGCGACGTGACCTCAGCCGCGCGTGGCGATCCCGCGGAGGAAGAAGGCGAGGTTGCCCGGCTTCTCGGCCAGTCGGCGCATCAGGTAGCCGTACCACTCGTCGCCATAGGGCACGTAGACCCGCATCTGGTCGCCGCGGTCGGCGATGCGCTGCTGCTCCTCGGGTCGGATGCCGTAGAGCATCTGGTACTCGAACGAGCGCGGGTCGCGGCCGTGCTTGCCCGCCAGCGCGGCGGCGATCTCGATCAGGCGCGGGTCGTGGGTGGCGAGCATGGGGTAGCCGTCCCCCGCCATGAGCACCTTCAGACACCGCACGTAGGACTTGTCGACCTCGGCGCCCTGGAAGGCCACGGTCTCGGGCTCCTTGTAGGCGCCCTTGCACAGTCGCACCCGGCTGCCCGCGTGCGCGAGGTCCCGGCAGTCGGCCTCGGTGCGGTGCAGATAGGCCTGCAGCACGGCACCGACGGAGGGGAAGTCCTGCCGCAGCTCACGCAGGGACGCGAGGGTGGCGTCGGTCGTGGTGTGGTCCTCCATGTCGAGCGTGACGGTGGTACCCGCGTTGGCGGCCGCCTGGCACACCTCGCGGGCGTGCTCGAGCGCGATCTTCGCGCCGTCCGCCGGCAGCGACTGCCCGAGGGCGCTCAGCTTGAGCGAGACCTCGGCGCGCCCGTCGCTCGTCGCGCCCTGGTCGGCCAGCCGGGCCAGCAGCGTGCGGTAGGCGTCCCTGGTCGCCCGCGCCCGCTCCACGTCGAGGGTGTCCTCGCCGAGGTAGTCGATCGTCACCGTCCGCTGCGTCGCCTGCAGCTCGGCCGTGGCGCGCAGCACGTCCTCGGTCGCCGCCCCGGGCACGAAACGGCGCACGACCCCCCGGCTCACCGGCGCCCTCTCGATCGTGTCGCGCACCGCCGTCGAGGACGCGAGCTGCAGCAGGGTGGAGCGGAGCACGTCATTGAGCTGCACGAGCGGGATCCTCCAGGGGGTGAGGGACGGGGCGGAAGGCCCGGGTGGGCCCCTGACCGCAAGGAGCGCGCACGACCTCGGCCGTACGACGCTCCATACGGCCCAATCTAGCCCTCACGGCGTACGGCGGCGCAGGGTGAGCGAGCCGAGGGCCAGGGCCACGAGGGCGAAGCCGGCGATGACGAGCAGGTCGCGGCCGGCCGTGGGGGCCGAGGCCGAGGAGGTGGTGAGCGCGGTCATGGCGTCCACGGCATACGACAGCGGGAGCACGTCGGAGAGCGAGTGCAGGACCACGGGGAGGTCGTCCCGGGGGACGATGAGCCCGCAGAGGAGGAACTGCGGCAGCACGACCGCAGGCATGAACTGCACGGCCTGGAACTCGGTGCGGGCGAAGCCGCTGGCCAGCAGTCCGAGGGCGGTGCCCAGCACGGCGTCGGCCACGGCGACCACCACCAGCAGGGCGGTCGGGCCGGTGATGTCGAGTCCACAGACCCAGACCGAGAAGCCGACCGCGACCAGCGCCTGCACGACGGCAGCCGCACCGAACGCGAGGGCGTAGCCCCCGATGAGCTCGGCCTTGCGCAGCGGGGTGGTGAGGAGCCGCTCGAGCGTGCCGCTCGTCCGCTCCCGCAGGGTGGCGACACTCGTCACCAGGAACATCACGACGAACGGGAAGACGCCCAGCAGAGCCGGTCCGATCCGGTCGAAGACCCTGGTGCCGTCGTAGATCCAGGCGAGCAGGCCGATCAGCACGCAGGGCACCACCAGCAGCAGACCGATGGTGCGGGGGTCGGCCCGCAGCTGACGCAGCACCCGGCCGGCGGTGAGCAGCGTGAGGTGGGCGCTCATGACGTCGGCTCCACGAGGCGCAGGAAGGCCTCGTCGGCGTCGGCTGCACCGGTCCGCTCGAGCAGCCCCGCGGGCGTCTCGTCGCAGAGCAGCCGCCCGTCGCGCAGCAGCAGGAGCCGGTCGCACCGCGTGGCCTCGTCCATGACGTGGCTCGACACGAGCAGGGTGCGGCCCTGCCCCGCCAGCCGCGCGAAGAGCGCCCAGAGGTCGCGCCGCAGCACCGGGTCGAGGCCGACGGTCGGCTCGTCGAGCACGAGGACCTGCGGGTCGCCCACGAGGGCGCAGGCGAGCGAGAGCCGCGAGCGCTGCCCGCCGGAGAGCGCGCCGGCGCGGTGACCCGCGTGGTCGGTGAGGTCGACCTCGGCGAGCGTGGCCTCCGCGGCACCCTGGGCCGCACCCGCCAGACCGGCGAAGTAGCGCACGTTGTCGCGCACGCTCAGGTCGTCGTAGACGCTCGGCGCCTGGGTGACGTAGCCCACCAGGTGCCGCAGCGCTGGCGAGCCCGCCGGGTGCCCGAGCACGGTGACGCTGCCGCCGGCCACCTCCTGCACGCCGACGACGGCCCGGATGAGCGTCGACTTGCCCGATCCGCTCGGGCCGAGCAGGCCCACGACCCGGCCGGTCGGCACCTCGACGCTGAGGTCCGGCAGCACCTCGAGGCCACCTCGCACGACGCGCAGGTGCTCGACGACGACGGCTGTCGCGGAGGCCGAGCCGGAGGTGCTCACCACGTCAGTCTCCCGCCGGTCGACGGGTGGGTAAAGGACCTTCGGCCACTGGCCCTCCGTAGGCTGCGGCGCATGCCCGCACACCTCGATCTCGACTCGTACGGCGACGCCATCGGCGCCGCCGCGACCGTGCTGCGCGAGAACGCCCGGCTGGCCGGGGCGGATGCCGCTGTCCCGGGGTGCCCGGGCTGGACGGTGAGCGACCTCGTGCTGCACACCGGCCTCGTGCACCGCTGGACCGCGTCGATCCTGCGCGGGTCGGCACCAGTCGACGCGGGCACCATCGAGGTGCCCGCCCCGCAGTCGGTGCGCGACGAGTGCGGCTTCACCGGGGCCGACCCCTACGACTGGTACGACGAGCAGGTGAAGGCGATGCTGCAGACGATCGTCGACACCCCGGTCGACGCCCAGGTCTTCTTCTTCCTCAAGGACGCGCCCGCTCCGCGGATGGCCTGGACCCGACGGCAGGCCCACGAGACGACCGTGCACGGCGTCGACGCGATGTCTGCGCGCCTAGGGCGGCTGCCGCGGGTCGGCGAGGTCTGGGTCCGCCCGCCGCTGGCGGTCGACGGCCTCGACGAGCTGCTCTCGGGCTTCGTGCCCCGCCGCACTCAGCGGCTGCGCTCGACGACCCCCTACGCACTGCTGGTGGAGACCAGCGACACGGGCCACGGCTGGCTGCTGGAGGTCAGCGGGGAGCCGGTCGTGACGACGGCCCTGGCACCAGGAGACGAGCGCCCCTCGTACGACGTGCGACTCGTCGCCGACGCCGTGCCGCTCTACCTGCACCTGTGGAACCGGGAGCCCACCGACAGCCCGCTCGAGTGCTCCGACCCGGAGGTGCTCGCGCAGTGGCGCGCGCAGCTGCGCATCCTGTGAGCGCGCCCGCAGAGTCCACAGCCGACGCGCGGTCATGACACGGGGGCGGACCATGCTCTTCGCCGTCGCCGGAGGCGCTGCTGCTGTGGGGGCGAGGCGGGTGGACCGCGGTGACGGTCGGGAGGGCGGTGCTGTGCGCGGTCGCGCTCGTGGTGCGGGCGGCCGGTCGGCGGGGGCGCCGGTGCCGTCCGCGGCGGGCTGAGTCCGGGCAAGAGCCGGGGCCAAAGGTGGGCAACGGTCTTCTCGACACCCACCTGTCCGGAACGTCCCGGTGGACGGTGGGATGAAACGGACAGGTAGGTGTCCGGGAGACCGCTGGACGTCCTGGGCGCGCCAGGTCATGTTGCGGGTCTTGTGGTCCCAGCCGCGTTCGACCGCCTCGAGGTCGGCGACGAGCGCGCGGCCGTGCTCGACGCCGAGCAACGAGGCGCGCGCGACGCACGAGACGATGGGCCCCACGTCACCCTCCCTGTAGGCCGTGAGGGTGGCGAAGTACCCGGCGGTGTCGGTGAGCAGGCCAGAACTCACCGGCACCGACACGTGCCGGACCAGGCCCTTGCCCCGCAGCATCGCCTGCAGGCGTGCCCGTCCCGTGAGCCCGTTGACGTCGGAGAAGGGGTGGACGGTCTCCAGCTGGGCGTGCGCGACGGCCGCCTGGGCGAGGACCGGGCGGTCGTCGCGGTCGACGAAGGCCATCAGGTCGTCCATCGACCCCGGCACCCGCTCGGCGACCGGCGGCACGAAGTCCGCGTCTGCTCCGCGTGGGCGCTCCAGGTCCCGTTGATCTCGGCCTCGGCGATCTTTCAGGCGGAGGCGACAGCTGCTCGATCTGCGAGCTGGCTGCCGACTCGCTGCGCAGCAGGACCGCGGCGAACGGAGCGACCTTCCGACTCAGGTCACGCCGGCACCGTCGACTCCTCGCTCACCCCGAGATCCGCCGGGTCGGTGGCCGCCGACCACTGGTCCGCCAGATCGAGCAGGTCACCGATCACGCTCGGCCACAACGGTTCCCAGCCAGTCGAGGGTCGTGGGTCAGCAGGGTCGACGGCGTCGATCTCGGCCCGCGTCCACCACCGGTGCGCCGTCATGGTCAGCTGCTCCTCCTCGGTGTGGCCGGCGGTGCTGATCTCGCCCACCGGCACGCGCACGACCCAGAAGGCCTCGTCCTGGTGGACGACGACGTCGCTGAAGCCGTGGACCACGGTTCGCGTGGCGAGCGGGCCGACGAGCTCGCCCTCCTCCACGACGAACCCGGTCTCCTCGAGCACCTCACGCACGGCGGCCTGCTCGTCGGTCTCGCCAGGGTCGACGCCACCTCCGGGGGTGATCCACCAGTGGGGCACAGGGTCGAGCCCGAGGTCGCTGTCGCGGAAGAGCAGCACGCGGCCGTCGGCGTCGACGACGAGCACCCGCATGGCCCGCCGAGAGCGGCGGGGCCGGTCTGCAGGGGGGACGACGGCGGACGGCGAGTCGTGGGTCACCTCCCAGACGCTAGCCGGTGACGCTCCGCGCGAGCTCGCGAGCGGGGGTGGCTTCATACGGCTCGAGGTCCTGCTCGAGCTTGCCGCCGAGGTTGATCGCGCGGTCGACGACGTAGTTCTGGGGGACGGTCCACGGGCGGCGGTCGCCGGCGTGGGGGAAGGCCCCGATCGAGCGGGCGACATAGTTGGACTTCAGGTCGATGACCGGGCGCGAGCCCAGCCCGGCGGGCACCACCGGCGCCACGGCCCGCAGGCCGTTCGCGTCCATGTGCGCCAGCACCTTGCAGACCAGACGGGCCGTGAGGTCGGCCCGCAGCGTCCACGAGCTGTTGACGTAGCCGATGACCATGGCCAGATTGGGAAGTCCGCTCACCAGCGCGCCTCGCCAGATGGCGTGCTGGCTGAGGTCGACCGCCCGGCCGTCGACGGATACCTCGATGCCGCCAGCCGCCTGCAGCTGCAGCCCGGTGGCCGTGACGATGACGTCGGCCTCGAGCGTGCGACCACCCTTCAGCTGGATGCCGCCGGTCACGAAGCGGTCGATGTGGTCGGTGACGACGCTCGTGCGGCCGTCGCGCAGGGCGGTGTAGAAGTCGCCGCTGGGCGCCGCGCACACGCGTTGGTCCCAGGGGTTGTAGGTCGGCGTGAAGTGCTCGGCGACCACGTCCTGGCCGACGATGCGCTCCGCCGCGCCACTGAGCACCCGACGCGCCACGGTGGGGAAGGTGCGGCAGAACCAGTAGGTCACGATGCGCTCGCCGATGTTCTTGGCCCGCAGGACGCGGTGGATGGCCGGTGCCGGCAGCTTGCCCCGGAGTGATGCAGCGAGCTTCTCCTTGCTGGGGATCGATACGATCCACGAGGGCGTGCGCTGCAGCATGGTCACGTCGGCGCCCAGCTCCGCGAGGGCCGGCACGAGCGTCACGGCGGTGGCGCCCGAGCCGATGACGACGACCTTCTTGCCGCGCACGTCGAGGTCCTGGGGCCAGTGCTGCGGGTGCACCACCTGACCGGCGAAGTCCTGGCGGCCGGCGAAGTCGGGCGTGTAGCCCGCGTCGTAGCGGTAGTAGCCGGAGGCCATCACCACGAAGCCGGCCGTCAGGGTGCGGCGGGTGGTCCCCGACGCGTCGGTGACGTCGAGGGACAGCACCCAGCGCGCCTGCGCTCTGTCCCAGTCGGTCGACACCACCTGGGTCCGGTAGCGGATGTGGGCGTCGATGCCGAAGTCGCGGGCCGCCTCCTGCACGTACTCCCGGATCTCGGTGCCACCGGCGAGCGCCTGGTCACCCTCCCACGGCTTGAAGGGGAAGCCGAAGGTGAAGATGTCGGAGTCGCTGCGGATGCCCGGGTAGCGGAAGAGGTCCCAGGTGCCGCCCATCTGCTCGCGCCCCTCGAGGATGGCGTAGGTGCGGTGCGGGTGGGACTCCTGCAGCCGGTAGGCCATGTCGACGCCGGAGACCCCGGCCCCGACGATCACGACGTCGAGGTGCTCCGGCGGAGTGGGGTCGGGGCCGGTCGGGCTGGTCGGGCTCGCAGGGGTCGTCATACGACCCATCGTGACGGGTGGCAGGGTGGCGGCACTTGACTGTGCGCGACAGACATTTGACTCTGAGCGACATGAGCGGGTCAGGCGAAGAGATGCAGCCTCGCGAAGGCGAGGGCCTCGGCCAGGTCGCCCTCCCGCTCGGTCGGCGACACCTTGCGGGTGTTGACCTCGACGACAACGTCACCGACGAAACCGTTGTCGCTGTTGGCAACCCACTCGAGCAGCTCACCGCACGGCTGGGTGCCGCGGCCCGGCACGAGGTGCTCGTCGCGGGTCGAGCCCAGGCCGTCGGCGAGGTGCACGTGCGCGAGCCGCTCCCCGAGCGCCCGCGCCATCGCCATCGCGTCGGAGCCGGCGGTCGCGGTGTGCGACAGGTCGAGCGTCACGCTGGCGTAGTCGAGCCCGACCGGGTCCCATCCCGGCAGGTAGGCCTCCATCTCGCGGCTGCGGGCCCGCCACGGGAACATGTTCTCCACCGCCACGGTGATGCCACTGGCCTGCTCGCGCAACGCGACCCCGGCGACGAACTCCTCGGCGTAGGGGTGCTGCCAGCGGAAGGGCGGGTGCAGCACGACGGTGCGCGCCCCGACCTCCTGGGCGAGCTCGATCGAGCGGTCGACCTTGGTCCAGGGGTCGGGGCCCCAGACCCGCTGGGTCAGCAACAGGGTCGGCGCGTGGATGGACACGACCGGTACGCCGTGCCGCTCGCTCAGCGCGCGGATCGCCTCCGGGTCCTGCGAGACCGGGTCGTTCCAGACCATGACCTCGACGCCGTCGTAGCCGAGGTGGGCGGCGGCGGCGAAGGAGGCGGCGCAGTTCTCGGGGTACATCGACGAGGTCGACAGGCTGACCCGGATGCCTCCGTGCTGGGGCTGAGGCTCGGGGTCGAGCTCGGCACCCTGGCGCTGCGTCACCCGACGAGGTGGTCGAGGCGACGCAGGATGATGCCCTCGCGCAGCGCCCACGGGCAGATCTCGAGGGCCTCGACCTTGAGCAGGTCGAGCGCCGCGTCGGCCACGAGCGCACCGGCCAGCAGCTGCTGGGCGCGGCTCGGCGAGACCCCGGGCAGGCGCGTCCGCTGGTCGGCCGTCATGCCGGCGAGGCGAGGCACCATGTCGGTGACCGCCTGACGGGTCAGCTGCCGGGCGACGTACGCGCCGTCGCCTCGGGGTGCGGCACCGGCGATGCGGGCCAGCGAGCGCAGGGTCTTGGACGTGCCGACGACCCGGTCGGGCGGGCCCCCGACCAGCAGGGGGCGCAGCGAGCGGGCCATCGAGGTGCGCACGTGGCGACGGGCGTCGGCCACCTCGCGCGGCCCGGGCGGGTCGCCGCGCAGGTGGTCGCGGGTGACGCGCCCGGCCCCCAGCGGCAGGCTCACTGCCGCCTCCGGCTCCTCGTCGATGCCCGTCGCGAGCTCGAGCGAGCCGCCGCCGATGTCGACGACGAGCAGCCGCCCGCTGCTCCAGCCGAACCAGCGCCGCACGGCCAGGAAGGTGAGGCGGGCCTCGTCGGCCCCCGTGAGCACCTCGAGGTCGACCCCCGTGGCCGCCACGAGCAGCTCGATCACCTCGTCGCCGTTCGGCGCCTCCCGCAGGGCCGAGGTGGCGAAGGCGAGGGTGCTCTCGACGCCTTGGTCCTCGGCGAGCGCGAGGCACTCCCCGACGAAGTCCACGAGCCGCTGGGCGGCCTCCGGCCCGATGGACCCGTCCTCGAGCATGCCCTCCGAGAGCCGCAGCTCGAGCTTGTGCGACGAGGCCGGCAGGGGCTGACCGCCGGGGTGGGCGTCGACGACGAGGAGGTGGACCGTGTTGGAGCCGATGTCGATGACTCCGAGGCGCATGACCCCACGCTACCGGCCCTCACTCGACACAGCGTCGAGTGAGGTCGGTGATGCCGGATGGAGCGGGGGCGGGCGCACGGCGACCACTCCACGCCATAAGGTGTCGCCGTGCCCGAAGTCCCCCTCGACGTCCCGCGCATCTGGGTTGAGTTCACCGACCCCGCTGACGACGGCCAGCGCTTCCGTTGCGACCTCACGTGGCTGACCTCCAGCTGGACGTGCATCTTCGGCAGCGGGTGCGCCGGCATCTACGCCGACCGCCCCGACGACGGGTGCTGCACCCTCGGCGCCCACTTCACCGAGGAGGCCGACTACCGCCGGGTGCGCGACATCGCCAAGACCCTCGGCCCCGACGAGTGGCAGCACCACGACGCCGCTCACGCCAAGGGCTTCAAGCGCGACAGCTGGACCGAGCTCGAGGACGGCGTGCGCAAGACCCGCATCGTCGACGGGGCGTGCATCTTCCTCAACCGCCCCGGCTTCCCCGCCGGCGCTGGTTGCTCGCTGCACCAGCACGCGGTGCTCCAGGGCCTGCCCGCGACCATGCTCAAGCCCGAGGTCTGCTGGCAGCTGCCGATCCGGCGGTCCTACCGCACCGTCGAGCAGCCCGACGAGAGCACCTACCTCGAGGTGACGATCACGGAGTTCGACCGCCGCGGCTGGGGTCCCGGCGGCCACGACCTCGACTGGTACTGCTCCGGCAACTCGGAGGCCCACGTCGGCCGCGAGCCGGTCTACCGCTCCAACGAGGCCGAGCTGGTCGAGCTCATGGGGCAGGCGGCATACGACCAGCTCGTCGTCCGGTGCGAGGCGCACCTGCGGGCGGTCCGCTCGGCCTGGCAGACCGGCAACCGCCAGCTGCTGCCCCTGCTCGTGCACCCCGCCACCATGGCCGCGCACGACAACGACCTGCGGGCGGTCGCCACGGGCCACGTCCTGCGCAAGGGCGAGCGCGGGGCCGGCGAGCCGGACGACGACACCCAGGACGCCCCGCAGCGGTGACCCCCACCCCGGACGAGGCGATCCCCAGCCCCAACATCTGGGGGGCGCCGCTGCTCTACGAGGTGGAGAACCTCGGGGTCGACCGGGCCGGCGTCATCGAGTCGGCGATGCGCGCGATCGCCGACTGGCGCGGGCGAGACGTGCTCGACGTCGGCTGCGGCACCGGCTTCCACCTTCCGCGCTTCGCCGCCGACGCCCGCTCGGTCGTCGGTGTCGAGCCGCACCCACCACTGGTGGAGCGGGCTCGCGCCCGAGCTGCCGGAATGCCGTCGGTGCGGGTCCTGCAGGCCGGCGCAGCCGCCACAGGCCTGTCCGATGCCTCGGTCGATGTCGCGCACGCCCGCTGGGCCTACTTCTTCGGGCCCGGGTGCGAGCCGGGGCTGGCCGAGCTCGAGCGGGTCGTGCGCCCGGGGGGCACCGCCTTCGTCATCGACAACGACGCGAGCCGGTCGACCTTCGGGCGGTGGTTCCGCCGGTCGCTGCCGTCCTACGACCCTGCGGGGGTCGACCGCTTCTGGCGGCGGCAGGGGTGGCAGGTGGAGCGGCTCGACATCGAGTGGACCTTCGACACGCGCGTCGACTTCGAGCAGGTCGTGCGCCTCGAGCTCGCGCCGGAGCAGGCGCAGATGGTGCTGGAGGAGGACAGGCAGCGCACCGGGGCCGACTACGCCGTCGCCCTGCGGTGGCGTCGGTACTGAGCGCTCAGTCGGGGGAGCGCCACGAGCTCGCGCGAGGCGACGCCTGCGCCGACCAGCCGGCGCGAGTCCGCATTCACGCGTCAACAGGCTGACCAACCGGGCTCGTGCCGGTTGGTCGGTGCACCCCCACACCCTGTCGGTGCCCTCGCCTAGGTTGTGCGCATGGCTACCAAGACGGCGACCCGAGCACGGGCCAACGGCTACCGCTGCTCCGAGTGCGGCTGGACGACCGTGAAGTGGGTCGGGCGCTGTGGGGAGTGCCAGGCGTGGGGGTCGGTGAGCGAGATCGGGGCGGTGGCGTCGCGCACGACCGCCGCCGCGTCGGTCGCGAGGCCGGCCGTGCGCATCGGTCAGGTTGACGTGGGCCAGGCTGCGGCCCGACCGACGGGGGTCGGCGAGTTCGACCGGGTGCTCGGCGGCGGGCTGGTGCCCGGGGCCGTCGTGCTGGTCGCGGGCGAGCCGGGCATCGGCAAGTCGACCCTGCTGCTCGACGTCGCGGCCCGCGCCGCCCGCGAGGGCGCGACGGTGCTCTACGTGAGCGGCGAGGAGTCCGCCGCGCAGGTGCGGATGCGGGCCGAGCGCATCGAGGCCATGGCCAGCTCGCTGTTCCTCGCCTCCGAGACCGACCTCGCCACGGTGCTCGGCCAGATCGAGCAGCTCTCTCCCGACCTGGTCATCGTCGACTCGGTGCAGACCATCGCGAGCGCCGAGATCGAGGGGGCCGCCGGCAACGTCGCGCAGGTGCGCGAGGTGGCGGCCACTCTCATCGCGTCGGCCAAGTCGCGGGGCACGTCGGTGCTGCTGGTCGGTCACGTCACGAAGGACGGCTCGATCGCCGGGCCCCGGGTGCTCGAGCACCTCGTCGACGTCGTCATCGGCTTCGAGGGCGACCGGCACTCCCGCCTGCGCCTGGTGCGGGCGGTGAAGAACCGCTACGGGCCGACCGACGAGGTCGGCTGCTTCGACCTCTCCGACGTCGGCATCGTCGGGCTCACCGACCCCAGCGGCCTGTTCCTGTCCAACCGCGACCAGGCGGTGCCCGGCACCTGCGTGACCGTCGCCCTCGAGGGACGACGGCCGCTCGTGGCCGAGGTGCAGGCGCTGGTCGCCGACTCCAAGCTGCCCTCGCCCCGGCGCACCACCAGCGGTCTCGACTCGTCACGGGTCGCGATGATCATCGCCGTGCTCGAGCGTCGCGCCGGGGTGCCGATCGGGGCCAAGGACGCGTATGTCGCGACGGTCGGAGGGGTCAGGCTCACCGAGCCGTCCTCCGACCTCGCGACCGCGTTCGCGCTCGCCAGCTCGGCCGTCGACCTGGCCATGCCGCCGCACTCGGTGGCCTTCGGCGAGGTCGGGCTGGCCGGCGAGATCCGACCCGTGACCGGCATCCCCCGTCGTCTGGCCGAGGCGGCCCGCCTCGGCTTCCGCACCGCCTTCGTGCCCACCGGCGTGCTCGGGTCCGGTCCGATGCCCGACGGCATGCGGGTGATCGAGCTGCCCGACATCGCCCGGGCCGTCGGCACCGCCCTCATGACCCCATCGCCAGCGGCGTCTGCGTCGCCGGCGATCTCGGAGCGGCTCGCGAGGTCATGAGCCGGGAGGTCACCAACCGGACGATGCTGCGCGTGCGCGACGCCATCGACCGCGACTACGCGGCTGAGCTCGACCTGCCCACCCTGGCCGCCCTCGCCCACGTCTCGCCCGACCACCTCGTGCGCACCTTCCGCTCCGTCTTCGGCGAGACGCCCCACCGCTACCTCCAGCGGCGTCGGGTGGAGCGGTCCATGGTCTTGCTCCGTTCCACCGACGACGACGTGCTGCGCATCTGCCACGCCGTGGGCTTCACCAGCCTCGGCACCTTCGGGCGCCTCTTCACGACGATCGTCGGCGAGACGCCGACCGCCCACCGCGCCCGCGGGCCGCTGCCGCCCACCCATGGCTGCTTCGCGATGGCCTGGGGCCGTCCGGCCTCCTTCGCCGGGTCGGACCCGCCCGGCGAGACGTCGATTTCGGAGAAGCGCCCCGACCGCCCCACCCTCTAGCGTCCCGGGTATGAAGCTCTCCTCCACCCGCCTCTCCTCCCTCTACGTCCTCGACCAGGACCAGGCCCTCGACTTCTACGTCGGCGTGCTCGGTCTCGAGCTGGTCGACGACATCGACTTCGGTGTCATGCGCTGGCTCACCGTCCGGGTCCCCGGTGACACCCGCGAGATCCTCCTCGAGCGGCCCGGCCCGCCCGCCCACGACCCGGCCACCGCCGACAGCGTCCGCGAGCTGGTCAGCAAGGGCGCCGGGGGCGGCTGGCTCGCCTTCCAGGTCGACGACGTCGACGCCGTCCACGCCGAGCTCGTCGCGGCAGGAGTCGACATCACGCAGCCCCCGACCGACATGGGCTACGGACGCGACATGGGGTTCCGCGACCCCTTCGGCAACAACCTGCGGGTCGGCAACATCACGGGTCGGCCGGCGGGGTGACACCCCGGCGGTGCGCTCAACGCGGCATACGGGGTCGTGCTCTATAGACTGCGGCGAGCACCAGGCGCACCCCATCTGTGACGAAAGCGACCCTTGCCCACCATGGAACGCAGTGACGACGACCTCCTCCGGGCCACGCTCGCCGCGGTCGCCCCGGGTACGGCGCTGCGCGACGGGCTCGAGCGCATCCTGCGCGGGCGCACCGGTGCCCTGCTCGTGCTCGGTCACGACCGGCTCGTCGACTCGCTCTGCTCGGGCGGCTTCCCCCTCGACATCGAGTTCTCGGCGCAGCGGCTGCGCGAGCTGAGCAAGATGGACGGCGCCATCGTGCTCGACCAGGACGGCACGCGCATCCTGCGCGCCAACACCCAGCTGGTGCCCGACCCGGGCATCGAGACCCAGGAGTCGGGCACCCGCCACCGCACCGCCCAGCGCGTCGCGATCCAGACCGGCTACCCCGTCGTGTCGGTCAGCCAGTCGATGCGCATCATCCAGCTCTATGTCGGCTGGCGGCGGCACGTCGTCGAGGACAGCGCCTCGATCCTGTCGAAGGCGAACCAGGCCCTGCAGACCCTCGAGCGCTACAAGTCGCGTCTCGACGAGGTGACCGGCACCCTGTCGGCCCTCGAGATCGAAGACCTGGTCACCGTGCGCGACGTCGCCAGCGTGGTGCAGCGGCTCGAGATGGTGCGGCGGATCAGCGAGGAGATCACCGGTTACGCCGTCGAGCTCGGCACCGACGGCCGCCTGCTCGGGATGCAGCTCGAGGAGCTGACCGGCGGCCTGGGCAACGACCGCGAGCTGGTCATCCGCGACTACCTGTGGGTGACCAAGTCGGACCGCACGATGGACGAGGCGCTCGAGCAGCTGGTCCTGCTCAGCAGCACCGAGCTGCTCGACCTCGCCGCGCCCGCGCGCGCCATGGGCTTCAGCGTCGTCGGCGACTCGCTCGACAGCGCAGTCAGCCCCCGCGGCTACCGCCTGCTCACCAAGGTGCCGCGACTGCCGGGCGCCATCGTCGACCGCCTCGTCGAGCACTTCGACTCGCTCCAGCGTCTGCTGTCGGCCAACCTCGAGGACCTCATGGACGTCGAGGGCGTCGGCGAGGGCCGTGCCCGAGCGGTGCGCGAGGGCCTGTCCCGCCTGGCCGAGTCGAGCATCCTCGAGCGCTACGTCTGACCGGCGGCTGCGCCTGCTCCGACCCATGCACCGCCTCGCTCCCGACCTCGCCACCCTCCACGCCCGTCTCCTGCCCTGGTATGCCGCGGCCTCCCGCCCGCTCCCCTGGCGCCATCCGGAGACCTCCCCGTGGGCGGTGTTCCTCTCCGAGGTCATGTCGCAGCAGACCCCGGTCGCCCGGGTCGAGCCGATCTGGCGGCAGTGGGTGGATCGCTGGCCGACCCCGGCTGCGCTGGCCGCCGCCTCGCCCGGCGACGTCGTGCGCGCGTGGGCCCGGCTCGGCTACCCCCGACGGGCGCTGCGGCTGCACGAGGCAGCGACGGCGATGGTGGCGCGGCACGACGGTGCGGTGCCGAGCTCGCTCGGTGAGCTGCTCGCCCTGCCCGGGGTCGGCGACTACACCGCGGCCGCCGTCGCCTGCTTCGCCTTCGGGCTGCCCGCACCCGTCATCGACACCAACGTGCGCCGCGTGCTGGTGCGCATCCTCGACGGCGAGGCGCAGGCGGCGCCCTCACTCAACCGGGCCGAGCGTGAGCTGGCCCTGGCCGCCATGCCGCCCGAGACCGGGGCCGCCAACGTCTGGAACGTCGCGACGATGGAGCTGGGCGCCCTCGTCTGCACCGCCCGCAACCCGCGGTGCGGGGAGTGCCCCGTCGCCGACCTGTGTGCGTGGCAGCTCGCCGGCCGACCGGCCTACGAGGGGCCGGTGCGGCGGACGCAGTCGTGGGAGGGCACCGACCGCCAGGCCCGCGGAGCCCTGCTCTCGGTGCTGCGCGAGTCGAGCGACCCCGTCAGCTCCGAGCGGCTGGCGCAGGCCTGGCCGGCGCACCAGCAGCGGCTGCGCTGCCTCGACACCCTGGTCGCCGACGGCCTGGTGGAGCCGCTGGCCAGCGACCTGTTCCGCCTCCCCGTGTGACCCCCCCCCACCCCCTCATCGCGTTCCGAACGAGGGGGGGCGCGCGGGTGGACCGGGTAGACGACGAGGCTGAGGAGCATCACCGGGCGAAGCCGACGACCGAGATCACCGTCTCCATCAGGCTCCACGACTTGATCGTCTCGCCGACGGTGAGGCCGAAGTACTCCTTGACCAGCCAGAAGCCGGCATCGTTGACGTGGCTGAAGAACAGCGACCCGCAGCCGATCGCGAGCACCAGCAGCGCGACCTGCGACGTGGTCTGGGTCGCGGCCAGGGGGCCGACGATGCCGGCGGCCGTGATGGTGGCCACCGTGGCCGAGCCGGTGCCGAGCCGGATGCCGACCGCCACGAGCCAGCCCAGCAGGAGCACCGAGACGTTGGCACCGGTCGCCCAGTCCTTGATGACGTTGCCGACGCCGGCGTCGACCAGGGTCTGCTTGAAGCCACCACCCGCCGCCACGATCAACAGGATGGTCGCGATGCCGGGCAGCCCGCCGCCGAGCGAGTCGCTGATCCGCTGGCGGCTCATGCCCGACGCGCGCCCGAGCGCGAAGAAGGCCACGAAGACAGCGAGCAGCAGGGCCACCGACGGGGTGCCGATGACGTCGACGACGACCCGCACCGGGGACGTGGCGTCGGTGATGGTGAGCTTGGCGATCGCGTCGATGAGCATGAGGGCGACGGGCAGGACGATGCTGACGAGGGCCGCGACGAAGGACACCTGACGCCGACCGGCAGGCACGCCGACCGGCACGGCGGCACGGTGGTCGCCGACCGGTGCCTGGCCACCCTCTGCCCCACTCCCCGCAGCACCGGATGACGCGAGCACCGGAGCGAGCTTCGGCACCCACCGGGTCACGGGCACCGCCAGCAGCGGACCCGCGACGACCAGCGTGGGGATGGCCACGATCAGGCCGTAGAGCAGGGTGCGCCCGAGATCGGCGTGGAGCAGGGCGATCGCCGTGAGCGGGCCGGGGTGCGGTGGCACGAGACCGTGGAGCACCGAGAGCCCGGCGAGCGCGGGGATCCCGATCCTCATCACGGGCAGGCTCGTCTGCCGCGCCACGAGCAGCACGATGGGCACGAGCAACACCACTCCGACCTCGAAGAACAGGGGCAGCCCGATGATGGCCGCGATGAGCGCCATCGCCCACGGCAGCCGACCGGGCCCGACCCGCCCCACGATCGTCTCGACGATCTTCGTGGCACCGCCGGAGTCCTCGAGCAGCTTGCCGATCATGGCGCCGAGCGCGATGAGGATCCCGACGCTTCCGGTCGTGTCACCGAAGCCCTTGGTGAAGCTCGCGAGGATCGCGGACGCCGGCATCGTGGCGACGGCCCCGAGGGCCGCCGACCCCAGGATCAGCCCCAGGAACGGGTGCACCTTGGCCCAGCTGATGAGCACGACGACCACGCCGATGCCGACGAGGGCGGCGGCGACCAGCTGGCCGTTCCCCCCGTAGACGGGCGTGGCGCTCGCGAGCGAGACGAGAGCTGACATGTGTTCTCCTGCGGGCGGGCCGACCGCCCGCGCGGCCGGGCGCTCAGACGGAGGGCGTGAGCCCCAGCGCGGTGAGGGCGGCGGCGAGCACGACCTGTTCGGAGCCGTCCCCCGAGACGGTCACCCCCGGCTCGTCGGGCTCGAGGGGCTCGAGGGTGGCGAGCTGGCTCCGCAGCAACGAGGCGGGCATGTAGTGGCCCGGCCGGTGCTCCATGCGGTCGTGCAGCATGGCCTCGGGGGCCTCGACGTGGCAGAAGCGCACGCCGGGGTTGCCCTCGCGCAGCAGGTCGCGGTAGACCCGCCGCAGGGCCGAGCAGGCGACGACGGCCGGTGTGCCGGCCTGCTCCTGCTCGCTGATCCACTCGCCGATCGACCTCAGCCAGGGCCACCGATCCTCGTCGGTGAGCGCGTGCCCCTCCCGCATCTTCCTGACGTTGGCGTCGGAGTGGAAGGCGTCGCCCTCGGTGAAGAGCCGGTGCGTGCTGACGGCGAGCCCCTTGGCCACCGTGGTCTTGCCCGAGCCCGAGACACCCATCACGATCACGACGTCGGCCCCGGTGCTCACCCGCCCACCATAGGCTCCGACGGGCCGCCGGCGGACGACGAAGGGCGGGGCGCCTCCCACCACGACGCCCGAGGGCGCCGTACGGTGTCGGCATGCGCGTGGCCGTGGGGACGACGGGGGTCGGGCCGCTGGTGCACGTGCTCAGCGGCCCGGCCGTCAATGCCGTGGTGCTCACCGACGTCGCCCCGGCCCCCGGTGTCCCCTTCACGCTCGTCGACTCGGGCTACCCCGGTTACGCCGACGCGGTGCGCGCGGCGGTGACCCGGCTCGGGCTGTCGTGGGACGACCTGGCCGCAGTGCTCGTGACCCACGCGCACATCGACCACGTGGGTGCACTGCCCGCGCTACTCGCCGGGCACGCCGACGTCCCGGTCGTCACGGGCGGGGACGAGGCCCGGCACGCGCGGGGAGAAGTGCGCGAGTCGGCCACGGCCGCCGACCTGCTTCCCCGGCTGCTCCAGCACGGCGTCGCCGCCTGGACCGCCCACATCCTGGCCAACGGCGCGACCCGACACGTGGTCCTGCCCCAGGTGACCTCGGCCCCCGAGGGGCAGGCCCTCGACGTGCCCGGGCACCCGGTGCCCCTCGTGACCCCGGGTCACACCACCGGCCACACCTGCTTCCTCCTGCCGGAGGCCGATGCCGTGATCACCGGCGATGCCCTGGTGACCGGGCACGCCCTCTCGCGCCTGGAGGGCCCACAGCTGCTGAAGGGCTTCTTCCAGCACGACGTACCGGCGCTGCTGGAGTCGCTGGCCCTCATCGAGTCGGCCCCGGCCTCGGTGGTCGTGCCGGGGCACGGCCCGGTCTGGCGTGGGCCGGTGGCCGAGGCCGTGGCCCTCGCGCGCAGCCGGGCGTCCCTGACGCTGTGAGGGTCGCCGAGCTGCGCAGCCTGGCCCTCCTGGCGCGCGCGGGGTTCCGACGCGAGTCGACCTACCTGCTGGCGATGATGGCGGGCCTGTTCACCAACGTGGTCTTCGGCTTCATCAGGGCCTCGATCCTGCTGGCGGCCGTCGACAGCGCCGGTGGGCAGCTCGTCGGCTACACCCGGGACACGATCAGCGCCTACGTCTGGCTGTCGCAGGGGCTGATCGGCGCCGTGATGCTGACGGGCACCGCCGAGATCGGCGAGCGGGTGCGCACGGGTGAGGTGGCCGTCGACTTCCTGAGACCGCTCGACGTGCAAGCCGCGCACCTCGCGACGGACCTGGGTCGCGCGGCATTCACCCTCATCCCCCGCGGGGTGCCGAGCGTGCTCGTCGGCGCCGTGACGGTCGGGCTCGTCATGCCCACGTCGGTCCAGCCCTACCTGCTCGGCGCCGTCAGCGTCCTGCTCGGCGTGAGCCTGTCGTTCCTCACCCGCTTCGCCGTCAACCTCGCAGGCTTCTGGATCATCGAGACCCGCGGTGTGACGAGCCTGCTCGCGGTCGTGCAGGGCTTCCTCTCCGGACTCTACGTGCCGGTCCACCTGTTTCCCGGCTGGCTCGGCGCCCTGGCGGCAGCGACCCCCTTCCCCTCGATCCTGCAGGCACCGATCGACGTGCTGTCAGGCCGGGTCACGGGCGCCGACGGCCTTCGAGTCGTCGCCGTGCAGCTGGTGTGGGTCGTCGCCGTCGCGGTGGTCGGGCAGGTGCTCATCCGCACCGGTCGGCGCCGGCTGGAGGTGCAGGGTGGCTGAGGCGTCGCGCTCCGAGCCCGGCGCGCGGCTGGGCCGGGCGGCTCCATACGTCGTCGTCGCCCGGTCGCGGCTGCGGGCGCAGCGCAGCTACGGCACGTCGTTCGCCTTCGACCTCGTGGGGTCGCTGATGGTCGGGCTGACCGAGCTCGGCGAGGTCTGGGTCGTCTTCCACAACGTGACGGTGCTCGGCGGGCTCGACTTCTCGGCCGTGCTGCTGCTCTTCGGGCTGTCGAACCTCGGGTTCTCGTTGGGGGACATGGTCTTCGGGCACATCGACAACATCCCGGGATACATTCGCACAGGAACTCTCGAGGCGTTCTACCTGAGGCCGCAACCGATCCTGGCTCAGCTCATGGTCAGCGACATCCAGCTGCGCCGGCTGTCGCGCACCGGGGTCGCCGTCGCCGCACTCGTCGCCGGTCTGGTGGTCAACGACATCGACTGGGGGCTCTCGACGGTCGTGCTGCTGGTGCTCACGGCGGTGTCGGGAGTGGCTATCTTCGGCGGGCTCTTCGTGTGGGCCGGAGCGCTGCAGTTCCGGCTCGTCAACGGGGCCGAGGTCACCAACTCCTTCACGTACGGCGGCTCCTACGCCGCCTCCCAGCCGGCCTCCATCTTCCCGACCGCTCTCAAGGTGACCTTCGGCTACCTCGTGCCGGTCGTGTTCACGGCCTACCTGCCCACCTTGAGGATCCTCGACCTGCCCGGGCCCTCCCTCCTTCCCTCCTGGCTGGCCTGGCTGACACCCGTTGCGGCAGTGTGGGTCTGGGGCGTCGCCGTGCTGCTGTGGCGCGACGGCCTGCGGCACTACCAGTCAGGAGGCGGATGAGATGAGCGACCCCACCAGCCCGGCGGCCGTCGAGGTCGTGGGCCTGACCCGCTCCTTCCGGAGGAGGTCCGGCCCGCTGCTGCGGCGCACCGTCACCGACGTCGTCGCGGTCGACGACCTCAGCTTCACCGTCCGGCCCGGCGAGGCGGTCGGTTACATCGGGGCGAACGGCGCCGGCAAGTCGACGACGATCAAGATGCTCGCAGGCATCCTCGTCCCCACGTCGGGGGCCGTGCGCACGTGCGGGCTCGACCCCGTCGGCCAGCGACGGGACCTGGCCCGCCGCATCGGCGTGGTCTTCGGCCAGCGCTCACAGCTGTGGTGGGACCTGCCCCTGCACGAGTCGTTCGCGATCCTCGCCGCGATCCACCAGCTGCCGGCCGGGGAGGCTCGGACCCGCACGACCACGCTGGTCGAGCAGCTCGAGATGGGCGACACCCTCGACACCCCCGTGCGTCAGCTCTCCCTCGGCCAGCGGATGCGGGCCGAGATCGCCGCGGCCCTGCTGCACCGGCCCGAGCTGCTGGTCCTCGACGAGCCGACCATCGGGCTCGACGTGGTGTCGAAGCAGCGGCTGCGCGAGTTCCTCGTGGCCGAGCGCGCGTCGGAGGGCACGACACTGCTGCTGACCACTCACGACATGGGCGACGTCGAGCGGCTCTGCGACCGGGTGCTCGTGGTCGACCACGGACGCCTGGCCTACGACGGCTCGCTGCCGGGGCTCGCCCGCACCGTCGGCGCCCGACGCATCCTCGTCGTCGACCTCGCGCAGCCCGGGCCTGACCTCGTCGGCCTGCCCGGGCAGGGGGGCATCGAGCACCTCGGCAGCGAGGGTGGCGGCCTGCGCCAGCGCCTCGCCTTCGACGCCGAGACCACCACGGCTGCGGCTCTGCTCGCGGCGGTCAGCACCCGAGCCGAGGTGCGCGACCTGTCGATCGAGGAGCCCGACATCGAGGACGTCGTCCGCCGCATCTACTCCGCCACCCGCTGACGCCGGGTCGGCTCAGAGTCGGGTGCGAGTCGGCCGGGTCACGGAAAGGACCCCCGCCTAGGATCGCCGGATGAGCGCGCCACCGGAGTTCACCGGCATCCCCGTCGACGCCGTCGACTTCTACGACGAGCTCGTGCACCACAACGAGCGCGCGTGGTGGGAACAGCACAAGGACCGGTATGCCGTGTCGGTCCGCGAGCCCGTCAACGCCCTCGCCGACGCCCTCGCCGACGAGTTCGGAGAGATAAAGGTCTTCCGGCCCCAGCGCGACCTGCGCTTCAGCAAGGACAAGACGCCCTACAAGGACCGGCAGGGAGCGCTCGCCCAGGTGAGCGACGGGATGGGCTACTACGTCGCGGTCGGCCCCGAGGGCCTGACCACCGGCGGCGGCAGCATGCACCTGACCCCCGACCAGCTGGCCCGCTTCCGTGCGGCGGTCGACGCGCCCGCGAGCGGCATCGCCCTCGAGAAGCTGCTGGATGCGTTGCGGCGCAAGGGTCTGGGCATTGGTGGAGAGATGCTCAAGAGCCGCCCACGCGGCGTGGACCCCGAGCACCCGAGGGTCGAGCTCCTGCGCCACAAGAGCCTGATCGTCTGGCACGACCACGGGGTGCCCGACTGGATGTCGACCACCGCGGTCGTCGCGAAGGTGCGCGCTGAGTGGCGTCTCGTGAGGCCCACCATCGGGTGGCTCGAGGAGCACGTCGGGGCGAGCACGGCACCCCGGACGGGCCGGGGCTGAGGGCCGTCGCGAGGCCCGGTCAGGCGCCGGGCCGCAGGGGGGTGCGGAACGAGCCGGATCTCGCGACGGCCACCTGCCGCGGGTAGGCCGTTGCCGAGTGCGCGAGGGCGGCCAACGCAGCACCATCGGCCGCACCGAGGGCGTACCACCAGGCGTGGTGGCGCACGGCCGCCGTCACGAAGATCCCCACGACGAGGACGAGCCCCACGACGTTGAGCACCCCACGCACCCGTGGGGGGTCTGCCTGTCGCTTGCCTATGATCACGGCCGCTCGCTCGTCCAGGGCTGGGGTGCCGTCGGGGACGCCGGTGAGGACGGTGCAGACGACGCGATGGCGCTCCTCGGGGCGCAGACCCTCCAGGCGTCCAGCGCGTCGACGCTGCGTCGAGTCGAACCGGCTCGGGTCAGAGGGTGAGGAGCATCCTCGTGTTGCCCAGGGTGTTCGGCTTGACCCGCTCCAGGTCGAGGAACTCCGCCACGCCCTCGTCGTAGGAACGCAGCAGCTCGACGTAGACCGCCGGCTCGACCGCCTGCCCCTCGATGACCTCGAACCCGTGCTTGCCGAAGAACGCCGTCTCGAAGGTCAGGCAGAAGACCCGCGCCACCCCGAGCTCCCGCGCGTCGTCGAGCAGCTTCGCCAGCACCGCCGAGCCCGCCCCGAGGCCGTGGTGCGCCGGGTCGACCGCCAGCGTGCGCACCTCGGCAAGGTCCTCCCACATCACGTGCAGCGCCCCGCACCCGACGACGGCACCCTCGACCTGCGCGACCCGGAACTCGTGCACCGTCTCGTAGTAGGTGACCGCGTCCTTGGCCACGATCCGCCCGTTCAGCGCCATCGGCGCCACGAGCTGCCGGATGACGCGCACGTCGGGGGTGCGCGCGCGACGCACCTCGACGCTCACCGCAGCTCACCGAGCACTGACCCGACGCCGGTCGCCACCGCGCCGAGGTCGGTGGTCACCGCGACCCAGTCGAAGCCCAGCTCGAGCAGCCGCGCCGCCCGACCCGGCTCGCCCGCATACGCACCCGCGCGCACCCCCGCGGCGCGGCACGCCGCCACCACCCGCGGCAGCGGCGCCGTGGGCCCACCGTCGGCGAGCATCGACCCGACGTCGGTGCCGAGCGCCAGCGACAGGTCGAAGGGCCCGACGAAGACCGCGTCGACCCCGGGGGTCGCGGCGATCGCCTCGACGTCGTCCAGCGCCGACGCCGTCTCGACCATCACGGCCAGGAACGTGCCGTCGTTGGCCGCCGCCACCTCACCCAGCTCGCCGTATGCCGCCCGCAGCGGCCCCATGCTCCGTCTCCCCAGCGGCGGATACCTCACAGCTGCAACGGCTTTCGCCGCCTCAGCGGCGTCCTCGACCAGCGGCACGACGACCCCGCCGGCTCCGGCGTCGAGGGCGCGCCCGATCAGCCCGAGGTCGAGCGCCCGCACCCGCACGACCACCTGAGCAGCCCGTGTCTGCAGCTGGTCGAGCGCGGCGAGCACCGACGCGTCGTCCCACCGCCCGTGCTGACCGTCGAGGCACACCCAGTCGAGGCCCGCCTCGAGCAGCCCCTGCGCGACGGCTGCGCTCCCGGCGAAGCAGAAGGCACCCAACGAGGGCGACCCCGCGGCATACGCGGGGGTCAGAGCCTGCGTCACCGCCGCTGCTCGGCTTCGAGCCCCTGCCGCAGCAGGTGCACCAGCGCGTCGAGCTGCACCGAGTCGCCCGACCCGGCCTCGACGTCGTGCCCGTCGAGGGCCCGTGCAGCGAGCCCCTGCTTCGCGTCGATGAGCTCGGCGATGCGCGAGTCGATGGTGCCCGCCGCGAGGATCCGCCACGCCGTGACCGGCTCGTCCTGCCCGATGCGGTGCACGCGGTCGATGGCCTGCTGCTGCTCGGCCGCCGTCCACGACAGCTCGGCGAGCACGACGTTGGAGGCCGCGTGCAGGTTGACCCCGACGCCGGCCGCGGTCAGCGAGCAGACGATGACCGAGACGTCAGGGTCCTTCTGGAAGGCGTCGATCGCCAGCTGCCGCTGCCCGGTCGACTGGTCACCGCGGATCGAGACGGTCGTGACGCCGTTGTCGCGCAGCATCTCCTCCGCCTTGTCCATCACGTCGATGTGCTTGGCGAAGAAGACGACCTTGCCGACCGAGCGGGCCAGCTGGGCCGCGTAGTCGGCCGCCAGCGTCGCCTTGCCCTGGCCGATGCGCCGCACCATCGAGAAGACGTTCTCTCCTCGCTCGCCCGGGCTCGCCGACTCGAGCTCGCCAAGGGCGACGCGGCGCATCAGCTCGTCGTCGGGCGGCCCGTAGATGTCACCCTGCGTCGCCTCGACCATCCGGCGGTACTGCGTCACGAGACGCTTGGTCAGGTCTCGCTCCGCGGCACGGATGGAGCGCCCGACCTCGCCGTCGAGCTCGACCGGCAGGTCGACGACCCGCTTGTCGGGCAGGTCGGTCGCCACGTCGACCTTCTTGCGGCGCACGATCCCCATCGAGATGACGGCCTTGCGGGCCTCCGGGTAGAAGCCCCGCTCAGCCGGTGTGCGACCGATGGCCTCGAGCTTGTGGATCAGGTCGGCGGTGGGCTTCTTGTCGCCCACCCACCCGAGGAAGCGCCAGATGGCGTGGAAGTCCTCGACGTCGTTGATCAGCGGCGTGCCGGTGAGGGCCATGAGCAGAGGGTCGCCGCCAGGGGCCATCTCGCGGATCCGCTCCGACAGGGTGAGCACGTGCTGCGACCGCTGGGAGGACAGGTTCTTGATGAAGTGCGCCTCGTCGACGACCATGCCGCGGAAGCCCATCGACCCGAGCCACGACAGGTGCCGGTCGAGCACCGCGTAGTTGACGATGAAGACGTCGGCGAAGGCGTCGACCCCCGCCCCGTCACCGTGGATGATCGTCGCCCGACGCTGCGGGGTCCACCGCTGCACCTCGCGGGCCCAGTTGATCTTGACGACGTTGGGCACCACGCAGAGCATCGGGTAGGCGTTCGCGACCGACGCCGCGATCAGCGCCTGCGCGGTCTTGCCGAGGCCCGGCTCGTCGGCCAGGAGAAAGCTGCGGTGCCCCTGGCGCACCTTCTCCAGCAGCTGCGCCTGGTGGCGCATGACGTGCAGCCCGGGGGGAGAGAAGCGGTCGAACTCCGGCACGGGCGGCAGCTCCATCGACGCGGCGACGCCGCCGGCGCCCTCCTCGAAGGCCCGGTAGAGCGGGTCCATGAGGTTCCAGCCAGCGAGCACCCCCGAGGGCTCGGCGTCGGTGCTGCGCCGCTCGAGGTCGGGCTCGAGGAAGGGGTTGGCCATGGCCCGGGCCGGCACCGAGGGTGGCACGACCTGCTTGGCCGCGAGCTCGACCGAGACCGACGGCGCCCTGCGCACGGTCGGCGTCTCGATGACCAGCTCCTCGGGCGCCAGCTCGGCGCCGGACTCCAGCAGCCAGTCGCGGCGCATCCGCTGGGCCGCCGGGCCGGGCGCCACCTTGTCGTCGAGCATCGCGATCAAGGACGTGTCGCGGGCCGCGGTGCGCGCAAGGATCGTCGCGACCCCGTCGAGGCGCTTGAGCAGCTCGGTGCGCACCGCCATGGTCAGCTCGGTGTTGGCGCGGATCCAGGCCCGCTGCTCGCGCACGAGCAGGGCGATGACCTGGAACTTCGTGCGGTTCGTCGGACCGACCTTGCCGCCCCCGGCCTTCGCCTCCACCTCGCGCACCCGGCGGGCCAGGATGGGGATGATCGGCGACGGGTCGGCGCCCTTGCCCAGGTGCGAGCCGCTCTGTGCACCCCGAGTCTGGGCACCCCGGGTCGGGGCTCCACCGGTCTGAGATCGACGACGGTCGGTGGTCGGCATGTTCCTCCTGGAGTACCCGGGGCCCCCGGCCCCGGGACGGACCCGTGGGCCCGCGTGGTGGTGCCCCGCGGCGACCGAGTGCCCGCCCGTGAGGGGCGGGTTGCGCCGGCCGGGCCGACGCAGTCGGAGCTGCTTCCGGGCGAGTGCCCCAGAACGGGGGAGCAGGTCGCTGGACGGTGCTCCGGCCCGACGTGACGGGACGTGCGACGACGGGGGCTGTCGGTGACAGTCCTGCTGGTGACAATGCTGCCTGGACCCACGCCGTGTGCACCCAAGACTACCGCCTCCGCGGCCCTGCGGGGCGCAGGTCCGCTCAGGTCCGCGCCGGTCCGCGCACCGCCGCACCCACGACCCCTCGCCTACGATGGGGGGGCACCCCACCCGAGGCCGCGCGGCCACCCGTCGCACCCACCAGGGAGCCCCCGTTGCTCACCGCCTGCCCGAAGCACATGGCTCACGGCCCCTGCGGAGGTGTCGCCCAGAGCGGCGCCTGCGAGGTCGACCCCGATCCGTGCGTCTTCCTCGACCGCGCCACGGTCGCCTGGGCTGGCCCCACGCCGATGGCCCCGGCCGCTCCCCCGGCGCCCGTCGGTCTGCGCGCCGTGCTGGCGCGACGGCAGGTCGTCGTCGCCGACCTGGCCGCCCTCCCGCTCGACGCGGTGTCCTTGTCGCAGGGCGCAGACGTCGTGCGCGGCACCGTCGACGCGGTCCTGCTCGGTGACTCACCCCGCAGCCGCGTGCAGCTGCCTCCGGCCTATCGCGCGATGCTCGTCCAACAGGCCGGGGTGGCGGCGTGGCCTGGCCTGACCTGCCGCGACCGCAACCGCGTGGCGCTCGAGGGTGAGCTCGCCGCCCTTGCGCACGTCGGTGTCGCCGGTGTGCACTGCGTGACCGGCGACCACCCGCTGACCGGCTCGAGGCCCGACGCCAGACCGGTCTTCGACCTCGACTCGACGCAGGTCGCCGCCCTCGCCTCGGCCGCCGGCCACCTGGTGTCGGTGGGCGAGTCACCGGCCAGCCCGCCGGTCGGGCGGCGTGCGGCCCGGCTCCGAGAGAAGGAGCGGGCCGGCGCGCACCTGTGCTTCGTCAACCACGCGGGCGGCATCGAGCCGGTACGCCGCTTCGTCGCCGAGGCGCGCGGCCTCGGCGTCGGCCTCGGCTTCATCCCCTGCGTGCCTGTCGTGGTCGACCGCCAGAGCGCCGACCTGCTCCGCAGCTTCACCTCGCTCGTGCTGCCCGACGGCTTCCTCGACCGCATCCTCGGCGCACGCGACCCCGCCGCCGAGGGGGTCGCTGCGGCGCTCGAGCTGGCGGTGGCCCTGCTCGGCCTCGACGGGGTCGTCGGCGTCAACCTCTCGGGTGGCTCCGGCCCCGGCGGCGAGCAGCACTGCAACCAGGCCTTCGCCGCCATCGGTCGAGCCCTCGTCCCCCACCTGAAGGAGCATCCGTGAGCACCCCGGGCATGAGCGGGCGCACCCGCGAGAGCCGTGACTTCTGGGAGCGCCGGTATGCCGCGGCCCTCACCGGCTCCGCCCCCCTGTGGTCAGCCGGCCCCAACGCCTGGGTGGAGGCCCAGGCTGCCGGCCTGACCCCCGGCCGAGCCGCAGACGTCGGGGCCGGGGAAGGCCGCAACGCGCTGTGGCTGGCGTCGAGGGGCTGGGAGGCGCAGGCGGTCGACTTCTCGTCGTCTGCCCTCGCAGCCGGGCGGGCGAGGGCGACGGAGCTCGGGCTCGCCGTCACCTTCACCGAGGCCGACGCGACGACCTGGCGGGCCGACCCGCCGGTCGACCTCGTCGTCATGGCCTACCTCCAGCTGGCGGTCGACGACACCGCCGCGGCCGTACGCAGCGCCCTGCTCTCGCTGGGCGCGGGTGGCCGCCTGCTGCTCGTCGCGCACGACCGCGACAACCTGACCCGCGGGGTCGGTGGCCCGCAGGACCCGGCGATCCTCACGACCGAGGTCGAGCTGCGCGCAGCGGTGGATGGGCTCGACGACCCCGGGGCCATCGAGGTCCTGGAGTGCGCCCAGGTCGAGCGGCACCTCGAGCGCGGTCGCACCGCGATCGACGTCGTGCTGGTCGCTCGGCGAGCCTGAGTCGCCGTTGATCCCGATCGAGTCGGTCAGCCCGGCAGCAGCTGCCGCTGCCACGCTCCGTCGACGAGCGTGAACTCCGTCCGGCGACTCGCCGTGTCGACCCCGGTGACCCAGAAGGTCAGCCGGCGGGGCCGCACGAGGTAGCCCGTCCACTCCGACGGCTGGGCGAAGCCCTCCGGATGGGCTGCCGCGAGTGCGGCGAACTGTGCCCGTCGCTGCTCGAGCGGCAGCTGCGCGTAGTCCACCGTGTTCTGGTGGGCGAGCTGCTGCAGGAACGGGCTGCGCTTGGCGTAGGTGGCAGCGAGCTCGTCCGCCGACTGCAGCTCGGCACGGCCCTGGATGACGAGCTGGCGGCTGAAGCCGTCCCACAGCAGGGTCAGGGCCACGTCGGGGTGCTCCGCGAGCTGGGCGACCTTGCGGCTGCTGGCCGCGGTGTTGAACCGGAAGCCCCGCCCGTCCCACCCGGAGAGCAGCACCGTGCGCGCGTCGGCGCCGCCGTCGGGGGTCACCGTCGACAGCGTCATCCGGGGCTGGTCGGGGTCGTCGTCCGGGGGCAGCCAGGCCCCCAGCAGCACCCACGGGTCATCCGCATGATGATCCCCCTGGTCACCCTCACCTGCCTCCCGGGTACCTGCAGCGACGGACCCGCTCATGTCTGCGTCGGCTGCGTCGGCTGCGTCGGCTGCGTCGGCTGCGACGGCTCCGTCGGTGGGGCCGCCGTGAAGGCGGCGATCTCGCGCAGGGCCGCCACCCCGTCGACCAGCGCCCGGCGATGCAGCTCTGCCCCCCACTGCGCCGTCGCCCCGGTCGGGTCGCCGATGACGCCCGATGGCCCGAAGTCGTTGCTGAGCCAGCCGAACTGCACGCGCCCGCCGTTGAACTTGACGAAGTCGAGGTCGGCCAGGTGGTCGGGCACCCAGCGCTGCGCGTCGGTGAGGTCGACCAGGTCGGGCCGCAGGTGCATGATCAGCGACGTCTCCGAGTGCCCGCCGTGAATGCCGAAGCCCCGTTCGTCGGGTCCGTCGACCCCGTCGCCCGCGGGTATCCCCATCCCCATGAGGAAGGTCTTGAGCCCGAAACGGCGACGGATCTCCCGCAGCGCGACCTGCAGCAGCGCCGTGTTGCCACCGTGCCCGTTGTAGAAGACCAGGGTGCGGGCCGGTGTCGCGGCGACCGACCGGCCCACGTCGACGACCAGCCGCATCAGGGTGTCGGCCTCCACCCAGACCGTGCCCGGCGCCCAGTGGTGCTCGTCCGACTTGGTGAACGCCTGCGCGGGCAGGGCCCACACGTCGAGGCCGTCGGCCGCGGCGGCGTCGACGACGGCGTGGCCGACGAGGTCAGCCGTCAGCAGGTCGGTGTTGAGCGGCAGGTGGGGGCCGTGGTGCTCGATCGCCCCGGTCGGTAGCACGACGATCGAGTCGGGCGTCAGCGTGCGCACCAGCGCAGGACCCGAGAGCTCCTCGAGCCGGCGGGAGGACGAGGCGCTCACGAGACCTTCGCCCCCGTCGCCACACCGGTCACACCGGCCGGCTGGAGCTTGCCCGGGTTGAGCAGGCCCTGCGGGTCGGTGGTGGCCGCCAGCGCCCGGGTGCGGTCGGGCTCGAAGTCGACGAACCACTGGTGGGGGTTGTGGTAGCCGACGCCGAGGGCGGTCAGCCGCTCGAAGCCGTCCCACACGTCTTCCGGCGTGGAGTAGACGCCCGCCAGCATGCCGATGGGCCGGCCCTTCTGCGCCTCGATGTGCAGCATCGCCCCGGCGTAGACCTGGTGCACCTCGTCGATGCGGTCGACGAGCGCGTCGCCCGAGACCTCGACGTGGAAGTAGGTGCCCGGGAAGGCTTTCTGCAGCCACTCGATGGGGTGGTTGTAGGACAGCATGCTCACCCTGGTCGTCGCCTGCGCACCCTCGCGCACGTCGTCGACCCGGCCCCCGGCACCCTCGACGAGCGCGGTCGCCGCCTCCAGGGTCGCAAGGTCGAGGATGGCCCGCAGGCTGGCCCGGCCCAGTGGGATCGCCGGGTCGGGCGGGAGCGCCTCGGCCAGCGTCGGCAGGTCGGCCGACACGAGGCGCGGCGTCGGCTCCAGCGCGCCGATCTGGCGCAGCACCGAGAGCGCGTCGTGGAAGTCGTCGAAGCTCGCGTAGAAGGCACGCCACTCCTGGATCGGCTCGAGCCGCACGGTCACGCGGGCCAGCAGCCCCGCCGTGCCGTAGTTGTGCACGTAGGGCTGCGCCGCGTCGCCCTCGACGTGCACGAGCTGCGCGTCGGGAGCGGCGTGCACGACGTCGAGCGCCACGACGAAGCCGTCGCTGTTGGAGCCGTGGCGGATCGAGCCGGTGCCTCCGGATCCGCCCGAGAGGAAGCCGCCGATCGTCGACTGCGCGGTGGAGGGGTACATCAGCAGCTGCTGCCCCGTCCTGGCCGCAGCCTGCTCGAGCGCGATCATCGTGGCGCCGGCTTCGGCCGTGAGCCACCCGTCTCCGACCTCGACCACCGCGCGGGCCCGGGTCAGGTCGAGCACCAGACCCCCAGACATCGGGATCGCCTGGCCGTAGTTGCCGGTCCCCTTGCCGCGCGGCGTGATCGGCACCTGGTGGCGCACGGCGGCGGCCACCACTGCGGCGACCTGCTCGGCATCGGCTGGGTAGGCGACGAGGTCGGCGAGCCCGAGCGGCAGCTGCTCGCTGATGACCGGCGAGAGCCGCGACCCGTCGAGCGAGGCCCGCTCGCGGGCCGCCAGCTCGATGCTCACCCCCCGCTCGCCGAGCAGCTCACGCAGCTCGGCCTCGAGGGCGGCCACAGGCGGGGACGGGACCTGCGAGGTGGTGACGGTGCTCATGGCTGACGCTCCTGCGTGAGGCGAAGACGCTGCGGGACAATGATGGTCGAGGCGGACGGCGCGCGGCCACCCTCAGTGCATGATCATGCCGCCGGTCACGTTGATCGCCTGACCGGTGAGGTAGGAGCCGTCGTCGCAGGCGAGGAGGGCCACGGCGGTGGCGATGTCGTGGGGCGGGCCGAGGCGCCCGAGTGGGGAGATCATCGCTCGAGCCGCCACCCGCATGGTCGTGAGGGTGTCGACGGTGGTGATCCGGTGGATCTGCGACCACTCGTCGAGGTCGAGCAGGTCCACGGCGTGGAAGCCGCCCCCGACCGAGGCCGCGACGACCACCGACCGCCGGCCCTCGAGCCGGCGGACGGTGGTCTGCGTCGTGGTCGTCATCAGGACGCGGGGAGACCGATCGAGGGGTCGATGAAGTCGTTGGTGTAGATGTCGGTCGGCTTGAGGCCGTCGGCGATCTTGGTGCCGGCCTTGGCGTAGATGGGCGTGGTGATGTCGAACATCCTCTGCACCCGGTCGGGCTCGAAGTTGCCGATCGTCGGGTCGGCGCCGTTACCGACCAGACCGTCCTTCTTCATCGTGGCGACGGAGTAGTCGGCCACACCCTGGCTGTAGACCCACCCGGTGTTGTACTCCGTGACGAGCTCGAGGATCAGCTTCTCGGCGGGGGCCGGGTCGGCGAAGAAGTCGACCTCGGCCTGCTGCAGCACCGGGACCAGCTTCTTCAGGCACGGGGTCAGCTCGGCGAGCTTGTCCTTCTTGACCGACATGGCCGCCGCGTAGGTCGGGAAGCCCGCGTCGTGGACGAGCTGGTAGGCCACAGGCTTGCCCCAGGCCTTGATCTCGTTCTGGTAGATGTAGGGCTCGCCCGAGGCGAAGCCCTGCTGGGCGTCCTTGCCGCCGGAGGCGACGAAGGAGGCCGGCGTGCCGTCGTAGCCGCCGTCGACCTGGGCCTTGGGGATGATGCCGGCGCCGGTCAGGTAGTCCATGTAGGCCGCTCCACCGAAGTAGCGCACGACGGCCTTGGTCTTGCCCAGGTCGGCGATGGTCTTGACGTCGGGATAGGTCGCCGGATCCCACATGATCATCTGCGGATTCTTCTCCAGCGGCGCGAAGACGGCCACCGACGGCGTCTTGGCCGACACGCTGATCGCCTCGTCGGTGCTGACGTAGCCCATGATGATGTCGGGGTTGGCGTAGAGCTGGCTCGAGACGGTCTGGAAGCCGATCGCCGGCCCGCCGGACTGGATCATGACCTTGATCCCCGTGTCCTTGCCCTTGCTCATCAGCGGGCCCGTGACTGACTTGTTGTTGGCGTCGATGGTGTAGTCCGTGCCGAGCATCTGGTAGAGGTGCCCGTGCTCCGACTCCGGGTTCCAGTCGGTCTGGATGCCGATCGTCGCAGGGCACACCGACGCGAGGTCGACCCCCCCGGGGGCCGCAGTGGTCGCGGCCGAACCGCTGGCGTCGGTCGTGCCGCTCGAGCAGGCAGCGAGGCCGGTGACCGACACGATCGCGGCGAAGGCCAGGACCGAGGAAGCGTTTCTGCGCATGGAGACTCCACTTTCGAAGGGTGGTGCGTGACGGACGGTGAGGGTGCTGCTGGTGCTGCCGGTGACCCGCTGCAGAGGAGGTCGCCGACCGTCTATGAGCCCGAGGTGTCGTACCAGGTGCCGACGGCCAGCGTGCGCAGCAGGCCGAAGAGCCAGAAGACGAGGACGCCGAAGAGTGCGGCCACGATGATGGCGGTGAAGAGCTCGGCCGCCTGGAGGCGCGACTGGTAGACGCTCATGAGCGACCCCAGCCCGGGCGTGCCACGGCGGAAGAAGAAGTCACCGACGATGGCCCCGACCACGGCCAGCCCGGCCGAGATGCGCAGTCCGGCGAAGACAGCCGGCAGGGCGGCGGGGAACTGGAGCTTGGTCAGGGTGGTCCAGCGGCTCGCGTGCTGCAGGCGGAAGAGCTCGCGCTGGCTGACGTCGACCGACTGCAGACCGAACAGCGTGTTGGAGACCATGGGGAAGAGCGCGATCATCACGCAGACGATCATGCGCGCCGTGAAGCTGTAGCCGAACCAGAAGCCGATGAGCGGCACGAGCGCGAGGATCGGGATGCACTGGAGCACCACGGCATACGGGAAGAGCGACAGCTCGATCCATCGGGCCTGGCTCATGCCGACGCCCCAGGCGATGCCGATGACGATCGCCACCGCCAGCCCGGTGACCGCGACCAGCGCGGTCAGGCCGAGCGACCTCGTGATGTCGGTGATGACGCGCTGGTTGAAGAAGCCGTCGGTGAGCACCTGGTGCGGAGGCGGCAGCAGGAAGCGCCGGTCCGGTGCCAGCACCACCATGCTGAGGAGGTACCACAGCCCGATGATCGCGCTGAGGACGGCGATCGGGGGGCCCCACACCTTGGGGCTCGTGCGGCGGGTCGCGCCGGCGGCACGGGTCGCCGTCCGCACGACCGGGGCCGCCTCCACGAGCGCCTCGGCCGGGCGGGACGGGGTGTCGATGCTCACGAGTGGTCGCCCCTCAGTGCGTGCGAAACAGCCCCGACGAGCTCGGCGAACTCGGCGGTGAAGCGGATCTCCGGGTCACGCGGCGTGGGGAAGGGCACGTCGAAGCTGGCGACGATGCGGCCCGGACGGCCCGACATCACGACGACCCTGGTGGAGATGTAGACGGCCTCGGAGACCGAGTGGGTGATGAAGAGCGCACTGAACTGCTTCTCGGTGTAGAGCTTGACGAGCTCGTCGTTCAGGCGCTCGCGGGTGATCTCGTCGAGCGCCCCGAACGGCTCGTCGAAGAGGAAGAGCTCGGGGTCGAGGGTGAGCGAGCGGGCCAGCGACGCCCGCATCCGCATCCCCCCGGACAGCGCCCGGGGCAGGTGCTTCTCGAAGCCGGACAGGCCGACCAGCTCGATCGCCTGCCTCGCCTTCTCCTTGCGCTCGCCGCGCGACATCCCGTTGAGCTCGGCGAGCAGCTCGACGTTGGCCGTGACGTTGCGCCACGGCAGCAGCGTGGCGTCCTGGAAGACGTAGCCGATGCGCGAGGTACCGGCCGTCATCACGCCCTCACTGACCTGCTCGAGCCCGGAGGCGATGCGCAGCAGGGTGCTCTTGCCGCACCCCGAGGGGCCCACGACGGAGACGAACTCCCCTCTCGCCACCGTGAGGTCGACACCGGACAGCGCCGTCGTGCCGTCGGGGAAGGTCATCGCGACGTCCCGGAAGTCGAGGATCGTCGAGCCGGTGACGAGCTGGGTGGGTGCGGGGGCGATCGCCGTCATGGCGTCACCTGCTTTCCAGTAGCGGAGTGAGGACGGGGGTAGACGTGATCCTCGCAGGCGTGGCCGCCGCGAGGTAGCGGGAGACGGAGCTGTGGGCCACCAGCGCGCCCCCGTGGATGACGAAGCGGTCGGCCGGGGCCGTGGCGATGACCTCGGGCAGCGATCCGCCGCGCACGGCGAGCAGCTCGGCCACCGCACCCACGAACGGGCCCGCGACGGGCAGACCCATGACCTCGCGCGCGCCGGAGGAGACCGCGGCATAGGCCTCGGTGGGGGTGAGGTGGCCCGCGACGACCAGGAGCATGGCGGTCTCGAGGGCGTCGCTGCGACCCAGGGGGTTGAAGGGGTCGCGCACGTTGTCGGCTCCCGCGGCGAAGCGGGCTCCAGCGTCGAGCAGGGCACGCGGCGACGGGAGCCCGCGCGGGGTCGACTCGGGGTGGTCCCACCCCTGCAGGAACAAGTTGGTCATCGGGTTGGCGATGATGCCGATGCCTGCGGAGACGGCGCGGGCGACCAGCGCGTCGCGCTCCAGCGCAGGCAGGGTGCCCAGCCGCACGCAGTGGCCGGCCGAGACGTTCTGGGGCCATCCGGTGACGCGGTCGGCGAAGGCGCCCAGGGTCACCGGCCCTCCGAGGCTCTCGTCGGTGTGCAGGTCGACGTCGACCCCGCGTCGCTGCGCGATGTCGAGCAGCCGGTGCAGCTCGGCCACCGGGTCGTCGGCCAGGTGGGGGGCGCCGCCGACGGTGTCGAACCCGAGGTCGAGGGCCGCCTCGATGTCGTGGTCGGGAGTGTCCTGCCCACACAGCGCGACCAGCTCGATGTCGATCAGGCCGGCGAGCTCGGCTCGCACCTGCAGGAGCGCCTGCACCCCGCGCAGGGGCTCGTCCCCCATCAGGACGTCGACGTGCGACCGCACGGCGGTGGTGCCGTTGGCCAGCATGGCCAGGGCCTGCGCCCGTGCGCGGGCGGCGACGTCGACGACGGACATGTGCGCGGCATACGTGCGCCACGAGGCGATCGCCGACGGCAGGTCACCGGCAGGGGGCCGGATGGCGTCCCAGGAGCGCGCCTTGTCGAGGTGCGAGTGCGGGTCGGCCGGGGCGGGCAGCAGCACGAACCCGTCGAGGTCGAGGGTGCGCTCAGGTCTCGACCCGGCACCCGAGCCGGCGGGGACCACGGCCGTGACCGTCGCCCCGGTGAGCTCGACGTCGACCCGTGAGCCGTCGGCGAGGGTCGCCGACCGGAGCAGGTCGAGCGGGCGGGGCAGACTCGTCACAGGGGGCGCGACCTTCGTGGGTGAGGGGCCGGGTGGACCATCCGGCGCAAGGGATCGGATGACGTCCGGCAACGGGACGATGTTGACCCCGTCAACATAGACCGACAGCGCCGACATTAGGAGGATCGCGTTTCAGGCGTGTGACATCGCCGTGTCGGCAGGTTAACCCTCGTCATCGCCTGTGCCCCAACGCGAGTGATTGTGATACATCTTCTGGCGACCGCCCCCTGAGGTTGATCTCATCCCCACGCCCGCGTCGATGCTCGACCGCTCCGTCGTGCTGCTCGGTCGGCGGGTGCACGGGCTGCGTCGTGCCCGGGGCCACACCCTCGTGCAGCTGGCCGCCCACGCGGGCCTGTCGCACTCCTTCCTCAGCCAGCTCGAGCGTGGCCTGGCCCGCCCGAGCATGGTGTCGCTCGAGCGCATCGCCCGGGCGCTCGGCTCGAGCCAGGTCGAGCTGCTCGCCGGTCTGCGCGACGAGCCGGCGCCGGGAGCCACACAGTCGTCGTCGGGATCGGACTTCTTCGAGCACGCGGATGACGAGTTCCTCACCCTGGTCGAGGGGGCACTCGTCGTCGACCTCGGTGACGGGGTGGTGCACGAGCTGGGGGCAGGCGACTCGCTCTACTGTGTCGGGGGCACCCCCCATCGCTGGCGCTCGGCTTCCGCGGCGCCCTACCGCCTCTTCCTCGTCAAGGAGAACCCCCGCCGACCATGAGCACCCACCACGAGACCGACCTGCGGGTGCGCGTCGTCGCCCGCACCGAGGCTGCCGCCGACGTCGTCGTGCTCGAGCTAGCCCCCGCCGGCGAGACCGCGCTCCCTCGGTGGAGCGCTGGGGCGCACGTCGACGTCGTGGTCGGGGCCAGCAGCCCCGCTGACCCTGTTGACGACACCGGTGGGGAAGCGGGCGAGGACGTCAGGCAGTACTCCCTCATGGGCGCCGTCACCGCCCCGTCGTGGAGCATCGGCGTCCTGCGCGAGGAGGACGGCAGCGGAGGCTCCCGCTGGTTGCACGACGAGGTCGCCGTCGGTGACGTGCTGCGGGTGGCGGGGCCTCGCAACCACTTCGAGTTCGAGCCGGTGCGGGGCACTCGCTGCCTCTTCGTCGCGGGCGGCATCGGCATCACCCCCATCAGCGCCATGGTGGCGGCGGCCGAGCGGGCGGGCGTCGAGTGGGAGCTGCACTACGCCGGCCGGTCGCGACGCTCCATGGCCCTGGTCGACGAGCTGGCGACCGCGCACCCCGGCCGGGTGCACGTCTACGCCGCCGACGAGGGTCGCCGCCTCGACCTCACCGCCCTGTATGCCGGCCTCCCGCCCTTCACGGTCACCTACTGCTGCGGGCCTGCTCGCCTCATCGAGGCGATCGAGGTGGCCGCCACGGGACGTCAGCTCAAGGTGGAGCGCTTCGTGGCCCGCGAGGTCGGTGCCCCCCAGCGCAGCGAGCCCTTCGAGGTCGAGCTCGCCTACTCCGGCACCACGCTCGTCGTGCCACCCGACCGGTCAGTGCTCGAGGTGATCGAGGAGAGCGGCACGCTGGTGCTGTCGTCGTGCCAGTCGGGCACCTGCGGCACCTGCGAGACGCGGGTGCTCGAGGGCGAGGTCGACCACCGGGACTCCATCCTCACGCCCGACGAGCAGGCGGCCAACGACGTGATGTACGTCTGCGTCTCCCGCGCCGTGTCACCGCGACTGGTGCTCGAGCTCTAGCGGCTCCGTGACGACGTCGCGAAGCCTTACCAACCGACCCCGCGTCGCTCCCCACGCCGCAGACGTCGATGCAGGGCGGTGACGACGTCGCGCTCGGGTCGGCGCAGCAGGACACCGTCCTGCACGACCAGCTCCCCGGCCACGACCACGTGCCGGGGGCGGCGACCGGGTGCCGCCCAGATCAGTCCGGCGACAGGGTCGGCCACTCCCGCGTCGGCGACGCCGGAGACGTCCCAGACACACAGGTCGGCGGCGGCACCGCGGCGCAGGTGACCGAGCTCGGGGCGCCCGAGACCAGCCGCGGATCCCGATGTCGCCATGGCCAGCACGGTGCGCGCCGACAGCTGGGGGCCGACCAGGGCCGACACCTGCAGGGCCAGACGGGCGTCGGCCAGCAGGTGACCCGCGTCGTTCGAGCCGCCGCCGCTGGTGCCGAGACCGACGGCCAGACCGGAGGCCAGGAGCTGCGCGACCGGCGCGACCCCCCACCCCATCGGCACGTCGCACCCCGGGGCGTGCGTAGCGCTGACGCCCGCCGCCGCCAGGGCATCGACCTCCGCCGAGGTGATGTCGCACAGGTGCGCGATCGTCACGTCGGGAGCGAGCCACCCCCACTCGCGGAGCAGCTCGATTGGCCGGGCCCCGTAGCGCTCACGGGCCACGACCACGTCGACCTGCTCGTTGGCCTGGGTCCGGCGTCGCAGACCGTGGCGCGCTGCGACCTCCCCCATCAGGGTGAAGGTGCGCTGCGGGTCGGAGTGCACCCCCGCCGGCCCGACCGCGACCTGCAGCCCACCATCGTCGCTGACCCCACCCGCCGCACCGGGCACGAGGGCCGCCACGATCGCCTCGGCAGAGGCCGCTGCCTCCTCGGGGTCGTCGCGAGCCGCGCCACGCACGAAGACCAGACGTCCCCCCAGGTCACGCGCCGCATCTGCGGCGGCTCGGGCCAAGGCGACCGTGGACTCCCCCGACACCCCACCGGGCCAGGTCAGCTGGTGGTCGGCGATCGTCGTCACGCCACTGAGCAACCCCTCGGCGACACCGACGGCTGCCGCCACCTGCACCAGCTCGGCGTCGACTCCCGCCTGGGCGTACGCCCGGGCCATGACGGGCAGCCAGTCAGTCATCGCCACGGCCCGGGTGCCCGGCAGGGTGCGGAAGGCGCTCTGGAGCAGGTGGTGGTGGGCGTTGACCAGGCCGGGGGTGATGACGCAACCGGACACATCGAGCGCCGTGGGTGGGGCCAGGCCTGCCGTGGTCCCCGGCACCGTACCGTCATCAGCAACCCGGCCGTCACGCAGGATCAGGTCGCCGGCCCTTTCGGTGACTGCATCGACGACGATCGCGGTGGCGCCGCGCAGGAGCAGTGGAGAAGGGGTCATGCAGCGATCCTGACACCCCTCAGGCACGCTAGCGGCGCGAGGTGTGAAACCGCGACCCCGGACACGCAAAAGTGCCCCGCAGAGGCGTGAAGCCTTGCGGGGCACTTTCGTGAATGGTTGTCCGGCTGCGTCCTACTCTCCCACACCGTCACCAGTGCAGTACCATCGGCGCTGAGGGGCTTAGCTTCCGGGTTCGGAATGGGACCGGGCGTTTCCCCCTCGCTATGACAGCCGTAACTCTATGGAGATATGTGTTCACCCGACCACTCACCCCCACACAGGGGGGGCAGGGGTCAGGACCCGACCGTATCTCGGGAACTGCACAGTGGACGCGAAGCATCGAGCGACCCCCATAAGGGGTGAAGATGTAATCAAGTTATCGGCTTATTAGTACCGGTCAGCTTCATGCATTACTGCACTTCCACATCCGGCCTATCAACCCAGTAGTCTAGCTGGGAGCCTCTCGGGGCAAAGCCCCATGGAAACCTCATCTTGAAACGTGCTTCCCGCTTAGATGCTTTCAGCGGTTATCACTTCCGAACGTAGCTAATCAGCCGTGCCCTTGGCAGGACAACTGACACACCAGAGGTTCGTCCAACCCGGTCCTCTCGTACTAGGGTCAGCCTTTCTCAAGTTTCCTACGCGCACAGCGGATAGGGACCGAACTGTCTCACGACGTTCTAAACCCAGCTCGCGTACCGCTTTAATGGGCGAACAGCCCAACCCTTGGGACCTACTCCAGCCCCAGGATGCGACGAGCCGACATCGAGGTGCCAAACCATGCCGTCGATATGGACTCTTGGGCAAGATCAGCCTGTTATCCCCGGGGTACCTTTTATCCGTTGAGCGACGGCGCTTCCACAAGCCACCGCCGGATCACTAGTCCCGACTTTCGTCCCTGCTCGAGATGTCTCTCTCACAGTCAAGCTCCCTTGTGCACTTACACTCAACACCTGATTGCCGACCAGGCTGAGGGAACCTTTGGGCGCCTCCGTTACTTTTTAGGAGGCAACCGCCCCAGTTAAACTACCCACCAGGCACTGTCCCTGATCCGGATCACGGACCGAGGTTAGATATCCAGAACGACCAGAGTGGTATTTCAACGTTGACTCCACAGACACTGGCGTGCCCGCTTCACAGTCTCCCACCTATCCTACACAAGCCGTACCGAACACCAATACCAAGCTGTAGTAAAGGTCCCGGGGTCTTTCCGTCCTGCTGCGCGTAACGAGCATCTTTACTCGTAGTGCAATTTCGCCGAGTTCGTGGTTGAGACAGTGGAGAAGTCGTTACGCCATTCGTGCAGGTCGGAACTTACCCGACAAGGAATTTCGCTACCTTAGGATGGTTATAGTTACCACCGCCGTTTACTGGCGCTTAAGTTCTCAGCTTCGCCTTGCGGCTAACCGGTCCCCTTAACGTTCCAGCACCGGGCAGGCGTCAGTCCGTATACATCGTCTTGCGACTTCGCACGGACCTGTGTTTTTAGTAAACAGTCGCTTCTCCCTGGTCTCTGCGGCCATTCAGGCTAGAGCGCAAGGCTCTTCACCGTCCAGGCCCCCCTTCTCCCGAAGTTACGGGGGTATTTTGCCGAATTCCTTAACCACGATTCACTCGATCGCCTTGGTATTCTCTACCTAACCACCTGAGTCGGTTTGGGGTACGGGCGGCTCGAACCTCGCTAGAAGATTTTCTTGGCAGCATAGGATCACCCTACTTCCCGCATACGCGGTCACTATCAGGTCTCAGACTCGCAATCCAATGCAGAGGTGCGGATTTGCCTACACCTCGCCCTACACCCTTGGACGTGGACTACCATCGCCACGCGGAGGCTACCTTCCTGCGTCTCTCCATCGCTTACGTACTACCAGCTCGGGTCGTGCGCTCCGCTGACACGACTCCGAAGAGTCCCACCAGTTTCAGGCACTTAGCATCACAGGATTCTGTATGGGCGGTTCTTCGCCGGTTCCGGAATATCAACCGGATGTCCATCGACTACGCCTGTCGGCCTCGCCTTAGGTCCCGACTTACCCAGGGCAGATTAGCTTGACCCTGGAACCCTTGGTTATTCGGCGGACGGGTTTCTCGCCCGTCATTCGCTACTCATGCCTGCATTCTCACTCGTGTGGCCTCCACGGCTGGATCACTCCGCCGCTTCCCTGGCCACACGACGCTCCCCTACCCATCAACACGCTTGGACCATGGACCCTCAGGTGCCACGGCCGGGCAAAGTGTCAATGCCACAGCTTCGGTGGTGTGCTTGAGCCCCGCTACATTGTCGGCGCGGAATCACTTGACCAGTGAGCTATTACGCACTCTTTAAAGGGTGGCTGCTTCTAAGCCAACCTCCTGGTTGTCAATGCAACTCCACATCCTTTCCCACTTAGCACACGCTTAGGGACCTTAGATGGTGGTCTGGGCTGTTTCCCTCTCGACTACGGAGCTTATCCCCCGCAGTCTCACTGCCACGCTCTCACTTACCGGCATTCGGAGTTTGGCTAACGTCAGTAACCTGGTGAGGCCCATTAGCTATCCAGTAGCTCTACCTCCGGTAAGAAACACGTGACGCTGCACCTAAATGCATTTCGGGGAGAACCAGCTATCACGGAGTTTGATTGGCCTTTCACCCCTACCCACAGCTCATCCCCTCAGTTTTCAACCTAAGTGGGTTCGGTCCTCCACGCAGTCTTACCTGCGCTTCAACCTGGCCATGGGTAGATCACTCCGCTTCGGGTCTAGACCCAGCGACTCAAACGCCCTATTCGGACTCGCTTTCGCTACGGCTTCCCCACACGGGTTAACCTCGCCACTGAGCACTAACTCGCAGGCTCATTCTTCAAAAGGCACGCTGTCACCCCACAAGGAGGCTCCAACGGATTGTAGGCACACGGTTTCAGGATCTATTTCACTCCCCTCCCGGGGTACTTTTCACCTTTCCCTCACGGTACTTGTCCGCTATCGGTCACCAGGGAATATTTAGGCTTAGCGGGTGGTCCCGCCAGATTCACACGGGATTTCTCGGGCCCCGTGCTACTTGGGATGATCCTCTGGAGTCAACAAGATTTCGTCTACGGGGGTCGCACCCTCTGTGCCGGGCCTTTCAATGCCCTTCGACTATCACGATGATTTCTTACTCCATGCCAGCTCATCAGCGCCGACTGAGAAGTCCCACGACCCCGTACCTGCAACGCCTGATGGCTATCACACAGGCACGGTTTAGCCTGATCCGCTTTCGCTCGCCACTACTCACGGAATCGCGGTTGCTTTCTCTTCCTGTGGGTACTGAGATGTTTCACTTCCCCACGTTCCCTCCACTCGCCCTATATATTCAGACGAGGGTGACTGGACTTGCCTCCAGCCGGGTTTCCCCATTCGGAAATCCTCGGATCACAGTCTGGTTATCGACTCCCCGAGGCTTATCGCAGATTCCTACGTCCTTCTTCGGTTCCTGGTACCAAGGCATCCACCGTGTGCCCTTAAAAACTTGGCTACATACAATACAAGATGCTCGCGTCCACTGTGTAGTTCTCAACATACGGGCGGTACCCGTCCCTGACAGAGCGCCTCCTCCGACCCACCCCCATCGCGCACCACGTGCACCACGAAGACCTGACGAAGCGGTTCGACTCACGGGACCGGTCCAACCGGTCGTATCCGGCCTGAGAAGTCACAGCCAACACACCCCAACCCGAAGGCCAGCCGCGTGTTGCCCGATCCCTCAGGACCCAACAACGTGTCAAGCACCCACAGCCCCCCGCCCGCTTTCCACAACCCCCCACCCGGAAAAACCAGGAGAGGAGCTTGTACTCACGACACGAGACGCTCGGCGCCAACTAATCGATGTTCCACCCTTGAGCACCCACCGTGAAGCATTCGTCCACGGCCAGGCTCTGGACCGACACGCTTACGCGCCGCCGGCCAGTGCTCCTTAGAAAGGAGGTGATCCAGCCGCACCTTCCGGTACGGCTACCTTGTTACGACTTAGTCCCAATCGCCAGTCCCACCTTCGACGGCTCCCCCCTTTACAGGTTGGGCCACCGGCTTCGGGTGTTACCGACTTTCGTGACTTGACGGGCGGTGTGTACAAGGCCCGGGAACGTATTCACCGCAGCGTTGCTGATCTGCGATTACTAGCGACTCCGACTTCATGGGGTCGAGTTGCAGACCCCAATCCGAACTGAGACCGGTTTTTTGGGATTCGCTCCACCTTACGGTATCGCAGCCCTTTGTACCGGCCATTGTAGCATGCGTGAAGCCCAAGACATAAGGGGCATGATGATTTGACGTCATCCCCACCTTCCTCCGAGTTGACCCCGGCAGTCTCCTATGAGTCCCCACCATCACGTGCTGGCAACATAGAACGAGGGTTGCGCTCGTTGCGGGACTTAACCCAACATCTCACGACACGAGCTGACGACAACCATGCACCACCTGTACACCGACCTTGCGGGGCACCCATCTCTGGATGTTTCCGGCGTATGTCAAGCCTTGGTAAGGTTCTTCGCGTTGCATCGAATTAATCCGCATGCTCCGCCGCTTGTGCGGGCCCCCGTCAATTCCTTTGAGTTTTAGCCTTGCGGCCGTACTCCCCAGGCGGGGAACTTAATGCGTTAGCTGCGGCACGGACCTCGTGGAATGAGACCCACACCTAGTTCCCAACGTTTACGGCATGGACTACCAGGGTATCTAATCCTGTTCGCTCCCCATGCTTTCGCTTCTCAGCGTCAGTAATGGCCCAGAGACCTGCCTTCGCCATCGGTGTTCCTCCTGATATCTGCGCATTTCACCGCTACACCAGGAATTCCAGTCTCCCCTACCACACTCTAGTCTGCCCGTACCCACTGCAAGTCCGGGGTTGAGCCCCGGATTTTCACAGCAGACGCGACAAACCGCCTACAAGCTCTTTACGCCCAATAATTCCGGACAACGCTCGCACCCTACGTATTACCGCGGCTGCTGGCACGTAGTTAGCCGGTGCTTCTTCTGCAGGTACCGTCACTTGCGCTTCTTCCCTGCTGAAAGAGGTTTACAACCCAAAGGCCGTCATCCCTCACGCGGCGTCGCTGCATCAGGCTTGCGCCCATTGTGCAATATTCCCCACTGCTGCCTCCCGTAGGAGTCTGGGCCGTGTCTCAGTCCCAGTGTGGCCGATCGCCCTCTCAGGCCGGCTACCCGTCGTCGCCTTGGTGAGCCATTACCTCACCAACAAGCTGATAGGCCGCGAGTCCATCCCAGACCGAAAAACTTTCCACACGATAAACATGCGTCTCCGTGTCATATCCGGTATTAGCTACGGTTTCCCGAAGTTATCCCAGAGTCTGGGGCAGGTTACTCACGTGTTACTCACCCGTTCGCCACTGATCACCCCGGAGCAAGCCCCAAAGATCACCGTTCGACTTGCATGTGTTAAGCACGCCGCCAGCGTTCGTCCTGAGCCAGGATCAAACTCTCCATTGATGTTTAGCACCACACCACACAACCGAAGTCGACATGACATGGAAACTGAAACCCACTAAAGGGCCGTCACACTGACCGAGAGCAAACAACCAGCACACCGACCCGAAAGCCGGCGACAAAAGTTGTTCGACAAACAATCAAAAGAAATTCATAGCAGCACCGACCAGAAGGCCGACACCACCACGAGGTAATTGGCATCGATTTTTGACACGCTGTTGAGTTCTCAAGGATCGGACGCACACCATCCACCCACCCCACAAACCACAGGGCAAACATCCGGGACAACCACACAATCCGGTACCACCACCAACCTGCATCTTGGACAAACAAACCGCGACCCGCTCTTCAGAACGGCCGGCTCACTCGCACTTGGCTCTCAGTTGGTGATCCCCACTGTAGCAGGCCGTGCGGCCTGCCTCCACCGCGGTGAGGCGATGTTCCTGAGGCTCCGTCAGCATACATGAGCGGGACCGGCCTGCTTCGGGGGACCGTAGTCCACCCCGTGGTGTCCGTTCCTCCCTCTCGGGCTGACTCCGCAACTGTAAGCGGCTCACCGCCCTCAGACCAAATCCGAGCCAGGAGAGCGGAATTCACGCGGGGGAGCACGCACGACGCCCCTGGACCGAGAGGGTCCGGGGGCGTCGTGAGCGGGGTGTGCAGCCCGCGTCGTCCGAGGTCAGGCCCCGAGGCCTCCCTCTGCGCCGGCGGAGCCGCCCTTGACGATGTCGACGGGCGGGGTGTCGGGGATCTCCGGGAGGGTGTCCTCCCGCTTGCTCCCCTCGAAGGTGAAGGTGGCGTCCTTCTCGTCGCCGGTGGCGCCGACGAGCACGAACTCCCCCGCCTTGAGCTGGCCGTAGAGGATCTTCTCCGACAGCACGTCCTCGATCTCGCGCTGGATCGTGCGCCGCAGCGGACGGGCACCGAGCACAGGGTCGTAGCCCTTCTTGGCCAGGAGGTTCTTGGCCTCGAAGGTGAGCTCGAGGCCCATGTCCTTGTCCTTGAGCCGCGAGTCGAGCTTGGCGATCTCGAGATCGACGATGGAGACGATCTCGGACTGCGTCAGCTGCGGGAAGACGATGATGTCGTCCACGCGGTTGAGGAACTCGGGCCGGAAGTGCTGCTTCAGCTCGTCCTGGACCTTGGCCTTCATCCGGTCGTACTCGGTGCGCGAGTCGGGGCCGGCCGAGAAGCCGAGGGCGCCCTTGGAGATGTCACGGGTGCCGAGGTTGGTGGTCATGATGATGACCGTGTTCTTGAAGTCGATCATCCGACCCTGGCTGTCGGTCAGGCGTCCGTCCTCGAGCACTTGCAGCAACGTGTTGAAGATGTCGGGGTGAGCCTTCTCGACCTCGTCGAACAGCACGACGGAGAAGGGCTTGCGCCGCACCTTCTCGGTGAGCTGGCCGCCCTCCTCGTAGCCGACGTAGCCCGGAGGGGAGCCGAAGAGTCGCGAGACCGTGTGCTTCTCGCTGAACTCCGACATGTCGAGCTGGATGAGGCTGTCCTCGTCGCCGAAGAGGAACTCGGCGAGCGTCTTGGCGAGCTCGGTCTTGCCGACGCCCGTGGGGCCGGCGAAGATGAACGAGCCGCCGGGACGCCGCGGGTCCTTCAGACCGGCGCGGGTGCGACGGATGGCCTGCGAGAGGGCGCGGATGGCGTCGTCCATGCCGACGATGCGCTTGTGGAGCTCACCCTCCATGTTGAGCAGGCGGCTGGACTCCTCCTCGGTCAGCTTGAAGACCGGGATGCCCGTCGAGGCGGCCAGCACCTCGGCGATCAGCTCTTCGTCGACCTCGGCCACGACGTCCATGTCGCCGGACTTCCACGCCGACTCGCGCTCGGCCCGCTGACCGACGAGGGTCTTCTCGTCGTCGCGCAGCGAGGCGGCCTTCTCGAAGTCCTGGCCGTCGATCGCGGCCTCCTTGGCCCGACGGACGTTCGCGATCTTGTCGTCGAACTCGCGCAGGTCCGGCGGCGCGGTCATCCGGCGGATGCGCAACCGCGCGCCCGCCTCGTCGATGAGGTCGATCGCCTTGTCGGGCAGGAAGCGGTCGTTGATGTAGCGGTCGGCCAGGTTGGCCGCGCTCACCAGTGCCCCGTCGGTGATCGAGACGCGGTGGTGCGCCTCGTAGCGGTCGCGCAGGCCCTTGAGGATCTCGATCGTGTGGGCGAGCGTCGGCTCAGCCACCTGGATCGGCTGGAAGCGTCGCTCCAGCGCCGAGTCCTTCTCGATGTGCTTGCGGTACTCGTCGAGGGTCGTCGCCCCGATGGTCTGCAGCTCGCCGCGGGCGAGCATCGGCTTGAGGATGCTGGCGGCGTCGATCGCGCCCTCGGCCGCGCCGGCCCCGACGAGGGTGTGGATCTCGTCGATGAAGATGATGATGTCGCCGCGGGTGCGGATCTCCTTGAGGACCTTCTTGAGGCGCTCCTCGAAGTCACCGCGGTAGCGGCTGCCGGCCACGAGCGCGCCGAGGTCCAGCGTGTAGAGCTGCTTGTCCTTCAGCGTCTCGGGCACCCGACCGCGCACGATGTCCTGGGCCAGACCCTCGACGACGGCGGTCTTGCCGACACCGGGCTCACCGATGAGGACGGGGTTGTTCTTGGTGCGTCTCGACAGCACCTGCATCACCCGCTCGATCTCTTTCTCACGCCCGATGACCGGGTCGAGCTTGCCCTCGCGGGCCGCCTGCGTGAGGTTGCGACCGAACTGGTCGAGCACGAGCGACCCCGCCGGGGTGCCCTCGGCCTGCTGGCCCGCGCCGACTCCGGCTCCGGCCTTCTCGCCCTGGCCGCCCTGGTAGCCGGCGAGCAGCTGGATGACCTGCTGGCGCACCTTGTTGAGGTCGGCGCCGAGCTTGACCAGCACCTGGGCGGCAACGCCCTCGCCCTCGCGGATGAGACCGAGCAGGATGTGCTCGGTGCCGATGTAGGTGTGGCCGAGCTGGAGACCCTCGCGCAGCGAGTACTCGAGCACCTTCTTGGCCCGCGGGGTGAAGGGGATGTGCCCCGTCGCCGCCTGCTGGCCCTGCCCGATGATGTCCTGCACCTGCTCGCGGACGGCCTGCAGCGAGATGTCGAGGTTCTCGAGCGCCTTGGCGGCGAGACCTTCACCCTCGTGGATGAGCCCCAGCAGGATGTGCTCGGTGCCGATGTAGTTGTGGTTGAGCAGGCGTGCTTCCTCCTGCGCGAGGACCACCACCCGCCGGGCCCGATCTGTGAACCGTTCGAACATCGCCAAAGCTCCCTACCTCTGTCGAGGCGCCTCGTTGGCGCCCTTAGACGACTTGCAGCCCCCGTGTTCCGTGACGACCGTCGTGGCCGGTCCCGGAGGGCCGGGGGCTTCATACCGACCAACGATGCCGTATGGCGGGCTGTTCCTCACCTGAGTCGGGTCGGCTGAGGTTTCGCCGTGAGCGGACAGGGCCCGCCCTCGGTGCCGCCAGTGTCGACCCGTGGCTCCTCCAGCGTACGTCCAGGCTGTTTCCGGGGCATTACTCCCAGCCATCGACAGGTAAAGTTACTCTGAGTAGGTTAACCTCACGCCACCCCACCCCCCGCAAGGACTGCTGATGACGCTCATTCTGCCGCCGTGATCGAGCCCGCGCAGCAGCGCCTGCGCTGGGGCCTGCAGCACGGGATCCTGCGCGCGGGGCTGACCTACGGCGCCCGCCTCGGGGCCCTGGGGCGCGCGACAGGCTCGAGCCGGCGCTCGTCGCCGACCCGTATGCCGCCTACGAGACCCTGCGCTCGCGGGGCAGGCTCGTGCGCAACGGGCCGATGATGCTGGCCCACGACCACGACCTGGCCACGGCCGTCCTGCGCAGCCCCGACGTGGGCGTGCTCGGAGGGTTCACCGGACCGCTGGGCTTCTCCACCCTCAAGCGGCTCGCCGGAAACGGACCGGTCGGCCCGGTCGACCCCCGTCGCTGCTCGCCGTCAACGCGCGCATGCGCCGTCAGGTCACCCGCGCCTTCTCGGGCAAGGCGGTGGCCCGGCTGCGGACACGCACCGAGCAGATCGCCGCCGAGCTGCTCCACGAGATGGAGGCGGCTGCGGTCGCCGGGGTCGACCTGGCCCGCGACTTCGCGAGCCTGCTGCCCCCCACCGTCATCGCCGAGACGCTCGGGGCGCCGGTGTCCATGCGCCGTCAGTTCCTGCAGGGGGGGCGCCAGGGCGGCGTTCTCGCTCGACCCCGGCATGCGCCACGGCGACCTCGCCCGGTCGGAGCGTGACATCGGCGCCCCGTGCTCGGCGCTGCGAACCGCGACCCGCGCGTCTTCGACCGGCCGGAGCGCTTCGACGTGCGACGGGGCAACGCGGGGGACCAGCTGGCCTTCTCGAGCGGTGCCCACTACTGCCTCGGCGCAGGGCTGGCGAGGATGGAGGCCGCTCGACGGTCAGCCGACGAGACGACGGACGCGGATCCTGCGGGGGTACGCCGCGATGCCGGTGCGGCTGCGTGGCGTCGCGAGGATGGCCGCTAACCGCGGCCGTCTGGGCTAACGGCTGCTAGCCCAGCGAGCTGAGGTCGTCCGGCACGTCGACGGCGTACCCGCGCAGCACCTCGAGCCCCACGAGCTCGAGCACCGACGCGTGGGTCGAGGCGAGCACGACGGGGGCGGCGGCCCCGTCGGCGTGGGCGCGCACCCAGTTGCGAGCCGTCACGCACCAGCGGTCACCCGGTCTCAGCCCCGGGAAGGAGTACGCGGGCACGGGCGTCGTCAGGTCGTTGCCGATGCCCCTCTGGTGCTCGAGGAAGGCGGTCGTGACCACTGCGCAGATCGTGTGCCGCCCGAGGTCCTGCGGCCCGGTGGTGCACCAGCCGTCGCGGAAGAAGCCGGTCAGCGGGTCGAACCCGCACGGCTCCAGGGGCGTCCCGAGGACGTTGAGCGCACTCACGCTCCCATCATGGACGCTGGGGCGCGCTCGCGCAGGGAGCCGGTCGCCGTGGTGACAGGATGCGCCGTATGCAGCGCCCCCACCCCCGCGCGTCGTCCCGCTCGCAGGTGCCCGCCTTCGCGGTCATGGAGATCATCGCCGAAGCCAACCGGCGGCTCGCGGCCGGTGAGCCGGTGCTCAACCTCTGTGCGGGCGAGCCGTCGTCGGGGGCTCCAGCCGTCGTGCGCGAGCGGGCCCGTGAGCTCTTGGCCTCCGACGCCCTCGGCTACACCGAGGCCACCGGCACGCCCGCCCTGCGGGAGTCGCTCGCGGGGCACTACCGCCGCTGGTACGACGTCGACCTCGACCCGCAGCGCATCGCCGTGACCACCGGGTCGTCGGGGGGCTTCGTGCTCGCGTTCCTCGCCGCCTTCGAGGCCGGTGACCGCGTGGCGCTGGCCTGCCCGGGATACCCCGCCTACCGCAACACCCTCGCCGCTCTCGGCTGCGAGGTGGTCGAGCTCGTCTGCGGGCCGCAGACCCGATTCCAGCCCAGCGTCGCGCAGCTCGAGGCGCTGGAGCACCCCGTCCAGGGGCTGGTGGTGGCCGGGCCGGCCAACCCGACCGGGACCCTCGTCGACGAGCCCGCGATGCGCGAGCTGCTGGCGTGGTGCGCGGAGCACGGTGTGCGGCTGGTGAGCGACGAGATCTATCACGGGCTGACCTACGACGACGGGCCGGAGGGCGCACCGGGGGCACCGGGGTGCGACCGGGCGGGCGCGCCGACGGCCGCGGCCGACCTCGACGGGGGTGCGCTGGTGGTCAGCTCCTTCTCGAAGTACTGGGCCATGACCGGCTGGCGACTCGGGTGGCTGGTGCTGCCCGACGACCTCGTCGGGCCCGTCAAGGCGCTCGCGGGCAACCTCGCGCTGTGCCCGCCCGCGCTCTCGCAGCGGGCGGCGGTCGAGGCCTTCAGCGAGCCGGGGTACGACGCCGCCCAGGCCAACCTGCGGCAGTACGCCGCGTCGCGGGCGATGGTGCTGGGCCGGCTGCCCGACCTCGGGTGGGCGGGCGCCGCCCCGGCCGACGGTGCGTTCTACCTCTACGGCGACATCTCACCGACAGGCCTCGACTCGCCGACGTGGTGTGCGAGGCTGCTCGACGAGGCGGGCGTGGCACTCACGCCGGGCACCGACTTCGACCCGGTGCACGGTCACGACTGGGTGCGGCTGTCGTTCGCCGCGGCGCCCGTGGTCGTGGCCGAGGCGGTCGAGCGGGTCGTGGAGTGGCAGCGGCGGCTCTGACGACCTAGCGGCGGCGCTGGCAGCGGCCGCACCAGAAGAGGTTGCGGCCGGCGACGATCCTCGTGCGGATCTTCGACCCGCACACGGGGCAGGCCATCCCCTGACGGCGGTAGACGTCGTAACGGCGCTCGAAGGACACCGGGCCGGTGAGGTCCTCCTCGTCGAGCCCCTCCTCGTCCGTCTCGTCGGCGAGCAGGGCGGCCGACGAGTCGGAGACGGCGGCCGCGAGGACGCCGGCGGGGCCGCTGAGGCGGCGGCGGGCGGAGTCGGTGTGGACGGCCACGAGGACCGGCACCTGACCGGCGGCGACGAGGGCCTCCGCCTCCACCACCTGGTCCTCCACCGTGATGATCTGGTTGAACGCCACACCCAGCGGCATCAGGCGCACGAGGTCGTCCCACAGCAGCTGCCAGGTGGCGTGGCGTAGCTCGCGGCCGGGGCGGAACGGGTCGACCCGGTGCCGGAAGAGGACCTCGCAGCGGTAGACGTTGCCGACACCCGCGACGATCGACTGGTCCATCAGCAGCTCGGCGACCGAGCGCCGCGACTTCTCGACCCGGGCCCACGCGACGTCAGGGTCCTGGCCGGAGCGCAGCGGGTCGGGTCCGAGCCGCTCGAGGATGGCGTCGACCTGGTCGGGCGTGACGACCTGGCAGACCGTCGCCCCCCGCAGGTCGGCGACGTGGGTGTCGGTGAGCAGCCGCAGGCGCACGGCGCCCCATACGGGCGGGGGGCCGGGGGCCGGGTCGTACTGCTCGACCGAGAACTTGCCGATGAGTCCGAGGTGCACGTTCAGCCAGTGGCCGCCGTCGTACTCGAGGAAGAGGTGCTTGCCCCACGCGGAGGCGCGGACGACCAGCTCGCCGTCGAGCAGGGCGGCACCGGACTCGAAGCGGCCTTGGGGCGAGCTGGCGGCAGGCCTCGTGCCGGCGAAGGCAGCGTCGAGGGCCTGCGCCAGTCGGTGCAGGGTATGACCTTCGGGCACTAGCTCGCCTTCTTCGCGGCAGTCTTCTTGGCCGCGGTCGTCTTCGCTGCAGTGGTCTTCTTGCCGGTGGCCTTCTTGGCCGCCGTGGTCTTCGTGGCGGCGGGCGCCGCGCCGGCGGCCGGTGTCGACGCCGGGGCGGGACGCTCCTCGACGGGCTCGCCGCGGCTGGCCTTGGCGCGGTCGACCGACCGCTGGAGGGCCTCGAGGAGGTCGACGACCTCGCCGGTGGTCTCCTTCGCGGCCGGCGCCTGCGTGACCTCACCGCCGTCGAGCTTGGCCCGGACCATGGCCTCGACCGCCTGGGCGTAGTCGTCGGCGAACTCGTCGGGGTCGTAGTCGCCGGCGAGCGACTCGACGAGCATCGTGGCCATGGACAGCTCGCGCTCGGTCGCGTTGCCGACGTCGCCGAGGTTGGCGAACTGCGAGCTGCGGATCTCGTCGGGCCACAGCATGGTCTGCAGGACGATGACGCCGTCGCGCACCCGCAGGACGGCCATGTTCTTGCGGCTGCGGATCGCGACGGTCACCAGCGCCATCCGGTCGGCCGCCTCGAGCGCGTCGCGCAGCAGCGCGTAGGGCTTGCCGGCGCCCTTCTCGGGCTCCAGGTAGTAAGGCTTGTCGAGCAGCAGCGGGTCGACCTGGTCGCTGGGCACGAACTTCTCGACCGCGATCTCCTTGCTGCTCTGGTTGGGCAGCTCCTTGAGGTCGTCGTCGGTGATGACGACCATCTCGCCGTCATCGGTCTCGTAGCCCTTGGCGATGTCGTCGTAGGCGACCTCCTCGCCGTCGATCGAGCAGACGCGCCTGTAGCGGATCTGGCCGCCGTCCTCACGGTGCACCTGCCGGAAGGAGATGTCGTGGTCCTCGGTCGCGGAGTAGAGCTTGACCGGCACGTTGACGAGGCCGAACGAGACGGCACCCTTCCACATCGCGCGAGGCATCGCGGCTGACCTTTCGCCGGGGCGCCGCGAGACGCGACGCGAGGGTCCTAGCATCCCTCACGGCGCCGACAGGTCACAACCTCTCACCCGGCTGCCCCATGGGCAGCCGACCGGCAGACTGGGGCGCGTGAGCGACGCACGGAAGACGTCCGACAACACCGTCGCCGTCGCGGTCCCCCTGGTGAGGGCGCACTGGCCCCAGGTCGAGGCGATCTGGAGGGCGGGTATCGAGGGCGGGCACCCGACGTTCGAGGGGTCGCCGCCCACGTGGGAGGCATTCGACGCGGGGCGGCTGGCGGGGCGGCGCTGGGTCGCCACCCAGGGTCGGGGTCTGACTCTCCGGGGTGTCCTAGGCTGGAAGGTGAGCCCGACCCCACCGGTCGCGCGACCGGGAGGAGGCCATCGTGAGCGACGCTCCCCGGCGTGCCCCGCGGTCGCGCTCGTCGACCGCTGACCCGAGTGCCGCGGTCGCCGCCCTCGCCATGCTGGTCCTCGGGTCGCTCGTCGTGCTGCTGGCCTCGGTTGCGGAGGCAGGCTCTCTGCCCGTGCTGCTCGCCGCGACCGCGGTGGGCGCGCTCGCCGTCGCGTGGGCCGGCACCGATCGAGGGCCCGTCCGTCCACTGCCGGCGCCGCTCCACCCCTCGGGGGTCGCGCGCTCCGTGCCCGCGTCGACGGCCTACTGGTGCGCCGTCGCGGCACCGAGGTGCCCCCGTCGTCCTCGGGCACCGGGTCGGGGCTGACCCGCTCGCCGCACCCGCGGCGACCGGGCCCACGCCCTGACCCACCCACCGGCCCTGCTCGGGCCGAGCCGAGGAGCCCTACCCATGCCTGTCCTGTCCCTGGAGTCCCTGGAGTCCCTGCTGTCCCCCGTCACCACCGCGGTCGCCGCGGTCCTCGCGGCCGCCCACGACCTCGCCGGCTCGATCGGCCTGAGCCCCGGATCGGGCGGTGCCTGGCTGCTCGCGATCGCCCTGCTGGTGATCGCCGTGCGCACCGCCCTGCTGCCCGTCACCGTCTACGGGGTGCGCGCGGCCCACGCCCGGGCCCACGCGGCTCCCCACCTGCGCGAGCTGCGCAGCCGGTATGCCGGCACCCGCGACCGTGAGCGGCTCACCACCCTGCGCGCCGAGCAGAAGCGGGTGCACACCGAGCACGGCGTCTCGTCCTGGGGCCTGGCCCCGGCCCTGCTGCAGCTGCCCCTGCTCTACGCCGTCTACCGCGTCGTCTCCGACCTCGCCGCCGGTCACGGCGTCGGGGCCCTCGACGCGGCGCTCGTCGCGTCGGCATCGGCGGCGTCGCTGGTCGGGCTCCACCTCACCAGTCACCTCGGCACCACGCTGGCCGCGGGCGGACCGGCCGCGCTCGTGCTGCTCGGGGCCGCACTCGGCGCCGCGCTGCTCTCGCTGGTGACCCAGCACCTCTTCGTGCTCCCGATGACCGACCTCACCGACGCCCCGCAGGTGATGGCCACGACGCAGCGCCTGATGCCGTGGCTCGGGGCGGCGGGTGTGCTCGTCACGGCGTGGGTCGTGCCCGCGGGGCTGGTCGCCTACTGGCTGGTCAACAACGCGTGGACCTGCGCGCAGTCGGGACTGGTCTGGTGGTTCGCCCCGACCCCCGGGTCGCCGGCGGCGGCACAGCGGGCGAGGCGTCGTGCGGCGGGGTGAGCGGGACGGGGCGAGGGGAGGCGCGTGCGCGAGGATGGGGTCGTGCGCCCGATGCTCGCCTCACCCACCAGACGGGTCCCCGCCGGGGATGCGTGGGTGCACGAGGTGAAGTGGGACGGCATCCGGCTGCTCGTCGACGTCACCCGCGACGACGACACACCGCGGCTACGGCTGACGACCCGCACCGAGCGCGACGTCACGGTCGCCTTCCCCGAGCTGGCCGGGCTGACGCAGACCTTCGACGACATGCTGCTCGACGGCGAGGTCGTCCTGCTGGTCGACGGGGCCCCGTCGTTCCAGGCGCTCGCCGAGCGCATCCACGTCACGAGCGCCCGGCGGGCGGCGCCACTGGCGGCCCGGGCCCCGGTCACCTTCATGGCCTTCGACCTGCTCCGCCTCTACGGTGTCGACCTCATCCAGCGCCCGTGGGACGACCGTCGGGCCACGCTCGAGCGGCTCGAGCTGGGCGGCGCGCACTGGCAGGTGCCCCCCACCTTCCCCGACGGCGAGCTGCTGCTCGGCGCCACGCTGGAGCAAGGGCTGGAGGGGGTCGTGAGCAAGCGCCGCGGGGCGCCGTACCGGCCGGGGGTGCGCAGCGACGACTGGCTCAAGCTGCCGCACCGCACCTCGGTGTCGCTCGTCATCGGCGGGTGGATGCCGCAGAAGGACAGCCCGCAGGGCAGCCCCCGACTCGGCTCCGTGCACGTCGGGGTGCCGGGGCCGGACGGGCTGGTCTTCCTCGGCAAGGTCGGCAGCGGCATCGCCGGTCGAGCCGGTGAGACGCTGGCCCGCGACCTCGCCCCGCTCACCCGCGAGACCTCCCCCTTCGACGCTGCGCTCCCCCGCGAGGACGTCGTCGGCGCGACGTGGGTCGAGCCCGTCCTCGTCTGCGAGGTCATGGCGTTGGGTCTGACGACGCAGCCGCGACTGCGCCAGCCCGCCTACCGGGGCCTGCGCGGCGACCTGACCGCCGCCGACGTCGACGCCACTGACGTGCTCGAGGGGCTGCGCCGTGCCTGAGACCCCCGCGCAGAAGGTCACCGTCGAGGTCGCCGGCCGACGCCTCGCGGTCAGCAACCTCGACAAGCTCATGTATCCCGCCACGGAGACGACCAAGGGCGAGGTGCTCAGCTACTACGCACAGGTCGCCGACGTGCTGATGGCCCATCTCGCGCTGCGGCCGGTGACCCGCATCCGGTGGCCCCACGGCGTCGAGGGGCCGATGTTCTTCGAGAAGAATTTGCCCTCGGGCGCGCCCTCCTGGCTGCCGCGGGTCACCCTCTCGAGCCACGGCCGCGACCCCGACGCTCACCCCGAGCGCGACACCGTGACCTACCCCCTCGTGACCGACCTGGCCGCCCTCACCTACCTGGTCAACCTCGCCTCGCTCGAGCTGCACGTGCACCAGTGGCAGGTCGACGACGACGGCGCACCGCAGCCGCCCGACCGCCTGGTGATCGACCTCGACCCGGGCAGCGGCGCCGGGCTCGCCGAGTGCGCCCGGATCGCCCTGTGGGTCCGGCCGCACCTGCAGGCCATGGGCCTGACCCGTCTCGTGCCCGTCACGAGCGGCAGCAAGGGCATGCAGGTGTATGCCGCCCTGCCGGGTCAGCACTCCGCCGACGACATCCGCGCCCTCGCGCAGTCGCTGGCCCAGGACATGACGAAGGCGCACCCCGACCTCGTGGTGTGGAAGATGACGAAGTCGCTCCGCCCGGGAAAGGTGTTGCTCGACTGGAGCCAGAACACCGCAGCGAAGACGACGATTTCGCCCTACTCACTCCGGGGAAAGGCCGCGCCCTATGCGGCGACACCACGCACGTGGGACGAGGTCGAGAGCGGCGCCGACGGCGGCCGATTCGAGCAGGTACTCATGGACGAGGTCCCGGGACGGCTGGAGACCCACGGAGACCTCGCGTCGCCGCTTTTGCGGTGACGTCCGTCGGACGACACGACGACCGAATCCGTCACACGCAGCGGGCGCCTTCTCCTCCAGAAAGAGAAAGCGCCCGCCGGGTAATTCGGCCGTGAGGGCCGGCGTCAGCCGTGAGCCTGGTCGTAGGCCTCTTGCACGGCGGCCGAGACGCGGCCCCGCTCGCTGACGGTGTGGCCGTTCTTGCGGGCCCACTCACGCACCTCGGAGAGGTCGTTGCGCTTAGGCGAGCTGCCCGGAGCGGCGGCCTTGCGCCCAGTGGTGCGGCGACCGCCGCTGCGACGGGCGTGGCCGACCCACGTCGCGAGGGCCTCGCGCAGAGCGGAGGCGTTGGTGTCGTTGAGGTCGATCTCGTAGCTCACGCCGTCGAGCCCGAAGAGCACGGTCTCAGAGGCGTCGCCCCCATCGACATCGTCCTCGAGGACGACCTGCACACGCTGAGCCATTGTTGATCCTCTTTCCAGTCATACCCGAGCAGACCCCCTGTCGGGAGATATGAAAAGAGCGTAGCAACCAGAGGGCAAAGACGTCGAATTAGCCATCGGTGTTCTCGGGCGGATTCTGCCCGCCGGACTGCTCAACAGGCGAGGGCGGCGGCGTGATGTGCTCGCGCTCCCACTTCGACTGGGCCAGGCGCTCGCGGCGGTCACCCTCGAGGATGTACTTGATGATGTAGAAGAACAGCACGGAGACGGCGACAGTGGGCAACAGCGCGGCGAGATAAGGAAAGACGGCGTCCCACACGGGAATCAGCTCTCGTCCGTGTCGAGGGGGACCGACGTGCCCGGTGCGCGACCAGTGGCCGGGAGCGGCTTGAGCAGCGGAAAGAGAATGGTCTCGCGGATGTTGGCACCGGTGAAGAGCATGACCAGCCGGTCGATGCCCAGACCGAGCCCACCCATCGGGGGAGCCCCGAACTCCAGCGCCGCCAGGAAGTCCTCGTCGACCTGCATCGCCTCGGCGTCGCCGCCGGCCGCCAGCAGTGACTGCGCCTCGAGCACCTGGCGCTGGACCACCGGGTCGACGAGCTCGGAGAAGCCGGTGCCCCGCTCCACCCCACCGATGACGAGGTCCCACGCCTCGATGAGGCCGGGCTCGCTGCGGTGCGGGCGGGCCAGTGGCTGCGCCGACGCCGGGTAGTCGCACAGGAAGGTCGGCTGCAGCAGACCGGGCTCGACCAGCTCGCCGAGCAGCTCGAGGGCCACCTTCTCGGCGCCCCAGTCGGGGTCGAGCGCGACACCGTGCTCCGCGGCGTACCGGCGCAGGTCTGCTTCGGGGGTCTCGAGGGTGACGGTCGCCCCGACGGCCGCGCTGATGCCCTCGTAGACGGGCAGCCAGCGCCACTCGCCGCCGAGGTCGACGGTGCCCGCCGGGGTCTCGACCCGACGGCTGCCGAGGCGGTCGGCGACGGCGAGGTAGAGGTCGCGGATCAGTGCGGCGATGGAGGTCTGGTCGCCGTAGGCCTGGTAGGCCTCGAGCATCGTGAACTCCGGGCTGTGCGTCGAGTCGGCGCCCTCGTTGCGGAAGATGCGCCCCATCTCGTAGACCCGGTCGACCCCGCCGACGACGGCCTTCTTGAGGTTGAGCTCGAGCGCGATGCGCAGCGTCATCGCCTGGTCGTAGGCGTTGTGGTGCGTGCGGAAGGGCCGCGCCGACGCGCCGCCGTGCACGAGCTGGAGCACCGGGGTCTCGATCTCGACGTAACCCTGCGCGTCGAGGGTGTCGCGCAGCGCGCGGTTGACCCGGGCGCGCAGGCGCACCATGTCGCGGGCCTCCTGGCGCACGACCAGGTCGGCGTAGCGCTGCCGCACGCGGGCCTCCTCGGAGAGCTCCTTGTGCAGGGTCGGCAGCGGGCGCAGCGCCTTGCTCGCCATCTGCCAGCTGATGGCGAGGACCGACAGCTCGCCCTTGCGGCTGGCAATGACGCGGCCGGTGACGGCGACGTGGTCGCCGAGGTCGACCAGGGCCTTCCAGTCGGTCAGCGCCTGCTCGCCGACCTCGGCCTCGCTGACCATCACCTGCAGGCGCGTGCCGACTCCCTCCTGGAGGCTGGCGAAGCAGAGCTTGCCGCCGATGCGGCTGAAGACGACCCGGCCGGCCACGGTCACGACGTCGGGCGTCTCCTCGCCGGCCTCGAGGTGGGCCCAGTGCTCGCGCACGTCGGCGAGGGTGTGGGTGCGGGACACGTCGACGGGGTAGGGCGCGTGACCGGCGTCGAGCAGCCGCTGCCGCTTCTCGCGGCGGATCCGCAGCTGCTCGGGCACGTCGTGCTCGGGCGAGACGGACGCGGGCGAGTCAGGTGCGGAGGGCGAGGCGGGGGTGGGCGCGGGGGCCGCGTCGAGCTGGTCGGTCACCCCTTGAGGCTACCGAGCATGGGGGCCGGGCCGGTGGGAGCCCCCAGGCGCACATGTCTTCACGTGAAGGCATATCAGGCACGGAACCCCGGATCTCCCGCATCCGGCTTCACGTGACGGCTGGTGCTGGCCCCTCGTCGACGGCGAGCCCAGCCCGGGTCGGCGGGCGCATCGCCGTCGTGTCGGTGGGGGGCTCGAGCCGGTCGGCCGAGACGGCCGGGGGGCGGGCCGTCTCGGTCGACTCGACGTGGACGTGGTAGGTGACGAAGGCCAGCGCAGCGGCTCCCTCGCGCTCGTAGAAGGCCCGAGCCCGGGCGTTGGTCTCGCTGGTGACCCAGCGGACGGCCGACCACCCGCGGTCCGCGCCGAGTCGTCGTACGGCGTGCAGCAGCGCGGCGGCCACGCCGCTCCCCCGGGCGTCGGGGTCGACGAAGAGGTCGTCGAGCCAGCCGTCGACCTGCACGTGCAGGGGCCGGACCACGGGGCGCACGTGGGCGATCCCGACCAACCGGCCCTCGTGCTCGGCGACGAGGCCCTCGAGCCCGAAGTCGTGCGCGCGCAGCCAGCCCCAGAGCCGGTCGCGCTGCGCGTCGGTCGTGGCCACCTCGTAGAAGTCGGTGTACCCGCGGTGCAGGACCTCCCAGCGAGCGCGGTCGCCGGGCAGCAGCAGGCGCGTGGCGAAGCGCTCAGGCACCGTCATCGCCCTCCGCCTCGGGGGTGAGGTCGAGTGCGATGTCGAGGATCGGTGAGGAGTGGGTCAGGCCACCGACGCTGAGGTAGTCGACCCCGGTCAGCGCGTAGTCGCGCACGACGTCGAGGGTCAGGCCCCCGGTGGCCTCGATCTCCACCCGCTCGGGTCGCGAGCGCAGGGCGGTGACCGTCTCGCGCAGCAGGTCGACGCCCATGTTGTCGCACATGACGAAGCGAGCGCCCGCTTCGTAGGCCTCGAGCCCCTCGGCGACGGTCGTCACCTCGACCTGCACGTCGACCGCGGGGTAGGCGGTGCGCACCGCGGCATACGCGGCGGCGACGGAGCCCGCGGCGAGCTTGTGGTTGTCCTTGACCATTGCGACGTCATACAGGCCCATGCGCTTGTTGGTGCCGCCCCCGGCGCGCACCGCGTACTTCTCCAGGTGGCGCATCCCGGGGGTCGTCTTGCGGGTGTCGAGCACCATCGCGTCCGTGCCGTGGAGTGCGTCGGCCCAGCGGCGGGTGTGGGTGGCGACCCCGGAGAGGCGGCTGAGCACGTTGAGCAGGGTGCGCTCGGCGACGAGGACGACCTGGGTGCGTCCGGTGACGACGGCGAGCACGTCGCCGCGGGTCACGCGGTCGCCGTCGGCGGCGCGCAGCTCGACGGTCGGGGCCGGCAGACCGAGCAGGACGGCGACCTGCTGCGTCGTCTCCGCGACGACGGCCAGCCCGGCCACCACCCCGTCGGCGCGGGCGACCACGTGGGCGGCGCGCTCCTGGGTCGCGGGCATCGTCGCGAGGGTGGTGACGTCGAGGTGGTCGGGCCCGAGGTCCTCGTCGAGGGCCCGGCGCACGAGGTCGGCGGCGTCGGCGGCGGGGAAGTGGTGGCGGTCGGTGTCGAGGTCGCTCATGGTGAGCACGATCCTCGCGCACGGAGGCCGCCGGGCGCGACACCACGTCTGAGCGTGGTCGAGGTCGGCGCCCCCGGTCGGCGTTCGTGTGAGGTCTGCTCGTTCGGCCGACGACCGTCGTCCCCGGCCGATACCTCGGGGGCCGCCGGCCGGACCCACCGGCCGGCCCGAGGCGCTGGGTGCGCCGGTGGTCTCTCCTGCACCCACCTGCCCGGTATGCCGCTCGGCCGGGGCGGCATACCGGACAGTGGGGTGTCGTCAGGACCAGTGGCGCCATCGGAACCTCAGGTAGCCGGCAGCTCCAGTTGCTGGTCGGCCGTGGCCTCGAAGGTCGTCTCGACCGAGCCGTCGGGGCGTCGGACGGAGAGCAGGTGACCGCGCCACTGCTCGTCGTCGCGGCCCGCGAAGTCGCCGCGCACGTGACCACCACGGGTCTCCTCACGCAGCCAGGCGTGGTGGGTGAGCAGCTGGCCGAGGTGGAGCAGGTTGGTGGTCTGCCAGGACTTCGGGCCCGCCTTGCGGCCGTCGGGGTCAGCAGCCAGCACGGCCAGCTCGCGACCGGTCCGGGCCGTCGACTCTGCCGTGCGCACGACACCTGACCCGGCGGTCATGGCCCGCTGCACGACGCGGCGGTGACGACCGCGCAGCAGCACGGTGTCATCTCCCGGCGCGACCGGAACGCGTTGCGGCAGCTCGCCCGCCGCGAGCCGCTTGCTGATGTCGTCGGCGATGCGGTGGGCGAAGACGAGGCCTTCGAGCAAGGAGTTGGACGCCAGCCGGTTGGCCCCGTGCACACCGCTGCACGAGCACTCGCCGCAGGCGTAGAGACCGACGAGGGACGAGCGGCCGTCGAGGTCGACCCGCACCCCCCCGCTGGCGTAGTGCTGCGCCGGGGCGACGGGCATCAGGTCGGTGACCGGGTCGATCCCGTGCGAGCGGCAGCTGGCCAGGATCGACGGGAAGCGCTTCTCGAGGAAGTCGGCCCCCAGGTGACGCGCGTCGAGGAAGACGTGGTCGGTGCCGGTCTCGCGCATCCGCGCGACGATCGCCCGGGCCACGACGTCACGCGGGGCGAGGTCGGCCATCGGGTGCACGCCCTGCATGAAGCGCACCCCGCCGGCGTCGACGAGGACCGCACCCTCACCGCGCACCGCCTCGGAGATCAGGGGCTGCTGGCCGCCAGCGTCGACACCGAGCCACAGCACCGTCGGGTGGAACTGCACGAACTCGAGGTCGGCGATGACGGCGCCAGCCCGTAGCGCCACGGCCATGCCGTCGCCGGTGGAGACCGAGGGGTTGGTCGTCGCCTGGTAGATCTGGCCCAGCCCACCGGTGGCGAGCACGACGGCCCGCGCGTGGGCGGCACCGACGCCGTCGGCCTGCCCCTCGCCGATGACGTGCAGGGTCACCCCGCACACGGCGCCGACGTCGTCCTGCAGCAGGTCGACGACGAGGGCGTGCTCGATCACCTCGATGCCGGGGTCGTCCTGCACCGCCTGGAGCGCGGCGATGAGGGCGCGGCTGATCTCGCGGCCCGTCGCGTCACCACCGGCGTGCGCGATGCGGTCGCGGTGGTGCCCGCCCTCGCGGGTCAGCAGGATCTCGCCGTCGGGGCCGCGGTCGAACTCCGCTCCCACCGCCACGAGCTCGCGCACCCGCTGCGGCCCCTCGCGCACGAGCGCGGTCACGGCTTCGACGTCGCAGATGCCGACGCCCGCGACGAGCGTGTCCTGCAGGTGCTCCTCGGGCGAGTCGCCCGGGTCCATCGCCGCGGCGATGCCACCCTGGGCCCACGCGGTCGACCCCTCGTCGAGGGTGGTCTTGGTGACGAGCAGCACCCGGTCGACGTGGGTGCGCAGCCGCAGCGCGGTGGTCAGGCCGGCGATGCCGGAGCCGACGACGACGACGTCGGCGCTGCGCGTCCACCCCGGTGCCGCAGCGCCGAGACGTCGCGGCAGGTGCAGGCCGGGGTAGGGCGACTCGCGGCTCACGTCAGCCACGGGCTGCGCCGTCCGACGACCCGACGAGCTCGGCGTTGCCGAGCACCGCCAACGGCCCGCCACCCGGTCCGAGCAGCAGCGGGAGGTTGTCGATCAGCCGGGTCGTGCCGACGCGCGCCGCGACCGCGAGCAGGGCCTCGCCCGAATACCACTCCGGCACGTCCTGCAGCGTCTGCGGGTGCACGAGCACGAGGTAGTCGACCAGCACGAGCGGCTCCTGCACCAGCACGGCCCGGGCGGCCCGCCGGACCGCTGACGGCCCCTGGTCGGCGACGTCGCCGCCGGCCCGCAGGGCGGCCGACAGCGCGAGCGCGGCCTCACGGTCGGACAGCGCGAGGTAGGTGTTGCGGCTCGACATGGCCAGGCCGTCGGCCTCGCGCACGGTCGGCACCGCGACGACGTCGACCGGGAAGTCGAGGTCGCGCACCATGCGGCGGATCAGCAGCAGCTGCTGGGCGTCCTTCTGCCCGAAGAACGCTCGCGACGGGTTGGTCAGGTGAAGCAGCTTGGCCACGACGGTCAGGACGCCATCGAAGTGGCCCGGGCGCGACTGGCCCTCGAGCACCGCGCCCAGCTCACCCGCTCCGATGGTGACGCCGGGATCTCCCTCGGGGTAGACGACGTCGGGGGTCGGCGCGAAGACCACCTCGACGCCGGCGTCACGACAGATGGCGAGGTCGGAGTCGAACGTTCGGGGGTATCGCGACAGGTCCTCCTTGGGCCCGAACTGCAGCGGGTTGAGGAAGATCGTCACGATGACGTGCTCCGCTCCGGCCCGCGCCTCACGGATGAGCGTCGCATGCCCCTCGTGCAGCGCGCCCATGGTCATGACGACGCAGACGTCACCGTGCAGGGCGCCCCGGGCCGCGCTCAGCTCGTCGCGGCTGCGGGCGACGACCGGCCCCCGGGAGGTGGCCGGGGTGGCGTCGTACGCGGGGTCGCTGGGGCTCACGGAGTCGGCTCCTCGTCGGGGCTGCTGGGGTGGTCAGGGCTGGGGCCGTCGGGGTGGTCGGTGGGCTCGGGGCCCGCCAGCCCCTCCTCGCGCAACACCGCGAGTATGCGGGCGGCAGCGTCTGGGCGCAGCCGTCCCGACGCGAGCGCGCGCTGCGCCGTGTCGTGCGCCAGCTGCGCGTAGGTGACCCGGATGGCCGGGGCCGCGGCCAGCTCGGCGAGGTGGTCGGCGACCGTGCCCGCGTCGCCGCGCGCGACCGGCCCGGTGAGCGCCGCGTCACCCCGGCGCAGCACGTTGTCGAGAGTGGCGGTGAGGATGGGGGTGAGCATGCTCGCCGGGTCGTCGATGCCGGCGTCCTCGAGCAGCTCGAGGCTCTGGGCGACGAGCGTGACGAGGTGGTTCGACCCGTGGCAGAGGGCGGCGTGGTAGAGCCCGCGGTCCTCCTCCTCGATCCACACCGGCTCACCGGTCATCTCGAGCACGAGCGCCTCACCGAGGGGACGCAGCTCACGCAGCGTGGTGACGCCGAAGGAGCAGCCGACGAGCCGGTCGAGGTCGACCGTGGTGCCGGTGAAGGTCATCGCCGGGTGGAGAGCCACCGGTAGCACGCCGAGGCGCGCGGCGGGCTCGAGCACCCCGATGCCGTAACGGCCGCCGGGGTGCACCACCACCTGTCCCGCCCGGAAGGCACCCGTCGTGGACAGGCCCGAGACCAGGCCAGGCAGGTCGTCGTCGGGCACGGCCAGCAGCACGAGGTCGGCGCGGGCGACGACGTCGGGCACCTCGCGCACGGGCACGCCCGGCAGCAGCTCGGCGGCCCGCTCCATCGAGGCCTCGCTCACCGCCGACACGGCGACGACCTCGTGCCCAGCCAGCCGCAGGGCTGCGCCGAGCACCGCTCCGACCCGGCCGGCACCGACCACTCCGACACGGAACCGCGTCGGCCGCGCAGGGGTCTCGCTCATCCCCCGAACCTACCCGAGCACGCTCGGTAGGTTCTCCCGCATGCCCCCTCCGTCACGCGAGCACCCCGAGCACCCCGAGGCGCCGCCCGCGCGCCCGTGGGCCGCGGCGTGGCAGGACGCGCTCTACGGCACCGACGGAACCGATGGCACCGACGGCTTCTACCGCTCCCCCGCCGGGCCAGCCGGCCACTTCTCGACGGCCACCCACGGCACCCCCGGCCGGGTGCTGGCCCGGGCCCTCCTCGCGTATGCCGCGCAGCTCGGCTGCACGGCGGTCGTCGACCTCGGCGCCGGGCGGGGTGAACTGCTCGCGCACCTGCGCGCGCTCGACGCGGACGTGTCGCTGCTGGGGGTCGACGTCGTCGACCGACCCGCGGATCTGCCCGCCGACGTCGGCTGGGTGGTGTCGCCCGGAGGGGCCGACCTGCCGGAGTCGCTGCGGCCACGCGACGCGCTCGTCGTGGCCCACGAGTGGCTCGACGTCGTGCCGCTCACGGTGGGTGAGGTCGACGCCGAAGGCGTCGCGCGGCTCGTGCTGGTCGACTCGGTGACGGGGAAGGAGTATCTCGGGAAAGCACTTTCCACCACCGATCTTGAGTGGTGTCAACGGTTCTGGCCCCTCGCCGGCCTAGACCCCGGTGACCGGGTCGAGGTGGGAGTCACCCGCGACGCGGCCTGGTCGGCCCTGCTCGACCGCATGGAGGGCGGGGTCGCGCTGGCGGTCGACTACGGCCACCGCCTCGGTGAGCGGCCCCGGGAAGGGACGCTCACCGCATACAGGCAGGGGGTGCTCGTCACCCCGGTGCCCGACGGGTCGTGCGACCTCACGGCGCACGTGGCCGTCGACTCGCTGCGGCACGACGAGATGCTCACCCAGCGCGAGGCGCTGCGTCGGCTGGGCGTGCGCGCGGGCACGCCCGACCACGCGCTGGCCCGCACGGACCCACCGCGCTACCTCGCGGGGCTGGCCGAGAGCGGTGCCGCCGGCGCGCTGCTCGACAGGAGCGGCTACGGCGGCTTCTGGTGGGTCGTCGCCCGCCCCTGACCCCGGTGGGTGCCCGGCCGTAGGCTTGAGGTCATGTCGAGTCCGGCCCCGGCGACGGGGGTGCTGCGGCTGGCGCGCGCTGGGGTGCTGACCCTCGCCACCGTCAGTCTGTCGCTCGCTGCCCACGTGGCCGCCGGTGGCAGCGCGCCCGGGCTCGTCGGGCTGCTGCTCGTCGTGGTGCCCGTGCTCGCCGCCACCCTGCTCACCACAGGTCGCCGGCTGGGGCTCACCGGCATCGGCTCGCTGGTCGCCATCACGCAGGTCGGGCTGCACTCGGCCTTCATGGCACTGACGATGAATGACGGCATGGCACTGACGATGAATGACGGCATGGCACTGACGATGAATGGCGGCATGGCGCTGACGATGGGGGGTGGCGCGGGTGCGGTCGTCACGGCGTCGCACCACAGCCAGTCGGTGATCACGACCGGTGGCGCCGTCTCGGGTCCGTCGCTGGTCGACCTGGCCCTCAGCGGCGGGTCACCCGCGATGACGGGCGCCCACGTCGTGGCAGCCGGGCTCGTCGCCCTGATCCTCGCCCGCGGTGAGGCCGCGCTCTGGTCGCTCTGGTCGTGGCTGGCCCCCCCGATGCCGGTCGCGGCACGACTGGGCGTCCTCGCCGGGGAGCCCGTCGCGACCGGACGCACCACGGCCCGCTCGGTCGACCACAGCACCCGACCGCGCCCTCGTGGCCCACCGCGGCGGCGGACGCCGGCCGTGCCCGCCGCCTCCCTCCGCATCGCGTCAGCCTGAGCCAACACGCGCTGACCCCTCGGATGCGGAGTCCTCTCCCGCCGCGACATCGCGCAGCGAGGGTCGGGTGACCGACGGCAGACGACGGTGCACGGGCTCCCGCCCGGCCACCGCGCACCCCCCGCGCACCCCCGGCGTCCCGCGTCCACCGTCCGGCGCCGCCCCTTCCCTTCGCTCAGGAGTCCTGGCATGTCGTCTTCTCTCATCACGTCATCCGCACACCCCCCCTCACCCACCCGGAGAGCGGCGGGCCGGCGCCACCGGCTCGTCAGCGCCCTGGCCGTGGGTGCCCTGCTCGCCCTGGGCGGCATCGCCTCGGTCGCGTCGGCGCCCATCGCCTCGGCCCACGACGAGCTCACCGGCACGACCCCGGCCGACACCTCGACCGTGGCGACCGTCCCCGACTCCGTCGTGCTCCACTTCACCGGGCCCCCCGTCACCGTGGGCCTCGCCGTGCGCGTGACCGGGCCCGCGGGTGACGTCCAGCAGGGAGCCGCCGCGATCAACGGCAACGACGTCGTCCAGCCGCTGAAGCCCTCGGCACCCGCCGGCGCCTACCGGGTGGCGTGGCGAGTGACGGCCGACGACGGCCACGCCTCCTCGGGCGAGCTGACCTTCACCGCGACCGCGACCGCGGCCAGTGCGCGGGTCGCCACGTCGACGCCGGGCGCGGATGCGCAGACCTCGACGACGACTCCGCCGACCGAGGCGACACCCGCGGCCTCAACGACCTCGTCGGACACCAGCCCGGTGGCCATCGCGGCCATCGTCGTCGTGCTGGTCCTGCTCGCTGGGCTCGCCCTGGTGCTCACGAGGCGCTCGCGCGGGGACCAGTCCCGGTCGTGAGGTCCGCGCCGTAGGGGAAAGCCACTGGCGGTCGGCCGCCTCCGGGGTCGTGCGCCGCGTTGGCACCTCGACCTCCGCGTCACGGGGGTCGTCCGCGGCGTGAGGCAGGACGGCCTCGCGGTCTCGTGACGTGGCAGCCCCCTGACAGCAGCCGGGCATACGGCAGACTGGCGCCCATGACCTCACCGAGCGCGACGGACGCGACCGGTCGCGAGCTGACCGTCGGGATCGGCGCGGGTGGGCTGGCCACGAGCGACATGGTGCTCAACATCGGCCCGCAGCACCCCGCGACCCACGGCGTGCTGCGGCTGCGGGTGGTGCTCGACGGCGAGCGCATCGTCAGCGCCGAGCCGATCGTCGGCTACATGCACCGCGGCGCCGAGAAGCTCTTCGAGGTGCGCGACTACCGCCAGATCATCGTGCTCGCCAACCGCCACGACTGGCTCTCGGCCTTCGCCAACGAGCTGGGCGTGGTGCTCGGCGTCGAGCAGATGCTCGGCATGGAGGTGCCCCAGCGCGCGGTCTGGGCGCGCACCCTCCTGGCCGAGCTCAACCGGGTGCTGAGCCACCTGATGTTCCTCGGCTCCTACCCCCTCGAGCTCGGCGCGATCACCCCGGTCTTCTACTCCTTCCGTGAGCGCGAAGAGCTGCAGGCGGTGATGGAGGAGGCCTCCGGCGGGCGCATGCACTACATGTTCAACCGGGTCGGTGGCCTCAAGGAAGACCTGCCCGCCGGCTGGCTCGGCCGCGTCGAGCAGGCCATCGCGGCCGTGCGCCGCCGCCTGCCCGACCTGACGAACATGTTGGTGGGCAACGAGATCCTCAACGCGCGCACCCAGGGTGTCGGTGTTCTTTCCCACGACACGATCCACGCCTACGGCGTCTCGGGCCCCATCGCGCGCGCCAGTGGCGTCGACGTCGACCTGCGGCGCGACGCTCCCTACCTCGCATACGGAGAGCTCTTCGCCCCCGGCGGCCCCGGCCGGGTGGTCACGCGCACCGCGGGCGACTGCCTCGCCCGCCTCGAGGTGCTGCTGGAGCAGACGCGGGTCAGCCTCGACCTCGCGCAGGCCTGCGCCGAGCGGATGCGCGCGCTGGACCGGGGGCCGATCAACGTCAAGCTGCCCAAGGTGCTCAAGGTGCCGGAGGGCCACCTCTACACCGCGACCGAGAACCCCCTCGGCTTCAACGGCTACTACCTGGTCTCCCGCGGGGAGAAGACCCCCTGGCGGCTCAAGCTCCGGTCAGCGTCGTTCAACAACGTGGCCGTGCTCGCCGAGATACTGCCGGGTCAGCTGCTGGCCGACATGGTGGCGATCCTCGGCTCGATGTTCTTCGTCGTCGGAGACGTCGACAAGTGACCGGCGGCGAGCGACGTCCGTCGTGACGCTGGCCGCGACCGCCGCGACCCTGGCCGTCGCCGTCCTCGGGCTGGGAGCCTGCGCGACCAGCAGCCCTGCCCCGACCGTGACCTCCGCGACCCCGGCGCCCTCTGCCTCATCGGGTACGTCGGGCACCCCGGGCGCCTCGGGGACCTCGGCATCCACCGGGACGAGCACCCCGCGCACCCCGGCACCCGCCGCGACGGGTCCCGACGGCCAGCCGACGCCGGTCTCGAGCGGCCCCTCCCCCGTCGACAGCACCCGGCTGCGGTCCGAGGCCGACCTGCCCAGGGCCTTCGGCTGCGCGCTCGACAGGCCACCGATCACCATCCCGGCGGCGACGATGGTGCCCCCTGCGCCGCCACCGGTCACCGGCGGCACCGTGACGGTGCCCCCGGAGTCGACCGAGACGCCGACGGTCTCACCCGAGGTCGTCGTCTGCAGCAGCAGCTTCGCCGGCGGAGAGTCGCTCTACCTCTGGTACGCGCCGACCGGGCAGACGCGGCTCGTCGCCCTGCGCGCCGCCCTCGACCTGGCTGCCCACGTGCACGCCGGCCCCAACTGGGTGGCCGGAGGCATGATCAGTCCGACGATGGGCGAGGTCGGCGGCGACGTCTACCGCTAGCATCACGCTCCTCGGGGACACCTCCTGACCGGCGCACGGAGGCGGGCGCTGACCACGACGGCACGGGTCCGGTTTCGACTTGCCCCCCCGAATCCGGAGAATGGCCGGGAAGGGGCCTCGGCGCGCCGAGGCCCGCCACGGCGGGTTCTCCACCCCCCGACCAGGAAGGCCACCATGCCCAGCGCCCCGTCGAGCGGCACATCGTCGAGCAGCACCCCCGGAGCACTCGAGGGGCTGCGGGTCCTCGACTTCTCGACGGTCGTCATGGGCCCCTTTGCGACCCAGATCCTCGGCGACCTCGGCGCCGACGTGATCAAGGTCGAGCCGCCCACCGGCGACCTCTCGCGCCGCACCCACCCACAGGTGCACGAGGGCATGGGGGTGCTCGCCCTCAACGTCAACCGCAACAAGCGCAGCGTGGCCCTCGACCTCAAGAGCGAGGCCGGGCTCGAGGCGTTCCTCGACCTCGTGCGGACGGCCGACGTGCTGGTCACCAACATGCGACCGGGGGCGCTGACGCGCCTCGGCGTCGGCTACGACGAGCTGGCTGCGGTCAACCCACGGCTGGTCTATGCCCGCGCCCAGGGCTTCCGCAGCGACTCCGACCGGGCCGACCACGCGGCCTACGACGAGATCGTGCAGGCTGCGTCCGGCGTGGCCGACCTCATGCGCCGGGCCACCGGCACCCCGACCTACGTGCCCACGATCATGGCCGACAAGGTCTGTGCGCTGACGCTGGCCTACTCCGTGCTCGCCGCGGTGATCCACCAGCGCGCGACCGGCGAGGGTCAGGAGGTGGAGGTGCCGATGACCGACACCATGCTCGCGTTCACCCTGGTCGAGCACCTCTCGGGCCACACCTTCGAGCCCTCTCGCGGCCCGATCGGCTTCAACCGCTCGATGGTGCCCGACCACCGGGCCGTCGCCACCGCCGACGGGTGGGCCTGCATCCTGCCCTACAACGCGCGCAACATCGCCGACTTCTTCACCGCCGCAGGCCGACCCGAGGTGGCGACCGACCCGCGCTTCGCCGACCCCGGCGCCCTCGCCACGCACTACGGCGAGCTCTACGCGCTGGTGGCGCAGGTGGCGCCCGAGCGCACGACGGCCGCCTGGCAGGAGCTGTGCGCCGCCCACTCCATCCCCTTCGCGCCCGTGCTCGAGCTCGACGACGCCGAGACCGACCCCTATGTGGTCGGCGGTGGCCTGCTCGACGTGCGCGAGCACCCGACCGAGGGCGCCTACCGCAGCATCGGCTTCCCCGTGCGGCTCTCGCGCACCCCGGGCACCGTGCGCAGCGACTGCCCGCAGATCGGCGGCGACACCGAGGAGGTGCTGCGCGAGATCGGGCGCAGCGACGCGCAGATCGCCGCGCTCATCGCGTCGGGCGCAGCGGCACGTCCGCGCCCGGTGACCGCACCGCGAGCCGCGTCGACACCGGAGGTCCGATGATCGGTGCCGCTCCGGACGACGCGGCGGGCACCTCCGGTCAGGCGCCGGGGTGCGCCCCTGACCCCGGGGAGGCGTGTCGACCACGGTAGTCGTCGATGACCCGCTTGTTGTGTGCGGCGATCTCCCGAGCATGCGGACTGCTTACAGGCACGTGGCCCGTGACGGCGACCGGGTGCGGACTCGGCTCCGAGGCGCGGCGTGGCAGGGGGCTGCGCCTGGGGAACCCTGCCGGCACCTCTCCCGCACGCAGCAGTCTCGCGACGAGCCATCCCGCCAACGGGAGGGCCACCAGGAGCCACTGCTTCCGGTGACGGGTGAGGAGCACCCACATGATCGAACCTCCACTGGTCTGACCTGCTCGCGGCGGGCGCTCCGCCGGCGTGAGAGGCCCATACCCGGATCAGTCGTCGCCCATGCCGACCAGGCAGAGCGCCTCGTGGTGAAGTGTCTCAGGTGTCAGGCGGCGATGTCGTGTGGTGTGGGGTGGGTGATGGAGGTGCGGCCGTGGACGACCGGACGGAGGCTCACGTCACTCCCGCTCGGGAGACCCCCGGTCGCCCCGGTCGTCGTCGACCCGGCACCACCGTTGCACCAGCAGCCCCGCCCCGGAGACGAGCACCGCGCCGACGCCGAGGAAGACCAGTCGCAGGATGTCCTGCTGCTGCGAGGGGATGTCGGAGTCGGGAAGCAGCCGCACGACCTGCGCGGCATACCAGCCCAGACCCACCGCACCCGTGAGGGCCGCGGCCTGCGCGAGCGCGATGACCCGGGCGGCATACAGGGGGTGCACGCGCCTGGTCGCCGTGCCGGCGACCAGCCGCTGCACCGGTCGGCCCGCGAGCACCAGGCCGATGGCCACCGCGAGCAGGATCGGCAGGGCCGCCCACGACACCGGTGGCAGGGCGCGACCGCCCATCGCCCACAGCGCCAGCCCGACCCAGCTCACCACGCCCACGACGATCGCGACCGCCAGCAGCAGCCGCAGCCGCACGCCGTGAGGAGGGGTCACCACGTGGGGCTCCACGAGGGGCCGGGGCGCACGCTCGGGTCGTCGGCCGCTCCCGGCTCACGCAGGTCGGCCGACAGGTCGACGACCCGGCGTATGCCGCCGTCCCCGTCACGCGCCACCGCCTCACCGTCGGCCGCTACCCACGGCACGAGCACGAAGGCACGTTCGTGCGCACGCGGATGGGGCACGCTGAGCGCAGGCGTGTCGAGGCGCACCTCGGCTCCCGACCCAGGACGGCCGACCTGAATCAGGTCGAGGTCGAGGGTCCTTGCGCCCCAACGAATCTCACGCGTTCGCCCGTGGGCCGCCTCGATCGCCTGCAGTGCCTCGAGCAGCCTGCTCGGCTCCAGGGTCGAGTTGGCCAGCAGCACGGCATTGAGGTAGACCGGCTGCTCCGGCCCTCCGACGGGATCGGTCTCGACCAGCGGTGACACGGCGCTCACCCGCACCCCGTGCAGCCCCGCGATCTGGGTGACCGCCGACTCGAGCGTGGCCCGGGCGTCACCGAGGTTGGCTCCGAGCGCGACGACCACCGGCACTCCCCGCTCACGGCGCACGTGCACAGCGACGTCGGTGAACGGCTGCCCGACCGGCGCCTGCGGCTTGTGCACGGTGACCTCGACCGCGTCGACCAGCGGCCGCGCGAGCGCGTCGTCGGCGATCACCTCGGCCAGGCGCTCGATCAGGTCGAAGGGGGGCCCGGTGAGGCGAGCCACGACGTCGTCGGCGACCTCGGCATACGACACCGTCTGCCCGAGGTCGTCGCTGCGCCCCGCCGGGCCGAGGTCGAGCTCGAGGACGACGTCGACGACGAAGGGCTGGCCCTGCTCCCTCTCGAAGGCGAGCACGCCGTGGTGACCGACCGCCTCGACCCCCGCGAGGAGGATGCGGTCGGTGCCCGACACCGCTCGTCGTTCGCTGCTCATGGCTGGTCTCCTGCTCGTCGATGGGCCGTGGTCGCCTCGAGCACCGCCAGCGCGTCGCGCGTCGACCGGACGTCGTGCACCCGCACCCCCCAGACGCCGGCCATCGCGGCCAGCAGGCTGGTCGCGGCCGTCGCGGCGTCGCGCTCGGCCGGTGGGCGGGTCGGTGCCCCCGGCAGCACCCCCACCCGCCCGAGGAAGGTCTTGCGGGAGGCGCCGAAGAGGACGGGGTGGCCCAGGCCCAGCAGCGACTCGAGGTGCGCGAGGAGGGCCCAGTTGTGGTCGGCGTCCTTGGCGAAGCCGAGCCCCGGGTCGAGGACGAGCTGCGACGGGCGGATGCCGCTCTCCAGCAACGCATCCCGGCGCTGCGCCAGCTCGTGGCACACGTCGGAGACGACGTCGTCGTAGGCGGCTCGCGCCTGCATGTCGACACTGTGGCCGCGCCAGTGCATCGCGACGAACGGGCAGCCCCAGCTGGCGACCAGCGGTGCCATCTCGGTGTCGGCGAGGCCACCGCTGACGTCGTTGACCATCGCGGCGCCGTTGCCCAGCGCCTGCTCGGCCACCTCGGCGCGCATGGTGTCGATGGAGACGAACGCGCCCTCGGACGCCAGGGTGCGCACCACCGGGATCACGCGACGCAGCTCCTCGTCGACCGACGGGCGCTCGGCGCCGGGACGGGTGGACTCCCCCCCGACGTCGACGACGTCGGCTCCGTCGGCGCGCACCTCCCGGCCGTGACGGATCGCCGCGTCGGTCTCGAACCACTCGCCGCCGTCGCTGAAGGAGTCAGGGGTGACGTTGACGACGCCCATGACGACCGGGCGGCCGGGCACCGACGGCAGCGGGTGGATGACGTGGCCGGCGGTCACGCCTGTCCCTCCCGCAGCCGGCGCCAGGTCGGCCAGACGAGGAAGGCCTCGGCCTCGAGGACGGCCAGCGAGACCCGCGGCAGGTCGGCCGCGCTCGGGTAGAGCAGGTAGCGGCTGATCCACTCAGGCTGGAACTTCGCGTTGAAGCGGTAGAGGCTCTCGATCTGGAACCACCGCGAGGCGACGATGAGCGCCGACCGGCGCAGCCGCAGCAGCGGCCCCGCGCCGAGCCGCTCGCCCCGCTCGAAGACCGAGCGGAAGGCGGCGAAGTTGAGCGAGACCCGCCCCACGCCGAGCGCCGCCGCCTGCTGCATGACCGCCTCGATCATCAGCTCGTTGACTCCCGGCGCCGCGTCGGCGTCGCGCCTCATCACGTCGAGGGACAGCCCGTCCCGCCCCCAGGGCACCAGCTGCAACATCGCCCGCACCCGACCACCTTCCCACGCCGTCACGAGCACCGCGTCGGGGTCCCGGGGGTCGGCGACGCGCCCGAGAGCCATGCTGAAGCCGCGCTCGGTCTCGCTCTCGCGCCAGGCCGCGGCGTCGGCCAGCACCGTCGCCCGCAGGTCGTCGTCGAGGTCGCGCACCCGGTGGACCTGGGTCCCATAGCCCTTCCGCCTGATGCGCGACACCATCTGGCGCACGTTGCGCATGGCCCGCCCGTCGAGGCTGAAGTCGCCGGTATGGAGCACCGCCTCGTCCCCCAGCTCGAGGGCGGCCAGGCCCGTCTCGCGGGCCCACACCTCGCCGGCGTCCTCGGAGCAGCCCAGGACCGCCACGGTCCACGCGTGCTCAGCCGCACGCGCGGCGAAGGCCGCCATGACCTCGGGCCACGCGTCCCGCGGGCCGACCGGGTCACCACTGGCCAGCATCACCCCGCCGACCACGCGGTAGGCGATGGCCGCCCGCCCGGACGGTGACCAGACCAGACTCTTGTCGGCGCGCAGCGCGAAGTAGCCGAGCGAGTCACCGTCGGTCGCGAGCAGGGGCCGCATCCGCCCCTCGTCGGTGGGGCTCAGCTCACCGCGTGGCTCGGACGCACGCAGGACGACGGAGGCCGTCGCCGCCAGCGTGAGCAGGCCCAGGGCCGCCAGGGCGGTCCCGACCAGGTCGCCCGTGCGGTCGTCCCGGAAGGTGAGGGGGCCGTCGAGACCGATGAGACCGAAGAGGGACTCACCGAGTGCGTCGAGGAGCGTCGGAGCCCCGCCGACCTCGCCGCGCGACGCCGCGTAGACCAGCCCGAGACCGACGACGAGGTCGACGACCACCAGGGTCAGGGCCACCCTGACCGCACGCCACCGGCTCTGCGGGTCGCTGGCGGCGCGGAAGTCGTCACGGCGCACCAGCAGCACGACCAGCAGGGTCAGCGGCACGACGACGTGCAGCGGGCTGAAGCGCACCAGCGCGGCCAGGGTGCTGACGGCCAGCAGGCCCACCACCGCCCGCCAGGCTCGTCGCTTGCGCCGTCGCAGCCCGTGCCCGAGCGCGAGCAGCAGGACCCCGGTGAGGACCGACGCGGCCACCGAGACGGTCACGACCCCCGGCAGGACCTCGGCCACGGCGAGCCGTGGACGCTGCACCCTCGCGAGCGCGCCAAGCAGGTCGAGGAGCCCTACGGCATACGTCAGGAGACCGAGCAGGCGCGGGGCGCGGGCCCGCAGGTCGGCCGGGCTGGGGGCCGCGACGGAACCGCCAGGTCTGCCGGATGGGGCTGACCCGGGGGTGCCGCCGACAGAGCCACCCCCACCCACGGGGGAGTCGCTGCTGGTCGTCCGGGCCTTCACGGTGGGGCGGCGAGCGCTCAGGGCCGACCCCCGCGCAGCAGCGACATCGCCTCGGCGCGGGTGGTGGCGTCTCGGAGCTGACCGCGGACGGCGGAGGTGATCGTGCGGGACCCCGGCTTTCGCACCCCCCGCATCGACATGCACAGGTGCTCGCACTCGATCACGACGATGACGCCCTGCACGTCGAGGTGCTCGACGAGGGCGTCGGCCACCTGGGTGGTCAGCCGCTCCTGCACCTGCGGTCGGCGCGCGAAGACGTCGACCAGCCGGGCGATCTTCGACAGGCCCGTCACCCGACCGTCCCGCGCGGGGATGTAGCCGACGTGGGCGACCCCGTGAAAGGGCACGAGGTGGTGCTCGCACGTGCTGTAGAGCTCGATGTCACGCACGATCACCAGCTCCTGGTGGTCGATGGCGAAGGTCGTGCCGAGCACCTGCGCCGGGCTCTGGTCGAGCCCGGCGAAGGTCTCGGCGCAGGCCCGGGCGACCCGAACGGGCGTCTCGAGCAGACCCTCGCGGTCGGGGTCCTCCCCGACCGCGATCAGCAGCTCACGGACCGCCGCCGCGGCGCGGTCGAGGTCGACCGGCACGACCGGGTCAGCGACCCTCGGACGGGTCGACCTGACCGCCGTCAGGCACCTCGATGACCTGCGTGCGCGGCTCCTCCTCGGCGAGGGGGTGGGCCCCGGCGTTGGCGGCCGCATCGATGCGGCGACCCATGTCGGGGTCGTTGCCCGCCGCCTGCGGGACCTGGCCGTAGCCGTTGCGGGACCCGGCTCCGCTGAGCACGGCCTCCTTGGCGAAGGACACGCTGCCGTTCAGCGACCCGTGGGCGGCCTGCTCGGCCGGCGTCAGCACCGGTGGGCGGTCGCTGAGCAGCCGGGACTCGCTCGAGAGCCAGGTCGGACGCAGCGGGCGCTTGGTCAGCTGGGTGAAGATCGCGGCCAGCTCCTTGGCGTTGAGCGTCTCCTTCTCCAACAGGTCGAGCACCAGCTTGTCGAGCACGTCGCGGTTGTCGTTGATGACGTGCCAGGCCTCGTCGTGGGCGTTCTCGATGAGCTTGCGCACCTCCTCGTCGACGATGCCGGCGATCTCCTCGGAGTAGTCGCGCTGGTGACCCATGTCGCGGCCGAGGAAGACCTCACCGGAGCCCGCACCGAGCTTGATGGCACCGACCCGCTCGGACATGCCGTACTCCGTGACCATCTTGCGGGCCATCGCCGTGGCCTTCTCGATGTCGTTGGCCGCACCCGTCGTCGGGTCGTGGAAGACCATCTCCTCGGCCACCCGGCCACCGAGGGCGTAGGCGAGCTGGTCGAGGATCTCGTTGCGGGTGGTGGAGTACTTGTCGTCCTGCGGCATCACCATCGTGTAGCCCAGCGCGCGGCCGCGAGGCAGGATGGTCACCTTGGTGACCGGGTCGGTGTGGTTCATCGCGGCCGCGACGAGGGCGTGCCCACCCTCGTGGTAGGCGGTGATCTTGCGCTCCTTGGCCGACATGATGCGCGTGCGCTTCTGCGGCCCGGCGATCACCCGGTCGATGGCCTCGTCGAGCGACGCGTCGTCGATGATCTTGCGGCTGCTGCGAGCCGTGAGGAGCGCCGCCTCGTTGAGCACGTTGGCGAGGTCGGCACCGGTGAAGCCGGGCGTGCGACGAGCCACGGCCAGCAGGTCGACGTCGGGGGCCATCGGCTTGCCCTGCGAGTGCACCTCGAGGATGCGGTGGCGGCCGAGCATGTCGGGCGCCTCGACGGCGATCTGCCGGTCGAAGCGACCAGGACGCAGCAGGGCGGGATCGAGGATGTCGGGGCGGTTGGTCGCCGCGATGAGGATGACGTTGGTCTTGACGTCGAAGCCGTCCATCTCGACCAGCAGCTGGTTGAGGGTCTGCTCGCGCTCGTCGTGCCCACCCCCCATGCCCGCGCCGCGGTGGCGACCGACGGCGTCGATCTCGTCGACGAAGACGATGGCGGGGGCGTTGGCCTTGGCCTGCTCGAAGAGGTCGCGCACGCGTGACGCACCGACACCGACGAACATCTCGACGAAGTCGGAGCCGGAGATGGAGTAGAACGGCACTCCGGCCTCGCCGGCGACCGCGCGGGCCAGCAGCGTCTTACCGGTGCCCGGCTGGCCGTAGAGCAGGACGCCCTTGGGGATCTTGGCGCCCACGGCGAGGAACTTCGCCGGCTCCTGGAGGAACTCCTTGATCTCGTGCAGCTCCTCGACCGCCTCGTCGCAGCCGGCGACGTCGGCGAAGGTCACCTTGGGGCTGTCCTTGCTCGCCAGCTTGGCGCGCGACTTGCCGAACTGCATGACCCGGTTGCCACCGCCCTGCATCTGGCCCATGAGGAACCAGAAGAGGCCGAGGATGATCAGGATCGGCACGATGCTGAAGAGCAGCGAGCCGAACCAGCTGGGCTGGTCGATCTGGTCGGTGAAGCCGTTCTTGGGTGCCACCTTGTTGAGGGCGTCGACGATCTCGGTGCCGCGGGCGTCGACGTAGTAGGCGTAGACCTGGGTCGCGTCCTTGACGTCGGCGTCGGTGTAGGGCGCCGTGAGGGTCAGCTCGACCCGCTCGTTGTTGAGCAGCGTCGCCGAGGCGACCTTGCCCTCGCTGATGAGCGTCAAGGCCTTCGAGGTGTCGATGCGCTTGTAGCCGTCGCCGCCCGCGAGGTTGAGGGCGACGACCACGGCGATCACCAAGAGGATGATCACCACGAAGGGGGGGCGAACGATGCGCTTGAAGTCCATGTAGTCCGGGGTCCCGCCCCGACCTTCCGCTCGATGCTGCTGGATATCACATTCTCGCAGGTGAACGACGCGCAGTCACCCGGTGTTCCGGCTCTGGCCCCGAAAGGCCCGCTCGGCCCGTGAGGCGAGGGTCACGCGTCGTCAGGCGTGCGCCACGAGGGGGTCAGGCGTAGACCGAGGAGGCCAGCGTGCCGACGCACCGCAGGTTGCGGAAGCGCTCGTCGTAGTCGAGCCCGTAGCCCACGACGAACTCGTTGGGCAGGTCGAAACCGACGTACTTCACGTCGATGTCGACCTTGGCCACCTCGGGCTTGCGCAGCAGCGTGCAGATCTCGACCGACGCCGGTCGGCGCGACTCGAGGTTGGAGCGGATCCAGCTGAGCGTGAGCCCCGAGTCGATGATGTCCTCGACGATGAGCACGTGCCGTCCCGAGATGTCGCCGTCGAGGTCCTTGAGGATGCGCACGACGCCCGAGCTCTTGGTGCCCGAGCCGTAGGAGGAGACCGCCATCCAGTCCATCGGCACGGTGCCGGGCAGCGCGCGCATGAGGTCGGCCATGACCATCACCGCCCCCTTGAGCACCCCGACCAGCAGCAGGTCCTTGCCCTCGTAGTCGCGCCAGATGTCGGCGGCGAGCTCGTCGAGCCGGGCCAGGATCTGCTCCTGGGTGAGGAGCACCTCCTTGAGGTCGGCTCCCATGTCGGCGGCGTCCACGGCGACTCCTCGTCGTCAAGATCAAGCAGGTGAAATCCAGGTGGGGTGCGTCCTCATTCAACCGGACCGCGCGGACACCCGTCGCCCCGGGGCGGTCTGACCGGCCGGCTACGAGGCCGCGGGCTCGAGGGCCACGATCCTGACCAGGTCTCCCGACCGGGAGGCCCGCACGTGCCCCGGCAGCTGGAGCGGCCCCTGGCCGTGCCAGCAGGTGAGCAGCGCGTCGAGCGACTCGACGTGGGCGGACGACAGCTGGCCGGCACCGGAGCCGGCCTCGACCGCGAGGATCCGCCACAGCCGCGTGCGCAGGGCGCGCGGCACGGCAAGCATCGTGCTCACCGCCCAGGGCGTCGGCCCGATGGCCTCGCGCAGCGAGCGGGCCTCGTCCTCGAGGTGGTCGGCGTCCTCGCGGATCATCTCGGCGCTGCGCGCGAGGGCTGCGCGCACCCCGGGCCCGAGCTCGCGCTCGAGCTCGCGCAGCAGGGCCCGGGCGCGCACCCGGGTGAAGCTGGTGTCGTCGTTGTGCGGGTCCTGCCACGGCTCGACTCCGTAGGCCGCGCACGCCGCCTCCGTCTCGTCCCTCGTCACCCCGATGAAGGGACGCACGAGCAGGCCGCGACGACGCGGCATACCGGAGAGGGAGCGGGAGCCCGAGCCGCGGGCGAGGCCGAGCAGCACCTGCTCGGCCTGGTCGTCGCGGGTGTGGCCCAGCAGGATCGCGACGGCGCCGTGGCGGTCGGCGGCCTCGTCGAGGGCGGCGAACCGGGCGAGGCGGGCGGCCTCCTCGGGCCCGCCGGCGGCCGGCACGACCTCGACGCGCACGACCTCGACCTGCGCCAGACCCAGCTCGCGGCAGTGAGCGGCAGCCGTCTGCGCCACCCGGGACGACCCGGGCTGCAGACCGTGGTCGACGACGACACCCACGGCTGTCAGCCCCGCACGGTCGGCCTCGAACGCGACCGCGGCCGCGAGCGCGAGGGAGTCGGGCCCCCCGCTGCAGCCGACGAGCACGGTGGAGCCCGCGGGGAGCAGGGACAGCTCGGAGCGGACGGCCACCCGGGTCGCGGCGACGGCGGGCGCGGGCCCGCTCACGCCCCGGCCTCCGGTGCCGCCGGGGCACCGGGGTCTACCCCGGCGCGCGTCCCGCCGTGCACCCGCTCGACCCACCGGCGGGGGGTCTCGATCTCGGCGGCGGTCGGCAGGGTCTGCGGCGATCCCCACACGGCGTTGAAGCCCTCGAGACCGACGTCGGCGACGACCGCGCGCACGAAGACCGCGCCGTCGCGGTACTGCCGCATCTTGGCCTCCATCCCGAGCAGGCGGCGCAGCACCCGGTCGAATCCGGAGACGCCGTTGCGGCGCCCCTGGAAGCGCTCGCGGATCTGGGCGACCGTGGGGATGACCTGCGGGCCGACCTCGTCCATCATCACGTCGGCGTGACCCTCGAGCAGGGACATCACGGCGGTGATGCGCGAGACCTCGGCCCGCTGCTGCGGCGAGAGAAAGGCGTCGGCGAGGCCGCGGCTGCCCGTGCGGAAGGCCTCCGGCAGCCGCTGCGCGAGGCCCTGGAGACGGGCGCTCAGCTCGTCGGGGGTCGGCGCGAGGTCGGTGGTGAGGGTGCGGGAGCTGTCGATGAGGTGCTCGCGCAGCCAGGGTACGGCGGTGAACTGCACCCGGTGGGTCTCCTCGTGCATGGCCACCCAGAGGCGGAAGTCGTGAGGGTGGACGCCGAGCTCGCGCTCGACCTGGACGAGGTTCGGGGCCACCAGCATCAGGCGCGGGACCCCCTCGGGCGCGAGGTCGTACTGCCCGAGGACCTTGCCCGACATGAATGCCATGAGGGCTCCGGCCTCGCCGCCGGTGACCTTGCCGCCGACCGCGGTGAGGGCGCCGGGCTGGGCGCGCGAGCCTGCGCGGTCGCGGCTGCCAGCGGTGATCTTCTCGATGACGGGCACCATGAGCGCGCGCATCGACTCGACGTTGGCGTCGATCCAGCCCGGCCGGTCGACGACAACGGCCTCGGGGGCGTCGCCGGGGCTGACCAGCAGGGAGGTCGCGGCGATCGGCTCGCGGGCGGCCGTCGCGACCTCGCGCAGCGAGGCGACCACCTCGGCGGCCTCGCCCCGGCTGACCTTCGGGCCCGCGCCCGACAACCGCCGGCCGGTCGCCTTCGCGAACTCCCAGTCGACGTAGGGCGAGGTGCTGTCGCGCCTGCTGTCCTGCACGATCCTGATGTCGCGCTGCGCGCTCATGGGCGTCCCACCCTCCTCACCGGCACCCACACCGGGCGAGCACCGTCACGAACCCGTCCAACGCCCGCCGTGCTCCCGGCGTTCCCGTCGTCGCCGGCACCTCGTTGGCCACGAGTGCGAAGACCAGCACCCGCCCGTCGGGCGTGGTCACCGTGCCGGCGAGGCCGCTGACACCGGTCAGCGTGCCCGTCTTGGCGCGCACGACCCCCCGCGCGGCCGCGGTCGTCGCGTCGTCGAAGCGGCCCGACAGCGTGCCGTCGAGCCCCGCGACCGCCAGGTCGGCGATCGTGGCCCGCAGGCTCGGTGGGCCGGTCCTCGCGGCCGCGAGCCCGAGCACGTCGCCGATCGCCCGCACGGGGACCCGGCTGCTGCGAGAGAGGCCGCTGGCATCGAGCAGCTGCACCCCGGCCACGTCGACGCCGAGACGCTGCACCTGCTGGCGCACCCAGGCGCCGACCGCCGCGAACCCGGTGCCCGCCCGGGCCCGGGCCGCCGCCTGCCGGGCCAACGACTCGGTGAGGGCGTCGTCGGAGTCCTGCAGCGCGAGCACGAGCTGGTCGGCGACGGGCGCCGAGGCGACCGACCCGAGCGTCACCGCCCCGGTCGGCGCCCTGCCCGCTGCGGCGTCGGCGGTCGCGCTCACCCCCGCCGCGCGCAGGGCGGTGACGAAGGCGGCGAGCGCCGAGGCCCCCGGGTCGGCCGGGCCCGGGCGGCCCGGGGTGGCGCGCTGGGTCGAGAGGCCGATCGCGGCGACCGCCCCCGTGATCCCGCTCGGGCGGTAGTCAGAGCCCCAGGTGGGCGCGGTCGGCGGACCCGCGGCATACCGGGCGTCGAGGGAGACGCGCACCGAGGTGCGACCGGAGGCTCGCAGCGCCGACGCGGTCGAGGCCGCGAGGTCACCGAGCCCGGCGCGGCCGACGACCGCACCCGGGGTGCCACGCCCCGGCGCCAGCAGGGTGTCGCCGCCGGCCACGAGCACGACCGTGCCGGGGGCCGCACCACGCACCGCACGGGTGGTGAGGGTCGCACCGGCGGGGAAGGTCGTGTCGACGGCCGCGGCGGCGAGGAGCTTGACCGTCGACGCCGGGATGAGCGGCACGTCAGCACGGGTGTCGAGCAGGTGCGCGCCGGTGCTCGCGTCGCGCACCGTCACCCCGAGCTGGCCCAGGCCGGCCTCGGTGAGGAGGGGGCCCAGTGCCCTGCGCAACCCCGCCGTCGTCGGGACCGCAGTCGCCGGGCCGGCGGTCGGCAGCGGGCCCGGGCCGGTGGTGGCGACGGGCTGGCGGACGGTCGGCGTGGGCAGCGGGGGCGGTGGCGCGGGGGCCGGAGGGGGCGCCAGGGTGACCAGCCCCGGCGTGACGTCAGCCACGTCGAGGGCGCCGTAGGCGAGCAGCGCAGCCACGGGGAGCGCCCACAGGGCGCGTCGGGCGCTCGTGCGCGTCACCTGGGCTCCACCCTTGTTTGGTCGGGCCGGTCGTCATACGGGAGACTGAGCCCGGCCCGGTCGCCCGAGCCTAGGTCATCAGCCTGCGCGCCGTCCGGGGGCGCGGCCCGTCGAACTCCCGAGGAGATTCGGACCATGCAGTTCTACATCACCGTCGAGATTCCCAAGGGGGCTCGCAACAAGTACGAGGTCGACCACGAGACCGGGCGGATCCGGCTCGACCGGCTCCTCTTCACCTCGATGACCTACCCCGCCGACTACGGCTACGTCGAGGACAGCCTCGGTGAGGACGGCGACCCGCTCGACGCCCTCATCCTGCTCGACGAGCCGACCTTCCCCGGCTGCCAGGTGCTCGCGCGGCCCATCGGGATGTTCCACATGCGCGACGAGGCCGGAGGCGACGACAAGATCATCTGCGTGCCGGCCAACGACCCGCGCCAGGGACACATCAGCGAGCTCGACCACATCAGCGAGTTCGACCGCCTCGAGATCCAGCACTTCTTCGAGACCTACAAGGACCTCGAGCCCGGCAAGTCCGTCGAGGGCGCCCACTGGGCCGGTCGCGAGGGTGCCGAGAAGACGGTGCTCGAGTCGATCTCGCGGGCCCAGGAGTCCGGCCTCTCGACCGCCCGCTGGCCCGGGCCGACGCACCACTGAGCGACGCCTGGCCGGTCGCACTCGACGCAGCGTCGAGGCACCTGACGCACAGAGCTCCATGCGTCGAGTGCCTCGACGCTGCGTCGAGTGCGTTCAGGAGCCGGTAGGCCCCGTCAGGGACGGCCGCCGTAGGGCAGCAGGTCCGACATGGAGTAGATCGACGAGATCTTCACGACGGTGCTCGGGTTCGGCGCGTGGATCATCATCCCGCCGCCGATGTAGAGGCCGACGTGGTGGCTGCTCTCCCCGGAGGTCCCGTAGAAGACGAGGTCGCCGGGCTGGAGGGCGCTGATCGGCACCCGGGCCGTCGCGGAGTACTGGTAGCCCGTGTAGTGCAGCAGCGACACCCCCGCCTGACGCCAGGCCATGAGGGTCAGCCCCGAGCAGTCGAAGGAGCTCGGCCCCTGCGCGCCCCAGACGTACGGCTTGCCGAGCTGGGCCCGAGCGTAGGCCAGGACCGCCGAGACCCCGCCGGTCGGCGCCGGAGGCGGCGGCGGCGGCGTCGGGCGCGGGACGACGGGGGGCATACGCGGCCCACCACCCGATCCGCTGCCACCGCTGCTGCTGCTCCCACCACTCCCACTGCTGCCGCTGCTGCCACTGCTCGCGGGGTGCAGGGCGGCCTGCCGTGCGGCCTCTGCGGCAGCACGGGCGGCGGCCTGCGCGGCCGCCCGCTCGCGGGCCGTCCGGGCCGAGCGCTCGGCGGCGGCGGCCGCGGCCTGCGCAGCAGAAGCCTGGGCAGCAGCCTGACGGGCCTGGGCGGCGGCCCGGGCCAGGGCCGCCCGGCGGTTGGCCTCCTCGCGGCGACGTTGTTCCTGTGCGGCGAGACCGGCCTGACGCTGCTGCTCGAGGGCGACCGAGGTCTTCTGCAGCGTCGCGAGCTGGGCCGTCAGCAGACGGTCCCGGGTCTCGAGGCGGATCGTCGTGGTGCGCGCGACCTCGGCCTGGCGGCGGGCCTCGTCGGCGGCCGCCGAGGCCGCGGCGGCCGCCACGGCGCGGCGCTGCTCGGCCTCGGCAGCCTCCTGGCGCGCCGACTGCGCGAGGTGGCTGGTGGCCCCGGCCTCCTGCACGAGGCGGGCCCGCTCACTGCCGACGGCGTCGACCCCGGCCGCGCGGTCGAGGACGGCCTGGGGGCCTCCCCCGCCGAAGAAGACGTCGAGCTGGCTCGTGTCTCCGCCACCGCTCTGGTAGACCTCCGCCGCGAGGCGGGAGAGGGTGAGCTGGGCGTCGTCCGAGGCCCGCTGCGCGGTGACGGAGGCCCTCACGGCGGTGGCCGCGCGAGCCGTCGCCGCGTCGAGGGCCAGACGCGCGCCGGAGGCAGCCTCCATGGCATCGGCGGCGTTCTGGCTCAGCTCCGCGACGGCGGCCCGCGAGGCCGCCAGCTGCCCGTCGATCGCTGCGACCTGTGCCGCCGCCCCGCCGACCGCCGCTCTGGCCGCGGCGACCTGGTCGGCCGACGGGAACACCGGGGCCGGCTGGTCGGCTCGGGCCAGCGGGCCGACGAGCCCCCCGACGGTCACGGTGACCACCAGCCCTCCGGTGATCGACGCGACGAGGACCCGTCGCACTCGCGCGGCGCGCGTCACTCGACCGGTCACCCCGGCCTGGTGGGGGCTGGGGGGGAGGACACGCTGGGTGGGGGTCACGTGACCGTGGTCCTTACGTCTCGCGGGGGAGGTGCGCTGGGGCCCTCGTGGGGCCGGGTGCCGCTGACCCCTGGGGACAGTGGCGCGCCCCGAGACTAGAACCCATTCGTCACACGAGAAACACCCGTGACTCCAATCCCGTTGGAAACAGGCCGGATTGGGGAATCACACGGGTGTGACTCTGCGAATGACACTGATGTTTTTCCGCAGGTGGAGGGCCTTACCCGAACGCCTGTCCGACTGAGGTCACGGTCCCGTAACGATGCGGACAAATCGGGCAGGAAGGGGCTGATGTGCTCAGGCCTACCGCGTCGAGCCGCCGATCCCCGCGTGGGGAAGGGGCTGGCCGAGCCGGCCGGCCTGGTAGTCCTCGAAGGCCTGCATGACCTCGGCCTTGGTGTTCATGACGAACGGGCCGGCCCAGGCGAGGGGCTCGCGGATCGGCTTGCCGCCGAGGATCACGACGTCGAGGCCACCGGCGTACCGCTGGTCCTGGCGGGTGTCGGCCGTGAGAGCGAGCAGGTCGCCGCGACCGAGGACGGCCAGCGATCCCGCGCTGATCGGGGTGGCACTCGGCCCGACGGTGCCGCGGCCGCCCATGACGTAGGCCAGGGCGTTGAAGTCCTGGCGCCACGGCAGCTCGAGGCGGGCACCCGGCACGAGGCTGGCGTGCACCATGGCCATCGGGGTGTGCGTCGAGCCCGGCCCCGTGACCCCGGCGACGTCACCGGCGATGACGCGCAGCAGCGTCCCGCCGTCGGCCGAGGTGGCGAGGGCGACCTCGCCGGACCGCAGGTCCTGATAGGCCGGCGCCTTCATCTTGTCGGCCCGCGGCAGGTTGACCCACAGCTGGAAGCCGTGGAAGAGCCCACCCGAGACGACGAGGTGCTCCGGCGGCGCCTCGATGTGCAGCAGCCCGCTGCCGGCCGTCATCCACTGGGTGTCCCCGTCCGTGATGCTCCCCCCGCCACCGTGGCTGTCCTGGTGGTCGAAGATGCCGTCGATGATGTAGGTGACGGTCTCGAACCCCCGGTGCGGGTGCCACGGCGTGCCCTTGGGCTCCCCCGGCGCGTAGTCGACCTCACCCATCTCGTCCATGTGGATGAAGGGGTCGAGCAGGGCGAGGTCGACGCCGGCGAAGGCGCGCTTGACCGGGAAGCCCTCCCCCTCGACACCCGATGGAGCGCTCGTCACCGAGACGACGGGGCGCACGACGGCTCCGGAGCCGGGCGCGGTGACCCGGGGCAGCACGGTGAGGTCGGAGACGGTGACAGCAGGCATGGGACGCTCCCTTGGTAGTTTCGCTTTCAACTATCACAGGAACGTCGCCACGCGTCAAGATCTTCCCGCCGTCGACCGTCAGGTGCGCGGCCCCACGATCGCGGCGGCGACCGTCTTGGCGATGTCGGGGTCGAAGACGCTGGGGATGATGTAGTTCGGGTTGAGCTGGTCGGCGGTGACGACCGACGCGATCGCCTCGGCGGCCCGCAGCAGCATCTCGGTCGTCACCTGGTGGGCCCGCGCGTCGAGCAGCCCGCGGAAGACACCGGGGAAAGCCAGCACGTTGTTGATCTGGTTGGGGTAGTCGGAGCGCCCGGAGGCGACGACGGTGGCCCGACGCGACGCCTCGGCGATGTCGACCTCGGGGTCGGGGTTGGCCAGGGCGAAGACGATGCGCTTGGGCGCCATGTCGTCGATCCACTCGGGCTTGAGGACCCCGGGGGCGCTGACCCCGATGAAGACGTCGGCCCCGGTGACCGCGTCGTGCAGGTCGCCACGGATGCCGCGGGGGTTGGTGCGCCCGGCCAGCGCCAGCTTGGCCGGCGGCAGGTCGGTGTCGTCGCGGTGCAGGATGCCTTCCTTGTCCCACACCACCACGTCGACGGCGCCCGCCGCGAGCAGCAGCGACACGATCGCCGAGCCGGCTGCGCCCGCGCCGGAGACCGAGATGCGCGCGTCGCCGATGGGCTTGTCGATGCAGCGCAGCGCGTTGCGCAGGGCGGCCAGCACGACGATCGCCGTGCCGTGCTGGTCGTCGTGGAAGACCGGGATGGAGAGCCGCTCGCGCAGCTTCGCCTCGACCTCGAAGCACCGCGGCGCCGCGATGTCCTCGAGGTTGATGCCCCCGAAGCCGGGCGCGATGAGCTCGACCGCCCGCACGATCTCGTCGACGTCCTGCGTGGCCAGGCAGATCGGCCACGCGTCGATGCCGGCGAAGCGCTTGAACAGCGCGGCCTTGCCCTCCATCACGGGCATCGCCGCCTCCGGCCCGATGTTGCCCAGGCCCAGCACGGCGCTGCCGTCGGTGACGACGGCGACGCTGTTGCCCTTGACCGTGAGGCGCCACACGTCCTCGGGGTGCTCGGCGATGGCCATGCTGATGCGGCCGACTCCGGGCGTGTAGGCCATCGACAGGTCGTCGCGGGTGCGCAGTGCGACCGTCGGCTCGACGCTGATCTTGCCGCCGAGGTGCAGCAGGAACGTGCGGTCGGACACCTTGTGCACCGTGACGCCCTCGACCAGCCGCAACGCGTCGACGACCTCGTTGGCGTGGTCGCCGTTGGAGGCCGAGCAGGTGAGGTCGATGACGAGCCGGTCGTGCCGGGACTCCACGATGTCGAGGGCCGTGGTGATGCCCCCGGAGTTGGAGACCGCGGTCGCGAGCTGCCCCACGACCGCCGGGTCGATGCCCGTGTGCAGTCGCACGGTGATGGAGTAGGACCCCGTCGTCGCGCGGGCCCGCGTGATGGTCTCAGTGCGCGTGGCCGCGACCTCGTCGGGGCTCTGGTCTGCTGGTGTCGGGATGGGCATGCCCAGCATCCTGTCACTGATGGGCGCCCCGATTCCCCGCTGACTCGTCGAGCCCGCTCAGGGGTCGATCGCGAGCGGCAGACGGGTGAGCGCGGTGTGCCGGTCAGGAGGAGGGACGACGTCGGGCCCGGAACCGCCCACCGGCAGCGACGACGGCCTCGCTGCGGCCTGCCTCGCGGCCGGCTCGTGGGCGGCGAGCCACGCCGCCCCACCCGCTCCGCTGCCGGACCGGACCACGGAGGCGAGCGGCCACCGCGCGACGAGCCGGGCGGTGAGCTGCTCGAGCAGGAGCTCGGAGGCGAAGAGCCCCCCGGTCAGGACCAGGGGGGTGTCGTCACCCGCTGGTCGCACTTGTTGCACCGACCGCTCGAGCCGGTCGACAGCGCCGAGCACGACGGCGACGGCGTCGGCGTCGCCCTCGCGGGCCAACCCGACCACGAGGGGAGCGAGCGCCGACAGCGCGAGGGGGGGGCCGGCATACAGGATGCGGATGAGGTCGTCGCGGCTGCCGGTGGGCCGGCCGACGACCGCGAGCCGTACGGCACGGCTCAGCGGGTCGTCGGGCAGCTCGCCGCCGTGACCCGGCCGGGGCGCGAGCAGGTGGCGCACCGCCTCGCGCCCGACCCACTGACCCGACCCGTCGTCGCCGAGCAGCCAGCCGAGGGAGTCGCCGACCAGGCTCTGCTCGAGGTCGCTCACCTGGACGGCGCCGGCACCCGTGCCGCTGATCACGACGGTGCCGTCGCGGGCGCTGGTGCCGGCGCAGAAGCCGACGAGGGCGTCGCCGACGACCCGGGGCCGGCCCTGCAGACCGGTGGCTTCCCACATCCGGGCGAAAGGCCCGTCGAGGGACGCGTAGGCCGCGAACCCGGCTGCACCCATCACGGAGGCGACCACCCGGCCGGGGTCGACGCCGGCGAGGGCACCGGCCACGGCCTCACCGATCCGGGCCACGGCGACTGCCATCCCGACGCCGTGGGGGTTGGCGCCCCCCGATTGGCCGCACCCGACCCTGCGCCCCCTCAGGTCGGCCACCAGGCACCGGGTGCTCGTGCCGCCCACGTCGAGACCGAGCACCAGCGGGGCGCCGGGGCCGGGCGGTGCGGGGGTCTCGCTCATGACCGGCACATCATCGCCGAGACGGCAGTTCCCCGGCGCCATGGGGGGAGCGCCGGGGAACCGGGCCGCACCTGTCGATGCGGGATCTGCCGTCCGCGAGAGCGGTGAGGGGGACCACCGTTCGTGCGGCCGGTGCGGGGGAGCACCGGGTCGTGCTGGTGATGCGAGCCCGGCGATGGGGGGCGCCGGGGTCCTGCGGGGCGAGCGGCTGGTGTGGGGGGACACCAGCCACTGTCGGTGATGGAGCGGGTCAGGGCCGAAGGCCGAGCACCGAGTCGATCTCGGAGCCGCCGAGGCGACCGGTGAGACCGGCCACCGCCTCGACGAGGGCGCCGACGAGCTCGATCTCGTCGCCGAGGGCCGAGTCGAGAAGCTCCCCGAGTCCGAAGTCGTTGCTCATACGAAAACCGTATGGCCTCGGGGAAGCCTCGAGCCGCGTCTTTACTCTTTCCTTAAAGTTGTCCCGACAGAATCATCCGTTCGGCCGATGCCCCGCTCCTGGAGCGGTCATCGGGCGCGACCTCACGCTCACGAGGCCCCGATCCGGCCCTGATCGCCCGGTGCCGACCCCGCCGAGGCGGCAGTCACGGCCAGGCCGCGACGGCCGCGAGGGCCGCCCGCGAGGGACCGGACCATGGCCGGTGTCGGTGCGCTTCCTCGACTCCGCGGTGGTCAGCCTTCGGATTCCGTAGGTCACCCCTCTCTCGTTCGGCACCGCAGCCCCGTCGTCGTTCACCTGCAGTGTGTACGGTCGGCGTCTGTCGCCTGAACGCCGGGTTTCCGGCCGCAACCCCTCCGAGGACTCCGATGGTCAGCGCCGCTCCCCCACTCGACCAGCTCTACAAGCTCACCCGGGACCGTCTCGAGGTCGTCCTCGACGGCGAGTCGCTGCTCGCGGTCGCCGCGCTCGAGGCCTGGGTCAGCGTCTGCGAGGACCTGCACGCCATCGACGCCGACCGCAACCCGCGTCGGCTCGCCGCGTCGGTCTACCGGGTGTCCCAGCAGCTGGTGCTCGCCGCCGATGGCACCCCGCCCGACGACGTCGTCACCCTCGCGCGCCTGTGCACGGCGGGTCGGCGGGCTCAGGACCTGCTCGTCCGGCTGGGCAGCTGACGGGCTGGGCAGCTGACCGTCTGGGCCTCCGCTCAGCGCTCGACGACCAGCGTCTGCAGGGGGATCGGGCTCGTGAGGTCGTTGAGGGTGACCAGGAAGCGACCCCGCTCGGGCAGGGCGACGTCGACCGACAGGTCGGTGTCGGCGGTCACCCACACGAGCGGGTAGCTGACGTCGTCGCCACCGATGCGGGTGCGGATCTCGAGAGGCCCGCTCGCCCGGGGCGCGCGCACGACGACCTGCACGGTGGTCCCCTTCATCGCTCCCAGCCGGATCGAGGGCCCCGCCGACGGGTTCGCTGAGGGGCTGGGTGCGGGGCTCGACGACGATGCCGGCACGACCTCGGTCGTCAGCTCAGCGAGGGAGCCACCCGACCTGGGCTGGAGGAGGGTGACGACGACGAGCGCGACAGCCAGCAGGGCCCATGGCAGACCCCGGAGGACCAGCACGTGCGTGCGGCGGACGTACTGCGGTGACGGTGGACGCGGCAGGCGCGCCGCCAGGGCCAGCCCGGCCAGGGTGAGGGCGGCCACCCCGCCGGCCCAGGTGCGCGGGCCGGTCCCCTGCAGCGCGAGCCCCAGCGCCCCACAGACCAAGGCCGTCCCGCTGAGGCAGCGGGCGAGGACCTCGAGCTGGCCCCGTGCCCGCCAGCGGGCGAGTCGCTCGCTCACGGCGGTGACGGCGATGACCGCCAGGGCGGCGCCCACGACGGTCGCGGCACCGCTCGGGCCCGCGACGACCGCGCCGACCGCGAGCACGGCGGCTGGAAGCAGGTCGGTACGACGAGCTGTGGCGACACCGGGAGCGGCCGCCCGGGCCGCGGGGACCGTCCGGTCGGGCCCGTGCTGTCGATCCGCGCGCCGAGCCCGGAGATGCGCCGCCAGGAGGGTCCCGACCAGCACGACCGCGGCGCCCGCGGCGGCCGACGTGAGGCCGACGGGCTCGGCCCCGAAGGCGACGAGCGCGAGGACACCCGCTGCCGAGCCGACGACGAACCGGGCGCGTGGCGGGGCCTCGTCGACAGAGGACACAGAGGCCACGACAAGGACGGCGAGGTGCACGACGACCGGCGCGAGCAGGGTCACCACGGTGGCCGTCGTGACCGGTGACAGGCCGAGCAGCTCGCTCACCCGCGAGGGGGACGGCCAGCGTCCCTCACCGTCCTCGCCGAGGACCACGAGGCCGAGGCCGGCCGCGGCGAGTGCCGAGGTGGAGAGCAAGACGCGGGTGGCGTCCCGCAGCCGGGGTAGGAGAGTGGCCGCGAGCAGCACGGCCAGGAGGATCCCCAGGCCGGCCGCACCGCCGGTCGTCACGGTGGGGAGCGCGCCGGGAAGAGGGAGCCAGGGCCCTGCGGCTGACGAGGGCCCTGCGGCTGACGAGGCCCCGGAGGCTGATGTCGGTCGCGCGCTCAGCCCGACGACCAGCAGCCCCAGGGCCACGACGACCAGACCGGGCCCGGGTCCGATCCGCGACACCATCGACAGGGGGGCCGCCACTCGCGGCTCCGTGGCCACGACGGGGGGCCGGGTGGTGGGTGGAGCAGTCATGGGCGCGCTCCTTCGGGCTCTGCTCGACACCGGGGCCGACGCAGATGAGGCCACGCACTCGGTGGACCAGACCGCGCCGATCCGCCGTCCTCCCTACGGGACGGTCTCCCCTGGACCGAGGGGTTCACGTCCCCCATTACACCCCGCTGTCCGGGGCTGCGACACCGTTGACGAGAGTGAATTCCGTAGGTACCACAGGACAATTGCCGTTATATCCGTGCCACCATGACAAAATTAGCGCGGAGTTGCGAGGAGTGCGCGGTGGGTCAGGACGTGCCTCGTGCCCGTGACCTCAGCTCATCAGAGAGTCGAAGGCCCCTCGGAACGACGGGACGCGCACGACCTCCACCGGGCCGATGCCCTGCGGCAGCTCGTGCGGCCAGCCGGGCCCGCCGAGCACGACTCGCACCGGGTGGGCGCCCGGCGGCACGGTGACGACAGCGGTGTCCCGGCCCCGCGGCATGGAGGCCCACAGGAAGATCCGGTCACTGCCGGTGCGCTCGACGGCGCGCGAGATCGCCTCGCTCGGCATCCTGGGGCCGAGGAAGCTGCAGGCGACCCCGTGCCGGGCCAGCTCGGCCTCCAGGGCGAGGACGGGCAGGTGGTGCTGCTCGTCGTCGGCGGTGGCGAGCAGCACCGGCACCGACGCGAGCCGCAACCCGGCTGCGCGAGTGATCGCGCGCAGCTCGGAGCCGAGGAGCTCGCTGGCCAGGTGCTCGGCGTCGATGCCCATCTGACCCTGTTCCCAGAGGGAGCCGATCATGCGCAGGGCCGGTGCGAGCGTGTTCTCCCACGCACCGATGAGGTCGGGCTCACGCATCACCTGACGCAGGAGATGGCTGAGGGTCGCCGCGTCGTGGACGGACGCCGCCGAGACGATGGCGCGCGACGTCGCCGGGAGCGGGTCGGCCTCGACCTTGCGGTAGGAGGACGGGGCGCCGTCGTCGGCGAGGCTGCTCTCCTCGTGCGCCGGACCCTCGAGCCCGGACCGCTCCGGAGCCTCCCTCAGCAGGTCGTCGTTCCCGAGGGCCAGTGCGGCCGACGCGGCAGCTTGTGCCGGGACACCGGAGGCCGTGAGCCGCGCCATGGCGAGCACGCGGAGGACGTCGACGTGGGAGTAGCGCCGGTGGTTGCCGGTCGTGCGCTCGCTGGGGCCGATCCCGTAGCGGCGCTCCCACGATCGCAGGGTGGAGGGGGCAAGTCCGACGCGGTCGGCGACGACGCCCACTGGCCAGCTGAGTTGGCTCGGCATCGAACCTCGGTCGGTGTCGGGAGTGGGATGTGCGACGGGGGTTGCGGCAGCGGGACGACGACGGTCATCAGGATCGACCGCGCCCTGATGACTCAGGGATTCAGCCATGGGTGCGACACATCCTCTGCTGACGCCGACCCGCTGTCTTCGGCCTCTTAAACGTCTGCACATCAACTCTAGGACTCAGGACCCCATAGGTCTTGTGCGGTGAACAACTTTCTGCATAGGTTCTCCCCCTACGACAAAAGCGACGTATCACGATTTACTCCCGCCTCGTCCCTCCTCGCCCTTTCCGACCTCCCACCGCGACCACCTCACCTGGAGGAGCTCCCCTTGCGCACCCTCTCCGCCTTCCCCGCCCCCGCCCTGCGCTCCTACGACTGGCAGCAGCAGGGCCTCTGCCGAGGCCTGAGCTCCGAGAGCTTCTTCACCGAGGACCGCGAGCAGGGACAGCAGCGTCGTTCCAGCCGCACCCGTGAGGCCAAGGAGATGTGCGCTCGCTGTCCCGTCATGGCGCTGTGCCTCACCCACGCCCTGGCCATCCCCGAGACCTACGGCATCTGGGGTGGCACGACCGCCGCCGAGCGCACCCATCTGTCGCTGCGCGCCACCGGCTGACGCTTCCGGCCTGCGGAGTCAGGCGCACGCACCTCACCCGACGCAGACTGTGCCGTGCCCCCAGTGGTGGGGCACGGCACAGTCTACGAGGGGGCGGTCTTCTCGCTCGACCGACTCGACCCCCACCAGTCCCGGAGACCTCGAGAGCTAGAGAGCCTCGAGCCGCACGACGACCGACTTCGACGACGGGCAGTTGCTGCCGACGGCGGTGTGGTCGAGCGGGATGAGCACGTTGGTCTCGGGGTAGTAGGCCGCCGCGCAGCCACGGGGGGTGTCGTAGGAGACGATGCGGAAGCGGGGGGCCAGGCGCTCCGAGCCGTCGGTCCACTCGCTGACGAGGTCGACCAGAGCGCCGTCGGCCAAGCCCAGCGCGGTGATGTCGTCGGGGTGGACGAAGACCACGCGCCGGCCGTTCTTCACCCCGCGGTAACGGTCGTCGAGGCCGTAGATCGTGGTGTTGAACTGGTCGTGGCTGCGCATCGTCTGCAGCAGCAGGCGGCCCTGCGGCACGTGCAGCACGTCGGTCGGGCTGACCGTGAAGACGGCCGCCCCCTCGGGGTTGGTGAAGGTGCGGGAGTCGCGGGGAGGGTGCGGCAGCACGAAGCCGCCGGGCCGCTCGACCTTCTCGGCGTAGGCCGCACAGCCGGGCACCACGCGCGCGATGGACTCCCGGATGCGGGAGTAGTCGGCCCGGAAGTCGGCCCACGGGATGTCGCCGACGGTCGACGCCACCGCCTCACCGAGCCCGCAGATGATGTCGACCTCGGAGCGCAGCATCGGGCTGGCCGGCTCGAGGGGGCCGTGCGAGGCGTGCACCGCCGACATCGAGTCCTCGACCGTCACCCGCTGCACGCGGCCACCGGTGAGGTCCTTCTCGCTGCGGCCGAGCGCGGGCAGGATGACCGCGGTCTCGCCGCAGACCACGTGCGAGCGGTTGAGCTTGGTCGAGACCTGCACGGTCAGCGTGGCCTTGCGCATGGCGGCCTCGGCGACCACGGTGTCGGGCACTGCCGAGACGAAGTTACCGCCCATGCCCATGAAGAACGACGCCTTGCCATCGCGCAGGGCCCGGATGGAGTCGACGGTGTCGAGCCCGTGCTCGCGCCGGGGCTCGAAGTGGAACTCGTCGCGCAGCGCGTCGAGGAAGCCGTCGGGGACCTTCTCCCAGATGCCCATCGTGCGGTCGCCCTGCACGTTGGAGTGACCGCGCACGGGGCAGAGCCCGGCGCCGGGCTTGCCGATGTTGCCCTGGGCGAACGCCAGGTTCGCGATCTCCTTGATGGTCGCCACCGAGTTGCGGTGCTGGGTGATGCCCATCGCCCAGCAGAAGACCGTCTTGGTCGACGCCGCGAGCATGCGCGCCGCCTCGGCGATCTCGTCACGGCGCAGGCCCGTCGCGCGGTCCACGGCGTCCCAGTCGAGCTCACGCAGGTGCTGGGCCCAGGCGTCGTACCCCGTGGTGTGCTGCTCGATGAAGTCGCGGTCCAGCACGGTGCCGGGGCGACCCGCTGCGGCGGCCTTGTCCTCCATCTCGACCAGCAGGGCGCCGAACGCCTGGAAGAGGGCGAGGTCACCGTTGATCCGCACCGGCAGGAAGAGGTCGGCGATCTCGGTGCCGACGCCGACGATGCCGCGTGGCGTCTGCGGGTTGTCGAACTTCACCAGCCCTGCCTCGCGCAGCGGGTTGATCGCGATGATCTTCGCGCCGTGGTTCTTGGCGATCTCGAGCGCCTGGAGCATGCGGGGGTGGTTCGTGCCCGGGTTCTGTCCTGCGATGACGATCAGCTCGGCGTCGTGGACGTCGTCGAGGGAGACGCTGCCCTTGCCGATGCCGATGGTCTCCGAGAGGGCGACCGACGTCGACTCGTGGCACATGTTGGAGCAGTCGGGCATGTTGTTCGTGCCGAACGACCGCGCCAGGAGCTGGTAGGTGAAGGCGGCCTCGTTGGAGGTCTTGCCCGAGGTGTAGAAGATCGCCTCGTCGGGGCTGGCCAGACCCCTGAGGTGGTCGGCGATCACGCCGTACGCCTCGTCCCAGGTCGCCTCGGAGTAGTGCGTGGCCCCGGCCCGCTTGACCATCGGGTGCGTGATGCGCCCCTGCTGGCCGAGCCAGTAGTCGGTGTGGCCCTCGAGCTCGGCGAGCGAGTGCTGGGCGAAGAACTCGGGCGTCACCTTCTTGGTGGTCGCCTCCTCGGCGACCGCCTTGGCGCCGTTCTCGCAGAACTCGGCCGTGTGGCGGTGATCCGGGCTGGGGTCGGGCCAGGCGCAGCCCTGGCAGTCGAAGCCGTCGACGTGGTTGAGCTTGAGCAGGGTCTTGGCGGTGCGGACAGGACCCATCGACTGGGTCGCCCGTTTCATCGCGACGGCGATCGCCGGCAGCCCGACCGCCCAGGTCTTGGGGTGGGTGACCTTGAGGTCGTCTTCGTCGATCTCGTCGACCGGACCGTTCCATCGCAGATTGAGCGCCATGACCCCTTGTCTACCCCACGGGTGGTGCGGCCACACCCCGGAGGGGGGTCGTCAGGAACTGCGTCGCCGCCAGCTCACGGTAGAGAAGGTCGTCGTCGACCAGCTCGGCGTGGGTGCCGACCGCCCGCACCCGGCCGCCCTCCATCACCACGATCCGGTCGGCTGCGGTCACCGTCGAGAGCCGGTGCGCGACGACGAGCACCGTGGTGGTGCGGGCGACGTCGGAGACGATCTCGCGCAAGGCCGCCTCGTTGACCGCGTCGAGCTGCGAGGTCGCCTCGTCGAGCAGCAGCAGTCGTGGTCGGCGCAGCAGGGCCCGCCCGATGGCGACCCGCTGGCGCTCGCCCCCGGAGAGCTTCATCCCGCGGTGGCCGACGGTCGTGTCGAGCCCCTCGGGCAGGGCGGCCACCATCGCGGCCAGCCGGATCGTGTGGAGCACCTGCTGCACGTCGTCGTCGGTGGACTCCGGTGCCGCGAACACCAGGTTGTCGCGCAGGGTGCCCGACAGGACGGGGGCGTCCTGCTCGACGTAGCCGATCGAGGCGCGCAGCAGCGCCACCGGCCAGTCACGGACGTCGGTGCCGTCCACCACGACCCGCCCCCGGTCGCACTCGTAGAAGCGCTCGACCAGCGACAGGATGGTGCTCTTCCCGGCCCCCGAGGGCCCGACGAAGGCGGTCAGGCCGCGGGGTGGGATGGCGAAGCCGACCTGCTCGAGCACCGCGGGTAGGTCTGCGGCGTAACGGAAGTGGACGTCCTCGAAGGTGACGGACGCGGCGCCCGAGTCGGCGGGGCGGCGGGTCTCCGTACGGGAGGGCTCGGCCGGCTCCACCGGGAGGGCGTCGACCTCGCGGATGCGGGCCACGGCTGCGGACCCCACGCCGTACTGCGTCACGGCGCCGGCGAGCTGCCCGACCGGTGCGATGAGGAAGAAGACGTAGAGCAGGAAGGCGACGAGGGTGCCGATGCCGATGCTGCCCGACGACACCCGGGCGCCACCCACGCTGAGCACGGCGATGAAGGCGACCTGCACGGCCAGCCCGGCGGCGCTGCCGGCCACGGCGCCCCACGTCGCCGCCCGCACGCTGGCCCCGAACGCCTGCTCGGCGGCCGCGTCGAGACGGGCGGCCTCGCGCTCCTCGGCGCCGGAGGCCTTGACCGTGCGGAAGGCCCCGAAGACCCGCTCGAGCGAGGCCCCGATGGCGCCCACCGACTCCTGCGCGAGCGTGGAGGCCCGGTTGATCCGCGGCACGACGAGGGCGACGACGAGCACGGCGAGCGCGACGGAGGCCACCGTCACGGCGAGCATGACGAGGTCGAGCACGGCCATCAGCACCAGCGTCGCCACGAAGGTCAGCAGGCCGGTGACGCCGCCGACGAGCGACCCGAGGATCACCTCGCGCAGCAGGGTCGTGTCGGCGGTCACCCGTGACATCAGGTCGCCCGGCTCGTGCCGCTCCACCGCCGACAGCCGCAGCCGCAGCAGCCGGGTGAGCAGCCCCCGCCGCGCGGTGAGCACGACCGACTCGGCAGTGCGCCGCAGCACGTAGCCGCCCAGGGCTCCGATCACCGCGTTGGCCACGACCAGCAGGGTCATCACCGCCACCAGCCCGGTGACCCCACGGTTCGTCCCCAACGCGGCAATGAGCTCGCGGACCACCAGGGGCAGCGCGAGCCCGCTGGCGGCCGTGGCGAGGCTGAGCGCTCCCCCGGCCAGCAGCATCCGCCAGTGGGGCCGCGCATACGACGCGAGCACTCGCCAGGCGGGCACCTCGGCCGGGGCCGACTCCGCTGCGGGGGTCGTGGATGGCGATCGCGTCCGTCGACCCATGTCGCCAGCCTACGGCCGCCGGGCGGGCCGGGCCGGGTCGCTGCGCCCGCCCCGCGCGGGGTACTGATGGAGCATGCCCCTCTCCTACCCGGACCGCGACGCCGACGGATACGTCGACCTCGCCTCCTACGCCGCCATCGGTGACGGCCGCACTGTCGCCCTCGTCGCCCACGACGGGCGCATCGACTGGCTGCCGGTGCCGGATCTCGACGGCCCGGCCCCCTTCGCCGCGCTGCTCGACGCGCCGCACGGCGGCTACGTCGCCCTCTCACCCGAGGCCCCGTATGCCGTGGAGCGCGCCTACGTGCCCGGCACCAACGTGCTCACGACGACCTTCACCACCGCCCACGGCTCGGTGCGGGTGACCGACTCGCTCAACACCGGTGTCGCCGGACGGCTCCCGTGGCTCGAGCTGGCCCGGCGCATCGACGGGCTCGAGGGGTCGGTGCGTCTGCGCGGCGAGATCGCCCCCGGCACCTGCTTCGGCACCGCCTCACCGTGGGCGCTCCGCTCGATCCACGGGACGATCCTGCGGGTCGAGGGGCTCACCATCGCGCCGCGGACCCTCGCCGACGACGGCATCGAGGTCGACGACGCGGGGCTGCGCGTGACCTACACGACCTCACCCGGATCGAGGCACCTGCTCGGCTTCGTGGCCGCGCAGGACGAGCCCCTGGTGCTCCCGGACCCGGATGAGCTCGACCGCGGGGTCGACCGCACGATCGCTTCCTGGGAACGCTGGAGCCACGAGCTGCACTGGGACGGGCCGTGGTCCGAGCAGGTCACCCGCAGCACCCTGCTGCTCAAGCTGCTCGTCTTCGCGCCCAGCGGGGCGATGGCAGCGGCGGCGACGACGTCGCTGCCGGAAGGCTTCGACGGCTATGGCGCGTGGGACTACCGCTACGCCTGGGTCCGCGACACGGCCTACAGCCTCACCGCGCTCTTCCGCTTCGGCGTGCGGGAGGAGACGCACGCCGCCATCTCGTGGATGCTGCGCACCATCGGCGCCTTCAGCTCCGGCGGGCCCGACGGGCGCGAGCCGGGCATCTTCTACCGGCTCGACGGCAGCGACCCCGGCGACACCGTAAGGCCGCTCGACGTACCGGGATGGCGCCGCACCGGCACCGCGGTCGCCGGCAACCGGGCGGCCAGCCAACTGCAGCTCGGCGTCTTCGGCGACGTCTTCAGCATCGTGACGCTGTGGGTCGACAACGGCCACCTGCTCGACCACCGCACGTCCCTCGTGCTGACCGGCATCGCCGACCACGCAGCCGACAGCTGGCACCAGCCGGACGCGGGCATGTGGGAGCTCGAGGAGACCCGGCACTACACGACGTCGAAGCTCGGCTGCTGGCAGGCGCTCACGCAGGCCGCCCACCTCGCCGAGCTCGGCCAGATCCCCGGAGACGCCGACCGCTGGCGCCGCGAGGCCGACCGCATCCGAGCGTGGGTGGACGAGCACGCCTGGGACGACGAGCAGCAGGCCTACGTCTTCTATCCCGGCACCCACGAGCTCGACGCCTCGATCGTGCTGCACGCGATCAGCGGCTTCGACCGCGGGCCGCGCATGTCGTCGACGCTGGACGCGCTGCGCCGGGAGCTCGGCGTGGGACCCCACCTGTACCGCTTCTCGGGCGCCGCGGACCGCGAGGGCAGCTTTGTCGCCTGCTCGTTCTGGATGGTCTCGGCGCTGGTCCTGGTCGGGCGGCACGACGAGGCGGTGGCCCTGATGGACGAGCTGGTGGCGACCCCGAACGACGTGGGAGTGCTGGCCGAGATGGTCGACCCTCCCACGGGTGCCTTCCTGGGAAACCTCCCTCAGGCCCTCTCGCACCTGGCACTGGTCAACGCGGCGATCACGGTGCGGACGGGCCAGCGCTGACGGAGCCAGCCCTCAGCCGCCAGTGGTCAGCACCACCCGGGTCAGGGCGAAGCCGCTGCCTGCAGGCCAGCTGAGCCGCAGCTGGGTCGAGGGGGACGTCGGGGCGAGGGCGAGGGAGACGGCATACGAGCCGTGGTCGCGGGTGACCGAGGTCGTGGGCAGCGCGACCCAGTCGCCAGCGCTCGTCCGGCCCTCGACCACCGGCGGGACGGCGAGCGAGCCGGTGAGCACGAGGCGGGCGGCCACGGCACCAGCGGTCGGCCACGTCACCCACCCCGTGGCACCGGGGGTCGGGGCGAGCGCCACACCCGTCGGGCGCGGGGTGCGCACCAGCCCCACCGACCGACCGGACGTCAGGTAGACGTCCTCGAGCGGGTCGGTGACCGTCGCGCCGTCGAGGGGGACCCGGACCGGGGTCGAGGTGGAGAAGGTGCCGCCGCTCGCGTCGAGCGCCGCGACGACGTAGGTCGCGTCGGCGCTCGGGGCCGGCGGCGACCAGCTCGTCACCTGCGCCGGCAGCAGCGGCCCCACCGACGTCACCTTCCCGCTGGTCCACGACACCCGGTAGGCCGCGGCACCGGCGCTGCCACGCCACCTCACCAGACGCCCGCCGGGGCTCGACGGTGACGTCACGGCGGTGACCACCGGTGGCTCGACCAGGCCCACGTCGGGCCCGGTCGGCACCGGGGAGCCGCCGGGTGCCGAGGCCAGCGCGGCACCGAAGCGCTCGATGCTCGAGACGGTCGCCCGCATGGCCGAGGTGTCGCCGGGCACGTGCAGGGTGTAGCCGTCGTCGTGCCGCACGAAGCCATAGTGGTCGGCGTGCGGGAACAGCGACCAGAACGCAGCCCCAGCGACATTCGGGTCGGCAGCGAGCGCGGAGAGGGCGTCGTCCGTGGCGTCGGTCGATGGGTACTCACCCACCATGAAGACCTTGCCGGCCCCGCTCACGGCGGCGGCGTCCTCGCGCACGGCGGCGACGTCGAGGGGGTAGTAGTGGGAGTCGGAGATGTCGACCGCAGGCGAGGCCATCACAGCCCAGTCGACCCGCCAGGAGCGACCGGCCGCCACCAGCTGCGACGGGGCGAGGCTCTTGACGAAGAGCGCGTTGTCCTGCACCCACTCGGGTGTTGCGTAGTCCATCTCGTTGCCGAGCTCCCACGCCATGACGGTCGGGTCGTCGGCGTAGCGCAGGCCCGTGAAGCGGTTGACGTGGGTCAGCAGCTGGCGCACGTAGGACTGGTAGGCCGCCACCGCCCGCGGGTCGGTGTAGAAGGCCGAGCCGTGGTCGTCGGTGCTGAGCCCCAGCCAGCGCAGGAAGTCGTTGCGCCCACCGTGGTAGTAGCTCCAGTTGTCGGTCAGCGGCACGATGAGCCGCAGCCCCAGGCGCCCGGCCTGAGCCACGGTGTAGTCCATCGTCTCCCAGGCCGACGGGTTGGTCGCGCCGAACGACGGCTCGAGCGACTCGGGGGTGCCCGTCGAGATGCCGACCGTGTGGGCCCGCACCACGCTCGCGCCCAGCTGCCGCGCGGTCCGGAGCCCGTCGCGGATGCGGAAGAAGGAGGGGTAGTCGACGGAGCGCGGGCCGTCGGGGTCGACCCCACCGACGTTCTCGTCGAGACCGGTCCAGTAGAGGTTGGCCCCGGCGAAGCGGAAGGGGCGCCCGCCGAGGATCAGGGACGAGCCGCTGCGGGTGACGAAGCCGGTGTCCGCAGCAGGCGACGACACGGGGGCTATCCCTACCGGGAGGGCGTGCGAGGTGGCGGGGGCGGCTGACGGGGCCAGGGCGAGGGCGAGGGCGAGGAGCACCCGGACCGGCCGAGGCAGGAGGACGCACCGGCGGTTCGCGAAGAGGGGCACCTCACGAGAATGACCGATTCATGACCATATGGAATGGACAAAAGGGACGGTCCTACCCGACCGAACGGTCACGCCGCAGGCGACGCCACCAGGCGCCCACGCCCCGGACGGGCGCGAAGCGCGGGCACCGCTCGGCACCGCAGCGGCCACAGTCCGACCCGGAGCGGAAATGCTGGTGAGCGTCCAGCATGTGGCCGCACGTGCATAGGCCACGGACAGACTCTGGCACGTTAAGTCCTTTTCATCGCGTTTTGATAGGGGGTGCTGTCAGTGAACTTTTCAATCATCTGGGATCCTCGGACAGACATCCCCATCCGAACGGAGGATGTTGACCGAAGCACTTCCTGCAAGCGCTTCGAAGATCCAGACCACCACGAGGACGTGGTCGGGCATCAATGGCGAGTTCCGGGGGTACTGGGTCGTTGCGTTTTCCACCTATTGGAGAAGACTCATGACCTCAACAGTTAATCGTGCCACTTCGACCCCACGCACAGCGTGGAAGCGCCACCCTGATCGCGAGCAGCACCGCTACGGCGCCACCACCACCGGCACCACCGTGAGCGGCCCCACGGTGACCGCCTCCACTCATCAGGACTCCGGACCGGCCTCGCGCCGGGCGGCCCAGCCGACCATCACGATCATCGTCCCGGCCCGCAACGAGGCCCGCAACCTGGAGATCGTCCTCCCCCTGCTGCCCGACGTCCACGAGGTCATCGTGGTCGACGGTCACTCGAGCGACGACACCGCCCAGGTGGTGGCGCGCATCCTGCCGCAGGCCCGGTTCGTTCAGCAGACCCGCAAGGGCAAGGGCAACGCCCTCGCCTGCGGCTTCGAGGCGGCGACGGGTGACGTCATCGTGATGTTCGACGCCGACGGATCGGCCGACGCGGCCGAGATCGAGGCCTACGTCGAGGCGCTGCGATCGGGCGCGGACTTCGCCAAGGGCAGCCGGGTCATCGCCGACGGAGGCAGCGAGGACATCACCTGGCTGCGTGACGCCGGCAACCGCGGTCTGACGGCGGTCGTCAACGTGCTCTTCCGCACCCGCTACACCGACCTCTGCTACGGCTACAACGCCTTCTGGCGCGACATCCTGCCGACGCTGGCGATCCCGTCCAGCGCGGGCGAGCAGGCCCAGTGGGGTGACGGCTTCGAGATCGAGACCCTCATCAACTGCCGGGTGGCCGCAGCCGACCTCGCCATCCACGAGGTGCCCAGCGTCGAGCTGCAGCGCATCCACGGTGAGAGCAACCTCAACACCTTCCGCGACGGCTTCCGGGTGCTCAAGACGATCCTGACCGAGCGTCGTGGGCGTGGGAAGTCGCACCAGTCGGTGCCGACGGCCGACTCCATCTCGGTGCAGCACACGCAGGCAGGCGACCGTCTGCAGGACGCGGCACGCCTGCAGCGCGACTCGGCATGACCAGCGGGCCCCGGGTCCTGGTCGTCGGGGCCGGCTGGCGGTTCACCTCGGGGATCAGCTACTACACCTGTCGCCTGACCAACGCGCTCGCCCAGCGGGTGCCTACCGACGCGCTGCTGGTGCGTCGGCTGGTGCCGAAGGCCCTCTACCCCGGCCGTGACCGGGTGGGCCAGGTCGTCAACGACGTCACGTACGACGCCGACGTCACGGTGCTCGAGGGTCTCGACTGGTACTGGGGCGCGTCGATGACCCGCTCCCGCCGCTTCCTGCAGGAGCGTCGACCCGACGTGGTCGTCCTGCAGTGGTGGACCGGCGCCACCCTGCACAGCTACCTGAGACTGGCCTCCCTGGCCCGCCGCCAGGGCGCCAAGGTCGTCATGGAGTGGCACGAGGTGCAGGACACCGGTGAGGCCCGCATCCCCGGCGTCACACGCTACGTGCGCGCCGCCATGGGGCAGCTGCTGAAGCGGGTCGACGCCCACGTCGTGCACTCGGCCCACGACCTCGAGCTGCTCGAGGCGGCCTACGGGCTGAGCGTGGGCACCCACGACGTGACCGTCGTGCCCCACGGCCCCTACGACCACGTCGGGGCGCAGGACGCGACGAGCGCACCCATGAGCACCACCAGCGCGCCGAGCGCGGTGCCGCCGACCGCTGCCGACCCCTTCACCCTGCTCTTCTTCGGCATCATCCGGCCCTACAAGGGCCTCGAGGACCTCGTCGAGGCCTTCTCGGCCCTGCCCGCCGAGGTGCGCGACACGATGCGCCTGCGCATCGTCGGCGAGACCTGGGAGGGCTGGGACGCCCCGCTGGAGGCCGTCGCGACATCGCCCGCCCGCGACCGGATCGACGTCGTCAACCGCTACGTGACCGACGCCGAGGTGCGCGAGCACTTCGCGCAGGCCGACGCGGTCGTCCTGCCCTACCGTCGCTCGTCGGCCTCCGGTCCGCTGCACATGGCCATGAGTGCCGGCCTGCCGGTCGTCGTGAGCGCCGTGGGTGGTCTCGTCGACGCCGCCGGTGACTACGAGGGAGTCACCTTCGTGCCCCCCGCCGACTCCGCTGCCCTGGCGGACGCCCTGCGGGCGCTCCCCGCGGGGAGGGGCCGTCGCTACACCGACCCCCACACCTGGGAGCACAGCGTCGACGCCTACCTCGGGGTCTTCGACGGGCTCGGCCTCGGCCGCCCTCAGACACCGGTCACCCCCGACTCCGTTCCCGTAGCGTCCTGACCAGCAGCAGCACGACCAGCAGCAGCACGACCCGACTCGGAAGGCCACACCTCATGACCCACCCGTCCACCACCCGCACGACGAGCCGCAACGCCGCTCTCGTGGCGCTCTCCCTGCTGGCCGCCCTCGTGGCGTCCTTCGTCGTCGCGGGCCCGGCCCACGCCGACAGCACCACCGCAGGAGCGACCCCCCCGGGCAAGGCGTGGATCCGCGCCGGGCACTTCGTGCCCGGCTTCGGCGCCGCACGCGTCGACCTGCGCCCCACCACGGGCGCGGCCACGGCGATCGTGATGTCACCGAGCGCCACCTACGGAGACGTGACGTCCTACCAGAAGATCGAGCCGGGCACCTACGTCGTCGACATCCGCTCGTCCGACGCCGGTGAGGCGTCGTCGCCGATGCTGTCCCGCTCCTTCACGGTCGGCGCCGGCACCGCGAGCACCGTGGCAGTGCTCGGCGCCGCCAGTGCACCGCGGCTGGCCGTCCTCACCGACGACCTGACCCCGCCGGCCGCCGGCACCGCTCGCGTGCGGGTGCTCTCCGCCTCGGCCAACGCGTCGGCCCTCACGGTGCAGGCCGTGGGTGGCCCCCAGATCACCAAGGGCGCCGTCCTCGGTCAGACCACGGCCTACACGACGGTGCCCCAGGGCCGCTGGACCCTCGCCCTCACCGGGACGAACGGCCCGTCGTCGAGCCAGACGGTCACCCTCGCGAGCGGCAGCGTCTACACCGCGGTCGCCCTCGACACCGGCGCCACCGGGGTCCGGCTCGCCATCGTCACCGACGCCGCCGGGGCGGCGACGACGCCGATGGGCGCCGCGGCCACGGGGCTCGGCGGCGCGGCAGCCGTGACCACCCAGGCCGCGAGCGGCAGCACCCTCGGTGGCCCGCTGGGCCTCACCGGTCTCGTCGCACTCCTGCTCGTCGGCCTCGTGGGCCTCGTCGGCGCGTCGCGTCGCACCCGGGCCCTGCGCACCGGCCCACCGGTCGCGGTGCGCGCCACCGGGTCGGTGCGCTGACCCGATGCGCCTCCTGACCCGCTCGACCCTCGCGCGCCAGGGCACCGTCATCGGTGCCCTGGGGCTCGTCGCGGTCCTCGGCCTCTCTGGGTGCTCCCAGGGGTCGTCGGCCGCGGCGACCGCCGACGGGCCGGGCGGGACGGGCCCGAGCGCCACTGCTGCCCCATCGACGCCCTCCAGCCCCACCTCGACACCCACCACGACAGGGGCGAGCCGCCCCTCCGGCACCAGCCCGGCAACCGACGACCAGCGAGTGCCGGCGGGGGGCGCTGCCGCCACGACCGCCCCGGCCGCTCTGCGCCCGACCCACCTGAGGATCGCCGCGATCGGCGTCGACACGGCCCTCGGTGACCTCGGTGTGGCGGCGGACGGCAGTGTCGAGGTGCCCTCGAACCCGTCGTTGGCGGGCTGGTTCGACCGCGGACCCGCGCCCGGTCAGCAGGGACCGGCCGTCGTGCTCGGCCACGTCGACTCGCTCACCGGCCCGGCGGTCTTCGCCCGGCTGCGCGAGCTGAGGACGGGTGACCCCATCGTGGTGACCCGGCGCGACGGCAGCGCCGTCACCTTCACCGTCGACGCCGTGCAGACCGTGGCCAAGGACCGCTTCCCCACGGCGCAGACCTACGGCCCCGTCCCGGGGCCGGCCCTACGGCTGATCACCTGCGGCGGCAGCTACGACCACTCGCGCGGTGGCTACCAGGCCAACGTCATCGTCTTCGCCTCCTGAGGCCGCTCTCCCTCACTCCACCGCCCCACCCTCCACCGCCCACTGGCCAGAAAGGACACCATGTCGAAGGCAGCCACCGCCCAGCGCCTGCGCGTCCTGATCGCCGACCGCGGAGACGCGTTGACGCCCTACCTCAATACCGCTCTCGCGCAGCGCTACTGCGTCGTCGGCCGGGTCGACGCCGAGCTGACACAGGCTGAGCGGCTGCTCGTTGCCGCCACGACCTTCCGCCCGAGCCGGCGGGCCTGGGTCGAGCGCTTCTACAAGAGCGCCCTCGCGGTGGCCCTGCGCTCGCGGCGAGCGGGCACGGCACTGCGCGGAGCCGAGGCCGGGGCCCGTCCGTCCGTGGACGTCGTGGTCCAGACGCATGCGCTCTTCGGTCTGAGCGACCCTCGCGCCGTGCTCTACCTCGACTGCACCCACCGCCAGTCGGCGGACCACTGGCCAGACTGGAACCCGTTGCGCGGCAGGGCTCTTCGCCGCTGGCTGGGACGAGAGCGCCGTCAGTACCACCGGTCGGCCCACCTCTTCGCGTTCTCCACCCCCACGCGCGACTCACTCGTGCACGACTACGGGGTCTCCCCCGACCGGGTCACCGTCGTCGGGGCCGGCGTCAACTTCGACGTCCTGCCCGACCTGCGGCCACGTCGCGCCGGCACCGCCCCCACCGTCCTCTTCGTCGGCAACGACTTCGAGCGCAAGGGCGGCCCACGGCTGCTGGAGGCGTTTCGCCTCGTGCGGGCCGCCGTCCCGGACGCGCGGCTGCAGATCGTCGGCACCCCACACCCGATCCCGCCGCAGGCCGGGGTCGAGGTGCTCGGCCGGGTGGGCAGCCGCGAGGCCCTGGCTCAGCTGTATGCCGACGCCTCGGTCCTGGTGCTGCCGTCCACCTTCGACCCGTTCCCCCTCGTGGTGCTCGAGGCGATGGCCCACGGGCTGCCCGTCGTCGCGACCCGGCAGTGCGGGGTGCCCGAGATGGTCGTCGACGGCGAGACCGGGCTGCTGGTGGAGCCGGGCGAGGACCTCGTGCCGCAGCTGGTCGACGCCCTCGTCCGCCTGCTCACCGATCCCACCCTCGCCGACCGCCTCGGTGTCGCCGGCCGCACCCGCGTCGCGGAGCGCTTCCTGTGGACCCACGTCGTCGACCGGATGGCTCCCGCCCTCGAGGCCGTGGTCACGGTCCGTCGTCGCGCGCTCGCAGACGTGATCCCCCCGATCCCATCGGCTCAGCCCCTCGGCGCCGAACCCCTCAGGACCTTCGAGGCGCTGACGCAGATCGAGCGCCCATACGACAACACAGGAGCATCCCGATGACCGACACCATGGCCCTGACGGCCGATATCCCTCAGACCGTGCCCGAGACCCTGACCTCCCACCGCCCCTGGGGGCAGTTCGAGCAGTTCACCCTCAACGAGCAGACGACCGTCAAGGTCATCGCCGTGGACCCGGGGGCCCGCCTGAGCAAGCAGCGCCACGAGCACCGCGCCGAGCGCTGGCAGGTGCTCGACGGTCCGGTCGACGTCGAGGTGGACGACCGCAGCTGGAGCGCGGCGCAGGGCGAGGTCGTGTGGGTGCCGCAGGGCAGCGTCCACCGCATGGGCAACTCCGGTGCAGCCCAGGTGCGCATCCTCGAGATCGGCTACGGCACCTTCGACGAGGACGACATCGAGCGGCTGCAGGACGACTACCAGCGTTGATGCCGAGCACCGACACGACCCGCACGAGACGTATGCACGAGCCGCACGAGCACGAGGAAGGAGTGGCCCTCATGGCCGTGACGACACCGCACGCGATCCCCACCACCGTGGAGACCACGACGGCCGCCGCCGACACCACGGCCACACAGAGCACCGAGAGCGCCGAGAGCGCCGACCCGCGTTCCGGACTGCGCCGCATCGCGGCGATCAGTGCCGCGCTGGTCAGCACCTACGCGCTGACCAGTGTGCTCGGTCTGGCCTTCTGGCTCCTGGCTGCCCGGCAGTTCTCCATCGGCGCCGTGGGCGTCGGCGGCGCCGCCGTGTCCCTGATGACGCTCGTGGGCACCTTCGGCACCGTCGGTCTCGGCACGCTGCTGATCAGCCGGCTCCCCCGCACCGACCAAGGTCACCGGCGGGTGCTCGTGCGCACCGCACTCGCCGTGGCGGGCTCCGTGGCAGGGGTGCTCGCGGTCGTCGTGCCCCTCGTGGCCATCCACGGCTTCGGGGCCACCAACCTCGAGGCCATCGCCGGCACTCCGTCGACGCTCGCGCTCTTCGCCGTCGGCACCGCGCTGATGGCCGTCGGCCTCGTCGCCGACCAGGCGGTCCTCGTGATCGGCACCGGTCGCCTGCAGACCGAGCGCAACGTCGTCGCAAGCGTCACCAAGCTCGTCGTGCTCATCGCCCTCGCCGCGGCCGGGCAGCAGGGCGGCATGGCCATCTTCCTCGCGTGGACCCTCGGCACCCTGGCGTCGCTGCCCCTCGTGGCCTGGCGCACCCGCAGCGGCCGCGCGCTCGAGGACGGGTCCAAGCTGGTCGACCCACAGCGCCTGCGCGGCCTCGGCCGCCTGGCGCTGTCGCACCACGCGCTCAACACCACCCTGCAGGCTCCCCTGCAGATCCTGCCCCTGCTGGTGCTCATCGTCGTGTCGAGCCGCGAGAACGGCATCTTCACGACGGCGCTGCAGGTGACCGGTGTCGTCTTCACGCTGCCCTACGCCATCACGGTCGGCCTCTTCGCCGCGGCCGAGGGCGACGAGCGCGCCGTGCTCGACCGGATGAAGTTCACCCTGCCGGTCTCGCTGGGCATCAGCGTCCTGGCCAACCTGCTGCTCTTCCCCCTGGCCCCCTACGTGCTCACCGTCTTCGGCTCGCAGTACTCCGCCGAGGGCGTCACCATCCTGCGCGTGCTCGCGCTGGCGGGCCTCTTCTTCGTGGTCAAGGACCACTTCGTCGCCTTGCGACGGGTGCAGGAGCGCACCACGTCGGCGACGCTGGTCATGCTTGGCATGACCGTCGCCGAGCTCGTCGCGGCCTACGTCGGGCTGCGCGTCACGGGCACCGCCGCCGGTCTGGCCGTCGGCTGGGTCTGCGTGCTCGCCGTCGAGGCCCTCGTCCTCGTGGTGCCGCTGTCGCTCGCCGCTCGCCCGGGGCAGCGCGGTCGCACCGTGCTCCGCTCCCGCGAGGACGGCGATACGCTCGAGCCCATCGACCACGACGCTCCTACCCTCCCGGTCGCCGCCGCCACCGCGGCCACCACGCCCGTCACCGCGGCGGCCCACCCGGCGCCGTCGCCCCGGGTGCGCCGCTGGCGCCGCACGCTGCGGGCCATCGGCCCCGGTCCCGGCCTGCTGCTGATGGCCGCCGGCCTCCTGCCCATGTCGTATGCCGTGAGCACCTCTCGCGCCGTCGGCAGCGACAGCACGACCCAGTTCCTCTACGTGCTGGGCCTGCTCGTCGTCTTCGTGCCGGGTGCGGTCGGGGTGCTCATGCCCCACGCCCGCACCAGCACTCGCGTGCTGCTGGCCGTCGGCATGGCCGTGCTGCTCCAGCTGACCCGCCTCGTGCTCTACCCCACGCGCTTCATGTTCCACGACGAGCTCATCCACGCCAACGTGCTGCGCCTGCTGGGCGACTCGGGGCAGCTGTTCGAAGCGAACTCGCTGCTGCCGATCACGACCTACTACCCCGGCCTCGAGATCGCGACGAACGCCGTGCAGGTGCTGACGGGCGTCGCCCCGCACACGGCGGCCGTGGTCGTCCTGCTCGCCAGCCGGGTCGTCATCGCCCTGGCCCTGCTGCTGCTCGTCGCCCACGTCACCCGCTCCCGGCGCATCGGCGCCGCTGCCGTGGTCGTCTATGCCTGCAACCCGCAGATGCTCTTCTTCAACTCGCAGTTCTCCTACCAGACCCTCGCGCTGCCGCTCGCGGTCTTCGCGGTCTACCTCGTCGCCAGCCGTCGGCAGGGCACCCGTACCAGCCTGCTCCCGGGTGTGCTGGCCGTCGTCGCCGTCTCGTTCACCCACCACGTGACGACCGCGCTGCTCATCGGCGTCTTCATCCTCTGGTGGGCGCTCGAGCTGGTCCTGCGCCGGGGCCGCAGCAGCTCCGCGGCCTCGCTCGGCGCGATGGTGCTCGCCTCGCTGGCCGCCTTCACCGTCACGCTGCTCAACCCCGGCAACACCCTCTTCGGCTACCTCGGCGCCATCGGCGAGAGCTCGGTCACCGCGGTGGAGCGGGTGCTCACGGGGCAGCAGCAGCGCAAGGTCTTCCAGAACAGTGCTGGCGTGCTGACCCAGCCGTGGGAGCAGGCCGCCATCATCGCCTCCATCCTGCTGACCCTCGCCGTGCTCGTGCCCGCCCTGTGGCGGGCCCGCGCGCTGGTGCGTGGTCGCGTGGCCCTCGTCGTGCTGCTGCTGCTGGTCGCCGTCGTCTACCCGGTGATCCCCGGCGGTCACCTCACCGTCTCGACGGCTGAGGTGGGCGACCGCGCCGCCGGCTTCGTCTTCCTCGGCGTCGCCTTCGTCGTCGGCTGGTGGATCTGGCAGCACCGCGCCCGTGCCTGGCGCACCGCCGTGCTGTCCGCCGGCGCCGCCGTCGTCTTCATCGGCAGCATCGTGCTCGGCGCCGGCTCGGTCAGCGCCCAGCTGCCCGGCCCCTTCCGGGTCTCCGACGACGCCCGCAGCATCGACGCCGACAACCTCGCGGCCGCCAACTGGATGGCCGAGAACCTCCCCGGTGGCAGCGTCGTGCTGGCCGACCGCATCGGCGGGCTCCTGGCCGCTGCCGTGGGCGGGCAGTATGCCGTGACCCACATCGGCACCGGCGTCGATGCCTCGCGCCTGCTGCTCGACCCCGAGTTCGGCCCCAAGGACGTCGCCCTGATCAAGCAGGCGCGCATCCGCTACCTCGTGGCCGACCGCCGCGACGCGTTCGGCCTGCCCAACCAGGGCGTCTACCTCGAGAACGGCGAGTTCGGCGGCGACAACCGCACGACCCCCGTGCCGGCCGCCGCGCTGCGCAAGTTCTCGTCGGTGCCGGGCGTGGACGCCATCTACGACAACGGCTCGGTCGTCATCTACGACCTGGGCGCCCTCGAAGGAGGCACCCGATGACGACCATCGCCCCCGACCTGCAGACGGCAGACCCGGCACCCGTGGACCACCGCGGTGGCCGCCGCACCGACCTCGTCTGGCGCGCAGCCGTCGTCGTGGCCGGCACCGGGTCGGCCCTGCTCGCCGGGCCGGCCCTGCTGACCGGCAGCCTCACCCTGGTCGGCGTGCTGCTGGCCGCCGAGCGACTGGCCACGATGCGCCGGCTGGGGCGGCTCGACGCCCTGCTGGTGAGCATCGGCGGGGCGCTGAGCGCCCTCGTGCTGGTGGGTCTCGTGCTCGGGTCCACAGCGCTCGGGCTGCACCGCACCACGTGGACGGTCGCGCTCGGGGCCGCCTCGCTGGTTGCCCTGGCCCTCGCGGCGCTCACCCCCCGGCCCGCGTCGCCGCGCAGGGCCCGGGCCCATACCGCGGTGACCCTGCGCACACTGCCCTGGGTCGTGGCCGCGGTCGTCGTCGTCGGCGTCGCCGTCTCGATGTCGGTGCAGTCGGTCACGAGCGGTGAGACCCCGCCGGTGCAGATGTCCCTCGGCCGGGTCGAGGGCACCACGGTGCCGGTCGTCATCTCGGGCAGCGACCGGGCCGGGCCGGTCGAGCTGCGCACCGCCATCGACGGCAACGAGGTCAGCTATCCCCTCGTGGTGCTCGACCCCGCGCGGCCCACGACCATCGACGTCGCCCTCCCGACCAGCGGGCGCTACACCATCACCCTGAACCGCCCCGACCAGACCCAGCCCCTCCGCACCCTGATCCTCGACCGGTGACCCACATGAGCTCCTCCTCCGCCCACCCGCCCCGCATCCTTCACGTCGTCCAACGGTTCTTCCCCGAGATGGGGGGCACCGAGACGCACGTGGCCGAGGTCGCCTCCCGCCTGTCGGCGAGCGGTGACTACGACGTGACCGTGCTCGCCACCGACCGCAGCGGCACCCTGCCGAAGCAGGAGTCCATGGGGGACTACGGCGTCGTCCGTCGCCGCTCGTGGCCTCGCGAGCGCGACTACTACCTCTCACCCGGGATCGCCCCGGTCATCGCGCGCGGCGGGTGGGACCTGGTGCACATCCAGGGCGTCCACACCTTCGTGCCGCCGGTGGCGATGATGTCGACCCTGGCGAGCAGGACTCCCTACGTCCTCACCTTCCACAGCGGCGGGCACTCCTCCCCCGGTCGCACCGGCATCCGCGGCGCGCAGTGGAAGGCCATCGGGCCGCTGCTGCGCCGGGCCGACCACCTCATCGCGGTGAGCCGCTTCGAGCGGCGTCACTTCTCCGAGGCCATCGGCATCAGCCCCGACCGCTTTACCGTGGTGCCCAACGGCGGCGCGCTGCCCGCGCCCGCGGTCGACGTGCTGCCCGAGACGGGTCGCATCGTCTCCAGCGGCCGGCTCGAGCTCTACAAGGGGCACCACCGCGCCATCGAGGCGCTGCCGCTCATCCAGCGACGGGTGCCCGGCGCCAACCTGGTCATCCTCGGCAGCGGCGACTACGAGGCGCCGCTGTGGGCGCTCGCCCGCGAGCTCGGGGTCGAGCACGCGGTGCAGATCCGCAGCCTGCCCCCCGCCGACCGGCTGGGGATGGCCCGCGAGCTCGGTGCCGCGAGCGCCATGGCTGCTCTGTCGATGTATGAAGCGCACCCCGTCGGCATCATGGAGGCCGTCACCCTCGGCCTGCCCGTCGTCGGGCTCGACATCGCCGGCACCGGCGACCTCGTCGAGGACGGTCTCGTGCGCGGCATACCGGCCGACGCGTCCGTCGAGGTCGTCGCCGACGCCCTGGTGTCCGCCCTGACCGAGACCGCCGCCCACGGCGGCCCGCACCAGCGGCTCCAGATCCCGCTGCCCACGTGGGAGACCACGGCGCAGGGGGTGGCGCAGGTCTACGACCGCGTGCTCGCGGCCCGCTCCGCCGGTGGCCGACTGACGCACCCGTCGTCGCTGCCCCCGACCCGCTGATGGTCGCCGCCCACCGACCACCGCGCGTGGTCCACGTCATCACGTCGCTGCCCACCGGCGGCGCCGAGCGACAGCTCGAGCTGCTCGTCGGTCGCACGAGCACCAACGCGGCGACCATCGCCCTCTACGAGGGGGGTCCGGTCGCCGACAGCATGCGGGCCGCGGGGCAGCGGGTCGAGGTGCTGGGGATGGAGGGCTGGCGCCGCTTCGTCGCGCCACTGCGGCTCGCGCGGGTGCTGCGCCGCTACCGTCCCGACGTGGTGCACGTGCACCTGCTCTCGGCGCAGCTGTGGGGCATCCCCGCCGCTCGCCTCGCCGGCGTCCCGGTCGTCGTCTCGAGCGAGCACTCGCTCATGGAGCACACGATCGAGGGGCGGCCCCACACGTGGTGGCTGCACGCGCTCTACCGCGTGCTCGAGCGGCTCACGACGCGCACGGTCGCGGTGTCGACGACGACCGCTGACCGGCTGGTGGGCTGGGGGGTCTCGTCCAGCCGGATCACCATCGCCGACAACGGGATCGACTTCGACGCACTGACCTTCGACGCGGCCGGGCGTGCCCGCGTGCGCATCGAGCTGGGCCTGCCCGACGACGTCACGGTCATCGGTGCCGTGGGCCGGCTCGACCCCGTCAAGCGCCTCGACGTCGTGCTGCGCGCCGTGGCTCCGCTGCTGCGCGAGGGCAGCGTGCTCGTCGTGGCCGGCAGCGGGGTGCTCGGCACCGCGCTGCGACGGCTCGCCGACGAGCTCGGGGTGTCCGGCTCGGTGCACTGGCTCGGCGCCCGCGGCGACGTGACGGCCGTGCTGAGCGCGATGGACGTGCTCGTCAGCGCCTCGGCCGACGAGACCTTCGGCATGGCGGTCGTCGAGGCCGTCGGCAACGGTCTGCCCGTCGCCTACGTCGAGGCTCCTGCCCTCGACGAGCTCGACACCCTGCCCGAGCACGTCGTGCGGCTGCCCCTGCCGACGAACCCCGAGACCGACGAGCGGGAGCTGCGCGAGGCCGTCATCCGGCTGCGGCACCAGCCGCGGCGGGCCACCGTGCCGGCAGCCCTCGCCCGTCGCTACGGGGTCGTCGCCGCGGCCCAGCGGGTCGACCGGGTCTACCACGAGCTGCTGGCCGCCCGTGCCTGAGGCCCCCCACCGTCGTCCGGTCGGGGTGCTCGCGGCGGTCGTGTGCGTGCTGCTGCTCGCGGCGGGGCTCGGTGCGTGCAGCCGGTCGACGTCGTTCGTGGCGCGCAACGGCTCGGGGCTGACGCTCGACGGGTCCCCGTACCGGTTCGTGGGGTTCAACCTCTACGACGGTGCGGCGTCCGACGTCTTCTCGTGCCAGCCGCAGAGCCGTCTCGACGACAGCGCCCTGGCCGAGACGATGAAGGCCATCCGCGAGCAGGCCGGCGCGACGGTCGTGCGGTTCTGGGCCTACCAGACCTACACGGCCGGCGGCACCGACTTCGCCGGGGTCGACCGCTTCATCGCGGCGGCGGCGAAGGCGGGCCTGCGCGTGATGCCCGTGCTCGAGGACGGGCCCGGCGACTGCTCGACCGGCGAGAAGCGGGTGCCGCTCTCGCGGGCCGACAACGGCCAGTGGTACAGCCAGGGCTACAAGGTGCCGCTCGGGTGGGCCGCGCGGTCCTACCGCGACTACGTGCGCGTCATGGCGGAGCACTACAAGGACGACCCGACGATCCTGGGCTGGACCATGGTCAACGAGGCCGAGACCGACCAGCGCGACGCGCAGGGCCGCAGTGTGCTCGTGTCGTTCGCGGGCGACATCTCGGCGGTCATCAAGGCGGCCGACCCGCACCACCTCGTGACCCTCGGCAGCCAGTCGAACGGCGCGCCGGGCGCCAGCGGCGCCGACTTCCGCGAGGTCTACGCGCAGACCGGTCTCGACTTCACCGAGGTGCACGACTGGAATCGCTGGGGCTCCGACACCGAGGCCATGCCCGGCAGCGAGGAGGGGGCCCTGCCCGACCCGGCCTCGGCAACCTGCACGGCTCGCGACGCCCCGATCGCCTGCTCCTTCGCGATCGCGAAGCTGCTCGGCAAGCCCATCGTCGTCGGTGAGGTCGGCATCGACGCGTCTGACGACGCGGGGCGCGCCAGACGGGCCCAGCTCGTCGACGCCAAGGCCCGGGCGGCGTTCGGGGCAGGCGCATCGGGATACCTCGTGTGGCACCTGGACCGCACGGCCACCGACGACCTGTCGGTGCTGACCTCACCCCCCGACCCCTTGCTCCCCGTCCTGAAAGCCGTCGCCTCCGGGTCGCGCTGAGTCGCCCCCCATTTTGGGGGGGCCCGGACCGATGAAGGTGGGGCTGGACGGGCGGGGGCCGGCCCATCACCATTGGGCCTGGGTGGACGACGGGGGCGTCGAGCGGGGCACTTCGTGGGGAAGGTCTGGCATGCTGCACATCACGCTGTTCGGGGGAACGGGAACGAAGATCGACGGTCGCACAACGCTCGAGTCGGGCCGGCTGGGGACGAAGCCCCGCCAGCTCTTCGAGATCCTGGCTCTTCACGCCGGTCAGGTCCTCTCCAAGGAGATGCTGGCCGACCTGCTCTGGGAGGGTCTTCCACCGGTGTCGTACGTCGCCGGCCTGGAGAGCTACATCTCGGTCCTGCGACACGGGACGAGCCTCGGCACCGGACGCACGTCGGTGCTCGCGACGGCCGACAACGGCTATGCACTCGACACCACGCGCTGCACGGTCGACCTCCTTGACCTCCGGGCTCTGGCTGACAAGGCTCCACGGTCATCCTTCTGCGAGGTGGTGTCCTCCGGCGAGCGGGCCCTGGCGATGTGCTCCGGAGGCCTGCTGCCGCACGAGGCCTACTCCGCGTGGGCGATCGACGCCCGCGAGGAGGTCGACCAGCTGCTCTCGTCGCTCCTGACCCGCGGGGCCCAGTGCGCCTTGGCCCTGGGACTGCCCGAACGGGCTGCACCCCTCGCCGAGGCCGCCATCCGCTACGACCCCCGCCACGAGGAGGCCTGGCGGCACCTCATGCGCGCGCAGTGGTTCTGCGGTGACACCAACCGGGCCCTGCGCACCTACCTCAGGCTGAGGTCCCAGCTCGTCGACGAGCTGGGACAGGAGCCGGTGGACGAGACGGCCGACCTGTACCTCGCCGTGTTGGCGCACTCGAGCCGGAGTGCGCCTGGCGAGCGGCACCGCTACGAGCTCAGGCTGTTGCTCACTCTGCTACGACAGGCACTCGAGGGGGTCCCCGGTCTGCGAACGCCCGCCCTCGACAACGACCTCTCGCGCACCGCCGTGCGTCTGCTCACCGGCTCATGACCTGAGGCCGCCCCACGACGTCATCTGGGCCCATCGGGCTATTGTCCCTGCGGCGGTGGGCACGGGATACTTCGGGGCACACTCTAGGGTCGGGGGTCGACTGGTGAGCACGCACACAGAGCCTTCCGCGACTGGCGAGGTCCTCGCCACCACGGTGCTGATCATCGACGACCACCTGGTGTTCGCCCAGCTGCTCGCGCAGGCCTTCTCCCACGTCGAGGGGTTCGTGTGCCTGGGCACGGCGACGTCGGTCACCGGGGGCCTGGCAGCTGTGCGGGCCCACCGTCCCGACATCGTCGTCATGGACGTGCGCCTCGGCGACGGCGACGGGGTGTCGGCCACAGCCGTCCTCACCCACGAGTTCCCCGAGCTGCGGGTGGTCATCCTCAGTGCCTACATCGACTCGGCGCTCCTGTCGCGCGCCGCGGCAGCGGGCGCGTGCGCGCTGGTGCCCAAGGCCGGTGACCTCCAGGAGATCCTGAGCGTGCTGCGCACCTCGGAGCGCGGCGGCTTCAGCGTGCCCCCGCGTTTCCTCCGGTCGCTGATGGGGTCCTCGCCCCCACACCCGGATCCGGGGCTGACAGCGCGCGAGCTGGAGGTGCTCCGCATGCTCGCCGCCGGGGTCGGTCTCGGGACCATCGCCCACGAGCTCAGCATCTCGGTCAGCACGACTCGGGGACATGTCAAGAACCTCCTTGCCAAGCTCGGTGCCCACTCGCAGCTCGAGGCCGTCGTCATGGCGGCCCGCCGGGGTCTGATCCATGCCCTACCTTCGGCCTGAGGGTCACCGGGGCCGCCGCAGCGGCTCCGGGGCGGTGGTCAGACGGTCGATGATCTCCTTCGCCGTCGCCAGTCTCGCCCTCCTGATCGTGGTGGGGGCAGCCAGCAACTGGGTCGCCCGCGACATGGCCTCCAAGTCGGCGCTGCGCGACGCCGCCCTCCGGGGTGGCATGTTCGCCCGCATCTCCGTGACCCCCCTGCTCGCGCACGGGATGACCGGGACACGGGTCAACCCGGACAGCGAGCTGGTGTCCGTCCTTGAGAGCCGGATGAAGGACGGCAGCGTCCGACACATCAAGCTGTGGGACCAGTCGGGTCGGGTGCTGTGGGCCGACGAGAAGGAGCTGGTCGGTCGCACCTTCGTCCTCGATGCTGACGTCGTCCGGCTGTTCGCCACGCCCGCTGCCTCCTCCCAGGTCGCCGAGGTCACCCACCTCGACCAGCCCGAGAACGCGCTGGAGGTCGCCGAAGGCCAGCTCCTCGAGGTGTACACCCCCACGACGACGCCTGAGGGACTGCCCGTGGTGGTCGAGACCTACTGGTCGGTGGTGCGCATCGACGAAGCCCAGTGGGCCCTGCTGCACGAACTCATCCCGCTCGTCTTCGCGGCCTTGCTGATCTTCGCGCTGGCGATGCTCCCCCTCGCCCTGTCGCTGGCGCGGCGGGTGGACCGCGGCCTGGCCGAGCGCGAGCTGATGATGCAGCACGCCCTCTCGGCGTCCGAGCTCGAGCGTCACCGCATCGCGTCGCAGCTGCACGACGGCGTCATCCAGGACCTCGCCGGGATCGGGTTCGCCCTGCCGTCCATCGCGGCCGGCCTCCACGCCTCGGCGAACTCGACCCGTGAGCTGCTCGGCGAGACCCACCGGCTCCTCCTCAAGGACGTGGCGCAGCTGCGCGACATGCTCACCGAGCTGTACCCCGGCAACCTCGGTGAGGGACGGCTGGCCGAGGCGGTCGAGGCCCTCGCCCTGCGTGCCGAGCACGAAGGGGTTCGGACCCGCGTCCATGTCGACACGACGGACCAGACCCTCGACGTCTCCCGGATGGCCTATCGCATCGTCCGGGAGGGGGTGCAGAACGTCCTCAAGCACGCTCGGGCCAAGTCCATGGAGGTGACGGCGGGGCCGACGGGGGCTCACTACGTCGTCCGGGTCGTGGACGACGGCGAAGGCCCGTCTGCGGCCGAGCCGATGGACGGACACATGGGGCTGCAGCTGCTCGCCGCTACCCTGACCGACCTCGGCGGCACGCTGTCGCTGACGTACGGGACGACGTGCGGGACGGTGCTCGAGGCGCGTTTCCCCTGCTCGCCGGCCGAGCACTCGAGGTCTGGCCCGCTGACCGGGACACGACGCGTGAGGTCGCTGCTCTTCCGCGGCCCTAAGAAATCGCCAAGGTCAGTGGTGGAGCATGAGGTGAGCCCGACCGCCCCCCGCGGTGGCCCTCCCCCAGCATGAGGTGCCCGATGATACGAGTACTGCTCGCCGACGACCATCCGATGGTGCGGCTCGGTCTCGAGCTGGCCATCAGCTCCGCACCCGACCTCGTGCTCTGTGGGTCGGCCGACAACGGTGTGACAGCCGTCACGATGGCTCTCGACACATCTCCCGATGTGGTCATCCTCGACGTCACCATGCCCGGGGGCGACGGCATCGAGGCGACCCGCCAGATCCGTCGGCTCCTGCCAGCCACTGGGGTGGTCGTCCTCACCTGGCGGGTGTCCGCCGAGGACGAGGCCCGCAAGGCGGGAGCACACAGCTTCTTGCTGAAGGACGTAGCGCCCGAGGTCCTCCTCGAGCACATCCGGGCTGCCTTCTCGGCCAGCTCCTGCAACCCGATCTCCTGAGCCGACCCGGGGCGCCTCGAGCCCGCCCCGCACGCGCGGTCACACCGCCTGGGCACAAGGAATCTCCAAGGTGGGGTCGTCATCGTGGAGGGGCGTCCTCATCTCACCCAGGTCAAAGGCAGGCAAGCCATGCGGCGACCCACTCGGCGGGTTCCTCGTCCATCGCGCCCTCGCGCGGCGGTCACCACGGCGCTGGTGGGGATCTCCCTGATCCTGCAGGCCGCCGCACTACCGGCCCACGGGTCCACCGCCCCGGTCGGGCAGGGATTCACGGTGACGACAGGTGACCTGGCCTACGTCCTTCGGCAGATCAAGATCGCCGAGCGCCACACGATGACCCGCACCCCGGCCAACCCCTGTGGGACGCTGCTCAACCAGCCCGGGGACGGCATCCCGGACGCCGAGCAGGTGCCTGACGTGCTGACGCCGTACGGGCTGCGGACGGTCGACGGGACCTGCAACAACCTCAAGACCGGCAACGCCGGCTTCGCCGCCGCAGACGGCAGCTTCCCCCGCCTCACGACCCCGGCCTTCCGCGACGCCGAACCGGTGACGGCCGCCTTCCCGGTCGGCCCCCCCGGGGCGACGTCCTACGCCCAGAAGTCCGTGGGCAACGTCGTCGTCGACTCTGAGCCTCGCGTCGTCAGCAACCTGATCGTCGACCAGACGAGCACGAACCCGGCTGCGCTCGCCGCCGCTGCCCACCCCGTGCGCTCGCAGACCCCGGGCGCGACGGCCGTACCCTGCACGACCGACCCGCAGCTCGACGCGGTCCCGCCGGTGGCCGGCGTACCCGACGGCTGCACGCCCTCGCACCAGACCCTCTTCATCCCCAACGTCACGACCGACGTGGGTCTCTCGCCGCCGTACAACAGCCTGTTCACCTTCTTCGGCCAGTTCTTCGACCACGGCGTGGACCAGACGGTCAAGGGTGGCGGGACGATCTTCGTCCCGCTCCGGTCGGACGACCCGCTCATCGCCGGCCCGGACCACCTCGTCGGGACGGCCGACGACCTCCCAGCGAGCCAGCGCTTCATGGTGCTCACCCGGGCCCGGAACCAGCCCGGGCCCGATGGCATCCTCGGGACCGCGGACGACGTGACGGACGCCCTCAACACCGACACGCCCTGGGTCGACCAGAGCCAGACCTACGCCTCGCACTCCTCCCACCAGGTCTTCCTGCGGGAGTATGCCCGCGACGCGGCGGGCCACCCCGTGACGACGGGCCGCCTCCTCGGCGGCCTCGGCCCGGGCCAGACGTATGCCGGGTCTCCCGACGGGCGCACGGGGCTGGCAACCTGGGCCTCCGTCAAGGCCCAGGCGGCCCAGCTGCTCGGCCTGGCCCTCGTCGACGTGGACGTCACCGACGTGCCGATGATCGCCTCGGACCCCTACGGCAAGTTCATCCCCGGGCCGGCCCGCGGCCTGCCGCAGTACGTCACCGCGACCGGACTCGTCGAGGGCGACACCGCGCACCCGGTTCCGGTCCCCTCCAACGTCCTGCACTTCGGCGTCCCCTTCCTCACCGACATCGCCCACAACGCCGACCCCAGCCCGCAGGACACCGACCACAACCCGGCGACGCCCCCTGTGGCACCGGTGCCGGATGCCGACAACACGCCGTCGGCCGACTTCGCCCACCAGCCGCGCGGCACCTACGACGACGAGATGCTCAATGCCCACTTCGCCTGCGGCGACGGACGGTGCAACGAGAACATCGCGCTCTCGGCGGTGCACCAGGTCTTCCACTCCGAGCACGACCGCCTCGTCGCCGACATCGACACCACCCTGCGCGGTGACACCTCGGCCGCTGGAGCGGCGGCCCTGGCCGCCTGGCAGGACACCTCGAGCGGCTCGGGCTACGGCTACGGGGAGCGCCTCTTCCAGGCCGCCCGGTACGTCACCGAGATGGAGTACCAGCACACCGTCTTCGAGGAGTTCGCGCGCAAGATGCAGCCGCTCATCAAGCCCTTCCACGCCTACTCCCCCGACATCAACCCCGCTATCTCCACCGAGTTCGCCTCTGCCGTCTACCGTTTCGGGCACTCGATGCTCAACGACACGGTGGCTCGGCGGGTCGAGACGGTCGCCCCCGACGGCACGGTGTCCAAGACGGACACCTCGCTCCCGCTTCTCGGCGCCTTCCTCAACCCCCCGGCGTACTTCGACGGGGGTCCGACCGGCACGCTCACCCCGGAGGCCGCGGCCGGCAGCATCGTCATGGGATCATCCAGCCAGGTCGGCAACGAGCTCGACGAGTTCGTCACCGAGACATTGCGCAACAACCTCCTTGGGCTTCCGCTCGACCTGGCGACGCTCAACATCGCCCGGGGGCGAGACGCCGGCCTCCCCCGGCTCAACGACGTGCGCCGGCAGCTGTTCGCCCGCACCTCCGACGGTCAGCTGACCCCGTACACGAGCTGGAGCGACTTCGGACAGCACCTCAAGCACCCCGAGTCCCTCGTGAACTTCGTCGCGGCCTACGGCCGGCACCCGTCGATCCTCGCGGCCACCACGGTGACGGCGAAGCGGAACGCCGCCCGGGCGATCGTCAGCCCGGGGCCCTCCGACTCCCCGCCCTCCGACGCGGCCGACTTCATGCTCGGCACCGCCGCGTGGTCGAACGGCGCCAACGGCGTCACGACCACGGGCGTCGACGACGTCGACCTGTGGGTCGGTGGCCTCGCCGAGGTCACCAACGTCTTCGGGGGCCTGCTCGGGAGCACCTTCAACTACGTCTTCCAGAGCCAGCTCGAGGGCCTGCAGGACGGCGACCGGTTCTATTACATCGCCCGGACCGCCGGCCTCAACTTGCGCAGCCAGCTCGAGGGGAACTCCTTCGCCGAGCTCGTCCAGCGCAACACCGACAACACCCGCTCCCTGAAGGCGGACTCCTTCGCAACGGCCGACTGCCGCTTCGACCTCGCGCACCTCGCCGGGACACCAGCCGGGTTCACCCAGCTCGGCTCATCGGTGGCGGACGACCCCTCGACGACGGACTGCAACGAGAACCTGCTCCTGCTGCGCCAGCCCAACGGGACCATCCAGTACCGGCAGACCAATTCGGTCGACCGGCCGGGGGTCAACGGCCAGGCGGTCTACCAGGGGACCTCCAGCGTCGACCGCGTCTACGGCGGCAACGACAACGACACCATCTGGGCCGGCGCCGGCAACGACGTGCTCGACGGTGGGGGCGGCAACGACGTGGTGCTCGGCGGCGACGGCAACGACATCATCACCGACCTGTCGGGCAACGACGTCCTCAAGGGCGGACCGGGCAACGACTACCTCGACGGCGGCCTGGGCAACGACATCCTCCTGGGCGGCGACGGCCAGGATCTCATCAACGGCGGCGCCAACGACAACGAGACCTTCGGCGGCCCGGGCAACGACTTCATCATCGCCGGCCAGGGTGCCGACACGGTCTTCGGTGACGGTGGCGACGACTGGATCGAGGGGGGCCAGGGCGTGGACCTGCTCCAGGGTGACCACGGGGCACCCTTCCTCAACGACCCTGGGGAGGCCTCACCCGGCAACGACGTCCTCATCGGCCAGACGGGAGACAACGACTACCAGGCTGAGGGCGGGGACGACATCATGGCGCAGACCTCGAGCATCGACAAGAACATCGGCTCAGGCGGCTTCGACTGGGCCATCCACCAGTTCGACACCGCACCGGCCAGCGACGACATGAACATCAACAACGCCCAGGCCGGGCTGCCCATCCCGATCACGGCCAACCGCGACCGCTGGCAGGAGGTCGAGGGCGACTCGGGCTCACCGTTCGACGACGTCATCAGCGGCACGGACGTGGTCCCACGCACAGTGGGTGGCGCCGGCTTCATCGGCTGCGACGTCCTCGACCAGGCGGGGGTGGACCGCATCGCCGGCCTCGGGGCGATCGTCCCCCAGCCCCTGACCGGGGACCTGGGCGCGGTCGTCGCCAGGTCCGCCGCAGGCTCCTGTCCCCTCTCCGGCCCGATCTGGGGCGAGGGCGACATCCTCCTCGGCGGGGCCGGGAGCGACACCATCGCGGGCCGAGGCGGTAACGACATCATCGACGGCGACCGGGCCCTCAGCGTGCGGATCAGCGTGCGCACGAACCCGGCTGACGCCTCCACCGAGACGGGCACCACCGACCTCATCGAGCACACCGCGACGTCTGGCACCTTCGGGCCCGGTACCGACGGCATGACGCTCCAGCAGGCCGTGGGCTCCGGGCTCCTCGACCCCGGAGATCTCGTCACGGTCCGGGAGATCACCAGCCCGACCAACGACGCGTCATCGGTCGACACCGCGGTCTACACCGGACCGCGCGGCAACTACAGCGTCACCGTCGCGGGGGGGACGGTCACCGTGACCCAGACGGGTCCCAACGTCATCGGCCAGCTCGTCAGCGACGGCAGCGACACCCTCTTCAACATCGAGAAGCTGAAGTTCTCCGACCAGACCGTCACGGTCGCCACCCTGCCTGTGGCAGTGTGGCCGACGATCACGTCGGCACTGCCCGGCGCTGCCAGCGCCCTCCTCGCGTGGGCCCCCCCGGTGGGCACGGACTCGCCGGTCACCTCCTACACGGTCGTCACCTCCACCGGGGGGACCGTCGTCAGCACCGTCGTCGGCCTACCGACGACGACGACCACCCTGACCGTCAAGGCGCTCACCGCCGGTACCCCGTACACCTTCCAGGTGCAGGCCCTCACCGCCACCGGCACGACCGTCAGCCCGCCCTCGACGGTCGTCGTCCCCATCACCTTGCCGTCGGCGCCCACCGGGGTCACGGGTGTCGGCGCCAACCAGTCGGTCGCCTTGCGCTGGACCCCGGGCGCCGACGGCTGGTCGCCGATCACGAGCTACCTCGTCCTCGTGCGCGTCTCGGGCGTCCTCGTGCGCACCGACACCGTGCAGGGGCCGGTGTCGCAGGCGACGATCGGAGGACTGACCGCCGGAGTGACCTATACGTTCGTGCTGCGCGCCGTGAACGCCGCGGGGGTGGGCAAGAAGTCGCTCGCGTCGGCCGGTATCAAGGCGAGCGCCCCCCGCACCCCGCCGTCGGCCCCGATCATCGGGAATGCCGCACCAGGGCTGCCCGGGGGGGAGCTGTCCGCCCTCGCGACCTGGTTGGCCCCGACGAGCACCGGCGGGAGCAAGATCACCGGGTACCAGGTGACCGCTCTGCTCATGGACACCGACGGCATCACCCCGGTCGGGGTACCTGTCAGCATCACCGTGGCGGCGTCCGTCCGGAAGCAGTTCGTCGTCCTCCCGGCCGGTACCTACCGCTTCGAGGTGAGGGCGGTCAACGCCATCGGGATCGGTCTGGCGTCGTCGCGATCCAACGCCGTGGCCGCGCAGTGACCGCCGTGCTGTGCCGGGTCAGTTCTCGGCCTGGAACGCACCAGTGGGGGCGGTCGACGTGCCGCCGCTGCTGCTCCTGACGACGCACCGGCCCGGGTCAGAACGTTGGTACGGCATGACGCTCCCGCCGTAGCGTCCACCGCCGCCGTTCTGCACCTCGCCGATGAGCGAGCCGTCACCCGCGTAGACGAGCAGGTGGGCCGCCGGGTCGGAGCTCGAGGCCTTGACGAGCAGCTGGCCACCGCGGGTGGGCGTGGCTGTCGTCCAGCACTTCTCGATCCTGACGACGTCCGCGTCACCTCGTGAAGGAGCAGGGGCGGCGCTGCCGTCGCCCTGGGGCGGCGTCGACACCGGTCCTGCGGATCCCGTTGGCACCCCAGCCCGTCCGAGGGCTGTCCTCCCGGCGGCGGTAGGCACCTGCGTACCGCCGCTCGGGGTCGCGCTGCACCCGAAGAGTCCCACGAGGGCAAGAACCCCTGTAGCGAGAACGGCTGATCCGACCGCGGCAGAAGGCAGCCGGTGTCGGCGCCCGTACGTCGGGCGCCTCCGATCACCATATTGCGAGTGTCTCGTCGTCACGGCCACCGTCCCTTCGCACCAACAGTACGCGACTCAGGGTCGCCCAGTGCTGGAACGGAGTAGACCGCGGCGTGGCCTGACCGCAGCCGGTGCGCTCGCGGGCTGGGCAGCTGCTGCGCCTCGGGTCAGTCGTTGAGCCGGGGCTGAGAACCCTTCTGGCTCAAGGTTTTTTCAAGGCCCCCGGGCCACGCTTCGAGTTGATGCAGGACCGGAACGACCGCCGGAGAGCGTCGCGAACACCCGCCTCGACTCCAACAACACCACCAACACGGAGCATGCCATGACTGTCAAGAACCACGACGAGTCCGAGCCCGGCGAGCAGCGCGCCACCTCACGGTCGGCCGCCCTCCCGCGTCAGCTGGACCTGACGAGCGTCGCGCCGTCAGACCTCCTCGCCCCGCCGTCCCCGGAGCCCGTCATCGGGATCCCCCGACGCACCCTCCTGCGCTTCGGTGCAGCAGGGGGCCTGGGCCTGGCCGTCGCGGCGGCCCAGGGCTTCGGGGTCCCGTTCCTCGCCCAGCGTGGCCTGCTTTCGGCTGACGGGGCGTTCGCCGCCGCGTCGACGGCGATCGGCGACGCTCTGCTCTATCTCGAGGACTTCCCGACCAGCCCCCTCATCGTCTCGCCCTTCCGGGACCCCCTCCCGATCCCCCAGGCCCTGGCTCCGACACCGGTGTCGGAGTTCAGCGCCTGGGCCCAGCCTCCCGGGCCGGCCTACTACCAGCAGAACTCCATCGGCAACGAGGGCCACCAGATCTGGCCCAACCAGATCGGCTGCCCCGACCCGATCGTCTACAAGATCGAGTGCCTCGTGCGCCAGCACAGCTTCACGACCTCCCAGGTCCTGCCGATCAACTCCAGCGGCCGCCCGACGGTCTCCTTCGACGCCGCCGGCAACACCTACGCCGCCGGCACCAGACGGGCCCTGCCCGCCAGCACCATCTACGGCTTCAACGGCACCTTCCCCGGACCGCGGATCAACGCGGAGTACGGCAAGCCGGCCCTGGTGCGCTTCATCAACCGCCTCGATGAGAACCCGCTCGGCCTCGACCGACAGGACTTCGGCTCCCCCGACTACTCGTTCCTCACCCACCTCCACAACGCCCACACGGCGCCGGAGAGCGACGGCAACCCGCACTACTCCCGCACGCGGGGGCCGCTCAACAACGGCTACATGCCGCAGGCCTGGGTGGACAACCTCTACCTCAACTGGCCCGCCGGGAACGACGACCGGGAGAAGCAGAGCTTCTTCTGGTTCCACGACCACCGCATGGACCACACCGGCGCCAACGTCTACAAGGGGATGGTCGGGATCTACCCGATCTACGACCCCAAGGGCGGCATGGACATGGGGGACGAGCGGCAGGGGCTGCGCCTGCCGGGGGTCCGCAAGAACCACCTCGACGGCTCGTTCGACGTCAACTACGACGTGCCCCTGGTGCTCTTCGACGCCCGCCTGGACGACGGGGTGACGACCCACCTCGACATCCACGACATCAACGGCGACTACCCCGCCGCCAAGAACCCCTCGACGCACCCGGAGTGGTGGGGTAAGACCTTCTACAAGCACATGCCCAGCCACGGCTTCGTCGGTGACATCTTCACGGTCAACGGCACGGCGTACCCCGTGATGAAGGTCAAGCGGCGCAAGTACCGCCTTCGGTTCCTCGACGCGTCCGTCTCGCGCATCTACGAGCTCAAGCTCATGAGCTCGACCCAGGGCCCGAAGTCGGCGGCGTCGCTCGGCTACGGCGGCACCGAGCTCGAGGGCCAGTACCGGATCCCCGACGCGCAGCAGTGCATGCAGTTCACCCAGATCGCCTCCGACGGCGGCCTGCTGCCCTTCCCCATCACCCGAGACTCGTTCGAGCTGTGGCCGGCCAAGCGTCGGGAGTTCATCGTCGACTTCACCAAGTACCAGGACGGCACACCCACCACCAAGGGCGACGTCATCTACCTCACCAACGTCATGAAGATGCCCGACGGGCGGATGTGGTCCAACTCCTCGCGGTTCTCCCCGGACCCGAAGTACGTCGTGCCGATCATGAAGATCATCATCGGCGACGTCGCCCCGGACAACAGCGTGATGCCCGGCCCGATGACGCCGCTGCGCGGGCTACCGCCGCTGCCGAGCAACTGGCAGAGCATGCTCGACAACCGCAGCATCTTCGAGGTCGAGCGGGGCAGCGGTGGCGGGGAGATCGAGTGGCTCATCAACAGCCAGCCCTTCACCCCCGACACCGTGGCCACGAGCCTGAAGAACCCCGCCGGTCTCACTCCGCTGGCCCAGCAGCCGAAGAACAGCTTCAACCTCTGGGAGATCCGCAACGGCGGTGGTGGCTGGGTCCACCCCTTCCACCTGCACATGGAGGAACACCGCACCGTCATGCGCAACGGCAAAGACGTCACGGCGGGCGGCGACACGTCGCACCCCGAGGACGTCTCCCGCGAGGATCTCGTCGCGCTCGACCCCGGCGAGTCGGTCATCGTCTACCGCGGCTTCCGCGACTTCGTCGGGCCCTACGTCGCGCACTGCCACAACCTCGCCCACGAGGACCACGCCATGATGTTCGGGTGGGAGATCACGCCATGAGCGTGGTCACGCGCCGTCCCCCCACGGCCGTCAGGGTGACGACGACCGCGACCACGGGGACGGGGGCCCGGTCCACCCGTGCCCGGGTTCCCTGGGGCACGGTCGTCCCGCTCGCGGTGGCCCTCGCCCTCGCCAACTCCTTCTGGATGGTCGTCCTGCGTGGGGCCGTCGGGGCAGTCGAGCGCACCCAGCAGCCCTTTCTCAGCTGGTGGCGCGACTCGCTCCTCACGCTCCCGTTCGCGACGCTCGCGGTCCTGGTCGCCGTGCAGGTGGCACGCCGCCTGCTCGGCAGGACCCGCGGCCGGTTCGGCTTCCTCATCTCGTGGCTCCTCGTGGTCGCGTTCGGCACCGTCGCAGGTCTGATGCAGGTGGCCCTCAGCGCGGTCTACGACTACGTCCTGCAGACCCGCGAGAACGTGATGATGACGACCGGGAACGGCGGAATGTGCTCCGGCCCGGACTGTCTGGAGCGGATGCAGCACGCCACCATGGCCCTCCAGCTCAGGGCCCTCGGGTTCGGTGCTGGGGTCATCCTTGTGACCAACCTCGTCGTCACGATCTGGGTCATCGCGATCCGGGGGGGTCGGCTCGATCTCGTGGGGCGCGGGGGGGGTGACTCCGGTTGGCGGTTCCTCCGGCAGTCCCCGTGGGAGCCCCAGGACCGGGCCGGTCTCGCACCCGACGTCCGGCTGCTGCTCGCGCTGGCCCTCGTCGGCACCGGCGTCATCCACGCGGCCGTGCTCCCGGAGCACCTCGCCGAGTGGCCGGCGGCGGGCGTGTTCTTCGTCGTCCTCTGCCTCGCCGAAGGGGCCCTGGCATCGGTGCTGCTGCTGGGGCCCGGGCGACCCGACCGGTCGACCCAGCTCGTGCTGACCGTGCTGGTCTCGGGAGGCCCGCTCGTCGTCTGGGCGTGGTCGCGGGTCCTCGGCCTGCCGTTCGGGCCCGGTGGCGGCGCTCGAGAGCCGGTGGGTGCGGCCGACGTCGTGTCCTGCCTGCTCGAGCTCGGCGCCCTGCTCGCGGCCCTCGCGTGCCTCGGCGAGGGGAGCCGGCTGCGCCTGCTGCCCGAGCTGTCACCCGCCCGCCGCGCGGCCAGCCTGCTCGCCGTCATCTCGCTCACGACGGTGGCGCTCCAGACCCTCGGGCTCGGGTTCGGCCCGATGTGACCGAAGCGTCCGGCGAGACACCTGCACTTCCTGGCCCACAACCACAACCACGACCACGACCACATCCACGAATGACTCGACCCACGCAGGAGAAGAAGGCGACGATCATGGTGCGACACCTGGACATACTCAGTAGGCGGTTCACCGCCCCACCCAGCGACGGGGGAGACGGCTCCCCCCCACCGCCCCACAGGCGGCGACGGCCCGCCTGGTCGGCGGTCGGCATCCTGGCCGTGAGTGCCGCCCTCGCCGCCAGCGGCGGGGGAGCCGGTGCCCTCGGTGCGGCCATCCCCGCTGCCGTGATCCCCGCGGTGGCCTCGAGCACCCAGTTCGACATCACCGGCTTCATCCAGTCGGCGACCCTGACCCAGGGCACGGAGACGGACGCCCACTCGGGCGGCACGCTCGTGGTCAACGGCCATACCGTGGTCATCCCGCGGGAGACCGTCGTCATCCTCCCTGCGAACGCCCTCACGTGGCAGGAGCTTTTCACCCACGCGCCTTCGCCGTACGGCCCCACCCAGACCGGGATGGCCCTCGGCGACACCCCCAGGCCCCCGACGACCTACGAGGTCAACGTCATCGGCAACCGGGTGATCAACGGCACGAGTGACCGGTACATCGCCGGGCTCGTCCACATCACCCAGCAGGAGCTCAACTCCGGCACCGGATACATCAGCTACATCGACTACGCCAACGGCCAGATGGAGGTCGGTGGTCGCCCCGGTGTCCAGGGCACGGGCACCCGGGTGGGCATCAACGACCCATCGAACTCGACCGCGCTGGACCAGAACGGCGCCGCCGGCAGCGGCCGCTACGGGCGCGCCGGGACACCCGACGACCGCTTCCAGGTCGACCAGGACAACCCGACCATCCTCGCCGAGACCGGGTTCCCCATGTGCATCCCCCGGGTCACGGCCGATCCCAACGTGCCCGGTAACCCCGACGACCCTCAGTGCCCGAGTTACAACCGACCGATCTACACGGGTAGCGACACCTCGGGGATCACCCCCCAGCCCGCCCTGCCGATCAGTGGCGCCTTCTACACACTGTTCCGGATGGACACCCCCGCCGACGTCAAGGCGGGCACCTGCGCGCGCGGTGCCTGCGCTGACCCGCAGAAGCAGGCCCCCTTCGAGGTCGGCGACTACGTCACCTTCGCGGGGAGCCTCGAGCAGGACGGCGCCGGGGGCTACGTCTCGGCCCACACCATCACCGCCAGCTTGGGCATCTACACGCAGCCCGGAGTCGACCCGGCGTACGTCTCGATCGAGGTCTCGCTCATCGGCACCGGTGGCCTGACCGTCTTCGGCGCCGGGGAGGCCGCCATCCGCACCAAGTTCGAGGGGATGGCGACCGACGAGACCCGCCTCATCCGCCTCTACGGCATCGACATCAACCCGACGACCGGGGCGACGACCGACCGGGAGTGGGGCACCATCCTGCCCGACCAGGGCCCGCCCACCGGGGCGGTCCGCGGGCGCTGGCGCTTCCGGCCCCCGTGCACGGCGTCGGCCGCCACCACCAAGTCCTGCACCCCGCCGCCGGCGGGCCAGTTCATCCCACCCACCCGTGAGGTGCGGGCGGTCGTCACCGGCCTCTCGCAGTTCAACCCGGGCACGATCATCCCCAACGCCAACAGCCAGGTCCCCGGCACACCGGGCGCCCAGACCACCGCGAACGGGATCTACTACGGGCAGTACCACGCCCCCATCGGTGAGTACATCTTCCCGGAGAACGTGCCGGGAACCCCCGTCCCCGAGAACAACTTCAACACCATCCCGTTCCTCGCCTACGGCGGGTACCAGAGCATCACCGGCACCCAGGCCGGGGTCCTCAGCCCCTGGCCCAGCAGCGTCGCACCACCGGCGGTCACCTGCACGTCGCCCACCCTCAACGGGGCGCCGTACTCGGTGGCCAACGGGAGCTCGATCAAGCTCTCGGGCAGCCTCGCCACAGGGGTCACCACACCGGTCACGCTGCAGTGGACCGCGGGGACGACCGCCGGGGGCACCAACCTCAACGGCGCCCTCACCGGGGCGACGACCCCGACACCGACGTTCAACGCGACCGGCTTGGCCGACGGGACCTACTACGTCAGCTTCAGCGCGTCGAACGTGTGCGGCGACTCGACCGTCAGCTCGACGATCACCGTCACCAGGGCTCCGCCTCCGGCGATCAGCCCGATCGCCGACCAGAACAACGTCACGGCCAACAACCTCGTGACGCTCACCGCCACGAGCACGTCGAACCCGACACCCACCTGGGCGTGGGCGCAGACGGCCGGCCCGGGGACCCCGGCTCTGAGCCAGGCCCCTGCGGCGGCCACACCGGCCGGGACGTCGACCCTGCAGTTCACGCCGACGGCGGCGGGGACCTACACCTTCTCGGTGACGGCGACCAACGTCAACGGCACGTCGTCGCCGACGACGGTCAAGGTGGTCGTGGCCCCGTTCGTCCCGACCAACATCACCCTCAACAACATCTACCGGACGGGGAAGCAACGGCTGGTGATCACGGCGACATCGACCGACCCCGCCGTGGCCTCGATGAAGCTGATGCCCTACCTCACCGAGGCGGGGACGACCTTCGACCCGGCAACCCTGGGGGCCGCCGGCCTCACCGTCTCCCTCATCGCTCCGGGATCGTTCACCGTCACTGCGGTCGGGATGCCGCCGCCGGCGTGCAACCTCGGAGGCACCTACGCCACCCCCTGTGGGCAGAAGCCGCTGACGGTCAGGGCCGTCGACGGGAGCGGTGCAGTCATGGGGACCAGCCCGCCGTCTGCTCTCAACAAGATCACCCTCTAGGCGACCGGGGGCTTCCCGGGGACGACACCGGTCCCGGGACGCACCCGCCGCCATGACGAGAGGGCCTCGACCGCCGCCAGCGGTCGGGGCCCTCTCGTCGTGCCCGTCCATGGCGATCGCCCGCGGCAGCGGTCCGCTCCGGGTTCGTCGGCCCCCCACCCTCGTGACACCATGACTCCCTCGACACCCGCGGGTTCGCCGTGTCGTCGACGAGGGGGAAGCCGGCATGGGCGAAGACGGTGTGCGCCGCGCCGCCGACCTCCCGGCACTGAGGGCCGAGGCGCTGGACTGTCGCGAGTGCGAGCTGCACCTCACGGCGACGCACCTCGTGATGGGCCAGGGCCCCGGACGGGCGGGCGTCATGGTGGTCGGCGAGCAGCCGCTGCGCACGGAGAATCGCGAGGGTCGTCCCTTCACCGGACGAGCGGGGATGCTGATGAGGCGGGCTCTCGCCGATGCCGGCATCGACCCGGACGCCGTGTTCTTCACCAACCTCGTCAAGCACAGCCGCTTCGACGGCGACGACCCCACGGCACGTCACGTGGCGCCCCTGCCCGAGCAGGTGGCGAGCTGTCGCCCCCATCTCGACGCCGAGCTGCGGATCGTGCGCCCGCAGGTCGTGGTGCTGCTCGGTCGGACGGTGACCCGGGCCGTGCTCGGACCGGGCATCGGTCTGCGCAAGCACCGCGGTCGGCGGCTGAGCGCGCCCGAGCACCTGCGCCTGTCACCGTCGCCCGTCGTGGTGGTCACCGCCCGCCCGACGACCGTCCACCGCTCCCGACACCAGGACGTCGAGTATGCCGCGCTGGTGCGCGACCTGCACGTCGTGGCTACCTGCCTCCGCTCCCGCTGACCGGCGCCTCGTCCCGTTGGTCCCCCTCCCCCGCGGGTCGGCTCCGCCCAGGGCCCGACACAGTGTCGGCGTCGGGACGGTGAGCTGACGAACTGCTCGAGACGCAGCGCTCGGCAGGGGCCATGATGATCGGGTGCCCGGACGCCTGCAGCCCACCGTCTACGAGCGCCGCCGACCGGCACCTGGTCTGGTGCAGGAGTCGTTGCGCACGACCCGGTCTGCGGTGTTCTGGCTCGAGGACCAGGAGCGCGACGCAGCGACGACCGACTACCCGGCGTTGACCGCCGACACGGTGGCCGATCTCGTCGTCGTCGGCGGCGGCTACTGCGGCCTGTGGACGGCCATCATCGCGAAGCGACGCGACCCGAGCCTGCGCGTGGTGCTGCTGGAGGCCCAGACCATCGGCTGGGCGGCCTCCGGACGCAACGGCGGCTTCTGCGAGGCCAGCCTGACCCACGGCGAGGAGAACGGCCGCAGCCGCTGGCCAGGCGAGTACGACGAGCTGGCCCGGCTCGGCGAGGAGAACCTCGCCGGGCTCGAGGCCGACGTCGCCGCGCTCGGCATCGACTGCCAGCTCGAGCGCACCGGGTCCTTGTCCGTGGCCGTCGAGGAGCACCAGGTGCCCTGGGTCTCCGCCGACCCGTCGACCCATCTCGATGCGACGGCGGTCCGGGCCGAGATCGACTCACCGATCTTCCTCGCGGGTGCCTGGGAGCGTGAGGGTTGCGTGCTCGTGCACCCCGGGCGTCTCGCGGCCGGGCTGGCCAGGGCCGCCGCCGAGCTCGGTGTCGAGATCCACGAGCACTCTGCGGTCGAGGCGTTGGACGGGGCCGCCGGGCTGGCGGGGCAGCAGGTGCAGACGGTGCGGACGGCGCGGGCAACCGTGCGGGCCAAGCGAGTCGCGCTGGCCACCAACGTCTTTCGCCCACTCCTGCGCCGCGCACGGCCCCTCACGGTGCCCGTCTACGACTACGTGCTGATGACTGACCCGCTCAGCACCGAGCAGATGGCTGCGATCGGCTGGCACCACCGGCAGGGCCTGACCGACCTCGCGAACCAGTTCCACTACGCGCGCCTGACCGCGGACAACCGGGTCCTCTACGGCGGCTACGACGCGGTCTACCCCCGCGGTGGGCGTCTCCGCGCCTCGCACGAGGAGCGGCCCGCCAGCTACGAGCGTCTGGCCTCGCACTTCCTCACGACCTTCCCGCAGCTCGAGGGGGTGCGGTTCAGCCACCGCTGGTCGGGCCCGATCGACACCTGCACCCGATTCGCCGCGTTCCACGGCTCGGCCCGTCGCGGCCGGGTGGCCTACGCCGCCGGGTTCACCGGTCTCGGCGTGGGAGCGACCCGCTTCGCCGCCCAGGTGATGGTCGACCGGCTCACTGACCAGGACACCCCGCGCACGCGACTCGAGATGGTGCGCAAGCTGCCCCTGCCCTTCCCGCCGGAGCCGCTGGCCGGAGTCGGCATCGCGCTCACCAAGTGGTCGCTCGACCGGGCCGATCACCAGCAGGGGCAACGCAACTCGTTCCTGCGGGTCCTCGACCGCCTCGGCCTCGGGTTCGACTCATGACCTCACCCCACCCGCGCCTGCTCGCCGCCGACGTCCTCACCGCCCACCTCGAGCCGTCCCCCCTCGCCCCCGAGAGCGTGCGGGCCGGCACGCCCCGCACCGGCGACACGACGCTCGTGAGCCTCGGTGAGACCCACGTGGGGCTGTGGGAGATCACCGAGGGCACCGTCGTCGACGTCGAGGTCGACGAGGTCTTCGTCGTGGTCTCGGGCGACGCGACCCTGACCCTGCACACCGAGGGCGGCAGCTCGTCGCTCGAGCTGGCCCCCGGTGTGGTCGTGCTGCTCAAGGCCGGTGACCGCACCACCTGGCAGATCCGGTCGACGCTGCGCAAGCTCTACGTGGCCGCGCCGGCCTGACCGCCGGCGCCGAGGCGCCCGACGACCGATCCCGCCTACCCGGAGCTCGCCTCGCTGAGAGCCTCGTCGAGGATCGCCAGGCCGTCGCGCACCTGCTGCGCCGTCGTGGTCAGGGGCGGGACGACGTGGATCCGGTTGTAGTTGGCGAAGGGCAGCAGCCCGCGTCGCTGGCAGGCCGAGAGGATGGCCGACATGGCTGGGCTGCTGGCGCCGTACGGGGCCAGGGGCTCGCGGCTCTCGCGGTCGGTGACCAGCTCGATCGCCCAGAAGGCGCCGGTGCCGCGCACCTCCCCGACCCAGTCGTGCTTCGCGGCCAGCTCGCGCAGACCGGGTCCGATGACGTCGGTGCCGAGCTGGGCTGCGTGCTCGACGACGTGGTCGTCCTCCATCGTCTCGATGGTCGCGACGGCCGCAGCGCAGGCCAGGGGGTGGCCCGAGTAGGTGAGCCCGCCGGGGTAGGCGCGGTCGGCGAAGGTGGCCGCGATCGCCTCGCTGATCGCCACACCACCCAGGGGGACGTAGCCCGAGTTGACCCCCTTGGCGAAGGTCAGCAGGTCCGGCACGACGTCGTCGATCTCGATCGCGAACCAGCGACCAGCCCTCCCGAAGCCCGACATCACCTCGTCGGCGATCAGCACGATGCCGTAGCGGTCGCACAGCTCGCGGACTCCGGTCAGGTAGCCCGGCGGCGGCACCATGATGCCGGCGGTGCCGGGGATGGACTCGAGCATCACGGCGGCGATCGTCGCGGCGCCCTCCATCACGATCACCTGCTCGAGGTGGGCGAGTGCCCGCTGGCCCTCCTCCTCGGGCGTGGTCGCCGAGAAGGCGCTCCGGTAGAGGAACGGGCCGAAGAAGTGCACGGTGCCGGAGGAGCCGTTGTCGTTGGGCCAGCGCCGCGGGTCTCCCGTGACGTTGACGGCGAGGTGGGTGCCCCCGTGGTAGGAGCGGTAGGTCGAGAGCACCTTGTGCCGTCCGGTGTGCAGCCGGGCCATCCGGATCGCGTGCTCGTTGGCGTCGGCGCCGCCGTTGGTGAAGAAGATCCGGTCGAGGTCACCGGGGGTGTGCGACGCGATCAGCCGGGCGGCCTCGGAGCGGGCGGCGTTCGCGTGCGACGGAGCGACCGTGCAGAGCAGGGCGGCCTGGGCCTGGATCGCTGCGACCACGCGCGGGTGCTGGTGGCCGAGGTTGGTGAAGACCAGCTGCGAGGTGAAGTCGAGCAGCCGGTTGCCGTGCCGGTCCCAGACGTAGGAGCCCTCCGCCCGGGTGACCACCATCGGGTCGAGCGAGGCCTGCGCCGACCAGGAGTGGAACACGTGGCGCCGGTCGAGGTCGTAGGCGCGGTCGCTCGCGGCAGTCGCGGCGCTCGCGGACAGGTCGGGCATCGCGTCAGACATTGCGGGGGAATCCGAGCTCGAGGCCGCCGGCGGGCCGGTTGGACGGGTCGACCCAGCGGCTGGTGACCACCTTGCCGCGGGTGAAGAAGTGCACACCCTCGGTGCCGTGCGCATGGGTGTCGCCGAAGAGCGAGCGCTTCCAGCCGCCGAACGAGTAGTAGGCCACCGGCACCGGGACCGGCACGTTCACCCCGATCATCCCGACCTTGACGTCGGCCTCGAAGCGGCGGGCGGCACCTCCGTCGTTGGTGAAGATCGCGGTGCCGTTGCCGTAGTCGTTGGCGTTCACCAGGGCGAGCGCCTCGTCGTAGGACGCGACGCGCACCACGCACAGCACCGGGCCGAAGATCTCCTCGCGGTAGACCTCCATCTCGGGCGTCACGTGGTCGAAGAGCGTGGGCCCGAGCCAGAACCCGTCGGCCGCGCCGTGGGCGGCGACGTCGCGCCCGTCGACGACCACCGTGGCGCCGGCCTCCTCCCCGGAGGCGACGAGGCCCGCAACCCGGTCCCGGTGCGCCCGGGTGACCAGGGGGCCCATGTCGGATACCGTCGGCCCGGCGGCGCCGTCGCCGATCCGCAGGGTGCGGGTGCGCTGAGCGATGCGGGCGACCAGGTCGTCGCCCACCGGGTCGACGGCGACGAGCACGCTGATCGCCATGCACCGCTCCCCCGCACTGCCGTAGCCCGCACTGACGGCGGCGTCAGCGGCCAGGTCGAGGTCGGCGTCCGGCAGCACGATCATGTGGTTCTTCGCGCCCCCGAGCGCCTGGACCCGCTTCCCGTGCCGGGTCGCCTGCTCGTAGACGTACTCCGCGACCGGGGTCGACCCGACGAAGCTGACCGCCTCCACCTGCGGGCTGGTCAGCAGCGCGTCGACCGCGACCTTGTCGCCCTGGAGCACGTTGAAGACCCCGTCCGGCAGACCGGCCTCGCTCCACAGCCGGGCCAGCCACACCGCGGTCGACGGGTCCTTCTCGCTGGGCTTGAGCACCACCGTGTTGCCGGCGGCGATCGCCAGCGGGAAGAACCACATCGGCACCATGGCCGGGAAGTTGAAGGGCGAGATCACGGCGACCACACCCAGCGGTGCCCGCCGGGAGTGCACGTCGACCCCGGTCGACGCCTGCGCGGAGTGACCGCCCTTGAGCAGGTGGGCGATCCCGCAGGCGAACTCCACCACCTCCTGCCCGCGCGCGATCTCCCCCAGCGCGTCCGACAGCACCTTGCCGTGCTCGGCGGTGATGATCTGCGCGAGCTCGTCGCTGCGGGCGTTGAGCAGCTCGCGGAAGGCGAAGAGCACCGTGGTCCGGCGGGCCAGGGACGTCTCGGCCCAGGCCGGTGCCGCTTTCGCCGCCGCGGCGATGACGTGCGCGGCGTCGGCCTCGTCGGCCAGCGCCACCAACCCCGTGACCGCGCCGGTCGCCGGGTTGGTGACCTCGGCGGTACGGCCGCAGGCCCCGACGAAGGGGGCTCCAGCGGCCCAGTGGACGATCGGTGTGCTCATGGTTCTCTCCCTGAAGGTCGCGCAGGGGTCCGCCTGCCGGGTTCCAGTGTGGGGATGGGGCCCGCCCTCGTGCGGCCGTCGAACTGTACGATCCTGCGTATGGAGCCGACACACTGTCACCCTCCGACACCCGCAGGCACGTGCCCGTGCCCGTCCTGACGGTCGCCGCGGCGCTCGCCATCCCGGTGATCCGGGCCGCGGGCCCCGTCGTGCTCGCCGGGAAGGCGCAGCTGGGTCGCCGCATACGGTGGGTGCACGCCACGGAGCTCGATGACATCGGCCCGCTCCTGCGGGCGGGAGACCTCGTGCTCAGCACGGGAGTGGGGCTGCAGGACGACGAGCGCGCGCTGACCGACTTCGCCGCCAGCCTGGCCGAGGCCGACGCGGCGGGTCTGATGATCGAGCTGGGACGGCGGTGGCGCACGAGGTTGCCGCAGCGGCTCGTCAGCGCGTGCGAGGAGCTCTCCCTGCCCCTCGTCGCCCTGCGGCACGAGTCGAGGTTCGCGGCGATCACGCAGGCCGTGGGCGAGCGCATCGTCGACGAGCAGCTCACGCTGCTGCGCGACGTCGAGCGCGTCCACGAGACCTTCACCGAGCTCAGCTTCACGCAGGCCGGCCCGCGCGAGGTGCTCGAGACGGTCCAACGGCTCGGCGGGGCTGCCGTCGTCCTCGAGAACGACCAGGGTCGGGTGCTCGACTACGTGGCTGGCCCCGGGGACCTGTCCGGGTTCCTCGACGACTGGCCGTCGAGATCGGCTCGGGTGCGCTCACCCAACCGCACGTCGTGGGACGAGGCGAACGGCTGGCTCGTGACGAGGCTCGGACCGCCGGGACGGTCCTGGGGACGCCTGGTGATCGAGGCCCCCGCCCCGGCGACCCCCCCGCTCGTCGCGGTGGCCGAGCGAGCCGCCGCGGCCCTGGCCCAGCACCGGCTGCACGCCCGCGACCGGGACAACCTGACCCGCCGCACCCACCACGAGCTGCTGGTTGCGCTCCAGTCCGACCCCGGTTCTGCGAGCCTCCACCAGCGGTGCGAGCTCGCCGGCTTCCCCGTCCACCGCCGTCGGTTCGTGGGTCTCGTCGTCCGCGCCCGGACCGTCCAGGAGGCCACGTCGGCAGCCGGTCGGTCCGCGAGCGAGGAGCTGGTCGCCGCCGTGGTGTCCGGCGCGTCCCAGCAGAGGGTGCCCGCCCTGGTGGCCGAGACCGACCACGACGTCCGTGTGCTGCTCTCGGTCTCCGTCGGTGCGAGCGAGGCGACGGTCGTCGACGGCCTCGCCGGGCACCTCGCCCGCCAGCACGAGGTGGTGATCGGGGTCGGCCGGACGGCCCCCACGCGCGACGACATCCCCCGGACCCTCCTCGAGGCACAGCAGGTCGTCGACGCCGTGCCCGAGGGCGCTCCCACCCACCCCGTCCACCGGCTCGACGACGTGCACCTGCGTGGCCTGCTCACCCTCTTCGGCGACGACGACCGGCTGCGCCTGTTCGTCGACCGTGAGCTCGACCCGCTGCGGGCCCACGACGCCGAGCACGGCACCGACCTGCTCGACGTGCTCCGCGCCCTGCTGCGCCACCCCACCGCCAAGTCGGCGGCCGCCGACAGCCTGCACCTGTCGCGCCCCGCCTTCTACGCCCGGCTGCGCCGGGTGGAGGAGGTCCTGGGTCTGCGCCTCGACGACGCCGACCTAAGGACCTCGCTGCACGTCGCCCTCATCGCCGACGAGCTGGCCCGACGCCGGCCGCCGTGACCGGGCGGCCGGCACCCGCGGCTCCCTCGTGAGTTCGCCGTTGACTAGGCAGATCAACGGTGTCGGCGCTGCCGGCCACGTCAGATCAGCGGTGGGAGCATTCGATGAAGGCAGCTACCCGAGCGTTCAAGGGCGTCCTGGCCGCCGTGGGGGTTGTGCTCGTCCTGGCTGTCGTCCCGGCTCCTGCCTTCGCCGGCGGCAGCACCCTCGTCGTCGACGACAACAACGGGCAGTGGGCCGGCGCGGCGTTCAGCACGATCGGAGCCGCGGTCGCCGCCGCGGCTCCCGGTGACACGGTGGCCGTCTGCGCGGGCCTCTACCCCGAGACGGTGATGGGCGACAAGTCGCTGACCTTCACCGGCGCCAGGGCCGGCGTGGACGGACGGACCGGCCGAGGAGCGCTGGCCAAGGAGTCTGTCGTGGTCTCCGCCGGGGGCGGCTTCATCATCGCCTCGGCCGCCGATGACGTGACCATCAACGGCTTCACCATCCCGGGGGCAGGTGGCGACGCCGCAGGGGCCGACACGATCGAGGAGTTCCGGGGCAGCAGCGGCCTGACGGTCGTCAACAACGTGATCCGCGACAACCAGCTCGGGATCACCATGCAGAAACCCGACGGTGCCCACCCGGCCACGATCTCGCGCAACGCCTTCATCGACAACAGCCTGGGGACCACCGCCGAGGGTGGCACCGGGGTCTTCATCAGCAGCGGTCCCGCCAACCACACCTCGATCGACCACAACCGCTTCACCGGCCACCGCGAGACGGCGATCAACTTCGCGGGCAGCCCCAACCACTCGTAGGGCCTGGCCGTGCTCGACAACACCAGTCCCGGGAACAGCAGCCTCCGGATCACGAGCAACGTCGTCAAGGGCGGAGCTGCGAGCGGCACGACCGGAATCCGGATCGCCGACTTCACCGGAGCCTCCAGCACCGGTACCACCATCGTGGGCAACAAGATCAGCAACCACTTGCCCGTAGACGCTGCGAGCGGCGGATCTCCGTCGGCCAGGGCCCCGGAGCACGACTGCGCCGGGGCCCTGCCGCTGCCCATGAGAAGAGCCGCCGGAGAGTGGGTCCTACTCGTCGGCGCCTCCCTCACCGTTGCCGACCGTCGAGGCGATGTAGACGCCCAGGTTCGCGGCGGGCTGGATGAGGACGGCGGCGTCGTCGCACTGGCGCGGGACCGAGACCATGCCGCTGGTGGACCCGTTGCCGGCCGGGCTCAGGGCGAAGGGAGCGCTGGAGCCGGCGACCTTCCGGTCGCACACCACCGTCGCCACCACGGACGCGACGGGGTTGACCCCTGCCCCGAGCGGTGGGGGAATGACCAGGCCCACGATGTCGACCTGGATCCGGCCGTGCTCGCTCACCCGCACCCGACTTGGTCCGTTGACCCAGGGCAGGCCGCCGGGGGTGATGTGGCCGATCGTCGGGCTCGCCGGCGCCGGCATGCTCCCGACCAGACGAGCACCCAGGAGCGAGTCGCGGTGCGAGCCCTGTCCGTCGGCGTGTGCGGGTGCGACGGAGAAGGCGGTGATGGCCAGCGTGACGGCGGCGGAGGTCGAGACAACACGGCTGCTACGGGGGATCTGCACGGTCTGCTCCTAGGGCGAGAGGTTGAGGGCGACCAGGAGCTGCGGCTCCTGTCACGGATGAAGACACGAGGCTCCCCCGGATTCGGTTCAGTGTGCAGCGCGTTCGACCTGAGGCTTCCGAGGGATCCCGCGGTCCGTTGAACCTCGACGCCTCCGTGCTCGTCTCACGAGGAAGTACCCGATATCGGAGGTTCCCGTGGTCAATCCCTCACGTCCCGCATCTGCGCGGGTCACCCTCGCGGCGATGGTCGTGCTCCTGCTGGGCGCCTGCGGAGGCACCAGCACGACCAGCACGACCAGCTTGACGCCCACACCCTCACCACCGGGAACGACGGCATCGTCGTCAACTGCACCCGTCGGCACCAGCGTCGGTGTGAGCGAGAAGGAGTTCTCGATCATCCTGGACACGACGAGCTTCGCGATCGGTACCTACACCTTCAAGGTCGAGAACCACGGTGCCTTTCCGCACAACCTGACCATCGAGGGTCCCGGGGTCGACAAGATGGCCACGGCGACGCTGCAGGGCGGACAGTCGGGCTCGGTCACGGTCTCCCTGCAGAAGGGGTCCTATGAGCTGTGGTGCTCCGTGGACAGCCACAAGGACAAGGGCATGGACCTGACGATCACGGTCGGCTGACCCGCCATGCCTCGCCGCGGAAGCCCACACCTTCCGGCCGACGGGTGCACGCTGTAGGGGAGGTGAACCATCTGCACCTGACCTGCGTCTGTTCGGCAGGAGGACCTGTGACCAGCGGAAACCAAGCGGAGCTCATGCGAGGGCTTCATGACGAGCATGCGGCAGCCCTGTGGGGCTACTGCGTGCGTCTGACCCACGGTGACCGTCCGCGGGCTCAGGACGTCGTCCAGGAGACGCTGCTGCGCGCTTGGCGCCACCCCCAGATCCTCGACCAGAGCCAGGGCTCGGCCCGAGCATGGCTCTTCACCGTCGCACGCAACCTGGTCATCGACGAGTGGCGCACCCACCGCGCCCACCTCGAGGTGAGCACGGCTGAGCCCCCTGAGCGCGCCCCGGCAGGCGACGAGACCGACCAGCTGCTGCAGTCGTGGGTCGTCGCCGACGCGTTGAGCCGGCTGTCCGACGACCACCGGCTGGTCCTCCTGGCCTGCTACTACCGTGGGTGCTCGGTGGCCGAGGCGGCGACCGTGCTGGACATCCCCCAGGGAACCGTCAAGTCACGCACTCACTATGCGCTGCGCGGTCTGCGTCTGGCCCTGGAGGAGATGGGGGTGGGGCCATGACCGCCGACGAGTTCGTCCTGTACGACGCCGCCTACGTCCTGGGTGCGCTCTCACCCACGGAACGACGCGACTTCGAGAGCCACCTCGAGGTCTGTGCGGCCTGCGCCCGATCCGTGAGCGAGCTGGCGGGCCTCCCCGGGCTGATGTCCAAGGTGTCGGTGGATCTGCTCACGGCGCAGGCCGAGACCCCGCCGGACACGCTCCTGCCGGCACTGGCCCGCGCCGTGGGGCGAGAACGCCGACGGCGACTCCTGATCCTCGCGACCGCGGCCGCGGTGGCGGCCTGCCTGATCGTCGCGGGCACGGTAGCAGCCATCCGGACGACCGCCCCCGCCCGACCCGTGGTCGCAGCCTCGTCCCAGACAGGCACCTCGGACCTGGCGATGGCCTCCGTGGTCCCCTCGCCGGTCACTGCCACGTCGCGGCTGGTCGACATGGCCTGGGGCACCCGGATAGACCTCACCTGCCACTACCGCAGCACGCAGGGGTACCCGGCCAGTGGCGCCGTCTACGCCCTGGTCGTGGTCAACCGGTCCGGCGCCGGCCAGCAGGTCGCCACCTGGACGGCAGTGCCCAACCGTGACATCACGGTCATGGGTGCGACCTCTCGAGCACGGGCGGACATCGCCGCCGTCGAGATTCGGACCGCGCAGGGCCAGACGATCCTGCGTCTCAGGACCTGAGGCACGGCGTCGAACGACGGCGCTGTCGGCCGTTGGGGGCGAGACCCGACGGCCGGGATGTTGCCTAGTGCGCAGGCGACGACGAAGGCCCAGGTCGCGCGCGCCTGCATGGCGCTGACCTGGGCCTTCGTGGCTGAGCCGCTTATCGGAATCGAACCGATGACCTATTCATTACGAGCGTCGGCGGGGCCGAAAATCGTTGCAGTGGTGGGGTGTTCTCTGCACGAACCGCGCGAAGGAGGGCGAGTTGCGGCGGGCCGATCTACGGCCGGGGCGGCCAGAATGCGGCCTGGAACGCCCTCCGTGGTCGGCGACCACGCGGGTCTGCGCACCGACCTCGAGGTCAGCCGGCTGGGAGGAGACCGGCTGCGATGCCGGTACGGAGGGTCCGCCCGCGGGTCGTTGCTGGCAACCCGGCTGGGAGGTAGGAGCTGGGGCTCGTGGAAGCCAGCTACGACCTCACCCCTGCCCTCGCCAGCGCAGTAGAGGGTGACTGGAGCACGAGCTGAGGCAGCGTCCCGAATCTGATCGGGGCGCTGCTTCTTGCATGGGGCGGGGCCGCGAGGTGGGGTGCGCGCAGGGCGCGAAGCGCCCGGAGCGCGGGGCCCCGTCGCGGGGCCCCGCCCTCGCGGCGGAGCCGCGCTTGAGTCAGTGAAGAAAGTCCTCACCGCAGAGCTGTCCTGAAGACATGGACCCCACCCCCATGCGCCTTCAGCGCCAAGTACGGGCACTCACGCCGGACCATGCATCTCGCGGGGCAGCTGATCGACCAAGGCGGCAACGTTGCCGGGCAGAGGTTCCTTTGCTCTCCGGGTACCGACGCCCACGGTCGACGCGAAGGGTGGCACGTCCCGGATCGTCCTTTGACGTCAAGGGCCAATCTCTGGCAAGCCCCCTTGCCGCCCTTCACCGCTTGTGTCTTCGGCGCCGCAGTGCACACACGCCCGATACGGCTGGTTGTCCTCGGTCAGCTTCCGTTGCCACGTGTGCATGCCTAAGACGCATCTGAGTCGCTTTCCCATAACCGTCCCTTCTAGACCCTCCAAGGTACTGCGATGCGGGCCCCAAAGACTCTCCAGTGCCAAGCATTGCCCACGCGTTGTTCTGGGGCAGACCGGAAAAACGTCCCCCTCTACGAACTGAGTGTGCCGGGCCGTCGCGGCGCCGACCGTGGGCCACGAGCGGCGCGAGCCTCGCTGCCCGGAGAGGGACCGCCCCGGGTATCACGCCGAAGTACGTAGGGGGGCGATCTGGTCGTAGCCGATGTCGGCATTCGTTCGCAGACGGGCCGGGGAACTAGGCTCGGGACCGCGTCAGGGCAGAGATCGCTGAATGAACCGCCGGACCTGGCACAAGCGTCAGCCGCCACCCCCGTCCGCGCTGAGGAACCCGACATTCATAGGCACGTCGTTCGGGTCGATCCAGGGTCTGGGGTCCACCCCATGAGCCATCATCTTGCGGATCAGGTGACCGGTCGCCGCTCGTCGACGATCCCCAGGCTCGTAGACCGACCCGGAAGGGTGCTCATTGGGGCCCACCGGCTCCCCTGCGGCGCGGCGCCGCTCGATGTCATCACGGATCGACTCCAACAGAGCAAGGAACTCCGCCTCGTTGTCGAACGCAGCGACCACGACATGGCGACGCTCGTGTCGGATCGGGTCGTATCGGTAATGACGGACGACGAACCGCCGGAGGCTGTCATCTTCCACGTCAACTTTGGCCACACTCCCAGCCTAGGCATCACCGTCCACAGGACTGTCCCCTTTGCTCCACAGACGACGCATGGTCCCGCGGCCTCGAAAATCTTGGGTGCTTCTCGGAGGCAACAGTGGACAGCCCCCGCACCGGGCTCCACGATAGTCTCGCGGACAACTTTACGGCCTGACAGACCAGACACGAACGGGTAGATATCCCAGGGGGTCGGCTCCCCACTTCTGACCACGCGGTCAGCGACACACGCGACAGCCGCTCACAGGCATCCCCCACCGAGCACCTTCCGTCCGCGGCCATGACTCCTCTGGCGTCCGACGTATGAGCGACCCCTGCCGTCGGCGTGCCCTGTGGCAAGTCACCGCCCACCTACCGGGTGTGCCGTGCTGATCGGGTCGCATCGTCAGCGCGGCACACCCTCGGAAGGCAGGGCTGCTGCCATGAGTGTGGCCACCCGCAACGAGGTGTGGTCCGCCCTGCCCGTGGCATCCGCGGACGAGGGCTGGCCCTTCGACCTATCCCATCTCGCCTCCCCTACGCAGGAGCAGGTCGTCGGGCGCCTCCTGTCCGCGGACTTCGACGCCTGGTCTGAGGCGGCCTCGCGAGTCGGGTTCTGCCGCAAACCGATACGCCTCGTCGGGGGATCACACGTCGTCGACGGGGCCACGGGTGAGGTCGTCCGTTCCTACTCCTCTGCGGCCGAGCCGACCGGGGTGACGTTCGTGCGGTGCGGGAACCGTCGGGCCCAGGAGTGCGAGTCCTGCTCTCGACTCTATGCGGCGGACACCTTTCACCTCATCCGCTCGGGCGTGGTCGGCGGCAAGGGCGTCCCGGAGCGGGTTCGGGAGAACCCTTTGGTGTTCTTCACGCTCACCGCCCCGTCCTTCGGGCCGGTCCACGGGCAGCGTGCCAACACCGGTCGCTGCCGGCCACGGACCGACCGGGAGGGCCGCTGCGTCCACGGGCGACCGGTTGGCTGCATGGTGGTGCACCCGGACGACGACCCGCGGCTCGGGCAGCCGCTGTGCGCCGACTGCTACGACTACGAGTCCGCAATCGTGTGGCAGTGGTGGGCGCCCGAACTGTTCCGCCGATTCACGATCAGTCTTCGTCGCCACCTCGCGCACACCCTCGGCGTGACCCCGGCGCGGCTGGGTGAGGCCGCGACCGTGCAGTACGCCAAGGTGGCGGAGTATCAAACCCGCGGCGCCGTCCACTTCCACGGCCTCGTCCGCCTCGACGGCCCTCAGGACGCCGGCGGCTTCGCGGTGGCTCCCGCCCGGGTCGGCAGCCGCTTGCTCGCGGCCCTCGTCGAGGAGTCGGCTCGCAGCGTGCGGTACGACGCGCCGTCGGTCCACCGCGACGACCACCCCCGCGTCCTCGCCTTCGGCGCCCAGGTTGACACCCGGCCGGTGAGGCTGTCGCGGCGCACCGACGACCCCGCCCGGCCGCTGACCGCGGAGCAGGTAGCGGGATACCTCGCTAAGTACGCGACCAAGTCGGCGATGGAGGGCGGGAAGCGCAGCAACGCCCACCTGCAACGGCTCGAGGCCACCGCGCTCGAGCTCGCGCGCCGAACCCGCGGGCGGGGTTCGCCCGAGGAGGCGCCGTACGGGCTGCTGCGCAAGTGGGCGCATGCCCTGGCGTTCCGTGGGCACTTCGCGACGAAGTCACGCCGCTACTCCGTCACCCTTGGGCAGCTGCGCCGAGCCCGTCGCCGCGCCCAGATCAGGCTGGCCGAGGCCAACCGGACGGGCACGCCCATCGACCTGCACCAGATCGAGGCCGAGCTCCTAGCGGACGACGCCGCGGAGACCACCCTCGTCGTCGGCAGCTGGCAGTACGCCGGCTGCGGGTGGGCGACCGAGGGCGAGACGGCCCTGGCGACAGCAGCGGCCGCCCGCGCCCGTGAACGAGCCCAGGAGCGAGCCGCCGCCAAGCACGACCAGCACGACCAGCACGACCGCATCCGTCACGAGAAGAGGTCAGTCAGATGAGTGAGAAGAGTGAGCAGAGGGTCACGTTCCCCACGCTGCTGTGCTCGGCCGAGGTGGCCGAGATCCTCAGCGTCCCGGTCTCGACCGTGCAGCACTGGGCGGCGCGGGGCGAGGGGCCGCCGTCGTTCAAGGTCGGCAAGCACCGCCGCTTCACGGCCGAGGCCGTCGCGGCGTGGCTGGCCGCGGCGTCGGGGGCGGTCCGGTGATCGAGCGCCGGACCCTGGAGTCCGGCCGCGTCTCGTGGCGGGTGCGCTACTACGGGCCGGACGGGCGGGAGCGGTCACGGTCCTTCCGGCTGCGGCGAGAAGCGGAGGCCTACGAGGCCAAGGTCCGGATCGAGCGCAACCGCGGCGACTGGGTCGACCCTCGCCGGGGGCAGGTGACGATGACCGAGGTGTGGCTGGACTACGAGCGCCTCGGGATGGGCCACCTGCGCGAGACGACGAAGGCCAGCTACCGCAACGCCTGGCGCCACGTCGCGAAGACCTTCGGCGCGTGGCCGGTCGCCAAGCTCGAGAACGCCGACGTCAGGGAGTGGGTGACGACGATGAGCCGCGACTGCGGGCCGGACCTCGTGCGCTACGCCCACCGGGTGCTCTGCCTCGTGCTCGACCACGCCATGCGGTCACGTCGGGTGCCCGCCAACGTCGCGCGGGGCATCCGGCTACCTCGCCGGCCGCCGGCCCGGGAGCGGTTCCTGACCGCGCCACAGGTCCACGCCCTGACGGCCCGGCTGGGGCCCGACGGCGACCTGGTCATGGCCATGACCTACCTCGGACTGCGGTGGTCGGAGGTCGCGGCGCTGCGGGTGGCCGACGTCGACCTCACGCGGCGGCGGGTGCACGTCGTCGAGCGGGCGACCGAGGTGGGGGGCCGGGTCGACGTCGCAGCCCCCAAGAGCGCCGCGTCGAACCGTCACATCGCCATCCCCGGCCTGCTGCTGCCCCGGCTCGAGCAGCGGGTGGCCGGCCGGGACCGGACCGCGCTGGTGTTCCCCTCCCCTGGAGGCGGCTACCTGCGTAACCGCAACTGGCGCACCCGGTCGGGGTTCGACGAGGCCGTCGAGCAGCTGAACCTCGACGTCACCCCGCACGACCTGCGGCGAACCTTCGGCAGCCTGGCCCGGGCGGCGGGGGCCGACCTGCGCTGGATCCAGAAGGCCATGGGGCACGAGTCGATCACGACCACGGCGCGCATCTACGCGCACCTCTACGACGACGAGCTCGACTCCGTGGCTGCCGCGCTCGACCGGATCGGGGGTGCGGTGTGACGACCGTGCCCGCTCAGGCCGGGCCCATGTACGGCCAGAATGCGGCCTGCGAGCACTCCCCGAGCATGACGAAGGCCCAGGTCGGGTGCGCCTGCATGGCGCTGACCTGGGCCTTCGTGGCTGAGCCGCTTATCGGAATCGAACCGATGACCTATTCATTACGAGTGAATCGCTCTGGCCAACTGAGCTAAAGCGGCAGACGCGACCGTCACCCGAGGGCGCCGTGCACGCGGGCACAACTATACGGACATCCCTGCCGACGGCGAAAACGCCCGACTCGCGGTCGGCACCGGTCAGCACCGCAGGCCGTCCTGCGGCGTGGTCCCGTCGACGAAGTAGGCGTCGATGGGGTCGTCGACGCAGGCGTTCGAGCGCTTGTAGGCCGTGTGGCCGTCGCCGTCGTAGGAGATGAGCACGGCGTTGGACAGCTCCTTGCGCAGCATCACCGACCACTCGTACGGGGTGGCGGGGTCGCGCGTGGTGCCCACCACGACGATCGGACCCGAGCCCGTGGCCGAGACCGTGTGCGGCGGGTCCGTGCCCTTGACCGGCCACTGGCTGCACACGACCGAGCTCCAGGCGATGTTGCGGCCGAAGATCGGGGCAGCCTTCGCCGCGGCCGCGGCCGAGGCGCGGAAGAAGGCAAGGTCACCGGTCTCGGGCCGGTCGACGCAGTTCACGGCATACAGCACCTCGAGCAGGTTGCCGGTGTACTGCCCCCCGGGGGTGCGCCGGGCGTAGGCGTCGGCGATGCGCATCATCTGGTTGCCGTCGCCGTTGACCGCCGCCTTGAGGGCCTCGGTCAGCGGCGCCCAGAACGACTGGTCGTACATCGCCTCGGCCAGGGCGATCGAGGCCCAGCCCTCGTCGAGACTGGTCACCCGCTGGTCGTCGGTCACCGGCACCGGCTGGGCGTCGACCCGCGCCAGGAAGTCGGCGAGCCAGCGCATGCCGTCGTCGACCGTCGTGCCGACGGGGCAGCCCTGCCTCTGGACGCAGTCCTGCACGTAGGCCCGGGTCGCGCGCTCGAAGCCCTCGGCCTGGCCGAGGTTGACCTGCTGCGAGGTCAGCTCGGGCGCCACCACCCCGTCGAGCACCATGCGCCCGACCTTGAGGGGGAACAGGTCGGCGTAGGTCGAGCCGATGAAGGTGCCGTAGGACTTGCCCAGGTAGTTGAGCCTCGACTCCCCGAGGGCGGCCCGGAGCACGTCGAGGTCCTTGGCCACGTCGACGGTCGAGACGTGGGCCAGCAGCTGCGGGTTCTTGGCCTCGCACCCCGCGCCCAGCGCCCGGCCCTGCGCGACCAGCGCCTGCTCCTCCGCACTCGTGTCCGGCGTGGGGTCGGTCGCCAGGAAGGTGTCGAGACCGACGTCGTCCAGGCAGTCGACCGGGGCCGACCGGCCGACCCCCCGCGGGTCGAAACCGACGACGTCGAAGCGGTCGCGCACCGAGGCACCGACGATGCGGCTCGCGTCCCTGGCGTAGTCGACGCCCGAGCCACCCGGCCCCCCCGGGTTGACCACCAGCGACCCGATGCGCTGCGAGGGGCTGCCGGCCGGCACCCGCAGCAGGGCCAGCTGGATGCTGCCGGCGTCAGGCTTCGCGTAGTCGATCGGCACGGTCAGGAATGCACACTCGCCGCCCGAGCACGACGCCCAGGTCAGTCGCTGCGTGTAGAACGACCTGAGCCCGGCGCTCGACGCCGGCGGCTCCTGGCTGCCGGCGGCCGGCGCCGTCGAGGCCGGCGGGTCGCCCTGCGACCCGAAGGGCAGACCAGCGCACGAGCTGAGGGCGACGGCCGCCGCGACAGCACCTGCGGCCAGTCGGCCGACCCTGCGTATGCGTGTGGAGCGCCCGCGGGCGCGACCTGCCTGACCACGGGTCATGGGTGCAGAAAACTCCTGGGTCAGGGGGGCGTCGACCCCTCGGCACGTCGTGCGAGCACGGTACCCCGAGACCCGAGGTGTCGCCTGTGGTGGCCTCACTGGGTGTGTCCTATTTCGGGACTCACCGGCTTCCCTTGACCACTCCCATGAGGGGTGTGGTGGGTGGTTGCCGTCCGAGCGCCCGCCGCACCCTGGTGGCGGGTCTTGCCTCGGTTCCGACCCAGGGCCTCTTGGTGGTGCGAGGTGGCGGTCGGCTCTACGGCCCGGTCCATCCGGGCGCGGACACGCTACGTGGTGTCAGGCGGCTGGCGTCGCACGCGAAGACGACGAAGGTGGTGGAGATGACGAGAGTGGGGGCGATAGTGGTGGGGTGTAGCGGGCGAGGTTGATGGCGGCGTTGAGGTCGCGGTCGAGGACCAGCCCGCAGGCCGGGCAGGTGTAGGTGCGCTCGGCTAGGGTCAGGTCGGCCTTGTGTGCATCGCAGCCGGAGCAGGTCTTGCTCGAGGGGAACCACCGGTCCGCCACGACCAGGATCGTGCCGTACCAGGCGGTCTTGTACTCCAGCTGCCGGCGCAGCTCCCCGAACGCCGCGTCCGAGACGACCCGGGCCAGGCGCCGGTTCGTCAGCATCCCGGCCGTGTTGAGGTCCTCGATGACCACGGCCGTGTAGCCGCGGGCGAGGTCACCGCTGATCTGGTGGAGTAGCGCGCTCCGGACTGCGGCGACCAGGGCGTGGACGCGGCCCAGGCGTCGTGCCGCCTTGCGCCGGCCGACGGAGTCTCTCTTGGTTCTCGAGTAGGACTGGTTGGCCAGCTTCAGACGGGCCTGGGCGTGCTGCAACGCTTTCACTCCCTGGTACGCCTGCAGCTGGCGTCCGGTCTCGTCCGCGACCACGGCGAGGGTCTTGATGCCGAGGTCGACCCCGACCCGCACCGGGTGCCGCCCCGTGGCGTCGGTGCCGGTGGCGCTGTTGGCGCGGCGTTGATGGTGGAAGGGTGCGGCGACCCCGGTAACGGACACGACCCACCGACCCCGCTCGAACCGGAACGATGCCGCGTACACGTGGAACCGACCCCCGTCGAGCAGACGGCGCAGCTGCCGGGTCGTCTCCCGGACCCGGACCGGCCCGAGCTTGGGGAACCGCACCGCCCGCGGCCCAACCGGGCGCACCGACGGGGTGGAGCCTTCGGTGTACTTCGCCCGCAGCCGGAACGCGGGGGTCGTGCGGTGCCTGGCCTTGAACCGCGGGAACCCTGCCGCCTTGCCTGCCCGCAGGCCGCGGCGGGAGTCGGACCAGTTCTTCAACGCCTGGGCGGCGTGGACCGACGCGGTCTCGAACACGTCTGCCGACACCTCCGCCCGCCAGGGCAGGCCACGAACGCCGTCCTCACCCACGGGTGCGTCGGGGGCGCGGCCGTCCTTCCACGCGTTCACGTGGTTGATGAACGACACCTTCGACCACGACAACGGCGGAGTCAGGTCAGCCGGCGCGACCCCATAGGTGGTCTCGGCGGCGCGTTGGTCGAGGTTGGCCTTGACCCGGGCTAGGTGGTGGTTGAACGCTAACCGGGAGGCTCCCGCGTGCGCCAGGAGCAGCTGGTGCTGGGCCGCGGTCACGTCCAGGGTGAACCGGAACGTCGTCGCCCGGGTCAACGCCACCCCGGCATGCGAGACCACGACAGGATCGTGCTGCGCAGCGGGCGTGGGCGCCGTCACCGGTGCCGTCCGGGAGACCTTCAGGGGCATGAGGCTCATGCTGCCGCCGACCACCGACATCCCCTCGACACCCATCTCGACGCCCAGCTCGAAACGTGGACGGGCTGCGGGGCACCCGGCTACGGGGAGAGTGCTCAGAAGTCAGCACAGGGGTGGGCAGGGTCGCGCACAGGCGGGCGCGGCGCTCTCCCGCTGACTGTGCTCGATCTCGTAGGCGCACTCCCCGCAGACCCCGTCGACATCGTTGCCGGTGCCGAGGTGCTCACTCCACAGGTGCCGGCACACGTCGCAGTCACCGAGTTCGGCCAGCCGACGCGCCACGTCACGCCGCGCACGCCACCGCTGCCACCAGGCCGTCATGACCTCAGCATCTCCCATCCACGCGCAACCGGGCCGCCCTGTGTCGCAACCACCCGGACCCGACCGGACCTGACCTCGTCCTCGTACCGTCATGACCTCCCGCCTATCGCACCCGATGAGGTGCGGGCAGAAGACCTTCCGCCAGCGTTCCGCGACAGGTGCTGCAGCGTCGTGGCGATGCACGCGACCTGCAACCAGCCCGTCGCCGAGACCGTGGTGTTCTCGAACGACTTCGCCAACCGCCGGGCCCGACCGAGACGGCCGTGGGCGACCTCGACCCGCCACGCATGCCGGATGGGCCGGAACACCGGCTGCTTGTCGTCCCACCCGACCCGGCGGACCTCCAGCCCGTGGTCGCGAGACAGGGTCCGGGCCGCGGTCGGGGTGACCCCCGGTCGACCAGCACCAGCTCCAACCGGTCCGTGACGCCCTGCCCCGCCAGATGAGTCAGCAGGAGGTCACTGGCCCGGTTCTCGTGGGTGGAGGGCGGCACCACGAGAGCACCGATCGGCAGCCCCGTCACGTCGACCGCGACAACCCGCTTCGCGCCCTTCGTGCGCCCGAACGGGCCGCCCCGGTCATGAACGTCGAACCACCGTTCGACGAGCCCCGCGCGAGATGGGTGTCGATCACCACCATCGACGGGGTCGCCTCGACCCGACCCTCGACGGTGCGGGCCGCCGCGTGCAGCACGGTCAACGCCCACGCCCACGTGCCGTTACGAGACCAACGGCGGAACTGCGACCACACCCGCGTCCACGGCCCGAACGACTCCGGCAGGTACCGCCACTGACACCCGGTGTGCGAGATGTACAGCATCGCGTCCACCACCCTGCGGAGGTCTGGGCCGTGCTTCGGGCCCCGCTTGCGCGGGCCAGTGAACACCGGCCCCAGGAGGGCCCACTGCTCGTCGGTCAGGTCACTGGAGTACGCCATGGCCCGCATCGTGCTTGCCGTCGTCCACGGCGCAGTCACCGTCGGCCAAATAGGACACACCCAGTCAGCCCGGGCCGAGCACGAAGGTGATGGCCATCGCCTCGAGCGCCAACAGCGGCGGCACGTTGGCGCCGATCCGGCTGCGGGCCTCGCCCACCGCGTCCATCGCCACCAGCAGCTGCTCGGGCGACGCCGACGAGGCCAGCGCCCTCACCACGTCGAGGCTGTCCTCGTTGACCAGGGCCACCCGGCTGTCGAGGTGGAGCACGAGGGCGTCGCGGTAGACCGACAGCAGGTCGAGCAGCGAGCGGTCGACGACGTCGCGGGCCAGACGCGTGGACCGGGTCTTCTGCTCCTTCTCGAGCGCGGTCACCTGGGAGCGCACGTGGGGCGGCTGGGTGCGGGCGGCTGGGTCGGCGCCGAGCGTCTCGAGCAGACGCGTCTTCTCGGTGGCGTCACGCTCGGTCGCGGCGGCTCCCGACTCGTCGTCGGCGATGGCGGCGAGGTCGGCCGCGGCACCGACGGCGTCACCGACGCTGCGGATCCGCACCGGCATCGAGATCACCTCGTGGCGGCGGATGCGGGCGCCCTCGTCGCGCGCCAGCCGCCGCGCCAGGCCGACGTGCGACTGGGCCGCGCGGGCGGCATACATGGCCATGGAGGGGTCGACGCCGTCGCGGCGCACGAGCAGGTCGGCGACCGCCTGCGTCGGGGGCGTGCGCAGGCGCACGTGCCGCGAGCGCGAGCGGATGGTGATGATGACGTCGTCGAGCGAGGGCGCGCAGAGCACCCAGACCGTGCGGGGGGTGGGCTCCTCGAGGGCCTTGAGCAGGGCGTTGGCGGGAGCGTCGGTGTAGGACGTCAACCGGTCGGCGTCCTCGACGATGATCACCCGCCAGCGCCCGACGGACGGTCGCAGCGCGGCCTCCTGGACGAGCTCGCGCATGGCGGCGACCTTGAGCGACAGACCTTCGGTGGCGACCACGTGCACGTCAGCGTGGGTGCCCTCGAGCGCGGTGCGGCACTCACGGCAGGTGCCGCAGCCGCCGTCGGGGCACTGCAGGGCGGCGGCGAAGGCGCGCGCCGCGACGCTGCGGCCCGAGCCGGGAGGGCCGGTGAGCAGCCAGGCGTGGGTCATCGCGGCCGGGTGCGTGGCGGCGTGCGAGAGAGTGGCCACGGCGTCGGGCTGGCCGATGACGTCGTCCCAGACACTCCCCACAGCACCCACGCTCACCCGAGCACCCCCGCCGCGGTGACCCGCTCCATCACGAACGTGTGCAGGGCCGTCGCCCCCAGGCCCGCGTCGAGCACCAGGTAGCGCCCGGGGTCGGCCGCCGCCAGCACGAGGAAGTGCTCGCGCACCGCCGCGTGGAAGGCGTCGCCCTCGGCCTCGAGCCGGTCGGGTGCGGCCTCTCCGCGACCGACGCGGCGGGCCCGGCCGACCTCGGGCGTCACGTCGAGCACGACGGTCAGGTCGGGCAGCAGGTCGTCGACGGCCCACCGCTGCAGGCGAGTGACGTCGTCGGCGCCGAGGTCGCGCCCCGCGCCCTGGTAGGCGACCGAGCTGTCGACGTACCGGTCGGTGACGACCACCCGGCCCTCCGCGAGGGCGGGCCGGACCAGCGTGTCGACGTGCTGGGCCTTGTCGGCCGCGTAGATCAGCGCCTCGGCCCGTGGCACGACGTGCTCGCCGTGCAGCACGAGCTCGCGCAGCGCCGCCCCCAGGGGGGTGCCGCCGGGCTGGCGGGTGACGAACACGTCGCGGCCGGCGGCCCGGAGCGCGGCCACGAGCAGTGCCACCTGGGTGGACTTGCCCGCGCCGTCTCCGCCCTCGAAGGCGAGGAAGAAGCCGGTGGGGCTCGCGGGCGTCGTGGTCACGCCCGCGAGCCTAGGCCAGTGCGGCGACACAGCCCGTCAGCCCTCAGGCGCCGCCCGCCTCCTCGCGGCGGTCGGCGTTCGCGTGGATGGCGTCGCGCAGGTAGGACGCCAGCCCCGTCGCAGCCTCCTCGTAGGTCGCGGTGAAGCGCGGGTCGGCGACGTACATGTCGCCGAGGCCGCGGTGCACCGCGAGCGGCACGTCGTAGAACCAGCGGGTGATGTGCTGGCGGTGCGCCTCGGCGGCTGCGGTGGCGGCGTCGGACGTGGGCGCGGCGCCGGAGCGCAGCGCCGCGACGAGCCGGGAATTGACCTCGTCGACCTCCGCCTTGATCGCCTCCCAGTCGGCCTTGGTGTAGTCCGTGGTCCGGGCCGTGGACTGCGTCCAGGCGTCGGTCTCGCCCCAGCGCTGTTCCGCCTCGGCGGCATACTCGTCCTGGTGCTCGGCGAACGGGCCGCCGAACAGCAGCTTCTGCTCGTCACGGGTGAGCTTCATGCCTGACTCCTCCTTCTGTAGTGCTGCGTCGATCGCGTCGACCAGGTCGTGCAGCTGACCCAACCTGGCGATGACCGTGTCGCGCTGTCGCTGCAGGTGGCCCCGCAGGTCGGCCGCGTCGGCGTCGAGCAGCTCGGCGACCTGCTCGAGCGAGAAGCCGAGCCGCCGGTAGACGACGACGTGCTGCAGCCGCTCCAGGTCGGCCTGCGTGTAGAGGCGGTAGCCCGCGGGCGTGCGGCCCGACGGGGTCAGCAACCCGATCTCGTCGTAGTGGTGCAGGGTCCGCACCGTCACGTCGAGCTCGTCAGCCACCTGACCCACGGTGAGCGCGTCCTGTCGGGTGCTCCTGGTCGACATCGTTCCTCCGGTCATGCCCTCGAGCCTGCGGCCTCACGTCGCGTGAGGGTCAAGACCATCGTGCCCGCCACCGTGGCCGACCACCCTCGTCCCACCGATCGAGCCTGTGGCCTTCTCGACACCCCGCTGTCCGGTATGCCGCACAGCTGGGGTGGCGCACAACGGACAGGTGGGTGCCGAGGAGACCGCCGTGAGTGCGTGCCCTGCCGCCGGGCGCGGCATACGGTGGGAGCGGGGCGGGTTGTTCCGGGGGCAACCTCACCCCAGACCCCAGGAGTCGCCCCATGCGCGCCATCGTCTTCACCGCCCCCGGATCCTCCGACGTCCTCCAGCTCGTCGAGCGTGAGCCCGGCACCCCCGGGCCGGGGGAGGTGCGCGTGCGCGTCGTGCGCTCAGCCGTCAACCCCACCGACTGGAAGTCGCGCACGGGCGCCGGTCAGCCGCTCGACTTCGACGAGGTCGTGCCCAACCAGGACGGTGCCGGTGTGGTCGACGCGGTCGGTGAGGGAGTGACCGCCCTCGCGGTGGGTGACCGGGTGTGGGTGATGCTGGCGCAGCACCAGCGCCCCACCGGCACCGCGCAGGAGCTGACGGTGCTGCCGGCCGACCGGGTGGTGCTGCTGCCCGACACGGCGAGCTTTGACCTCGGCGCCGACCTGGGCGTGCCGGCCGTCACCGCCCACCGCGCTCTCACCACCAGCGAGGGCGGCCCGACGCGCCTGACCGCCGGTGCCCTGAGCGGACGCACGGTGCTCGTTGCCGGCGGTGCGGGGGCCGTCGGCAACGCGGCGATCCAGCTGGCCGTCTGGGCGGGGGCGACCGTCGTCACGACCGTCTCGGGCGCCGACAAGGGCGCCCTCGCGACCGCCGCGGGGGCGCACCACGTCGTCAACTACCGCGACGGCGACCAGGCCGACACGGTCGCGGCGATCCGCGCCGTCGTACCCGACGGCGTCGACATCGTCGTCGAGGTCGCGCCGGCACAGAACCTGCGCCTCGACCTGCAGGTCATCCGCCCGCGCGGGACGATCGCGATCTACGCCAACAACGGTGGCGACGAGGTCACCCTCACGGTGCGGGAGACCTTCGGCACCAACGCCCGCTTCCAGTGGGTACTGCTCTACACCGTGGGGCAGGAGGCGCTGACCGCAGCCGCCGAGGACATCAACGCGGCCGTGGCGGCCGGGGCCTTCGGGGTCGGCGACCAGCACGGCCTGCCGCTGCACCACTACGCGCTCGAGGAGACCGCCGCGGCCCACGCCGCCGTCGAGGACGGCGTCGTCGGGAAGGTGCTCATCGACGTCAGCGCCGGCTGACAGGGCCCCCGCGCACCCCGGCAGGTAGGTGACATCGATGGGCGCTTGATGACACCTCTCTGGTTTTTCCAGGATGTGGACCCAGATGTTGCGTGGATGCCATAGTGTGGCAACATCGCTTCTGCCAGCCAGACCGGCAGTGGCCATTCCGGTCCGACGTGCTCGACGACTCCTGACCCAGATCAGGGGCCATCGCACGACGGGACTGGTCCACGAACGCGGTGCCCATGGCGAGACCCCCCGAGCCGTCATGGGCACCGCTTTCGTTTTCCCCCGGCGGTGACAGGCCCCGGGGGTGAGCGGCCTCGCCGCGGTCAGGCCCGCGACTCCAGCGCCAGCAACGTGGCCTTGGCCTCCGGCCCTCCCCGATAGCGGCCCGCACTGCCGTCCGAGCGCACCACGCGGTGGCAGGGCACGAGCAGGGGCAGCGGGTTGGTCGCGCAGGCCGTGCCCACCGCCCGCACGGCCCGGGGGCTGCTGGTGCGGGCCGCCAGTGCGGCATAGCTCGCCGTGCCGCCGTACGGCACGTCGGTGGCCAGGTGGTGGAGCACCTCACTGCGGTAGCCCGCCACCAGCCGCCAGTCGAGCGGCAGCTCGAACTGCCGTCGCCCCCCGGCGAAGTAGTCGTCGAGCTGGCGCGCAGCCGGGTCCAGCCGTCGGGGGGCGACGAGCACCCGAGGGCTGACCCGATCGGCGAGCTCGGCCTGTACGGCGTCGAAACCCTCGCTGGAGAACGCGACTCGCACCACGCCCTCCACCGTCGCGGCCAGCAGCAGGGCACCGACGGGGCTGTCCACCGTGCGGATGGCGACGTCGAGCAGGTCGTCCCTCTCGGCCGCCTTCGCCAGTCGCTGGCGGAGCCGGTCGAGGTCGCCGGGGGGGACGGCATACGCCGCACCGAGGGCCGTGGCGAGGTCGAGGGGGTCGGTCGTGCGGGGGTCGGTCATCTGTCCTCCAGGGACGTCGTGCGGCGCAGGGCGGCGACACCGTCAGCAGCAGCCCGCCGCACCGCGGCGGGAGTGCTGCCCACGAGGGCGGCGACCTCCGCGTGCGGCAGACCGGCGAGGTGGTGGTAGGCCACGGCCTCGCGCTGGCGGCGGGGTAGCGCCGCGACGGCGGCGGTCAGGTCGAGCGCGTCGGCGTGGGCGCCGGAGCCCACTGCCGCTCCCCCGCCGGGCCACCCGGCCGCGGGGTGGGCGCCCGCGGTCTCCGGCAGGTCGGCCACGGGCACGGCGTGGCGGGCCCGGCGGCGCGTGACGTCGACCGCCTTGCGGTGGGCGACGGTCACCAGCCACGCCTCGACGTGCGTGTCGGCCGGCAGGTCGGGCCAGGCGCCGAGCGCGGCCAGGAAGGTCTCGGACCAGGCGTCGTCCGCGTCGTCCCCGGCACCCAGCACGGCGCGCACGACCCGCAGCACCATGGCACCGTGGTCGGTGACCACGCCCTCGAAGGGCTGGCGGCCTCGCCCGACGCCTTGCCCGACGCCTCGCTCGACGTGGGCGCTCACAGCGCGAAGAGCGTCGGCCCCCGGGGCACGACGCTCTCCCCCTCGCCCAGCACGCCCTCCAGCACCAGCAGGTGCTGCTTACGGGCAAGGCCGCCGGCGTACCCGGTCAGGCTCCCGGTCGCGCCGACGACGCGGTGGCAGGGGACGAGCAGCGAGACGGGGTTCTGCCCCACCGCGTGGCCGACGGCCCGGGGGTGGGCCGAACGGCTGGCGAGGCGAGCCGAGAGCGCTCCATACGTCGTGGTCTCGCCGTGGGGGATCTGCGCCAGCAGCGCCCACACCTGCTGCTGGAAGGGCCTGCCATCGAGGCGGACGGGCAGGGTGAAGCGGCGGCGCGTGCCCGTGAAGTACTCCCCCAGCTCGCTCGCGAGCTGCTCGAAGCCGTCGGCGCGCCGCTCACCCCAGCGCGCGACGTCGGGCCGACGCGAGTGGCCCTCGAAGTAGAGGCCGGTGACCGCGCCGGCGTCACGCACGACGCTCAGGCGGCCGACCGGCGAGTCGAGCTCGGTGTGCCAGGTGGTCGGGTCCACGGGTGCCATCGGTCCTCCTGGTCGCGAGTGTCTCACCTTCCGTAGACGCGTCAGGTGCCCCGGATGTGAGGTGGCGTCAGCGGCGGTCGGCGACCGCCCAGGACGCGCCGGCGCTCACGGCGGCGACCGCGAGCACGGCCGGCCAGGCCCCGACCTTCTTGGCGAGGGGGTGCGAGGCGCCCATGCCGCCGACGTAGAGCGCGAGGAGGCCGGCCGTCGCGGGGCCGCCGGCCTTGGCCAGCCAGGTGCGGGCGGCATACGCACCGACCCCGGCGAGCACGACGCCGCCGAGGGGGCGCACCCCCGTCTCGCGGGCCAGGACGTAGCCCCCGAGCAGGCCGAGGGCGGCGAGGGGGGCGGTGGTGACGTCGGTCGCAGGGCGCATGCGGCGATCGTATGCCGCACCCGTCGGCGGCCACGGGGGAACACCCGTCTGCGGTCCGGGCGTTGTGCGGACGTGTCAGGAGAGCAGTCGGCGCGCGACGGGACGGACCAGCCGGCCGAGCTGGTCGAGCTGCTGGCGGCCCGACGGTCGCTGCAGACCGAGCGCGACCGGCTCGAGACCCGGGTGCGGGCCCTCGACGCCGACATGGCTGAGCTGGTCGAGGCCTCTCGGGACTCCAACGCTGACGACGAGCACGACCCCGAGGGTCAGACCATCGGCTACGAGCGGGCCCAGCTCGCGGCCCTGACGGCCGCGAGCCGGCGCCGGCTCGTCGAGGTCGACGCGGCGCTGGAGCGGGTGGGAACCAGCGCACACGGCCGGTGCGCCCAGTGCGGGGGACCCGTGGGGGCCGCTCGGCTCGAGGCCCGCCCGACCGCTCGCACCTGTGTGACGTGCGCGCAGCAGCTCGAGCGGGCGGGCATCCGCGGGCGTTGGGGCTGACCGCTCAGATGCGGCGGCGCGGCCTCTCGTGCTTGCTCTCCATGTCGACCACCGCGGAGGTGTATCCGCGCAGCGACGACGCGACCGTGCGGAAGAGCTCACCGGCCGCCTCGACCTCGGCGTCGGCCACGGACTCGAGGGCGTTCGTCATCCAGTGCCGCACCCCGGCGAGCTCGTGCTCACCCGTCTCGGAGAGGGCGACGATGCTGCGCCGCCGGTCCGAGGGGTCGCTGCGACGCTCGGTGTAGCCGCGGGCCTCGAGCCGGTCGATCATGGCGGTCAGGGTGCTGGTCGTGAGGTTCATCGCCCGGGCGAGGTCGGTCTGCCCCATCGGGCCGTTGACGAAGAGATAGCTGAAGACCTGGCTCTCGTTGACGGTGACGCCGAGGTGCACCGCCACGGCGAGCCGGTAGTGCTCCCCGGCGAGGATCAGCTCGCGCAGCGCCCTGACCGTCGTCAACCGCTGTTCGTCGTGCCCCTCGGTCGCGGCGCGCTCGTCGGTCGTGATGGTGGATGGTGCGGTCGCCTCGTCCATGTGGAGTCCCTGTCGTGAGTGCTGGGTGGCCACCGGGGGTCGCCCGTGGCTGAGCCGGTCGTTCGCTGTGCGACCAGTGTCACAGATGGACGACCACCCCGAGTGCCAGATACTCCCCAGAACTCTGACTCTTTGGACATTTATTGGCGCGATCGGCCCCCGGGCGCCTATCGCAGGTGGCTGGCGCCGTTGAGGTCGACCACCGCGCCCGACATCCACTCGGCGCCGGGGTCGGCGAGCGCGACGATCGCGCGCGCGACCTCCTGGGGGGAGGCGACCCGGCCGTAGGGGCTCTGGGCCCGGATGCCGTCGCCCTCGGGCCCGTCGAGCAGGGCCGCAGCCATCTCGGTGGCGACGAAGCCGGGTGCCACCGAGACGACGCTGATGCCGACCGGGGCGAGAGCGACCGCCATCGACTGGCCGAAGGCGTGCAGCCCGGCCTTGCTCGCGCCGTAGGCCGGCACGTGCGGCTCGCCCCGGTAGGCGCCTCGGGAGCCGACGTTGACGACGCGCCCGACCGGGAGACCGCCCCGCGGAGGAACCTCGCCCATGTGCCGGGCGACGCACCAGGTGAGGTTGGCCGGGCCCAGCAGGTTGGTCGCGATCGTCGTCTGCCACGCGCGCACCCAGTCGTCGTAGTCGACGTCCGTCACGCGGTGCTCGCCGCGGCGGCTGCCGCCGACCCGGGCCGGGTCCGGGTCGAGGAAGAGCGCGGCGTTGTTGACCAGCACGTCGACCCGCCCCAGGCCCGCCACCGTCTCGTCGGCCAGGTGCCGCACCTGCTGCGGGTCGGCGAGGTCGGCCTGCACCAGCACGTGCCCCTCACCGGGCAGGTCGGCCAGCACCGCGCGGGCCTGCACCTCGCCGGACCGGTAGTGCACCGCCACCCGGTCGCCCTGCGCCGCGAAGGCCTGCGCCGTCGCGGCGCCGATCCCCCGCGACGCCCCGGTCACCAGCACGCCTCGCCCGTCGTCTCGCATGCGACGAGCCTAGGTCCCGTAGGGGGTCGTGCCGGCCCGCGTCTCAGGCGAAGGCGTCGACGCCGGTGCGCTGGGCCGACAGCTGCCAGAGCCGCTCGGCCTCGGCGGGGTCGACGGCATACGGCATCACGCCGGCGCGTGGGCCGCCCTCGTGCCTCGGTGACGCGATGTCGCAGTCCTCGAGGTAGACCCCACCCAGGCCGTCGAGCTGCGCCGACGTCGCGGCGAAGGTCGCGGTGGCGGCCCCGGCCTGCGGCGACTTGAAGGCGGGGTGGAGCGAGCGACCCTGCTCGTCGATCCATCCCATCTCGACCTGCTCCTCCCGCGAGAGGTGGCGCTGGAGCGGAGTGAGGATGCCGCCGGGGTGGACCGCGAAGGCGCGGACACCCCGGTCGGCGCCGACCGCGTCGAGGTGCACCGCGAAGAGGGAGTTGGCCGTCTTGGCCTGGCCGTAGGCCGCCCACTTCTCGTAGCCCGTGGCGAAGTCGATGTCGTCCCACCGGATCGCCGAGCGGTGGTGACCGATCGACGAGACCGAGACGACCCGGGCGCCCGAGCCGGCGGTGAGGGCGGGCATCAGCCGGTTGACCAAGGCGAAGTGCCCGAGGTGGTTCGTGGCGAACTGCGCCTCCCAGCCCGGGCCCACCCGGGTCTCGGGGGTGGCCATGACCGCCGCGCTGTTGATCATCAGGTCGAGGTCGCGCCCGGTGGCGAGGAAGCGCCCGGCGAAGGCCTCCACCGAGCCCAGGTCGGCGAGGTCGAGCTCGTCGACCTCGACGCCGGCCAGACCGTCGAGCTGCTCGCGAGCGGTGTCGGGACGGCGGGCAGGGACGACGACGTGGGCGCCGGCCCGGGCGAGGGCGCGGGTCGTCTCGAGGCCCAGACCGGAGTAGCCACCGGTGACGAGGGCGATCCGGCCGGTGAGGTCGACACCGGCGAGGACCTCGTCGGCCGTGGTGTCGGCGCCGAAGCCGGTGCCGAGGGGCAGTTGGGGGGTGCTCATGACCTCAAGGCTAGGCACGGCAGCAAGCACCCGTCCACGACGGGTCCCGCCCCCACCCCCGGGGGTCAGTGCCAGCCGCTGCCGTCGACGCCACCGGGGATGTCGCGCGCCGGGTCGTAGGGCTCGCGGGTGAGCCGGAACGACGCGAGGTCGAGGTGGCTCACCGCCCCGGCACCGTCGCGGACCACCCGCAGCGGCTCGGCCGCGTAGTAGCCGTCGACGCCGACCCACTCGTCGGTGCCCGCGGGCCGGAAGCGCGAGCCACGGCCCTCGCCCGGCAGACCCAGCACGAGACCCCCCTCACCGTCGGCCCGCAGCTCCTGGCGGGTGGGACCCCAGTGCCACGACCCGACGAGCTCGACCGCCTCGCGGGACGAGCCGCCGGCGCGCCACACGACCGGGTCACGCGGTTCGCGCTCGGCGACCAGCTGCAGCAACTCACGACCGAAGGGCGACATGCCCGAGGTGGTGTTGGCGAAGCTGACGACCCCGTCGCCGCTCTCGAGGTCGACCTGCAGCCCGGCGAGGAATCCGGGCATGGAGCCGCCGTGCCCGACGTAGCGCCGTCCGTCGACGTTCCAGACCTGCCAGCCGAGCCCGTAGGCACCCGTCCACGGCAGGCCCGGCAGGTCGACGACCGCCTGCGGCTCGAGCATCTCGTCCATCGTGTCGCGGGAAAGGACATCGCCGAGGTCGCCTCCGAGGAAGGCCGCCCATCGCGCGAGATCCTCGACGGTGGACCAGAGCTGGCCCGCCGGAGCCATGGCGCCCGCGTCGTGCTCGGGCTCGCTCAGCAGCTGGTCGGTGAGCGGGTGCACCGCCAGTCCCTGCGCGGCCTTGCCACTGGGGCGGGTCGTCGTCCGGCCCATCTGCAGCGGTGTCAGGAGGTCTCGGGCCACGACCTCGTGCCACGGTATGCCGTGGGCCCGCGCCACCAGCTCGCCGAGGGCGGCGAAACCGACGTTCGAGTAGTGGAAGCGACGGCCCGCGCGGGTGCGCTGTCGGGGAGCCACGGGCGAGACGAGGTCGTCCCAGCCGCCGCCGGGGGTGCGCTCCCACCAGGGCCCGTCGGTCTCCGCCTGGAGCCCCGAGGACTGGGACAGCAGCTGGGCCACCGTGGCCCGCCCGAAGGCGCTGCCGGGCACGTGCTCCTCGAACCGGTCGTCGAGGTCGAGCGCCCCCCGGTCACGCAACCGCAGGACCGCCACCGCGACGAAGGTCTTGGTGATCGAGCCGATGCGGTACTGGGTGTCGGTGTCGGCTGCCGCACCCTCGGCCCGGCCGTCCACGGTGCCGACCGCGTCGGACCACACCAGTCGGCCCTCGCGCACGAGGCCTGCGGCCACGGAGGGCAGGCGGCTGCCCGCCTGCTCGACCCGCAGCCGGTGGCTGAGGGCCTGCCGCGTCGACGACTCGAGGACCGGCTGGGTCTCGCTCACGACTTCTTGACGGCGGTCTTGGTCGTGGTCGCCTTGGTGGTCGTCTTCCTCGGTGTGGCCTTCTTGGCGGCGGTCGTCTTCTTCGCCGCCGTCTTCTTCGTCGTCGTCTTCTTCACGGCCCGCTTGCGGGTCGACGGGCCGGCAGCCCGCTTGTCGGAGAGCAGCTCGAAGCCGCGCTCGGGCGTGATGGTCTCGGGGTCGTCCTCCCGACGAAGGGTCGCGTTGGTCTCGCCGTCGGTGACGTAGGGCCCGAACCGGCCTTCCTTGACCACCACCGGCTTGCCCGACACGGGGTCGGCCCCGAGCTCCTTGAGCGGCGCGGCCGCCGCTCGCCCGCGCTGCTTGGGCTGCGCGTAGATCGCCTGCGCCTCCTCGAGGGTGACGGTGAAGAGCTGGTCCTCGGTGACGAGCGAGCGGCTGTCGGTGCCCTTCTTGAGGTAGGGCCCGTAGCGGCCGTTCTGCGCGGTGATCTCCACCGGCTTGCCCTCGTCGTCGACGACGGTGCCGACGACCCGGGGCAGCGACATCAGCTGCAGGGCGGCCGCGAGGTCGATCGTCGCGAGGTCCATGTCCTTGAAGAGCGAGGCGGTGCGCGGCTTGACCTTGTTCTTGCCCTTGAGGTCGACGAGCTCGGGCGGCAGCACCTCAGTGACGTAGGGGCCGTATCTTCCGGCGCGCGCGATGATCTCGCGGCCCGACTCCGGCTCGATTCCCAGGACACGACCGTCGTCGGCCGCAGCCTCGAGCAGCTCGCGCGCCCTCGCCGGGGTCATCTCGTCGGGGGCGATGTCGTCGTTGATGGTGACGCGCCTCGGCGTCACCACGGGTGCGTCTGCGTCGTCGGCCGTGACCTCGCCCGTGGAGGGGTCGACGCCCTGGGGGACCACTTCCTCGACGTACGGTCCGTAGCGTCCGACCCGGACGACCATCCCGTCGCCGAGGTGGATGGTCGAGATCTCCTTGGCGTCGATCTCGCCGAGGTCGGCGACGAGGTCGCGCAGACCCTCGCTCGACGTCGCCTCGTCGCCGAAGTAGAAGCGCTTCAACCACGCGACCCGCTGCTCGGTGCCGCCGGCGATCTTGTCGAGGTCCTCCTCCATCGCCGCGGTGAAGTCGTAGTCGACCAGGCGGGGAAAGTGCTCCTCGAGCAGCCGGGTGACCGCGAAGGCGAGCCACGAGGGCACGAGGGCGTTGCCACGGTTGGTGACGTAACCGCGGTCGGCGATGGTCTCGACCATCTGCGCGTAGGTCGAGGGTCGTCCGATCCCCTTCTCCTCCATGGCCTTCACCAGCGTGGCCTGGGTGTAACGCGGCGGCGGCGACGTCTCGTGCCCGTCGGCCTCGGTGCGCAGCGTCGCGAGCGGCACCCCGACCGACAGCCGCGGCAGACGGCGCTCGTCGCCGTCGTCGCCCTTGCGGGCGGGAGCGGTGTCGTCCTTGCCCTCCTCGTAGGCCGCGAGGAAGCCCTTGAAGGTGATGACCGTGCCGCTGGCGCTGAACTCGGCGGCCGTGGCCACGGCGGTCGCGTCACCCGTCAGGGTGGCGGTGAGGCGGATCGTCGCGGTCGAGCCCGTCGCGTCGTTCATCTGGGACGCGACGGTCCGCTTCCAGATCAGCTCGTACATCGCGTACTCGTCGCCACGCAGCTCACCGGCGACCTGGGCCGGGGTGCGGAAGCGGTCACCGGCAGGGCGCACCGCCTCGTGCGCCTCCTGGGCGTTCTTGACCTTGGAGGCGTAGACGCGCGGCTCCTGCGGGACGTACTCGGCGCCATACAGGTCACGGGCCTGGCTGCGGGCGGCGGTGAGGGCCGACTGCGACAGGGTCGTCGAGTCGGTGCGCATGTAGGTGATGTAGCCGCCCTCGTAGAGGCGCTGGGCGACGCGCATCGCGTTGCGGGCGTTGAGCCGCAGCTTGCGCGAGGCCTCCTGCTGGAGCGTGGAGGTGGTGAACGGCGCGGCCGGGCGCCGCGTGTAGGGCTTCTCCTGCACGTCGCTGACGGCGACGACCGACGACGGCACGGCCTCGGCCACGACCCGGGCCATGCGCTCGTCGAGGGCCACGACGGTGGACGACTTCAGCACGCCGGCGTCGGTGAAGTCGCGACCGCTGGCGACGCGGCGGCCGTCGACCGCGGCGAGACGTGCGGTGAAGGTGTCGGAGGCATTGACCTCGCCCGAGGAGGAGCGGGTGGTGAAGTCGCCCTCGACATCCCAGTACGACGCGCGCACGAAGGCCATGCGCTCGCGCTCGCGCTCGACGACGATGCGGGTGACGACCGACTGCACGCGACCCGCCGACAGGCCTTGGCGCACCTTGCGCCACAGCACCGGCGAGACCTCGTAGCCATAGAGGCGGTCGAGGATGCGGCGGCTCTCCTGCGCGTCGACGAGGTCCTTGTCGAGCTCGCGGGTGTTGTTCACCGCGCGCTGGATGGCCTCGCGGGTGATCTCGTTGAAGACCATCCGCTTGACGGGGACGCGGGGCTTGAGCGTCTCGAGCAGGTGCCAGGCGATGGCCTCGCCCTCGCGGTCCTCGTCGGTCGCGAGGTAGAGCTCGTCGGCGTCCTTGAGGGCCCGCTTGAGCTCGGCGACCTTCTTGCGCTTGTCCGCGTCGACGACGTAGTAGGGCGCGAAGTCGTTGTCGACGTCGATGGCGAACTTGCCGAAGGGGCCCTTCTTCATGTCCGCGGGAAGCTCCGACGGGTTGGGCAGGTCGCGGATGTGCCCGACCGACGCCTCCACGTCGTACTCGCCGCCGAGGTAGCCCGCGATCGACTTGACCTTGTTGGGCGACTCGACGATGACGAGCTTGCGCCCCTTCCCTGCAGCCACGTGAAGACCTCTGTTCCTGCAGAGCCTCGTGCCGTGGATTCGTCACGGCGTGGACGACGCTCTGCGATGCAGACGATAACCCCAGTCCCATTTGTCCCTCGACCGCTGTCGAGAATGTGAGACTAATTGAACATTTAACTTGTTGCGCGTAGGCTCTCCCCATGACCACCCAGCCCGTGCTCTACCTCAGCCACGGGGCGCCGCCGCTCGCCGACGACACCCGCTGGACCGCCGAGCTCGCGGCCTGGTCAGCCGACCTCGCCGCGACGACCGCGAGGCCCACCAACGTGCTGATGGTCTCCGCCCACTGGGAGAACGCGCCGCTCGCGCTGTCGTCCACCACCAGTGCCCCCCTCACCTACGACTTCTGGGGCTTCCCCCAGCGCTACTACGACGTGACGTACGACGCGCCGGCCGCGCCACAGCTCGCCGACGACGTCACCGCCCTGCTCGCCGGCCCGGGCACCGAGGTCGTGCGCGACGAGGCCCGCGGCCTCGACCACGGCGCCTACGTGCCGCTCGTCGAGATGTTCCCCGACGCCGACGTGCCGGTGCTGCAGATGTCGATGCCCACCCTCGACCCGCGCACGCTCTTCGGCATCGGGCAGAGGCTCGCCCCCTTGCGCGAGCAGGGCACGCTCATCGTCGGGTCGGGCTTCACGACCCACAACCTCAGCGCTTTCCACCCCGAGCTGGGTCCCGACTACGCGGCCCCGGGCTGGTCGATCGAGTTCGACCAGTGGGCGCAGGAGGCGATGGAGCACGAGGACGTCGACGCGCTGCTCGACTTCCTCGACAAGGCGCCCTCGGCGCGCGTGGCCCACCCCCGCACCGAGCACTTCGCTCCGCTCTTCGTCGCTCTCGGGGCTGCGCACGGCCGGTCCGGCGGCGGCGCCGTGGCGAGCCGCAGCGTCATCGACGGCTTCTGGTTCGGCCTGAGCAAGCGCAGCTGGCAGCTGACCTGAGCGGCCGGCAGTGCGGCACCCGGGAATGAAGCGGGTGCGAGCAGTCTTGGTATCTGCGTGACCGACCTCGCCGACAAGACCGCCCAGGACCGTCGCGACGGTGTCGGTCTGCGCTCGGAGCGTGGCCCGATCCTGCTCGCGCTCATGGTCTCGACCGGCATCATCGCCGTCGACGCGACCATCCTCGCCACCGCCGTGCCGTCGGTCGTCAAGGACCTCGGCGGCTTCGCGCAGTTCCCCTGGCTCTTCTCGATCTACCTGCTCGCGCAGGCCGTGTCGGTGCCGGTCTACGCCAAGCTGGCCGATACCTACGGCCGAAAGCCGTTGATGCTCCTCGGGATCGGGCTCTTCCTGCTGGGTTCGGTGCTCTGTGGGCTGGCCTGGAGCATGCCGGCCCTCATCATCTTCCGAGCCGTGCAGGGTCTCGGCGCCGGAGCCGTGCAGCCGATGTCGATCACCATCGCGGGTGACATCTACTCGGTCGCCGAGCGCGCCAAGGCGCAGGGCTACATCGCGAGCGTGTGGGCCGTGTCGTCGGTCGTGGGGCCGACGCTGGGCGGGCTCTTCTCGCAGCTCGGCATCTGGCGGTGGATCTTCTTCGTCAACGTGCCGGTGTGTCTGCTCGCGGGCGGTCTCATCTGGCGCAACCTGCACGAGTCGGTGGAGCGCCGCCAGCACCGGATCGACTACCTCGGCTCCGTGCTGCTCACCGTGGGCATGACCCTGGTCATCCTCGGCGTGCTCGAGGGCGGTCAGGCCTGGGCCTGGGGCTCGCCGGTCGGCGTCGCGGTCTTCGTCGTCGGGGCGGCGCTGCTCGCGGGCTTCGTGGCCGTGCAGCGGCGGGCGGCCGAGCCGGTGCTGCCGCTGTGGGTGCTGAGCCGTCGGCTGCTGCTGACGAGCAGCCTGCTCTCGCTCGGCGTCGGCGCCATCCTCATCGGCCTGACCTCGTTCGTGCCGACCTACCTCGAGAACTCGCTCGGTGTCACGCCCCTGGTCGGGGGCCTCGCGGTCGCGGCCCTGACGATCGGGTGGCCCATCGCGGCGACCCTGTCGGGGCGGCTGCTCTACCTGCGCTACGGCTTCCGCCCGACGATCCTGGTCGGGATGGGGTTCACCGTGGCCGGAGCCGTCGTGCTCGCTGTCGCCGGTGGGCGGCCATCGGTCGCCGTCGTGGCCGCCTCCTGCTTCGTCATCGGCATCGGCCTGGGTCTGGTCGCCAGCCCGTCCCTCATCGCCGCGCAGGCGAGCGTCGACTGGGACCAGCGCGCCGTCGTCACCGGCTCCAACCTGTTTGCCCGGTCCATCGGCTCGGCCGTCGGCGCCGCGATCTTCGGCGCCGTCGCCAACCACGTCGTCTCGGCCAGCGGTCGCCCCGAGACCGACCCGGCGACGGCGACGTCGGCCGGGGCGGCGGTCTTCTGGGCCGTGCTCGTGGCCGCGGTGCTCAGCATCGCCGCCGGCGTGGCCATGCCCCGCGTCCGCGCCTGACCCCGTCGCCTTTCTGCACCCCTCACTCCGGCCGGAGCACCCGCTGCACCAGCCACGCGACGTCGTCGGCCGTGCGGGCAGGGGTCTGCGACGGGCGCATGACGTGGCTGAGGGTCAGGCGCACGACCATCTCGATGGTGGTCTCGACCTCCGGGGGCGTCAACGGCAGGTCGTCGTGCGCGAACCGTGCGGCGATGACTGCCCGCGCTGCGTCGAGCAGCGGCTCCGACCGGGAGGTCAGCAGGGGCAGGAGGTCTGACTCGGCGCCGTGCCCGGCGGACAGCACCGCGTGCAGGAGGGGGTTCGCGAGCGCCATCTCGAGCACCGACCGGGCTGCTGCCCGCACCGCCGCGACGAGGTCGTCGGGGTGGTGCCCGAAGGCGTCGTCGACCGCCGCGAGGAAGACGGCCAGCTCGTGCATCACCAGCGCCTCGGCGAGCGCGGGCTTGGAGCCGAGCTCGTTGTAGACCGTCTGCCGGCTGACCCCGACGCGGGCGGCCAGCCCGGCCATCGTCACGGCCGCCCAGCCCTCGGCACGGGTCATCACGGCAGCCTCGGCGATCAGCAGGTCGCGCCACCCGGGCCGGGCCGCCGCACCACTGGTCATGGGCGAAGTGTAGGTGTCTTCACCACCGACGGTGGTGAAGGCCGAGCCTGCGCGACCTCGCCGGCAGAGCATGGCGAAGCGCGCCCCCGGGTCTCAGGGTTGCTGCGGTGTGGGACGGTGGCCGCATGCCGGCCGTGACGAAGGTGATGTGGGCCTCGGTGACGCCGCTGGCCTCGATCCTCGGTTCCGGCCTGTTGATCATCGTGCCCGTGCTGGAGCGCATTCTCGGGTCGTTGTCGGTGGTCGGTGCCGCCGTCGTGTGCGCGGTGGCCTGGGTGGTGGGCACCTCGGTGCGCCACTGTGTCCGGGTCGTGGAACCAGCCCTCGCCGCCGGGTCGCCCGACCCGGTCACCGCGAGGCTCGACCGAACCGGGGACGCGGTCATCGTGGTGGCCTACGTCATCTCGGTTGCCCTGTACCTACGGATCATGGCTGAGTACGTCGTCGACTACGCCGTTCCGGGCGGCTCCGCGGCCTGGTCCCGGGGGCTGGCCTGCGCCGCCGTCGTCCTGATCGTGGCGGTAGGGGTCACCCGCGGGTTCGCGGGCTTGAACGCCCTCGACCGGTTCAGCGTGGGAGTCGTGCTGATTCTGACGACCGTGCTGGGCGGGACCCTGCTGTTCCACGACGGCCGTGGCCTCCTCGTCCCCGGGCTGGTCCTACCCCCGGTGCCCGACGTCGGGATCGGCGAGATCCTGCTGGTGCTGGGCGGCATCGTGATCACGGTGCAGGGGTTCGAGACGGTGCGATATCTCGGCGACGAGTACGACGCCGAGACCCGGGTCTGGGCCTCAAGGTTCGCGCAGCTGCTCGCGGCCTCGATCTACCTCGGTTTCGTCGTGGTCGCCACTCCGGCAATGGGGCTGGGAACCTCAGACGGTCCCGACACCACACTGCTTGACGTCACCGCCCGGGTCGCCCCGTGGCTGGCGCTACCACTGGTGCTCTCAGCCGTGCTCAGCCAGTTCAGCGCGGCGGTGGCCGACACCGTCGCGGCCGACGGCAACCTGCGGGGGCTCTCGCGCTCCATGCGCGGACCCACCCCGTACCTCGTCAGTGGTGGCGCCGCGATCCTCCTGGCCGCCACCGCGTCGACCTTCACGATCATCGCGGTCGCCTCACGGGCGTTCGCCGCGTACTACGCCATCCAGGCGATCCTGGCGATGCGCACCTCACGCGGCCTCGTCCGCAGGACCGGCTACGGCTTGCTGGCCGTCGTGATGGCCGCCGTGACCGTGTTCGCCCGGTCCGCGGGATGAGTTCCCACCCAGACCGGTGACCGCGTCGCGCCTCCCCCGCCCCCGCCGAGCGCAGGGCCACGAAGTCGGCCTTCTCGCGCACCCCGCAGTCGGGGCAGTACCAGTCGCTCGGGATGTCGGCCCACGCGGTGCCGGCCGCGACCCGGTGGTGTCACCGCGGCCGTCGGGCTCGACCGGCGCCGCAGGGGCTCCCCACCGGGCCAGCACCGCCTCGCGCCGGGCGGGCTGGATGTTGGCGCGGCTCACGTCACCGCCGAAGTGGGCCACGACCCGGAGGTCCATGACGCGACGCCAGAGCGGCGGAACGAGCGCGAGCAGGAGCATCCCGGCGTAGCCGGTGGGCAGCACCGGCGACTCCTGGACGTCGCGCAGCGTCTGGTAGCGGCGGGCGGGGTTGACGCGCTCGTAGCGGGTGCGACCCGCCGCACCGACCAGCTGCCGGCACATGCCGTAGTGCTCCATGTGGTTGACGTCCGCTCGAGCACGTCGACCGTCTCGAGCCGGTCGACGCAGGAGTGGCGCGACAGCAAGCGCCACCTCTGGCTCATCGGCCTGCTCATCCCCTCGCTGGCGTTCATCGCCTTCGGGATGTAGGCGCTCACCGGCTGGGGGTCTGCTACTGGATCACAGGTTCGCCACGGCGCGACCTCCGAATTGACACAGTATGCCCGAGTGTAAAGCAGCGGTCGAGCACTGGCGCCTGTCTGGCTGCTTGACAAGAGGTCACCATCTGTCAAGCACTCAGCCCGTCACCTAGGGTGAGTGCGTGACTGAGGCCGGGACGTCGTACGGCGAGACGTCGCCCGCTACCCGGCGCCACCTCTGGCGCCTGACCGTGGCCCTCGCCTGCGTGGCCTTCAGCACCCAGTCGCCGTCGCCGATCCTGCTCTTCTACACGCAGGATCTCGGCCTGTCGGCGACCGAGCTCACGGTCTTCTTCACCGTCTACGCCGCGGGTCTGCTGCCCGCGCTGCTGCTGGGCGGCCCCTTCTCCGACCGTCGCGGGCGACGCACCGTCGTGGTGCCGGTGATCGCGCTGTGCGTGCTCTCGCAGCTGGCCCTGCTCTCCGCTGCGCTCGTCGGCGAGCCGGGGCTCTACGTGGGGCGGGTGCTGCAGGGCCTGACGAGCGGCGCGGTCTTCACCGTCGGCACCGTGTGGATGCGCGAGCTCGCCGGCCCGTCGCGAGGGTCCGCGGCCGCGATGCGGGCCGGCGCCGCGATGGCCGTCGGTTTCGCTCTCGGCCCCCTCGTCTCAGGCACGCTCGTGCAGTGGGCTCCCGCACCCAAGGTGCTCGGCTTCGTCGTCCCGATCCTGTTGCTGGGCCTGGCTTTCCGACTGGTGCGGCCGCTGCCCGAGACCATGACCAGCCACCTCCCGGGCCGCCTGCAGATCGGCGTGCCCCCGGGCGCCGGGCGCGCCTTCGCCTGGTACCTGCTGCCGGCCGGCCTGCTGGTCTACACGTATGCCGTGCTGGGCCTGACCATCTTCCCGCTGCAGATCGCCCGGGCGGGCTTCGGCGCACCGATCTTCCTCACGGGCGTCTGCGCCCTGCTCGTGCAGGGCAGCGCCGCCCTCGCCACCGGGCCGGCCCGACGACTTGGCCCAGCCACGAGCGGGTGGCTCGCCGCCCTGCTGGCTGCCGTCGGCGCCGGCCTGGGCTACCTCGCGGTCCAGCCCGGCGGCTGGGCCTGGCTGCTGCCCGCATCCCTGCTCATCGGGGTGGGCGAGGGCCTGGCCCTCACAGCGGGCGTCGTCGTCTGCGACCTGGTCGCTCCACCCACCCGTCGCGGCGGTCTGCTCTCGGCCTTCTACATCGTCGTCTACTTCGGCTTCACCGTGCCGACCCTGCTGTCGGTGACCGCGGGGCAGGCGGCCCTCGACACGGGAACACCGGTCCTCGCGCTCGGCGGGATCGCGCTGCTCCTCACGCTCGTCCTCGCCGGCCCCGGCCGCCGCGTGGCGTTGCGCGCCACCTCACCCTGACCGGCCCTCGAGGTCTTCCCCCGGGGTTCATCGCGCAGCCACCCTCGGCACCGGCGTCGTTCACCACCCACCCGCGATGGTGGACCCCATGCGACGACTCTCCTTCCTCACCACCATGATCGCCACCGCCGCGGTCCTCCCGCTCACCGTGGCCGCCGTCCCCGCCCGGGCGTCCACACCGGCCGACGTCACCCGTGCAGCCCCGACCTTCGCCGTCATCGGCGACCTGCCCTACAGCACCACCGACCTCGCCTCGCTGCCCGGCTGGATCGACGACATCAACGCCGCGGACCCGCAGTTCACCCTGCACCTGGGCGACATCAAGAGCGGCTCCACCCGCTGTGACACCGCCTACTTCCAAGCCATTCGCCAGCAGTTCGACGCCTTCACCGGACCGCTGGTCTACACGCCGGGCGACAACGAGTGGACCGACTGCCACCGCACCGCCGCCGGCGCCTACAACCCGATCGAGCGGCTCGCGACGATCCGCAAGATCTTCTTCGACCAGCCGGGGGTGACCCTCGGCCAGCACCCGATCGCGGTCAACAGCCAGGCCAACCGCGGGCTCCCCGAGAACGTCAGCTTTGCCCGCGACGACATCTCCTTCGCCGCCCTGCACGTGGTCGGGTCCAACAACGACCTGCTCCCGTGGGACGGGATCGGCCACACCGCAACGACCTATCTGCAGCGACAGGAGCAGAAGCGTCGTATGTCGGCCACCATCGACGAGATGAACGCGACCTTCGCCAACGCGACCGCCCGGAGCAACCGCGCCGTGGTGCTCTTCATGCAGGCCGACATGTTCGACCCGACCTACACCCCCACGCCGGCCGACATCTCGGCCTTCACGCCGCTGGTGCGCAACCTCGTCAAGGCCGCGCACGCCTTCCCGGGCGAGACCTACCTGCTCAACGGTGACAGCCACGCCTACAACTCCGACCACCCGCTCGCGGCCGGCTCGGTCTGGCTCGACCGCTACCAGGTCAAGGGCTCAGCCGACACGCTGCAGCGGATCACCCTCGACGGCTCGTCGAGCGCCAACCTCGACTACCTCAAGGCCACGGTCAACCCCGAGGGTGCCGAGCACGTGCTCGGCTTCGAGCGGGTGCCGTACTCCACCCCCGCCTCCTGACCCGCCGGCACCGACGACGTCAGACCGGCTCGGCGACCCAGGGCATCGGGTCGCCCCAGCCCAGCGAGCCGCGGCCGTGCCGGTCGAGCGCAGCCGGACGAGTGCGTCCACGAACGCGGCGAAGGTGTCTGCGGGGGCGGACTCCGTTCGTCGCGCTGGCCGTGTCGGTGCTGCTCACGAGTCGATCCTCCCGCCGATGCCCCCTCGACGCCTGACCGTGCTTGCGCTGGTCCTCAGGCGCCGACCCCGACCCCCGTGGTCGCGGGCTCGAGATCGGCGGCTGAGCCGGCGAACTGCGCGGCATACAGGCGGGCGTAGGCCCCTCCGCGCTCGAGCAGCGCGGTATGCGTGCCCTGCTCGACGATGCGGCCCGCCTCCATGACGAGGATGAGGTCGGCGTCGCGGATCGTCGAGAGGCGGTGGGCGATGACGAAGCTGGTGCGGTCGCTGCGCAGCGCCGACATGGCCTGCTGCACGAGCAGCTCGGTGCGGGTGTCGACCGAGCTCGTCGCCTCGTCGAGGATGAGCAGGTCCGGCTGCGCGAGGAAGGCGCGGGCGATGGTGAGCAGCTGCTTCTCGCCGGCGCTGATGTTGCCGGCCTCCGAGTCGAGCACGGTGTCGTAGCCGTCGGGCAGGGAGTGCACGAAGCGGTCGACGTAGGTCGCCCTGGCCGCCTCGAGCACCTCCTCGTCGGTTGCCCCCGGGCGCCCGTAGGCGATGTTGTCCCGGATGGAGCCGCCGAAGAGCCAGGTGTCCTGCAGCACCATCCCGATGCGCGAGCGCAGGTCGTGCCTCGTCATCGCCGTGATGTCGACCCCGTCGAGGGTGATCCGGCCACCGTCGAGCTCGTAGAACCGCATGACGAGGTTGACCAGCGTGGTCTTGCCGGCCCCCGTCGGCCCGACGATCGCGACCGTCTGACCCGGATGCGCCACGAGGTCGAGGTCCTCGATCAGCGGCTGGTCGGGGTGGTAGGAGAAGGACGCGTGCTCGAAGGCGACCCGCCCACCCCCGCGCGGGACCGACTGCGCGGCAACGGGATCCGGCAGCTGCTCGGGGGCGTCGAGCACCTCGAAGATGCGCTCGGCCGACGCCACCCCCGACTGCAGCAGGTTGGCCATCGAGGCCACCTGGGTCAGCGGCTGGGTGAACTGCCGGGAGTACTGGATGAAGGCCTGCACGTCACCGAGGCTCATCGAGCCGCTCGCCACACGCAGCCCGCCGACGACCGCGATGGCGACGTAGTTGAGGTTACCGATGAACATCATCGCGGGCATGATGATGCCGCTGATGAACTGCGCGCCGAACGAGGCGTCGTAGAGCGTCTGGTTGGTGGCGTCGAAGCGCTCCTGCGCCTCCTTCTGCCGGCCGAAGACCTTGACGATGCCGTGACCGGTGAAGGTCTCCTCGACGATGCCGTTGAGGCTGCCGGTCTGCTTCCACTGGGCGGCGAAGCGGGCCTGGCTGCGCTTGGCGATGGCGCCCGTCACGAGCACCGACAGCGGGATCGTGACGAGGGCGATGAGGGCGAGCATCCAGGAGATCGAGAACATCAGCGCCACGACCGCGACGACCGTCAGCAACGACGTGAGCAGCTGCCCCATCGTCTGCTGCAGGCTCTGCTGGATGTTGTCGACGTCGTTGGTCACCCGGCTGAGCAGCTCACCGCGGGGCTGACTGTCGAAGTAGGGCAACGGGATCCGGTCGAGCTTGGCCTCGACGTCGGCGCGCAGGTCGTAGACCGTGCGGGTCACGACGTAGGCCAGGATGCGACCCGACACCCACTGCAGCAGGGCGGAGCCGACGTAGAGCGCGAGCACGAGGACGAGCACCTGCCCGAGGGCGGTGAAGTCGATGCCCCGCCCCGGCACCAGGTCGATTCCTGAGATCAGGTCAGCCATCTGGTTGTTGCCCTGGGCTCGCAGCCCGGCGATCACCTCCGCCTTCGAGGTGCCGGCAGGCACCCGCGAGCCGAGGTAGCTGCCGAAGTAGCCCTCGAAGATGATGTCGGTCGCCCGCCCCAGGATCTTGGGACCGATCGCGCTCAGGACCACGCTCACCACGGAGATGAGCAGCACGAAGAGGACTCGACCGCGCTCGGGCCGCAGCCGGCCGAGCAGCCGCCGGGCCGACGGGCCGAACTCGCGTGACTTCTCCCCGCCCATGGCCATGCCCATGGGCCCGTGGCCGCGACCGGCGTTGGAGGGCCCGCGTCGCGCGTCGGCCGCCTTCTCCTCGTCGCTCTTGACTCCCTCGCCACTCATACCGACACCTCCTGCGCCGCGCGCTGCGACTCGACGATCTCCTGGTACGTGGTGCAGCTCTCGACCAGCTCGTCGTGACGGCCCTGGCCGACGACCACCCCGTCGTCCAGCACGACGATGTGATCGGCGTCGATGATGGTCGAGACCCGCTGGGCCACGATGACCACCGTCGCCTCGCGCGTCACGGGCCGCAGCGCCTGCCGCAGGCGGGCGTCGGTCGCGAGGTCGAGCGCCGAGAAGGAGTCGTCGAACAGGTAGACCCCGGGGCGACGCACGAGCGCCCGCGCGATGGCCAGGCGCTGGCGCTGTCCGCCGGAGACGTTGGTGCCCCCTTGCGAGATCGGTCCGTCGAGCCCCTCGGGCATCTCCGCGACGAAGTCGGCGGCCTGCGCGATGCGCAGCGCCTCCCACAGCTGCTCGTCGGTGGCCTGGGGGTTGCCGTAGCGCAGGTTGCTGGCCACGGTGCCGGTGAAGAGGTAGGGCTTCTGCGGCACCAGCCCGATCCGGCTCCACAGCGTGTCGAGGTCGAGGTCGCGCACGTCGGTGCCACCGACGCTGACGACGCCGCCCGTCACGTCGAAGAGGCGCGGCACGAGCCCGACGAGCGTCGTCTTGCCGGCGCCCGTGCTGCCGATGACGGCGGTGGTCTGCCCCGGTCGGGCCCGGAAGGACACGCCCGTCAGGACTGGTGACGCAGCGCCCGGGTAGTGGAAGTCGACGTGGTCGAAGACCACCTCGGCGTCGGACGGCACCTCGGTCACCGGGTGGGCCGGCTCCGCCACCGACGACGCAGTGCCCAGGACCTCGCCGATGCGGTCGGCCGACACGGCAGCCCGCGGGATCATCATCGTCATGAAGGTCGCCATCATCACCGACATGAGGATCTGGATGAGATAGGCCATGAAGGCGGTCAGCTGACCGATCTGCATGTCGCCACTGTTGACCCGGCCGGCGCCGAACCACAGCACGCCGACGGTCGAGGCGTTGAGCAGGATCATCACGGTGGGGAAGATGATCGCCTGGAGGCGACCGACGTTGAGGGCCGTCGTGGTCAGCGACCGGTTGGAGGCGGCGAAGCGCTGCGTCTCGACGTCCTCGCGCACGAACGCCCGCACCACCCGGATGCCGGTGATCTGCTCGCGCAGCACCCGGTTGACGCTGTCGACCGAGGTCTGCATGGTGCGGAACTGCGGGATCATCCGCCGCACGATGAGCCCCACGACCAGCGCCAGGAGCGGCACGGCCACCGCGACGAGCCACGAGAGACCGACATCCTCCCGCAGGGCCATGACGATGCCGCCGACCATCATGATCGGGGCCGACACCATGAAGGCCAGGGCCATGAAGACGACCATCTGCACCTGGGTCACGTCGTTGGTCGTGCGCGAGATCAGGGTCGGGGCGCCGAAGCGGGCCACTTCCTGGGCCGAGAAGTCGAGCACGCGGTGGAAGACCGCTCCTCGCAGGTCGCGCCCCAAGCCCATCGAGGTCTGCGCGGCGAGATAGCTCGCCACCACGGTGACGACGATCTGGACCACGCTGACCCCCAGCATCCAGCCACCGATGCGGAAGATGTAGGCCGTGTCGCCGCGGGCGACGCCCTGGTCGATGATGCTCGCGTTGAGCGAGGGCAGGTAGAGCGAGGCGATGGTGCCGACGAGCTGGAGGACGACGACGACGGTGAGCCGGCCCCGGTAGGGGACGAGGTGCTCCCGGAGGATGCGGAGGAGCATCAGCTGGCCTTTCGGGTGGGGCGGGCGGGGGACGCGCAGGACACGGTGGGGCCGGCGGGGCCGGGGCCGGCGGGGCCGGCGGGATCGGCGGGATCGGCGGGCAGGAGCACCCCGGTGAGGAGCAGGTCGACGATCTCGTCGGGGGTGAGCAGGACGCCGTCGGCGAGGTGCTCGTGGCTGCCGGCGAAGGTCAGCAGCCGCATGTAGTGCAGGAGCCGGCCGGGCGGGCAGCGCAGCCGGTCGGCGTCGGGCTCGAGGAAGGCCAGCAGGTCCTGCAGACGGTGGTCGTGCCCGTCGTGACCGTCGTGCTGACGAGGGTCGCGCCCGGCGGGCCGTCCCCCGGCCGCGGGGTGGCCGTCCCCCGCGGCCCCGCCCACCCGGGGCACGACCCCGACGTGGCCGAGCTCGGGGGTGCAGCACTCGTGGGCGCCGGCAGGGAACCCGGGTGGGGCGGTGAGCCCGAGTGCGGCCATGAGTCCGAAGACCTCGACGAACCTGCGCTGGAGCAGGGTCACGATCGCCACCAGCCGCTCCCGCAGCGGCAGCGCGACGTCGACACCGGCCAGGCCCCGCCGGAAGAGCGCCGGGCAGAAGGCCGACGCCACGACGGCGTCGACAAGGTCGTCCTTGGTCTCGAAGACCCGGAAGATCGTGCCCTCGGCCACCCCGGCCGCCTCGGCGATCTCGCGGGTGGTGGGCACCGTGCCGCGGGCCGCGATGAGGTCGCGGGCGGCGTCGACGAGGCGGGCGCGCCGCTCCACGGGAGGCAGGGCGGTGGCGCGGGGGGTCATGACACGAGGGTAAGTGAGTGAGCACTCACTCAGCAAGGGCGACAGCGGCACCCGGCCACCGTGCACCCGTGCCCGGCCTTCGGGTCAACCGGCTTTCCCGGGGCGGGCGGTCGCCAGGCCCCGAGCTGGACTCGGCGCTCACCCCCCGAAGGTGTCGTCGACCCGCCTCCCGGTAGTGGTCCGCCCGACGACCGTTGCCTCCGCGGCGGAGGCCCGAGACGCCGTCGTACGGCGTGTCGCCGGGGGCAGTGGTCGTCGGGACGCCGCTCGCCATGCCCTCCGAGGCGCTGCGGAGGCTAACGGGGCCGGTCCGCGAGCGCCCGACGCAGCGTCCGGCCCATGACGTCGGCGAGGGGATGACCCCGCGGGGTGTAGTAGACGATGCCGCCCAGCGCCTGCTCGAGCGCGTTGACCCGGGCCCGCTCCCAGGTCGCGTCGTCGGCGCCGACCCGCTCCCGCAGCACCGACCGGGCCTGCGGGCCGAGGAGTGCCCACGCGCAGGCGAGATCGAGAGCCGGGTCCGCCCGCGAGAGGTAGCCCCAGTCGATGACGGCGCGGAGCCGGGAGCCGCGCACCAGGATGTTTCCCGGGATCAGGTCGCCGTGGGTCAGCACGGAGGGGACGGCGCGCGGCGCCTGCTCCGCCACCGCTCGGGAGGCCGCCAGGACCGACGTCACGGCACCGGCATCCACCCACCCGGGCAGGGGACCGGACGCGCCGTCGAGCCAGGCGTGGGCGCGCTGCAGCACGCCTTCGACTGGACCCCCGCGCTGACCCGTGCCCCGAAGGGGCACATCGAGGGCAGGTGCCCCCCGGAGGGCGAGCACCACGTCGGCCAGGTCGTCGGCCAGTCCGACGTCGTCGCGGTCGAGGTCGTGCCGGGCGTCCCACGCGTCCCGGCCGTCCAGCCAGGACAGCACCGCCCACGGGTAGGGGTAGGCCGCGGCCGGCTCCCCGAAATGCACCAGCCGCGGCACGGCGACCGGGACGAGGGGCGCGACGGCCCCCAGCGCCCCGGCCTCCTGGGCAAGGCTCGCCGCGGCACCCTCGGTCCGCGGCACGCGGACGACGAGGTGGTCACCCAGGCGCCACATCGCGTGGTCGGTTCCCGTCCCCCCGAGCGGGCGCAGCGGCCGCTGGGTCCACTGCGGACACTGCTCGAGCAGCAGCGCACGCACCACCGGCTCCCCGGTGTCGACCTCGTCGTCGTGGATCATCCGCATCGGGGACACTCTGCCAGCGCCCGGCGTCGCCGGTACGGGCCTGGCCCGACGACCCGGCAGCTGATGTCGAGGACCCCCGCCCGGACCGCCCGACGACGTTGTCAGGGTTCTTTCAAGGTTTTCTCAAGATCGGTTCAGCAACGTGGGAGTCCCATCCCCTCACCCGAGACTGGCCCGCCATGAACTCACGCCCCAGATCGCCCGCCCTACCGAGCCGGGCACGGCTCCGAGCCCTCGTCGCCAACCGATCCGAATCCCCGTCCCCCCGGCCCGGGAGGGCCCTCGCCGGTGGCACGGCCCTCGTGCTGTCCGCCGCCCTCCTCGCCCAGGTCCCGGGCACCGGGAGGGCGGAGGCCGCCCCCCTCGTGGGCAGCGGCTTCACCGTCACCGCCTCCGACCTCGCCTTCATCCTCAAGCAGATCAAGGTCTCCGAGCGACACGCCGCGACCCAGACCCCGGCCAACCCATGCGGCACGCTGGTCGGCACCCAGCCGAACCAGATCCCCGACCGGCTCACCGCCTACGGCCTGCGTACGGTCGACGGCTCGTGCAACAACCTCTTCGCCGGGCGGGAGACCTTCGCCGCGGCCGACGTGACGTTCCCCCGCCTCACGACGCCCCGCTTCGCGCCCGCCGACCCGGTGCCCCCCGGCTTCGGCCCGGCAGGGACGCCGACCTCGTACGCCCAGAAGAAGGGGTCGGTCTTCGACGCCCAGCCGCGTGAGGTGAGCAACCTCATCGTCGACCAGACCTCGACCAACCCCGCCGCCATCGCGGCGGCCGGCTTCCCGCAGCGCACTCAGGGCAACCCGGGCCTCTTCCCCTGCCAGGTCGACCCCGACCCGACGGCCGTCCCACCGGTGGAAGGCTCCCCGTCGAACTGCGTGCCCTCCCACCACACCCTCGACATCCCCAACGTCACGACCGACGTGGGGCTGTCGCCGCCCTACAACTCGTGGTTCACCTTCTTCGGGCAGTTCTTCGACCACGGCGTCGACCAGACGGTCAAGGGCGGGGGCACGGTCTTCGTGCCGCTGCACGACGACGACCCGCTCGTGACGGTCGGCCCGGACGGCAGGCCCGGCACCGGCGACGAGGTGCCGCCCAGCCAGCGCTTCATGGTGCTCACCCGGGCCCAGAACCAGCCCGGAGCCGACGGCATCCTCGGGGACAACCCGGCGACGCCCGGCGACGAGAGCGCCGACGACGTCCAGAACGCCGACAACACCGACACCCCGTGGGTCGACCAGAGCCAGACCTACACCTCGCACTCCTCCCACCAGGTCTTCCTGCGGCAGTACCTCACGAACGCCACCGGGGCACCGGTCTCCACCGGTCGACTGCTCGGTGGGATGCCGGGTGCGGCGGCGTCGGGCATGGCCACCTGGGAGTCGGTCAAGGCCCAGGCCGCGACGGTGCTCGGGCTGCGCCTCGACGACGCCGACGTGACGAACATCCCCATGATCGCCGCCGACCCCTACGGCAAGTTCCTCCCCGGCCCCGCCCGCGGGCTCCCGCAGTACGTCACCGGCACCGGACTCGTCGAGGGCGACCGGGTCACCCCGGTGCCGGTGCCGGCGAACGTCCTGCACTTCGACACGCCGTTCCTCACGGACATCGCGCACAACGCGGACCCCTCGCCGGCCGACCTCGACCACAACCCCGCGACGCCGCCCACGGCTCCGACGCCCGACCTCGACACCGTCGCCTCGGCCGACTTCGCCCTCCAGCCTGCGGGCACCTATGACGACGAGATGCTCAACGCGCACTTCATCGCCGGCGACGGGAGGGTCAACGAGAACATCGCCCTCACGGCGGTGCACCAGGTCTTCCACTCCGAGCACAACCGACTCGTCGACGCCATCAAGAACACGCTGTCGACCGACACCACCGCCGCCGGCGTCGCGGCCCTGCCGCAGTGGCAGCTCGCGACGGCGGACCACCCCGACGGGTGGAACGGTGAGCGGCTCTTCCAGGCCGCCCGCTTCGTCACCGAGATGGAGTACCAGCACCTCGTCTTCGAGGAGTTCGCGCGCAAGGTCCAGCCCGCCGTCCGGCCGTTCCACGTCTACACCCCCGACGTCGACCCGGCGATCAAGGCCGAGTTCGCCCACGCCGTCTACCGGTTCGGTCACTCGATGCTCGACGACGAGGTGGCCCGGCGCAACGCCGACGGGTCGAACAACTCGGTCCCGCTGCTCACCGGCTTCCTCAACCCGCCGGAGTACTTCAACGGCGGCTCCGCGGGGCGGCTGACACCCGAACAGGCCGCCGGCTCGATCATCATGGGCTCCTCCGACCAGATCGGCAACGAGCTCGACGAGTTCGTCGTCGAGACGCTCCGCAACAACCTGCTCGGCCTGCCGCTCGACCTGGCCACCCTCAACATGGCGCGGGCCCGCGAGACGGGCGTGCCCTCCCTCAACGGGGTGCGCCGCCAGCTCCACGCGGCGACGCTGGACGGTCAGCTCGCGCCGTACACGAGCTGGGCGGACTTCGGGCAGAACATCAAGCACGCCGAGTCCCTGGTGAACTTCGTGGCGGCCTACGGCCTGCACCCGTCGATCACCACTGCGACGACGCTCACCGGGAAACGCGCTGCGGCGAAGGCGATCGTCGACCCCACCACCGCCCCGGCCACCGACCCCTCGCTCATCCCAGCCGACGCCGCCGACTTCATGTTCGGAGCCGGCACGTGGACGGACACCGGCAACGGGACGACGAGCACTGGTGTGGACGCCGTCGACCTGTGGGTCGGCGGGCTCGCCGAGAAGACCAACCTCTTCGGCGGTCTGCTCGGGAGCACCTTCAACTACGTCTTCCAGAACCAGCTGGAGGACCTCCAGGACGGTGACCGGCTCTACTACCTGAACCGCACCGTCGGGATGAACCTGCGCACCCAGCTGGAGGGGAACTCCTTCGCCGAGCTCATCCAGCGCAACACCGAGGGGACCAACTCCCTCAAGGCGGACGCGTTCGCGACCGCGGACTGCCGCTTCCAGCTGGCCAACCTCGCGGGCACCCCCGCGGGCTTCACCCAGTTCGGCTCGACGGTCGCCGACGACCCGTCGACGACGGGTAAGTGCGACGAGTCCGTGCTGCTCCTGCGCAAGCCGGACGGGACGATCCAGTACCGCGCGACGAACGCCATCGACCCTCCCGGCATCAACGGCCAAGGCGTGTACAACGGCACCGACGCGGTCGACCGCATCTGGGGAGGCAACGACAACGACACCTTCTGGGGTGGCGCCGGCAACGACGTCATCGAGGGCAACGGCGGCGACGACGTGGCGCTCGGCGGCGACGGCAACGACCGGATCACCGACCTCGCGGGGGCCGACGTCCTCAAGGGCGGCCCCGGGAACGACTCGATCGACGGAGGGATCGGGGACGACATCCTCCTCGGGGGCGACGGCCAGGACCTGCTCAACGGTGGGGCCAACGACAACGAGACGTTCGCCGGTCCCGGCAACGACTTCGTCATGGCCGGCGCCGGAGCGGATGCCGTGTTCGGCGACGGAGGCGACGACTGGATCCAGGGCGGATCTGGCCAGGACCTGCTCATCGGTGACCACGGCGCGCCGTTCTTCGACGACCCCGCCGAGGTCCAGCCGGGCCACGACGTCTTCATCGGGCAGGTCGGCGAGAACGACTACGACGCCGAGGGCGGCGACGACATCATGTCGCAGAACGCGGCAGTCGACCGCAACGCGGGCGCCGGCGGGTTCGACTGGGCGATCCACCAGTACGACACCGTCGGGGCCGACGACGACATGGCCATCAACAACTTCCTTGCGGGCCAGCCCATCCAGGTCGTCGTCAACCGGGACCGCTGGCAGGAGACGGAGGGGAACTCCGGCTCGGCGCTCGACGACGTCATCCGGGGCGACAACGACGTCCCGAGGGCGATCGGGGGCGGTGGCTTCACCGGGTGCGACGTCCTCGACCAGGCCGGGGTGGACCGCATCGGCGGCCTCGCCCAGATCCTGCCGCCGTTGACCGGCGCCCTCGCCCCGGTGGTGGCGAACTCCGCCGCCGGTGCCTGCCCGCTCACGGGCCCGATCTGGGGTGAGGGCAACATCCTCATCGGTGGAGCGGGCAGCGACACGATCGAGGGCCGGGGGGGCGACGACATCATCGACGGCGACCGGGCCCTCACCGTGCGGATCAGCGTCAGGACCGACCCGGCCGTCCCCGCCACGGAGATCGGCTCGACCGACCTCCTGGAGCGCCAGTACCTCCGGGACGCGGCGGGTGCCCTCACGGGCCCGACCCTGCAGGCGGCCATCGCCGCCGGCACGGTCGACCCGGGCAACCTCGTCGTCGTGCGGGAGATCACCGTGACGCCGAGCGGGAGCGCGGTCGACACGGCCGTCTTCTCGGGACCGCGCTCCAACTACGTGTTCTCCGTCGTCAACGGGGCCCTGACGGTCACCCAGACCGGAGCGAACGTCGTGGGCCAGAGGGTCAGTGACGGGGTCGACACCCTGCGCAACATCGAGGCGCTGAAGTTCACGGACCAGACCCTCACGGTGCGCACCCCCGCGGCTCCCGGCATCGGGACAGCCGTCGCCGGCGACGCGTCGGCCACGGTCAACTGGACCCTCCCGACGCCGAACGGCGGTCCGGCGCCCTTCGGCTTCGAGGTCGTCGTCTCGACCGGTGGCACGCTGGTGAGGACGGTCACGGTGGCCAGCGCCACCGCGACGAGCGTCGTCGTGCGGAACCTCACCAACGGCACGGCGTACACCTTCCAGGTACGTGCGGTGAACACCTTCGGTGCCGGGGCGCTCAGTGCGTCGTCGAATACCGTCGTCCCACAAGGCGTCCCGGCGGCGCCGAGCCTCGTGACCGCGGTGGCCGGCAGCCAGTCGGCCACCCTCAGCTGGGTCCCCGGAGATCCTGGTGGCTCGCCCATCACGGGGTACCAGATCGCGGTCCGCGTGGCCGGGGTCACCGTGCGCACCGACAGCGTCACCGGAGCCGTCTCGGCGGCCACGGTAACCGGGCTGACCAGCGGGACGCGGTACACCTTCGTCGTGCGAGCCGTCAGCGCGGCGGGGCTGGGGGCGGCTTCGGCCCCCTCCAACGGCGTCGTCCCGACAGCCGCTGTCACAGTCCCCGGGGCCCCGGTGATCGGCGTGGCCGCGTCGGGACCCGTCGGCGGAGGACGGCAGGTCGTCGCCAACTGGAGCCCGCCCTCCAGCACCGGAGGGAGCCGGATCACCGGCTACGAGGTCACGGCCCTCCAGATGGCCGCGGACGGCGTGACCCCGACGGGGGTCCAGGTCGTCGTCACCGTGGGTGCCGCCGCCCGGACCCGCACCATCGCGGTCCCGGCCGGCACCTACCGGGTCGAGGTGCGGGCCATCAACGCCATCGGGACGGGCGCCTCCTCGGCCCGCTCGAACCCGGTGGTCGCGAGGTGACCCCCGCCTGAGCGTCGACGCCCCCCGGCCCCACCGGGGGGCGTCGGCGTGACCGGGCTCAGGGCACGAGGAGGCCGTCGGCCACGAGGTCGCGCAGGAACGGGAGGGCCCGCACGACGACGGTGTCGACCTCCTGCTCGAGCAGGTCGGCGATGGCGGCGAGGGCCGCCCCGGCCGTCAGGGTGCCGTCGCACACCGACAGCAACCCCGCGACGACGGTGTCGATCCGGACGACCCGGCGCAGGCCGCCGCCCTGCCGGGCCAGCACGACGCTGGGGTCGTCCTCCCCGAAGCGGCCATGGCTCTCCGACGTGACGTCGTCCGCGCAGCGCCAGGCGACGCCCAGCAGGTCGGCGTCACCATGCTCGGCCAGCCAGGTGCGCGCGGCCAGCGCCGCCTCGACCGTGGCCCCCAGCGCCGGGGAGACCGGGCCGGTCACCTCGAGCAGGTCCACCCAGGGGGCCCGGTCGGTCACCGGGCGCTGGAGGGTGACCACCCCGAAGCCGATGCGCTCGACGCCGCGGGTGGCGAAGTCGGCCAGCCACGCGGCATACAGGTCGGTGAAGCCCGCGACGCCCGGTCGGGAACCGCCGTCGCGGGCCCACAGCTCGGCATACTCCGCCGGGTCCTGGTCCTCGCGCTGCACGACGAGCGCGTCGAGGCCGGTGCCGCCGAGCCAGCCGACCCACCGGTCGCGCCAGGTCGCGCCCTGCGACACCTCCCAGTTGCCGAGGAACTGGGCCACGCCGCCGGGCTCGAGGTGATCCCCTACCCCCCGGACGAGGGCCTCGACGAGGCCGTCGCCGACGAGCCCGCCGTCGCGGTACTCGTAGAGCGGCGCCCCCTCGCTGCGCGGGGTGATGACGAAGGGCGGGTTGCTGACCACGAGGTCGAATCGCTCCCCCGCCACCGGATCGAGCAGGCTCCCCTCGCGCAGGTCGAGGTCGAGGCCGGCGAGCGCGGCGTTGAGGCGGGCGTAGGCCAGTGCGCGCACCGAGACGTCGGTGGCCACGATGCGCGCCGCGTGGCCGGCCAGGTGCAGCGCCTGCACCCCGCAGCCGGTGCCGAGGTCGAGGGCGGAGCGCACCGGTCGCCGGATCGTCCACTGGGCCGCCGTGGTCGAGGCGGAGCCGATGCCGAGCACGTGGGTCGGCAGCAGCGGCTCCCCCGTGGAGGCCTCCACCAGGTCCGAGGCGACCCACCAGTCGTGCTCGTCGTCGCCATACGGTCGCAGGTCGCACCGGGGCTGCACCTGGGCGTCCTCCCCCACCCGGACCAGCCGCAACGCCTCGGCCCCCCGGGCCGTCAGGGTCGGCAGGGCCGCGTCGAGGGCGGCGACGGTCACCGTGCGGCCGAGGGCGAAGAGGCGCACGAGCACCGCCAGGGCCCCTGGTGCGTCACGGGTCACGAGGTCGGCGGGCAGGATCTGCTCGCGCATGAGCGCGGCGCCTGCGACGGGGCCGAGCAGCGCCTCGACCCGGTGGACGGTGTATGCCGCTGCCGCGAGGTCGGCGCGCAGGGCGGCGACGAGCTCGGGCACCTCCGCGGGGTCGAGGGGGCCGCCGTCACCCGGTTGAGGCGTCATGCCGCCAGCGTAGGTGGGCGCCGCACCCCGTCAGACGACGAGGGGCCGCCCGCTCGTGCGGACGGCCCCTCGTGGCGGTGACGACCGCCCGGGTCAGACCCGCGAGCCGACGCCCTCGGACTCGTCGAAGCCGTCCTTCTCGAGGTCGACCGGGCCGGTGCCGGCGCCGGTCGTCTCGCGCTGCATCGGCTCGTCGTCGTCGTCGCCACCGACGGCGATGTCGCGCGACTTCGAGATGGCGACCGCCGCGACGACGATGACCAGCGCGATGGCCGCGATGCCGTAACGGACCAGCAGGTTCTTCCCGTCGCCGATGCTGAGGGTGATGATGGCCGGGGCGATGAGCACCGCCACGAGGTTCATCACCTTGATGAGCGGGTTGATCGCTGGGCCGGCGGTGTCCTTGAACGGGTCACCGACCGTGTCGCCGATGATCGCCGCCTCATGGGCCGCTGAGCCCTTGCCGCCGTGGTTGCCGTCCTCGATGATCTTCTTGGCGTTGTCCCACGAGCCGCCGGAGTTGGCGAGGAAGACCGCCATGAGGGCGCCGGAGCCGATGGCGCCGCCGAGGAACCCGGCGAGCGACCCGATGCCGAGACCGAAGCCGACGATGATCGGCGTCAGGGCTGCGAGCAGGCCCGGGGTGGCCAGCTCACGCAGGGAGTCCCTGGTGCAGATGTCGACGACCCGGCCGTACTCCGGCTTCTCGGTGTAGTCCATGATCCCCGGGTGCTCGCGGAACTGGCGACGCACCTCGACGACGATCGCCCCGGCCGCACGGGTGACCGCGTTGATGGCCAGGCCGGAGAAGAGGAAGACGACGGCCACGCCGAGGATGAGCCCGACGAGCACGTTGGGGGTCGAGATCTGCAGGTCGACGAGCGACGAGATGCTCCGCTGCAGCTCGACCACCTGGTCCTGCGAGATCGTGCCGGCCTGCACCTGCGCCGACAGGGACGCGACGATCGGTTTGAGCGCCCCCTGCCACGCGTCGGAGTAGGACCCGAAGAGCGCCGTGGCCGCGAGCACCGCCGTGGCGATCGCGATGCCCTTGGTGATCGCCTTGGTCGTGTTGCCGACCGCGTCGAGGTCGGTGAGGATCTGGGCTCCCTCACCGTCGACGTCGCCCGACATCTCGGCGATGCCCTGCGCGTTGTCGGAGACCGGGCCGAAGGTGTCCATGGCCACGATGACGCCGACCGTCGTCAGCAGGCCGGTGCCCGCGACGGCCACGAAGAAGAGCGCCAGCGTGGGCACGCCCGCGCCGAGCAGGAAGGCGCCGTAGACCGCGCCCGCGATGATGACGGCGGTGTAGACGGCCGACTCGAAGCCGACCCCGATGCCGGATAGGACCACGGTGGCCGCGCCGGTGCGGGTGGTGCGTGCGACGTCCATCGTGGGGCGCTTGTCGGTGCCGGTGAAGTAGCCGGTCAGCCACAGGATGACGGCGGCGAGCACGATGCCGAGCAGGACCGCGATCGACGCGCGGATCCGCAGCCCGTCGACGCTGGCCTGCGTCACCTGCTGCGTGGCGGCGTCGACCTTCTGCGCCACCGAGGCCGGAAGGTAGAGGAAGACCGCCACGATGGAGAGCACCGCGGCGATGGCCGCCGAGGTGTAGAAGCCCTGGTTGATCGCCGAGAGGGCGTTCTGGCCCGGCTTCACCCGGGTGATGAAGACCCCGAGGATGGCCGTGACGGCGCCGATGGCGGGGATCAGCAGCGGGAAGATCAGGCCGGCGTCGCCGAGTGCCGCGGAGCCGAGGATGAGCGCGGCGACGAGCATCACGGCATACGACTCGAAGAGGTCGGCGGCCATGCCGGCGCAGTCGCCGACGTTGTCGCCGACGTTGTCGGCGATCGTCGCGGCGTTGCGCGGGTCGTCCTCGGGGATGCCGGCCTCGACCTTGCCGACCAGGTCGGCGCCGACGTCGGCGGCCTTGGTGAAGATGCCGCCGCCGACGCGCATGAACATCGCGAGCAGCGCCGCGCCGAAGCCGAAGCCCTCGAGCACCTTGGGGGCGTCGGCCTTGTAGATGAGCACGACGACGGCCGCGCCGAGCAGGCCGAGCCCGACCGTGGCCATGCCGACGGTGCCGCCGGTGCGGAAGGCGATCTTCATCCCCTTGTCACGGTCGCCGTCGCGGGCCGCCGACGCGACGCGCACGTTGGCCTTCACCGCGAGCGACATGCCCAGGTAGCCGATGGCTGCCGAGAAGCCCGCGCCGACGAGGAAGAAGCCCGAGCGCCCCAGCTTGATGGCGACGTCGGGGGCCGGCAGCAGGAAGAGCAGGCCGAAGACGATGACGACGAAGTAGACCAGCGTCTGGAACTGCCGCCGGAGATAGGCCTGCGCCCCCTCCTCGACGGCGTCGCCGATGCTGCGCATGCTCTCCGTGCCGGCGTCGTAGGCGAGGACCTGTCGTCGGAAGTACATCCCGAAGGCGAGGGAGATCACCGCGATGGCGAGGACGGCCAAGACCAACGTGAGGTCCTTGCCGCCCAGAGCCGCAGCAGCGACGGGGGCGAGTTGGGGCATTCGGCACATCCTCCTTGAAGTGCGAGACCACCTCGGGCGCGATCGAGCGCGCACGGGGTGCCTGGTCGCTGGCGACGTTACCGTCCGGTCGCCGCCGCCCCATCAAACCAGAGTGTGACCGCTGTCACCCCATGGGGCCCGCTGCGCCAGCACTGCGGGCACGGTGGGTGACCGGCGCCACCGAAGGGCTAGCGGGCCGCGACGGCCTCGTCGACGGTGCGGTGGATCTCGAAGACCTTGTCGAGCCCCGTGATGGCGAAGACCTTGAGCACGCGCTCGTTGGCGGTCACCAGGCGCATGGAGCCACCGACCGCCCGCACGAGCTTGAGCCGCCCCACGAGCACCCCCAGCCCCGTGGAGTCCATGAAGGTCACCGCCGAGAGGTCGATGACCAGGTGGTGCTCACCGCGCTCGATGACCGCGTCCAACCGGTCGCGCAGCGTCGAGACCGTATAGACGTCGATCTCGCCCGCGACATGGACAACCGTCCGCGCGTCACCCTGTGACGTCGTGATGTCAAGATCCATGGCCGTGTCGTCGTCCCTCGTGTCTCGCGTACACCCTGCCCCGTGCGGATGACGCGAACCTTACTCGCCCTCGGGGAGTGACGGTGTCGGCCCGTAACGTGGGCCGGGATGTCGACCTCCTCCGGCCCGCCCCGGCGACCCCCCGCCGAGCTCCTCACCCTGCTCGCCCGGGGCGAGCGGGCGCCGCGGCTGCGCCACGTGCGCCGGGTGCCGGCGCGTGAGGCCGAGACCGCGCCGCTGCCCGGCTGGGTCACCCCCTCGCTGGGTGCCGCCCTGACCGGGTCAGGGGTCGAGCACCTCTGGAGCCATCAGGCGCTCGCGGCCGAGACGGCCCACGCCGGGGAGCACGTGGTGATCTCGACCGGCACGGCCTCGGGCAAGTCGCTCGGCTACCTGCTGCCCGTGCTCTCCGACGTCGTGGATGGCGCCTCCGCCCCGACGGGTCGGGGGGCCACCGCGCTCTACCTCGCCCCCACGAAGGCCCTGGCCCACGACCAGCTGGCCCGGCTCGAGGCGCTGGCGCTCCCCGGGCTGAGGGCGGCCACCTACGACGGGGACACCTCGCCCGAGGAGCGGCGCTGGGTGCGCGAGCACGGGGCCTACGTCCTGACCAACCCCGACCTGCTGCACCACTCGCTGCTGCCGGGGCACGAGCGCTGGGCCTCGTTCCTGCGGGCGCTGCGCTACGTCGTCATCGACGAGTGCCACGTCTACCGGGGCGTCTTCGGCACCCACCTGGCCCTCGTGCTGCGGCGGCTGCGGCGGGTCGCGGCGCGCTACCACGCCGACCCGACCTTCGTGCTCGCCTCGGCGACGGTCGCCGACCCGGCGGGGCACGCGTCCCGCCTGGTGGGGGTGCCGGTGCGCGCGGTCAGCCACGACGGCTCCCCGCGGGCGGCCCTGACCTTCGGGCTGTGGGAGCCGGGCGCCGTGCCCGGCCCGGCGCCGAGCGGGCCGATGGGTGCGGCGACGCCCGACGGCCGACGACGCAGCGCCGTCGCCGAGGCGGCCGACCTGCTCGCCGACCTCGTGGCCGACGGGGTGCAGACGGTGGCCTTCGCCCGCTCGCGCAGCGGGGTCGAGGTCGTGGCGTCGGCGGCCCGCGAGCGGCTGCGTGGGCGTGACCCCGCCCTCGCCGACAGCGTCGCCGCCTATCGGGGCGGATACCTGCCCGAGGAGCGGCGGGCCCTCGAGACGGCTCTGCGGTCCGGCGAGATCAGGGGCCTGGCCGCGACCAACGCGCTCGAGCTGGGCATCGACGTGAGCGGTCTCGACGCGGTGCTGCTCGCCGGGTGGCCCGGCACCCGGGCGTCGCTGTGGCAGCAGGCCGGGCGGGCGGGGCGCTCGGGTGAGGAGTCCCTCGCCATCTTCGTGGCCGGCGACGACCCGCTCGACACCTACCTGGTGCAGCATCCGGAGGCCATCTTCGACACCCCGATCGAGGCCGCGGTGGTCGACCCCGACAACCGCCACGTGCTGACCCCGCACCTCGCGGCTGCCGCGGCCGAGCTGCCGATCACCGCGGCCGACGAGGCCTGGTTCGGGCCGGGGATGACGGCCGGCCTCGACGACCTCGTGGCCCGCGGCATGCTGCGACGGCGACCGACCGGCTGGTTCTGGACCCGCGCCGACCGGCCCGGCGAGCACCTCAGCCTCCGCGGCATCGGTGAGACCGTGCGCATCGTCGAGGGTCGCACCGGGCGCGTGCTCGGCACGATCGACGCCACCCGAGCCCTCACCGTTGTCCACCCCGGCGCCGTCTACGTGCACCAGGGGCGCAGCTTCGTCGTCACCGACCTCGACCTCGAGGAGGCAGCCGCGGTGGTCGTGCCCGGCGACCCCGGATGGTCGACCCAGGCCCGGGTGGTCAGCGCCTTCGACATCACCGCCACGGAGCGCGAGCACGACCTCGGCGCGGTGCACTGGTGCTTCGGGTCGGTCGAGGTGCGCACCCGGGTGACATCCTTCGTGCGGCGCCTGCCGACCGGCGAGGTGATCGGGGAGCACGCCCTCGAGCTGCCGGAACGCACCCTCGCCACCAAGGCGGTCTGGTACACCGTGACCCCCGAGCGGCTCGAGGCGGCGGGTATCGACGAGGCCACGGTGCCCGGCGCCGCCCACGCCGCTGAGCACGCCGCGATCGGCCTGCTCCCTCTCGTGGCGACGTCGGACCGCTGGGACGTCGGCGGGGTCTCCACCGCCCTCCACCCCGACACGGGGCTGCCCACGGTGCTCGTCTACGACGGCCACCCCGGTGGGGCCGGCTTCGCCGAGCGCGGATTCCAGGCCGGGCGGGCCTGGCTGGAAGGCACCCGCGAGGCCGTGTCAGGGTGCCGCTGCGAGACCGGGTGCCCCTCGTGCGTGCAGTCGCCCAAGTGCGGCAACGGCAACCAGCCTCTGGACAAGGCGGCAGCGGTGCGACTGCTCGACCTGGTGCTGGAGGCCATGGGCCCCCGGACCGCCTCGCCGTCCCCCTCACCGTTCCCGTCAGCGTCCCCCTCACCGTCGCTGGTCGTCACCGCGCCGGCCCCGCCCGGGCCCGGGCCGAGGCCGGCCCGAGTGTGACGTCGACGACGACCCCGCCGCTGCCTTCGTCGGCGCTACAGGCCCGCAGGGTCGCACCGTTGGCTGACGCCACGAGGCTCGCCCTCGCGCAGGCCGCCCCCGCCGATGCTGCGCCCGCGAGGGACCCCGCCGCGGCAAGGGCCGCCAGGTCGGCCGCCGACCTCGCCTGGTGGGTGGCCCGCACCACCCCGGCCAGCAGCAGCGCGCACAACCCGACGACCGCCAGCAGGGCCAGGCCACCGACCACCAGCACGCTGCCCGACCCTTCGTCCCGGCGGCCCACCACCTCACCCTGAGGCCCCGGTGACTCCGACGCCGTGACCCTCACGGGCCGCTCCCGCCCCCGAGGTCGTCCACGGTCTCGAGGTCGGCCACCGCGGTCGACGAGACGTCGAGCCCCCAGCCCAGGAGGGGAAGGGACCGACGAACGGCGACGGTGACGGAGACCTGTGACCCCCCGACCACCGTGCTGGTCCGCGCCCCGGGTGGCCCGGCCTGCGACGCCGAGACCAGGGCCCGCGCCAGGGGGTCGCCCCTGGCCAGGCCTCGCGCGGCGACCCGGGCCGCGTCGACGCACCGCACCCGGTCGACCCCCACGGTCAGGGCCCCGAGCACGACGGCCAGGACGAGGACGAGCGCGGGGATGGCCAGGGCGAGCTCGGCCGTGACCATCCCCCCGTCGCGGACTCGGACGTGGACACCGTCGCGGACATGGCCGCGCGCCCGGCGACGCCCGACGTCCGGCACGTCAGCCCGCCACCCCGAGGGCGGTGGTGATCACCGAGGTCAGCGCCGCCTTCACCGGCCCCGACCGCACGATGGCGAGCAGCACGACGGCGAAGCCGCAGGCGGCCAGCGTGCCCACGGCATACTCCGCGGTGGTCATACCCGCGTCGACCCGGCGCCGCACCAGGCGCCATCGGGTGCTCAAGGACTGCTTCATACGAATCTCCCTCTCCTGCTTGACATCCCGAAGGACGGCGACCGATCGGGCCACTCCCCCATCGTGGGTTCGTCGGCCCTCGAGGGACCGCGTCCGCCAGGGAGGCTGTGGACGAGGCGGCGCCGCCGGGGGGTTGAGGACAACCGGGTAGGTTGACGCGATGGACCTTCGCGTGATCGACGAGAGCAACCACCTGGGAGCCTTCGCGGGCCAGCTCGGGATGACGTTCGAGAAGATGGACGGAGACGGCATCGTGGCCCGGTGGGAGGCTGCCCCTCCGCTGCACCAGCCCTACGGCATCGTCCACGGGGGGGTCCACTGCACCGTGGTCGAGACCCTGGGGAGCATGGCTGGTGCCCTGTGGCTGGGCGACCGGGGCCAGGTCGTCGGCGTCAGCAACTCGACCGACTTCTATCGGGCGGTCTCCTCCGGCTGGCTCACGTCGACCGCCACTCCCGTGCACCGAGGTCGCTCCCAGCAGGTATGGCTCGTCGAGACCCACGACGAGGAGGGCCGCCTGGTCGCGCGCGGCCAGCTCCGCCTGCAGAACCTCACCGCCGCCTCCTCCTGACGGCTCCCTCCACGGCCCGCCGTGGTGGGAGCGGATCCGCCCAGCATGCGCCAGACTGTGCCTGGTGTGGTGGCGCCCGCCGCAGGACCGCAGGTGCCGCACTGCGCTTCGCGCAGGTGGGCACCCGCCCGTGCACGACAGGTCGCGGAGCGCCACCACCGCCCACCGTTCAACGGCAGGACCGTGACCCGTGACCCCGATGAGCATCTGGCCCGCGCGCTGGCCTGGGGCTGCCTCGACGCGCCGGAGTGGACCCAGCGCGGGCTCGTCGCCGCCGGGGCCGAGACCCTCGGTCACCGGTACGGCTGGATGCGTCAGGTCGTCAGACCGGTCGCCGCGGCCTACCACCGCGCACCCGTCGACCGCCCGCACGAGCTGGCGAGGTTCTTGCTCGCGTCCACCACGCTGCTCACCCACACCGGGCGAGCCCGGCAGCGGGGCACGCCGGTCCGCGTCCGGACGATCGCGCTCGGTGCGGCTGGCCCGGGACCCCGACGGTGGCCCGTTCCGCCTGTGCACGACCTCGCATCGCTCGCTGGGCTGCTGGAGCTCCCGCTCGAGCAGCTGACCTGGGCTGCCGACACGAAGGGACTGCAGCGGCGGACCCCGCCCGGACCGCTGCACCTCTATCGCTATCAGTGGGTCTCGCGTCCGGGCGCCGTCCCCCGGCTCCTCGAGGCGCCCACGCCCCTGCTGCGGGCGGTGCTCCGACGCACCCTCGAGGGGGTGCTCAGGTGGGTGCCGGTCGACCCGGCCGCCCACGGGTTCGTGCGCGGACGCAGTGCGCTGACCAACGCGGCCGCCCACGTCGGGGCGCAGACCCTCGTCTGCCTCGACCTGCAGACGTTCTTCGCGACCATCACCGTCGCCCGGGTCAAGGGCCTCTTCCGCTCGATGGGCTACCCGGAGACGGTGGCCTGGACCCTGGCCTGCCTGTGCACCCACCAGAAACCGGTGGCCGTGCTGAGCCGGATGCCCGCGGGGGGCGACAGCTCCGACCGTCATCGGCTCCGGGCTCGGCTGCGCGCCCGGCACCTGGCGCAGGGGGCCCCGACCTCACCCGCCTTGGCCAACCTCGCCTGCGTCACCCTCGACCGGCGCCTCACGGGCTACGCCGCCGCCGCAGGCCTGACCTACACCAGGTATGCCGACGACCTCGCCTTCTCCGGACGAGAGGTCGAATCCGCCCGGCTGATCCGGGTCGCGGGCACGATCGCCCGCGAGGAGGGGTTCATGATCAACACGAGCAAGACGCGCGTCAGGAACGCCCACCAGCGACAGGAGGTCACCGGCCTGGTGACCAACGAGCGGCTGGGAGTGCCGCGCGACTACCACGACCAGCTCCGCGCGGTGCTCCACGACGCCAGGCTCCACGGCGTGGTGGTCGCCAACCGGTCGGGGCACACCCACTTCCGCGCCCACCTCGACGGCCGCGTCGGCTGGGTCGAGTCGGTCAACCCGGTGCGTGGCCGGCGCCTGCGCGCCGACTTCGAGGCGATTGCGTGGCCCGATCGATAGGTGGCTGCTCCGGTTCGGACGGTTGGGCCCAGCCCGGCAGGTCGAGCCACCCGCACAGCCCACGCCGCCACCACCGGTCGCCTCGAGCAGGGTCGTGAGGTCCTCGGGCCGCAGGAGCCAGGAGGATGGACCACGACGCCCCCATCCGCCGAGTGCTGGCCACCGCCTCCGACGGCTCAGGTCTGTCAACGTCTGGCCCGTGCCGCGGCGAGAGCAGGCATCTGCTGCGCCGGGACACCACGGACGCACAAGGACGGTCTCACCCCAGGACCTGCACCGACAGGGCGACCACGAGCGGGACCACGGTGGTCAGGAGGAAGGCCGGGAGGAAGGCCAGCCCCAGAGGCGCCACGAGCAGCACGCCCACCCTGGCCCCCGCCGCGTCGAGGGCGGCCAGCTCGGCGGCACGCTGGTCACGCGACGCCTCCACCAGCAGCCGTGAGGGCGGGATCCCGGCCCGTGCGGCCACGGCCAGGACCCGGGCCACGGACGTCCAGCCCGGGTCGGCCGTCGTCCAGGCCAGGCGCGCCCCGACCCCCCAGCGTCGGGCAGCGGAGACCGAGCGGAGATGGGCCGCCACCGTGCCGTCACTGACCCGGGCGACCGCCTCGATCGCCTCCACCTCACCGCATCCGGAGCGCAGGGCCACGGCGAGCAGCACCATCGTGGCGGCGACGTCGTCGACCTCGAGCGGGCCGAGCCGGCCGGGCGACCGGTCGGAGTCGGGCGTCGAGGACGTCAGGAGCCCGACCCGGACGGCGGACCGCCTGCGGGGCAGCAGCAGGACGGCCAGCGCGACGAGGACCGCCGCGGCGCCCCCGACCATCAGGGCAGCTCGGCAGCGGTGAGCGGGCGGCTGACCGAGCGAAGCAGCCGGGCGCACCAGGCCCGCCCGAGCAGGAGGAGCAGGAGCCCCGCCAGCACACAGACCGAGCCGACGCCGGAGTAGAGCTGCGGCAGCGAGATGCCCATCGCGGTCGCCACGAGGGGGCCGACGAGGGGCAGGAGGGTCAGGATCCGTGCGGTGGCCCGCGGGCCGGCGACGGCGACCTCGAGTCGCTGGCTCCTGGCGATCCGCGCTCGGACGGCCGATGCCGCCTCGGCCACCGACTCGGCGAGCGGCGCACCGAGCGTCTCCGACAGCTCCCACGCACGGGCCACGAAGCCTCCCTCGGTCGACCCGGCCGCAGCCGAGTGGACAGCCCAGACGGGGGCGAGCGGCCGACCGCAGGCGGCCTCCACCCGCAGCTGGTCGGTCAACGAGGCGACCCACCCCGAGGGTCCGGTCGCCTGGTCGTCGAGGTCCCCTCCTCGGTCCACCTCGCCCACCCCTTCCCAGTCCCCTCCGAGGGCCAGGGCGACCGGGAGCCCTGCTCGGAGCGCCGGCACGAGCAGGTCGAGCAGCGCCACCAGATCGGGGTCACCGGCGCGCCGGCGTCCCCGCCACCGACCCGCCCGCGCCGCCAGCCGTCCCGGGGCCCCACGGCGCCGTCGACGTCCCGGGAGTCCAGCGCCCAGCACCGACCCCCACGGTGACTGCCCCCTCGCCGCGTCCACCGACCCCCAGCGCGGGGGCCGGACCAGCACGGCCAGGGTCAGCAGGGCCCCGGCCAGTGCGGCGGCCCCCGTCGTCACGAGCCGACCCCGTGCTGCCGGGAGAGCCCGCCTGTCACGTCGAGACCAGCGAGCGCGGCCAGCTCGGGCCACGCCGGTCCCGTCGTCACCGAACGGCCGTCCCACGTCAGCGCCTCGACCGATCGCGGTGCCCGGTCGGGTGACCCCGCGGGTGCGGGTCGCACCACGGCCACGGTCTCGAGGCGACGACCGCGCCCGGACCGGGGGTCAGCCGCCACGCTCCTGCGCACGTGCAGGATCACCCTGACGGCCGACACCAGCTGGGCGTGGACGGCGGCCGGGGTCATGCCTCCCAGTGCGCCCAGGGCCTCGAACCGGGGCACGACGTCGTGCGCGGTGTTGGCGTGCACGGTGCCGCACCCGCCCTCGTGTCCGGTGTTGAGGGCGCTCAGCAGCTCACGGACCTCGGCGCCCCGCACCTCCCCGACGACCAGACGGTCGGGTCGCATCCGCAGCGCCTGCCGCACCAGCACCGCGAGCGTGACCTCTCCGGCGCCCTCGACGTTGGCCGGTCTGGCCTCGAGGCGCACGACGTGCGGGTGCTGCACGGCGAGCTCGCGCACGTCCTCGACGAGGACCAGCCGCTCGTCGGCACCCGTGAGCGCGAGCAGCGCAGCGAGCAGTGTCGTCTTGCCTGCCCCGGTGCCACCCGAGACGACGAAGGCGACCCGTCGCACCATCAGCGCCTGCAGCACGTCGAGCCACTCGACGGGGAACATGCCCGCCGCGCCGAGCTCGGCGAGCGAGACCCGTCTCGATCCCGGCACCCGGAGGGTGAGGTGGGGGCCGCCGGCGACGAGCGGAGGCAGGATCGCGTGCATCCGCACCCCCGAGGGCAGCTGGCCGTCGACGTAGGGCGCCGTCTCGTCGAGCCGGCGCCCAGCGAGCCCGGCCAGCCGCACCACCAGGTGCCGTCGCGCCTCGACGTCGCCGAGGTCGAGGTCGACCCGCTGCATGCCGGCTCCCCGGTCGACCCAGACCGATCCGTCACCGTTGACGGCGACGTCGGTGACCCCGGGCTCGGCGAGCAGGGGATCGAGCGGCCCGGCGCCCAGCAGCTGCGAGCGCAGGCCCCGGTCGAGCCCGCGCACACCGCCGGTGCCCAGGGTGGCCAGGCCGGTGGTGGCCACCTCGCGGATGGCGTCACCACCGGGGGCGACGCCCCGCCTGATCTGCTGCCAGACCGGGCTCTCGTCGCCGAGGCGGCGGCTCATGCCGGCGCCGGCCGGGGGTGGTGGGCCGGCACGTGGGCCAGCACACGAGCCAGCACCGGGTCGAGGGCGCGGACGAAGGGACCGGGCCGACGCCCGGGAGCGAAGCCGTGGGTCAGGTCGGCCGGCACCGATCGGTCGTCGGGGACGATCCCCCACACCGGCGCGCCCAGCTGGGCCTGCACCACGGGCACGAGCGCACCGGCCTCGGGGTCGGAGGCCGAGCGGGCCCGCAGGAGCACCCCGGTCCCGTCGGGGCGGGAGAGCATGCCGAGCACCGCCGACAGCGCCGCGACCTGCGTCAGGCTCGTGCCGGCCAGCACGAGGTGCAGGTCCAGCGGCGGGGCACCCCCGGGCATCCGGTCGGCGCGGGGCAGGTCGAGCACCACGAGGTCGCACACGGCGACCAGTGCCCGCAGGAGCGCCCCCACCACCTGAGGCGGGACCGGCTCGCCGTGACGCCCGTAGGAGAGCACCCGCACCCCGTCGGCCCGGGGCAGGGTCGGCAGCACCGCCTCGCCGTCGGCCTCTCCGTCGAGCGCACCCAGGTCGCTCCACCGGGTGCCGGGCGTCTGCTCGAGCCCGAGGACGATGTCGAGACCACCGCCGAGGGGGTCGAGGTCCACCGCGACCGTGCCACGCCCCACCGCCACGGCGCGCACGGCCAGCGCCGCGGTCACGACGGAGGCCCCCAGCCCTCCCGATGCCCCGGTGACCGCGAGGAGCGCGCCACCGGGCGGAGGTGGTCGCACCGCGGTGGCGGGGGTCGAGGTCATGACCCGAAGACTTCTGCGACGCGGCCACCGACACCAGCGGGGGGCCCCTCCCCTGTGGACAGCGGAAGCGGGAGCCGGGGTTGGGGATGCCCGGCGTGAGGTGGGCCCCCGCCGGTCAGACCGACGGGGGCCACCGGCGCGCTGACACCGGGGGGAAGTCAGCGGGTCGGTCGCTCGACCCCGAGGGGGAGCGCCTCCATTGTGCTCCCCCACGTGGTGATCACGCCATCTTCGTCACCATCCGGTTCCGCCCTCCCTGCACCAGTTGTCACCCGACCCGTGGACGAAGGTGGTGGCACCCTCCCCGGGGGGAGGATGCCACCGAACCGCAACTTCCTGCGGGTGACCAAGCGTGCACTTCACCGTAGTGTCGCTCCGGGACAAGCCCGGTGGTCGACGGTCCAGACAGGGACTGGCCGCGCGTGGGTGCCCGAGGCAACCGCGGTGGTCCTTCACGACCCTGAGGTCGTGCCCTCAGTTCTACTCCCCCTCGAGCCGGGAAACCAGTCTTGACGGCAGGCGCCCAGAAGAGGACAGTTCGCCCCTCACCCGAGCCGACCGGCCCTGACCGCCTCGCAGATCGCCTCGCCCTCTGCGGCGCCCACCACCACCGCGTCGGCGCACTGACGCAGCCACAGGGCGACCCCGGGACCGCCCCCCGTCGCGTAGGCCGTCAGCGCCCCGAGGTAGGCCGCTGAGCCACCTGCTCCGCCACCCAGGTGCCCGACCTCGGGGACCGCGACCCCGGTGGGGTCGAGCCCACCGGCCTGCACGATGACGCGCTCGAGCGCCCTGGCCACCAGACCGTTCCCGCGCACGAACGGTCGCACGGTGGCGACCTCGGCGTGCGCCAGGCCGGCGAGGACGACCACGGGGATGCCGTCGCGCGGGGCGGTGAGCAGCTCGGCGAGCGCGGCCAGCCGCAGGTCCACGACGGGGGCAGGGGGTGCCTCACCGAGGTCGACGAGCTCGAGCACCGGCTCGTCGTCGCGACGCGGCCGGCCGACCTGCTCGTCGGGCAGCAGCCCGCTCATCGCCGCCACGTGCAGGCGGGCGACCACCTGCAGCGGCGCCGAGAACACCAGCGACGCGAGCGACTCCGCCTCCGACGTCACCCTCGTCGCCGCCCGCACCACCTGCTCGACCGGATCAGGGGACGACGACCAGCCGACAGCTCCGCGCACCCGGTCCCGCACGAGGTCGACCGGCATCGACGCGCCGTCGAGGGCGGCACTGGCCCGGGCCCCCCGCACGCGCGACTCAGCCGCCGCCTCGGGGATCCGACGACGCAGGGCCTCGTGGAACCGCAGGCGGGTGCAGGCCTCCCGGGCCGCGTCAGCCGCCTCGGCGACGCCGGGGAGCCCGGCCAGGGCCGCGAGCGAGGCCCGCAGGGCAGCAGGGTCGGTCACCACGCGACCCTACGGCCCCCGGAGCAGCAGGAGCGTATGCGGTCCGTCACCCATCCACCCATCCACCCGCCCACGCGGGCCCGGGCCCTTCCCGGCGCCGTACGCTGCCCGCGTGAGCTCCAGCCTCGTCGTCGCCGCGCTTGCGGCGCTCGTGGTGCTCCTCGTCGTCGGGTTCGTGCTGCTGCTGCGCCGGCGGCGCTTCGTCGCCGAGGTCGACCGAGCGACCTACGAGACCCTGCACTCGGCCAGCCTGGCGGCCCGGCACCTGCGTGGTGGCCTGACCCCCGAGGCGGCGGCAAAGGCGACCCGGCAGCTGCGCCCGATGCTCGGCAGCCGCGCCATCGCGCTCACGGACCCGACGGCGGTGCTCGCGTGGGACGGGGTCGGCGCGCACCACGGCCCCGATCTGATGCGACACGCCGGCCCGGTGCTCACCGGCGGGGACACCGTCGTGCTCGGTGAGGGCGACGTCACCTGCGGCGATCCCGACTGTCCCATCCGCTCGGGGGTCCTGGCTCCCGTCACCGCGGACGACCACGTCGTCGGGGTGCTCGCGGCCTACGGCCCGTCGGTGTCCACCGGTCTGGTCAGAGCCACCGAGGAGCTGGCTGCCTGGATCTCGACCCAGGCCGAGCTCGCCGCCCTCGAGCGCCAGCGCACCCACCTCATGGAGGCCGAGCTGCGGGCCCTGCGGGCGCAGATCTCGCCGCACTTCATCTACAACTGCCTCAGCGCCATCGGGTCCTTCGTGCGCACCGACCCCGACCGGGCCCGCGAGCTGATCCTCGAGTTCGCCGACTTCACCCGCTACGCCTTCCGCCGCGGCGGTGCCTACACGACCCTGCGCGACGAGCTGCGCAACATCGAGCGCTACCTGGTGCTCGAGCAGGCGCGCTTCGGTGACCGTCTCGTCGTGCAGCTGGTCATCGCCCCCGAGGTGCTGGCGGTCGCGGTTCCCTTCCTCGCCGTGCAACCGTTGGTGGAGAACGCGGTTCGTCACGGGCTCGAACGCAAGGCGGGAATCGGCCACGTGAGCATCACGGCGCTCGACCTGGGGCAGGAGGCCGAGATCACGATCGAGGACGACGGGGTCGGCAGCGACCCGGAGGTGATCCGCGCCGTGCTCGCCGGAGAGAGCGACGCCGACAGCGTGGGGCTCGGAAACGTCGACGCCAGGCTGCGCCAGGCGTACGGTGACCGCTACGGTCTCGTCGTCGAGACCGCACCCGGCGCGGGCACCAAGGTGACCTTCAGGGTGCCGAAGTTCACTCCCGGCGTGCGCGTCGAGAACTAGACCCGAGGGGATCATGCCCGGTATGCCGTCGCCGTCGACCACCTCCGCGGGCCCCACGGGAGTCGCTCGCCTCACGGTGCTGGTCGTCGACGACGAGGCCCCGACGCTCGCCGAGATCACCTACCTGCTCGGTCAGGACCCCCACGTCGGTGAGCTCCTGACGGCCACCTCGGGCACCGAGGCGCTGCGCGTGCTGGAGGGCACCGCCGTGGACGTCGTCTTCTGCGACGTGTCGATGCCCGGGCTCGACGGGCTCGACCTGGCGCGCGTGCTGGCGCGCTTCGCCCAGCGACCCCAGGTGGTCTTCGTCACGGCCTACGACGAGCACGCCGTCGACGCCTTCGACCTGGCCGCGACCGACTACGTGATGAAGCCGATCCGCGAGGCGCGCCTCGCGGAGGCCGTGAGGCGCGTGGTGAACCGGCGCAACGGAGGCGAGCCCGAGGCCCCGCGCGAGCCCGAGGACGAGACCATCCCCGTCGAGCTCGCCGGGGTCACGACGTTCGTCCAGCGCAGCCGCATCCGCTACGCCACCGCCCACGGCGACTACGCCAGGCTCCACACCGACGAGGGCTCGCACCTCGTGCGCATCTCGCTCAACTCACTCGAAGAGCGCTGGGGGCCAGTGGGTTTCGCGCGGATCCACCGATCGACGCTCGTGTCCCTGGCCCACGTCAGCGCCGTCGCCATGGACGGTGGTCGGTGCACCGTGCGCGTAGGCGAGATCGACCTGCAGGTGAGCCGGCGGCACACCCGGGAGCTGCGCGACCGGCTGCTGCGCCCGACCCCGCGCTGAGGCGACCCGTGACCGACCTCGGCGCCCCCGATCCCCCTCCCCCGCTCGACCCCGACCCCGCACCGCCGCGCCGGGTCCGGGTGACGTCGCCGCGCCGTGACGCCCGTCGGCCAGTGGCCCGGCGGCCGGCCAGCCAGGAGCTGGTCGAGCAGACCGCGCTCGGCGAGGTCTACCTCTCGGCGCTCCTGCGGGCGCAGCTGCGACTGTCCCTCGGGATCCTGCTCGGAGTCGGCGTCGTGGTGCTGGGGCTCCCCGCGCTCCTGGTCCTCTCCCCCGGCCTGCGGGCCGTGCACGTCGGCCCCCTCCCGCTGCCCTGGCTGATCATCGGGGTGCTCATCTACCCCCTCGTCGCCCTCGCGGCCCGCGTCTACGTGCGGCAGGCCGGGCGCATCGAGCGCGAGTTCGCCGACCTGATGACGCACCGATGACCCCCCGATGAGGTCACCCGCTGGCGTGGCCGCGATCAGCCTGGTCTGCCTCGTCACCGTCGTGATCGGCGCCTTCGGGCTGCGCCTGTCGCGCACGACGAGTGACTTCTACGTCGCCGGCCGCAGCGTCTCGGCACGCTGGAACGCCTCGGCCGTCAGTGGCGAGTACCTCTCCGCCGCGTCGTTCCTCGGCGTCGCCGGCCTCGTCTACTCCCTCGGCGCCGACATGCTCTGGTTCCCGGTGGGATACACCGTCGGCTACCTCGTGCTCCTCGTGCTGGTGGCGGCCCCACTGCGCCGGTCTGGCGCCTACACCCTGCCCGACTTCGCCGAGCTGCGACTGTCGTCGCGCGGGGTCCGGCTCCTCTCGTCGGCTCTGGTCGTCGGGATCGGGTGGCTCTACCTGCTGCCGCAGTTCCAGGGCGCCGGGTTGGCCCTCTCGGCCGTGACGGGGGCGCCGCCACGGCTCGGTAACCTGATCGTGGCCCTCGTGGTCCTGGCCAACGTCGTCGCCGGCGGGATGCGCTCGATCACCCTCGTGCAGGCGGTGCAGTACTGGATCAAGCTGACGGCGATCTCGGTGCCGGCCTTCGTGCTGCTGGCGGTCTGGCTGCGGGCCGGACAACCCGGGCCACCCTCGGGCGCCGGGTGGGACGCCGCCTTCGCCGGCTTCGGCGCGCGCGACCACCCGACCTACGCCACCTACAGCACGCTGCTCGCCCTCTGCCTCGGCACGATGGGGCTGCCCCACGTGCTCGTGCGGTTCTACACCAACCCCGACGGCACGGCCGCGCGCCAGACGACCGTCATCGTGGTCGCCCTGCTCGGGCTCTTCTACGTGTTCACTCCTGTCTACGGCGTGCTCGCCCGCGTCTACGTCCCCACCCTCCCCACCGGGGTGCGAGCGGATGCCGTGACGCTCCTCCTGCCGTCAGCCATGGTCCCGGGGGGTCTGGGGGGACTGCTGTCGGCCGTCCTCGCGGGCGGCGCCTTCGCCGCCTTCCTCTCCACCGCATCCGGCCTGACCATCTCCGTCGCCGGGGTGATCGACCAGGACCTGCTGGGGCCGCGGCTGCACCGCGCCACCGGCAGTGACCTGCGCGGCATCCAGTCCTTCCGCCTGGCCGCGGTGCTCGCGGTCGTCGTGCCGTATGCCGGCAGCCTCCTGACGATCAACACCAGCCTGGCCGACACGGTCGGCCTCGCCTTCGCGGTGGCCGCGTCGACGTTCTGCCCGCTCCTCATCCTGGGCGTCTGGTGGCGCCGCCTGTCGGTGCCCGGGGCGGCGGCGGGGCTGGTCACGGGCGGCGTGCTCGCCCTGGCCGCGACCTTCACGTCGGTCACGGGTCTCGGCCGCTCGTGGGGTGGGGGCTGGGTCACTGCCCTGCTCGCCCAGCCCGCCGCCTGGACGGCCCCGATCGCCTTCCTCGTCACGGTGATCGTGTCGCTGGCGACCCCCGGCGGGATCCCGCGCAACAGCCTCCAGACGCTGGCTCGCCTGCACTCCCCGGAGGACCTCCAGAGTCCCGCCCACCCGTTCGGCGCGTGACCCAGACCACTCGGCGCGCCCACCGGGCCCACTCACCGAACACCCCTTCCGCCTGCCGCGCAACATCTTCCGCGGGTCGGCCACGGGACCCACGATGGCGTCAGCGCCCGGGGATCCTGGTGCCTACTCGACCCGACATCACCACTGGAGGTGGTCCGTGAGCAACGACGCTCAGGGCAGGACCGTTGACACCACGGACTACGAAGCAGTCCAGGCGTCCCCGGAGTTCACCGAGCTGCGACGCCGGTTCCGCGCGTTCGTCTTCCCCCTCACCGGCGGCTTCCTCGCCTGGTACTTCCTCTACGTCGCCTGCGCCGCGTTCGCGCCCGGCTTCATGGCGCACAAGCTCGTCGGCAACATCAACGTCGGGCTGGTCTTCGGTCTGCTGCAGTTCGTGTCCACCTTCGCCATCACCATCTACTACGTGCGCTGGGCCGACCGGGTCTTCGACCCCGCGGCCGACGCCATCGCCGCCACGATCGAGAGGGACGCCCGATGAGCGCCGCCTTCCCCGCCGTCCTTCCCGCCGCGACCCAGGTGGGCAACCCGGCCGTCAACATCACGATCTTCGCCGTCTTCGTCGTCGTGACCATCGGCATCGTGCTGCGTGCCTCGGGCAGCAACAAGACGGCCGCCGACTACTACGCCGGAGGTCGCGCCTTCACCGGTCGCCAGAACGGCATCGCGATCTCGGGCGACTACCTGTCGGCGGCGTCCTTCCTGGGCATCGCGGGCGCCATCGCCATCAACGGCTACGACGGATTCCTCTACTCCATCGGCTTCCTCGTCGCCTGGCTCGTGGCCCTGCTGCTCGTCGCAGAGCTGCTGCGCAACACCGGCCGCTTCACGATGGCCGACGTGCTGAGCTTCCGCCTGCAGCAGCGCCCGGTCCGGATCGCGGCTGCCATCTCGACCATCGTCGTCAGCTTCGTCTACCTGCTGGCCCAGATGGCCGGCGCGGGCGGCCTCGTCTCGCTGCTGCTGGGCATCAGCAGCAGCGCCGGGCAGAACCTCGTCATCGTGCTCGTCGGCGTCATCATGGTCGGCTACGTGCTCATCGGCGGGATGAAGGGCACCACCTGGGTGCAGATCGTCAAGGCCACCCTGCTGATCATCGGGGCCTTCGTCATGGCCGTCTGGGTGCTCGGAAAATACGGTTTCAACCTCTCGAGCGTCTTCCAGGGTGCCGTCGACAAGAGTGGCAGCGAGGCGATCCTCAACCCGATGAAGCAGTACGGCAAGAGCACCACGACGAAGATCGACTTCATCTCGCTGTCGCTCGCGCTCGTGCTCGGCACCGCCGGCCTGCCCCACGTCCTCATGCGCTTCTACACCGTGCCGACCTCCAAGGAGGCCCGCAAGTCGGTCGAGTGGGCCATCTGGATCATCGGTGGCTTCTATCTCATGACCCTCGTCCTCGGCTACGGCGCCGGCGCGCTCGTCGGGGCCAAGGCCATCAGCGCCGCACCGGGCAAGGTCAACTCGGCGGCGCCGCTGCTGGCCTACCAGCTCGGTGGCACCTTCCTGCTCGGGATCATCGCCGCCGTGGCCTTCGCGACGATCCTCGCCGTGGTGGCGGGCCTGACGATCACGGCGAGCGCCAGCTTCGCCCACGACGTCTACGGGCAGGTCATCAAGAAGGGCCAGATCTCGGCCGACTCGGAGGTGCGGGTCGCCCGCATCTCAGCCGTCGTGATCGGGCTCGTCGCCATCGTCGGTGGCATCTTCGCCAACGGACAGAACATCGCGTTCCTCGTCGCCCTCGCCTTCGCCATCGCGGCGAGCGCCAACCTGCCGACCATCCTGTACTCGCTGTTCTGGAAGCGGTTCAACACCCGCGGCGCGCTGTTCAGCATGTACGGAGGCCTGCTCACCGCCCTCGTCCTGATCATCTTCAGCCCGGTCGTCTCCGGCAAGAAGAACCCCGACGGCACGTCGGCGGCGATGATCAAGGACGTCGGTATCGACTTCCACTGGTTCCCGCTCGACAACCCCGGGCTGATCTCGATCCCGATCGGCTTCCTGCTCGGCTGGGTCGGCACGGTCACCTCGCGTGAGTTCAACGCCCGCAAGTACGCCGAGATGGAGGTGCGCTCCCTCACCGGCAGCGGCGCCGAGACGGAGGCCGTCAGCCACTGACGGGGACCGTCGTCGGCCGCCCGAGCTGCACCACTCGCCGTGCACCCGGGCGGCCGAGGCGTCACCATGGAGGTGCCCGCTGTGCGTCCGACCACCCTGCAGGAGCCCCTCGTGACCCCGACCCTGCTGCTGCATCGGCGCCGGACAGTGCTCGTCACCCTCGCGATCGCCGCGCTGACGGCCGTGCCGATGTCGTCGTCGGCCGGGACCCGGGCCGGCGCCTCGCCCGAGGCTGGCGCCTCGGCCGCAGCACCCGCGGGGGTGGCGAGCCGGTCGACGCCGGCGCCGATCGTGACACCCGACGGGCTCCTGATGAGCTATGTCGTCAACGCGACGGTCGACGGTCCCCAGGACATGGCGGCGGTGCAGCAGGCCGTGGTCGACGCGGGTGGGGTCGTGGTGGCGGCCTGGCCCCAGATCGGCGTCGTCGTCGCCCACTCCTCCCGCAGGCTCTTCCGCTCCCGCGTCGTGAGCCTGTCCAGTGGCACGGTCGGGTCGGCTGCGCCCACCCGCACGGTGTCCGTCAGGGAGGGGACGCCCCGCGGGGCCGCGCCGACGTGGTCGCCGGCGCCGGCCACCGCGGTCAGGCCCACGGCCGCCCCGGCCGCGCCGACACCCGACCCGCGCGAGCCCGAGCAGTGGGACCTGCGGATGATCGGCGCCGACACCGCCCACGACACCACCGACGGGTCGCCCGCCGTCGTCGTCGGGGTGCTCGACAGCGGCATCGACGCCAGTCACCCCGACCTGGCACCCAACATCGACGCGGCCGACTCGGTCAACTGCACCGACGCCGGTCGCCCCGACACCTCGGCCACCGGCTGGCTCCCCACGAACAGTGCTCACGGCACCCACGTGGCCGGCACGATCGCCGCCGCCCGCAACGGGATCGGCATCGTCGGTGTGGCACCGGGCGTGCGCCTCGCCTCGGTCAAGGTCGTCAACGACGACGGCCTGATCTATCCGGAGTACGCGATCTGCGGGTTCGTCTGGGCCGGGCTGCGGGGCATGACCGTGACCAACAGCAGCTTCTACGTCGACCCTTTCGAGTTCTACTGCGACGACCGCCCCGAGCAGGCCGTGCCGGCCGAGGCTCTGCGTCGGGCGGTGGCGTGGTCGACGGCACAGGGCGTGGTCCACGCGGCAGCGGCCGGCAACTCCTCGGTCGACCTGGCTCACCCGACCATCGACCTGCACAGCCCCGACGACGGCACGGCGGTGGCCCGCACCCTCAACAAGACGTGTCACGACCTGCCCGCCGAGCTGCCCGGCGTCGCCGCCGTGTCCGCCCTCGAGCGGGTCGGCTCCTCGCTCAACGGCACACTGGCGTCCTACTCCAACCGGGGCAAGGGCGTCATCGACGTCGCTGCCCCGGGATCGGCGATCCTGTCGACGCTGCCGGGCAACGGCTACGGCACCCTGAGCGGCACCTCGATGGCGTCGCCGCACGTGGCCGGTGTGCTGGCCCTCATGGCGTCGGTCCACCCGGGCGCCACCCCGGCGCAGCTGCTCGGCTGGCTGGCCGACCAGGCTGACGCGAAGTCCTGCACCCCGAGCCCGGGCGGCCCCGCCTGCCTCGGCCGCACCACCCTCAACTCCTTCTACGGCAACGGCGTCGTCGACGCTGCGTCGGCGGTGCGCTGAGCCCGGGTCGACCGGGCCCGTCGCGCGGTGAACCCGCTGGCCCAGACCAGCAGCACCAGAGCCGACAGGACCACGAGCAGCCGCAACGGACCCACCTCGTCGGCGGTCCTGGCCAGGACGGCCTGGGCCGTCAGCGCCGCGTCGACCACGGGGTCGCTCGTGCTCCCGCCACCCAGCACCCGCAGCTCGTAGACGCCGTACCAGGCGACGTAGACTCCGGCGAGCAGCAGCAGCAGACCGCTCGCCCGTCCGACCACGGCGGTCAGCCGACGCATCCGCCGCACGAGGGTGGAGCGGGCGGTGGCGACCGCCACGGCGAGGACGGCGACGAGCAGGCCCATGCCCGCGGCATACGCGAGGACGACGAGCAGGGCGGGCCCGAAGCCCCCCGCCCGGGTGGTCGAGGCGAGCACGGCGAGGAACGGGCCGACCGTGCACGAGAGGGAGGCCAGCGCGTAGCCGACGCCGTGGCCGACCATCGACCATCGACCGGACCCCGGACGCGCCGACCTGGCTGGTCCATGACCCCATCCTGCGGGACCGGTCCGAGCGGCGGGGGGCGACCGGTCTTACGAGAGGGTGACGTCCGGCCAGCCGTGGTGCTGGGTCAGGTGGGTCTCGACCCGGGCCACGTCGTCCTCCGAGGGCAGCTCGTCCGTGATCTTCGAGATCCCGACGGCGATGTCCGTGGCGCTGCCGGAGGGGTAGCGGGTCGCGATCTCGAGCGCGACCGTCGCCACCTCGTCCTGCGTCAGGCGCCGCCGCAGCAGGGCCAGCACAGGGATGTAGTCCTTCGCGGGGATGCCCGACGGATAGCCTGCGACGAGCCAGTCGATGACCCCTCGGAGCCGGTCGTTGAGCGGCATGCGTCCGTCCTACCTGGCCACGAAGGTCGGGTAGACATGCGCGAACGAGACCGCCTTGCCGAAGCCCAAGGCCACGACGATCGTGATCCCGAGGGCCACTCCGACGAGGACCACGAGGAAGCAGAGCACGCCGAGCGCGCGGCCGACGGGGTGGGGACGGGCAGAGACGTCGACCTCCGCCGTCCCTCCCTGCCCGTAGGCCATCGAGCGGATGCCGACCGCGAAGACCAGCGGCAGGCCGGCGCCGAGGGCGAGGCTGACGAGCAGCACCTTCCACGACCCCTGCAGGGCCAGGACGAGCTGGCTCACCGGGCCACCGCCTTCTCGCGGGCTGCGCTGACGGCGGGCTCGGGCAGCTCCCACGCGTCGTTGACGTTGCCGGAGTCCACGGGCTGCCGGCGGGCGCGCACGTAGATCGCCGAGGCAAGGCCGACGAGCACCAGGAAGACGACGACGGCCCCGGCCAGCCCACCGACGAGGTGCCCGAGCCACCACATCGCGGCCCCGACGACCGCAGCGGCAGGCAGGGTGATCAGCCAGGCCGCGACCATGCGCAGCGCGACGTTCCACCGCACCTGCGCCCCCTTCCGCCCGAGGCCGGTGCCGAGGATCGAGCCCGTGGCGACGTGGGTGGTCGACAGGGCGAAGCCGAGGTGGCTGGAGGCGAGGATCACCGCGGCGGAGGCGCTCTCGGCGGCGACGCCCTGCGGCGGGGCGATCTCGACCAGCCCCTTGCCCAGGGTGCGGATCACCCTCCAGCCGCCGATGTAGGTGCCCGCCGAGATCGCCAGCGCACAGACGAGCTTGACCCAGAAGGGGATGCTCTTCGTGTCGCTCCAGTGCCCGCTGCCGATCAGGGCGAGGGTGATCACGCCCATCGTCTTCTGCGCGTCGTTGGTGCCGTGGGCGAGCGAGACGAGCGAGGCGCTGCCGATCTGGCCCCAGCGGAAGCCGCTGTCGGTGAAGCGCTGGGCCACCCCGACGGTCACCCGGTAGACCAGCCAGGTGCCGGTCGCGGCGACGAGGCCGGCGATGAAGGGAGAGGCGAGCCCCGGCAGGATGACCTTGCCGACCACGCCGTCGAGCTTGGTGCCGGTGCCGACCCAGTGGACCCCGCTCAGGCCCAGGGCCGCGATGGCTGCGCCGATGAGTCCGCCGAAGAGGGCGTGGGACGACGACGACGGGATGCCGAGCAGCCAGGTCAGCAGGTTCCACACGATGCCCCCGACGAGACCGCAGAGCACGATCAGCAGCAACGAGTAGCCACCGTCGGCAGTGAGCTCGGGCAGCGGCCGACCCGCCTTGTCCTGGATGTTGATGACGGCGTTGGTCACCGTGAGGGCCACCTCGACGGAGAGGAACGCGCCCACGAGGTTGAGGGCACCGGAGAGGCCGACCGCGACCTTCGGGGTGAGGGCACCCGTGGCGATCGAGGTGGCCATGGCGTTGCCGGTGTCGTGGAAGCCGTTGGTGAAGTCGAAGGCGAGGGCCGTCACCACGACCAGCGCGAGGATGACCGTGGCTGATGTCATGGGGCCAGTGTGTCGGTGATCCACACCGTCGACCGACCCAGGAGTGTCTTGTTCAACTGCTGTTCACCCGACCAGCTCGCAGTACGAGCGGTCAGGCGCGCTTCCTCGCGTCGAGCGCCGCCTGCCGCTTGGCCTCGCGGGCTGCCTCGCGCCGCTGCAGCGACTCCTCCTCGAGCTGGCTGGCGACCTCCCGGGTCGGGGCGTCGCCGCCGCGCACGGCCGGCACCCACCAGCGGTCGCCGGCGTCGCGCGGGTCCTGGGGGTAGTCCTCCATCGCCTGCTCGAGCAGCGTCGCGAGGCGCGCGCGCAGCTCGGCGGTCACGGCATACGGGTCGGCGTCGGGGCCGGGGTGCATCGGCTCGCCGATGAGCACGGTGACCGCGGTGCCACGGCGCAGGCTCCATCGCGGCCCGGTGGTCAGCAGCCGCTGCGACCCCCACACGACGACCGGTAGCAGCGGCACCTGCTCCCAGACCGCGATCGCCGCCGCGCCGGCCTTGGCCCCCTTGATCGTGAAGGAGCGGCTGATCGTGGCCTCGGGAAAGACACCGACGAGCTCGCCCGCGCGGGCGGTGCGCACCCCGGTGCGCAGCGCCGCCACCCCGTTGCTGCGGTCGACCGGGATGTGCCGCATGGCACGCATGACCGACCGCACGACGGGCGGGTCGAAGACCGCCTCCTTGGACATGAAGCGCACCCATCGTCCGCGGCGTCGTCCCGCCCGGCCGACGAAGGTGAAGTCGAGGTACGAGACGTGGTTGCTCGCGAGCACCGCACCGCCCTCGCGGGGGATGTGCTCGTCGCCGCGCACGGTGAAGCGCACGCCGAGCAGCCGGAAGAGCGCGGTGACCGCCCCGTTGACGACCCAGTAGGTGACGTCTCTCATACCCCACCATCCGTTGCCGCACGGTCGGTCGGTTTGGCCTGCCCGTTGGTCGAGGATTTCACCCCGCTCGACGGGTGTCACCCCCACCCCCCTTGAATGCCGTGCGGTGCAGGGAGTTGAGTGGGGGCAGACCCACCCCGCACCGATGCCCGGAGGATGCCCGTGTCCAGCCAGACCCTCGAGAACCTCAGCCACGAGGACCGCTCCTTCCCACCCGATCCGGCGTTCACCGCACAGGCCAACGGCACGCAGGCGATGTACGACGCGGCCGCCGCCGACTACGAGGGCTTCTGGGCCGACCAGGCGCGCAGCCGGATCTCGTGGAGCAAGGACTTCACGAGCGTGCTCGACTGGAGCAACGCGCCCTTCGCCACGTGGTTCGAGGACGGCGAGCTCAACGCGGCCTACAACTGCGTCGATCGCCACGTCGAGGCCGGCCACGGCGACCGCGTCGCCATCCACTTCGTCGGCGAGCCCGAGGGCGACACCCGCGACATCACCTACGGCGAGCTGCAGGTCCTGGTGATGAAGGCGGCCAACGCCTTGACCGACCTCGGCGTGACGAAGGGCGACCCGGTCGCCATCTACCTGCCGATGATCCCCGAGGCGGCGGTGGCCATGCTGGCCTGCGCCCGCATCGGCGCCCCGCACTCGGTCGTCTTCGGCGGCTTCTCGGCCGAGGCGCTCAACACCCGCATCCAGGACGCCGGCTGCAAGGTCGTCATCACCGCTGACGGCGGCTACCGCCGCGGCGCCCCCTCGGCGCTGAAGCCGGCGGTCGACGCGGCCCTCGCGAAGGCGCCCACGGGCGTCGAGCACGTGCTGGTGGTCAAGCGCACCGGGCAGGACGTCGCGTGGACCGACGTCGACATCTGGTGGGACGACGCCATGGAGAAGGCCGCCGACACCCACGAGGCGAAGGGCATGGAGGCCGAGCACCCGCTCTTCATCCTGTACACCTCGGGCACCACGGGGAAGCCGAAGGGCATCTTCCACACCACTGGCGGCTACCTCACACAGGTGGCCTACACCAACGCCGTCGTGCACGACGTGCACCCCGAGACGGATGTCTACTGGTGCACCGCCGACGTCGGCTGGGTCACCGGGCACTCCTACATGATCTACGGCCCGATGGCCAACGGTGCCACCCAGGTGATGTACGAGGGCACCCCCGACACCCCGCACCAGGGCAGGTGGTGGGAGATCATCGAGAAGTACAAGGTGACGATCTTCTACAGCGCCCCCACCGCGATCCGCACGTGCATGAAGTGGGGCGAGTCGATCCCCGCCAGGTTCGACCTGTCGTCGATCCGCCTGCTCGGCTCGGTGGGTGAGTCGATCAACCCCGAGGCGTGGATGTGGTACCGCCGGGTCATCGGCGCCGACCAGGCGCCCATCGTCGACACCTGGTGGCAGACCGAGACCGGCGCGATCATGATCAGCCCGCTGCCGGGAGTGACCGCGCTCAAGCCCGGCTCGGCCCAGAGGGCCATCCCCGGCATCTCGGTCGACGTCGTCGACGACGAGGCGAAGTCGGTGCCCGACGGTGGTGGCGGCTACCTCGTCATCGACAAGCCGTGGCCCGCGATGCTGCGCGGCATCTGGGGTGACCCGGAGCGCTACCGGGAGACCTACTGGTCGCGCTTCGACAACCTCTACTTCGCCGGTGACGGCGCCAAGCGCGACGAGGAGGGCAACATCTGGCTCCTCGGCCGGGTCGACGACGTCATGAACGTCTCCGGCCACCGCCTATCGACCACCGAGATCGAGTCGGCCCTGGTGTCGCACCCGAAGGTCGCCGAGGCCGCGGTCGTCGGGGCGGCCGACGCGACGACCGGCCAGGCGGTCTGCGCCTTCGTCATCCTGCGCGGCGACGCCGTCGAGCTGGCCGACCAGCCCGGCGAGGGCGAGAAGCTGGTGCAGGAGCTGCGGGGTCACGTCGCCACCGAGATCGGCCCGATCGCGAAGCCGCGGCAGATCATGATCGTCAAGGAGCTGCCCAAGACGCGCTCCGGCAAGATCATGCGCCGGCTGCTGCGCGACGTCGCCGAGAACCGCGAGGTCGGTGACGTCACGACCCTCGCCGACTCGTCGGTGATGGACCTGATCAAGAGCGGCGCCAGCTCGGCTGGCTCCGAGGACTGAGGCGCCTCCTCCGACCGACGACCGCCACCCGCCCGGGTGGCGGTCGTCGTGCACGCCGGGGAGGTGGGGGCGCGGTCGAGGTGAGGGTCGGAGTGGGTGAGGTGGGGGATGACCGGCAGGCCCCGACGAGGTGGGGCTACCGCCGGCGGCCCCGCGGTCGCAGCCGCACCGACGGCATCGGCGGGGCGGCGAGCCGCTCCCCGCCCGGGTAGTCGACCTCGCCGAAGCGGGGGTCTCCCCCGGCGTTCCACTGATCCCGCGCCGCCACCACCTCGTCGTGGGTGCGGGCGACGAAGTTCCACCACATGACGATCTCCTCGTCGAACGGCGCGCCCCCGAGCAGCAGCACCCGGGCGTCAGGCGACAGGGTGACCTGCACCGAGGCCCGGTCGGTTCCCCAAAAGAGACCCTGCCCCACCCCGACGGTCACGCCGTCGACGGTCACCTCTCCCGCCATGGGCGCCAGCAGGTGCTCGTAGGCCGCATCGAGCCGCAGGCTCGCCACCGCCTCGCCCCCGCCACCCGCCGACGCCGGCACGAGCTCGACCCCCATGAGCGGGGTGAACCCCCACTGCGGACCCCTCACCCCCGCGAGGTCGCCGGCGAAGACGCTCACCCGGACCCCCTCGACGACCGCCTGCGGCGCCGGCTCGTGCAGCGTGAACGTGCGCGGCGTCCGGCGCTCCGACTCGGGTAGGGCCACCCACAGCTGCGCGCCGTGCAGCACCGACTCCTCCGAGTCTGCCGACTCGACCACCACGTCCTCGGCGTGCGCGATCCCGTCCCCCGCGGTCATCACGGCCACCCGCCCCGGCACCACGTCGGCGACCGAGCCGAGCGCATCGCGGTGACGCACCCGCCCTGACGCCAGCCAGCTCACGGTCTGCAGACCGGTGTGGGGGTGCGGAGGCACGTGCATCGCCTCGCCGTCGGCGACCGGTCGCGGTCCGAAGAGGTCGACGAAGCACCAGGCCCCCACCATCCGCCGCTCCCGGTGCGGCAGCAGCCGCAGCACCTCGCTGCGGGGGCTGATCCACGCGTGCACGCCGTCGAGCACCAGCAGCACACGCTCGTCGGCGCCACCCATCGACTGCTCCCTCCCCGCACGGCGAGCGCTCGGCGTCCCGCCTCCTTCCGAGCAACGGTAGCCCCGAGTGACGAGTAGGCTGGGGGCCTGGTGTGCCGGGAAGTCTGGTCGGCGAGCACGGGGCGCGCTCACGCGAAGCGCCCCACGTCCTGATCGACCCGTGATGACGCCGGTCGGCCCGCACTCCCGCGAAAGGCCCGTCATGCCCGACGACCGCCCGAACGACCAGCCCACCTCGCCCGACACCTCCGAGTCCGCCGAGTCCGCCGAGTCCGCCGACTCGACGGCAGCGGCGGCGGTGCAGGCAGTCGTCCCGGCTCCCGTGCGCCGCCTCCTCAGCCGCGGCTCCTGGCCGGAGGCGCACTACGTCGCGGGCGCCCTGCGCACCGAGACCGTCGGCGGCGCCCTGCTCCTCGGGGCGGCCGTCGTCGCCCTGGTGTGGGTCAACACCCCGTGGCACACGGCATACGAGAGCCTCCGCGAGCTGACCTTCGGCCCCGCCGCACTGCACCTCGACCTCAGCCTGTCGACGTGGGCGGCCGACGGCCTGCTGGCCGTCTTCTTCCTCGTGGCGGGCATCGAGCTCAAGCGCGAGTTCGTCACCGGCGACCTCTCCGACCGCACGCGGGCGGCCCTGCCCATCGCCGCCGCCGTCTGCGGCGTCGCGCTGCCCGCCCTGCTGTATGCCGCCACCGTCGCCCTCTCGGGCGGCTCCGCCGAGCAGCTGCGCGGCTGGGCGATCCCCACGGCGACCGACATCGCCTTCGCGCTCGCCGTGCTCGCGGTGCTCTCGACCCACCTGCCGTCGGCCCTGCGCAGCTTCCTGCTGACCCTCGCGGTGGTCGACGACCTGATCGCGATCACGATCATCGCGATCTTCTACACCGACAGCGTCGACGTCCTCGCCCTCGGCCTGGCGGTCATCCCGCTGGCGGTCTTCACCGGGATGCTGCGCCTGGGCTGCCGCTCGCCCCGGCTGCGGGCGGTGCTGCACCACCCCGTGCTGCTGGCCGTCCCCGCACTCCTCGCGTGGGGCCTGGTCCACGCCTCAGGGATCCACGCGACCGTCGCGGGCGTGCTGCTGGGGCTGCTGGTGCCCGTGAGCCGCGACCACGCCGGCAGTGAGGGCCACACCCTCGCCGAGACGATCGAGCACCGGCTGCGTCCCTTCTCGGCCGGCGTCGCCGTGCCGGTCTTCGCCTTCGTGGCCGCCGGCGTGCGGGTCGTGGGCGGCGGCTTCACCGACTCGATCACCGACGTCGTGGCCATCGGCGTGGTCGTCGGGCTGGTGGTCGGCAAGGCGGTCGGCATCCTCGGCGGCACGTGGCTCTTCGCCCGCTTCACCCGGGCCGAGCTCGACGACGACCTCGCGTGGAGCGACGTCGCCGGGCTGTCGCTCCTGTCCGGCGTGGGGTTCACGGTCTCGCTGCTCATCGGTGAGCTGGCCTTCGGTCCGGGCTCACCCCAGGACGAGCACGCTCGGCTCGCCGTGCTCGTCGGCTCGGTGCTGTCGGCCCTGCTGGCCACGGCGGTGCTGCGGCGGCGCAACCGCCACTACCGGCTGGTCCACGAGCGGGAGAACGAGGACCTCGACGGCGACGGGATCCCCGACGTCTACATCCGGACCGCACCCTCGGCCGGACTTCGTTAGGCTCGCCCGGTGAGCACCGACCAGCAGACCGTCCCGGGCAACGACCGCACCGAGCCCAACCAGCGCAGCATCGGTCAGCTGGTGGCGCAGACCACCCAAGACCTGCGCAGCCTCGTCGCGCAGGAGATCGCGCTGGCCAAGCTCGAGGTGACCGACGGGCTGGCCCATCTCAAGACCGGCGCCCCGCTGCTCGCGGTCGCGGGCTTCTTCGCGCTCTTCGCGCTGGGCTTCCTGCTCACCGCGGCCGCCTGGGCCCTCGCCCTCGTGGTCGAGACCTGGCTCGCCTTCCTCATCGTGGCCGTGGCGCTGCTGCTCGTCGCCGGCATCGCGGCCGCCCTCGGCATCCGCGCGCTCAAGCAGGTCAACCCCAAGCCCGAGAAGGCCATCGCCGGCGTCGGCCAGACGGTCGAGGCCCTCAAGAGCGCCCAGCGCTCGGGCGTCGAGCACGCGGCGGCCCTGCCCCCGTCGCGCAGCGAGGTCGCCCTGCAGCCGCGCAACGGCGCGGGTGGCGCCTGAGCCCCGTCCGGGTCGCTCACGGGTCGCTGGCGAGTCGCGCGTGAGCTGCCCATGAGCGTCTCGGGCAGCAACGACGCCGCCTCCGTCCTGCTGCCCGGCCCCTGGCAGCACCGTTTCGTCTCCGCTGGCGGCACCCGCTTCCACGTCGCCGAGATCGGCGAGGGCCCGCTCGTGCTGCTGCTGCACGACTTCCCGCAGTTCTGGTATGCGTGGCGCCACCAGCTGACGGCCCTCGCCGATGCCGGCTTCCGCGCCGCCGCGATGGACCTGCGCGGCTTCGGGGCCTCGGACAAGCCGCCACGCGGCTACGCCACCTACGCCGGTGCGGCCGACGCGGCGAGGGTCGTGCGCGCCCTCGGGGAGGAGGAGGCCGTCGTCGTGGGGCAGGGCCTCGGCGCCTTCATCGCGTGGACGATGCCGACCCTGCAGCCCGGGGTGGCCCGTGCGGTGGGCGCGCTGTCGATGCCCCATCCGCGCGTGATCCGTCGGGCCTCCTTCCTCGACCCGCGCCAGCGCCGGGCCAGCGGCTACGTCCTGGCCCTGCAGCGGCCCTTCGGGCCGGAGCGCGAGATGACCCGCGACCACGCCTACGTCGAGGGTCTGCTGCGCTCCTGGGCCTCGCCGAGCAGCGACTTCCCCACCACCGACGACGTGCAGCGGTATGCCGACGCGATGGCCCTGCCCTTCGTCGCCCACTCCGCGGCCGAGCACTACCGCTGGTTCGGTCGCAGCCAGCTGCGCCAGGACGGGCCGTTGTTCAACCGCCGCATCAAGCCCCCGGTCGACGTGCCGGTGCTGCTGCTGCAGGGCCGCGACGACGGCTGCGTCGTCGCCCGGGCCACCCACCGCCGCTCCCGCCGCTACGCCGCCGGCGCCTACGAGGAGCACCTGATCGCCGGGGCCGGGCACTTCCTCAGCGAGGAGGCACCGGCCCAGGTCTCGCAGCTGCTGGTCGACTGGCTGCGCCGACTCGAGCCCTGACGGGTCGGTCCGTCAGCCCGCGGCGCAGGACCCGGTCGACACGGGCTGCTGCGCCGTCGCGGCCCGGGACAGGACGGGCTGGGCCTCCGCGAGGGTGAGCGCGTAGCCGGTCGTGTCGTCGTCGAGCGACTTGGCGAAGACGATGCCGACGACCCGGCCCGAGGTCGACAGCAGTGGCCCCCCGCTGTTGCCGGGCTCGACCCGGGCATACAGAGAGTAGATCTCGCGGTCGATGCCGGGCTGGCCGTAGATGTCGGAGCCGCGAGCATCGAGCACTCGCCGCACACGGGCGGAGTCGAGCCGGTAGGGCCCGTCGAGGGGGAATCCGGCGACCACGGCCGTGGCGCCGCCGTCGAGGTCGCTGCCGAGGGCGAGCGCCGGAGCCGGAAGCCCCGGCACCGCGAGCACCGCGAGGTCGCGCTGGGCGTCGAAGACGACGACGGTCGCGGCATACGCGCGTCCGACACCGCCGATCTTGACCGAGGGTGCCTGCATACCGGCGACGACGTGGGCGTTGGTGACGACCCGCCCGGCGGCGGCGACCCAGCCGCTGCCCTCCTGGCCGCGGCTGCAGGCCTGGGCGACCCCGGTGATCTTGACGACCGAGGCCGATGCCGCGCGCACCGCGGGGGTCGCCCCCGCGGTCGCGTCGGGCGGCTGCACCGGAGCGATCGGCTCGGGCGAGAGGCCGTCGAAGACCCGGGGGAAGCCGCTGCTGTCGAGCGTCGAGCGGAAGCCGGCGAAGAGGCGCCCGGTCTGGGGGGGCACGATGCGGTCGATGGCCCCCAGCACCCGCGACTCGCCGATGGCCCGGGCCAAGGGGGCGGGGGCGGCCGGGCGCAGCGCGCCGGCGACGAACCACAGCAGCACCGCGACCGCCGACACGACCGCCAGGGCGCCCAGCATCGAGTCGAGGGTCTTGACCGACTTCCACCGCACCCGCGAGCGCACCCGGGCGCCCAGCTGCACCATCACGCCCTGCCCGACCGAGGCGATGACGAAGACCCCCACCACGAGCGCGACGACCCGCACGACCTCGTGCTCCTGCACCCAGGTCGACTGCTGCAGCAGCGGCGGCAGCAGCCACAGCGCGAGCGCCCCGAAACCGAGGAAGCCCAGCAGTGACAGCGCGCTCACGACCAGGCCCTGCCGCCAGCCGTTGACGGCGTAGGCCAGCAGCCCGAGAGCCAGGACGATGTCGATCAGCGTGCCGCCGGTCATCAGCGCCTCCAAGTGAATCGGTCGGGCAGGGGGCGGGTGTCACCGCGGTCCCAGGGCCGCTCGAGCCCGGCGAGGGTGAGGGCCTTGGTCACCAGCCCCGCGGTGAAGCCCCACAGGAGCAGGTCGTCGCCGAGGTCGACCGCCGGCCCGCTGTAGCCCGACGGGTGGACGACCGTGTGCCGCACGGCCGGGTCGGTGAGGTGGCTCACCGGGGCGAGGATGACGGTCGCGACCTCGCCGGGGTCGCCGACGCCGACCGGTGAGGGCTCGCGCCACCACCCGACGACGGTCGTCACGACGTGGCCCGAGGGCGGGAGGAAGAGCGCCGGCAGGGTGCCGAGCACCTCCACCCCCGCCGGGTCGAGCAGCACCTCCTCGTAGGCCTCGCGGAGCGCAGTCGCCACGACGTCCGTGTCGACGGGGTCGGCGCCTCCGCCCGGCAGCGAGATCTGACCGGGGTGGGAGCGCATGGTGTGACTGCGCTCGGTGAGCAGCACGCTGTCGACCCCGTCGGCGTCCGGGCCGAAGAGCAGCAGCACCGACGACTGGCGCAGGCCGTCGTCGTCGTCGGGCGGCAGGAAGCGGCTGAAGAACTCCGGGTCGACCTGCGCGGCGGCGGCCATCAGGGTGTCGAGGTAGGCGGGGTGCGCGAGGGGTGGGGCACCGGGGGGCGCGGCATACGGCCGGAGGGACTCGCCGTGGCGGGCCAGCGTGGGGGTGGGGCTCACCCTGTGGCCCCCGCCGGAGCCGGGTGAGCCGGGTGAGCTGGCTGGGCCTGAGCGGCAGCGACGAGGGCCGCCCGCTCGTCCTCGCGGCCGGGGGCCAGCTCGTAGGCGAGCAGCCGCGCGGCCCGGTCGGGGTCGGTCTCGCCGACGGCGGAGGACGGGCACAGGCGCGCGACCGGGCAGGCCCCGCAGGCCGGCTTCCTGGCGTGGCAGGTGCGGCGGCCGTGGAAGATCATGACGTGGGACATCATCGTCCAGTCGGCCCTCGGGATGAGGTCTCCGAGGGCCTGCTCGACCTTGACCGGGTCGTCGAGGTCGGTGAGCCCGAGGCGGCGGGCCAGGCGCCCGACGTGGGTGTCCACCGTGATGCCGGGCACCCCGAAGGCGTCGCCGAGCACGACGTTGGCGGTCTTGCGGCCGACACCGGGCAGGGTGACGAGGTCGGCCAGCCGGCCGGGCACCTCGCCGTCGAAGCGCTCGAGCAGCGCCGCCCCCAGCTTGAGCAGCGAGTCGGTCTTGGCGCGGAAGAAGCCGGTGGAGGCCACGATCGTCTCGAGCTCGGTGCGGTCGGCCGCGGCGTAGTCGGCGGCCGTGCGGTAGCGCGCGAAGAGGGTCGGGGTGACGAGGTTGACCCGCGCGTCGGTGGTCTGCGCCGAGAGGATGGTCGCCACCAGCAGCTCGAGCGGGGTGCTGAAGTCGAGCTCGCAGTGGGCGTAGGGGTAGTGGGCGTGGAGCGTACCCACGATCCGCCGGGCGCGGCGCTTGCGGGCGAGCGGGGACTCCTCCGCCGGGGCCGGGGCGTCGGGCGTCGCCGGGCGGCGTCGGCGCGGGGAGGGGGTCGGCACCGGGTCAGCCTACGGCGGTTGCCTCCGAGGTCCCGTCACGCCTGCGGCACCGGCGGGACGCCTCATGGCACACTGAGCGCCGTGGACCATGACGTCGTGCGGCGAGCGCCGCTGTTTGCTGCCCTCGACGACGAGGCGGGCTCGGCCCTGCTCTCCGGGATGAGCACCGTGCGGATGGAGCGCGGCGACGTGCTCTTCCGCGAGGGCGACCCCGGGGACACGCTCTACGTGATCGGCGAGGGCAAGGTCAAGCTCGGCCGCACCAGCCCCGACGGCCGGGAGAACCTCATCGCCATCCTCGGGCCGGGCGAGATGTTCGGCGAGCTCAGCCTCTTCGACCCGGGCCCGCGCACGATGACCGCCACCGCCGTCGCCGAGGTGCAGCTGATGGGGCTCGGCAACGAGTCGCTCACCGGCCTGCTCAGCGGTCGCCCCGAGGTGAGCAAGGCGCTGCTCGCGGCCCTCGCCCAGCGGCTGCGGCGCACCAACGAGCACCTGGCCGACCTCGTCTTCACCGACGTGCCCGGCCGCGTGGCCAAGGCCCTGCTCGACCTGGCGACCCGCTTCGGCCGGCCGGTCGAGAACGGCGTCATGGTCAGCCACGACCTCACCCAGGAGGAGCTGGCCCAGCTGGTCGGGGCGTCCCGCGAGACGGTCAACAAGGCCCTCGCCGACTTCGCCAGCCGCGGGTGGCTGCGCCTCGAGGCGCGCGCCGTGCTGCTGATGGACGTCGAGCGGCTGCAGCGTCGGGCCCGCTGAGCGTCGCTCTCCCGGGGGTGGCGTTTTACCCCGCTGCGCAACGGGGTGAAACGTCGCTCCATACGGCGAGGTTCTACCCCGGAGTCGGGGACGCGACCTTCTACCCCGCTGTTCCGGGGTAGAACCTCGCTCTTAACAGCGACGTTCTACCCCCCTACGCAACGGGGTAAAACGCCCAGCGCCCGCACCCGAACACCTACGCCGAACGGGCACCCCGACGGCCGCCGGCCCGCGCCTTGAGGTAGTCGGCGACGACGTAGGACCCGAGATCTCCCAGCTCGGGGGTGAAGACCCGACCCCCGTTGCGTCGCGCCACCGAGTCGACGAACCGGGCCAGACCCGGGTCGTCGCCGAGCAGGAAGAAGTTCAGCGCAGCGCCGAAGCGGGTCATCGCGTCGACCTCGGCCACGGTGGCGCGCACGGTCTGCGGGGTGGTGGGCCAGTGGAACACCGGTGACCCGTCCGACTCCAGGTGGGCCGTGGGCTCGCCGTCGGTCACGACCAGCACGACGGGCTCCAGCTCGGGGTGCCGGCGCACGTGCCGCCCGGCGAGCATCAGCGCGTGGTGCAGGTTGGTGCCCTGGATCCACTCGGGCTCGACCTGCGCGAGCTGCATCGCGGTCAGCGGCCGCGCCACCCGGTTGAAGCCGATGATCTGCAGGGCGTCCTGCCGATAGCGGGTCGAGATCAGGTGCGCGAGCGCGAGGGCGGTCTGCTTCATCGGCCCCCAGCGGTCCTCCTGGATCATCGAGAAGCTGAGGTCGACGCACAGGGCCACGGCCGCGCCCGAGCGCCGGGTGGTCTCGGCGACGGCGAAGTCCTCGACGTCGAGCCGCACGCCCGTAGGCCGCAGTGCACCCAGCGCACCCGCGGCACCAGTGGCACCCCTCGCGCCCCCACCGGCGGAGCGCAGCACGGCGTTCTGCACCGTGCGCACCGCGTCGATGGGCCGCTCGTCACCGAAGGTCCACGGCAGGAAGGCGCCGGTGCGCTCCTCGGCCGCCCCGGAGTGCGGGTCCTGGTGTGCTCCCGAGCCGCCGGCCTCGAGGTGCGCGAAGATCTGCTTGAGCGCCGTCTCACCGATGCGCCGCAACGCCTTCGGGGTGAGCGTCAGCCCGTCGTCGCCCTGCTGCAGGTAGCCCTGCCGCTCGAGCTCGCGCTGCAGGTCGCGCAGCGCGGCGACGTCGCGCACGGTCGCCTGGGGCAGCTGCCGCTCGAGGGCGTCGACGTCGAGGTCGTCGAGCGAGCCCGGGCCTCCGGCGTGGGACAGCTGCGACTCCAGCGCCTCGATGTCGGCGAGGTCGGCCACCGCGCCGACGGCGTCGGAGAGCCCGAGCGGCTGCCCGCCGCGGATCTGGCCGGGCCGTCCGCGCCCGGTGAACATCCCCGGCCGCAGCGCCCGCAGGTTGTCCGACAGGGCGCCCATCTCGGCCTCGAGACCGGCGTCCTGCAGGGCCTGCTGCATCAGCTGGGCGAGCTCGTCGCGCTGCTGCGCAGACAGCGACTCCATCATCCGCTGCGCGGCCGCCTGACGTCGGGCAAGTGAGTCGATGAGCTCGTCGACGTCCTGCGGGTCGTCGGGGAAGAAGTCACCGTGCCTGGCCATGAAGTCGGCGAACTGCTCCGGTGTGTCGTCGCCGCGCGAGTGGGCGGTGAGCAGCTGGTTGAGGTCGGCCATCATGTCCTTGACCGCCTGCATCGCGGCCGGGTCCTGCCCCGACAGCGCCTGCTTCATCCCCTCGAACTGTGCGTCGAGCACCTCGTTCCGCAGCAGGTCCATCGCGCGCTGGTACGCCTCCTGACCCTCGGCGCTGGCCCACTGGTAGTCGCTGAGGGCCTTCATCATCCCGGCCGTCTCGTCCGGCAGGGTGTCGAGCTCCATCTCCTTGAAGCGGGCGTCGTCACCGTCCTTGCCGGCCAGGAACTCCTGCTCGGCCCGGATGCCGCGGTCCAGCTCCTCGCGCACCTGCTTCATCGTGCCGCCGAGGTCACCCCGCCGCTCGACCTCGCGACGCCGCTTGGCCAGCTGGCGGCGCAGCTCGTCGAGGCCCGGCCGCTCGCCGACTCCCCTCTGCAGCAAGCGTTCCATCGCCTCGCGCATCGACGAGCCCGCCATGACGTCCTGGCCGAGCTCGTCGACTGCGGCGCGCACGTCGAAGGGCGGGGCCAGCGGGTCGGCCCCGCCGTCCCAGGAGCCGTAGCGGTAGCGACCGCGTCGCGACGGGCTCATCGGGTCAGCTCCCGTAGATCGTCTGGCCGTCGGCCTCGACCTTGGACAGCCGGCGGGTCAGGTGCAGACCCTCGAGCACGAACTCCACTGCTGCGGCGACCTGCCCGGGTGAGACCGTCTCCTCGTCGACCCCCAGTCGCTCGAGCACGAGCGCCAGACCGGGCGTCGTGCCGATCTGCTCGAGCACGGTGGCGGCGGGCACGAGGTCGCCGGTCTCGACGGTCGAGCCGTCCTCGAAGTGCGCGGTGAAGCCGGCGAGGTCGGCGCTGCCGATCCGCGCGCGGAAGGTGCCGGCCGTGGCCAGCCGCAGCAGGTGCCCGACGACCTCGAGCTCGCGCCCCTCCTCGCCCATCTCGAACTCGACCTTGCCACGCAGGGTCGGCAGCACGTCACCGAGGTCGCCGATACGCGCCACGGCGTCGGCCTCCCCCGTCATGGCTGAGCGGCGCAGGGCACTGGCCGCGGTGGCCTCGGCGGCGGCGATCGCGAAGCGGGCCGACACGCCCGAGCGCTGGTCGATCGACGACGACCCCCGCAGCTGGTGCACGAGCCGGGCGATGACCTCGACCACGTGGGCCGGCACCAGGGCGACCAGGTCGGCCTCCTGGCGGATGAGCGCGATCTCCTGCTCGAGGTCGTCGAGGTAGTGCGTGCGCACCTCAGCACCGAAGCGGTCCTTCAGCGGCGTGATGATGCGCCCGCGGTTGGTGTAGTCCTCGGGGTTGGCCGAGGCGACGACGAGCATGTCGAGGGGCAGCCGCACGGCATACCCGCGCACCTGGATGTCGCGCTCCTCCAGCACGTTGAAGAGGGCGACCTGGATGCGCTCGGCGAGGTCGGGCAGCTCGTTGAGGGCGAAGACGCCCCGGTGGCCGCGCGGGAGCAGGCCGTAGTGGATCGTCTCGGGGTCGCCCAGGGTGCGGCCCTCGGCGACCTTCGTGGGGTCGACGTCACCGACAAGGTCGCCGACGGAGGTGTCGGGGGTCGCGAGCTTCTCGGTGTAGCGCTCGTCGCGGTGGCGCCACACGACGGGCACGTCGTCGCCGTCGGAGGCCACGAGCGCCTTGCAGCGCGCGCAGATCGGGCCGAGCGGCTCGTCGTGGATCTCGCAGCCGGCGATCTCGGGCGACCACTCGTCGAGGAGGCCGACGATGGTGCGCATGAGCCGGGTCTTGCCCTGGCCGCGCTCGCCGAGGAGCACGAAGTCGTGTCCTGCCAGCAGGGCCCGCTGCACGTCGGGCAGCACGGTGTCGTCGAAGCCGACGATGCCGGGGAAGGCGTTACCACCGGCGCGGAGGGTCCCCACGAGGTTGGCGCGGATCTCCTCCTTGACGGTGCGGGCGGTGTAGCCGCTGTCGCGCAGCTGACCGATGGTGGCGGGAGTCGGGTGCGTGCTGGAGGTGTCGACCACCTCATGACGATACGTCCGGTCCCCAGCCGTGCCAACCGTGCTGGCGCGCAACGACCTGAGGAGTGCTGCTATTCCCGGTCAGGCTGGTGACCCGAGGTAGGCCAGCTGGGCCCGCACACTGAGCTCGGCCGCCGGCCAGACCTCGCGGGGGACGGCGGCATACACCGCCTCGACGACCGCGTGGGCGTCGGTGGCGCCGGCAGCGACGGCCGCCCGCACCTGCTCGAGCCGCTCGAGCCGGTGCTGGCGGTAGGACGCGAGCACCGCCCCGGCCTCGTCGCGCACCGGCCCGTGCCCCGGCAGCAGGGTCGTCACCTCGCCGCTGTCGGTGCGGCCGGTCATCACCGCCAACGACGAGAGGTAGGCCGCCAGCTCGCCGTCCGGGTGGGCCACCACGGTCGTGCCGCGCCCGAGCACCATGTCGCCGGTCAGCAGCGCACGGTCGTCGGGCAGCAGGAAGGAGACCGAGTCGCTCGTGTGCCCGGGAGTGAGGAGCGCCTCGATCGTCAGGCCCCCGGTGTCGAGCCGCTCCCCGTCGGTGAAGGGCTCACCCCGCCCGGCGCCGCGCACGCGCGCCCCGGTCAGCTGGGCGAAGCGCTCGGCCCCCTCGGCGTGGTCGCGGTGCCCGTGGGTCAGCAGCACGAGCGCCACCCGGGCGCCACGCGCCTCGACAGCGGCGGCGACCGCGTGCAGGTGCGGGTCGTCGAGCTCGCCGGGATCGACGACGACCGCGAGGTCAGACCCTGGCTCGAGCAGCACCCAGGTGTTGGTGCCGTCGAGGGTCATCGGCCCGGCGTTCGCCTCGAGCACGCAGGCTGCCCGCGCGGTCACGGCGCGGGAGCCCCAGGGGTCAGGTGAGTCGCTCACCCGGCGACCCTAGCCGTGGGTCACCCGACGCGGGGCCCGTCAGGGCAGGTCGGCCTGCATCACGACCCGGCCGTCGACCTCGACCAGCCGGGGCTCGATCGCCCGCATCGAGCCCGACTGCGCCACGAAGCCAGCGGCCGACGTCGCCGCGGCGACCGACTCGACGCAGACGACCGTCGGCGGCAGCATCATCGCGGCCCCGGTGGCCAGCTGCTCGAGCAGCACCCCCGGCACCGTCCAGTCGGCCACATCGGCCTCGGTGGTGTCGTCGTCGGGCACCTGGCCCTCGGGCAGCAGCGCGGAGAAGAAGAAGGTGTCGTAGCGTCGCGGCTCGAACGGCGGTGTCACCCAGCGGGCCCGCACCCCGAGCAGGTCGGAGCGCAGCACCAGCCCGCGCCGCAGCAGCAGCTGCGAGAGCGACTGCTCGCGGGCCAGCAGCGCTGCCCGCTCGTCGTCCCACTCGGGTGCCCGCAGGTCGGCGACGACGGTGTCGGCGGTCGGCCCGGCCAGGAGCACCCCGCACTCCTCGAAGACCTCACGCACCGCCGCGGCGACCATCGATCGCGCGAGCGACTCGTCGCACCCGAGCCGCTGCGCCCACTCGGTGGCGCTGGGGCCAGCCCAGGGCAGGTCCGGCGCGTCGTCGCGGGGGTCGACCCCGCCGCCGGGGAAGACCCAGGCCCGCGGGGCGAACTCCATCGACGACACCCGCCGCAGCATGAAGACCTCGACGCCGCTGACCCCGTCGCGCACGAGCATCACCGTGGCGGCGTAGCGCACCGGCGGCGGCTCACCGGCCTCCCCCGACAGCCAGGCTCGCGCCCGCGCGTCGAGACGGGCGAAGGGGAACTCGCGCAGCGGCATACGGGCGTGTGGAGGGTGTCGGTGGGGCAGCCGCGTCAGTCGCGGACGGCGACGACGAGCTCGACCTCGACGGGAGCGTCGAGCGGCAGCGCGACGACGCCCACGGCGGAGCGGGCGTGCACTCCCGCCTCGCCGAAGGCCTTGCCCATCAGCTCGCTCGCACCGTTGACGACGCCCGGCTGGCCCGTGAACGACGGGTCGGAGGCGACGAAGCCGACGAGCTTGACCACCCGCACGACCTTGTCGAGGTCGCCGATGACGGCCTTGACCGCGGCGATGCCGTTGAGTGCACAGACCTGGGCGAGCGCCTGCGCGTCAGCCGGCGGCACGAGGCCGTGACCGTCACCGACCTTGCCGGTCGCCGGCATCACGCCGGAGACCATGGGCAGCTGCCCCGAGACGTAGACCAGGTCGCCGTGCCGGACGGCGGGCACGTAGGCCGCGACCGGGGGCACGACCTCCGGCACGACCAGCCCGAGCTCGGCCAGCCGGTCCTCGACGGCCGACATCAGGCCTTCGCCCGCTTGAGGTAGGCCACGAGGTTGCCACCGTCGCCCTGCAGCACCTGCACGAGCTCCCAACCGTCCTCTCCCCACTGGTCGAGGATCTGCTTGGTCGCGTGCACGATGAGCGGCACGGTCGAGTACTCCCACTTGGTCATGCCTCGCACCATATCGGCCCGTCGCACGCTGCGCGCCACCCCGGGCGCCCGCGTTAGCGTCGGGGGATGCCCGCCGATGCCTCCGCCCCCCACCCCGCCAGCCGCACCACCTCCTACGGCGACGACCCCGCGCAGGTCTACGACGTGCGCGAGCCCACCACCACCGCGGACGACACCCGCGGCGTCACCGTCGTCGTCGTGCACGGCGGCTTCTGGCGCGCGTCCTTCGACCGCGCGCACGCGGCGCCCCAGGCGCAGGGCCTGGCCGACCGCGGCTTCCACGTCGCGGTCGTCGAGTATCGCCGGGTGGGCATGCCCGGCGGTGGCTGGCCGGGCACGGTCGACGACGTGACCGCCGCGATCGCCGCCGTGCGCGCCGACGCGACGCTCCCGACGCCCACGGTGCTCCTCGGCCACTCGGCCGGTGGCCACCTCGTCACCCTCGCCGCCTCGCAGCCGTGGGCCCTCGGCCTGCGGGGCGCCGTCAGCCTCGCGGGCTGCGTCGACCTCGTGCGCGGTGTCGAGCTCGGCATGGGCGACGGCGCGGTGGCCGACTTCCTCGGCGGCCCGCCCGCCGCCGACGCAGCCGACCCGCTCGCCGCCGCCGACCCCGCGATGACCACGCCCGCCGTGCCGGTCGTGCTGGTGCACGGCACCGCCGACGACACGGTGCCCCTCGAGGTCTCCCGCTCGTACGCCGCGAAGGTCGCCGCCTCGACGCAGCCCCACGCCCCCGTGCGGCTGGTCGAGCTCGACGGCGCCGACCACATGGTCGTCATCGACCCCGACCACGCCGCCTACGCAGCCGTCGTCGAGGTGCTCGAGGACCTCACGCGGGGCTGACCCGCACCCGCCCGTCCACGACCGCGAAGCGCACGGCCGACAGGTCGCCGACCACGGCGTCGGCGAGGTCGTCGACCGACAGCTCCTGTGCGGTGCTGGTGGTGACCACCGCGAGGGTCGCGCACCCGGCCGCCCGGCCGGCGCGCAGACCCCCGGGGGCGTCCTCGACGACGAGGCAGTCGGCCGGGTCGGCCCCGAGCCGCCGGGCCGCCTCGACGAAGGGATCGGGGTGCGGCTTCCCCCTCTCGACGTCGTCGACCGTCACCACCACCGCGGGCGCGACCAGCCCGCTCGCCCGCAGTCGCGCCCGCGCGAGGTCGCGCGTGCACGAGGTCGCGATGGCCGACCTGCCCTGCGGGGCCAGGGCGGCCAACGCCTCCGCGGCCCCCGGCAGCAGGACCACGCCGTCGGTGTCGTCGATCTCGAGCTGGGTGAGGCGGGCGGTCGCGGCATCCCAGCGGTCGGGCGGCAGCAGCGCCTCGACCGTGGTGCGGGCCGGGATCCCGTGCCGCCCCTCGAAGCGGGCGGGGTCGATGCCCTCCTCCTGCGCCAACCGGGCCCAGCAGCGCCCGACGGCCGGGGTCGAGTCGATGAGCGTGCCGTCCATGTCGAAGAGCACGGCGGCGAAGTCACGGCCCGTCAGGGCGCTGAGGTCGTTTGTCACACCGGTCAGCGTAGGCAGGTGGTGACGGCCCGGGTGACCCATCTCTCCTGCTGACGGCCCGTCGGTGGCGGGGTCTGCGGGACGCCCGAATCGGGCGGCACTAGATTTGACGTATGCCCGACCCCTCCTCCCTGCCCTGGGCCCGGGCACGCCTGCACGTCGTGACGGGCAAGGGCGGCACGGGCAAGACCACCGTCGCGGCTGCCCTCGCGCTGGCGCTGGCGTCGGGCGGCAAGCGGGTGCTGCTGGTCGAGGTCGAGGGCCGACAGGGCCTGAGCCAGACCTTCGACGTGGGGCCGCTGTCGATCGCCGAGACCCGCCTCGCCCGCGCGCCCGGTGGTGGAGAGGTCATGGGCCTGTCGGTCGACGCCAAGGCCGCGCTGCTGGAGTACCTCCAGATCTTCTACAAGCTCGGCCGCGCCGGAGGGGTGCTCGAGCGCTTCGGGGCGATCGACTTCGCGACGACGATCGCCCCCGGAGTGCGCGACGTGCTGCTCATCGGCAAGGTCTACGAGGCGAACCGTCGCCACAAGGACGGCCGCCGCACCGACCCCGTCGAGGGCGACATGGTCTACGACGCGATCGTGCTCGACGCCCCGCCCACCGGCCGGGTGGTGCGCTTCCTGTCGGTCAACGAGGAGGTCGCCGACCTCGCCCGGATGGGCCCGATCAAGGGGCAAGCCGACTCGATCACCAACATGCTCCGCTCGGGCCAGAGTGTCGTGCACGTCGTCACGCTGCTCGAGGACATGCCGGTGCAGGAGACCGCCGACTCCGTCGCCGACCTGCGCGCAGCCCGGATGCCCGTGGGTGCCGTCGTCGTCAACCAGGTGCGCCCACCCATCCTGCCCGACCGGCAGCTGCGCGCGGCCGCCCGCGGGCGGGTCGACCGCGACGCCATCCGGGCCGGGCTCGAGACGGCCGGGCTGGCCACCACCGACGTCGTGGTCGACGGTCTGGTCACCGAGGCCCGCGACCACGCGAGGCGGGTCGCTCTCGAGACCGAGCTGCGCACGAGGGTCGACGAGCTGGGCATGCCGGTCTTCTCGCTGCCGGCCCTTACCGACGGGATCGACGTCTCGGCGATCCGCGAGCTCGCCGACCTGCTGCTGGGTCAGGGGATGGTGTCGTGACCCCTCCCCGTGTGCGCCGTGCGGGCGCGGCCGGCTCCCGCAAGGCGCCCGCCGGTCCCGCCGCTCGGGCGGCGGCGCCCCGCCTCGACGTCGACGCGCTGCTCGCCGACCGCGGCACCCGCGTCATCGTCTGCTGCGGGTCGGGCGGCGTGGGCAAGACGACGACTGCCGCCGCCCTCGGGGTGCGGGCGGCCGAGCAGGGCCGCAGCGTCGTCGTGCTGACGATCGACCCGGCCCGTCGGCTGGCCCAGTCACTCGGGCTGACCGAGCTCGACAACCAGCCCCGACCCGTCGTGGGTCTCGACCTCGCGGCCGGCGGTCGCCTCGACGCGATGATGCTCGACATGAAGCGCACCTTCGACGACGTCGTGCTCGCGCACTCGACGCCCGACAAGGCCGAGCAGATTCTGGCCAACCCGTTCTACCAGGCCGTCTCCAGCTCGTTCGCGGGCACGCAGGAGTACATGGCGATGGAGAAGCTCGGCCAGCTGCGGGCCCAGTCCGACGCCGAGGGCACGTGGGACCTCATCATCGTCGACACGCCGCCGTCCCGCTCGGCCCTCGACTTCCTCGACGCGCCGTCGCGGCTGGGGTCCTTCCTCGACGGCCGCTTCCTGCGGCTGCTGACCGCCCCGGCCAAGGCGGGCGGCCGGGCCTACCTCAAGGTCTTCAACGCCGGCGTCAACCTCGTGTCGTCCACGATGTCGAAGGTGCTCGGCGGCGACATGCTTCGGGACGTGCAGACCTTCGTCGGGGCCCTCGACACGATGTTCGGCGGGTTCCGCGAGCGGGCTGACCAGACCTACGCCCTGCTCAAGCAGGGGTCGACCGCCTTCGTCGTCGTCGCGGCGCCCGAGCGAGACGCGCTGCGCGAGGCGTCGTTCTTCGTCGACCGGCTGAGCGCCGACGGCATGCCGCTGAGCGGGCTCGTGGTCAACCGGGTGCAGTCCATGGCGGCCCGGGGCCTGAGCGCGGGCCGGTCCCGGGCGGCCGCCGAGCAGCTGACCGAGGCGGGCGACCTGCTCACGGCCGCCCTGCTCACGGTGCACGCCGGGGTGGCCGAGGCGTCCGCGCGCCAGCGCAACCTCACCGACCGCTTCTCTGCCGGGCACCCGACGACCCCGGTGGTCGAGGTGCCGGCGCTCGCCGAGGACGTGCACGACCTCGCCGGGCTGCGCTCCGTCGGCGCGTCGCTCGCCGGCGCCTGAGGCGACGACCCGGGCCACGAGGCCACGGGACCCGGGAGCACGCCGTACGACGACAAGGCCGTGCACGCGGCGGGCGGTGGGGCCCTGCTCGCGTGCACGGCTTCCGCCTCGTGAGGCGGATGAGGTCACTCCTGCGGCGACGCCCCCCACGGCCGGCGCCCTCGGCGGGACCTCGTCCCCTGACCGTCACGGGCGCGATGCGCCCGAGCGGTCAGAAGGTGCGGGCCCCCGACGGGGCGGCAGTGCCCTGCTGGCGGTGCTCGTTGAAGAGGATCCACCAGGAGGCGACCCGGGGGTGGCGGCGCAGCATGGCGCGGCGCTCACGCTCGGTCATGCCACCCCAGACGCCGAACTCGGTGGTGTTGTCGAGGGCGTCGGCGAGGCACTCGGCGACGACGGGGCAGCGCTGGCAGATGAGCTTGGCCTGCTGCTGGGCGGCCCCGCGGACGAAGAGTGCGTCCGGGTCGCTCTTGACGCAGTTGCCGAGCGGGGCCCAGTCGGCCTGCAGGCCCGGGCGCGGTCCGCTGAAGTCCTGCGGGCTCCCGGTGGAGCCGATGGTCGTGGTCGTCATGTGCGTTCCCCTTGATTGTCCCCAGATGGTCCCCAGGCACCGGATCATCCTGACCCGGGCCCCCACCGGCCGCTCACCCCTGAGCAGTCCGGCGCCACCTCAAATCTAGGCTCCCCGTCGCCCCGTGCCCATGCTCCGATGGGATGGTTCGGTGGGGCCCGATTAACTAGTCATCCCGCCCACAGGCAGCACCCACCGGTCTCACAGCACCCCCTGCGCAGGTCAGGAGGGGGTCAGTGGTGCGGGTTACCCTTGCCGTATGCGCGCAGGACGAACGACGAACATCGCGAGCGTCATCAGCCTCCTCGGGGCTTTCGTGGCCACAGCGATGGTGATGGGGCTGCTGGCCGCGGGCGTGGCCATCCCGGCCGTCGGGGCCGTGGGCACGGCCGCCCGCTCGGGCATCGACGTCTTCGACTCCCTGCCCGACTCGTTCACCGCCGCCCCGCTCTCGCAGCAGTCGCGCATCATCGCCGCCGACGGCAAGCTGCTGGCCACGCCCTACGACCAGAACCGCGTCATCGTGCCGCTGTCGGCGGTCTCGCCCCTGATGCGCAAGGCCCAGGTCGCCATCGAGGACAGTCGCTTCTACGAGCACGGCGGGCTCGACACCCGCGGCCTCGTGCGCGCGGTCGTCTCCAACGCGCAGGGCACCGTGCAGGGTGGCTCGACCCTCACCCAGCAGTACGTCAAGCTGCTGCTGCAGGAGACCGCGATCAAGAAGGGCGACAAGGCCGCGGCCGACGCCGCGGCCACCCAGCGCGGTCTGGCCGCCTACACGCGAAAGCTCCAGGAGCTCAAGTACTCCATCCAGCTGGAGAAGTCGCTGACCAAGGACCAGATCCTGCAGGGCTACTTCAACATCAGCTACTACGGCGACCAGACCTACGGCGTCGAGGCCGCGTCGAGGCGCTACTTCGGCCACTCCGCCAAGACCCTCAACCTCGTCGAGTCGGCCACCCTGGCCGGTCTGGTGCAGAACCCGAGCACGACCGACCCGGTCAACTTCCCTGTCCGGGCCCAGGCCCGCCGCAACGTGGTGCTCGACCGGATGCTCGAGCTCAAGCTGGTCTCCAAGAAGGACCACGACGCGGCCCGGCGGACGCCGATCGCCAAGACGCTCAAGGTGACGGCGCCGCTGAGCTCGTGCGCCGGATCGGGGCAGTTCGCCTACTTCTGCGAGTACGCGCTGCAGTACCTCCTCACGAGCCCGCAGATGGCCGTGCTGGGCAAGACCCAGAAGGACCGCGAGACCAAGATCTACAACGGTGGCCTGACCATCAAGACAACGCTCGAGCCCGGGCTGGCCCAGGCCATGAAGCAGCAGATCGAGCAGCGCGTGCCCGAGGGCAACGAGCAGCGCGGCATCCGGATCGGGTCGGCCGCCGTGACCCTCGACCCCAACACCGGTGGGGTGCGGGGCATCGCACAGAACACCACCTACGACCCGGGCGGCAAGAACAAGCCGTGGAACTTCACCCAGGTCAACTACGCCGTCGACTACCAGTACGGCGGGTCCCGCGGCTTCCAGTTCGGCTCCACCGCCAAGCTCTTCGCCCTGGTCACGGCTCTCAAGCAGGGCCTGCCGATCACCACCCGGGTGCAGGCCCGGGAAGCCGGTCCGGGGAACCCCACCACCTACACCTCGAAGGACTTCCCGGGAGGGGCCGAGAACTGTGGCCTGTCGGGGTCCGAGACCTACGGCCCGGTCAAGAACGAGCAGAACGGCGAGGGCGGCAACCTCACGCTGACCCAGGCCACCGCGAAGTCGGTCAACACCGCCTTCATCGCGCTCGCCCAGCAGGTCGGGTCGTGCAACGTGCGCGACACCGAGAACCTCATGGGCATGCACCAGTCGATCGGCGCTCCGATGCCGCGCAACCTGTCGGCCATCGTGCTCGGCGCCACCGAGGTCTCGCCCATGACCGTGGCCAGCGCCTACGGGGTCATCGCGGCCAAGGGCAAGCTGTGCACCCCGGTCCCGATCCTGTCCATCACCGACAGCGCGGGCAAGGCGCTCAAGGTCCCGACGCCGGGCAAGGACAACTGCAAGCAGGTCATCGACCCCGACGTCGCCGCCGGTGTGGCCCAGATCGCCAAGGCCACGCTGCTGCCCGGCGGCACGGCGTCGGGCAGCGCCCTGGCCAACGGACACATCGCGGCCGGCAAGACCGGCACGTCCGACGGCAACAAGCAGACCTGGTACGCCGGTTTCACCCCCCAGGTCGTGACCGCTGTGTGGACCGGCACGCCGCTCGACACCAAGTACCCCCTCGACAACATCAACCTCGCGGGCCGGCCATATCCCGTGGTCTTCGGCGCCAGCATCTCGGCTCCCGTCTGGAAGGGCATCATGGACTACGCCCTGCGCAACGAGCCCAACGCCGACTTCCCGGCGCCCTCGGCCAAGATCGCCACCGGAGACCCGCAGCCCTTCAGTCCGTCGCCGATCGGCTACTCCGTCGCCACCGCCACGTCCATCCTGCAGGCCCAGGGCTACCAGGTGGTCGTCGGTGGCAGCATCGCCTCCAACTACCGGCCAGGGATCGTGGCAGGGACGTCACCGCGAGGTGGTGCCCCCGTCGGGAGCACCGTCAACATCTTCACGTCGTCCGGTCCCGGGTCCGGCTTCGTCAGTGGTGGCAACGGGCCCGGCCCGGCCGGTGGGGCCCCCCCGACCGGGCGGTAACAGCGGCTGACCCCTCGGGTCGGCGCTCAGCCAGCCAGCAGGCGCCGTACGACGGCCGAGATGCGGCCGCCGTCGGCGCGACCGGCGACCAGTGGCTGGGCCGCCTTCATGACCTGGCCCATCTGGGCCATGCCCGTCGCGCCGGTGTCCGCGACGGCGCGACGCACGAGGTCCTCCAGCTCGTCGTCGCCGAGCTGCGACGGCAGGTAGCCCTCGAGGACCGCCAGCTCGGCGACCTCCTGGTCGGCGAGCTCAGGGCGGCCGGCGTCGCGGTAGGCGGTGGCCGCCTCCTTGCGCTTCTTGGCCTCCTTGCTCAGCACCTTGAGCACGTCGTCGTCCGTGAGCTCGACTGCGGTGTCGCCGGCCACCTCGGCGTTCGTCACCGCCGTGAGCGCCATGCGCAGGGTGGCCGAGCTGGTCGTGTCGCGCGCCTTCATGGCGGTCGTGAGGTCGGCGCGGAGAGTGTCCTTCAGGGTGCTCATGGCCCCCAGTCTCCCAGCAGGGCGCAAGCGCATTGGTGGGACGTGGCAGCATGTGCCGATGCGACCTCTCGTGCGAGCCGGCCTGCAGCTCGGGATGGGTGCGGCCGGTCTCGGCGCGCTGGGGGTCGGCTACGGCTCGTTCGTCGAGCGAAACGCCTTCGTGCTGCGGCGTCGCGCCATGCCGGTGCTGCCCCGCGGGCACCGCTCCATCCGGGTGCTGCACCTCAGCGACCTGCACCTGATGCCCGGGCAGAAGCGCAAGGTCGAGTGGGTGCGCCGACTGGCGACGCTGCAGCCCGACCTGGTCGTGACGACGGGCGACAACATCGCGCACGCCGACTCGGTCGACGTCGTCCTGCGGGCCTACGAGCCCCTGATGGATGCGCCGGGGGTCTTCGTGCTGGGCTCCAACGACTACTTCGCGCCGGGCTTCAAGAACCCGCTCCGCTACCTCGTGGGTGACTCCATCCGGCTCGACCACTGGCACGAGACCCTGCGGCTGCCGACGCCGCGGCTGGTCGCCGGGATGGTGGCCGGAGGGTGGGCCGACCTGACCAACGCCCGTGCGGTGCTCGAGGTCGCCGGCGAGCCCGTCGAGTTCGTCGGGGTCGACGACCCGCACCTCGACAGGGACCGCTACGACCTCGTGGCGGGCCCCGCCGAGCCCAGCGTGCTGCTCACGATCGGCGTCACCCACGCGCCGTACCAGCGCACCCTCGACGCGATGACCCGCGACGGCGCCAGCGTGCTGATCGCCGGCCACACCCACGGCGGGCAGATCTGCGTGCCCTTCCACGGTGCGCTCGTCACCAACTGCGACCTCGACCCGAGCAGGGTCAAGGGGGTCTCGCGCTGGTGGCCGGGAGCGGGCCGCCAGCACTCGCGCCTGGCCCCGCCCGACGCGGCGTGGCTCGAGGTGTCGGCCGGGCTGGGGACCTCCCCGTATGCGCCGGTGCGCTTCGCCTGCCGCCCCGAGGCGACGCTGCTCACCCTCGAGCCCTCCCGCTGACCTTCCCGTCGGGAGGTCCCGAGCACGGCACCCGGCACCCACGCCTGCGTGGGTCATACCGATTGGGACGACCCGGGTGTGAGCAGATACGATTGGCAGCGCTGCTCGCCCTCGGATCACCCGGAGGTTGGCAGACCAGCCACGGGGTGTGGCGCAGCTTGGTAGCGCGCTTCGTTCGGGACGAAGAGGCCGCAGGTTCAAATCCTGTCACCCCGACCACCGTCTTCGCAGGTCACAGGCCCTTTGCCCGCTTCGGGTGGAGGGCCTTCCCCGTGGGTGAGTGACTAGCTGGGTGAAAGTCGCTCGACGGCATCGAGGGCGTCGAGGCCGAAGAGGGCATCCATGACCGTGGCGCCGGTCTGGATGACCGGGCGGATCTGGTGCCGGTAGACCAGCTCGGTCACGCTGGTGCCGCTGTGACCGACCGGGCGCGAGATGTCCTCCAGCGGGACCCCGGGAGTCGGACAGCAGCGAGACGAACGAGTGGCGCAGATCGCGCGGTGACCACTGCTCGGCGTCGAGCCCGGACACGAGCTCCAGGGCACTGCGGAAGACCCGACGGGCGTTGTCCTTGTCCATCGGAGTCCCGAGCCGGGTCGGGAGGACCAGGTCGGAGTCGACCCAGCGTGGGCCCACCTCGAGCCGCTCCTGGGCCAGCTGCACCCGCTGCCGGCGCAGGGACTTCCACGCCGACCGCACCGGGGCGCCCTCCACCATCAAGGACCTCGACCCACCGACGGTCGAGCAGATCGCCTACCTCAAGAGCCAGATCGACACAGCCGAGACCCAGATCTTCGCCCTGCTGACGAGCAGCACCGCCTACAACAAGCTCAGGCGCGTCATCGACGTGCGCAGCTACGACTCCTGGTACTCCAGCACCTACATGTACAAGCCCCGTCTCGGGAAGCTCGGCATGGGCCCGCTGTGGGACTTCGACCTGTCCATGGGCACCTACTTCTTCGGCACGCAGCCATCGAACGACGCCTGGGTGCGCGGCCGCTCACCGTGGCTCGACGCGATGCTCGACAACCCGACCTTCCTCGCCCTGGTGAAGAAGCGGTATGCCGTCCTGCGACCGACCTTCGCAGGCACGACCACGGCTCACCAGCCGTCGGTCAGCACCGAGTCGAGCGCGTGCAGCACGACGTCGGCGCTGTCCCGCGTCAGGCACATCGGCGGCTTGAGCTTCAGCACGTTGGCCCGCTCCCCCGCCGGCTGCACGATGATGCCAAGCTCGCGCAGCCGCTCGCAGACCGCCGCGCACTCGGCGGCTGCCGGCTCGAGGGTCGTGCGATCGCGCACCAGCTCGACCCCGAGGTAGAGCCCGGTGCCGTGGACCGCGCCGATGAGGGCGTGGCGCGCCATGAGCGCCGTGCAGCCCTCGAGCAGGTGGTCACCGACGGTCACGGCGTTGGCCTGCAGTCCCTCGTCGCGCATGACGTCCAGCACGGTCATGCCGGTGACGCACGAGACCGGGCTGCCCCCGGACGAGGAGAAGAACGAGCCGGCCGCCTCGAAGGCCGTGGCGATCTCGCGAGTGGTGATGACGGCGCCCAGGGGGTGGCCGTTGCCCATCGCCTTGGCGATCGTGATGACGTCGGGCACGACCCCCGACCGCTCGAACGCCCACCACCATCGCCCCGTGCGCCCGTAGCCGACCTGCACCTCGTCGGCGACCGTCAGACCGCCCACCGCCCGCACCGACTCGTAGGCCGCGGCGAGGTAGCCCTCGGGCAGGACCACCCCACCGGCGTTGCCGAGCAACGGCTCGCAGATGTATGCCGCCGGAGGCCGGCCGTCGGCGACCAGACCCTCGACCAGCTCCCGCAGCTCGGCGGCGTAGTCGGCGCCGGCGCTCGCGCCGCGGAAGCGTCCGCGGTAGGCGTTGGGCGCCGAGGCCAGATGGACCCAGTCGGGGCGGCTCTCGAGCGCCGACGGGTTGTCGTAGAGCGACGTCGTCACGGCATCCGAGAGCGCCGTCCAGCCGTGGTAGGCCTCGCGCACGGCGACGACATCGGCTCGGCCGGTGACCGTCTGGGCTATCCGCAGCGCCAGGTCGACCGCCTCCGAGCCGCTGTTGACCAGGAAGACCTGGTCGAGGCCGTCGGGGGCCAGGGCCGCCAGCCGCTCCGAGAACTGCACGATCGCCTCGTAGTGGAACCGCGAGTTGGTGTTGAGCAGGCGTAGCTGCGCGGCCACCGCGTCGGCCAGTCGCGGGTGCCCGTGCCCGATCGCCGCGACGTTGTTGACCATGTCGATGTAGGCGCGACCCTCGACGTCGACGAGGTGGTGGCGCCAACCGCGCTCGACGCGCATCGGCTCCACGTAGTAGCTCTCCTGCACCGACGCGAGTGCGCGGCGCCGTCGACGCAGCAGGTCGGCCGGGTCGGGACGAGGGGCGACGACGTCGACCCCGAGCAGCGGGGACGGGTCGGGGCAGAGAGCCAGCCAGCCCGCCGCCGTCGACGGGGCCGCGAAGGCCGGTGGGTCGAGCTGCGGTGCGACGCTCCACTGCAGGTGGACCGTCTCGCCCGTGACCATCCCCATCGAGGCGCCGACGTCCACCGGCTCACCGTCACCGACGGAGACGCCGACTCCGTCGACCAGGAGGCACAGCCCGCTGTCGTGCACCAGCCGGAAGGACGAATCCCGTTCGTGGACAACGACTCCACCGAGTGGGGCAAGCAGCTCGACGCCTTCCTGAGCAACGACCTCCACACCGAGGGCCACCGTCTCGGGCTCGGTGAGGCTGTCGAGCCGGGTGCGGGTGAGCCTCGCCTCACCCCACCGGGTCACTGCCGACCCTGCCGGCACCACCGGCACCGCCGACACCGCCCCCTTCCCTCGCCCCAGGCGTCCTGCCGCCTCACGCAGGATCTCGGCCTCGGCACCCGCCTCGAGGAACCGCCCGGAGTGCAGCAGGGGGCTGGTCACCGACAGGTCGACCACCGCCGTCTCGCCCGGACCCCCGGCCAGCACGGGCGCTGCCCAGCGTACCGCCGCATGCGCGGCCTCGTGCCGGTCTGCCACGGGCAGCCCGAGCCCGGCCCGCAGGAGCGCCTCGGCCAGGTCGAGACCGACTGCCCGGGCGGAGTCGAGGATGCGCCACTCCCCCTCGAGCGGCTCGGCGAGGTCGGCGTTGTCGGGGTCGAGCCCCAGCTGGTGCTCCGTGCTCGCGACCAATACGGCCCCCCGAAGCACCAGCAGCGGCCACAGCGCGGCGATCTCGGCGTCGGTCAGGGGCACCACCTCGTGGAAGGCGCGCACGGCCGGCAACAGGTCGGCGAGCCCCTGCCCGGGATGACGCAGCACGCAGGAGCAGGTCACCGCGAGGTCGCCCACGAGCCAGCTGCGGCTGAGGTCACCGAAGTCGATCACCGCGTCCGGGCGCACCCGGCCCGCCGCGTCACGCGACCCGACGACGTTGTCGTCGGTGAGGTCGGCGTGGATCGGCCCGGTGCGCAGCCGGTCCGCCACCTCGGCCAGCCGCGCGGAGGCGAGCGCCGCCGCCTCGGCGACCACGGCCCGACGTCCGGGGTCACCCACCGAGGGCAGGAGCTGCTCGATGACGGTGTCTGCGCGTCGCAGGTCCCACTGCGTGGCGCGGTCGAGCCCACTGTGCTCGAAGGCCGACAGAGCCGAGCAGACCTGTGCCGACATCCGCCCCAGGTCGGAGACCACGTCGGCTGAGAGTCGACGGGCACCCGACAGCGGCGTGCCCTCGACGTAGGTGAGCAGGCGCACCAGCACTGTGCCCTCACCGTCGCCCTCGCCGTCGGCCACCTCGTGGAGCAGGCGCCCGTCGAGCGCCGCCAGGGGCACAGGTGCGGTCAGCTCGCGGTGGTGGGTCGCCAGGTGCACCAGCGCGAGGTTCTGGGCCTCGAGCGCCGCGGCCCCCCAGCCGCGGTTGGCGACCTTGAGCACCACCCTGCGCTCACCGGTGTCGATCCGGAAGTTGCGGTCCTGCTGGCTGCCCAGCTCGACCACCGGCCCCGCGACGCCCCACAGCTCACGGGCGATGACAGCGGCGCGGGCCGCGTCGACCGAGGGTCGGGGGGATACCTCGAGGGAGAAGTCGTCGACCTGCATCGGTGTGTGTCGTCCGTCGTCGTGGCAGCCCGAGTCGTCGGGGGTCGATGGAAAGGTCGACCAGCTCGATCGTAGGGGGATCAGCCCCCGGGGACCCCGGACGGCACGACGACCACGGGGCAGTGGGCGTGGTGCAGCACGTGCTCGCTCACCGAGCCCAGGACCAGGCCCTTGAACAGGCCGCGCCCCCGGCTGCCGACGACCACGAGCGTGGCGTCCTCGGACGCGTCGACGAGTGCCCCACCCGGGCCACCCGCCGGCACCAGCACATCGACCGGCAGGCCGGGGAAGGCCGTGCGGGCGGGCTGGAGCATCGCCTCGGTCAGCTCCACCTGGCCGCGACGGACCGCCTCGCGGATCTCGTCGCGCACGCTCTCGACCGCGCGGACGTCGTCGATCGTGATGTCACCGGGCCAGGCGTGCACGACCGACAGCCGGCAGCCGTGCTCGGAAGCCCAGTGGGCGGCGAAGCGGAGGGCGGAGGTCGCGCTGGGCGACCCGTCGAGCCCGACGACGACCCGCGGGGCGGCCGACGGGCGCGGTGCGACCCGCACGACGACGACCGGGCACACGGCGTGCCCGGCGACGCGGGCGGCAGTCGAGCCCACCACCAGCGCGCCCGCCGCGGTGTGGCCCCGCGTGCCCACGACCACGAGGGCCGCGTCGTGCGACGCGCGGACGAGGGCTTGGGTGGGCGTCTCGTTGGACTGCGACGAGGTGGTGGGAAGGTCGGGGGCGATGGCGGCCAGGCGCTCCGCCGCCTGGGTCAGCGACCACTGCGGGTCGTACCACGCCATGGGCGCGACGAACAGCGGTGAGACGGTGACGGCGTCCATCTCGAAGGCGTGGAGCAGATGGAGCGGCCGACGAGCGCGACCGGCCTCCGCTGCCGCCCAGTCGAGGGCGAGCCCGCCGGCCCCGGAGCCGTCGACACCGACGACGATCGGGCGCACCACCGCCGGCGGTGGCTCGGCGTGCGACTGGGCCTCCTCGTGCGACTCGGTCTGCACGGCCTCGTAGGACGCCGCCTCGAGCCGGGTGACGACGGAGCCGGAGACGATCCCCCCCGTGTGCGAGGGCATCAGGCGTCCTGGGCCGGCACCAGCCGGGGTCGCACGACCGCGACCGGGCAGGGGACCCGGCGCAGCACGCCCTGGCTCACCGACCCGAGCAGCAGCCCACGCACGTCACCCCAGCCCCGGCTGCCCACGACCAGCAGCTCGGCGCCGTCAGCCTCGGCCACGAGGGCGTCGGTGGGCGACTTGCGGATGACGTGAGTGCGCACGTCGACGTCGGGGTAGAGCGCGGCATGGCCCGCGATCGACTCAGCGGTCGCGGCGACCTCGAGCTGCCCGGCCTCGCGGAAGCGGTTGCCGGACGGCGTGCGCACGTCGACCCCCTTCACGGCGTCAGGGTTCCATCCGTGAATCACCGTGAGGCCGATGCCGCGGGCGTCAGCCTGAGCGAACGCGAAGTCGACGGCCGCCATGGAGACGGCCGAGCCGTCGACCCCCACGACGACCCGGGGACGGCTCTCCGGGGACGGGACGGGAGCGGAGTGACGCACCACCACCACCGGGCAGGTGGCCTGCGAGACGACCTGCAGCGACGTGGACCCGAGCACCAGCGTGCCGAGGCGGCCGTGGCCGTGCGTGCCGACGACGAGGACATCCGCGGTGCGCGAGGCGTGCACGAGCACGTCGAGCGCGCGCAGGCGCTCTGCCGTGCCGTGGACGGCGTGGCCCGGCGCGAGCTCGTGCACCCGCGCCACGGCGGCGTCGAGCACCTCGGTCGAGCTGTCGTCGGCCGAGTCCATGACGATCGCGCCCGCCATGACGTCGGGGTAGACCGGCTCGGCGGCACAGACCAGGTGCAGGGGCCGGTGGCGGCGCACCGCGTCCTCGACGGCCCAGTCGAGGGCGGCACTGGCCGAGCCGTCGGCGTCGAGCCCGACGACGACCGCTCCGTGGCTCGGGTCGGTGGTCGACGTCAGGTCGGATCGGGTGGTGGTGTCGGCGGTGCTCATGCTGGTGCTCCTGTCGAGATGGGTGGGTGAGGATCCGGCGGGGGTCAGCGCAGGACCGGGAAGCGCCGCACGATGCTCAGCCGCTCGTAGGCAGCAGCGAGGCCCCACGTGTGCCCCGCACCGAGGCCGGCGATCAGCACGAGGGTCATGGCGTAGATGAGGTGGTCGTCCATGAAGATGTTGCTCGACGGGGGCAGGGCGGCCGACCACATCAGCACGAGCAGGAGCACGCCGGAGGTCGTGGCCAGGCGGGAGGCGACGCCGAAGGCGAGTGCCCCACCGATGCCGAGCAGAGCGAGCATGAAGAGCCAGTTGGCCCATCCGGCTCCGGCCATGGCTCCGTACATTCCTGAGAAGGGACCGGTGGCGTGCGAGAGGAAGCCCTTCGTCGGCGAGCCGCCGTGGATCCACGCGGCCGGGCCAAAGAGCGAGGTGACACCCGTCTTCGCGTCCTTGCCGGTCTCGTGGCCGAGGGCGAAGAGCTTGTCGAAGAACGCCCACAGGAAGACGAAGGCGATGCTCAGCCGGATGACGGCGGCGGTGCGGTGCACCAGCGGGCTGTCGTACGGCGAGCGTCCGGCCCGGGCCGGGGGCCCGGCGGTGCGGTCTGCGGTCGGCTGCGGGGCCTTGCGGGAGGTGCTGGTGCTCACGGTGTGCTCCTGGTCTCGGGGTCGGCCTCCCGGGCCGATAACGTCAGCCTCGTCTCCGAAGCGCCTGCGCGACAGGGACCTTGGGCCCCTCCTGCGCTAGTGATGATTCCCAGGAAGGGGAATGAGCCGCACCGGGCACTGCGCTTTGCGCTGGGCTGCGGCCGCGATCGCCGGGAAGGCCCCCAGCTGGTCCTCGCCCAGCACCAGGACACTGGCGCCGGTCGTCCTCGACACGAGCACCGCCACCGGATCCCCCCCGACCACCTCGAAGGTCGCGCGGACCCGGCTGTGCCGGGCCAGGGCGTGCATGGCAGCCGCGAAGGTGCGCTCGTCGGCATCCGGTGCCGTCGACGACTCGGGCAGCACCTGCACGAAGCGCACGGCACACTGGCGCATCGCCGCCTCCTCGACCGCCGCCCGCGCCACCGCGTCGGCGGACCCGTCGTTCACCAGGCCCGCCACCACCTCACGCATCGGCGAACGGCGGTGGTAGACACCCGGCAGTCCCGGGGTGGAGGCGAGCGGACCGGCGGTCTCTTGGTCAGGCAAGACGGATCCCTTCGTGGGTCGTCACCGACGGGCTACCCGACCGGCGAAGCAGCCCGTGGCAGCCACGGGGCTCGTCAGCCATGCTGGGCCAGGTCGACCACGGTCGGACACGGCCGAAGGTCCCGTGACCACCGCGCCGCAGAGCGGCATGATGTCGTCATGACGCCACCCCCACCCCTGTCGCGACCCCTTGGCGGGCCCGTGGGCGGTGGCCTCGCCGGGCTGGGCCACCTCGAGCTGGACGACCTGCTCACCGAGCTGCGCTCGCGAGCCGTCGCCGCCCAGGCCAGCCACGACCGACTGGGGCAGCTGCTGGCGGCGGTCGTCGCGGTCGGCTCCGACCTCGACCTGCCCGAGGTGCTGCTGCGGATCGTCCACTCGGCGTGCGCGCTGGTCGGTGCGCGGTACGGCGCCCTCGGCGTGCTCGGGGGCGACGGTGAGCGCCTCGTGGAGTTCATCACCCACGGGGTCAGTGACGAGGAGCGCGCGACGATCGGGGAGCTCCCCAGCGGTCACGGGGTGCTCGGGCTGCTCATCCGCGACCCCCGCACGCGGCGGATCGCCGACATCGGCGCCCACCCCGACTCCTTCGGCTTCCCCCCGGGCCACCCGCCCATGACCAGCTTCATCGGCACGCCGATCAGCACCCGCGGCGAGGTCTTCGGCAACCTCTACATCGCTGAGAAGATCGGGGCCGAGGAGTTCACCACCACCGACGAGTCGGTGCTGGAGGCGCTGGCGGCCGCGGCCGGTGTGGCCATCGAGAACGCCCGGCTCTACGACCTGTCACGCCGTCGCTCGCAGTGGAGCGAGGTGGCACGCGAGCTGACCCACGCCCTGCTCACCGACGACGACGAGGACGCCGCGCTCGAGACCCTCGTCGGCGCCGTCAAGAGGGTGACCGGTGCGGCCAGCGTCGGCGTCGCACTCGACGACGGGGACCTGCTCGTGCTGCGCCCGGTCGGTGACGCCAGCGAGGCGAGGACGCTGCAGGGTCCCCTGTGGGAGGGGCTGCGCTCGGTTCGCCAACCCGTGCGCTTCACGCCCAGCGGGCCGTCGGGTCTCGCGACCGGGGCGATGGAGGAGCTCGCGACCCTGCTCGGGGCGGACCGGGCCGGCGAGGGGGTCGTCGCCCCGCTGGCCCGCGTCGGCGACCGCACCGGGGTGCTGCTCGCCGTCTGGTCGGCCGCCGGGAGCAACGACGTGCCCCTGCACCTCGACGCCCTCGGTGACGTCGCCCAGCAGGCCGGGCTGGCCCTCCTCGCCGGCCGCGCCCGCCGCGACGAGGCCCGGTTGTCGATGCTCGACGATCGCGCCCGGATCGCCCGGGACATGCACGACCACGTCATCCAACGGCTGTTCGCCACCGGGCTCTCGCTGCAGGCCGCGACCGCCGTGGTCGACCAGGACGTGGTGCGCGAGCGGCTCGACAACGCGGTCGACGAGCTCGACACCGCGATCAAGGAGATCAGGCTCACCATCTTCCAGCTGCAGGACCCCCGCGCCCGACAGCTCGGAGAGCACCTGCGTCACCTCGTGCAGGTGCTGTCGCACAGCGCCGGCCCCACCCCGGTCCTCACGCTCGACCCCGCGCTCGCGACCCTGCCGACCACCCTCGTCGACGACGTCGTCGCGGTGGTCCGCGAGGGCCTGTCCAACGCGGTCCGGCACGCTCGGGCCAGCACGTTGTCGGTCGACGTCGGCGAGCACGACGGGCACATCGTCGTGCGGGTCGACGACGACGGCGTCGGGCTCGACCCCAGCCAGGTGCGCAGCGGGCTGGTCAACCTCGGTGACCGGGCGGCGCGCCGTGACGGCAGCTTCGTGGTCGAGCGGCGCGAGCCGAGCGGCACCACCCTGCAGTGGCGAGCACCGTTGCCGAAGAGCTGAGCCCGGATGGGGTGCCGCACGGTGGACACGGGACCAAGGTCCCGACGGCGCGGCCCCATACGGCGCAGGGTGGGTGGGGGCGCTTCGACGCGCCGACACCCGCCACCCCCCGCCACCACCCGCCACCACCCGCCAGAACAGCCGAGGAGGAAGACGTGCTCGTCCGCGACATCATGACCACCCCCGTCACGAGCGTCGGTGGGACCACCTCGTGCGCCGAGGCGCTGATGCTGCTGGGGCAGCGCCGGCTGACGGCTCTGCCCGTCGTCGACGCACGTGGCGCGGTCGTCGGCCTGCTCAGCGAGGTCGACCTGCTGCGCGCGACCCTCGAGGCCGACCCTCGGTCGCACCTGAGGCCCACCCAGACCCACGGCGAACCCCTGCCACCGGTGGTGGCCGACCTGATGACCCGTGCGCCTGTCACCGTGGTCGAGGACGACGACGTGGCCCAGGTTGCCCACCTCTTCGTCCGCACGTCGTTCAAGAGCTTTCCGGTGGTGCGTGACGGGCTGCTGGTGGGGGTCCTCAGCCGCAGCGACGTCGTCCGGGCCCTGGCCCGCCCGGAGGCGGTCGTCCTGGCCGAGGTGGCGGCCGTGCTGGCCGAGCTGGGCGCCCCGGGCTGGAGGGCGAGCCTCGTCCGGGGCGAGGTGCTGGTCACCGGTCCGGCCACTGCCCGCGACGAGGACCTCGCCACCCGGTTGGCGGCCTCGGTGCTCGGGGTGCGGTCGGTCCGGGTCGCGGCGACGGGAGCGGGGTCGTGATCAGGGTCTACCTGCTCGACGACCACGAGATCGTGCGCCGTGGGCTGCGCGAGCTGCTCGAGGCCACCGGCACGATCGAGGTGGTCGGAGAGAGCGGACTGGCGCACGAGGCGGCCCGACGCATCCCGGCACTGCGGCCCGACGTGGCGATCTTCGACGCACGCCTCCCCGACGGGTCGGGGATCACCGCGTGTCGCGAGGTGCGCGCGGTCGACCCGTCGATCAAGGGCATCGTGCTGACCTCCTACGACGACGAGGAGGCCATCGCGTCAGCGGTCCTCGCGGGCGCGTCGGCGTTCCTGCTCAAGGACATCCGGGGCAACGGGATCGTCGACGCCATCCACCGGGTGGCCGTGGGCGAGAACCTGCTCGACACGGCGCCCGCCCGCCTGCTCGCCAACCGGTGGAACGCGGGCACCGAGACCGACCCGCGGCTGCGGCTGCTCACTCCCCAGGAGCGGCTCATCCTCGATCACGTCGCGCGCGGGCTGACCAACCGGCAGATCGCCGAGGCCATGCACCTGGCCGAGAAGACGGTGAAGAACTACATCACCTCGGTGCTCGCCAAGCTCGGCATGGAGCGACGCACCCAGGCGGCCGTGTATGCGGTGCAGCACCCGAGGACGGGTCGCGGCGGCGGGGGCTGAGCGGGCTGCAGCCGGCCGGCCAGCCCGTCAGCCGTGCTGGCTCGGGGTCTGACGGGCACCGGGTGACAGGACGAGGCGCCGACCGCTGACCTCGACCGGCTCGATGCGCAGGAACCAGGGCTTGCGTCCCTCCTGCCACGGCACCAGCGGCAGGCGCAGCGCCGAGAGGGTCTCCTCCCGCTCGAGGATCTTGCGGGCGGTGCCCCGCACGACGACGCTCCAGGCGGTGCCGGCGGTCAGGTCGTGCCCGTCGACCTCGAAGGCGACAGGACGCCCGGCCGCCGCGGCGAGCTTGGTGCCGGCGGCCGTCCGGATGACGATGCTGCCGTGGTCGACGAGGTGGTTGACCGGGAAGATGTCTGGTGCGCCGAGGTGGGTGACCGCGAGGCGACCGACCCCCTCGCGGCGCAGGAGCTCCCAGCACTCGTGCTGCGCGAGCTCCTCGGTCGAAGCGGTCGGGGAGGTGTCGGTGTCGTCCATGAGGTCGACGATGTCGCCCCGACGCGGTGGTGGGCAGGGACGTTGGTCCCGCCACAGGTGGCGGCGGGACCTTTGGCCGTGGCCGCGACAGGGGCAGGACGCTGACGCTGGGGCCATGCCCTCCCCGGACCAGCTCCCCGCCCACCCCCCGCACCGGCGGGGCACGCCGGTCGAGGTGGTCGTCGGCATCCTCGACGACCTCGGCGCGGTCCCGCTGGTGCACACCGCCCTTGCCGAGGCCCTGGCCCGCCGCGGGTCGGTGCGCGTCGTGCGGGTGCTGCCCCCCGGATCCGCGCCCCACGAGGTGCTCGCGGCCGACTCTCTGGCGTATGCCGTGACCCGCGCCGCGTGGGAGGACGGGGTGACGGTGCCCTCGACCTTCGAGGTCGCCGTCGGCGACCCTGTCGAGGTGCTCACCGAGCGGGCCCGCGACGCGACGCTGCTCGTGGTCGGGGCCGACCGCGACGGCAGCACCGTCGCGCAGCGGTGCCGGGAGAGCGGAGCCTGCACCGTGATGACGGTGGACGTCGGCTAGCGACGGGCCGAGACCGCCGCGGGAACCGTGAGGCGGGCGACCCGGCCCAGCTCGCCGGACGCCCAGCAGACCGAGCCGCTCGTGCACTGCACCGAGTCGAAGGACCCGGTGTCGAAGGTCTGCCAGGTGCGGCCACCATCGGTCGTCACGTCGGAGCCCGTCGGCCCGACCGCGAGGGCCTCGGCGCCCGCGCCGGGCACCCACGAGGAGCCGGAGCGGTAGCCACCGGTGGCGGTCGTCGGCTGCTGCCAGGTGGCGCCGCCGTCGTCCGACCACGACGCGGCGTGGGCCGTCACCTCCGGCTTGCGGAAGTTGCCGCCGACAGCGATCCCGTGGCGGGCGTCGCGGAACTGCACCGAGAAGACCCCCGCCGTCGGGGCTCCTCGCACGGTCGTGTCGGCTGCCTGCCAGACTCGGCCCCCGTCGTCGCTGCGCAGCACGCGGGCCCGGGCCATCGCGCCTCCGGTCGCGAGGTACACCCGCTGGCCCTGGCCGGCGCTGAGGCAGGTGCCGCTGGCGGCGAAGCCCGCCTCACCGTCGAGCGCCGGCGGCATCCCGACGGTCGCCACGCGGGTCCAGGTGCGACCGCCGTCGACCGTCTCGACGAGACGGAACCTGCCGTCGACCGGGTCGCTGCTCGCCACGCCCCGGTTGGGCGTGGTGAAGGCGAGGCAGTCGTAGAAGGCGGTGGCCTCGTGGTTGACGAACGAGAGCGACCACGTGGCCCCGCCGTCCTGCGTGCGGTAGATGCGCGAGTCGGTACCCGTGCCGATCGAGAGGATGACCGCGGTCGTCGCCGAGAAGGCCTCGACGTCGCGGAACTGGAAGGCCGCGTTGGCCCCCGCGAGCCTCGGCCCCACCGACGCCCACGTGACGCCGCCGTCGATGGTGCGCAGCACGGTGCCGTTGGTGCCGCTCACCCACGCCACCTGGTCGTCGACCGCCGAGAGCCCGCGGAAGCGCTCGGCCGACCCGGTCGCGAGGAGCGACCAGGCCAGGGGTGGGGTGTCCGCGCCGGCAGCAGGGGCGGAGGGGGCGGAGACCACGGCCGCCGAGAGCGCCGTCACCCCCGCCAGGAGCAGGGCCAGGAGGGGGCGACGACGGGTCATGGGTGTGAAACCTAGACCCGCGGCGACCGGCTGACCACCGGCGGGCCGCCCCGCGCTGAGCGCGCCGGGCGCATATCATCATGAATCATGACGACCGGGGGGAGAGGTGCGGGTGGCTGAGACACCGACGGGTGCGGCCACCCAGGCGCAGCTCTACTCCTACGCCGTGGAGCACCCGAACTGGACCCGCGAGTCGGCTGCCGACCACTTCGGGCTCGGCCTCGACGACATCGCCCGCGCCGAGGAGGCGCTCGTCGGGCTCCGGCTGCTCCAGCCGACGGACGCGGCCGACCGGTCGTATGCCGCCGTGTCACCCGAGATCGCGGTGGCCGACAGCACCCACGACGACCTGAGACGCATCCGCACCCTCAACGAGGCCGTCGAGACCGCACGGTCGGGGCTGGCCCTCTTCGAGCAGGTCTACGCGACCGCGCGGTCCCGTCGGCAGCAGTCCGACCATCAGATCGAGCTGGTCGACACCCCGGCCACCGTGGCGCGGGTGGTCAGCGACGCCGCGGCCCGCTGCGCGGTGCGGGCGTACATCATGCATCCGCGCGTCGACTTCCGGGCCGAGATGCACCGGGCGTCCGCGATCTACGACCGGGAGCTCGTGGAGCGCGGCGTCGAGCGTCGCAACCTCTACCACGTCGGCACCCTGACCAACGCCGCCACCCGCAAGGCGGTCGCCGAGCTCGAGCCGATCGGGGTGAAGTTCCGCACGCTGCCCGTCGTGCCCGTGCACGCCATCATCTACGACGACGACCTCGCGATCATCTCGCGCCGCTCCTCGGACGACGACCGGGCCGCGATCGTCATCCGGGACCCCCAGGTGGTGCAGCTGGCCCGTCATCTCTACGAGACGGTGTGGGACTGCGCCGCGCCGTTCACCCCCGGTGACACCGGCCCCGCGGGCGTCGGCCCCACCCCGGCCCAGCAACGGATCCTCGAGGGGCTGGCGGCCGGTCTGACCGACGAGGTGGTGGCCCGACGCGCGGGGGTCCACGTGCGCACGGTCCGTCGCAACATCACCGTGCTCTGCGAGCTCACCGGGGTGGAGTCGCGCTTCCCGCTGGCCCTGCGGGCTCGTGAGCTGGGCTGGCTCTAGCCCGTCTGCTCGACGGTGGGGCCGAGGGTGACCCGGTCCATCACGGTGGCTCCGCGCACCCGCCGCAGCCGCAGGAACTGGGTCGGGCCGGCGTCCATCACCACGGCATCGGCGTCGGCGGGCAGTCGCTCGTCACCTCCTCTTCGCAGTCGGCCGAACTGCTCCTCGGCCTCGGGTCGGGGCAGCGGGCCGACGAGCTCGATCTGGTAGTTCGCCGAGGTGCGCTTGTAGCCGGTCTCGATGACGATCGCGTAGTCGTTCATGGTGAATCCTCTCGTGGGACGTGACGGGTCGGGTGGGGTGGCTGGGTGGGGTGGGGGTGGGACGTCAGTCGGCCCAGGCGTCCCTGCTCCAGGTGAGTCTGCCCAGGTGGGAGAGCAGGTCGGCGGACGTCGACTCGTAGTCCACCCGCAGGCCGAAGGGGGCGAGCACACCGTCCACGCCCTCCGCGTCGATCTCCAGGGCGGCGGCGACCTGCGAGCGCACGGCCGCGATGCGGTCAGCCGCGGTCGGCCCAGGCTCGTGCGTAGACACCGAGAACCGCCTCCTCCCGGGGCAGGAAGCCCAGTCGGTTGAGCATCATGTGCCCGTGGTGGAACGTCAGGTGCTGGGGTGAGCGGTCGACCCCGGCCGTCCGCGCCCGCTCGAGGTAGGCGTCGACGGCCGTGCCCCAGCGTCGACGCCAGGCGCCGACGCCGGGCAGTGCGCTGACCCGCTCCATCGAGTCCACCACCCTCTCACGCCGCTCGTCGACGCGCTCACGCATGGTGCTGCGCACGGCGGGCCCCCTGCGCCCGAGCTCGGCCGTCCACCACTGGAGGTGACGGTCCCAGTAGGCGTCGGCATCGACCCGCCGTCGGGAGGGCACCTGCGCGTGGGGTCCGCCCACGAGGGCCGCGACCCCGTCGGCGAGGAGCAGCGCGGCCAGCCCGGCGCGGTCGTGGCCCTTGTCGAGCCGGCCGCACGCCCACAGCCCGAGGTCGGAGGAGAACTCGAAGAGCTCCTCGGCGAGCCCGAGGCCCACGGCTCCGCCGTACTTGGCGACCTCCGGCTCGTAGATCGAGGCCCGCACGCCCGTGGCGGACCGCCCCTCGTAGGCCCGACGATCCACCGGGGCGATGAAGCAGTGCTCGGCGGGTCGGGCGCTCATCAGGTCGCCGAGGTCTGCCTCCAGCTCACGGTGGACCCGTTGGAGGTGGTCGAGCACGGGTCGCCGGCCGAGCACCCGCAGCCGCACGTGCGGACCGTAGTCGTCCAGGTAGCGGATGTAGAACCAGCGGCGGATGCCGTGGGCGCGCGCCTCGGCGATTACGGGCGGGAGCAGGTCGCCGATGAGCGGGTCGGCGCCGTCGAAGCCCTGGGTGTAGATGCGGACGAACCACCACTGGTCGGCGAAGACGTCGTCATCGAGGAGGGCGCCGGGGTAGGCGCTGCGAGCCGTGGTCACCGGCCCGTCCCCGGGTCGTCACCGTCGACCGCGGCAGCCGGGGCCGGCCGGGCCCACCGCAGGTGGGTGAGGTGCTCGACGACGGACGACGTGCCGTCGGTGGCGGTCAGCCACAGGTCGGTGTCGCCCGGGGCGACCTCGGTGAAGGTCAGGCCCTGCACGGCGCTGTCGAGCGGCGTCAGGAGCTGAGCGACGCTGTGGGGGCTGAGGAACGACAGGAACGAGGGCTTGCGCTCGTCGGTGGCGAAGCCTCCGCCGGCGGCCCTCACCCGCAGGAAGACGTGGTCGGGGATGCCCTCCCCGCGCCGCCAGACGTTGAGCCGGCGCAGGAAGGAGGCCGCCGACTCACCCGTCGCTGCCCGTGGCAGGTCGGCCGCCCGCACCGTCCAGGTGGCCCGTCGCACGACCAGCCGTCCGCGCTGGCGCCGGGGCAGGATGCGGGTGCCCTCCCCCTGCGCCGGCAGGGGGGGCAGCCGGCGCCAGGCCGACGAGGCCCCGTTGACCCAGGGGTCGGCCAGCATCGCCAGGACCCGCTCGGCCCCGCCGAGCAGGTGCGCCGGGACGAGACCCATGTAGACGGGGGCGACCGGGCTGCCGTCGCCCGCGCTGAACTCCAGCACCTGCCGCTCGGCGTCGTGCGTGAGCACCAGGTCGCCGAGGTCGAGGGAGCCCACCGGGTCGCCGGACAGCGGTCGCTCCGTGGGCCACCGCAGCCGGGGGAAGGTGCCCTCGCAGGCCGACTGCATGTCGTTGGTGTCGCACGAGGCGACGAACTCCACGACCCGGGCGCCGGGGTAGAGCTGCGCGGACCACGACTGCAGGGCCTGGCGCAGGGAGCCGCGGTCGAGGCCGTGGAAGCGGCTGACCAGCGAGCCGCTCCCGGTGTGCAGCTGGTTGACCACCAGGGCGAAGTCTCCCCGTCGGACGTCCTCGAAAGACGACGCGGCCAGCTGGTAGAGCACCGACGTCGACGGCGGTCCACTGGTGTGACCGACCGGGAGGCTGGCCCGCGGGGTGGGGGTCCCCTTGGTCGCCTCGTCGGCCCGCACGGCGCGCAGGACCCCGGCCAGCCCGTCCGCACCGGTGTCGAACACGGTGGAGAGGAAGTCGACGAGGTCGTCGCAGCTCCCCCCGACCCCGTAGCGAGCCGTGAAGCGATCGAGCAGCAGGTCGTAGAGGTGCGAGCGGAAGACCATGGGGCGCAACGCCGCTCCCAGTGAGAGCAGCTCGTCGTCCACGACCCGGCCCAGGGGCTCGCCCGTCAGGGCCGTCGTGGTGCTGATGTCGGAGTAGACGGTGAAGGCGGCCTCGGAGGCGGCGACGCCGAAGGCGGCGATCGCCTCCTCCGCCCGGGCCCGGACCGCGACGAGGGCCCGGCCCCGCTCGGGCCCGAGCACGGCGGCGAGCGCGGCGACGTCAGCGCCCAGCCCCCGCAGGGTGGTCGCGACGGCCCGGGCCTGCTCGTTGCCCAGCCGTTCGAGCGCCTCGGCCAGACGGCTGAGCCGGTCGGTCTCGCCGTAGGCCCACGGCGCGACCACCCGCAGCACCCCGACGTCGACGAGCCGTCGGACGGCGGCGAAGGCGTCCTCTCCGCCGACCGCGGCGAGGTAGTCACCAGCCGGTCGTCGGCCGAGGAGCTGCAGCTTGCCGAGGATCCGGCCGAGCTCCTGCAGGTGCACCGACCGGTCCTGGCGCCAGGCGAACCCCTCCTGGCGCATCACCTCCGGGACGAGCACGGCGTCGGCCAGCGGGTTGCGGCCGGGCGTCCACAACGGCTCGAGCTCGAAGGCCTGCAGCAGGTGCTCGTCGGCGGCCAGGGCGTCGAGCCATGCGACGAGGTGCACGAGCGAGACGGTGAGGCCCTCGACCGGCGCCCCCCGACGGGCCGCTGGACACTCCCCCAACTCCTCCGACTCCCCCGGCTCGCCGGTCAGGTCGATCGACGCGGAGACCGATGTCAGCCACGAGAAGGGGCTCGTCTTGCGGGCCGCCCGGGTGACGTAGGCCCCGACGCTGCGGGCGGCGCGCCTGCCCGGCCGCAGGTCTGCGGTGCGCAGCGACTGCCCCAGCCAGGGGCTCGCCTGGGCGATGCCCGCCGCCAGCCGCTCGTCGCAGAGCGCCTGCCGCAGCGCCTGCCCGGCCCGCTCGCTCTCGTCGGCGTGGGTCGTCTCGAGCTGGGCCAGCAGCTCCTCGCGCCGTCCGGTCACCAGGACCCACTGGTCGAAGAGGTCGCGAGCGCCCCGGTCGAGGCGGTCCTGCAGGGCCGTGGCCACGCGCTCGGTCTCGTCGGGGCGCGGTCGCCGGGTGCCCGAGGCGCACGTGCGCCGGACGGCGAGGACGATCCGGCGGGTGGCGGTGTCGTCGTCCAGGGCCGGCACCAGCCGGTAGAGCAGGTCGCTGACCGTCTCGGCCAGCTCCTGCACGGAGCGGTCGACGACCTCCAGCTCGGCGCAGACGTCGTCGAACGACGTGGCGTCGAGGTCGAGGGCGGCGACCGACAGGCCGGCGACCCGGTCGACCCGGAAGGGGGCGAGGATCGCCGGCAGCGGGGCCGTCGCCTCCTCGGCGAGGGCGGTGCGGGTGCCGACGGTGGTCATCACAGGGCTCCGATCAGGTGGACGAGCGAGCGGGCGACGGAGAGGGCGATGACGAGGGCGATGACGAGGGCGAAGGCCAGGCAGGCGAGGCCGTAGCCGACCATGACCCGTCGTTCGCGGTCGCTGACCCGGTGCAGGTGAGCAGGCAGGGGGCTGCCGAGCACGCGGTGCACGACCAGGGCGAGGGACTTGCCGCGCAGGTTGACGACGCCGAAGGCGGCGGTGACCGCGTGATAGCCGTCCGACGGGGTGAAGGGGTTGAGGTTCATGGCAGTGAGGAGCACCTGCAGGACGAGCATGACCATGGCGAGCTGGCTGGTGGCGGTGCCGGCGGTCAGCGCGACCACACCGGCGACGCCGAACCAGACCTGGTCGGACAGTGGCCCGGCCAGCGAGATGAGGACCCGGGCCGGCCGACCCTGGACCCGGTGGGAGTCGGTGCGGTCGACGTAGCCGACCGGCATGACGTAGAGCATCAGCCCGACACCCGCCGACCGGACGGGCGCGCGGTGGTACTGGCAGACAAGCGCGTGCGACAGCTCGTGCAGCCCGATCTGCAGGACGAGCAGGGGAAGCAGCAGCCACGCGTGGGCCGGCATCGTCTCGACCCGCACGTGGGTCAGGGCGAAGGCCCCGACGGCCAGGCCGATCAGACCCAGGGTGAGCCAGACGCTGACGATCGCGGTCGCCGAGACGCGTCGCGCCGGCGCCACGACGGGCTCGAGGACTCGACCGACGTCGGTGACGAGGGGGAACCTGACGAGGTGCTCCTTGAGGGCGAAGCGGGAGGCCCTGGCCCGCACGTCCTCGTCCTGCGCCGGCTCGGTGAGGAAGCCGAGCTGCCGCAGCTCGCTCGCCATGACGGCGACCCGGGCGACGACAGGATCACCCTGCGACCACCCGGCCCGGCTCACGATGTCGGCGCCGGTGGTCTGGCCGTCGAAGCACAGGGTCAGGCGGTCGGCCCCGGGGGTCAGCGCGACATACCGGCCGCGGTGGGGGTCGTGCAGCATGGGGCGCCCGTCGAGGCCGGGCACGTGCTCCACGTCGGCGGCGAGCTCGGGGGTCGTCATGAGGAACCAGCGCACGGCGCTCTCGTCGAGGCCGGGCTCGGGTCGGGTCAGGTCCATGGTCATGTCAGGTCCTCGGGCGATGATCCCGGCGGGGCCGGGACGGGGGTGAGCGGGGTGTGGGCGGGTGGGGGCAGGAAGCCGGTGGGGTGGGGGCCGTGGTGGCCCCCACCCCGGTCAGCCGGCCGACGAGGCGGAGCCGACCGTGCTGGCCGACGAGGCCGGGCACGAGGCTGAGCTCCACGAGCTCGCAGAGCCCCAGGTGCCGAGAGCGGTCTCGTCACCGAGACCCTCGACGTCGTAGGCCTCCGTCAGCTCGGCGGCCGTGAGGCCGATGGCCTGGTCCCCGGAGGGGGTGGTGAGGTGGTCCATGGGATGTCCTGTCGTGAGGAGGGCTTCGGCGGGGCGACGGCGTCGCCCCGCCGATTGGGGGGTCAGCCCCCGGCAGAGGAGAAGGAGCTGCCGCTGCTGGCCGACGAGGCCGGGCACGAGGCCGATCCGGCGCAGGCGAAGGAGCCGGCGCAGGTGAAGCCGGCCGCCGTGAGGTCGTCGAGGGCCTCGGCGTCGATGTCCTCGGCGACGAGCACGAGGTCGTCCGAGCCGTCGAAGGTGGTGAAGGCGTCCATGGGATGGGGTCCTTTCGTGGTGGCCCCGCGGGGCCGGGTGAGTGGGTGTGGTGGTGCCGGTCAGCCGAAGGAGGAGGCCGACCCGCCGGTGCTGGCGGTCGAGGCCGGGCAGGAGGCCGAGCTCCAGGAGCTCGCGGAGCCCCAGGTGCCCAGCGCGGTCTCGTCACCGAGGCCCTCGACGGCGAAGCCGTCGGTGAGGTCTGCGGCGGTGAGCTCGAAGGTCGAGCCGGTCTCGTCGTTCGGGGTGGCCATCGTGCTCAGCCCCACGAGCTGGCGGAGCCGGCGGAGCTCGCCGACGAGGCGGGGCACGAGGCGGACGAGCCGGACGACAACGTGCCGAACGAGGCCAGGGCCGCGTCGTCGGGCAGCGCCTCGACGTCGAAGACCGTCAGGTCCTCGGCGAACAGCTCGTCCCCGTTGTCCTGCGTGAGAGTGCTCATGTTGCTTCCTTTCCGGAGGGGTGGTGCAGGTGGTGTGACTGGTGGATCGCCTCCGTCCGCGGCAACGGACGAAGGAGCTGGTGGCCCTGTCCGCGCTCAGACGGGCGGGGTCTCGGGATAGGCGCTCGCACGGCCGAGTGCGACGGCGAAGACCTGGGAGAGGTGGTATCCGTCGGCGACCACGTGGTGGCGCAGGCCGCTGGGCAGGAAGCCGGCGAAGACGCTCCCGGTCAGGCCGCGGAAGGAGGCGGCGAGCAGCGTGGAGTAGCAGACGCTGCCGGCCCTCAGGTGGAGTAGCCTCAGCCCGTGGTCGCCCCGGGAGTGGACGGCGTCAGCCGGGGATCCCACGGCGGCCACGATGACCGGGGCATCGGCATACTCGACCTGCAGCACCATCTGCGCGACCGCGTCGCGGTCGACCTCGGCGAGCAGGACGTAGGTCGAGGTGGGGGCCTCGAAGCGATAGAGCCCCGGGGAGAGACCGACCACGCGCAGGGCGGCGACGACCAGCTGGGGTCGGGTGGCCCACTCCAGGGCTGACGGCCACAGGTCGTCGTCGGCGGCGAGGGCCGACCTCAGCGCCTCGGTGAGGACCTCGAGGCCGACGGGCTCGTCAGTGAAGAAGCGCTCGGAGCGGCGGCGCTCGAGGACCTCGTCGAGGCTCCGGGAGGGCAGCTCGGCGGGATGCCCGGCCGTCAGTCGCACCGGGCTCACGAGCCCACGTCCCCCGAGGGTCCGGGGACCCCCTTCCCGCGCGGGGAGGGGTGGCCGGTGCACGTCCTGGCGGTCGGTGCGCACGGCGGACATGAGCTCGGCGAGCAGCTGGCTCCCGCTGCGGGGGGTGGTGACGACGGCACTCATCGGACGGGTCCCTTCTCGAGGACGCCGAAGACCGCGGTGACGGGTTCGGCGTCGGGGTCGCTGGCCAGCAGCTCGGCGAGCGCGGCGTCGTCCCAGACCGGCACGGCAAGCAGCCGCAGACCGGCCGCGACAGCCAGCGCATGGGCCTGGGCCATCGCCGCGCCCGCGTCGAGGTGCAGGATGCGCCAGGCGAACGCGCCGTACTTCGTCGCGACGGTGTCCAGCCCGCCCGTGAGGACCACGACGGCCGGCACGTCAGGGACACCCGCGAGCGCCGTCTCGGGGTCGGCCCACGGCAGGAGGGCGAGCGACGCATCCTGGCTCTGGAAGCCGTAGACGCCAGGTCGCAGGCCGTCGACCCGACGCGCGACGAGGTAGGCCGACGGCGACCCCAGGTTGCCACCCGTTGCGCACCAGCGGTCGACCCGGGAGGAGCTGCCGGAGGGTCCGTTGCGCAGACCGACGGTCCGCACCAGCAGGTCACCGACGACGTCGAGGCGCACGGGGTGGCCGGCGTCCACCTCCCGAGCCGGCAGCGCGACCCGCGGCGACGCGGGCCACACGCGGTGGCGTCGTTGCAGGGCGATGTTGCCCGACTGGTAGTGCACCTGGTGGTCCTTGGGGTTCAGGCCGTCGCGCGGGGGAAAGGCCACCGAGTGCGTGTAGGCCCAGCCCAGCGGCAGGCCGCCGTCGCCGTCGGAGGCGCTCGGGTCCATGCACACGGGACACGACGGGTGTGGCACGACGACCCGGGCGGTCTGGACGAGGTCGTCGAGTCGCGTCGTCACGACGAAGCGGCTTGCGGCAGTGGTCCCCACGCGGGAGAGCAGGGCGACCACGTCACGCACCACGAGCAGCGCAGCGAGCTCGCGGTCGGCGCTGCCCGGCGTCGACGCCTCGGGCGCCTCGGGCGCCAGGAGCGTGCGCCGTTGGCGCATCGCACAGCTGGCGCAGGTGGTGTGAGCGCCGTCGAGCACCGGACCCGCGTGCACCGCAGCCCCGTCGACGTGGATCGGGAGGACGGACGAGGACCCGCGCGCGGACAACGCGGCCGCCTCGGCCTCGGGACCGTCCCCGACGACCAGCAGCAGGTCGCCCGCGGGTCGGTCGTCGCGCACCCGGTCTTCGACCCAGACGCTGCCGACCGACTCGGCCTCGAGCAGCCGGGCGACCAGCTCGGCCCACGGTGCGTCGGTCGACACCACGCCGACCACCGACCGGCGCAGCCGGTCGAGGGCCTCGGTGCCGTTGCGGTTGACCCGGGTGGTGTCGATCGAGCGGGAGAGGAAGCAGGCAGTGGGGTCGTCGTGGTCGACGGCCGCATCGCCCCGAGCCTCCTCCACCAGCCCGGTCGAGTAGAGCAGCGACAGGATCGTCCAGGCCTCCGCCCGGGCGAGACCGGCCGCCGTCGCGACGGCATCGACGTCGCGGGTGCCGTCGAGCAGGCCCATGACCCGTGGCAGGTGCGTCGCGGAGGCACCCTGGAAGGCCTGTCGGCTCGGTCCGCCGTCGACGATGACACCGGTGGGTGTGGTGACCGTGACGAGGCCGGGGACGGTGCGGGGCATCGCCGGGAAGGAGAACTGCGGGTCGCTCAGGACGGCCCGGGCCATCGCGGTGGCGTCGAGCACGTGCTCAGCCACGGTCGCCACCGCGCGATGCGCCCACGCCGCCCACGCCGACGAGGTCGGTCGCGAGGCCGCGCCAGGTCGAGTCGGCCAGTGGCGGGGTCGTGCGGCACCGGGGGCACCCGTGGACCCCGACGATCCGGTCGCTGCCGCTGGCCCCGGTGTGCAGGTTGAGGTGGGTGACCCGGCCCGCACCGGCCGTGCCCGCGGCCAGCTGCTGCGTGAGCCGCTCCAGCCAGGTGACCGCGAGGGCGACGTGGAGGGGGAGGTGTCCCCTCGGCTCGAGGGAGGGGTCGCGGTCGTAGGCCTGCAGCAGGGGTGCGACCTTGGCGTGGGCGCCGTCGTGCTGGGCCCGACGCACGTGGAGGCATCCGAGGCAGGCTGCCGTGCCGTCGACGAGGGGCCCGAGCCGCAGCCGGGGGTGCTCGACCACGACGGTCGCGGCCGGGGTGCCCGAGTCGACGACGCTGCGGTCGAGGACCCCCTCGAGGTAGGGCGACGGTCGGCCAGCCACCAGCACGCAGAGGTCGGACGGCGGCCAGAAGGCCGGAGCGGCGTGGGGGGTGACGGTGACGTCGCCGCCGGTGACCGCGTGACCCGCGGCGGCGAGGCGGTGGCCGGCCAGGGTGGCGACGGCGGCTCCGAAGGCGCCGAGCCGCAGGATGTGGACTCGCATGGTCAGTCTCCTAGGCGAAGGGCTGGGGGTCGTGGTTGAGGTCGGCCTCGGCGTGGACGGGGTAGCCGAGGCGGGCCGGGGCGTCGTACAGCCGCGGGTGGGCGAGGTAGCGCGCACCGTGGACGAAGGAGAGGGGCATCAGGCCGGGGACGACCACGCGCACCACCCGGAAGCCCGCGTCGCGGGCCTCGTCGGTCGTCAGCTCGACCACCAGCACCTCGTAGCCGGCGTGCGCGAGCCGCGCAGTCACCAGCGCGAGGTCGGCGAGGCTGTCACCGGTGGCCAGGTGCGGGACGTCGACGAGCCGGCGGGACGTGGTGCCGGAGCGGAGGAAGTCGAAGGCGCCGGCCTGCTCGGGTCGGCCCATGTGCACGGCTCCGTGGAAGACGTTGGTGTAGTCGGAGACCTGCTCGGGCAGGACCCGGTCGGCCTGCAGGGCGATGCGGGAGGACGCGGCCTCGCGCAGCATCTTGGCGACGGAGTCCACCGGGTCGAGCGACGTGTTGCACATGACGAGCTGGGTGAGGGTGCGGTGGTGCGGGGTGCGCTCCAGGGAGTAGAAGGTCGGGACCCCGAGGTCGGTGGTGGCGTCGAAGACCGTCACCTCGACGTTGCTGCGGGCGTGACGCTCGGCGAAGGGACGCAGCACGGCGTCGTCCCAGTCGATCTCGAGTCGCGGCCACGGGATGCGCTGCAGCCAGGTGAGCGCGATCGAGTCGCGCTCGATCACCTCGCACAGGCCGCCGAGCACGGCGCTCGCCAGGTCGCTGTGGGCCGCGCACCCGGTCGAGATGCCCGAGGTGAAGCGCTCGGCGGGTGTGCGGGGAGCCAGCCGCATCCAGACGGCCGCCGCCGGGACCCAGCACGGCTCCGCGCGGGTGAGCGACCAGCCCTTCACCCAGCGCTGCCGGCCGTCGATGTCGACGGGGGTGACCGGACCGCCGAGGCGGGACAGCTCGGTGGCCGAGCACTGGGGGAAGCTGGTGAGGTCGACGGCGTCGTCCCCGAGCTCCCTGGCCGTGGCCCAGGTCAGCTGCGTGGTGTCGACGATGCACGAGGCGTAGCGCTCGAGGGCCTCGGCGACGCCGACCCGGCGGGCCCGCTCGGGGTCGAGCGCCCCTCCCGCACCGTCCATCTCGGCCCGGGTGGGGATCCCGCCCACGGCCTCGGCGATGTTCGGCGCCACGGGCGAGAGGTCACCGAGGCTGGCGACGTGGATGGGAAAGGCCGGGTCGCCGGGGAAGGTGGGCAGCCGGCGGATGGACCCCACGACGCCCAGGGGTCCCACGAGGCGGTCGAGCTGCGGGAGGGCGCCGAGGGTGCTCTGGGCCCGACTGTGCTGCGGGACCGGGCGGTGGTCGGCGGGGGTGAGGGCGGTGGGCTCGGCGGGCGTGAGCGCGGCGGGGGTGAGCGCGGCAGGGGCAGGTGCGGTGGCGACCGGTGGGCGGGTCGGTGTCGTGGTCATCGGGCGTCCTTGCGGTCCCAGGTGAAGACGAGGGCCGCAGCCAGGGTGGCGGCGAACGCGATCCCGGCCATCAGGGCCCACTTGGCGGGCAGGCCGGTCGTGGAGCCGTCGCCGACCAGGCTCACGCCGATGGACTGGGAGAGCACCGAGGTGGGCAGGGCGTCGGCGACCCGCCGGACGCCGTCGGGCAGCAGCTGGGATGGCATCATCGAGCCGGCGAAGATCATCGCGACGGGGATCAGGAGCGACGCGATGGTGGTCGCGAGGTCCTGGTTCGACATCCTCGAGGCGAAGAGGTATCCGAGGGCCAGCACCATCACGAGGCCGAGGGCGCACGAGAGCAGGAGGGCCCCGGCAGAGGCGACGTCGAGGTATCCGAGGTAGGCGGCGTAGCCGGCGATCACCCCCACCTGGATGGCGCCCATCGCGAACCGCGCCGGGATCTGCGCGAGGACGAAGGTGGACCGGCGCACCGGTGTCGTCCCGAGCAGCCGCAGGGTCCCGCGCTGCCGCAGACCGACGAGCGGCGCGGCGGTGCCGAGGAACGCCAGCGAGAGCAGACCGAGCATGAGCACCGTCGGGAGGGACCCCCGCACCGGGTCGAAGACGGCCGAGCCGTCGGCGTTGACGACCTCGATCGCCCCCTTGCTCACCCCGGTGCTGTGGACGGCATCGACGACGGGGTTCTTCGAGATGCTGCTGCCCGTGGGGAGAACGATGCTCGCGGTGTCACCGTCGGCTCGGACCCTGATGTTGACGCCGCCGGCAGCGGTAGCGGAGCTGGCGGCGCTGGCAGCGCTGGCAGCGCTGGCGTCGGCGACGACCGTGATGCCGTCGGCTTCGAGAGCGGCGACGACCTCCGCTGCCGCCGGCCCGGTGACCGCAACCACCGGCGGGTCCCCGCCCTTGTCGATCATCACCCCGATCGCGCTGAACATCACGAGGAAGATGAGGGGGAAGACCATGGAGAAGAACAGGCTCTTGGGCTCGCGGGCCAGCTCACGCCAGTTGGTGAGCACCAGCTGGGTGAAGGCCGTCGGTCGCCGTGACGTGAGGGTCGGTCCGGCAGTCAGCGTCGAGGTGGTCATCGTCGTTGCTCCTTCCGCGGGGTCTGGGGATGGGGGGAGTCGGGGTGGTCGCCCGCGACGGAGAGGAAGACGGTCTCGAGGTCGCCGCGGTCGACGCCGATGGACCGGGGGCGCCAGCCCTCCGCGCCGGCGACCACCGCGAGCACGCGGTCGGAGTCGGTAGTGCGGACGCTCACGGTGGTGGCTCCGCGCTCGTCGGAGACCGAGACCGACAGGACGCTCTCCTCCGCGGCGAGGCGGAGCCGGACTTGCGCCGGCCCGGCCGCGGTCTCGAAGGTCACGACCTGCTCGGGGGCCAGCTGGCTGACGAGGCGCGAGGGCCGGTCGAGGGCGCGGACCTGGCCGTCGACGACGAAGGCCACCCGGTCGCACAGGGTCGAGGCCTCGTCCATGTGGTGCGTCGTGAGCAGCACCGTGGTGCCAGCGTCCCGCAGCCCCTCGATGACCGACCACAGGGACCGGCGGGCGGCGGGGTCGAGACCAGCCGACGGCTCGTCGAGCACGATGAGCTCGGGTGAGCCGATCATCGACACCCCGAGGAGCAGCCGGCGCCGCTGACCACCGGAGAGCTTGCGCACGAGCTGGCGCTGCGAGTCGCCCAGCCCGATGAGCTCGAGCACCGCGTCGGTGCCGTAGGAACGGGCATGGAACGAGGAGAAGAGGTCGAGGGCCTCGCGCACCCGGATGTTCTCGAAGAGGCTCGCGTCCTGGGGTTGGACGCTGACCCGCGAGGTGAAGCGGTGCCGGTCGGTCGTCGGGTCCATGCCGAGGACCTCGATGTGGCCCTCGTCCGGCTGACGCAGCCCGACCATGCACTCCACGAGCGTGGTCTTGCCGGCGCCGTTCGGGCCGAGGATGCCGAAGACCTCACCCGCACGGACCTCGAACGAGATCCCGCGCAGGACCTCGCGGTCGCCGTAGCTCTTGCTGACGGACTCGACCCGGGCGGCCGGAGCAGTCGTCGTGTCCACCGTGGCGGGGTGGTTCTCGGTGATGGTCATGGGATCTCCTCGTGGTGCTTCTCGAGTGCGGGTCGTCGACCGGTCGGTGGCGGGCTCACCAGTCCCAGCAGTCCGGTCCGGGGACCGGAGCGGGGACGGGAGCGGGGACGGGAACGGGAGCGGGGACGGGAGCGGGGACGGGAAGGGGAGCGGGGACGGGAGCGGGGACGGGAAGGGGAGCGGGGACGGGAGCGGGAGTGGCGACCGCAGTGGCGACCGGGACGGTGACCGTCGCTGCCGGGGAGGTGGGGCCGGTCGTCGCGGCATGGGCGACGACCGGGACGAGGACCAGCGCACCGCTGGTGAGAGCCAGGGCACAGAGCCTGGTGAGTGAGCGCATCTCGTACTCCTGGGGGGGTGTGGTCTCGGGGTGGAGACCGGTGAACGTGGCTGGCAAGACCCAAGAGTGCTCACTCGATCGACGGCGATCCACGGTTCTGGGCGCCCGGTTCGGGACGTGTCACCGGCAGGACAAATGACCCCTCAACCACTCGTGCGTCGAACTGGCCACCGACCCAGCACCCGACCCCTCCGCTACCGCAAACTCTTTCTCTCACAAGCATTTTCGCGCATTTTTCGGCATCCTCGAGCGCAGCCTGCGCGACGCCGGGGGGTGGCTCAGCCGACCCCGCGACGGTGTGTCCACATCGGGTCATGTCCCTGCCGGGCGACCCGCTGGACGGCCTGTCGAGGTCTGTGAGGATGTCGGGAGGCGCAGGAGGTGCCGGAGGTGCAGGGAGCTGCAGCGGACGCCGAAGACCCCCCGGTGCCCGAGGGCACCAGGGGGTCTGTCGTCAGGGGGAGACCGTCGGCGTCAGTTGACCTGGCGCTCGCGGCCCTCCCAGTAGGGCGCGCGCAGCTTGAACTTCTGCACCTTGCCGGTCGCGGTGCGCGCCAGCGCCTCGCGGAACTCGATGCTCGAGGGGGCCTTGTAGCGGGCGACCTGGCTCTTGCAGAAGTCGATCAGCTCGGCCTCGGTGACCGTCGCACCGGGCGTGAGGACGACGAGCGCCTTGATCGTCTCGCCCCACTTCTCGTCGGGGACGCCGATGACGGCGACCTCGGTGACGTCGGGGTGCGAGAAGAGGGCGTCCTCGACCTCGATCGAGGAGACGTTCTCGCCGCCGGTGATGATGACGTCCTTCTTGCGGTCCTGGATGGTGAGGTAGCCGTCCGGGCCGATGACCCCACCGTCGCCGGTGTGGAACCAGCCGCCGTCGAGGGCGGCCGCACTCTCCGCGGGCTGCTCCCAGTAGCCCTCGAGGATGACGTTGGAGCGGGCCAGCACCTCGCCGTGCTCGTCGATCTTCAGGGTGGCGCCGATCGCAGGCTGTCCCTGGCGGGTCAGCTTGCTCGCGATCTCCTGCGGCGGCAGCTCGTCCCACTCGGAGCGCATCCTGTTGATCGTCAGGAGCGGCGAGGTCTCGGTGAGGCCATAGATCTGGATGAACTCCCAGCCGAGCTCGTCGCGCACGCGCTGCACCGTGCGGGTCGGCGGCGGCGCCCCCGCCACGATGACGCGGACGGTGTCGCGCCCCGGCACCGCGCCGTCCCAGTCGGGCAGTGCGTCGAGCACGGCCGAGACCACTGCGGGGGCGCAGCACATCACCGTGACTCCATGGTCACGCACCCGGCGCAGGATCTCGGCGCCGTCGACCTTGCGCAGCACGACCTGGGGTACGCCCATGCCCGTCATGGCGAACGGCATGCCCCAGCCGTTGCAGTGGAACATCGGCAGCGTGTGGAGGTAGACGTCGCGGTCGGTGACCCCGGCGTGCAGCGCGAAGGTGACGGCGTTGGTCCAGATGTTGCGGTGGGTGATCTGCACACCCTTGGGGCGGGCCGTCGTGCCCGAGGTGTAGTTGATCGTCGCGGTGGCACCCTCGTCGGGCTCCCAGGCGCGCGGCTCGGTGTCGAACGCATACATCTGGCTGTCGTCCTCGCCGATGACGAAGACGTGCTCGGCCTCGATCTCGCCGATGAGCTCCGTCAGCTCGGGGTCGATGTAGACGACCCGGGCGCCACTGTGGTCGATGATGTAGCGCACCTCGGGGACCGAGAGCCGGAAGTTGACCGGCACGAGCACCCGACCAGAGCCGCAGACACCGAAGAAGGCCGCCATGAGGCGGGCGCTGTTGTGGCTGACGTAGGCGACCCGGTCACCCACCTCGAGCCCGAGGGTATCGAGTCTCGCCGCCTGGGCCCGGGCGAGCTCGCCGACCCTCGCGTAGGTCACGTCGCCGAGCGACTCGGCCGGCTGCACGGGCTCGTCGACGACACCTACGCGCTCGCCGTAGACCGCGAGGGCCCGGGCGAGGAAGTCGTCGACGGAAAAGGGAACGATCATCGGTGCCTCCTTGCACTGTGTGGATCTGTCTCCACTCTAGTGACGCCACCAGGACGTCGGGAGGTCTCTTGACAGGTATTCGAACACATGTTCGAATGAGTCATGACACACGAGGTGGCGGTGACCACCCGGGAAGCAGCATCCGACCTCGCCCACGAGGAGGCGGCCGTCATCGCTGCGCGCCTGCACCGGGCCGAGGCCGACCTGATCGACCTGGCCGTCCGCGTCGTCGACGACGAGCTGTGGGCCGGCGGCGGCATCCTGTCCCCGGAGCACTGGCTCGTGCTCCGGGTCGGGCTGTCGCCCACCAGGGCTCACGACGTGACGCGCATCGCGCGTCGGTGGGCGGCGATGCCCACCCTGGCCGCTGCGGTGCGCGCCGGGTCGGTCTCCCTCGACCAGGCCGCGGTCGTGGCCAAGCACGCCCCGCCGGACCACGAGCGCTCCGCCACCGAGCTGGCGGTGCGCGCCACCGTGCCTCAGCTGCGACGCGCCCTGAGCCGCTACCAGTTCGCCCCCGAGACGGCGGTCGAGAGGGCGGCGGAGGCGGAGGGGGCTGCGGAGACGGTGGCTGACGAGGCGACCCTGGAGCCGCAGACCCCGCCTCCGGCGCCAGCAACGGTCGTGATCCCCCCACTGCGCGACCCCGAGGGGGCGAAGACCGCCGGGTCCCTCGCGTGGGCCCTGCAGCCGCCCGAGCTGACGATGGGGCACGTCGACGGACGGTTCTGGATGCGTTTCTCAGCGCCGTCCGACGTCGGAGCCCTCGTCGAGCAGGCCGTGCTCGAGGCGAAGGACGCCCTGTTCCGAGCGGCCAGCACGGCCACCGCGGGCGACGGGCCGGACGGGTCCACGGCCACGGTCACGGGAGCCGATGCCCCGTCGATCACCCTGGGTGACGCGCTCATCGAGGTGGCCAGCCGGTCACTGTCGAGCATCGAGTCCGCGTCCCGGTCCCAGCGCTACCGCGTCTACGTCCACCTCTCGAGCGACGGGTCGTGGATCAACGGCCGAGGCGCCATCCCGCCGAGTCTGGCGGCCAAGTTCGCCTGTGACGGGGTGGTCCAGCCGATCTGGGAGGTCGACGGTGCACCGGTCAGCGTCGGCCGCGACCAGCGCATCGTGCCGGACCGCTCGCGCCGTCTCATCGAGGACCGCGACCGCGGCTGCCGCTACCCCGGATGCTGCGCCACCCGTCACGTCGAGGTGCATCACCTCGACCACTGGGCCCATGGAGGAGCCACGGACATCAACCGAATGCTCAGCCTCTGCCCCCGCCACCACGACGGGCACCACCGGGGGGAGTTCTCGATGGAGGGAGACCCCGACCGTCGCAGCGGGGTGGTCTTCCGCAACCACCGGGGGCGCGAGATCCGGGTGGGACCGCCGCCCGGTGAGTCGGGAGTCGACCTCGCTCCCGCAGCCTCTGCCACGTCCGCCACGTCCCCGACTTCCGCCTCTTCCGCCGGTCACGCCGGCGCGTCCCCTGTGGAGCCCTTGACGCCCTATCGCGGCCCTGCGGGTGACCGACTCATCACCAAGTGGGTCACTCTCCCCTCCGACGCTGCCCTCGGTCGGCAGGATGCCTGGAAGCTCAGGGTCGCCACTCCGGCCTCGGTCCCGCAGGTGTGCTGAGCAACCAGAGACCGCCGGTCCAACCCACGTCGGCCCAACGTCAGGAAGAGGGCGGGGCCAGGAGTGAGCTGAGGACATCGACGAGCACCGGACCGGCATCAGCCGAGAGGAACCCGTCGAGCACCAGGCTGGCGAAGCCGTGGACCGCAGCCCACGCCAGGAGGTCGAGCCCGTCGCGACGCTGCAACGCTCCGAGCGCGTCGAGCCGGTCGAGGGTGTCGACCAGTAGGCCGTAGGCCGAGTCGGTGTCGACGTCGGTGTCGCTCTCGGTCCGCGCGGTGGTCCCCGCGGTGGTCCCCGCAGTGGTCCCTGTGTCCGTGCCGATGTCGACGTGCGGGATCCTGGCGCAGTAGGGGCCGAAGGTGTGTCGGAAGAGGTGTGGCTCGTCGACCGCGAAGCCGATGTAGGCCACGCCGACGGCCGCCAGTCGCGTGAGCCCGGTAGCTGAGTCGTCGACCGTCAGCCCACCGGCGGCCTCGACGGCGCGGCGGTCGAGCTCGTCGGCTCCACGCTCGGCCACCGCGACGAGGATCGCCGTCTTGTCGGCGAAGTGGTGGTAGGCAGCGCTCGGGCTGACCCCGACCGCCTGCGCGACCGCCCGCAGTGACACCGCCTCCGCCCCCTGCGCCCTGACCCGCGACAGGGCCTCGGCCACCAGCGCCTCCCGCAGGTCGCCGTGGTGGTAGGGGGACGCGTCAGCAGACACCCACGCACCCTTCGCGGTGCCGGCACCCCTGGTCTTCCTCATCGGGACAGCATACGAACGGTGGGGAGCTGACCCGAACGGAGGTCTTGACAGTGTTAAGTTCAAGTGTCACCGTCACAGTATGAACACTGTTCAGATGACCCACCAGCGACCCGAGGGCACCAGTCCCTCCCCCTCGACCACCGTGGCGCCCCCCGGTCGCCTCGAGCGATTCGGCGCCCTGGTCGCTCGGCGGCCGCGCGCCGTCCTCGCCCTCTTCCTTGCCGCACTGGCCGTGGCGGGCGTCCTCGGCGCCGGCCTCTTCCCGCGGCTGCAGTCCGCAGGATTCGACGACGCCGACGCCGAGTCCGGACGGGCGTCGACGGTGCTGGGCGCGCGCTTCCACGTCCACCAGCCGATCCTGGTGCTGGCCGTCGACACCCCCGCCGGCGTCGACTCGGCCGCCGGGAGCGCTGCCGCGACCGCTCTCGTGCGGGAGGTGGGTCGCAGCTCCGGCGTCACCGACGTGACGTCGTACTGGACCTCAGGCCGCCCGGGGGCCCTCCGCAGCACCGACGGGCGCATGGGTGAGGTGGTCGTCGGCGTGGGCGCCGCCGACGACACCACCCGGGCCGAAGTGGGCGCCCGGGTGACCGCCCTCGTCGAGCAGCTCGACGCACGTGACCCGCTGCTCACGGTGGCGATCGGCGGCGCCGAGGCCGTCAACCAGGCCATCAACGACTCGATCACGGGCGACCTCGCCCGGGCCGAGTCGATCGCGATTCCCCTGACCTTCGTGCTCCTGCTCCTGGTCTTCGGCAGCCTCGTCTCGGCTGGTCTCCCCCTCGTCGTCGCCCTGGGATCCATCGTGGGAAGCTTCTTCCTGGTATGGGTCATCTCGCTGACCACCGACGTGTCGATCTTCGCCCTCAACCTCATCACCGGCCTGGGTCTCGGACTGGGCATCGACTACGCCCTGCTCGTCGTGACCCGCTTCCGTGAAGAGCTCGCCCTGGTGGACGACCCCTCGCGCGACGGGGTGCGCGCCGCCGTGGCCCGCACGGTCGCGACCGCCGGGCGCACCGTGATCTTCTCCGGTGCGACCGTCACCGTGGTGCTCGCCTCGATGATGTTCTTCCGGCAGTACTTCCTGCGGTCGTTCGGCTACGCCGGCGTGGCCGCCACGGCCATGGCCGTGCTCGCGGCCATCACCGCTCTCCCCGCCGCCCTCTCGCTGCTCGGCACCCGGATCGACCGGCTGCGGGTGCGCGGCCGGGATCTCGCACCACGCGACGACGGAGCCTGGGCGCGGGTAGCGGGGGCGGTGATGCGCCGACCCGTGCCCGTGCTGTTCGCCGTCATCACCCTCCTGGGCGTGCTGGCCTCTCCGGTGCTGGGGGTCAGCTTCACGCAGACCGACCAGCGCGCGCTCCCTGCCGACCACCCCGTGGCCGTCACCTCGGCAACGCTGGCGACGCGGTTCGCTGGGCAACAGGGCTCCCCGGTCGACGTGGTGCTGCCGGGGATGGCCTCGCGGGCGACCGACGTCCGGCAGTATGCCGAGACGCTGTCGCGTCTGCCACACGTCGTCACGGTCACGACCCCTACCGACGTCGTCGCGTCGGGTGCTGTCGTGGCGCCCAACCCCGACCCACGCTCGTGGGCCGCCGGGCCCGACGCCCGACTGGCCGTCGTCTCCGACGTCGAGCCGGTCACGAACGCCGGGCGAGACCTCGTCGCCAGCATCCGCTCGACCGCCCCACCGGTGCCCGACCGGCTCGTCGGGGGGACGGCGGCGCAGTTCACCGACTCGCAGTCAGCCATCGCCGACCGCGGCCGGTGGGCGCTGGCCTGGATCGCCCTCGCCACCCTGGTGCTGCTCTTCCTCTTCACGGGGTCGGTCCTCATCCCGGTCAAGGCCGTCCTGCTCAACGTGCTCAGCCTCACCGCGACGCTCGGCGTCCTCGTCTGGGTCTTCCAGGAGGGCCATCTCCAGTGGCTGGTCGGCGACTTCACCGTGACCGGCGGGGTCGACACGTCGATGGCCGTCCTCGTCGCCGTCACCGCGTTCGCGCTGTCGATGGACTACGAGGTGTTCCTGATCGCCCGCATCGCCGAGGAGCACCACCGCGGCAGCGACACCCAGCGGTCGGTGACCCTCGGCCTTCAGCGGTCGGGACGCATCATCACCGCCGCGGCGGTCCTGCTCGCCGTGGTCTTCGCCACCTTCGTCACCAGCGGCGTCACCAACATCAAGCAGCTCGGCTTCGGCGTGGCCTTCGCCATCCTCCTCGACGCCACCGTGGTGCGTGGGCTGCTCGTCCCGGCCCTCATGCGACTGCTCGGTGAGGCCAACTGGTGGGCGCCGCGCTGGCTGACGCGGGTGCACGGGCGGCTGGGGCTGCGCGAGCACTGACCTGGCCATCGCGAGGTCACAGGGGTCAGGTCGCAGGGGTCAGGTCACCGGGGATCAGCCCACAGTGAGCGCAGCTCTCTCAATCGGAGCCGTCTCCGGGCCAGCTACGGGCGCTCAGGTCGACGTTCTCCAGCACGACCGCGAGAGCCTGGCCCACCCCGATGCAGATGGCGGCCACTCCCCAGCGCTCACCGGTGTCGCGCAGGCGCTTGGCGAGGGTCGCGACGATGCGGCCCCCAGACGCGCCGAGGGGGTGGCCGATGGCGATCGCCCCACCCTTGGCGTTGACGATACCGGGGTCGACCCCCCAGGCGTCGACGCAGGCGAGCGACTGCACTGCGAAGGCCTCGTTGAGCTCGACCGCCGCCACGTCAGCCCATCCGATGCCGGCGCGCCTCAGCGCGGTGTTGGCGGCCTCGACCGGGGCGAAGCCGAACAGCTGCGGCTCCAGCGCGTGCGCCCCCCGACCGGCGACGCGCGCCAGGGGGGAGGCGCCCCCGAGGAGGCCGGACGCGGCCTCCGATCCGATGAGCACGGCCGAGGCACCGTCGTTCAGGGGCGACGCGTTGCCGGCAGTGATCGTGCCGTCCGGCCGGAACACGGGCTGCAGACCGGCCAGCTTCTCGAGGGTCGAGCCCCCGCGGATGCCTTCGTCGCGGGGCAGGTCGACGCCCTCGACCGGCACGACGAGGGCGTCGTAGAAGCCCTCGGCCCACGCCGCGTCGGCCAGGCGGTGGGAGCGCAGGGCGAAGTCGTCCTGCCGCTCGCGGCTGATGCCGAAGCGCTGCTGCAGCTGCTCGTTGCACTCTCCCAGCGACAGGGTCCAGTCGGTCGGCATCCGGGCGTTGACCAGCCGCCACCCCAGCGTGGTCGACACCAGCTCGGCGTTGCCGGCCGGGAACCCCCTGGCCGGCTTGGGCATCACCCACGGCGCCCGAGTCATCGACTCGACGCCTCCGGTCAGCACCAGCTCGGCGTCTCCGGTCTCGACCGAGCGCGACCCGAGCATCACGGCGTCGAGGCTCGAGCCGCAGAGCCGGTTGACGGTGGAGGCCGGGACCGAGACGGGCAGGCCGGCCAGGAGGACCGCCATCCGTGCGACGTTGCGGTTGTCCTCTCCCGCACCGTTGGCGTCACCCAGGACGACCTCGTCGATGCGCGCCGGGTCGAGACCGGGGTGCCGCGCGACGAGCGACGCCAGCACCGTGGCGGCGAGGTCGTCGGGCCGGGTGCCCGCGAGGGCACCGCCGAAGCGGCCGAACGGGGTGCGCAGGGCGTCGTAGACGTAGGCCGAGGTCATGAGGTCGACTCTCCTTCGAGATGGGGCCCCCACCCTCTCACCCTCAGCCCTGCGGCCACCCGGTGTAGCCCTCGGCCAGGTAGGTGCGACCGGCCCGGGACCCGACCAGCGTCGAGAGCTCACCGAGCTGGCGCTGCTCGTCGTAGTCACTCGCCTGCGGCAGGCTGTGGAGCATGGTGGTCATCCAGTAAGAGAAGTGCTGCGCCTTCCAGACCCGCGCCAGCGCGAGCTCGGTGTAGGTGTCGAGCACGCCGAGGTCACCCCCACCGAGCGCCTTCTCGATGATCGGTGCGAGCACCCGCACGTCGGCCAGCGCCAGGTTGAGACCCTTGGCGCCCGTCGGCGGCACGGTGTGCGCGGCGTCGCCGGCGAGCAGGAGCCGCCCGTGCCGCATCGGCTGCTGCACGAAGCTGCGGAAGGGGAGCACGGTCCGCTCGAGCACGGGGCCCTCGTGCAGCCGGAAGCCGTCCTCCCCCGCCACGCAGTGCTGCAGCCGCTCCCAGATCCGGTCGTCGGACCACGCCGACGCGTCCTCGGCAGGGTCGCACTGGAAGTAGAGCCGCTGCACCGTCTCGGTGCGCTGGCTCACGAGGGCGAAGCCGTGGGCCGATCTCGCGTAGACCAGCTCCGGCGCGCTCGGCGGGGTCTCGGCGAGGATGCCGAACCACGCGAAGGGATACTCCCGGAAGAACTGCCTGCGCCCCTCGACGAGGGCTCGACACAGCCCGCGCGACCCGTCGGCGCCGACGACGAGGTCGGCGACGACCTCCTCCGGGCGCCCGTCGGCGTCGCGCCACCGCACCCGGGGCAGCTCGCCTGCGGTGCTGCCGGTGATGCCGACGACCTCGACGTCCGACACGCCGTACCGCAGGTCGCCGCCGTCACGCACCCGGGCCCGGTGCAGGTCGACGAAGACCTCGGTCTGCGGATAGAGCCAGCACGACGCCCCGACGAGGTCCTGGAAGTCGACCCGGTGGCTCACACCGCCGAACCGCAGGTCGATGCCGCGGTGCTCGTGACCGTCGGTGAGCACCCGGTCCGAGACACCGGTCTCCGTCAGCAGGCGCACGCTGTCGCGCTCGAGGATGCCGGCCCGGTGGGTGGTCTCGATCTCCTGCACCCGGCGCTGGTCGAGCACCACGGAGTCGATCCCGGCGCGGGACAGCAGGTGCGAGAGCATCAGCCCGGCCGGACCGCCCCCGACGACGGCCACCTGGGTGCGCGACGGGGTCGGGCGCGGCGGCGTCTGGGGGCTGACGGCGGTGTCCATGGCCAGGACGCTAACGGCACCGGGCGTTCTGCGTCGATGACGGCGTGTCACTGAGTGACATACGCTGCCGAGATGGCCGGACGCTCCGCACCAGGCGCCTCCCTCGTGGCCAGGACCGTGGCGGTCCTGACCGCCTTCGACGAGCACCACCGTCGGCTGCGGCTGGTCGACCTCGCCCAGCGCAGCGGGCTCTGCCCGCCGACGGCCCTGCGGATCGCCCGCGCGCTCGTCGAGGGCGGGTTGCTCGAGCGTCGCGACGACGGCGCCTTCGTCATCGCCCGGGGGCTGTGGGACCTCGGGCTGCTCGCGCCGGCGCCGACGGGTCTGCGGGACCTCGCCGCTCCCTACCTGCAGGACCTGCACGCGGCGACCCGGGCGACCGTCCACCTCGCGGTGCGCGACGGCGACCGCGTGCTCTACCTCGACCGGCTCTCGGGCAGCTCCTCCGCGCCCGTCGTGAGCCGCCCGGGAGCCCGCCTGCCGCTGCACGCCACCGGCGTGGGGAAGGTCCTGCTGGCCCATGCCCCGTCCGAGCTCCAGCAGGAGGCGCTGCAGGACCTGTCACCGGTCACGCGCTACACCGTGACCTCAGCGCGGCTGATGCGCGGCCAGCTGGAGCGCGTACGACGTGACGGCGTCGCGACGACCGTCGACGAGATGACGCCGGGAACCTCGTCGATCGCGGTTCCCGTGCGCGACGGCTCGGGCGAGGTCGTCGCCGCTCTCGGCCTCGTCGTCACCTCGCTGCGCCGGGACCGGCACCGCCTCACTGCTGCCCTCACGGTGGCGGCCGCGGGGGTGTCGCGCGAGCTGCGCCGCGCGCGATGAGCCGTAGCCGACACCCCATTCCGCGCGGTTCCCCTTCCGAAGCCCGCACGAATGAGGCACGCTCAGCCTATGAAGAGCACCATGCAGACGACACCGCTGTTGATCTCACAGATCCTGCGCTACGGCACCACCGTGCACGCCGACCAGGAGGTGGTGACCTGGACGCCCGAGGGTGGGCGCTCGACGTCCTACGCCGAGGTCGGCACCAAGGCCGCCCAGCTCGCGCACGCGCTGCGGGGCATCGGCATCACCGGCGACCAGCGGGTCGCCACGTTCATGTGGAACAACGCCGAGCACCTGATCGCCTACCTCGCCATCCCGTCCATGGGCGCCGTGCTCCACGCCCTCAACATCCGGCTCTTCCCCGAGCAGCTGATCTACACCGCGACGCACGCAGGCAACCAGGCCGTCATCGTCGACAACACGCTGGCGGCCCCCTTCAGCAAGCTGCTCGCCCACCTGCCCAAGATCACCCACGTCATCGTCAACGGCCCGGTCGACGACGAGACCCGGGCGGCCCTCGAGGCCCCCGAGCACGTGCAGCAGGTCGTCGACTTCGAGGCCTTCATCGGCGGGCAGCCCACGACCTTCGACTGGCCCAACGACCTGGACGAGAACGACGCCTCGTCGATGTGCTACACCTCCGGCACCACAGGCAACCCCAAGGGGGTCGTCTACTCGCACCGCAGCAACTACATCCACGCCGTGACCGACGCCCAGACCCTCGCCGTCAAGCAGGGCGACCGCAACCTCGTCGTCGTCCCGCTCTTCCACGCCAACGCCTGGGGCTTCCCCTACATCGTCATGATGGCCGGCAGCTCGATGATCATGCCCGACCGGTTCCTGCAGCCCGAGCCCCTCGCGACGATGATCGCGGCGACCAAGGTCACCACGGGTGCCGGGGTGCCGACCATCTGGAGCGAGCTGCTGCGCTACCTCGACGCGCACCCCGAGGTCGACACCTCGTCGTGCTACCGCCTGATGGTCGGCGGGTCGGCCGCCCCGCCGGCGCTGATGAAGAACTTCCAGGAGCGCCACGGCATCGAGATCATCCACGGCTGGGGCATGACCGAGACCTCACCGGTGGGCTCGCTGGCCATCGCCCCGGTGCGCCTCGAGGTCGGCTCCGAGGACTACTGGTCCTACCGCGAGAAGCAGGGTCGGCTGCTCATGGGCTTCCAGGCCCGGCTGATGGGGCCGGACGGCCAGGAGCAGCCGTGGGACGGCGAGTCGGTCGGCGAGCTCGAGGTCAAGGGCCCGTGGGTCACCGGCAGCTACTACGCCAACGGTGAGGAGAGCGAGACCGACCTCTCCGAGATGGCCGCGAAGTTCAGCGACGACGGGTGGCTGAAGACCGGCGACGTCGGCCTGCTCACACCGGACGGCTTCCTCCAGCTCACCGACCGCGCCAAGGACGTCATCAAGTCGGGCGGGGAGTGGATCAGCTCGGTCGACCTCGAGAACGCGATCATGGCTCACCCGGGCGTGCGCGAGGCCTCCGTCATCGGCGTCCCCGACGACAAGTGGCAGGAGCGCCCGCTCGCCTCGGTCGTGCTCGAGGAGGGCGCCGAGGTCAGCGCCGACGAGCTGCGCGACTTCATCTCGGCGAAGGTCGCCAAGTGGCAGCTGCCCGAGCGCTGGGCCTTCATCGACGAGGTGCCCAAGACCTCGGTCGGCAAGTTCGACAAGAAGGTGCTGCGCAAGCAGTATGCCGAGGGCACGCTCGAGGTCACCCAGCTCGCCTGACCACCTCGTGCCTCCGCAACGGGGGCCGAGACCACGACGTCCGCGTCGCGGAGGGGAAGTACCCTCCGCGACGCGGACGTGAGTGGGAGCGACCGGCTGCCTGCCGGATCAGCCCTTGAGGATCAGCCCTTGAACGCGTCCTTGACGTCGGACGCGGCGTCCTTGACGTCCTCTCCGGCCTTCTTGGCGCTCGCCGACGCCTGGTCCTGCTGACCCTCGGCCTGCAGCTCCTCGTTGTCGGTCGTGTTGCCGGCGGCTTCCTTGGCCTTGCCCATGGCCTCTTCGGCGGCGTTCTTGGCCTTGTCCACGATGCTCATCGTGATCTCCTTCTCTCGGGGTTGGTGTCGACCGGCCGAGGTGGCCGGGGTCTGGAGGGTCAGCCGCGCGCGGTGCGCAGCCAACCTCGCACGGGGGGACAGCTGTCACCCAGTGCGGTGGCGAGGTCGCGGGACCCCGCCTCGAGGGCCGCGACGCCGTCGGCGAGGCGACCACCCTGCGGCAGCACCGCCGTCAGCTCGACGACGACCTGCCCGCGGTCACGGACGAGTCGGGCGGACGAGTCGCCGACCCCACGGGCCGCGGCCACGGCAGCGGCCGCCTGGTCGGCAGCGACCCCGAGGTCGGCGTCGAGACGACCACCGGCTCCGCTGCCGTCGAGGGCCACCCGGCCCGGCACCCGGTGGGGCAGGTGAGCGGCGAGCCAGCGCAGACCCAGCAGGGCGAGCACGACCGCGGCTGCGGTGGAGGCCCACGGCCACCAGGGGGTGCGGACCAGCGTGGGGAGCCAGCCGGCGTCGAGCACCGGGCCGACGACCGCGAGGCGGCCGAGCCACCAGGCGATGGCGCCGGCGCCCACGACGAGGAGCAGGAGACCCGCGACGAGGGTCAGGGCGCGGTCGAGACCGGCGAGCCGACGGGTCATGTCGCGTCCTTCGTGGCTGTGGTGGCGGCCGGCGTGGTCGGCGCAGTGGGCGATGGTCTGTGCGGCGTAGTGGTCGGCTCGGGTCGCGGTGCCTTCATCCGCACGGTGACCCTGGGAGGACGGGCCAGGGCGGCGATGGCCGTCTCCACCGCCTCGCGCACCGGGCTGTCGAGCTCGGTGGTGCCGGTGCGGTCGGTGACGGTCACCTGCACCGTCCGGCGGGAGGCGCCGGTCGTGACCGCCGATACCCCGCCCACCCGGGCGGCCGCCCCCCGGGCGACGCGGGCGACGTCGTGCGGACGCATCCACACGTCGGCCGTCGAGACGACCTCGAGGAACGGAGCCGGTCGTGGACGGAGGGACGCCGCGACGAACCACAGACCGATCAAGGCGAGGACGACGCCGCCGACGAGGACGGCGACGGACGGGGTGGCTCCCGACACGGCGTCGGCCACGGTGAGCACCCACGGGGTGCCGGCGAGCGCGCCGCCGGTGACCAGCGCGTCGCGCACCCCGACCACTCCGAGCCCGACGAGCCCGAGAGCCAGCAGCACGGACGGGACGGCGGCCCTCGGGGCCAGGACCGGCCGACGCGCGGACGGCGCCCGGCTCGAGTCGGTCGACGGATGCGTGGACGACCCCGTGGCCAAGGCGCTCGGGGCACTCGGGGCGCTCGGGGCACTCGGGGCACTCGAGGCACTCGGGGCGCTCGGGGCGATGTCGACGACGACGTCGGTGCGCTCGACGTCGAGCCCGGCATACCGGGTCACGGCGTCGTGGACGGCGTCGCGGGCGGCGGCCGTGGCCCCCGGCAGGGACTGGGGCCAGGTGACCGCGAGGTGCACGGTCAACCCGACCCGGTCGTCGGTGCGGTCGACGTCGACGCGGGTGCCGTCACCGGTGCCTGCCAGCGGGGTGGCCAGCGAGCGCCAGGTGCCGGCGCGGCCGCGGGTCACGGCGTCGACGTCGCGCGCCGCGCGAGCGGCGACCCGCTCGACCACCCGGTCACGCACGACCAGACGGCCGCGTGTGGCCGGGGGGGCGAGCTCAGCCACGACGACCACGCGCCATCTCGGGCAGGTCGATGCTGCCTTCGATCTGGGCGCCGACGAGCCAGCCGGCTCCACCGAGCACGATCGCCACGAGGAACCCGAGGAAGCCCCCGGCAGCGGCGGCGATGGCGAGCAGCAGGCCGGCGAAGAGGCCGATGGTGGCAGTGCGCATGAGGTGCTCCGATGGTGAGAGGTCGAGGGTTCGAGGAGTTCGAGGTTCAGCAGGGGATGGGAGGAGGGGGTGCGGGGTCCGGGTGGGGAGGCAGAGTCCTCAGAGCTGGGTCCAGCCCGAGCCGGAGCGCCGTCGGCGGTCTCGGCGCCAGGCACGCATCCGTCGGCGGGCCCGGTTCGGCAGCTGTCGCCAGCGACGCTGCCGGACCTGCACCGGCGTCACGGGGGTCGGGGCGTCACCGGGATGCGCCAGCAACTGCATGGCGGCGACGTAGGCGTCTGGATCGCCGCCGCGGTCGGGGTGCAGGTCGCGCGCGACCTGCCTGGCCCGGCGCCGGGAGTCGCGGTCGGAGTCATCTCCCGGCACAGGGCTCACGTCGAGGCAGAGGTGGGTGACTCGACGTCTTCGACGACCACGTCGACCGCACCGGGGACGACCAGCGCCACCGCCGTGCGCACCGCGGACGCCGTCTCGCGCACGGGGGCCCCGAAGAGCAGGGTGACGTGGACCTCGGTGGCCTCTGGCCGGAGCCGGATCCCCCGGACCAGGCGCCCCGGGAGGTAGGTGCCCACCTCACCCATGGCGCCCCCGTGAAGGTCGGCGACCCCGGGGACCTGACGCACGGCCAGCGCCACGGCGTCGACCTTGTCGGCCCGTGACCCGGGCAGCGGGGTCACTGAGGTCGACGGGGTCGACGGGGCCACCGGGGTCACGGTGCTCACTGCACCCGGGCCGAGGAGGTGCGCTCGCCGTCGACGGAGGTCTCGTCGTCGTCGTTGTCGTCGTCGAGGTAGACGTCGTGCACCGTGATGTTGACCTCGGTGACCTGCAGGCCGGTCATCTGCTCGACGGCCGCGATGACGTTCTCGCGGATGCCTTCGGCCAGGTCGGCGATGGCCACGCCGTAGTCGGCGACGATGTCGATGTCGACTGCCGCCTGACGCTGGCCCACCTCGACCGCGACGCCCTGCGACAGGTTCGTCTTGCCACCGGGGATGCGCTCGCGCAGCTGGCCGACGACGCGAGCCGCACCGCCACCGAGGGAGTGCACGCCGGGGACCTCGCGGGTCGCGATGCCGGCGATCTTCGAGACGACGACGTCGGCGATGGTGGTGGTGCCGTGACCGGTCGCGGCGGAGGAGTCCACTGCGTCGAGGGAGGTGCCGGGCGTCGAGCCGTCGGTGCTGCTCGAGGGGGAGCTCGAGGCGCTGCCTTCGGTGCTCTTCGTGGTGGTATCTGTCTGGGTCATGGGGTTGGCTCCGTTTCGTGTCGTTGGGTGCCGTGGGCATCGACCGCCGGGGCGACGATCGGCTGTTGGTGTCGGGATACCCCGATCGACCGGCTCTGTCACACATCCCGCCAGCTGCTGGGTCCCGCTCGATCTGCGACGCACTGCCATCACTTGCAGGGACAGCAGTGGGTCGCCGTGACCACGGCGATCCGCACGCACCAGTCCGTGTGACCTGAGTCACGGGTCGGGCCAGCCTCGACCTCCCCCCTCGTGGGCCCGGCCATCGGCATCGCGACCGGGCGAGAGACACCGTCAGACCCGGCGGCTACCCTCGGGGACACCCCCAGCCCCCCGGCGCTGACGACCACCACCAAGGAGCAGCGTGCCCGGTCTCTCGTCCCCGAGCACACCGCCCGGGCGGCAACAGACCCCGGGTGCGGCTTCGGGCAGTGCGTCGAGGCGACCGCCGCAGTGGGCCAGTGACGCGGCCCTTGCGCGGGCCGCGGGCCTGGGGGACCGCCAGGCCTTCGACGTGATCACCGAGCGCCACGGACCGGCGCTCCTGCGCTTCGCCCGCCGGATGCTGCGCGACGCGGACGAGGCCCAGGACGTGGTGCAGGAGGCCCTCGTCGCGGGCTGGCTCTCGGTCGAGCGATGGGACGGGCGGTCGGCCCTGTCGACCTGGCTCTTCGGGATCACCGCCCACAAGGCCAGGGACGTCCGCCGCCGCCACCGTCCGGCTCCCGTCGACCCCGAGGTGCTGCTGCGTCACGAGTCCGACGTGGTCGAGGACCGCGCAGGCAGCACCCCCGAGGAGGCGCTCTTCCGCAGCGCCCTGGCCGATGCCCTGGCCGACCTGCCCGAGCGTCAGCGGGCCTGCTGGCTGCTGACGCAGGTAGAGGGTCTCAGCCAGGCCGAGGCAGCGGCCGCCCTGCGGATGACCCCCGACGCCGTCCGGGGCCAGCTCGCCCGGGCCCGGCAGAGCCTGATCACCACCCTGGAGGACTGGCGATGACCGACGCCCAGCACGACCCCGGCGGCGGCGACGCCGTGCTGCTCCGAGCAGTCGGCGCCCTGCGCGACGAGCCGGCCGAGGGGTGGGCGCAGGCGTCGGAGAGGGTGCGTCAGACCCTCCGCCAGACGTCGCGGCGAGCACGAGCGCTCACGGTGACGGCGGCCGACCTGCCCGACGGCGGTGACCTCGGCCCGACTGACCGGCTGGCCGTGAGTGAGCGGGTCGTGCTCGACGCCCTGAGGCGCACGGTCTCGGGCGCAGCCGGTGTCGCTCCGGCCGCGATCAGGCTGGAGCTCGAGCCCGCCGACGGTGGTCGCCACCTCTGCACCGGCGTGCGGCTCGACCTCGTCGTCGGCTACGGCACGGCACTGATGGCCCTCACCGAGCAGCTGAGGCCGGCCGTCGCCCGGACGATCGACGACCTGCTCGGCCCGGCCCACCGGTTCGTCGACATCGAGGTGGTCGACGTGGAGCCGGACGACCCCACGCTGTGAGGCACGATGTGAGCCACGGGTGAGCAGCCGGTGGGTGACGACATCGCCGGGACCAGCCCCCCGGGCGATGGCCGCGAGCGCCGTGCTCGCAGCTGCCCTCCTCACCGGATGCTCGGGCGGCGCGTCCACGCCGGGCTCGAGCCCGCCCGCCCCGGCGACCCCCCGCCCCGGAGGCAGCTCGCCGAGTGCCGCTCCCCCGTCCACGACCGCCCCACGCGACGAGCCCGTCGTGGCCCCGCCCTACATCGCGAGCGTCCGCTGGGTCACGTTGGCCAGCGGCCGCAGCCTCCAGGTGCGGCCCACCGCCGCCGGTCGCGCGACCGACGCGCTCTAGCCAAAGGCCTGGAGCGAGGTGCTGCGCCTCGCTCCCGGAGCGGGCACCCCGGGGATGGAGGCACAGTTCTCCTGCCACTGGATCTTCGCCCGGATGCTGTCGCCCGGCAAGCCCTCGTGGAACCTCGAGCCCTGGCGCCCGGTCGTCAGCACGCAGGACATGCTCGCCGCCGGGTGCAACCCGGGCGGCGCGGAGGAGTAGCGCCCGTCCGCACGCCAGGGGGTGATCCGTCGCCGCTGGGCGCGACGGACCACCCCGCTGTCGTGGGGACGACGCCGCGGTCAGGCGCCGCGCAGCTCTGCGGCCACGAGCTCGGCGATCTGGGCGGTGTTGAGGGCGGCACCCTTGCGCAGGTTGTCGCCGCAGACGAAGAGGTCGAGGGTGTTGGGGAAGTCGAGGGCCTGGCGCAGCCGTCCGACATACGTCGGGTCTGAGCCGACCACGTCTACAGGAGTAGGGAACTCACCCGCTGCGGGGTCGTCGAGCACGACGACGCTGGGGGCCTCGACGAGCGCCTGACGGGCCGCCTCGACGTCGATGTCGGTGGCGAAGACGGCGTGCACGGCCAACGAGTGGGTGGTGACGACCGGCACCCGCACGCAGGTGGCCGAGACCTTGAGGTCGGCGATGCCGAGGATCTTGCGCGACTCGTTGCGCACCTTCAGCTCCTCGCTCGACCAGCCGCCGTCCCTGAGCGACCCGGCCCACGGCACGACGTTGAGCGCCAGCGGCGCCGGGAAGGGCGACTCCACACCCAGCTCGTCGGTGATCGCCGCACGCACGTCACCGGTGTGCGAGCCCAGCTCGCGGTGACCGGCAACGACCTCGAGCTCGTCGTGCAGCCGGTCGATGCCGGGCTGCCCCGCGCCGGACGCCGCCTGGTACGACGCCACGACCAGCTCGGTCAGCTGCCACTGCCGGTGGAGCGCACCGAGCGCGTCCATCATCGTCAGGGTGGTGCAGTTGGGATTGGCGATGATGCCCTTGGGCCGCACGCGGGCAGCCTGAGGGTTGACCTCGGGCACGACGAGCGGCACGTCGGGGTCCATCCGGAAGGCGCCGGAGTTGTCGACCACGACGACGCCCCTGGCCGCGGCGACGGGTGCCCACTGCGCACTGACCTCGTCAGGCACGTCGAACATCGCGACGTCGACACCGTCGAAGACCTCGGCGGACAGGACCTGGACGGCGACCTGCTCGCCGCGCACCTCGAGCAGCTTGCCGGCCGAGCGCGCCGACGCGACGAGACGGATCTCGCCCCACACGTCGTCGCGGGTCGACAGGATCTGGCGCATCACGGTGCCGACGGCGCCGGTGGCGCCGACGAGGGCGAGGGTGGGGCGCTCCGTACGGTCGCTGTTGCTGCTCTGGCTGTCGCTCATCGTCCGGTCCCTCCGTAGACCACGGCCTCACCCGACGCCGAGTCGAGGCCGAAGGCGGTGTGCACGGCGCGCACCGCGTCGTCGAGCTGGTCGTCGCGGGTGACGACGGAGACGCGGATCTCGGAGGTCGAGATCATCTCGATGTTGACCCCGCTGTCGGCGAGGGCCTGGAACAGCGTGGCCGAGACCCCCGGGTGCGAGCGCATGCCGGCGCCCACGAGGGAGAGCTTGCCGATGTGGTCGTCATAGAGCACGGAGGCGAAGCCGACCTTCTCCTGCACGCGCGTGATGGCCTGCACGCCCTTCTGGCCGTCGGTCTGCGGGAGCGTGAAGGAGATGTCGGTCAGGCCCGTCTCGGTCGCGGAGACGTTCTGCACGATCATGTCGATGTTGATCTCGGCGGCAGCGACGGCGCGGAAGATCTCGGCGGCCATGCCGGCGCGGTCGGGGACGCCGACGACGGTGATCTTGGCCTCGCTGCGGTCGTGCGCGACGCCGGCGATGATCGGGGCTTCCACGGTCTCTCCTTCTGCTGCGTGCGGGTTCGTGCCGGTGTAGGCGGTGTCGGTGACCCATGTGCCCTCGTGGGGCGAGAACGAGGAGCGCACGTGGATCGGCATGTCGAAGCGCCGGGCGTACTCCACGCAGCGCAGGTGCAGGATCTTGGCCCCGCAGGCCGCCATCTCGAGCATCTCCTCGTTGGACATCACCGCGATCTTGCGGGCCGAGGGCACGATGCGGGGGTCGGCGGTGAAGACGCCGTCGACGTCGGTGTAGATCTCGCAGACGTCGGCGTGCAGGGCGGCGGCCAGCGCGACAGCGGTCGTGTCGGAGCCGCCGCGACCGAGGGTCGTGATGTCCTTGGTGTCCATGCTGACGCCCTGGAAGCCGGCCACGATGGCGACGTGGCCCGCCTCGAGCGCCGTCTGGATGCGCCCCGGGGTGACGTCGATGATGCGGGCCCTTCCGTGCGCGGCATCGGTGATGACCCCGGCCTGCGAGCCGGTGAACGAGCGTGCCTCGTGGCCCAGGTTGGCGATGGCCATCGCCACCAGCGCCATCGAGATGCGCTCGCCCGCGGTCAGGAGCATGTCGAGCTCGCGGCCCGGCGGCAGCGGGGTGACCTGGTTGGCCAGCTCGAGCAGCTCGTCGGTCGTGTCACCCATGGCCGAGACCACCACGCAGACGCTGTGGCCGGCCTTGCGGGTCTCGACGATGCGACGGGCGACCCGCTTGATGCTCTCGGCATCGGCGACTGACGACCCGCCGTACTTCTGGACGACGATGCTCAACGTGCACAGCTCCTGGTGGACGGACGGCGGGCCTCGAGTCTAGCTACGCATCGTCCGGTGCCTGGTTCCTGGGTCGACCTCAGGGGTGGAGGGCGTCGAACTCGGCGTCGGCGAGGGTCTCGGCATCGACGTCGAGGCGCAGGTGCGACAGCACGGACTGCAGCACCCGCAGCGAGCTGGCCGCCCGGTCGCCCCAGGTGGAGAGGTAGCTGAACTGCCACCACCACAGGGCCTCCACGTGACGCCCGGTGTCGTAGTGCTCGAGACCGTGGCGCAGGGCGGCGCAGACCTCGACGATGTCACCCGAGAGAGAGCCCCGGGTCAGCTCGGCGGCGGTGAACGGGTCGACGACGTCGGCGTAGTCGTCGAGGCCCTCGAGGAGGTTGGACAGGCCGTCGCGCAGGGGCTCGACGTCGGGGTCGGGACCGAGGTCGGGCTCGAAGCGCTCGGAGGGCACCACGTCCCGGATCGCTCCGAGCCGCGAGCCCGCCAGCAGCAGCTGGGCCGTGGCGAGCAGCAGCACGGGGATCGCGGTGTCGGCGGCCGCACCGGCGGCGACCTCACGGACGGTGCTGAGGTAGATCTGCGCGTCGCGCGCCGACTCGGCGGCGAGGAGCAGCAGCTCGTCGCGCTCGTCGAGGTCGGCGGACGACGCCGCGGGCAGCAGGGAGTCAGGCACCGACGGCCCTCCGTCCCTCGAAGGCCCGGCCCAGCGTGACCTCGTCGGCGTACTCGAGGTCACCCCCCACCGGCAGACCGGAGGCGGGACGGGTCACCGCGAGCCCGAGGTCCTTCATGAAGCGCGAGAGGTAGGTGGCCGTGGCCTCCCCCTGGATGTTGGGGTCGGTGGCGATGATCACCTCGGTGACCGCGCCGTCGGACAGGCGCTGCATCAGCTCGGCGATGCGCAGGTCGCTCGGCCCGACGCCGTCCATCGGCGAGATGGCTCCACCGAGCACGTGGTAGAGCCCACGGAACTCCCGGGTGCGCTCGACGGCCACGACGTCCTTGGGCTCCTCGACGACGCAGATCATGCTCTGGTCGCGCCGCGGGTCGCGGCAGATGCGGCACAGCGCCTCCTGCGACACGTTGAAGCAGCGGTCGCAGAACCGGGCCTTGTCCTTGACCTCGGTCAGCACCTGGGCCAGCCGGGTGACGTCGGCCGGGTCGGCCTGCAGCAGGTGGAACGCGATGCGCTGCGCGCTCTTGGGACCGACCCCGGGCAACCGCCCGAGCTCGTCGATGAGGTCCTGGACCACGCCTTCGTACACGCGCCCACCATAGGCCCGATCAGGCCGCCGGGACGGAGGGGACGAAGAACCGCAGCCGCGTGCCGCCCGTGGGCACCCGCTCGAGACGGCACCAGCCCCCCGTCGCGGTGGCCCGGTCGGACATCGTCGCCACCCCTCGGTGGGCGGCTCGGGCCGGAAGGTGCTCGGGGTCGACCCCCTCGGGCAGACCCACACCGTCGTCCGTCACCCGGATCTCGACCCCGCCGTCGACGCCCTCGACCCGCACCTCGACGTGGGCGGCGCCCGCGTGCTTCCGCACGTTGACCAGCGCCTCCTTGACGATCCGCAGGGCCTGCACGCGCTCGGCCTCGGCCAGCACGACCCCGTCGGCGCTGGTCACCGACCACGCCACCTCGGGATGGTCCTCGAAGACCTGCTCCGCGGTCGCCCGCACGGCGCCGACCCATCCCTCCCCGTCGGGTGGGGGCTCGAGCTCGACGAGCAGGTGGCGCAGACCCTCGGACGCCGCCCGCACCGTATGGCTCACCTGCTCGAGCATCGGCACCAGGTCGGCCGCGGTGCCGCGCATCCGTCGCTTGAGCAGCCCCAGCCGCAGCTCGACCGCCGCGAGCGACTGCACGGAGTCGTCGTGGATGGTGGCCGCGATGCGGGCCCGCTCCGTCTCCTGGGCGGTCACGAGACGACGCATCAGGTCGCGTCGCTGGGCCGTCTCGCGCTGCAGCCGAGCCGTGGCCGCGAAGCCGTCGAGGGCGCGCGAGACGTTGTCGGCGACCTGCTCGAACAGCTCACCGACGCCGTGGTCGAAGGACCCGGGGTGGTCGGAGTAGAGGGTCAGGGCCGCGATGACGGCGCCGTTCTCGCGCAGCGGGAGGGATGCGGAGGCGCGGATGCCCTCGCGCGCCGCCTGCTCGTGCCATGGTGCGGTGGCGTCGTCGTGCAGGAAGTCCGAGCTGAAGCACGAGCGGTTCTCCCGCAGGGCGACCGCCGTCGGCCCCCGACCATGCGGGTCGTCGGGGTCGTCGGGGTCGAGGACGATGTGCAGTGACTCGATGTACGTGCCCAGACGCCCCTCGCGAGCCAGGAGGGAGACCCGGCCAGCGGCATTCGCCCCGGCGACGAACGCGCCGGCGTAGCCTCCCTGCTCGACCGCGATGCGACACGTCTCGGCGTAGAGCGAGGACGCGTCGACCGCCCTGATGACGGCCTGGTTGAGGTGGATCAGGGTCAGGTAGGCGGCGCTCAGCCCGGCGAGCCGCGCCTGCGCGCCGTCGACCACCGTCACGGGCCCGACCGATGGCTCCAGGAAGTCCACGACGTGCTGAGAGGACCCGCCTGACGACGGCTCGGTCGACGTTGCCATACCTGACGTTACCCCGTCGTGGGCCTAGGGAGCCGGACTCTCCACCGTCGGTTGGTGGGTCAGCTCAGCCTGGTGTTCCTGAGGGGCCTGCAGCGTGTGACGCAGCGCCTCGAGGGCATGCGGCACCGCCACCACGACGTGGCCCCGGACGCACCGGATGAGGTCGTCGACGAAGTGCTCGCTGAGGTCGCCCTTGGCGAGATAGGCCGAGGCGCCCGCGTGGAGCAGCTCGCTCACGGTGGCGGTGTCGACCTGGGCCGACACCGCGACGACGACCGGGGGCACGGCCAGGGCCCGGAGCCGACGAGCCGCCTCGGCTCCCCCGTCGGTCATGCGGACGTCGAGGACGACGAGGTCGGCACCGGTCTCGCGGACGAGGTCGGCCAGACCCGTGCCACTCGGGACCGCGCTGACGACGTCGAAGTCGCCGGTGGACTCGAGGACGTCGATGATCGCCGACCGCATCTCGTCGTCGTCGTCGGCGACGACGGTCCTGATCCGACCCATGAGACGACCTTCCCGGCCCCCCAGGGCCTGGTCGGGGCCGTCGAGACAGGCCCACGACCTCAGTATGGCGAGCCGCTGCGGGCGCAGCATGACTCCATTGCGCCATCTGAGTGACGCGTCGGTACTAGAGACGCGGAGGTGGGTGAGGTCGAACCCATCACAAAACCGTCCATTCTGTGGGAGCATCGGCATCGAGCCCGCGTCCGGTCAGCATCGACGCCTCCAGGCGTGGACTCCCGTCCAGAACAGGAGCCCCGTGACCGCTTCACCTCCCGACGACGGGCCGGGTGACCCCACGCCCGTGACCGTGAGGGTCCTCGTCGTCGACGACCACGAGGTGCTGGGCGGCAGTCTGGCGGTCGTGCTCGACTCCGAGGACGACCTGGAGACGACCGGGGTGGCCACGACCATCGAGCAGGCCGCCCAGATGCTGGTCTCGACCGCTCCCGACGTGATGCTGCTCGACCACCGGCTGCCCGACGGCGACGGGATCGCCGCCATCCCCCGCCTGCTCGCGCTGCGACCCGAGGTCAAGATCGTCGTCCTCACGGCCAGCGCCCCCGACCACCTGCTGCTCGCCGCCATCGAGGCCGGCGCCTACGGCTTCCTGTCGAAGTCGCGCAGCGTCGACGAGGTCTCTGCAGCAGTGCGGGCAGCTGCCGCCGGGGAGTCGGTCATCTCCCCCGAGCTGCTGGCCCGGATCCTGCCGCGTCTGCACCGCGGTGGTCCCGCTCCGATCGGGTCCGATCTGACGGACCGCGAGCGCGAGGTCCTCGACCTGCTCGCGCAGGGGATGTCGAATGCGGCGATCGCGACGGCGCTGACGGTCAGCGTGCACACCGTGCGCAACCACATCGCGAACCTCAGCGCCAAGCTGGGCGCCCACTCCAAGCTCGAGGCGCTCTCGATCGCCGTCAACCAGGGTCTGGTCTCTCGCCGCGACGGCTGAGCAGCCCCGGCAAGGCCCCGGTCGCACCGGTAGTCACGGGTGGTGCGGGTGGTGCGGGTAGTACGGCAGCACTAGGGCCTGCCCAACCGTCGCACCAGAGCAAATAGGCACCACTGCCCCATACCGCCTCACGCGTGGTCAGGACATGCTTGACCCTGTCAGCACGACGTGGACACGACCTGCACCGCAGGTCAGACAACTCCATACTCTCCTCCGCCGGACCGGTCCTTCCCCCACAGCCGATTCAGCATCCAGGCCCTCGGGTGGCGCTCCCCCGCCCCCCGCGTGGCACCGGCCTCGCCCACACCCTGCGTCCACGCAGACCTCGTGTCGAGACGACCCCCCTCCAGGGTCGGGCGCTGCCTCCCGACGAGCCCCGTCGACCGACAACCCCACTGTCGGCCGACGGGGCTCGTCTGCGTGCCGGGGCCGAGAGGAGTCAGCCGGTGTTGCGCAGCCCGGCGGCGATGCCGTTGACCGTCAGCAGCAGCGCCCGCTGCACGTCGGCGTCGGGCTCCTCGCCCGGGGGCGTCTGCCGCGACCGGGCCAGCAGCGACGTCTGCAGCGCGTGGAGCGGCGCGAGATAGGTGTCGCGCAGCTCGAGGGTCTGGCGCAGCACCGGCGCCGACTCGAGCAGGGACGACTGGCCGGTGACCCGCAGCACCTCGGCCACCGATCGCTCGTGCTCGGCCCGGATCACCTCGAAGAGGCCCTGAGACTCCTGCGGCACGAGCGTGCGCACGTAGCGGGCGGCGATGTCGAGGTCGGTCTTGGCCAGCGTCATCGCGACGTTGGACAGGAAGGTGCGGAAGAACGCCCACGAGCCGTACATCTCGCGCAGCGTCTCCTCGCGCCCGTCCTCGCGGGCCGCCGCGAGGCCGCTGCCGACCCCGAACCACCCCGGCAGGATCATGCGCGACTGGGTCCACCCGAAGACCCACGGGATGGCCCGCAGGTCGTCGAGACCCCCCTCGCCCCCCGGCCGCTTCGAGGGTCGCGAGCCGATGTTGAGCTTGCCCAGCTCGTCGACGGGGGTGGACGCCACGAAGAAGCGCACCAGCCCGGGGTCGCGCACGAGCGCCCGGTAGGCGGTCTGGCCTGCCCCGGCCACGACGTCCATCGTGCCGTTCCAGCCGTCGAGCACGTCCTGCGGCAGCTGCGAGGCGCGGTGCAGGACCGAGGCCTCGAGCACGGCGGCAAGCGCCCCCTCGAGGTTCCACCGGCCGAGCTGGGGCAGGGTGTACTTGTCGGAGATCACCTCGCCCTGCTCGGTCACCTTGATCGCGCCGCTGAGGCTGCCGTAGGGCTGGCTGAGGATCGCTTCGGCCGTCGGGCCACCGCCGCGCCCCACCGAGCCACCGCGCCCGTGGAAGAGCCGCAGGGTCACGCCGTAGGACGCTGCGACGTCGCGCAGCGCGCGCTGTGCGCGGTGGATCTGCCACTGGGAGGCGGCGATGCCGGCGTCCTTGGAGGAGTCGGAGTAGCCGAGCATGATCTCCTGCACGTCGCCGCGGGCCGCGACGACCCGACGGTAGGCCGGGTCGGTCAGCAGCGCGTCGAGCAGCGGGCCCGCGGCCTCGAGCTCGGCCACCGTCTCGAAGAGCGGGGCGAAGCCGATGCGGGCCGACCCCGCCACCTGCTCGGTGCCCGGGTCGACCAGGCCCGCCTCGCGTCCGAGGACGACGACCGCAAAGAGGTCGTCGACCCCGTGCGTCATCGAGACGATGTAGGTCTCGACCGCCTGCGGCCCGTAGGTGTCGAGCGCGACGCGGATGGTGTCGAAGAGGTCGAGGACGGCCGTCGTGCCCGGTGACAGCACGTGTCGGGCCGCGCCGACGGCGCCCACGAGCGGCCGGCGGCCGGCCATCTCGCGCGAGAGCAGGACGGTGCGCGCCGGCCGGTCGAGCTCGCCGTACGGAGTGTCGTGCTCGCCGAGGCGGTCGACGAGCTCGGCCAGCGCCTCGTGGTGCTTCTCGCTGTGCTCGCGGATGTCGAGCGTGGCGAGCCCGAAGCCGGTCGCCACGGCCGAGCGCAGCAGGCGCAGGATGCCGCCGTTGCCGGTGAGCTCGTCGCCGCCGGCGAGCATCGAGTCGCGGACGAGGGCGAGGTCGGCCACCAGCTCGTCGACGTCGAGGTAGTCGCGGCCCGGCTCGTGCGCGGTGGCCGCCGCCAGCCGGTCGCGGGTGCGCTGCAGGCGCACCCGCACGAAGCTCAGCTTGAGGCGGTAAGGCTCCTCGGCGTTGAGCCGGCAGATGGCGGCATACGTGATCGGCAGGGAGCGGGCGTCTGCGTCGAGGCTGGCCAGCAGGGCGTCGGAGGCCGTGACCACCCGGGTCGAGGAGCCGATCTCGGTCAGCAGGTCCTCGACCTGCTCGACCAGGACCCGCAGGCCCGCCGAGTGCTGCAGGCCGAGCACGTCGAGGGTGACGGCCGGGGTGACGTGCGGGTTGCCGTCGCGGTCGCCGCCCGCCCAGGCGCCGAAGCGCAGCGGTCGGGCGGTCGCGGGCAGCTCGATGCCCACCGTGGCGAGGCAGCGGTCGAGCTCCTCGAGCAGGTCGGGCACGACCTGGGTGGCGATCGACTGCAGGTAGTAGAGGGCGGTGCGGGCCTCGTCGGCGGGCTCGGGCCGCACCACACGCAGCTCGTCGGTCTGCCACAGCAGGTCGACCAGCTCGCGGAGGCGACGCTCGTCGCGGGGGGCCTGGGCGGCCGGGCGACGCGGGTCCTCGGTCGAGGTCACCACGTCGGCGATGCGGCGCAGCAGGTCGAGCACCGAGCGACGGCTCGCCTCGGTGGGGTGGGCGGTGAAGACGGGGCGGTACTCCACGCGGGCGAGCACGTCGACCACCGTCTGCCGCTCGAGGGTGCCGGCGTCGAGCGCGTCACCGATGCGGGCCACGGTCGCCGCCAGCGGGCCGACGGCCGAGCTGCCGGTCAGCTCCTGCCAGCGGTGCAACTGCTCGGTGACGTTGACCAGCTGGAAGTAGGCGGTGAAGGCGCGCGCCAGGAGCACGGCGGTCGCGTCGTCGACCCCGGCCAGGAGAGTGTCGAGCGCCTCGTCGCCGGGCTCGCGCGCCGCCGCCCGCACCTGCTCGACGAGGGCGAGCAGCTCGGGGCCCTCGTGCCGGGTCAGCGCCTCACCGAGCAGCGCGCCCAGCTGGCGCACCGACGCCCGCAGCGCGGCGTGCTGCGCGTCGGACGACACCCCGCCCGCGAACTGCGCGACGTCGGGGGCGCGGCGGTCGGCCTCGATCAGCTGCTCGGTGGCGCGGGAGCGAGGGGTGGTGGGGGGCTGAGACGCCGTCATGGGGCCCAGTGTGCCGATCTCGTGTGACGCCGGTGTGTCGCGGGTCACGTCGTGGACACGGCCCGGTGTCGAGGGCCGGTGCCCGACCGCGCCCGGCGACGAGCAGCTGGGAGAGGATGGAGGCATGAGCCCTCGTGACCTGGTCCCCGACGCGCTGCCCTCGCTCGCCGCGGGGGCGCACGACGCCGACGCCGGCGAGGCGTGCGTCATGGAGTACGTATCGCTTCTCGCGGGAGAGGAGTGGAGCGACCGGCCCGACTGCACCCACCCGCTGCTCGCCCACGAGGCCCGCACGGTCAACGACGAGCTCGGCGACCGCGACCGCCACCTGCTGGTGCCGCTGGTCGGTCGCCTCTTCGGCACGACGCAGGACACGCCCGAGCTGACCGCCCGGCTGCGGCTGCGCCAGGCCCGGTGCGCCGTGCAGCTGCTCGAGCCGGCGTCCCGCCCACGGGTGCAGGTGCTGCTGGACCGGGCGCAGGACGCGGTGACCGGCTCCGGGGTGGGCAGCGCCGAGGTGGGCATCGAGATGAGCGTCGAAGCGGCCCGCACGACGGCTAGGGCCTATCTGCCCGGGCTCGACGCCGCGGGCTCCGGGCCGCACGCCCAGGTGCACCGGCACGCGGCACGGATGGCGTTGGTGGCGCTGGCCGGCGACGTCGACGCCGCGCAGGCATGGGCCCTCACCGCCCTGGTGGGCACCCACACGGTCGCGGCCTCCGACGGGGCGGCCGAGTGCCGCGCCGACTGCGGCGACACCCTCGCCCACGCCCGGCTGAGGGTGCGCGAGCTCGGTCAGCTGCTCGACGAGTACGACGCCGCGACCGGCCGTGAGCCGCGTCGCCTCACCACGGCGGAGTTCACGGCGCTGGCCGACCTCGTCGACGCCTGAGCGCCCTCCTTGGTGGTCAGAGAATCCCCCCGGGGACGGGAGAGTGATTCTCTGACTACCCCACGGGCGCGCGGGGACTACTCGGCGACGAGACCGACCGACCAGCGCTCCTCGACGCGGCCGACCTTCCAGACCGTCAGCGCGATCGCCCACGTCAGCACGAAGAGGGCGACGATGCCGTAGCCCACGTGCTCGAGGTCGAGACCGCCGATCGCAGCGAGCGGGCCGGTGGTGATGCCGGCCTTGTCGGCCAGCAGGCCGATGATCTCGACCCCACCGATGACCAGGGCGACGGCGACCGACAGCGCCGTGACGGTGATGTTGTAGTAGATCTTGCGCACCGGCTGGGCGAAGGCCCAGCCGTAGGCGACCTTCATGAAGCTGCCGTCGATGGCGTCGAGCAGGGACATGCCGGCGGCGAAGAGGATCGGCAGCACGACGATGGCGTACCACGGCAGACCCGACGCCACGGCGCCCCCGGCGACGACGAAGAGGCCGACCTCGGTCACGGTGTCGAAGCCGAGCCCGAAGAGGAACCCCACGGGGTACATGTGCCACGGCTCGCGCACGGCGCGGGTGACGCGGCCGAGGATGCGGTTCAGCAGCCCCCGGTTGTCGAGCTGCCGCTCGAGCTCGGCCTCGTCGAAGTGGCCGTGGCGCATCTTGCGGAAGACCTTGAGGATGCCGACGAGCGCGATGAGGTTGACCAGGCCGAGCAGCAGGAGGAAGACCCCCGAGACCGAGGTGCCCCACACGCTCGTGATCCGCTGCAGCTGCGACTGGTCGTCGGCGAGAGCGCCCGCGAGCGCCTTCACCCCGGCGGCCAGCAGCAGCACCATGACGAAGACGACCGAGCTGTGGCCGAGGCTGAACCAGAAGCCGACGCTCATCGGCTGCTTGCCCTCGGCCATCAGCTTGCGGGTCGTGTTGTCGATCGCCGCGATGTGGTCGGCGTCGAAGGCGTGGCGCATGCCGAGGGTGTAGGCGGTGAGGCCGAGACCGACCCCCATCACCTGGCCGCCGACCTTGTACTGCGCCGGGACGATGAGGGTGAGGAAGACGCCCCATCCGACGACGTGCAGCAGGAGGATGAAGAGGCCCATGCCGGTGAGGCTGCGGCGCTCCTCGGCGGTGAACTGCGGGAATCGGCGGGTGCGGGGGTTCGCCGTCTCGCGGGGCGTGGTCGTCGTCACCTGCTGACCATAAGCAGGCAATCGATTTATTGCAACCAAGTCGCAACAAGAGCCGTTCCGGTGCTCAGGTCGCGATCGCCGGGCCACTGTCGGATGGCAGCTCGTTGTAGTCGCCGGCGAACTCCTGGCCCGACAGCGCGGCGATCGCGGCCATCACCTCGTCGGTGACCTGGCGCCGCGCCTTCCCCTGCGGCACCCCCTGGTAGCGCTCGGTGACGTGGATGGCCGGGCCGAAGGCGACCCCCAGCCGCGCGAGGCGCGGCAGGCGAGAGCCGATCGGCTGCACGTCGGCCGTGCCCGAGAGGGCGACCGGCACGATCGGGACGCCGGCGGTGAGCGCGAGGAAGGCCACCCCGGTGCGGCCACGGTAGAGACGGCCGTCGCGCGAGCGGGTCCCCTCCGGGTAGATGCCGAAGGCGCCGCCCGCCCGCAGGACCTCGAGCGCGGCGTCGAGCGACTCCTGCGCCGCACGTGACGAGCGCCGGTTGACCGGGATCGCCCCCATCGACGTCATGAACCCGCGCCGGGCAGCGGCGACCGGCCCGGACCCGCCCCAGTAGTCGTCCTTGGCCAGGAAGTGCACCTGCCGGGGGGCAGCGAGGGGGATGGTGAAGGAGTCGATGAAGGAGAAGTGGTTGCTGGCCAGGATCACGCCGCCGGTGGGCGGCACGTGCTCGGTGCCGGTGATGCGGGGGCGCCACAGGGCGTGGGTGAGCGGCTTCAGCACGAGGTGGCCAGCCCGGTAGAACATGGGGCGACCCTAGTCGCCCCGAGCGGTGCCCCCGCGCCGACCGAGGTCGCCTCCGAGCGGCGACGGCTCACGGGGTGGCACCTTGAGCACCAGGTGGGGCGCGTACGCGGGAGGGTGAACGCGAGTAGGTCGGGCCCACGCCCGGTTCCCGGACCCACGCGCTGGGTCAGTCCTCGAAGTCCCCCAGGAAGCGGCCACCCAGGACGCGCTCGATGACCTCGCGCCCGACCTTGCCCGACTCGGCGAAGTCCTCGTCGTCGGGGCTGGCGTCCTCGTCGCGGGTCACCACCGGCGTCACCGCCTCGCCACCGGCGCCCGGGTCGGCCGAGACTCGTTCGGCGGCCACGCGACGCACCCGGGCCAGCTCCTCGCGCACACCTGCAGCCTGGACCGACGCCTCACCGGAGGTCAGGCCGGTAGGGCCCGACACCTCGGGCGCGGGAGCTGCGGGCCTCGGCGCCGAGGACGGAGCCGAGGCCCAGTCGGGTCCCGGGCTCGCGGGCGAGGCGCCCCAGTCAGGACGGGCGTCGCCGGAGCCGCCGGGCACCGGTGGTCCCCCCGCGGCTGGCGTGACGGCACGTGGCACCGGTCGAGGTGCCGAGTCGGCCGGAGGGTTCTCCCCGCTCGGGGAGCGGTCAAAAGGGCGCGGCTGCGCCCCACCGGACGAGGCGCCGGGCGTCGACCGGTCTCCCGCCTGATCACCATGACGCGCGCCGCCCTCGTCGCGGGAGGGCCCGCCGTCGTCGGCGGGCAGGGGGAACTCCCTCGGCGGCGGCACGTCACTGGCGGGCACACCCTCGACGACGACGTCGAGGCCGATCTCGTCGATGAGAGCCTGACGCACCAGCTCGGCGTGGTTGCCCTGGCGGAAGGTGTTGGCCAGACCCACCGTGGCGATCCCGAGCACGAGACGGCGCCCGTCGTACTCCTGCACCTGGGCGTGCTGCGAGACGAAGGTCCACGTCGCCCGGCGCATCGAGAAGATCCGGGCCAGCACGTCGGGCCAGACCCGACGGATCGCCATGACGTCGAGGCCTCCGACAGCCGGACCCGGGGCGGGAGAGCTCGTGCGCTCCTCCACGTGCAGGCTCGTCTCCCGCGGCCCGGCCGCCGCGGTCGGCTCGACCGGAGGAGCCGGAGGATCCGGAGGAGGAGACGAGGAAGGCGGGGTGGCTGGGGCGGCTGTCTGGGGCGGGGCGGCTGAGCCCGCCGGAGGGGTCTCGGGAGCAGAAGCCCGCCGCTGGGGCTCACCCGTCTCGCCGGCGGGCCGCGGCGGCGACTGCGGCGGCGACTGCGGCGGCGACTGCGGCGGCGGCGGCTCTCCCGATCCGCGCGCCCCCGCGCCCCCCCCGACCTCGAGGCGACGCTCGATGCGGTCGAGCCGCGCGGCATACCCCTGCTCACCCGAGGCAGCAGGCAGCAGGATGCGCGCGCAGATCAGCTCGAGCTGCAGCCGGGGCGCCGTGGCGCCGGTCATCTCGGTGAGCCCGGTGTTGACGATGTCGGCGGCGCGCGACAGACCGCCGTTGCCGAAGCGGGCCGCCTGGCCACGCATCCGGTCGAGCTGGCCCTCGGGGACGCCCCGCAGCACGGCTCCTGCCCCGTCGGGCACGGCCGCCACGACGATGAGGTCACGCAACCGCTCGAGCAGGTCCTCGACGAACCGCCGCGGGTCGTGGCCCGACTCGACGACGCGGTCGATCTGGGCGAAGACGGCCGCCCCGTCACCCGCGGCGAAGGCGTCGACCGTGGCGTCGATCAGCTCACCGTCGGTGAAGCCGAGCAGAGACGCCGCCATCTCGTAGGTGAGGCCCTCGTCGGTCGACCCGGCGATCAGCTGGTCGAGCACCGAGAGCGAGTCGCGCACCGACCCGCCGCCGGCGCGCACCACGAAACCGAGCACGCCGTGGGCGACGGTGACGCCCTCCTGGTCGCACAGGCCCTGCATGTAGGTCGTCAGGGCCGCCGGCGGCACCAGCCGGAAGGGGTAGTGGTGCGTGCGCGAGCGGATGGTGCCGATCACCTTCTCGGGCTCGGTCGTCGCGAAGACGAACTTCACGTGCTCGGGCGGCTCCTCGACGATCTTGAGCAGGGCGTTGAAGCCCTGCGGGGTCACCATGTGCGCCTCGTCGATGATGTAGACCTTGTAGCGGCTGCTCGCCGGAGCGTAGGAGGCGCGCTCGCGCAGGTCGCGCGCGTCGTCGACGCCGCCGTGGCTCGCGGCGTCGATCTCGATGACGTCGACCGAGCCCGGCCCGCCGCGGGCGAGCGCCACGCACGAGTCGCACACCCCACAGGGGGTGGGCGTCGGCCCCTGCTCGCAGTTGAGGCAGCGGGCCAGGATGCGCGCGCTCGTCGTCTTGCCGCAGCCGCGGGGGCCACTGAACAGGTAGGCGTGGTTGATGCGGCCGCTGCGCAGGGCCTGCATCAGCGGACCGGTCACGTGCTCCTGACCGATGACCTCGGCGAAGCTCTCGGGCCGGTAGCGGCGGTAGAGGGCTGTGGTCACCTGCCGCAGCCTAACCGCCTCCGGTGACACCGCCAGGGCGGCCTGCGCTGGGCAGCGCAGGCCGTGTCGTCGTCGCCGCCCTCGTGGTGTGGGTGGCCACCCTGGTCGACGCGCGCACCAGGGCGCTCACGCTCGCGCCGGGCTGAGCGGTGACCCGCCCCCCCTGTCGGCGAGGACTCAGACCGTGACGGACCCGGTCTCGACGTCCAGCGTGATCTCGACCCGGCCGCCGAGGGCCTTGCTGATCACGCAGTCGCTCCGCGCGCCCTCGGCCAGCTCACGGAACCGCTCGTCGGTCAGCCCCTCGGCCCCACCGCGCAGGGTGATGGCACTGCGTACGACGCGGAGACCCCCCTCGGGATCGGAGCCGAGAGTGATGTCGACGCGCACCCCCAGGGTGGTCGGCGTGCCACCAGCCTGGGTGATCATCCACGCGAGGTGGATCGCGTAGCAGGAGGAGTGGGAGGCGGCGAGGAACTCCTCGGGGCCGGCCATGCCGTCGGCGTCGTCGGCCAGGCGACCGGCGACCGTGACGTAGTCGGGGCTGTCGGAGTCGACCTCGACGACGCCCTGCCCCCGCTCGAGCGTGCCGGTCCACAGGGTGTGCGCGGTACGCGTGGGCATCGGTCCTCCTCGAGCGCGACGTGGCCTGAGCTGACCTGCCGTCGCGGGCTGCGGTGACCACCGGGGTCGGGGTGGACACCACCAGTGAAGCAGCCCACCGCGGAACGTGCCGCCGATCCCGGCCTCACAGGAAGCTCACGGCCGGCGGATGGCACACTGCGAGCACTGCCGCCGGTGAGAGGACCACGATGAGCAGGTCACCCAAGGCCGCACGCCCGAAGGGCCCGGAGCCCACCCTCGTCGCCGCCGGGGTGAGCAAGTCGGTCGACGACCTGCCCCTGCTGGCCCCCGTCAGCGTCTCGGTCGCCCCCGGCCAGTGCCTCGTCCTGCGCGGGGAGAACGGCAGCGGCAAGACCACCCTCATGCGGCTGCTGTCGGGCACGACCGAGCCGACGACCGGCACGGTCACGCTGCAGGGGCGCACGGTCGACGAGCGCGACCCGACCTGCCGCCGCGCGCTCGCGTCCCTCGTCGGGGCACCGACGTCCTACCGCGACCTGACGCTCGTCGACCACCTCGTGCTCGTCGACGCGACCTGGGGGCGCGGCGACGGTGCCGATGAGCGGGCGCTCGCGCTGCTGGCCTCGCTCGAGATCGACCACCTCGACGACCGCTTCCCCCACGAGCTGTCGTCGGGCCAGCAGCAGCTCTTCCACCTCGCCCTCGTGCTCGGCCGACCCAGCGAGGTCCTGCTGCTCGACGAGCCCGAGCAGCGCCTCGACACCCACAAGCGGGCCCTGCTCGGTCACCTGCTCGTCGGGCGCAAGCAGCAGGGCACCTCCCTCGTCGTGGCCTGCCACGACCCCGAGCTGACCGAGGCGATCGCCGACCGGGTCGTCGACATCGAGCCGGCGTGAGCGAGGCCGACGCCACCACCGACCGGCGCAGGCTCGCCGCTGCGCGCCGCGTCATCACCGGCGAGGAGCACCAGGGCGAGGGCAACGCCGTCTACGTGGTCTACGTCGCGGTCATCATCGCCGGCGCCTACGGCGTGCCCGCCTCGCAGCAGCTGTTCCGCTTTCTCGACCCCCAGTGGATGGCCGACCACCTCTCGGGGGGCCGCGGGCTCGTCGCCGGGCTCGTGCTGGTCGTCGCCCTGCTCGCCCTCGCGGTGCGGGCCGGTGCCGTGCGCGGCCCGGTCGTGCCCGAGCTGCCCTATCTCGACCACGTCGCGTCGAGCCCGCTCGACCGCTACGTGGTGCTGCGTCGCTGGTGGCGCCTGGGCCTGACCGGAGGTCTGGTCGGCGGCCTGCTCACCGGTCTCGTCGTCGGCGCGGGCCTGGCCATCGCCCAGGTCACCGGGCCCGTCGTGCTCCTGCCCGCCGTGGCCCTCGGCCTCGTCATCGGCCTGCTGGTGACCGGGGCGTGGCTGCACGGCCAGGTGCACGCCGCCCTCACGGCCGACCGCGGCCGCGGCGGTGGCGTCCACCCCCTCGCCGGCCTCGACGTGTTCCTGCGGGGCGGCCCGGCCCTGCGCGGGCTGCGCCTGCCGGCCCTTCGCGCCCAGTCCGCCAGGTCGGTGACCATCGGCGGGGGGGTCCTGGCGGGCGACCTGCGCGCCGTCCGCCTCGAGGTCGCCTCGCCCACGACCCGCGCGCGCCGCACGCGGCTGCGGGCCCACGGACCGGTGCTCACCCTCGTGCTGCGCGACGTGCTCGGCCTGCGCCGCGCCCCCGGCGCGCTGGTGACGGGGGTCGTGCTGTCGGGCACGGCGGCCTACGGGCTGGCGCATGCCGCGACCCCGGGCGTGCCGAGCGTCGTCGCGCTCGCCGCGCTGCTCGTCGGCTACCTCGGCATCGGGCAGTGGTGCGAGGGGCTGCGGATGCAGGGTGACAACGCCGGCACCCCGCCCCTCATCGGCCTGAGCGCCCGCACCGAGGCGCTCGCGCACCTCGTCGCGCCGACCGCCCTGTATGCCGTCACGGCGCTCGCCGTCGGCGCCGCGGCGTCGGTGTCGGGCGGGGTGGCTGCGCTCGGCGTCGCGTGGGCCGTCGTCATGGTCGCGCCGCTGCTCGGCGGGCAGCTCATGGCCGCCTTCCGTGGGCTGCCGCCGGCAGCGGTCTTCGCGCCCGGACGAGGCATCGGCACGACCGCGCTGTGGTACTCCGTGCCGCTGCTGTCCCCCGCCGTCGTCGGCACGGCGGTGACCGCGATGCTCACCTCGAGCGCTCTGCGGACGCAGGCCCCGGTCGCGCTGGTGCTCGGCGGCTACCTTCTCCTGACGTGGGGCCTGCGCCGGGTGCGGACCCTCACCGACGCCCACCGGAGCTGAGCCGCGGCCGGTCCACCGCCTGGGCACCCTCTAGATTCGTGAGCGTGACGACCATCAACGCGCTGCGGCACCCCCAGGTCCTCTTCCGGGGCTTCGACGCCGACGACCCCCGGCTGCAGCGGATGCGGGAGCTGGCCGGGGCCTCGCACGTCATGCCGGGCGACAGCCTCGACGGGCTGCGGGCCGCCGACTGGGACGTGCTCGTGGTCGAGGGGGTGGAGCTGCCCCCGGCGATCCCCGAGAGCGTGCGCGTCATCGCCTTCGACAGCCCCGGCATGGGGCGGATGCCCGGGCACCAGGCGACGATGCAGTTCTCCGGACGCCAGCCCAGCCCGACCATGCACGTCAACCCCGACCTGCCCCCGGTCCTGCACGACCTGCTGGCCCGGGAGGCCGTGCCGTGGCTGGCGAGCCAGCCGGCGCGCCCCTACCTGCAGGAGGTCGCCAGGCCGCGACCGTCCTACGGGTTCTCCTTCCCCGGACGCGACCTCGGTGAGGGGGCGACGAGCACCTGCCTGCCCCTGGTCACCGACACCGACGGGCACCTGCTCGTGGGCGCCTTCCCGCGGGCGCGGGGTGGCTGGTGCTGGGCAGTGCCCTACCGCTCCGAGCGTCCCGAGCGGTGGCTGGCCGCAGCGCTCGAGTCGTGGCGCGCCGACGACGAGACCCGCTTCACCCGCCGCGACCCGTGGCTCGCCCGCGAGCGGTGGTCCACCCCGAAGGAACGGGCGGCCCGGGCCGAGCTGGCGGCGCTGCGCACGCGACGGGACAAGATGATGGAGTACCTCGAGGAGCAGGAGCAGGCCCTGGAGGCCGCGGTGCAGGCCGCTGCCGAGGAGGCCGAGCAGGGCGCCCGCCGGCTCCTCACCCGCGCCGGCGGCGACCTGGTCGAGGCCACCGTGGCCGGCTTCACCGATCTCGGCTTCGCCGTGGCCGGCGTCGACGAGGGACGGGTGGTCGACGGGGTGCGCGTCGTCGAGGACTTCAGCCTCACCGCCCCCGAGGAGCCGCAGCAGCACGTCCTGCTCGACGTCGTGGGCTACGCCGGTCCGGCCGAGCTCACCGACCTCGTCATGGTGGCCGAGCACGCGGCCCGGCACCTGCGGCGCGAGGGCACGATGCCGCACCGGCAGTGGCTGGTGGTCAACCAGTTCCTCGACATCGAGCCCGACGAGCGTCCCGGCCTCGTGTGGGCCGGCCCGGAGGACATCGCCTCCTTCGCCCACCGAGGCGGGCTGGTCATCGACACCCGCGAGCTGTTCCGGCTCCTCGACGCGGTCGCCAGCGCCCGCCTGTCGGCGCAGGACGCCCGGGCGGTGCTCGCCGACCAGCAGGGTGTGTTCAGTGCCCCCGACAACTGACACCGCGGGCGACTGACGCCGCGGGCACTCGGGTGGCCCGGGGGGACACGGGGGCAGACGAAGACACCCCACGTACCTGGAAGAGCCCACCTGCCCTTGCTGCATTCCTGCCCTGGGGGAGTTCGGTGAGGTACCACCACGCGGGGTGCCGGGCTCAAGCATAGCCCGACCCTGCGGGGCGCTCGTCCGCCCCACCCGCCGGCACCAGCGGCGGCGGGCGCACGCCGTTGACGTGCGGCGGCACCCGCCGCTCCACCGCGAGCGCGAGCACGGCGACGAGGGCGCACCCGCCGACGAGCAGGCCGATGTAGGCCGTGGCCCAGCCCCGCCCGATGAGCAGCCCGGCGACGGGCGGGCCCACCACCGAGGCGAGCTGCCAGGCGATGCTCATCAGCGCGTTGTAGCGGCCCCGCAGGTGGTCGGGAGCGAGGTCGTTGACCATCGCCGGAGCGGTGGGCTGGTAGAGGGTCTCGCCGAGACCGAAGACCGACAGGCACGCCCCGAAGAGCAGGGCCCCCAGCAGTGACCCCGACGCGAGACCGGACGCGCCGAGCGCCAGGAAGGCCACCACCCAGATCCCGCTCATCAGCACCAGCAGCCGGGTGCGTCGGCGTCCCTCGATGCGTTGCAGAACCAGCAGCTGGAGCACGACGATGACCAGGGTGTTGGCGGCGAACGCCCACCCCAGCACCTGGGTGGAGATCTGCGCCTGCGCCCGCCCGAAGGCCGGTATGCCGGTGCTCAGCTGCCCGTAGCCGACGAACGACGCGACGAAGGTCAGCAACAGCACCGGGGCCACCGACCGGTCCCGCAGCAGCGCGAGGTAGGTCGTGCCGCCCGCGGGCTCAGCATCCAGCGGCCGGCTCGGACGAGGCACCCGCCCGGAGACGTGCCGCAGCGGCCCCAGCAGGATCGCCAGCGGGGCCAGGTAGGTCGCGGCGTCGAGCAGGTAGATCGCGACAAAGGACCCCGGCCGGTGGACGTCGACGAAGAGCCCGCCGAGCACGCCCCCGACGCCGATGCCGAGGTTGAGCAGGGTGAAGTTGACGCCGAAGTAGCGCTGCCGCTGCCCGCTCGGCACGACGACCGCGACGAGGGCGTTGATGGCCGGCCACACGACCCCGCCGGAGAGCCCGAGCAGCACCATCGCCACGGCCGCCCGCACCGGGGTCCCGGCGGTCGCGAGCACCACCTGCGCCGCGACCTGGCCGAGCAGCGAGGCGATCACCACGCCCCGGGCGCCGATCCGGTCGATGACGATGCCGGCCGGGCCCACGACCAGCAGCCCCACGACCGCAGGGATCGCGAGCAGCAGTCCCACCTGGCCGAGCGGGAAGCCGCGCACCTCGTGCAGGTAGACCACCGAGAAGGGCAGCACCAGGCCGTTGCCCACGAAGTCGACGATCACGGTCGAGAGCAGCCACTTGCCCGGTCGCGGCAGGTCGTGCCAGAAGGCCGAGAGGGGGACCGGGGGTGGACTGCTCACCCCCGCAGTCTGGGGGGGACCACCGACACCGGCCACCCGATTACGGCCGCACCGTCCTGCTCCGGTAGCCTCCTCGACGGAGGATTCGCATAGTGGCCTAGTGCGCACGCTTGGAAAGCGTGTTGAGTGAAAGCTCTCAGGGGTTCAAATCCCCTATCCTCCGCCAGCAGGTCCTCACGAGGGCGGCTCCGCCGTGCGGAGCCGCCCTCGTCTGTGCTGGCATGGAGCCATGCGCCCACACCTGCTCGCCACCGCCGCCGTCGGGGCCGCCCTGATCGGGGGGTGCGGCAGCGCCACCACGGCGACCACCACCTCGGCCACCTCGGCCACCTCCGCCACCTCCGCACCGGCCCCCTCCCCGGAGGGCGTGTTTCCCGTGGTGCTCGCGCGCACCGGCGGCATCGCCGGGTTCGCCGACCGCCTCACGGTGGCGGCCGACGGCCGTGCGGAGCCCTCCACGAAGCGCGGCCGGGGGGCGCCGTGTCGTCTGACCGCCGGCGCCCTGCGGCGCCTGGAGCAGGCGGTCACGCTGCTGGCTGCCGCGCCGTCTCCCTCACCCACGAGCTCGGCGCGGGTCAGCGACGAGCTCGTCACGACGGTGCAGACACCCGCCTCCCGGCAGACCCTGCGGCTGACCGATGCCCCCCGGGGCACGGCGAGCGTGGTCGGCGAGCTGCTCACCGAGGTCGGGGCCGACCCCGCCTCGCGCACCCTCTGCCCACCCGGCTGACCCGGCTGACCCGGCTGACCCGGCTGACCCGGCTGACCGACGACCGTTCCACGACGACGAGGCCGGTCGCCACCCCAGCGGTGGCGACCGGCCTCGATCGTGGGGGCTGCCCAGAGGTCAGCAGGGGTCAGCTGGCGACCGACGTGTCGTCGACGACGAAGCTGGTCTGCAGCGACGAGTCCTCGGTCATGAGGAACTTGACCGTGACCGACTGCCCGGCGAAGGCCGCGAGCGAGTAGCTCTTCTGGGTGTAGGTCGCGTTGGTCCCGACGTTGCTGAAGGTCGCCAGGGTCGTGGTGGTGGCGCCCGAGACGACCTGCACCTTCATCGTGTCGTAGGCGGTGGTGCCGCTCTCGGACGTGTCGGTGCGCAGCCAGAACGACAGGGCCGGCGCGCCGGTCGACGGCACCGTGACCGTCTGCTGGCCCGACTCGGTGGTCGTCCGCCCGTTGCCTCCGAGCCACAGCTTCCACGAGCCGGTGTGAGCCGGCCGGGAGGTGCTGCTGGTGATGGAGCCGGTCGTCGCGCTCCAGCTGACGTTGCCCGACTCGAAACCGGGGTTCAGCAGGAGGTTGGTGCCGGTCCCACCCGTGGCCGCGCAGGCCTCCGTACCGGCGGGGACGCCGATGGCGGAGAACGAGGCCGCGATGTTGGTGCACACGGTCGGGTCGCTGGCGTAGAGGTCCTTGGCCGACCTGATCGCGCCGTTGCGGGCGGCGGCATAGTTGCTGCTCGAGGTCAGGTAGGTCGACAGCGTGCGGTACCAGATCTTCTCGGCCTTGTCGCGACCGACGGCGGTGACGGTGGAGGCGTTGCAGGTCGGGCTGTTGTAGGCGACGCCGTTGATCGTCTTGGCGCCCGAGCCCTCCGAGGCGAGGTAGAACCAGTGGTTGAGCGGGCCGGAGGAGTAGTGCGGGTTGAGGCTGCCGAGGGTGCTGCTCCAGCAGTCCTTCGACGCCCCGTCCTTGCTCGGCTTGTCCATGTAGCGCAGGGGGGTGCCGTTGCCGTTGATGTTGATCAGCTCGCCGATGGTGTAGTCCGGTACGTCGTTGGGGTTGTTGGCGTAGAACTCGACCGCAGTGCCGAAGATGTCGGAGGTCGCCTCGTTGAGGCCCCCTGCGTCACCCGTGTAGCCCAGGCCAGCGGTGTTCTCCGTGACACCGTGCGACATCTCGTGGCCGGCGACGTCGAGCTCGACCAGCGGGTGGGTGTTGCCCGCTCCGTCGCCGTAGGTCATCTGGGTGCTGTCCCAGAAGGCGTTCGAGTAGTTGTCGCCGTAGTGCACGCGCGAGCGCACGCCGAGGCCGGTGTTGTAGATGCCGGCGCGGCCCAGCACCGTGTTGTAGAAGTCGTAGGTCTTCCCGGCGCCGTAGTGGGCGTCGACCGCGGCCGAGGCGCGGTCGCTGATCGCGCTGTTGCCCCAGACGTCGTCGGCATCCGTGAAGGTGGTGCCGGTGCCCGTGGTGGCGCCCCGCAGGTCGGAGGCGAAGTTCCCGTGGACGTCCCTCATGGTGAAGCTGGGCGCCGATCCGGTCGTGCCGAGCGGCACGGTGCCGACGAAGATGCCCTTGCCGGTGCCCTCCTTGATGTCGTCCCAGCTCGTCAGGGTCCGGCCCGTGCGGGCGTCCACGACGGTGTGCAGCCGGGTCGGCGTCTGGTCGGGCTTGATGCCCTCCGTGACGACGTCGTAGGCCAGCACCGGGGTGGCGGCGGCGGCGTAGACCACGAGCTCACCGCGGGGGGTCTTCGCCTCGCGCAGACCCCTGGCCGAGACCTTCGCGACCGCTGCCGCGGTGGCCAGCGTCGGCGTGATCGAGGCGACGGCGACCGTGCCCGAGGCGTTCCAGGTCACGTTGCGCACGGCTCCCGCGCTGTCCTCGTGGGCGACCAGGTCTCCCCCGATGACCCGCAGCCCGTCGAAGGTGCGGTTGTAGCGCACGTGCGTCGCCCCGTCGGCGTCGCGGATGACGTCCTTGACCACGAGCCTCTCGCCCGCCGACAGGCCCAGGGCCCTTCCCTGCTGGGTGACCCGTGCCTGCGCGGCGCCCATGAGGGTGGCGCGGTCGGGGCGCGGCGCGCCGGCGCCCAGCGCGGTCGGTGCGGCGAGCGCTGGCACGAGGGCGGCAGCAGCGACGGTCGCGACCGCGGTCAGACCCGTGACGAGGTGTTTCACGAAGGCTCCTTCGAGGGGGACAGGGACCGGCAGGGTGGCGGCCCGGACTGCCCTGAATGTGTCGGCCCCCCGGCCTCTCGTCAATGCCCTTGGTGAGGTCTTGAAGGAATGCGGGGTGATTCCGGTGCAGACCCGGGTCAGGGGGTGACGGGGGCGCCCTGCGGAACGAACGACTCGGGCAGGCTCGGCGGCGCCGCATCCGTGACCTCGAGCACCCGGCGCAGACGCAGCGCCGCAAGCAGGGCCAGGACGCTCACGACCACGTGGATCCCGACGAAGACGCCGCCGTGACCGGTGCCGAGGGCCACGGCCGCCAGCAGCGGACCGGCGGCCGAGACGCCCGTCTGCAGGGCCGCGAGCAGGCCCAGGGTCGTGCCCGCCGTGCCGGCCGGGGCGTGGGCGGCGGTGAGCGGCCCCAGCAGCGGCGCGAAGAGCGTCTCGCCGACGGCGAAGATGCCGAAGGTCGTCACGAAGAGGGTCGCGGCGAGCTCCGGGGTGACGCTCGCCACGGCGAGCAGCCCCCAGCAGGCGAGCCAGATGACCCCCACAGCGGCGAGCATCGAGGCGGGCCGGCGGCCGGCGGTCAGCCGGACGACGAGCATCTGCAGGGCGACGATGACCAGGCAGTTGACGGCGGCGGCCAGGCCGATCGTCTGCTCGGGCACCCGCAGCACGGTCAGGGCGAAGGCCGGCAGCCCCGACTCGAACTGCGCGTAGAAACCGAGCGAGATGGCGACGGTCACGACCGCGATCCAGCGCAGGGCCGGCACGGCGAGGACGGCGCGCAGGGCGGCGCCGGTCGAGGCGGGCGAGTCGGATGGGTCGCGGTCGGGCTCGCCCGGGCCCCCGAGGTCGGCGGGCTCGGCGGGCACGGCGGCGCCCAGACCGCGCCCGGCGAGAGCGAGCAGGCCTGCGGAGAGCACGAACCCGCCGGCGGCGAGCGCGAACGCCCCCTGCATACCGTCGAGCCGGTGGAGATCAACGCTCTGCGCGGCGACGAGGGCGCCGAGCGCCATGCCGACCGACGAGCCCGTGAAGGCCCAGGCGAAGACGGTGCGGCGGTCGGCCGCACCCGACCAGCGCAGCAGCAGCACCGACTGGGCCGGCTGGGCGGCCGTGATGCCGAGACCGAGCACGGTCATGCCCACGAGGAAGGCGACCGGGCTGTCGGCCAGCAGCAGCACGACGCCGGCCACGGCTGCGACCAGCTTGGCCGCCACGGCCACGCGCACCGGGGGGTGCCGGTCGGCGAGACGGCCACCGAGCGGCGCCGAGACCAGCGCGGCGACGGAGAAGAGGCTGGACGCGAGAGCCGCCACGAGGGTGCCCCATCCGCGCGTCTGCGCGGCGTAGGCGTACTGGTAGGGCAGCACCGCCCCCCACCCGAGCATCCCGACCGACCCGGCGAGGACGACGGCAACCGGACGACGCTTCATCCCTCTGACCTACGACTTTCCGATCACCACACGTGTGCGCAGCAAGACTTGCTACAGCAATACTTCGACGTCGAAATATTACCATGAGAAGATTCACCACGTGAGAGCCGCGAGCAGCCAGGGCGAGATCATCACGAGCAGCGAGTACTACCGCGCCGCCGTCGCGTCGTACGTCGCTGCCGGGGGGGAGGAGACCGTGCAGCGCGTGGTCACCGCCATCCACGCCCTCCACCGGCGGCTCAACCAGTGGTACGACGCCCAGATGGTCGACCTGCACCTCAGCCAGGGCGAGTGGACCGTCCTGTCGAGCCTGGCCATGGCGGCGGAGGGGACGGCCCTCACCCCCTCTGCCCTGGCCGAGGCAGCGAGCGTGGCCCCGTCGTCGATGACCCACCGCCTCGACCGCATGACCGCGCGCGGGCTGGTGTCGCGCGAGACCGACCCAGCCAACCGCACCCGTGTCCTCGTGCGGCTGACGACCGACGGGTGGGAGCTGTTCACCGAGGTCGTCCGCGGTTCCGACCTCGTGGAGACCGACGTGCTGAGCGCGCTGTCCGGCGACGAGCGCGCCCAGCTCGCGGGGCTGCTGGAGCGGGTGGTCAGCGGCCTCGACGCCCACCTCGCCGAGTGAGTCCGGGGCCGGGGCGGGGTCACCGCGCGGCTAGGAGACGAGCGCCGGAGCCAGCCCCCCGGCCATCTCGGTGACCTCGGTGACCTCGGTGACCTCGGTGGCCCCGGTGGCCCCGGTGGCGAGGAGAGCGGCGAGGGCGGCGGCGAGGATCCCGCCGTGCTGCAGGAGGGCCGAGCGGGCGGCCGTGACCGGCACATCGGCCAGCAGGCACAGCAGGGCCGGCTTGAGCTCGCCGTCGGCAGCCCGCAGGGCGGCGCGGGCGGAGACGTCGTCGACGCCCGCCGCCTCGCAGAGGATGCGCACCACCCGCCCCCGGAGCTTGGCGTTGGTGGCGACGACGTCGACCATCAGGTTGCCGAAGGTGTGGCCGAGCCGCACCATGACGGCGGTCGAGAAGCCGTTGAGCACGAGCTTCTGGGCCGTGCCGGCCTTCAGCCGCGTCGACCCGGTGACGACCTCGGCCCCGGTGTCGGGGGCGATCAGGTGGTCGGCGAGCCAGGCCAGCTCGGCCCGCGGGTTGGCCGTCACCAGGGCAGTGAGGGCGCCGCGCTCGCGTGCCACCTCGAGGGCCCCCTGCACGTAGGGAGTCCTGCCCGAGGCCGTCAGCGCGACGACGACGTCGTGCTGGGCCACCCCGGCCAGGGCCAGCCGCCCGGCCTCGAGGTCGTCCTCGACCCCCTCGACGGCGTCGACGAGGGCCTCGTGGCCGCCGGCGTGGTGGGCGAGGACCACACCCGGAGGCACGTTGAACGTGGGGCGCAGCTCGGCGGCGTCGAGCACGGCGAGCCGCCCCGACGTGCCGGCCCCGACGTAGTGCACCGACCCGCCGGCGCGGATGCGCTCGACCGTCGCGTCGACGAGGCGCGCCAGCTCGGGAAGGGTCGGCGCGACGGCCGGGGCCACCTGCGCGTCGGCCTGGTTGAGCAGGGTCAGGATCTCGAGGGCCGACCCGCGGTCGAGGTCGTGCGACGCGGTGTTGCGTTCCTCGGTGGGCGCGCTGACTGTCACCTCGTCCACCTCGCCCACCTCCTGGTATCCCTCCCTGAGGTTAGTTTCTGTCTGCCAGGCCCGTCAATGAGGTCAATGCATTACCTCGGGCAGCGGACTGTCCGCAGCATGGACTGCTTCGGTCAGTCGACCCGGCGTCAGTCGACCCGGTGCCCAGCCACCGCGGCGCGGGTCTCGGCGACGGCCGCCTGCACCCGGGCCAGGTCACGGTGGGCCACCGCGATGTAGAGGCAGTCGATCACGGTGAGCGCCGCGATGCGGCTGGCCGTGGCGCCGGAGCGCATCGGCATCTCCCGTGCGGCCGTCAGGAGCACGATGTCGGCGTCGCGAGCCAGCCGTGAGAGCGGGAAGTTGGTCAGGGCCACGGTCGTGGCCCCGCGGGACTTGGCGGCGGCGATCGCCTCGACGGTCTCACGGGTCGTGCCCGAGTGCGAGATGCCGATGGCCACGTCACCGGCGCGCAGGAGCGCCGCGCTGGTCAGGCAGATGTGCGGGTCGTTCCACGCGAAGGACACGACCCCGATGCGGTGCAGCTTCTGCTGCGCGTCGGCGCCGACGGTGGCGCTGGCCCCGACGCCGTAGATGTCGACCCGGCTGGCCCCCGCGATCGCATCGGCCGCCCGCTCGAGGGCCAACCGGTCGAGCTGGGCCGCGGTCTCCTCCACCGCGCTGGCGTCGACGAAGGCGACCTTCACGATGATGTCGTCGATCGAGTCGCCCTCGTGGATGTCGGTGTCGGCCACGACTCGCGAGCGGGGCTGGGCCGACTCCGCGGCGAGCGCGAGGCGCAGCTGCGGGTAGCCGGGCAGGCCGAGCCGCTTGCAGAAGCGCAGGACGGTCGTCTCCGAGGTGGAGGCCTGGACGGCGAGCTCGCTGATGGTCAGGGCCGCCGTGGCTCGCGCGTCAGCGAGGACGCAGACCGCGACGCGGTCCTCGGCGGGAGACAGGGACGGCCGCAGCCCCCGCAGGCGCACGAGCAGGCCGGCCGGCGACTCCGGGGTCTGGCCAGGCAGCGTCCGGTCGTCGATGGAGGAGGACATGCAGGTCAACCTAGCGGCGTCGAGCACTGCTGGTCCGGCGAATGAGGTCGACGAGTTTCCTCGTCGCCAGCATTCGAGGCGAAAGGACTAGGCCTTGATCTCTCTCGCTCAGCGACCGCGGCGGGCCGTCCCGAAGAGGCTGCGGGTGATCTCGCGGCCGAGCACGGTGCCCGCCGAGCGCACCATCGAGCGGAAGGCCGACGACTTCACCACCTGCTCCACCATCGACGGCGTCTCCTTCGCGGGGCGCTGGGACCGCGCGGGCGCGGGCGCCGGAGCAGCCGGCGCCGGGGCATCCTGCGGTGCGGCGGCCGAGTCGGCCTGCGGCTCGGGCGCGGTCTGCAGCCGGGCCCGGAGCATCTCGTAGGCCGACTGCGGGTCGACCGCCACGGCATACCGCTGCAGGGGGGAGGCGGCGACGATGGCCGCCAGCACGGCCTCGGGCGCCGGGGCCATCAGCGACTGGGGTGCGCGCATACGGGTCCAGGCGACCGGGGTCGGCGCCCCCCGCTCGGACAGCACGGTGACGACGGCCTCACCGGTGCCGAGGGTCGTCAGCAGCTCACCGAGGTCGTAGGCGCTCTTGGGGTAGGTCGAGACCGCCGCCTTGAGGGCCTTCGCGTCGTCGGGGGTGAAGGCGCGCAGGGCGTGCTGCACGCGGTTGCCGAGCTGCGCGAGCACGTCGGAGGGCACGTCCTTGGGCGACTGGGTGACGAAGAAGATGCCCACGCCCTTGGACCGGATCAGCCGGACGGTCTGCGAGATGGCGTCGAGGAAGTCCTTGCTCGCGTCGCTGAAGAGCAGGTGGGCCTCGTCGAAGAAGAAGACGAGCTTGGGCTTGTCGAGGTCGCCCACCTCGGGCAGCTCGTGGAAGAGGTCGGCGAGCATCCACATGAGGAAGGTGGAGAAGAGCGCCGGCCGGTCCTGCACGGAGGGCAGCTCGAGCGCGGTGATGATTCCCCGGCCGTCGGGGGCCGTGCGCAGCAGCTCGGCGGTGTTGAACTCGGTCTCACCGAAGAAGGCCTCCGCCCCCTGGTCGGCGAAGCCGATGAGCTCGCGCAGGATCACCCCGGCCGTGGCCGCCGACAGCCCACCGAGCTCCTTGAGGTCAGCCTTGCCCTCGGCGCTCGTGAGGAACTGCACGACCTCACGCAGGTCCTTGAGGTCCACCAGCGGCAGCCCGTGCTTGTCGGCGTAGTGGAAGACGAGCCCGAGACTCGACTCCTGCGTGGCGTTGAGGCCGAGCACCTTGCTCAGCAGCACCGGCCCGAAGGAGGTGACGGTCGCGCGGACCGGGATGCCCGTGCCGATGCCGCCGAGCGACAGCAGCTCGACCGGGAAGGCCGCGCCCACCCACTGCTGGCCGACGTCGGCCGCGCGCGCGGCCGTGCGGGCGCTCGGCTCCCCCGCCGCCGCGAGGCCCGACAGGTCGCCCTTGATGTCGGCCAGGAAGACGGGCACCCCCTGCGCCGAGAGCTGCTCGGCCATCAGCTGCAGGGTCTTGGTCTTGCCCGTGCCGGTCGCACCGGCCACGAGGCCGTGGCGGTTGAGCACGCCGAGGGGGATGCGCACCGGCGCCGTCGGGAAGGCCGCGCCGTCGAGCACTGCCGCCCCGAAGTCGAGCGAGGGCCCGGCGAACGCGTAGCCCGCGGCGATCTGCGCCACCTGGTCGGGTAGCGCCGTGGCGGGGAGGACCACCGCGTCCTGCGGGGTCGAGGAGGCGGGAGGCATCGGCGCGTCAGTCACGATTCGAACTCTAGTCAGGGCGTCGGCCCGAGGGGGCCGGATGCCGTCCCTAGACTGCGGCGGTGATCTTCAAGGCCGTCGGCGACTCCCGCCCCTATCCCGACCACGGCCTCGTCACGACGCGTGACTGGTCGGACGTCGCCCCCCGGATGGTGCGGCTGCAGGACCTCGTGACGACCAAGCGCAACCTCGACCTCGACATGCTGCTGGCCGAGGACTCCACCTTCTACGGAGACCTCTTTGCCCACGTCGTCGACTGGCGGGGCGACCTCTACCTCGAGGACGGGCTGCACCGGGCCCTGCGGGCCGCCCTCCAGCAGCGAGCCACGCTGCACGCCCGCGTTCTCGTGCTTGACTGACCCCTGACCCGGCGGGTGACCCCGCCCCGCGAGAGGAGCCGTCATGAGCTACGTCGTCGAGTCGGCGTCGTCCCGACGTGCCCGCCGGCGGCGCCGGACGGCCATCACCCTCCTGGTCGTCGTGGCCATGCTCGTGGGCGCGTTCTACGTCGCGTCGTCCTACCGCAACACGCCCGATGCGGCCGCCGGGGCGTCGGGCTGTCCTCCCTCGAGCACCACGGCGACGGCGACCGGCAAGACCACCGGGACGGCGAAGTCGAAGCCGGTCAGCAAGGCCCCCACCCCGGGCCAGATCACGGTCAACGTCTACAACGCCACGAGCCGCAGCGGCCTCGCGGGTGACACCGCCAGGGCGGTGAAGGCCCGCGGGTTCGTCGTCGGGAAGGTGTCCAACGACCCGTTGAAGAAGACGCTCACCAGCCCCGGCGAGCTCCGCTACGGCAAGAGCGGGGCGGCGGCCGCGGCTGTGGCCAAGGGCCTGCTGCCCAGCGCGAAGTCGGTGGTCGACGGTCGGGCCGACGCCTCCGTCGACCTCGTGCTCGGCAACGCCTACACGGCGCTCGCGGCACCCAGGCCGGGCGCTGCCGCCGTTACCCCGGGCTGCTGACCCCGGCCCTCGACGCGATCACGTCGACGGCGAACTCGTAGCCCTGCACCCCACAGCCGACGATGACGGCGGCGGCGATGTCGCTGAGGTAGGAGTGGTGGCGGAAGGGCTCGCGGGCGTGCACGTTGCTCACGTGCACCTCCACCAGCGGCCCTGCAGCGAGCACCAGCGCGTCCCGCAGCGCGATCGACGTGTGCGTGTAGGCACCGGCGTTGACCACGATGCCCGCGCTGCCCCGCAGCTCCTGCGCCCAGGTGACCAGCTCACCCTCGTGGTTGCTCTGGCGCGCGTCCACCTCGAAGCCGAGCGCGTCCGCCCGGACGCGACACCGCCGCACCACGTCGTCGAGGGTGTCGAGCCCGTAGACCTCGGGTTGTCGGGTGCCGAGGAGGTTGAGGTTGGGGCCGTTGAGCACGGCGATCACGGGCCTGGACACAGGGGGAGCCTAGCCGCACGCAGGAGCCCGAGACGGATCTCGCTGTACCGCTTCACTCGTCATCAGCCCCCCCACGACCCCTCCCACTACGGGTCTGTCGCCCGAGTGGTCGTCGTCCTGGGGCGTCGGGGGCCTGCGAACACGCGGCCTACACGGAGTCGGAGCTGACCGCCCTGCGCTACCTGCCCGGGGTGGGTCTCGTCCTCGACGACAGCGCCGGGGTCGGTGCCGCGATCGACGGGGGTAACGCGGAAGCCGCTCTGCTGCAAAGGGTCGAGCGTGCCCACGTCGACTGGTCGCAGGAGCCGGTGGCGCGCCGCATCTTGCTGCGCTTCCACTCCTCGCCGCTGGAGATCCGGGGTGCGAGCCGCGCCACGGGAGTGGCCCTCGACGCCTTCACCCTCGAGACCCCGCTCGTGGTCACCTCGATCGGCCGCCGCGGACGAGCCCTGCCCGGCCTGCCCTTCGACGAGGCCCGCGGCACGGTGCCGCACTCCGGCGGTCGGGTCGTCGACCCGGCGACCGGTCAGACCCAGCCGGGGATGTATGTCGCGGGCTGGATCAAGCGGGGCTTCGCCAGCGGCATCGGCGCCAACCGCTTCGACGTCGAGGAGACCGTCGACGCCCTCGTCGAGGACGCGGCAGCCGGCGCCGCAAGCTCCTGGGCCTGACCTGCCCCCCAAGTCGACGTGTGGCGTTCCAGGCCCCGAACTGGGGCCCACAGAGCCCAGAAACGGTGCCCTGGACGCAACTAGTCGGGAAGTCGGAGGGTCGGTGAGCATGATGAGGGGGTGACCACTCCCCCCCCGCTCGCGGTCGCCTCGTGGCGACGCGAGGTCCACGCCCTGTACGCCGCCGTCCGCGACGAGCGCGACCCGGCCACCGCCCACGCGGCCTGGGTCGCGGGCCGCGAGGCCCTCTTCGCCACCCACCCCGCCTCGGCGCGGCAGCCGGGTCAGGAGCTGCGGCACGCGGCCTACGACCCGGCGTTCCGCTTCGTGCTGCCGGTGCAGGCGGCGGGCCCGCAGTCGTGGGCACCGCAGACCGGCAGCGACGGCGCCGTGCCCTTCGAGCGGACCGGGCGGCTCGAGCTGCCGGGGCTCGGCGGGCTCGACATGTGGTGGCTGGGGTCCTACGGCGGCGGGATCTTCGTGCCCCTGCGCGACGCGACGGCAGGACCGACGACCTACGGGGCCGGGCGCTACCTGCTCGACACGGTCAAGGGAGCCGACCTCGGCCGGGTCGGCGACGACTGGGTGGTCGACCTCAACTTCGCCTACAACCCCTCGTGCGCCTACGACCCGGCGTGGGCCTGCCCCCTCGCGCCGGCCGGCAACCGCCTGAGCGCGGCGGTACCGGTGGGCGAGCTGCTGCCCACGCACGCACCCTGACCCGAGCACCGTTGCGGGGCAACGCCGGAGAGGCGTCAGTCGGTGCGGGCGAGGGTCGCGCGCGCCTGGCGCAGCACCGGCTCGTCGACCATCCGCCCCTCGTGGCGGAACACGCCCTTCTCGGTGGCCGCGGCGGCGAGCACGGCCCGCGCCCGGTCGACCATCTCGGCCGTCGGCGCAAAGGACGCACGGATGACGCCGACGTGGCTCGGGTGGATGCACGCCTTCGCGCCGAAGCCCACGTCGACGGCCTCGAGCGACTCGCGGCGCAGGCCGGCGAGGTCGCCGATGTCGAGGTGCACGCCGTCGACCGCCGTCTTGCCGGCGGCCCCGGCGGCGAGCAGCACTGACAGCCGGGCGTGCTCGACCACCGGGTGGTATCGCCCGTCGTCGCCGCGGCTGCGTCGTCCACCCAGGTCGGCGACGAGATCTTCCCCGCCCCACATGATGGCCTCGCACGCGGGGTGCGCCGCGATCTGCTCGGCGTGCAGCACCCCGGCCGCGGTCTCGCACAGGGCGAGCACCCGCAGCCCCTCGAGCCGGTCGAGGTCATCAGCGCGAGTAGCCTTGGGCAGCATCACGTGCTGGTGCCCGGCGCGGCGCAGCATGGCCAGGTCGTCGGCGAACCACGCTGTGCCAGTGGCGTTCACGCGGACGAAGACCTGCTCCTCGAGCGCCGGCAGCGCCGCCTCGACAGCGGCGCGAGCCGCCTCCTTGTCGGCCGGCGCGACGGCATCCTCCAGGTCGAGGATCACGGTGTCGGCGCGCTCGAGCGCCTTGGCGAAGCGCTCCGGTCGGTCGCCGGGGCAGAAGAGCAGAGCGGGCCCGAAAGGGTGTGGTCCCAAGGGGTCCGGCGCTCCATACGTCGTCATGCGTGGGCCGGGGTCATGCGCCCGCCGGCGCGCGGCGCATCATCGCCGAGCGCTCCGCGACGGCGACGACCACCCCGTGCTGGTTGCGGGCCGTGTGCTCGAAGACGACGATCCCGACCTCCGGGCGCGAGCGCGACTCCCGCTTCGACAGCACGACCGTGCTGCCCGCGAGCGTGTCGCCCCCGAAGACCGGGGCGGGGAAGGTGACGCGGCCGAAGCCGAGGTTGGCGACCGTCGTGCCGAGGGTGAGGTGGCCGACCGACAGGCCGACGAGGGTCGACAGGGTCAGCATCGAGTTGACCAGCCGCCTGCCGTACTCGCCCTCGGCACCCGCCACCGCGTCGAGGTGCAGCGCAGCGGGGTTCAGCGTCAGCATGCTGAAGATGCCGTTCTCGGCGTCCTCCACCGTCTTGCCCGGGGCGTGCACGTAGCGCACACCCTCCTGCAGCTCGTCGTAGTAGAGGCCACGCTGCGCCACCACCGGCAGGCTCATCGGATCAGGTCGGGAACGTGCGTCGTCGCTCATTCCCGCACGCTATCGCCGATCGCCTCGACGACCTCGGCCGCCAGGCGGCCGAGCTCGGCCTGCTCCGCGCGGGTCAGGGCCCCGGAATGGACCGACCGCACGTGCCGCACGAGGTCGGGAGCCGCGTCCTCGATCGCGCGAAGCCCCGGCTCCAGGAGGATCGCGACGGTCATCCGGCCGTGGGAGGGCACGGGCTCCCGGCGGACGGATGAAGCCCTTGCCCTCCAGGCGACGGGCGAGGTGCGACAGCCGTGACAGCGAGCCGTTGGCCAGCATCGCCAGCTCACTCGTCCGCGCGGTGCCGTCGGGTCGCTCGGAAGGCACCCCGAGGACGGAGTCCTCGAAGAGACTCAGGTCGGCGTCGCGGCCCTCGTCGGGGTTGGGCCACACCTGAACACCTGCCCTGGACAGCCCGCAGAAGCCGGTCGCACCACCCACTCAGCCACTCCGGCCCCAGGCAACGACGAAACCCCCCGCCGAGCGACCTCAAACGGTCGCCCACGAGGGGTTTCGTCACCCACAGGACCTCACGTTTCGTCAAGGTCCCCTGGCGGTGGCGGTGGGATTTGAACCCACGGTGGAATTGCTTCCACACACGCTTTCGAGGCGTGCTCCTTAGGCCGCTCGGACACGCCACCGCCGAGCAGGTTACCGGAGTCGACGGGCCGCGAAGAAATCGAGCAGCAGCTGCGCGCACTCGGCCTCCCGCACGGAGCCCACGACCTCGACCGTGTGGTTCGCCCGGCGGTCGCGCACGAGGTCCCAGACCGAGCCGCACGCACCGGCCTTCGGGTCCCACGCGCCGAGCACGAGGGTCGGCACCCGCGCCAACAGCACGGCCCCGGCACACATGGGGCACGGCTCCAGCGTCACGACCAGCGTGCACCCGGTGAGCCGCCACGACCCCGTGTGCCGCGCCGCCGCCCGCAGCGCCACCACCTCGGCGTGCGCGGTGGGGTCGGTGTCGGCCTCACGTCGGTTACCGCCCTCCCCCACCACGTCGCCCTGCGCCGAGACGACGACCGCGCCGACGGGCACGTCACCGGCCGCACCGGCGCGGGCGGCGAGCTCGAGCGCCCGACCCATCCAGGCGGCATACCGGGGGTCGTGGGGCAGTCCGTCGGAGCCGACCGGCAGGTTGGCGCCGGCGCCGCTCGGCGCAGGCGACGACGCGGGCAACGTGGGCGACACGCGACCACGATACGTTTTCCTCATGCGCGTGCACGTCGCCGACCACCGACTCATCACCCACAAGCTGACCTACCTGCGCGACGAGCGCACCGACTCCCCCACCTTCCGGCGGCTCGTCGAAGAGCTGGTCACCCTCCTGGCGTACGAAGCGACGCGCGAGGTGCGCGTCGAGCCCTTCGACATCGTCACCCCGGTGGCCCCGACGACGGGTATCAAGCTGGCCAACCCCAAGCCGCTGGTCGTGCCCATCCTGCGCGCAGGGCTGGGCATGCTCGACGGGATGGTGCGCATCCTGCCCTCGGCCGAGGTCGGCTTCCTCGGCATGATGCGCAACGAGGAGACGCTCGAGGCGGTGACCTACGCCAACCGGCTGCCCGACGACCTCTCGGGGCGGCAGTGCTACGTGCTCGACCCGATGCTCGCGACCGGCGGCACCCTGGCGATGGCCATCCGCTACCTCGTCGACCGGGGCGCCACCGACATCACCGCGATCACGCTGCTCGCGGCCCCCGAGGGCATCGCGCACCTCGAGAGCGAGCTCGCCGGCCTCGAGACCCCGGTGACGCTGGTCACCGGCGCCGTCGACGAGAAGCTCAACGAGCTCGGCTACATCGTGCCCGGCCTGGGTGACGCAGGCGACCGGCTCTACGGATTGGTCTGAGCCCGGGGGCGCGGCATCCCCACCACAGTCGCCCCTTCTGTCACACTGGTCACTGGGCTATGGGGAGGCCCTCCCACACGTCGGAGGAGAGATCGTGCTCGAGCGCGTCAAGCAGGTCGGAGGGTGGCTCCTCATCGGCTTCCTCATCTACGCCGTGGTCAAGTCACCGACGCAGGCGGCCGACATCGTGCGCACGTCCGTCGACGTGATCATGCAGGGCGTGCAGGCCATCTTCACCTTCTTCAACGCCCTGATGAGCTAGTCGACCCCGTGGTGCGCGGCCCGAGCTATGAGCGCTACCTCATCGCCGACGAACGCCACTTCATCGCCGCGCACCGCCACTGGGGCGTGCTCGCGGTGCCGGTGTCCCGATGGGTCGGGGCGCTCGTCCTGGCCGTGTGGGCCGGCCTCGTCGCCCCTGACGGTGCTGGACCGGTCACCAACGCCCTGTGGTGGGTCTTCTTCGGGGTGACCGGCTGGCTGCTCTGGGACGTGATCCAGTGGCGCCTCGAGTGGTTCGTCGTCACCAACAAGCGCATGTTCGTCACCAAGGGCGCCTTCAGCAAGATCGTGCCCATGATGCCGATGACCAAGGTCACCGACCTGACCTACGTCCGCCCGCTCCTGGGTCGGGTCTTCGGCTTCGGGGAGTTCGTGCTGGAGAGCGCCGGCCAGGACCAGGCGCTGCGCGAGATCCGCTGGATCAAGGACCCCGACGAGACCTACCTCGCCATCTGCACCGAGCTCTTCGGCAGCCCTGACGACGACGCACCGCGCCGGACGGTCCGAGAGGCTGACGACGACGCTGACGACGAGGCCGATGACGCCGCCACCGACGACGCCGACGAGGGCTGGGCCCAGGAGTGGCTGACGCAGGAGCCGTGGGAGCCCGAGGCCGATCCCGCGCCGCGACCCCTCCCCTCCGCGGTCTCGCGGGAGGGCGACTTCTCTCGCCCGGTGCCGATCACCCCGGGTCGCCCCGCCCACGAGGAGCACCGCTACGACGCCTCGCACGAGGTCTACGAGCCGTGGCAGCCCGACCCCACCCGGGCCAGCGACCCGTATGCCAGTGAGAGCGCCGAGGGTGAGTCGCTCTACGCCAGCGACGACCTCGCCCGGCGGCACACCGACGACACCGGCCCGGTCGGCCGCGACGACGACTGACGTCGGCTCAGTGGGCTGCGCGCCCCCCGCACCTCCTCCTCAGAGCGCGCGGATGATGTCCTCGACCCGGTCCTTCGCGTCGCCGAAGAGCATCGCGGCGTTGTCGCGGAAGAAGAGCGGGTTCTGCACACCGGCGTAGCCGGAGGCCATGGAGCGTTTGAAGACGACGACGTTCTTCGCGTGCCAGACCTCGAGCACGGGCATCCCGGCGATGGGTGAGCCCGGGTCCTCCTCGGCGGCGGGGTTGACGGTGTCGTTGGCGCCGATGACGAGCACGACGTCGGTGTCGGCGAAGTCGTCGTTGACCTCGTCCATCTCGAGGACGATGTCGTAGGGGACCTTGGCCTCGGCGAGGAGCACGTTCATGTGCCCGGGCAGCCGGCCCGCGACGGGGTGGATGCCGAACCGGACCGTGATGCCGCGCTCACGCAGCGTGGCGGTGAGGGCTGCGACGGGGTACTGCGCCTGGGCGACGGCCATGCCGTAGCCCGGGGTGATGACGACCGTGGTGGCCTCCCGCAGCAGCTCGGCGACCTCGGCCGCCGAGGTCTCGCGGTGCTCGCCGTAGTCGGTGGCCCCACCGGTAGGGGCCTCGATGCCGAAGCCGCCGGCGATGACGGAGATGAACGAGCGGTTCATCGCCTGGCACATGATGTAGGACAGGTAGGCACCGGAGGAGCCGACGAGGGCGCCGGTCACGATGAGCAGGTTGTTGTCGAGCAGGAATCCCGACGCCGCGGCCGCCCACCCGGAGTAGCTGTTGAGCATCGACACGACGACCGGCATGTCGCCGCCGCCGATCGAGGCCACGAGGTGCCAGCCCAGCGCGAGGGCGACGACCGTGACCGCGATCAGCAGCCCGAGGGAGGGTCGGGCCACGAACCACGCGGTCAGGCCCACGAACCCGGCGAGGGCTCCGAGGTTGAGCAGGTTCTTGCCCGGCAGCATGAGCGGCGCGGAGCTGATCCGGGCCGACAGCTTGAGGAAGGCCACGATCGAGCCGGTGAAGGTGACCGCGCCGATGAAGACGCCGACGAAGACCTCGCCGTGGTGCACCCCGAGCAGCGACCCCGTCAGGGGGGTGTCCTCGAGGTAGCCGTTCCACCCCACGAGCACCGCGGCGAGCCCGACGAAGCTGTGCAGCAGCGCGATGAGCTCGGGCATGCCGGTCATCTCGACGACGCGGGCCCGCCAGAGCCCGATGGCCCCGCCGACGAGGACCGCGACCGCGAGCAGGGTCAGCCCGAGCCCGCTCGGGTGCTGCAGCAGCAGCGCGAGGGTCGCGGCGACCGCGACGGCCATCCCGAGGATGCCGTAGGTCACGCCGCGGCGGGAGGTCTCGTGCCGGCTGAGGCCGGCGAGGCTGAGGATGAAGGCGATCGCGGCGACGAGGTAGGCGGCGAAGGTGGCGCTCTGCGTGGTCATCGCGCAGCTCATCCTCTCGAGAACATGCTGAGCATGCGACGGGTCACGGCGAAGCCGCCGGCGACGTTGATGCTGACCAGCAGCACGGCCACGGCCGCGAGCAGCTGCACGACCAGCTGGGCCGACCCGATCTGCAGCATCGCGCCGACCAGGATCACCCCGGAGATCGCGTTGGTCACCGACATCAGCGGTGTGTGCAGGGCGTGGGAGACGTTGCCGATGACGTAGAACCCGATCACCACCGACAGCGTCAGCACGGTCAGGTGCTCCCCGAGCTGGCCGGGCGCGAAAGCCGTGGCGGCGAAGAGCACGAGCGCGGCGATCCCGAGACCGGTCCACTGCCTGGTCGGGGACGCCGGCGGCTTCACCTCCTTGACCGGCCGGGCCGCCACGGGAGTCGCAGCCGGGGCCGCGGAGACCTGCACCGGCGGCGGAGGCCACATCAGCTCACCCTCGCGCACGACCGTCATCCCCCGCTGGACGACGTCGTCGAGATCGAGCACGACCTGGCCGTCCTTGCCGGGGGTCAGCAGCTTGAGCAGGTTGACGAGGTTCTGCGCGAAGAGGTTCGACGCCTGCGTCGGCAGCCGGCCCGGCAGGTCGGTGTAGCCGATGACCTTCACCCCGTTGTCGCTGGTCACGACCTGCCCCGCCACCGACAGCTCGCAGTTGCCGCCGTTCGCTGCGGCCATGTCGACGATGACACTGCCCGGCTTCATCGACGCCACCATCTGCGCCGTGATCAGCAGCGGCGCCGGACGCCCCGGGATCAACGCGGTCGTCACGATGATGTCGACGTCCTTCGCCTGCGCGGCGTACAACGCCGCGGCACGGGCGTTGAAGTCGTCACTGGTCACCGTGGCGTACCCGTCGGCCGACGCCTGCTGCTCAGCCTCCGTGCGCTCGACCTGCAGGAACGTCGCACCCATCGACTCGACCTGCTCACCCGCCTCCACCCGCGCGTCGAACGCGCGGACCACCGCCCCGAGGCTGCCCGCCGTGCCGATCGCCGCGAGACCCGCAACGCCCGCACCGATGACGAGGACCTTCGCCGGCGGCACCTTCCCCGCCGCGGTGACCTGACCGGTGAAGAGGCTGCCGAACTCGTGCGCCGCCTCGATCACCGCGCGGTAGCCGCCGATCCCCGCCATCGACGACAACACATCCAGGGCCTGCGCCCGGCTGATCCGGGGCACCGCATCCATCGCCAGAACCGTCACCGGTCGCGCCGCGAGCTTGGCCACCAGGTCAGGCTTCAGCGCCGGGCTGATCAGGGACGCCAGCAACGCGCCGTCGCGGAGCATCGCGATCTCGGCGTCATCCGGCGCATTGATCTTCACGACGACGTCACTGCCCCACACGGCATCCAGGTCGGCCGCCCTCACCACCGCCGCACCCGCCGCGGCGTACGCCTCATCAGGGAACGACGCGAGCCGGCCCGCGCCCGCCTCCACCACCACCTCATAGCCCAAACCGATCAGCTTCTCCACCGACGCAGGCGTCGCCGCCACCCTGGTCTCACCCGGGGAGGTCTCACGGGGCACTCCGATACGCATGCGCGAAACCTAGACGCTCGGGAGCCTGGGCGGAAACTCTGCGCTCCTCGCCGCCGCGTGTCGGTGCTCACACACCTCGCGACGGGTACCCCGGGCAAGACTGAAGGCCCGCGAGACTCGGGGCTCATCGCGGGCCTTCAGGGTTCTTGGGAGCCCCGGAGGGTTCTGAGGGAGGTGAGGTACCTCCCGGCAGCGACTGTTGATGTCGCAACCACTTCAGAGTAGCCCCAGCACGCGGCAACTGTCCCGTGAATCGTCGAGATCGACCACCGGTGTGTCGCCGGTCTCGGCATCGGCCGGCCAGCCACCGGCGACCTCGACCGTGCCGTCGAGCCGGACCGCGCGCAGCGGCAGTCCCACCGACCAGGACCCGTCACCCCCACCAGGGTGGTCGAGCAGCCTCGTCGCAACCGCCCGAGCGGTGACGCAGTCGGCGGCGACCACGGTCACTGCACGCCACCGGGCCCGGCCCGGAACGGCGACCGTCGCGAGGGCGAGCCCGGTCGGGACGGCGATTACGCTGGCCGGCCCACCATCGACGTCCTGCACGAGCACGTCCCACCCGGAGTCGGCCGACGCGCCCGCGGGCCCCGCGGTGGAGATGTCACCGCCGAGGCTGACGAGGGTGCCGACCCCGAGCCTGGACGCGACGACCTGCGCGCAGCGGTCCGCGGCCCGGGGTCGGCCGTCAGCCGTGAGGTCCATGCCCGCGAGCACGTCGTCGACCAGCCTCCTCGCCGGCCGCAGCGCCCCCGGCTCTGCGGTCACGACCCGCACGAGCGTCGAGCACCGGCTCCACTCGGATGCCGGTCCGTGCAGCTCGAGGGGCAGGTCGAGCGGGTAGCGGGCCGCGGCGGGCATGGTCATCGGGACTCCTTCGACGTCGGACCCAGGTCCTCCGGGCCGTGGGCTCGACTCTGGGCCGCGGCGCTGGGGGTCGGCTGTGGGGCCGCTGTCGGCTCCCCGTCGGAGTCAGTCCGGCAGGGGGAAGGTGAGAACCACGGTGGTGCCGACGGCCACGGCGCTCTCCACCGTCAGCTGACCGCCGGCGTCCTCGGCCCGGGCGCGCATCGACACCATGCCGAGGTGGCCCTTGCGTGGGCCGATGTCGGCGCTGCCCACGCCGTCGTCCACGACGCTCAGCACGGTCTGGGTGGGCTCGACCTGCACCTGCACGACCACCTGCACCGCGTTCGCGTGCTGTCGCGCGTTGACCAGCGCCTCGCGCAGGATCAGCAGGGCTGCCTGCTGCTGCTCAGCCGTCAGCGGCAACGCCTCGGGGCCTGTACACGTCACCACCGTCTGGGTGCCGCGGAAGGTGCCATCGGCCACCTCACCCAGGGCGGCGACCAGCCCGTCCTCGAAGTCCTGGGGCGAGAGCGCGACGATCAGCAGCCGCAACCGCTCCATCGCGGTCTCGAGGATCGTGCCGATGCGCGCCGTCTCGTCGTGCGTGGGCTGTCGAGCCGGCCCGCCCTCGGCGGCGGCCTCCTTGTCGAGACGTCGGCCCAGGGCCATGACCCGCAGCCTCGCCGCGGCAATGAGCTGGATCGGCTCGTCGTGCACCGCCTCCGCCAGCAGCCGGCGCTCGCGCGACTCCGTCGCCGAGAGACGCTCCACCAGCCCGCGACGCTGGCTGCGGGCGTCGTCGAGCAGGAGGCTCTCGACCCGGCGCCGTTCGCGCTCGTAGATCTCTGACACCACGGCCCGGTCGGAGATGATGGCCGCGCCCGCACGGTCCGCGAGGATCTGGGCCAGGTCGATGTCGGCTTCCACGAAGGGCTCGCTGCCGTCCGTGCGGAGAATGGCCAGGAGGCCCACCACCCGCGCACGGTCGCAGACCGGGAGGATGACGAGGTGCCTCAGACCGGCGAACGGCGGCCGGCCCTCCTCGGCCTCGAACGCCTGCCTCCAGTCGGGGACGTCGTTGCTGTTCCAGGCTCGGCCGGTCTCGATGACCCGCTGCCGGAGGGGCCCCATCGGGCCTGGCACTCCGGTCGCCGAGCCGAACCACCGGGCCATGGTCTCCTTGGTCGCCCCGTCCTGGTGGCTGACGGCGGAGCGCACGAGACCTGAGCCGTCGGCCGAGAGCTCGGCCAGGCTGGTGCCGCCTCCCAGCGCGACCGCCGCCAGGTCGCTCACGGTCTCGATGATGTCGCCGATCGAGAGGTGCGCGGAGGTGAGCACGGCGCTGAAGTCGCGCACCATCGTCAGCCGGTCGGCGTGCACCCGCTGACGGGCCCGCTCGATCTCGGCCGCGGCCCTCGATGCGGCGGTCACGTCGATCTGGGTCGAGACGACCCGCAGGAGCTGACCCTCCTGGCCGATGACCACGTCGATCGTGCACTGGATGCGCCGTTCAGAGCCGGGCCGCACGTCGGCCCCGGGCCTGCTCCGGACCCGGTAGGTGACGGTCGCTCGCCCGCCGTCGACCCGCAGCAGGCGCCAGCTCGCGACGAGCCCCTCTCGGTCCTCGGGCAGCACGGCCTGCTCGATCAGCTCCGCGGCCTCGACCGTCGGGTCGTCGAGCCCCAGCAGGTCCATGGTGCACTGGTCGTGGTGCCACCCCGAGCGCACGTCGTAGGTCGAGACGCCCATGACGTTGAGGGCGGCGGCGTGCTCCAGCTGGGCCTCCTTGGCCCGCATCGCCGACAGGTCGGTCGACCGCGCCACGGCACCGATGACCGTCTCGCCGACCCCACGCAGGGGCCGGATCTCGACCCGGAAGAGTCGCCCGCTCACCTGGTCGACGAACTCGAGGTCGGCGTCCCGTCCCGCCACCGCCGACCCGTAGGCCTCGAGCAGGGCCGTAGGGGCGCTTGGTCCGAGGATGTCGGTCAGCTGCTGGCCCCGCAGCGCGTCCCCGTCCATCCCGGCTGCGGCCAGATCGGGCCCGCTGGCCGACACCATGCGCAGGCCGAGGTCGACCACGAAGGTGGCGCCACCCGACATGTCCTGCGCCAGCCGCAGCGACCGGAGCTCCTGCCCGAGACCACCGTCGCTGTCGGTCACTCGCTCACCCTCCCGAAACGTCCCGGCCCCGGCAAGAGCACGATAGTGGGAACCGGCACCCACCGCGCCAGAATAGCCCGAATTAGCCAGAGTGTGCCTGCTGTGCCTCACCAGCAGGCAACGCGGCCCCGGCCCGCGTGCATCAGCCGCGCAGCTCGCGGCGCAGGATCTTGCCGGTGACGGTCTTCGGCAGCTCGTCGACCACGACGACCTGCCGCGGGTACTTGTAGGCCGCCATCCGCTCCTTGCAGTGCGCGATGAGCTCGTCGGGCTCGGCGTGGGTGCCCGCCTTCAGGCTGACGAAGGCCTTCACCGTCTCGCCCCGCTTCTCGTCCGGCACCCCCACGACGGCCGCCTCCCGCACCGCGGGGTGCTCGGCCAGCACGTCCTCCACCTCGCGCGGCCACACCTTGTAGCCAGAGGCGTTGATCATGTCCTTCTTGCGGTCGACGATGAAGACCCAGCCGGCCTCGTTCATGAAGCCCACGTCACCGCTGCGCAGGGCTCCGCCCGGCAGGTTGGCCGCCGTCTCGTCGGGCTTGCCCCAGTAGCCGGCAACGACCTGCGGGCCGTCGGCGACGATCTCGCCTACCTCGCCGAGAGGCAGGTCGCCCCCCTGCTCGTCCTGGATCCGCACGATCGTGCTGGGGGCCGGCGCACCGACCGAGAGAGCGCCCGACGTCGGGTCGACCGGGGAGTCGGCGCCGAAGGGCGTCAAGGTCATCGGGCTGGTGGTCTCGGTGAGGCCGTAGGCGTTGTGCACCTGCTGCCCGGTGGCGACCCGGAAGGCCTTCTCTGCCGTCGGCGAGATCGCGGCGCCACCGGAGTAGACGGACGTGAACGACGAGAAGGCGTCGCGACTGAAGTCGGGTGACGCCAGCAGCGCGTTGAAGGCCGTGATGGCCCCGATCGTGACGGTCGGACGGTGCTCGACGAGTGCATCGAGCACGACCCCCGCCTCGAAGCGGTAGGCCAGCACGAGGGTCAGCGGCGACAGGAAGCTCACGGCGACGTGACCGATCAGGCCGGTGATGTGGAAGAGCGGCGCGATGCCGAAGACCGAGCCCCCCGAGGCGAACCGGGCGCAGTCGCGGTAGACCATCGCGGTGAAGACGACGTTGCCGTGGGTGTTCATCGCCCCCTTGGGCACGCCGGTGGTGCCGGACGTGTAGGTCAGGAAGGCGACGTCGTCGGCGGCGAGCGAGACCGGTGGGGGTGACTGCCCGGCATACCGGCTGATGACCTCGGAGAGGTCGCTCGTGCCGTCGTGCCGCGTGCGGCCCAGACCGGCGAAGAGGCGCGGGTCGTGGCGGGTCTGGTGCTCGAGCTCACTGGTGGTGAGCACGAGGGTGACGGCGGTGTCGGGCACGACCTCGCGCGCCACCTCGTCGTAGAGCGTCTCGAGCGAGACGAGCACCGTAGCTCCGGAGTCCTTGAGCAGGTAGGACAGCTCGCGCACCCGGCTCATGGGGTTGATCGAGACCATCACACCGCCGGCCTTCCACGTGGCCAGCAGGCAGACGACGAACTGGGGCACGTTCTGCAGGTAGACCGCCAGCCGGTCGCCGCGCTGGAAGCCGTGGTCGAGCAGGGCCACGGCGAGCGCGTCGCTCTGCTCTGCGAGCTCGGCCCGGCTCAGCGCCCCGTCGAAGTAGCGGATGGCGACCCCGTCGGGCTCGGCCGCCAGCCCGGCCTCGAACATCGACAGGGCGTCGACGAACTCCGGCGTGAGCTCGGCCGGCCCGCCGGCGTAGAGGGGCAGCCAGGGGCGCTCGTCGTAGACGCTCACGGCCCCTACTTGATCGCGAGGGGGTTGACCGGCGAGCCGCTGCCGAGAGCCACCTTGAGCGGCGCTGCGGCGTAGAAGAACTCGTAGACACCGTCGGCCGCGCAGTCGTCGGCGAGCAGCTCGAGGTCGGCGATCTCGGTGAGGGTCACGCCGAGGTTGCGCATCAGGGCGTTGTGCAGCACCAGGGCGACGCCGTTGTTGGGGTCGGTCGTCACCTCGTTGGCGATGGTGTCGGTGACGAGGTTGGGGATCTCCATGTCGGCGAACCACTGCACGAGCTCGGGGCTGTAGACCAGACCGGGCTCACAGAAGCCCTCGTAGAACGCGTCGCCGAGCTCGAAGAAGAGCTGGAGGAAGTTGGTGCGGATGACGATGATGTCGCGCTTGCGCAGCTCGACGCCCTGGGCCGCGGCGCAGGCGAGCAGGTCATCGTGCGTGTAGGTCTCGGCCGAGTCGAGGTTCGGCTTGCCGCGGAAGCGCGCCATGTCGAGCAGCACGGCCCGCCCGACGACGCCGCGCTGGGCGATCGGCTCGATGCTCGCCTTCTGCAGGCCGCCGATGGTCGTGCGCGCGTCGTAGCCGTTCCAGAGCTGCCCGTCGTACCAGACGTGCCCGAGGGCGTCGTACTGGGTGGAGCCCTGCAGGAAGGCGTTGATCTTGTCGTCGGCGTAGTGCAGGCCGCCGGGGTAGGCCGGGCCGCCGCCGCCGTCCCACGTCGACTCGTCGAGGATCTGCGTGCGCTCGGCGGGGGTGCGCCCCGGCCAGACCGGGTCACCCTTGGGGTCGCCGATGAGACGCTGGAGGGTGAAGACCTTTCCCGAGCGGATCAGCGAGGCCGCGGCGAGCACCTGCTCGGTGCCGAGGTAGTTCAGGCCACCGACCTCGTCGTCGGCTCCCCACTTGCCCCAGTTCTTCGGGGAGTCCTTGAGCAGGTCGCCCAGGGGCGGGACGACGGGGGTCGCGGGGGTCGCGGAATCAGACATGGGATCCTCCTGGGCCGGTGGGCAGCGTCGTTGCAGCAGACGTGGCCGACCGAGCGATTGCTCGGCATTGGATGTCGTCGGCCAGCCTGTCCAGCCAGAAGTGCTGTGTCAAGAGGTGTGTTCACCGACGGTCTCACCACATGGGATTCAGCATTGCTGAAAGGAGCACGACGTGCGGCGAGACACCGCTTCACGTGGCCGGGGCTCGGCGGCCCCGCTAGCGTGCCGTCATGACCTCGGCTGCGGCACCGACCCCGCCGCCTGCCGCGCCCATCGGTCACCGTGCCGCGCTGGGGGCGAGCATCCGTCGCGTGCGCCAGGGCCGCGGCCAGACCCTGCGCGACCTGGCCCTCCTCGTGGGCGTGAGCCCGGCAACCCTCAGCGGCATCGAGACCGGCAAGACCGGCGTCTCGAGCGAGCGGCTCACCCGGGTGGCGCGGGCGCTCGACGTGCCGGTGGAGCGGCTGCTCGCGCCCCATGGCGCGGCCGGTCACGGACCCGCCGTGCGCCGGTCGACGGAGACGACAGCTGACGTGGCGTTTCCCACCCCGGTCGACTGGCGCGCCTTCCCCCCGCTGAGCCTCGACGCCGCGCTGACGGGGGCGCTCTCCTCCTTCCTGGAGTTCGGCTACCACGGCGCGTCGATGCGCACCATCGCCGAGCGCGCCGGACTGTCGGTGCCCGGCCTCTACCACCACTACCCCAGCAAGCAGGAGATGCTGGTCGCGCTGCTCGACCTGACGATGCACGACCTGCGCGTCCGCACCGAGGCGGCCAGGGCCCAGGGACGCGATGCGGTCGAGCGCTTCGCGCTCGTCGTCGAGTGCCTCGCCCTCTTCCACACCCACCGCCGCGAGCTGGGCTTCGTCGGCGCCTCCGAGATGCGCAGCCTCGAGCCGGGCGAGCGGGCCCGCGTCACCGCCCTGCGGGTGCAGGAGCAGCGCGTCGTCGACGACGCCGTCGAGGACGGCGTGCGCGAGGGAGCCTTCACCACCCCTGTGCCGCACGAGGCGGCCCGCGCCGTCGTGACGCTGTGCACCGCTCTGCCCCAGTGGTTCCGCCCCGACGGGTCGGCGAGCGCCGAGCAGGTCGCCCAGGACTACGTCGCCTTCGCCCTCGATCTGGTGCGCTGTGACCCACCCTCCCACCGGGAGACGTAGGGCGACGCTGGTGCCGGGCGCGGGCCCGCTGGCGGGCCGTCACATCTGCGCGGGCGAACGCACCCCGAGCAGCTCCAGGCCCGCCACCATCACCCGGAGCGTGAGGGCGCACAGGGCCAACCGCGACTCGCGCAGCTGCGTCGTCGGCGCCTTGAGCACCGGGCACTCCTCGTAGAAGGAGGAGTAGGTCGAGGCCAGGTCGAAGAGGTAGGCGCACAGCCGGTGGGGCTCGAGCTCGTCTCCGACGGCGGCGACGACGTCACCGAACCTCAGCAGCGCCACGGCCAGCGCGCGCTCCCCCGGCTCGGTGACGACGACCGCGCGCTCGACGCCCTCGACCTCGACCCCGGCGGCGCGGAAGATCGAGCGCACGCGGGTCACGGCGTACTGCAGGTAGGGCCCGGTATTGCCGGTGAGGGCGAGCATCCGCTCGAGGTCGAAGACGTAGTCGCTGTCGTGGGCGACCGACAGGTCGGCATACTTCACCGCGCCGATGCCGACCTGCGGGGCGATGTCGTCCCGGGTCGCGTCGTCGAGGTCGGGACGCCGCTCGTCGAGCACCGCGTGCGCGTTGGCCACCGCGTCGTCGAGCAGGGCCATCAGGCGCATCGAGTCACCCGAGCGGGTCTTGAGGATCTTGTGGTCGGCGCCCAGCACGCTGCCGATCCGCACGTGCACGACCTCGACGTCGACGGGCAGCCACCCCGCCTTGCGGGCGGTGTCCCAGACCATCGACAGATGCAGCGCCTGGGTCGCCCCGATGACGTAAAGCACCCGGTCGGCGTGCAGGTCGCGCACCCGGTGCCGGATGGTCGCCAGGTCGGTCGTGCCGTAGCCGTAGCCCCCGTCGGACTTGCGGATGATGAGCGGCACGGGCTTGTCCTCGCGACCGGTGTAGCCGTCGAGGAAGACGCACAGGGCCCCGTCGGAGACCGTGGCGATCCCCGCCGCCTCGAGCTCGTCGCAGATCTGCGCCAGCTCGTCGTTGTAGGACGACTCCCCCGCCAGGTCGGCGTCGGTGAGCGTGACGTCGAGGGTGGAGTAGATCCGGTTGAAGTACTGCTTCGACAGGTCGACCAGCCGGTGCCAGATCACGAGCGTGTCGGCGTCACCGGACTGGAGGGCCACGACCCGCGACCGGGCGCGCGTGGCGAAGGGCTCGCCGGCGTCGAACTTCGTCCGGGCGCCCTGGTAGAAGGCGTTGGGGTCGCTTTGCAGCAGGGCGGCCTCGGCCGAGTCGTCACCGACGTCGAGCAGGTGCTCGATGAGCATGCCGAAGGGCGTGCCCCAGTCACCGATGTGGTTCTGCCGGATCACGGTGTGGCCCAGGTGCGTCAGGGTGCGCGCCAGTGCGTCCCCGACGATCGTGGTGCGCAGGTGGCCGACGTGCATCTCCTTGGCGACGTTGGGCGCGGAGTAGTCGATCGGCACGACCTGACGCTCCTGCAGCGGCACCCCGAGACGGTCGTCAGCGCCGAGGTCTGTGGCCCTGGAGGCGATCCAGCTGTCGGCGAGGGTGAGGTTGACGAAGCCCGGGCCACTGATCTGCACGCCGCTGCAGGTGCCGTCCACGTCGAGGTCGGCCAGGGCGGCGACGATCCTGGCCGCGACCTCGCGCGGCGGCAGGCCCAGCCGTTTAGCCAGCGCGAGCGGGGCGTTGCACTGCAGGTCGGCGAACTGACTCGGCCGCAGCACCGGGTCCACGCCGCGCAGGTCCTCGCCGAAGGCTGCGGCGATGGCCGAGGTGAGCAGGGGAGTGAGCGCAGCGGAGGGCGAGACCATGGGCACCAGCCTAGGGTCCGGTGTCACCCGCAATATCCGGGCCCGCCCGCCAGAGCGCGACGTCCGACCCCCCGCCGGAGACGGACCGGGACCGCCGCTCGTGGTCTGGCCCACCTGTGGCAGGACACCGGGTCCTCGCAGGTCGACCGCGCCCCTGATCTCAGGGAGCGGGTGCCAGCCCGAGGTCAGCGACGGTCTTCTCCCTCATCTCGACCTTGCGTACCTTGCCGGTCACGGTCATCGGGAAGTCGTCGACGATCCGCACGTAGCGCGGGATCTTGTAGTGCGCCAGCTTGCCGGTGGCGAAGGCGCGCACCGACTCCGCCGTCACGGGCTCGGCGCCCTCACGCATCCGCACCCAGGCGCACAGCTCCTCGCCGTATCTCTCGTCGGGCACCCCGATGACCTGGGCGTCGAGGATGTCGGGGTGGGTGTAGAGGAACTCCTCGATCTCACGCGGGTAGACGTTCTCACCACCGCGGATGACCATGTCCTTGATGCGGCCGGTGATCTGCACGTATCCCGACTCGTCCATCACCGCGATGTCACCGGTGTGCATCCAGCCGTCCCGCAGCACCTCGGCGGTCTTGGCCGGCTCCTCCCAGTAGCCGATCATGACCGAGTAGCCCCTCGTGGCCAGCTCGCCGGCGCTCCCCCGGGGCAGCACCTCGCCGCTCACGGGGTCGACGACCTTGATCTGCAGGTGCGGCCCCACCCGACCGACGGTGCCGACCTTGCGCTCGAAGGAGTCGTCGACCCGGGTCTGGGTGGAGACCGGTGAGGTCTCGGTCATGCCGTAGCAGATCGAGACCTCGTCGATGCCGGCCGCGATGACCTTCTTCATCATCTCGGCCGGGCACGGCGACCCGGCCATGATGCCGGTGCGCAGGCTGCTCAGGTCGTACGTCGCGAAGTCCGGCAGGGCCCACTCGGCGATGAACATCGTGGGCACTCCGTACAGCGAGGTGCAGCGCTCGTCCTGGACGGCGCGGAGCGTCGCAGCCGGGTCGAAGCCGGGCGCGGGGATGACCATCGCCGCCCCGTGGGTGGTGCAGGCGAGGTTGCCCATCACCATGCCGAAGCAGTGGTAGAACGGCACGGGTATGCAGACCCGGTCGGCCTCGGTGTAGCGGCAGAGCTCGCCGACGAACCAGCCGTTGTTGAGGATGTTGGTGTGGCTGAGGGTCGCGCCCTTGGGGAAGCCGGTGGTGCCGGAGGTGTACTGGATGTTGATGGCGTCGCCCGGACGGAGCCCACCCTGGATCTCGGCGAGTCGCTCTGGTGTGACGTCAGCAGCCTTGTCCAGCAGGGCATCCCACGAGTCGGTGCCCATCAGGACGACCGACTCGAGGGTCTCCACGTCGGGCTGGATCTCGGCCAGCATCGCGGCGTAGTCGCTGGTCTTGAAGGCGGGAGCAGCGACGACCATCGTGATGCCGGCCTGGGTGAGCACGTACTTCAGCTCGTGGGTGCGGTACGACGGGTTGATGTTGACCAGGATCGCGCCCATCTTGGCTGTGGCGTACTGCACCATCACCCACTCGAAACGGTTCGGCGCCCAGATGCCCACCCGGTCACCCGGGCCGAGCCCGGCCCCGACGAAGGCCCGAGCCAGCCGCTCGACCTCGGCGCCCAGCTCGGCGTAGGTCCACCGCCTCGCCTGCGCCACGTCGACGAGCGCCTCGCGGTCGCCGAAGCGGGCCACCGTCGCGTCGAAGCTGTCGCCGATGGTCACCTCGAGGAGCGGGAGGTCGGTCTCGCCGGCCGTCTGGGACAGGGCGGTGGTGGGATCGGACATCGATGGCCTTCCGGAGGGGAGCGACGTGCTGACCGCAGTCCACTACGGCCGGTGCCGTCACCGCAAGAGGCGGGGACGGCAGGCACCGGCCCTGCCACGCAGCGCCGACTACCCCAGGGTCACGACGAGGTCGGCGGCGTCCCTGGTCGCCACCACCCGCCGGGCGTTGGCCTGGTCGGGCCCGAGGGCCCACGCCCGGGCCTCGTCGGCCTCCTTGCCGAAGGCGACGTGCCGCTCGACGAGGCGCCGCAGCCGCTCGTCCTCGTCGAGGTCGACGTACCAGACCTGATCCATCGCCCCCCGGACCGCACGCCAGGCCGGGTCGTCGAGCAGGAGGTAGTTGCCCTCGGTGACGACCAGGCGCACCGACGGCTCGACGACGACGGCTGCGGCGATCGGCTGCTCCAGGTCGCGCTCGAAGCCCGGGGCGTAGACGGGTCGCCCGGCGCCGCTGCGCACCCGCTGGAGCACCGCGAGGTAGCCGTCGACGTCGAAGGTCTCCGGAGCCCCCTTGCGGTCGGCGAGACCGAGACGGGCCAGCTGCACGTCGGCCAGGTGGAAGCCGTCCATCGGCAGGTGGGAGACGACGAGGGGAGGTCGGGCGGGGCCACCGGCCACGAGTGCCGCCACGAGGGCCTCGGCGAGCGTGGTCTTGCCCGCGCCGGGGGAGCCGGTGACCCCGAGGACGACGGGCCGCTGGCCCTGCGCGTCGTCCACCAGCTCGGCAGCCCGGTCGAGCAGCGGAGCCAGCACGGCCTCGGCGAGCGGGGAGGTCGGCGGCGTCGGGACACCAGGTGACGGCATACCGACATTGTGGCCCCCGTCGGGATGTTGCAGAGCCACGAAGAGCGTGCGCGCCCGAGATGATGGTCCAATGGTGTCGTGGTGGACCTGACGGTCTGGTGGGCCCGCACGGGTGACGCCGACCCTGCTCGAGAGCTGCTCGTGCGCGCCGTGGCCCGGCACCTCGAGGTGGCTCCGCTGCGGGTGCGCATCGACTCGCTGTGCCCCGTCTGCGGGTCGTCGGACCACGGGCGCCCCGTGCTCGCCGAGCCGGCGGGCACCCGGCTGCACCTCAGCCTCAGCCGCGCACCCGGGCTCGCAGCGGTCGCCCTGACCGAGGCCGGACCGGTCGGTGTCGACCTCGAGGAGGTCGCCCGCACGGCCTTCGCCGGCTTCGCCGCGGTGGCCCTCCACCCCGCCGAGCACGCCGGGACGCAGCAGGACCGTGGCTGCGTCTGGACCCGCAAGGAGGCCTTCCTCAAGGCCGTCGGCACGGGGCTCGAGCTCAACCCCCGCACGATCCGCGTGAGCGAGCCCGGGCGCCGCCCGGCCGTGCTCGAGGCCCCCGAGGGGCTGACCGACTCACCCTCGTGGCTCGAGGACCTCCCCCTCCCCCCCGGATATGCCGGGGCGACGGCGGTGCTGGCCGCCGCCCGACCGCGACTGCGGTTACGCCGCATCGAGACCGTCGCGAGCGGCCCCCGCCGCTGATCTGCTGTCCGAAGCGGCCCGCCGGGGTGGACCCACGCGTAGGGTCCGTCGCGGGAGATGACGCGCGCGACGGCGGCAGGGTGCCATCACCGGTCGGGCGCCGTCGGCGGTCACCCCCAGGCGTCGGTGGCGGTCTCGACGCGCCCTCGCCGTTGCAGGTAGGCGTGCCACAGCAGCCGGGCCGCGCTGGCCCGCAACGGTTTCCACCGCTCTCCGATGAGCTCGAGATCGCTGGGGCCGGGCACCGCGTCGAGGTGCAGGGCCTCCCCGACCGCCACCTGCAGCGCACGGTCGCCGACCGGCCACACATCGGGCCGCCCGAGGCTGGCGAGCAGGTAGGAGTCGGCGGTCCACCGCCCGATGCCGGGCAGTGCGGTGAGGCGGCGGTGGGCCGTCTCGTCGTCGCAGTCCGACAGCGCGCCGAGGTCGAGCGCTCCCGTCACGACGGCGTCGGCCAGGGCCCGCAGGTAGCGGTCCTTCTGGCGCGAGACGCCGTCCTCGCGCAGCTGCGCCGAGGTGGTGCCCAGGACGCCCTCCGGCGTCATGGCCCCGATCCGCTCGCGGACCCGGCGGAACGCGGCCGCGCCCGACGCCAGCGACACCTGCTGCTCGAGCACCAGCAGCACCAGCGCGGCGAAGCCGGGGGGCCGGGCCCACACCGCCGGTATGCCGTGGACCCGCACGAGCGCGGCGAGGTCGGGGTCGCGCCCGACCAGGTCTCGCGCAGAGCGCTCGAACTCGGCCTGGTCCACCCGACGACGCTACCCCGCCGAGGCGGGATCCGATCTGGTCGCCTCGGCCTGGCGACAGACCGTCAATCCGGGGTGGCCTGGGCCATGGCCCGCCCGACCTCCACCGGCTGGTTCGTTTCGCGCGTCGGCAACCCGACAGGATGCTGGGCGTGCCCCCAGCTGAGCCCGGAGCCCTACGCGTGTCGCGTCACGCCACGCCGGCGGTGCGGGGTCTGCCCCTCGGACGGGCCAGCACCCACCGGGACGCCGGCCCCGGCGGCGTCGTCGTGCCCGGAGGGGTGAGCGTCCAGCGGCTCCTCGAGGGTCCCGTCGATGATGGCGTCGAGGTGGTCGAGGTCGAGGGGGGACGGGGTGAAGAGCTGCATCCAGGCCGGTCGGCGTGCCCGTCCCGCCGTCGCGAGGTTGGCAGCGTCGTCCGCCAGCGGGTCGAGGTGCTCCCACACGAGCGTGCCGACCACCGCGGCGAGCACGCCCGCCACCACTGCCCCGAGCACCACCGCGCGCTGGTGGACCTCCAGGTCCCCGCGGGCCAGGGCACCGACGGCGACCGCGGCCAGCAGCCCGCCGCCCAGCCGGCGGCGCAGGGGGACGAGGAGCGCGGCGGCGACGGCGGCATACGCCGTGAGGTCGAGGGGCAGGCGACCTGCGAGGGAGGCGAGCCCCACGGTGACGCCGACGGCGACGGCCGCACGGTAGGTGAGGGCGGAGCGCTCGGCGCGGCTCAGGGTCAGCCAGGTCAGGGCGACGACGACCAGCGCGACCACCGGCAGGGCGACAGCGCTGATCTGCAGGACCGCGGCGGAGGGGTGAGTGGTCACGCCCCCAGCATCACCCGGTCACCTGAGGGGCGACTGAGACGCCGGTGGGTGATCTCGGGTCAGAGCCGGCCGGCCGCCTGTGACCGGGTGACGAAGTCGACCGCCAGGCGTCGAACCACTGGCCCGAGGTCGGGCCGCCCTGGCACGGCCCGTCGGACTCTCCCGGGCTCTTGACCCAGAGGTCCCGAATCGCCCGCCTACGGATGGTGCGGTCTGGCACCACCGTCATCGGCAGTCTGAGCCGGTCGGCCCGGCCACCAGGTCCACCGCCCGAGGTCGACGGCCAGAGCGGGCACGAGCAGCGAGCGCACGACCAGGGTGTCGAGCAGGACGCCGAAGGCGACGATGAAGGCGATCTGGGCCAGGAAGAGCAGCGGGAGCACCGCGAGCGCGCCGAACGTCGCGGCCAGCACGATGCCGGCACTGGTGATCACCCCGCCGGTGACGGCGAGGGCGGTGAGCACCCCCCGCCTCGGGCCCTGTGTGGCGGTCTCCTCACGGGCCCTGGTCATCAGGAAGATCGAGTAGTCGACGCCCAGGGCCACCAGGAAGACGAAGCCGTAGAGCACCGTCGTCGGGTCCCCTCCGGGGAAGTGGAAGACGTGGTTGAAGACGATCGCCGAGATCCCCATGGTCGCCCCGAAGGACAGGATGTTGGCCAGGACGAGCAGCACGGGCGCGACGAGCGAGCGCAGCAGCAGCATGAGCACGACGAAGACCACGGCGATGATGGTCGGGATGACGACCTTGAGGTCGCGGTCGGCAGCGGTGCGCACGTCGAGGGTCTGGGCGGTCTCGCCGCCCACCAGCACGTCGGGGCTGACCCGCTGCAGGTCGGACCGCACGCGCCGCACGGTGTCGACCGCAGCCGGTGAGTCGGCCGCGTCGGCGAGCGTCGCCTGCACGAGCACCTTGCCCGCCACGACCTTGGCGGGCGCGCCGGGGGCCTGCCCGGCATACGGGTTGGAGACACCGGCCTCCGTGCCCAGGGCGGCGACCACAGCGTCGACGACCGCCGACGGGGCGATCACGAGCACCGGCGAGCCGGACCCGGCGTCGAAGTGGCGGGCGAGCACCTCCTGGCCCTTGACCGCGTCGACCTTGGTGAGGAAGGTGTCGGACTGCGAGATGCCGTCGCTCTTGAGGGTGGGCAGGAACGCCGCCGCCGCGAGCAGCACCAGCGCCGTGACGACCCAGGTGGCGCGGGGGCGGGCACCGACGAAGCGCGCGATGCGACCCCAGCCCCGACCGGCGTCGAGCGAGTCGGAGCGGTGGGCATGGTCGACCCGCGGGATGGCCGGCCAGAAGATCCAGCGGCGCCCCAGCAGGAGCAGGGCGGGCAGCAGGGTGAGAGCGGCGATGAGGGCGCCGAGGATGCCGAGGGCACCCACGGGCCCCAGGCCTGAGGTGCCCTTGAGCTCGGCGAGGGTGAGCGACAGGAGGCCGAGCACCACGGTGGCGGCGCTGGCCGCGATCGGCTCGACCGTGGCCCGCCAGGCGGTGCGCAGGGCGACCCACGTCGACTCCTGGTCGTGCAGCTCCTCCTTGTAGCGCGCCACCAGCAGCAGCGAGTAGTCGGTGGCCGCGCCGACCACGAGGATCGACAGGATGCCCTGGCTCTGGCCGGTGACGGTGATGTGGCCGGCCTCGGCGAGCTTGTAGACCACGAGACCCGCGGCCGAGAGGCCGAAACCGGCCGTGAGCAGCACGGCGAACGGCAGCACCGGGCTGCGGTAGACCACGAGCAGGATCACGAGCACGACGCCGAGGGCGACGAGCAGCAGGATGCCGTCGATGCCGGCGAAGGCCGAGACGAGGTCACCGATGAACCCCGCCGGGCCGGTCACGTAGGCCGTGTAGCCCTGCTTCTGCAGGCCCGTCTCGACGGCGGCCTTGACCGCCGTCGTGATGACCGTCAACGGGGTGGCGTCGCCGATCTTCTCCGCCGTCTTGGTCGTCGACAGGGGGAGCACGACCAGGAAGGCCGTGCCGTCCTTGCTCGGCACCGCGGCCACCTGCGGGGCGACGAGGTAGTCGCCGACCGTGGCGGAGGTGCCGGCGAGGTCGAGGGGCAGCCTCGGGAGCGTCGCAGCGAAGGCCTGGGCCGCGGTCAGGTCGGCCGGGGTGAGGGCGGCGCCTCGCTCGGCGACGACGATCAGGGGCAGGGTGCCCTGGTCGGAGAAGGCCCTGGCCGCCTCGTCGACCTTGGTCGACTCCGCGTCCGGCGGCAGGAACGAGGCGTTGTCGTTCTTCTGCACCGACGACAGCTGGCCGATCGACTGCCCGCCCACGCCGCCGACCGCGAGCCAGGCGAGCAGGACGACCACAGCCCCCAGGACGACTCGGGGACCGATGCGCGGGCGCGGAGGGCGGGCCGCGGGGTCGCTGCGGGTGGCGTTGTCGGTGCGGCGGGCGGCCACGAGAGGTCCTCTCCGGGTGGGATCATCGGCGGGGAGCTACGATGAGTCAACACCTTGGTTAACAGATACGTAAGTTGGTGACCTATTTCTAGCACGCAACCCGGCGCCAAGCGACCTCCGGGCGTCGCCGACGTCATCCCGGGCTGGCGTCCGAGCGAGACCCTGCGCACCCTGCAGACGCTCATCGACGTCGCCGGGTCGGTGCCGGCCGCCGTCGCCCGCCGGGCCGACCTCAGCACCTCCGAGCTGCACGCCCTGCGCCACCTGTCGGTGGAGCCGATGGGCCCCGCCGAGCTGGCGCACCGGCTCGGCGTCACCACGGCCGCGGCCTCGGGCGTGGTCGACCGGCTCGTGGGGCACGGCCACGTCGAGCGGCACCCGCACGCCCACGACGGTCGCCGCACGGAGGTCCACCTCACCGACGGGGGCCGGGCCGAGGTCATCGCGAGGATGGCCCCGATGTTCCAGGCCCTGGCGACCCTCGACCGGGACCTCGGCGACGACGACCGCGTGGCCGTTGACCGCTACCTGGCTGGGGCGATCGCCGCGATCCGCACCCTGCTCTGACCCTCCGGGGCTACTGGATCCCCGTGCGGGCGAACCCCTGCACGAAGTAGCGCTGGAAGACGAGGAAGAGCCCGACCATCGGCGCGACGGTCAGCAACGCGAAGGCCATCGTGGCGCCGTAGTCGGAGCCGAACTGGCCCTGCAGGTAGAGCAGACCGATGGGCAGGGTGAAGAGCTCGTCAGCGGGTGGGGTTGAGCCGCAGGGCCCGCTCCTCGGCCCGACGCACCTCGACGCGACCCGCGACCACCCGCACCTCGAAGGTCGAGGCAGGTCGGGTGGCCGGACCCTGCGCGACACTGCCGTCGTCGAGCGAGAACCTCGCGGCGTGCCACGGGCAGACCACGCAACCGTCCTGGATCTGGCCGTCGTGCAGCGGCGCGCCTCGATGCGTGCAGCGGTCACCGATGGCGACGATGCCCTGCGGACGCCGCACCAACAGCACCGGTGTGCTCTCGACGGTCACGGCGATCCCCTTGTCGGCACTCACGTCGGCCTCCGCGCACGCGTCGGTCCAGTCGGTCGGTGGCTTGAGGAAGGCGGTCGTGTCGACGCCGACCCCCATGGCGAAGGACAGGTGCCCACCGAGCCAGCCCGCACCCCCCATCACGGCGAGACCCGCGACCGACAGCGACCGGCGCACGGCTGGGCGGCCGGCGAGCAGCGACGCGCCGACCAGACCCAGCCCGATCGCGTTGCCCGCCGCGTGCACGAGGCCGACGCGGCGCTCGGCCCCGTTGGTCTCGTTCCAGTCGCTCCAGCCGGTGAGTACGGCCGGGAGCGCGCCGACGACACCGGTGGTCGCGAGCAGCCGGACGGCCTGCTCGTCGCCGCTGAGCAGGTCGAGCAGCGTGGCGCTGCCGATCGCCCCGAGCGGCAGCGTCACGGCGGCCGGGTGGGCCGGGTGACCGAGGGCGGTGCCCGAGAGCAGGTCCTTGACCGGGCCACGGGGGATCTTGCTGGTGACGCGCTTGACCGCGTCAGCGGGCGCGTCGAGCGCCGAGGCGCCCTCCACCGCGTCCGTGAGGCGCTCGAGGGCGCGGGTCAGGCCGGTGAGGAGCGCCATCAGCGACCCCCCTCGATCCGGCGCGAGCGCTGGTCGGTCCCGGGGCCGCCGTAGGGGTAGTCGGCCGCCCCCGGGTCGCTCACCGTGTCGAGGCGCGTGGTCTCCTCCGGCGTGAGGTGCAGATCGGCGGCGCCGAGGTTGTCCTTCAGCTGCTCGAGGGTGCGGGCGCCGAGGATGACCGAGGTGACCGACGGACGGTCGACCAACCACGCGAGAGCGACCTGGGCCATCGTGACGTGGCGCGCGTCGGCGACGGCGCGTACGGCGTCGACGACGTCCCAGGTGCGCTCGACCTTCCCGCGGCGGTCGTAGGCCTCCACCCCGCGCTCAGGGTCTTCCCCCAGTCGCGTTGCCCCCGTGGGCCGCTCGTCGCGGGTGTACTTCCCGGTGAGCCACCCGCCGCCGAGCGGCGACCACGGGAGCAGACCGAGGCCGTTGGCCAGGGCCGCCGGCACGATCTCCCACTCGATCTCGCGGACGAGGAGGTTGTACTGCGGCTGCAGGGTCACGGGCGGAGCCAGGTGGCGGTGCTCGGCGAGGTCGACGGCTCGCTGCAGCTGCCACCCCGTGAAGTTCGACAGCCCCACGTAGCCGATCTTGCCGGCCCGCACGGCGTCGTCGAGGGTGGACAGGGTCTCCTCGAGCGGCGTCAGCGGGTCGTAGGAGTGCACCTGGTACAGGTCGATGTGCTCGACCCCGAGCCGCGCCAGCGATGCGTCGATGGCGCGGGTGAGGTGGCGGCGCGAGAGACCCACGTCGTTGGGCCCGCCCCCCGTGGGGAAGCGTCCCTTGCTGGCCAGGACGACCCGGTCGGTCACCGACGATGGCCGGCTGCCGAGCCAGCTCCCGATGATCTGCTCGCTCTGGCCCCCGGTGTAGACGTCGGCCGTGTCGACCAGCGTGCCCCCGGACTCGACGAAGGCGTCCAGCTGCGAGTGGGCCCCCGCCTCGTCGGTCTCCTGACCGAACGTCATCGTGCCCAGCGTCAGGGTGGAGACGGCTGCGCCGCTCCTCCCCAGGGTCCGGTACTCCATGTGAGCTCCTCGTGCGTCGTCCGGCGGTGCCGCCGCGGTGCGGGCGCACACCCGTGCGTATGCATCTTCGTACCCCTCAAGGCGCCCGCGACACCTGCCCCACCTCGCGGTTAGTGTCGGGCGGTGAGCTCCTCGCGACCCGAGTGGGACGTCGTCGTGGTCGGCGCCGGCCCGGCCGGGGCCAGTGCCGCCCTCTCGGTGCTGCGTCGGGCGCCCGACACCAGGGTGCTGCTGCTCGACCGCGACGACTTCCCGCGCGACAAGTGCTGTGGTGACGGGATCGCCGCCCAGGCGGTCGACGTGCTGGGCCAGCTGGGCGCGGGCGACGTCGTCGACGACTGGTCGCCAGTGCAGGGCCTGCACCTCGCCACCGGGCGCCGCGAGGTGCGGGGCCAGATGGCGCGCCCCGCCTGGGTAGTGCCCCGGGCCGTGCTCGACGCCCGCATCGTCGCGCACGCCGTCGCCGCGGGGGCCGTGCTCGATCGCCACCGGGTGCGCTCCGTGCGGGTCGACCACCGCACCGACGGTGCGGTGGTCGTCGACGGCTCGGTCCGGGCGCAGGTCGTGATCGGGGCGGACGGCGCCCGCTCGGTCGTGCGCGGCGCCGTCGGTTCCCCGCCACGCGGCCAGACGGCGCTCGCGATCCGCGGCTACGCCCCGACGCTGCCGGCCCACCGCGGCCGGCAGGTGATCCGGTGGGGCACCAGACCACAGCCGTCGTACGCCTGGGCCTTCGACCGCGGCGACGGCTTCTCCAACATCGGCTACGGCGAGCTGGCGCACGCCCCGGGGCTCACCCGCCGGCTGCTGCTCGACGAGCTGGACCGGCTGCTCCCGGGCGTCGCCGCGGGCGCCGGGTCGTGGCGGGCCCACCATCTCCCGCTCTCGGGTCGGGGCTGGGGCCCGGAGCAGCCCGACGGTCCGACGCTGCTCGTCGGTGACGCCGCCGGACTGGTCAATCCCCTGACCGGAGAAGGGATCTACTACGCCGTCGCGACCGGGTCGCTGGCCGGGGCGGCCGCGGTGCAGGCGCTCGCCGCCGGCCGGCCCACCTCCGCCGGAGGCCGGCACCGCGCCGCGGTCCGGCGACTGCTCGACCGGCACCTACGGCACACGTGGGCGGCGAGCCGGCTCGCAGGGGTCGCCGGTGTCGTCGACGCGGGGCTCCTGGCATCGGGACATGACCAGGGCGTCTTCGACGACCTCGTCGAGGTGGGGCTGGGCGACGGTCTGCTCACCCCGAGGCTGGTCGGTGGGCTGGTCGGTGGCCTGGCCCGGGGGCTGGTGCGAGACCGCACCGGCAGGCCGACCTTGACCTGACCTAGCCCGACCGGGCCGACCTAGACCCTGAGGACCTCGACGCCCAGCCGCTCGATCTCCCTGGCCTGCTTGGGGGTCGTTCCGGTGTCGGTGACGAGCACGTCGATCGCGCCCACCTCGGCATACGTGAAGACCGAGACCCGACCGAGCTTGGTGTGGTCGGCGAGAAGCACCGTGCGGGCGGCGGTGCGCAGCATCGCGGCCTTCACCGCAGCCTCCGACGCGTCGGGCGTCGACAGGCCGTGCTCGACCGAGAGGGCATTGGTTCCCAGGAAAGCGACGTCGACCCGCACCTCCGACAGGGAGCGCAGCGCCCAGTGGTCCACCTCGGCGAGGGTGGTGGCGCGCACCCGGCCGCCCAGTGTGTGCACCGTGATCCGCGGCCGACCCAGGAGCGCCAGGGCGATCGGAAGCGCGTTGGTGATGACTGTGAGCGTCGCGGTGGGGGGCAGCTGCTCGACGAGGGCCGCGGTGGTCGAGCCCGCGTCGACGAGGATGGCGCCCTCCGTCGGGACGAGGGTGGCGGCGGCCACGGCGATGCGTCGCTTCTGCGCCGCCTCGCTCGTGCGCGCGGTGACGGCCGGCTCGAAGGACATCGGCTCGACGGGCAGCGCCCCACCGTGCACCCGCCGCAGCAGCCCGCGGCCCTCCAGGTGGAGCAGGTCCTTGCGCACGGTCTCGTGGGTCACGCCGAGGTCGCGGGCGACCTCCAGGGCGCGCAGCTGCCCGTCACCACGCAGCCGCCGCAGGATCGCCTCGTGGCGCTGGGTGGCGTGCTGCAGGTCGGTCCCCGAGCCCTGTCGGGGGGTCATAGTCGGACGAGCACCTTGACCTGGTCGCCGCTGGTCGACGCGGCGAAGGCCTCAGCGACCTGCTCGAGGGGGAAGGTGGCGGTGACGATGTCGTCACTGCGCACGGCCCCCGAGAGCAGCATCTCGATGCTCGCGGCGTAGTCCTCCGGCAGATAGGTCGCGGCACCCTGCACCCGCACCTGCTCGTCCTGCACCACCGGCAGGTCGAGGGTGACCGGCTCGGACGGGACCCCGACGATCACGACCGTGCCGGCCTTGCGGGCCAGGTCGACGGCCTGGTCGACGGTCGACTGGATCGCCACGCAGTCGAAGACCACGTCGGCGCTCTCACCGAGGGCCGACCGCACCTGGGCGACGACGTCGGGCGCAGCCGCGTCGACGACGACGTCGGCGCCGAGTCGCAGGGCCCGCTCGCGCTTGCTCTCGAGCACGTCGGAGACGACCACCCGGGCGGCGCCCTGGCTGCGCACGACGGCGAGCACCAGCAGCCCGATCGTCCCGGCGCCGAGGATGGCCACCGTCCGGCCCGCCACCGGCCCGGCGAGACGCACCGCGTGGACGGGGGTCGACAGCGGCTCGACGAGGCTGGCGGTGACGTCGTCCATCTCGTCGGGGATGCGATGCAGACGGTTTGCGGGCACGGTGAAAAGCTGCGCCATCCCGCCCTGGGCGTAGCCGCAGCCAAAGAACGTGAGTCGCTCGCAGAGGTTCTGCCGGCCGGCGAGGCACTGCTTGCACTGCCAGCAGGGCAGGGTCGGCTCGACCGTCACCCGGTCGCCGACGGCGACCTCGGTGACGTCCTCGCCCAGCTCCTCGACGACCCCGACGACCTCGTGACCCGGGGCGTAGGGGAGGGCGATGTGCGGGTGACGGCCGTGCTGCGCGTGGGTGTCGGAGCCGCAGACGCCCGACAGGACCGACCGCACGAGGGCTTCCCCGAGCAGGGGGCGCGGCGCCTCGACCGTGGTCAGGGTGACCTCGTGCTCGGCGGTGACGATGACACGGGTGATGGATGACATGGCTGACCTTTCAGGGGACGGTGAGGGGCACGACGCTGATGCCGTCGACGCCGAGCCGGCCGGGGTGCGGGTCGACGGTGGTCGGGGCGAGGCAGGCCGACCGGCCCCAGGCGACGGCGCGCGCCAGCCGGTCGCGCGGCGTCGGCGCGTCGACCAGCCACCCCGCGAGCAGCGCGTCACCGGCACCTGCGGTGTTGACCGGGGTCAGCACCGGGCCCCACCCGTGCAGCACCTGGCGCCCGTCGGTCCAGAGTGCGCCGTCACGACCGAGGCTGACGAGCAGCTCGGCGCCGCTGGGGCGCGCCAGGTCGCGGGCGATCTGCCCCAGCACGGACGCCGGCTGCGACCGTGTCCCGAGCCCCCCCTCGGGGACGAGGTCGCCGAGCTCGATCTGGTTGGGCGCCAACAGGTCTGCGCCGGCCTCGAGTGCTGCCGCGAGGGCGGGGCCAGACGCGTCGACCGCGACCCGAGCGCCGTGTCGGTGCCCCAGCGCGACGAGATCCGCCACGGCAGAGGGCTCCATACCGGGCGGGAGCGAGCCGCAGACGGCGAGCCAGAGCCCGGGGGCCTCGGCGAGCTGGAGGGCCGCCTCGGTGGCAGCGAGGAGGTCGGCCAGCTCCTGCGCCGACAACGCTGCCCCGGGGCCGTTGAGCTTGAGGGTCTCGCCCCCGGGGCGCAGCGCGGTCGTGTTGACCCGGGTCTCCCCCCGCTGCGCGACGGTGCGGCACGAGACGCCGGCGGCGTCGAGCAGCTCGCGCAGGTGACGGCCGGTGCCGCCCGCGACCGGGAGGACGGCGCACGTGGCGACCGCGACGCCGGCGAGCGCGCGCGAGACGTTGACGCCCTTGCCGCTGGCCTCGAGAGTCGTCGAGCTGGCCCGGTGCACCTCGGTGTCGTCGGTGTCGTGGGTGCCGTGGGTGCCGTGGGTGCGGGGCGGCAGGATGTAGGTGAGGTCGAGCCCCGGGTTGGCGGTGACGGTGACGATCACGGCCGGCCGCCCGCCGGGCCGACCACCGCGAGCAGCGCCGTCACCGTGTCGGCGACGGCCGAGCGCGCCGGCCCGAGGTAGCGGCGGGGGTCGGTGAGCGTCGGCTCCGACGCCAGCCGCTCGCGCACGGCAGCGGTGAAGGCGACGTTGAGGATCGTGCCGATGTTGACCTTGACGATGCCCGCCACCACGGCCGCGGCCAAGGTGGCGTCGGGCACCCCCGACGACCCGTGCAGCACCAGCGGTGGCCCGATGCGCCCGGCCAGGGCCGCGACCAGGTCGAGGTCGAGACCGGCGGTGCGGTCGACCATCGCGTGCGAGCTGCCCACGGCGACCGCCAGGCCGTCGACCCCGGTGGCGGCGACGAAGTCGGCCGCGTCGTCAGGGTCGGTGCGCACCCCCGGCGCGTGGGCGCCGTCCTTGCCCCCGATCTCGCCGAGCTCGGCCTCGATCCACAGGCCGTGATCGTGCGCCCAGGCCGCAGCCTCGCGGGTGGCCGCGACGTTGGAGGCGTAGTCGAGGCGAGAGGCGTCCACCATGACCGAGCTGGCCCCGGCGACGGCCGCCTGGCGCAGCAGGTCGAGGTCCTGGACGTGGTCGAGGTGCAGCGAGAGGGGTGCCGCCGACTCCTCGGCCAGCGCGCAGAGGGCCGCGGCCAGCGGACGGACCCGCCCTCCGTGGTAGCGCACGGCGTTCTCGCTGACCTGGAGGATCACGCCAGCACCAGCCGTGTCGGCGCCCTCGGCGATCGCCTCGGCGTGCTCGAGGGTGATCACGTTGAACGCGGCGACGCCGTGGTGCCCGGCGCGCGCTCGCTCGACGAGGGAGGCGGTGGTGACCAGCGGCATACGAGGGAACCTTCCGGGGAGTCGAGTCAGGTGGTGGTGGCGAGCGGCCAGAGCGGGGCGCTGGGCAGGTCGTCGTAGGAGGCGTAGGTGCCGTGGGCGAGGCCGGCGAGGAGGGCCGCACCGCGCGCGCCGGCCTCGGTCGCGCCGCTGCGGGCGAGGGCTCCGAGCGCCGCGGTCTTGGCCGCCATGAGGGCGGTGCTGTGGGACCAGCCGCCGGTGACCACGAGGTTGGCCCGCGGTCCGGTGGCCGTGCTGATCTGCTCGCTGAGCCGGGCGGCCTGGGCGGTCACCGCCTCCGTGGCAGCGCGCCATCGGTCGGCGGGTCTGACCGATCCGGTGGCGGTGACGGCGTGCCCGTCGTCCGAGACCGTCAGGTGAGCGGCTCCGGGGAGGGCGGCCAGCGCCTCGGCGTCGAGTGCCGGCAGGTCCTCGGTGCGCAGGCCGAGGTCAGCGAGCACCTGCTGCAGCACCAGACCCCCCTGGGTGGCGCCGAGAACGCACCAGCGGTCGCGCACGGCGTGCCACCCGACGGTCACTCCGGCTGTGGCGAGGGCCGCCACGGCGCTGCTCGGCAGGCCTGTCGGGATCGTGCGCACCAGCGCCTCAGCCGTGCCGCACGAGTCGAGCTCGTCGCCCGCGCCATGGGCTCCAGCCCCGACGACGGCCGCCTGGTGGTCGTGCCCGGCGACCGTCAGGGTGGCGCCGCGCGCGGAGACCAACGGGTGGTCGGCCGGGACGGCCCCCCACGAGGAGCCGGCCGTCCGCAGGTCGCCGAGCATCGCGCGGGGGGCCTGCGACCACTCCAGCGTCTCGTCCCACGGCTGCCCGGAGGCCAGGTCCAGCCACCCCGTGCGGGAGGCGAGGGACAGCTCGGTCGCGGCGTCACCGCCGAGTCGTCGCACGACCCACTCGGCGATGTTGTAGCGGCGCACGGCACCACGGGCCGGCTCGTGGTGGTCGACCAGCCAGCGGTGCTTCGTCAGGCTCCACTGCGTCCACAGCGGCAGGCCCGTGCGGGTCGAGAACCGCTCACCGCCGATCTCGTGCGTCAGCTGGGTCAGCAGGTCGGCGTCCCTCGCGTCGTGCCAGGCGATGACCGGCGCCAAGGGGCGGTCAGCAGCGTCGACCAGCACGCCCGACTCGGCCATGCTGGCCACGCCGATGGCGAGCACCTGCGCCCCGGGCACGGCGGACAGCGCCTCGCCGAGGGCCTGCTCGGCGGCTGCGGCGATGGTGTCGGGGTCGGCCTCGACACCGTCGCGCGTCTGGTGCCAGAGCGTCGGGGCACGACCGACCGCCAGCTCCAGCCCGTCGGTCGACATCACCAGGGCCTTGGCCGACGTCGTGCCGACGTCGAGGCCCACGACGACCTGCGAGCCGGTCACGCGTCAGGCCTCCCTTGGACTTGGTTTGATGTCAATGGGTATCGTTGCATTCCGCCGAGGGCCTCGTCAACGGCATCCGGCTGCGTTTGGTATCCAAAGCCCCACAGACACCGAAGGCTGTGGCGTCGAAGGCCCTACGCCCAAAGTTTCATCGACAACGAGCGGAGTACCCTACCGGACCCCGTCGCGGGTACGACACGTGGACCTTCCGTCACGGGGGCCTCCCCTGCACCTTCTTCCGACAGTAGGCAGTCGCTCGCCGACACCACCCCCGTCCACTTGTTGCGCCGGGAGTGCCCGTCTGTGCCCTGTCCACCGGCAGAAAGAGCGCATCTGACGCAACCAGCGGAAGTCACGGCGTGAAGCGGGTGGCCAGCTCTTCGGTGAGAGCCGGCCAGACCACCGGGTCGTGGCCCGGCACCAGCGGGTAGCCCTTGGCCGCAGCGATCGACTTCAGCCGCCGGATCGGCTCGATCGTCTCCTCGGGGGTCACGCCGATGTAGCCACCGATGGCCAGCTCGCCGTCGATGTTCTCCGTGAGGTCGGCCGCGTCGAAGGCGAAGACGAAGCCGCCGCCGCCGACCGACTCGTCGATCTCCACGACGAAGCTCTGGTGCCCCGGAGTGTGGCCCGGCGTGGAGATCGCCGTGACCCCGGTCGCGATCTCGGCGTCGCCGTCGGCCAGCCGCCAGTCGATGCGCGGGTCGTCGAAGTCGACCCGGTGGATCGCGTGCGCCTCGACGGAGGGGTCACCCGACAACCCGAACGTGTGCTCGCGCGCCTGCGCGTGCACCGGCACCCGGCCGGCGAAGAGCTTGAGCCCGCCGGCGTGGTCGACGTGGAAGTGGCTGAGGGCAACGGCTTTGACGCCGTCGAAGGGGATGCCGGCCTTGTCGAGCGCCTCCTCGATCGGCTCCCCCGGCCCCGGCAGGATCGCGGTGTAGCCGGGCACGTCGTGATATCTCGCGTGCAGCCAGGGGTCGCGGATCAGCGCGGTGTTGAAGCCGGTGTCGAGCATCAGCCACCCCGCGTCGGTGTCGAGCAGCACCGAGGGCACGGGCTCACGCATGACGATGTCAGCGCTCGCGCCGTAGACCGAGACCGACTTGGGCAGCTCCTCCCAGCCGAGGGTGAGCAGGACGACACGTCGTACGCCGGGCATGGGTTCTCCTAGAGGTGAGGCGCGAGCAACGAGCGAGCCCCCCCAGCCCCTCTCTTCATACCCCACTCGTTGCGGTGACAGCCGCGTTCGCAGCCTCTTGAGACCGGAATGTCCGGCGCTCACCGCAACAGGTCGGGGTGGATGGCTCCAGCGCCCGAGTCGGCCGCCACAGCGAGGACGGCGTCGACGCGCAGGTAGCTGTCGCGTGCCGGCGCGGGGCCGATCGGCAGGGCTGTGTCGGCCATCCGCACGTGGGGGGACGACCGGTCGACCTCGCTGAAGACGGCGACCGACGTACTGGTCGAGCAACGCCGACTTTCTTGCCCCGCGCCGGCTGGTCACCGGTCGGGCGGATCCACCGGCTCGCGCCCGTCGAGAGGCGGGGCTCAGGGCGACAGCGCTGCCGCGGCCCACCAGCCGAGGCCCGCGGCGACCAGAGCGAGGGCCGTCGTCCCGATCGCGTTGAGCGCGGCGAGCGGCGACTCGCGGCGCTGCGCCAGCCGCAGCGTCTCCACCGTCGCCGTGCTGAAGGTCGTGAAGCCACCGCAGAAGCCGGTGCCGGCGATCGCCGCGAGGTCTCCGCCCAGCACCCGGGCGGCGGTGAGCCCGGTCAGCAGCCCGAGGAGCAGCGACCCGCTCACGTTGATGATGATGGTCGCCCACGGTAGTGCCCACACGCCGCCGACCCGGCCGGCCCGGGCCCGGCGCCGCGTGACGAGGTCGTCGACCAGGAAACGACTGGCGGCGCCCAGCCCTCCTCCCAGCCCGATGAGCACGGCGAGCACCATCAGCCGCCCCCGCCGTCGCCGAGGTCGGTGTCGGGGTCGACCGGCTCGCGCCCCTGCGCCACGACCCGCCGACCGGCCGCCAGCCACACGCCCGCAGCCGCAGCGCCGAGCCCAGCGAGCAGGGTCAGCCCGACGTAGGCAGCGGCGAGGAAGCCGTCTCCGCCCGCGAGGAGCCGATCGGTCTCGACGGCATACGTGCTGTAGGTGGTGTAGCCACCGAGCGCACCGGTGCCGGCGAAGAGCCGCACGCGCCGCCCGACCCGCGACTCCGGTCCTCGCTGGGCGAGGGTCTCGAGCAGCACGCCCAGGGCGAAGGCCCCGGTCACGTTGGCGGTGAGGGTGCCCCACGGCCAGCCCGACCTCGGCGGCAGGAGCGACTCGACCCCGTAGCGCGCGAGGGTGCCGAGCACCCCACCCACGAGCACCAGGACGACCCCGGTGCCCAGGTGGTGACGACGGCTCAGCGGCTGCCCGGACACCCGCGTGACTGTAACCGGTCCGGCGAGACCGGCGATCGTCCGCCGTGACAAAATCGAAGGGCCGAGGACGACCTCGGTCATCTTCCATGCCCAGCCGACCGGAGGTCTCGTGGCCGACGACACCGAGCTCTACGACCGCGTCGCCGACGCGGCCGCGGTCACGGTGATCACGCACTACTCGTCGTCCTTCGGGCTCGCCTGCCGCCTGCTGCGCCAGCCCACCCGGCAGCGCGTGCACAACGTCTACGCCCTGGTCCGCCTGGCCGACGAGGTCGTCGACGGCCCCATCGGGGTGCACGACCCGATCCGCGCGGGGGTGGTGCTCGACCGCCTCGAGCAGGAGACGGCCGAGGCGATGCGCGACGGCTACAGCAGCAACCTGGTGGTGCACGCCTTCGCGTCGACCGCCCGCGCCTGCGGCATCGGCGCCGACCTCGTCACGCCGTTCTTCGACTCCATGCGGGCCGACCTCAGCGTCCACGACCACGACCCCCTCAGCTTCGAGCGCTACGTCTACGGGTCGGCCGAGGTCGTGGGCCTGATGTGCTTGCGCATCTTCGTCAGCGACACCCCCGGTGCGTATGACGACCTGGCCCCTGGAGCGCGCCGGCTCGGCGCCGCCTTCCAGAAGGTCAACTTCCTGCGCGACCTCGCCGACGACGTCGACGACCGGGGTCGGGCCTACTTTCCCGGGGTCGACCCCGACCACCTCACCGAGGCCGACAAGCACCGCATCCTCGACGACATCGACGACGACCTCGCCGCCGCCGCGGTGGCCGCCCGTGGCCTGCCGCCCGACAGCCGCCGCGCCGTCATGGCCGCGCAGGCGCTGTTCACCGAGCTCGCCGTGCGGCTGCGGGCCACGCCCACCGCCTCCATCCGCCGGACGCGCGTCCGGGTGCCCGGCCCGACCAAGGCCCGCATCGCCCTCGCGGCGATGGCCCGAGACACCCGACAAGCCCGCAGCACCCGAAGCACCCGAAGGAAGCAGTCATGAGCAGCAGACGCGCCGTGGTCATCGGCGGTGGGGTCGCCGGGTTGGCGTCCTCGATCCTCCTCGCCCGCGAGGGCTACGACGTCGAGGTCCTGGAGAAGAACGCCGCCCTCGGTGGTCGCGCCGGCACCTGGAGCCACGACGGCTTCCGCTTCGACACCGGCCCGTCGTGGTATCTCATGCCGCAGGTCTTCGAGCACTTCTACGAGCTGGTGGGCACGAGCGCCGCCGAGCAGCTCGACCTCGTGCGCCTCGACCCCGCCTACCGCGTCTTCTACGAGGACACCCCCGAGCCGGTCGACGTGCGCTCCGACCGGGCCGACGCGATCAGGCTCTTCGAGCAGCTCGAGCCCGGAGCCGGTGCCCGCCTCGACGCCTACCTGGTCTCGGCGAAGGAGGTCTACGACCTCGCGGTCGACCGCTTCCTCTACACCACCTACCAGTCGCTGCTCCCGCTGCTGCGACCCGACGTGCTGCGCAACGCCGCCCGCCTCGTACGCCTGCTGGTGCAGCCGCTCGACCGCTTCATCGCGCGCTCGTTCCGCGACAACCGCCTGGCCCAGGTGCTAGGCTACCCCGCCGTCTTCCTCGGCACCTCGCCCGACCGCGCACCGAGCATGTACCACCTGATGAGCCACCTCGACCTCGACGACGGGGTGCTCTACCCCCGGGGCGGGCTCACCGAGGTGGTCGCGTCGCTGACCCGCCTGGCCGAGGCCGAGGGTGTGCGGGTGCGCACCAACGCCACGGTCACCGAGATCGTCACCGAGCCGGTGCAGGCCTCTGCGGCCTCGTCCTGGCGACGGCCGTGGTCGCTCGCCGGCGACCGCCGCCCGGCCAGGGTCAGCGCGGTGCGCGTCGGCGACACCGATGCGACCGACGCGACCGAGCGGCTCGTCGAGGCCGACCTCGTGGTCGGTGCCGCCGACCTGCACCACATCGAGACCCGGATGCTGCCCTCGGCCCTGCGTACCTATCCCGAGAAGTGGTGGCGCAGCAAGGACTCGGGCCCCGGCGCGGTCCTGGTGCTGCTCGGCGTCAAGGGCGCCCTGCCCACCCTCGAGCACCACTCCCTGTTCTTCACGACCGACTGGAGCGAGAACTTCGACGCCGTGCTCGGGTCGCCCTCTCGCGTGCCCGACCCCGCCTCGCTCTACGTCTGCCGCCCGTCGGCGACCGACGCCACCGTCGCCCCACCGGGCACCCAGAACCTCTTCGTGCTCGTGCCCGTGCCGGCGGACCCCCGCATCGGCTCGGGCGGCGTCGACGGCGCGGGCGACCCGCAGGTGGAGGCCATCGCCGACGCCGCCATCGCCCAGATCGCTTCCTGGGCACACATCCCCGACCTCGCCGAGCGCGTCGTCGTGCGTCGCACGATCGGCCCCGGCGACTTCGTCACCGACGTCAACGCCTGGTCGGGGGGCGCCCTCGGCCTCGGCCACACCGCCCGACAGAGCGCGTTCCTGCGTGGTCGCAACGTCTCGCGCAAGGTCGCCGGGCTCTACTACGCCGGTCACAGCACGCTGCCGGGCATCGGTCTGCCGATGTGCCTGATCAGCGCCGAGATCCTGATCAAGGCCGTCCGCGGAGACACCTCGACCGGTCCCCTGCCGACGCCGCTCCCCCGCCAGCAGCCGGTGCGCGACCCGGCGGTCCGCGCGTGAGCACCGAGACGCGTCCGAGCCCGCACAAACCGACCGACATCGGGGTGCCCGGCCCCACCCCCCGCGACATGATGCGCGCCTTCACGGCCGTCCGCGCCGACCCGCTCGCCTTCCTCGGCTCGACCCAGCGCCAGTACGGCGACCTCGCGGCCTACCCGGTGCCGGGGCCGCCGGTGCTCCTGCTCAACGACCCCGCCGACGTGCGCCAGGTGCTGCAGACCGGCGCCCGCCACTGGGGCAAGGAGACGGTGCAGTATGCCGCGCTCGGCCGGGTCACCGGCCCGGGCCTGCTCGCCTCCAGCGACCCCAGCTGGATCGAGCACCGACGCGTCGCCGCCCCCGCCTTCCACCACCGCCGCCTCGACGACGCCACCGACGAGGTGCGGGCCGCAGCGCGGGCCGCCACGGCCAGCTGGTCGCATCTCCCGCCCGAGGGTGAGGTCGTCGACCTCTCGCAGGTCTCGATGCGGATCGCGCTCGACGTCGTGGGGCGCACGCTCTTCTCCGCCGACCTCTCCGACCGAGCCCACGACCTGCTCGACGCGACCAGCAAGGCCGCCAAGCTGATCGTGGCGCTGGGACGCTCCATCGTGCCCGTCCCACCGTGGCTGCCGACCCCGATGAACCTGCGGCTGCGCGCGACCGCCCGTCGCCTCGACGCCCTGTGCCACGACCTGATCGACTCTCGTCGCGCGCACGGCGAGGGCTCGCACGGCAACGACCTGCTGGGGCTCCTGCTCGACGGCGGCCTCAGCGACAAGGAGATCCGCGACGAGCTCGTCACCATGGTCGTGGCCGGGCACGAGACCGTCGCCGCCGCCCTGTCCTGGACCGTCATGCTGCTCGCCGAGGACCAGTCGGCGCAGGACCGCCTGCGGGCGGAGGCGCGTGCGCGGGGAACGACGACGTCCCTGGTCGCGGCCGCCGCCGACCTGCCGTGGACCCGCGCCGTGGTCGACGAGTCGCTGCGCCTCTTCCCCCCGGCCTGGGTGGTCTCGCGTCGCTCGTCGGAGCCCGACCTGATCGGCGGGATCCCCGTGCCCGCCGGCACCACCGTGATCATCAGCCCCTGGCTGCTGCACCGGCGCGAGGAGTCGTGGCCGCAGGCCGAGCAGTTCCGCCCCGAGCGGTTCCTCGACGGCACCGCGACCCGGGCCCGGTCTGACTACCTGCCCTTCGGGCTCGGCCCGCGCCTGTGCATCGGCCGCGAGTTCGCGCTCGGCGAGATGACCGTCGTGCTCAGCGAGCTGCTCGCCGACCACCGGGTCACCACCACCCCCGGCTGGTCACGCCCCCACGCGCAGACCCTGGTCGCCGTCCACCCCCAGGGCGGCATGCGACTGCGCGTGACCCCCGTTGCTCCCGGCACCTCGCAGGCCGCCCCCCGGACGTGAGCACCCTGCTCCTGCTGGCCCTCCTGCTGCTGGCCGGGCTCGTCGCCCACCTCCTGGTCGCGGACGCGCAGGATGTCCCCCGTGACACCGGAGCGGGCCCAGTCGGCGGCAGCGGCGAGGCCGCCGGCCGACTCCCCTCGTCGGTCTCGGTCGTCGTCCCGGCCCGCAACGAGGCGGCGAGCCTGCCGCTGCTGCTCGCGTCACTGTCCGCGCTCCGGACTCCCGCCCGGGAGGTCGTCGTCGTCGACGACGGCTCCGACGACGGCACGGCCGAGATCGCCCGGGCGGCCGGGGCCACCGTCATCGAGTCGGGTGGGCCGGCTCCCGGCTGGACCGGCAAGGCCTGGGCCTGTCACCGGGGCGCCACCACCGCCACGGGCTCGACCCTGCTCTTCCTCGACGCCGACACGGTGCTCGCCCCCGACGCCCTCGACGGGCTCCTGGTGCTGCTGGGGCGGCACGGCGGCCTCGTATCGGTGCAGCCGCGCCATCGGGCCGCACAGCCCTACGAGCAGCTGTCGGCCTACTTCAACGTCATGGCCGTGCTCGCCAGCGGCGCCTTCTCGCGGCGGCGTCCCGACCCACCGATGGCCTACGGCCCCGTCCTGCTCACGTCGGTCGCCGACTACGAGCAGGCCGGCGGTCATGCGGCGGTGCGCGCAGAGGTCCTCGACGACGTTCGTCTCGCCGCGGCCTACTGGCGCAACGGTCTCGGCGTGCGCTGCTTCCTCGGCGGAGGCTCCATACAGATGCGGATGTATCCCGTCGGGCCGCGTCAGCTGCTCGAGGGGTGGAGCAAGAACATCGCCTCCGGGGCCGGTGCCGCCCACCGCTGGTCGGCCCTCGCCGCCGCGCTGTGGGTCGCCAGCCACTGGGCCGTCACCGTGGGGGCGCTCCTCCTGCTCGCCTCGACCGTGGTCGGGCACCGGCTCACCGGCGTCGCCCACCCCGCCCTGTATGCGGTGGCCTGGCCGGCCATCGCCCTGCAGCTGCGGGCGCTCCTGCGCAGGGTCGGCACCTTCCGGTGGTGGACGTGGGCCGTCTTCCCGCTGCCCCTGCTCGCCTTCACCCTGATCTTCGCGCGGTCGACGCTGCTCACGACCGTGCGCCGCGAGGTGACCTGGCGGGGACGCCGCATCCCCGTCGTGCCGGGTCGGCGGGCCTCGCGGTAAGGCGTCAGCCGCAGCGGACGCCGGGCTGACCGGCCCGCGCCGCCGATCGGGACCGCACACCCTCGTCGGTGCAGAACCCCGTGCCGCTCCGCTTGAGGCAGAGCAGCCCCAGCAGGGTGCCGTCGTCGTCGACGACCGCTCGACGCCGCTCGCCCGCCGCCGTCATCGCCGCCCACACCGGCCCCAGCTCGTCGTCGGCCCGCGCTGTGCGGCCGTCCCGGGCGACGGTCAGCGCGAGCGCGTCCGCACCCGAGACCCCGCCCAGGTCCTCCCGCTTCACGGTGCCGAGCAGGCGACCGTCGTCGACGATGAGCAGGAGGTGACGGTGGGGGTTGTCCAGCGAGGCCGCCGCCTCGGCGAGCGTCGTCTCGGGCGGGTGCGTCACCGGGGTCGTCACCATCGCGTCGCCGACCGTGCGGTTCACGCCAGTGAGCAGGTGGACGGTCATGCCCCCATTCTGGGGTCCGTCACCCCTTGACGCCGCCTTCGGTGGCTCCACGCACGAAGTAGCGCTGGAGCGAGAAGAAGAGCACGGCCACCGGGATCGTCGTGAGGAGCGCGGCGCCCAGCTTGAGCGGGTACTGCGTGCCCGCTCCCAGCTGGCCGCTGGTGAGCGAGGCGAGCCCGGTGACCAGGGTCTGGTGCTCGGCCGTGCCCCGGGTGACGACGAGGAAGTGGGTGAACTCGTTCCACGACCCCTGGAAGGACAGGATCGTGAGGGTGATGAGAGCCGGTCTCGCCATGGGCAGGACGACCGACCAGAAGGTGCGGAAGATGCTCGCGCCGTCCATCCGCGCGGCCTCCTCGATCGAGATCGGGACCGAGTCGAAGAACTGCTTCATGATGAAGACCCCGGCCGCGTCGACGACCAGCGGCAGGATCATCGCCGTGTAGGTGTCGTAGATCCCCAGATAGTTGACCATCAGGAACTTGGGCACGAGGAGGGCGACGCCGGGCACGCTCATGACCGCGAGCACCGCGGCGAAGACGAAGCCGCGTCCCCGGAACCGCAGCCGCGAGAGGGCATAGCCCGCGAGGCTGTCGAGGAAGACGCGCGAGACGGTGACCACGACGGCGACCAGCACCGAGTTGCCGATCCACGTGGGGAAGGGCAGCGACGACGAGCCCCGGCCGAAGATGCCCTGCCACGTGGCCAACGAGAACGGGTTGGGGATCAGCGAGAGCGGGTTGTTGACGGCATCGGGGTCGGTCTTGAACGACGTGACGATCTCGACGATGAAGGGGTAGAGGAACAGGATGGAGAAGAGGGCCAGGGCCAGGTAGAGCAGTGCCTGGCGGGTGGGGGACGTGCGGCTGGTCACGAGCCTGCTCCCTTCCGGCGCCGCAGCAGCGACCGCCGCTCGTCCTTGTCGGTGAGGACGTAGCGCTGCATCCGGGTCAGCACGACGATGATCAGGAAGACGACGAAGGCCATCGCGGCACCGGACCCGTACTTGAAGTTGCCGAAGCTCTGCTGGTAGGAGAGGTAGGCCGGGGAGAGCGTCGTGCCCGAGGGCGCCCCCTTGCCCATGACGTAGATCTGGTCGAAGACCTGCCACGTGCCGATGAGGCCGAGGGTCAGCACGAGGAAGACCGCGGGCTTGATCATGGGCACGGTGACGAACCGCAGCTTCTGCCAGCCACTGGTGCCGTCGAGGGCGGCGGCCTCGTCCACGTCCAGCGGCAGGTCCTGCAGCGCCGCGATGAACATGAGCATGAAGGTGCCCGATGTGGTCCAGACGACCAGGATGATGATGACGCACATGGCCACCGACGGGCCGGAGAGCCAGTCCCACAGGCTGCGGCCGAGGAGGTCGTGCGCTCCCCACGCCGGGTTGTCGACCCCCACGGCGTTGAACAGCAGGTGCACCAGACCACGTGAGTCGGTGAACCACTGCGGGCCGTCGATGCCCAGCAGCTTGAGGAACGCGTTGACCGCCCCGCTGTTGGAGAAGAGGAAGAGGAAGACCGTCGAGATGGCGATCGAGCTCGTGACCGAGGGGAAGTAGAACGTCGTCCGGAAGAAGCCCTTGGCCTTGAGCATCCTGTTGGTGACCAGCAGGGCCAGGGCGAGGGCGAGGACGGTCTGGAGCGGCACCACGAGGAGCACGTACCAGAAGGTGTTGCCGATCGACTGCATGAAGTTCGACCGGGTCAGACCGTCCTGCGCGACGAGGGCGGTGTAGTTCTTCACCCCCACGAACTCGGCGCCGGCTCCACCGCCGAAGGGGTTCATCGAGCCGTTCCAGCTGGTGAGGCTGACCCACAGGGCCATGACGATGGGGATGACGAGGAACACCATGAGGATGACCACCATCGGGGCGATGAAGAGCCAGCCCGCGGCGGTCTCGTGCCCGCGCAGCCCCCCGCCCCCGCCGAAGCGGCGGCGGGGTGCAGGGGCCGTGTCGGGGGTGGTCCTGACGTCCGTGGTCCTGACGGGGATGGTCATGACGGAGGTCAGCCGCCGACGGCGGCGGCGCCGTTCTTCTGGAGCTCGGCGAGCATCGGGGCCGGGTCGCTCCCCTTGCCGAGCGTTGCGACCTCGGAGTTGAACTTGGCCATCACGTCGTCGACACCGGCGAGGTTGACCGGCCCCTGCCCGTATGACGCCCCGGCGACGAACGCCGCCGAATCAGGGTAGGCGGTCGCGAAGGCCGTCGCGCCGGCGGTCGTCGACGGCATGACACCGAAGGCCTTGGCGAAGGCCATCTGCTGGTCGGTGGCGATGAGCGACTTCACCAGGTCGACCGCCGCGGCCTGGTTGGGCGACTTGGCCGCGATGCCCCAGCAGTTGGAGAACAGCAGGGTGCCCTTGCCCGCGGGCCCGGCCGGCAGCTCGACGACCTTGTACTTGATCGCCGGGTAGTCCTTCAGACCGCCGGCGATCCAGTTGCCCTCGATGGTCATGGCGCCGATGCCCTTGCCGAACGCCTCACCACCCCATCCCGTCGCCGGCGAGGTGTCCGTGTTGAACTTCAGCGTCCCCGCCTTCATCATCTTCTGCACCTCCTGCAGACCCTGCAGGGCTCCCGGGCTGGTGGCGGTGAAGGCGCCCTCGGGTGAGACCACCCACCCGCCAGCCTGCTTCATGAAGGCCCCGCTGCGGTTGATGTCGTTGCCGATCACCAGCCCGGTGACCTTGCCCGAGGTGAGCTTCTTGGCGACGGACTCGAGACCCGCCCAGTCGGTGGGTACGTCGGCGTCGGTGAGGCCGGCCTTGGCCCACAGGTCGGTGTTGATCTCGAGCGCCAGGGTCGAGACGTCCTTGGGCGCGCAGTAGAACTTGTTGTCGTAGGTGAAGGCCGTCACGAGCGAGTCGATGAAGCCGGCGTCCTTGACCTGGTCGCCGTAGGCGAAGAGGTTGCCGGCCTTGGCGTAGGTGCCGATCTTGCTGGCGTCGGTGTAGAAGACGTCGGGTGGGCTGGTGCTCGCGAAGGCCTGCCCCAGCTGCTGGTTGAGGTCGGAGGCCGCGATCACCTCGACCGTGTTGCCGGTCTTGCTCGCCCACGCGGAGGTGGCCGCCTTGACCGCGGTCGTCTCGGCGTCACCGGAGCTGCCGATCATCACACTGAGCTTGACCGGGCCCTTGCTGGTGTTCTGGGCGGGCGAGCTGCTGCTGAATCCCCCTCCTCCGCAGGCACCCAGCGCCAGGGCTCCGGCGGCGGTCATCGACAGCAGTGCCGTCCCGCGCGCAGTACGTCGTGTCATGTCGTGCCTCTTTCGGTCGCGCGGTCTCCCGCGGGGGACGAGCTGGCCCGGATGACCAGCTCGGGAGTGAGCAGGAGCCCGTGGGGCTGAGGTGGCTCGGTGCCCCACGAGCCGAGGAGGTGCAGGACGCGGTCGGCGACGGCGGCGAGCGGCTGCCGCACGCTGGTCAGGTGCAGCGACGCCGCCAGGTCGGTGTCGTCGAACCCGACCAGCGCGAAGTCCACGCCGACGGCCCACTGCCTCTGGAGGAGCACCTGCCAGGCGCCGACGGCGAGGACGTCCGACGCGCAGACGAGCGCACCACCGCGCCCGATGGCGTCGATGAGGGGTGCGGCCGCCGCGGCCGCGGGCCCGAGGTCCTGCGCGCTCGCAGCGTGCCAGTCAGGGTGCGCGACGCCGAGGTCGGCCACGGTCCGGGCCCACCCGTCGAGGCGGTCGTCGCCGACCGGGGAACCGTCGGGCCAGCCGAGGAAGCCGACCCGGTCGAATCCGGAGTCGACGAGGTGCCGGACCCCGGCCTCCACGCCTGCGGCGCCGTCGACGTCCACCCAGTTGGCCTCGCTCGGGTCGTCCCAGATCCGGCCGAAGGACGCGAAGGGCACCGCGTGGTCGCGCAGCCAGCGCGGTCGAGGGTCACCGTGGCGGGTGTCGGTGAGGACGAAACCGTCGGCGATGCGGGACGCGAGCATGTCCTCGTAGGCCGGGATGGGGTCGTCGTTGTCGGCCGCGGTGAAGGGCACGACGTGGGAGTCGTGCAGGCGCGAGCTGCTCGTCAGGTGCACGAGGAAGGGGTCGAGCACGCTGCCGAGCCGCCCGACGCCGAGCGAGTTCAGCTCGAGACCCCAGGCGCCGGCACGCTCCTGGCGCAGCGTGCGGGCGGCCCGGCTGGGTCGGAAGCCCAGCCGGTCGATCTCGCGCCGCACCCGCTCGAGCGTCTCGGGGGCGACCTTGTGCGGCTGGTTGACGACGTTGCTCACGGTCTGGCGCGAGACCTCGGCGGCCCGCGCGACGTCGACGATCCGCGCTCGGTCGCGACTGCCTCGCTGTGTCGTCACCCTTGACGCCCTCCTCGACGAGTGGAACGTTCATACTGCATCGCGTAGGCGATTTGAACGTTCATACACACGGCAGGTTGGCCCTTCAGACGTCCTCCTGTCAAGACCCCCGACCCCCCGGGAGACCCGATGCCACACACTCGTGACCATGCAGGAGCGCCCGTGAGCCCCGGAGAACACGCCCCACCACCCCGCCAGCCGTGGGTGCACGACCTGGCCGTGAGCGTGCACGGCAACACCACCGCGCTCAGCGCCGCAACCGGCGACATCACGGGTGACGGTGCTCAGGGGCTCTACGTCGACGACGTGCGCGTGCTCTCCCTGCTCGTCGTCGAGGTGGGCGGACAGGCCTGCGTGGCGGTCGGTGGCGCGAGCAGCGGCGACCGCAGCGAGTTCCTCTCGTCGGCGCGCCATCTGGGCAGCCCCGGACCAGACCCGACGGTCGAGCTGCGCCGGCGGCGGCGGCTCGTGCCGGGTGGGCTCATCGAGTCGGTGCTCCTTACCTCCAGCGCGGCAGACCCGGTCGAGACCACGGTCAGCGTCGTCGCGGCAGGCGATGGCGTCGACATCGCGGTCGTCAAGGCCGGCCGCGCGAGCGGGTCGCCCCTGCCGGTGAGCCTCACCGGCTCGGGAGCCTCCTGGCTGTCGGAGCGGCACCGTACGCACCTTCGCGTCGAGCCCGCAGGCGAGACGGTCGCCGACCCCGGCGGCCCGGTCCGGGTCGTCGTCCCGGTGAGCGTGCCGGCCGGAGGCTCGGTCGAGGTGGTCGTCTCGGTCGACGTCGAGCGCACCGGCGCCTCGGGCTTCGACGCCGGGGTCGGATCCGAGGCCGTCGACTGGACGGGAGCCGAGGTCGGCGTCGACGCGTCCGACCCGCGGCTGGCGCGGCTCGTGCGCGCGTCGTTGGACGACCTCCAGCACCTGCTGCTGACCGACCCGGACGCACCGTCGGACGTCTTCGCGGCGGCCGGGACCCCCTGGTACCTCACGCTCTTCGGCCGCGACTCGATCTGGGCCGCCCGTCTCGCCCTCCCCTTCGGCACCACCCTCGCCGCTGGCACGTTGCGCGCGCTCGCCCGTCGACAGGGAACGCAGCACGACGACGCGCGGGCCGAGGACCTCGGCAAGATCCCCCACGAGCTGCGGCGCGCCGACGACGTCGACCCCTCGGCAGACTTCAGCCTCCCGCCGGTCTACTACGGCACGGTCGATGCCACCGCCCTGTGGATCTGCCTGCTCCACGATGCCTGGCGCTGGGGCATGCCGCAGGAGGAGGTGCGAACGCTCCTGCCGCACCTCCGGGCGGCCACGACGTGGCTGACCGACGTGGCGCCCGGCGACGACGGTCTCCTGAAGTACGTCGACACGAGCGGCGTCGGCCTGGTCAACCAGGGCTGGAAGGACTCCGGCGACTCGATCAGGTGGCGGGACGGCACGATCGCCGAGGCTCCCATCGCGCTGGTCGAGGCCCAGGCGTACGCGGTCGAGGCAGCGCGGTCTGCAGCCTCCCTCTATCGGGCGCTCGGCGCTCAGGAGGGTGTCGCGTCCGACCCCTCGGACGAGGCCCGGGCTGCCGCTCTCGAGACGTTCGCCGACGACCTCGCAGCACGCCTGCGAGCCTGCTTCTGGGTGGGACCCGACGACGGGCGCTGGCTGGCCCTGGCGCTCGACGGCCAGGGCCGCGCGGTCGACGGGCTGGGGTCCAACATGGGTCACTGCCTCGGCACCGGCGCGTTGACGACGGCGGAGGCGTCGAGCGTCGTGGCCACGTTGCTCGAGCCCCGGATGCTCGGCGCGCACGGCATCGTCACCTTCGCCCACGACAACGGCGGCTTCAACCCGCTGGGTTACCACACCGGGTCCGTGTGGACCCACGACACAGCCATCTGCGCCTGGGGGATGTGGCGCGAGGGCCACGACCAGGGCGCCTCGATAGTGGCCCGCCGCCTGCTCGACGCCGGTGAGGCGTTCGACTACCGGCTCCCCGAGCTCTACTCCGACGCCGGCGTGCTCGGCGCACCGGTGCCCTACCCCGCCTCGTGCCGCCCGCAGGCGTGGTCGGCCGCCTCCGCAGTCGTCCTGCTCACCGTCGCCCTCGGCCTGTCGGTCGACGTCCCCGCCCGGACGGTCACGGTCCGACCGCCCCGGCCGTCGACCTTCGGTGCCCTCACGGTGCACGGCATCCGGGTGGGCCCCGCCATCCTCACCGTCGCGGTCGGGGCCGACGGGACCGTGCGGGTGGACGGGCTCCCCGAGGACTTCACCCTCGTCAGCGACTGACTCCTGCGCGGCCCCGCCGATCAGGCGGTGGTGAACCTGCTGATCCCCTGACGCAGGTCGGCGGTCATCCGGGCCAGCTGCTCGGTGACGGCCTGGGTCTGGGACAGGGCCGAGGTGGTGGCGCTCGCGGCAGTGGAGACGCCGACGATGTTGGCGGTGATCTCGTCGGATCCCTGGGCCGCCTCGTTGACGTTGCGCGACATCTCGTTGGTGGTGGCGGTCTGCTCCTCGACGGCCGAGGCGATGGTGAGCTGGTAGTCGTTGATCGAGGTGATGATCGCGGCGATCTCACCGATGGCGGCAACCGCACCCCCGGTGTCGGCCTGGATCGCCTCCACCCGGCGAGCGATGTCCTCGGTCGCGCGGGCGGTCTCCTGCGCGAGCTCCTTGACCTCGTTGGCGACGACGGCGAAGCCCTTGCCCGCCTCACCCGCACGGGCGGCCTCGATCGTGGCGTTGAGGGCCAGCAGGTTGGTCTGCTCGGCGATCGAGGTGATCACCTTGACCACGGCGCCGATCTCCTGGCTCGAGGTGCCGAGCTTGGCGACGGCCTCGTTGGTGGAGCTGACCATGGTCACCGCGTCGCCGGCCACCCTGGCCGCCTCGTTGGCCGAGTGGGCGATCTCGCGGATCGCACCGTTCATCTCCTCCGCGCCTGCGGCGAGGGTCTGCACGTTGCGCGACACCTCCTGGGCCGCCCCTGAGACCACGTTCGCCTGCACCGAGGTCTCCTCGGCGCCGACGGCGATCTGCTGGGCCGAGGCCGACAGCTCCTCGGAGGCAGCCGCCACGGAGCTGGCCGAGCCGGCAACCGACACGATGATCTCGCTGACCGCGTTCATCGTCTGGTTCAGCGCCTTCTCCAGGTCGCCGATGTTGCCGGTCGACGTCTCGGGCAGCCGTCGCGTCAGGTCGCCGCCGGCGAAGGCCTGCACCATCGCGACGCACGCGGTCAGCGGTCGCACGAGGCTGCGGGTGATCACGAGGGAGAGCACGAGCAGGAGGGACAGACCGATGAGGACGACGAGGATGAGGGTGGTCGTGGTCGTCGTGTTGGTCGCCTTGAGGAGGGCCACCTGGGCCGCAGCGTCAGCGGTGTAGGCGTCGATCTGCTTGCTCAGCAAGCCGTCGAGGATGTCGTTGGCCGCCTGGACGTCACCGACGGTGGACCGCCCGTGGTCGGCGGTGGCGGCCGCGCGGTCGACGAAGGCGGCGATGCTGGCCTCGTAGGTCTCGAAGCCCGCGGTGATGTCCCTGACCCTCACCTGCTCCGCCCCCGTCGGGTCGAGGGCGGCGATCGCGCTGAGGTCGCCGAGCAACGCGGTCACCGTGGCCGTGTCATCGACGACGTCGACCTTGAGGGTCGCCGGATCGGGGGCCAGCACCGCCTTCAGTCCGTCGACCTTGAGCTCGCTGGACCGGGTGTCGAGGGCGTGGAGGAGCGCCGAGGACCGTTGCGCATCCTGGGCCCGCTCGGAGACCACGGTGACCTTGGCGCCACCCGTCATGCCCACGCCGAACACCGTCAGGCTCGTGGCGACGGCGACGGCCGTGATGGCAGCGATGCGGCGCGCCACGGTCCAGGTCAATCCGGGCATGCTGACTCCTCGAGTGGGGGCGGAGACGGGCGCTCGGGCCGCGTCAAAAAACTACATCGGTCCCTGTCGACAGGACATGAGGAAACGGTCCGGCCGCGATCGGGGTCGCAGGACATGACATAGTGCCGGTGATGGACGTGATCGAGTACGTGCCGACCCGTGACCGCTACGCCTACACGTTCGGGGGAGCCGCCCCGGTGATGCGGGTGACGCCCGGAGCCGTGCTGCGGCTCTGGTCGGACGATGCCTTCGGTGGGGCACTGCGCACCGTGGACGACCTCTCGAGCGCCAAGGTCGACCTGCGGTGCGTCAACCCGCAGACCGGGCCGTTCCACGTCGAGGGGGCCGAGCCCGGCGACACCCTCGCCCTGCACCTGGTCTCCCTCGAGGCCGCTCGCGACTGGGGTGTGTCGGCCGCCATCCCGTTCTTCGGGGGGATGACCGGCACCGACCGGACGGTGACCCTGCAGGAGCCGTTGCCGGACACCACGTGGATCTACGAGCTGGACCGCGAGCGGCGCACCGTCGCCTTCGCGGCCAGGCACAGCGAGCACCGGGTCGAGCTGCCGTTCGAGCCGATGCTGGGCACGATCGGGGTGGCTCCCGCGGGCGGCGAGGTGCGTTCCGCCCTCGTGCCCGATCGCTTCGGCGGCAACATGGACGCTCCGCAGGTGCGGGCCGGCTCCACCGTGTTCCTCGGGGTCAACGTCGAGGGCGCCCTCTTCTCCATCGGCGACGGGCACTACCGCCAGGGTGAGGGCGAGGCGTGCGGCACCGCGGTCGAGGGCGCGATGACGACCACCCTCATCGTCGAGCTGATCAAGGGAGGCGCCCCGGCCTGGCCGCGGGTCGAGAGCGACAGCCACCTGATGACGATCGGGTCCAGCCGCCCGCTCGAGGACGCGTGGCGCATCGGCAACGCCGAGCTCGTGGACTGGGTCGGCCAGCTGACCGGCCTGCACCGGATGGACGCCTACCAGCTGTGCTCACAGATCACCCAGGCCCCCATCGCCAACGTCGTCGACGCCAACTACAGCGTGGTGGTGATGGCGGCCAAGGACCTCCTCCCGGCCGCCGACGCCTTCGGCGGCATGCACGCCGAGCTCCGGGCCCGGGCCCGCGCCCTCACCCGGTAGCACCTCCCCACCTCATCGAAAGGCTCGACCCATGGACCTGATGCTCACCGGCATGCGGGTGCTCGTCACCGGCGGCACGCGAGGGATCGGCCGGGCGGTCGTCGAGGCCTTCCTCGCCGAGGGGGCGCACGTCGCCTTCTGCGCCCGCAACCCCGACGAGGTGTCGGCGACGCAGGAGGACCTGAGCGCGCAGGGCACCGTGCGCGGCGCCGTCGTCGACGTCGGCAACGGGGAGGCGCTCGCGGCGTGGGTGGAGCAGTCGGCCGGCGCGATGGGCGGGATCGACGTGGTGGTCGCCAACGTCAGCGCGCTCGCCATCCCTGACACCGAGGAGAGCTGGCAGTCGAGTCTCAACGTCGACCTCATGCACACCGTCCGGCTGGTGCGGGCGGCCATGCCCCACCTCGAGCGCAGCGAGTCCGCCTCGATCATCGCGGTCTCGAGCGTGTCGGGACGTGAGTCGGACTTCGCCTCAGGCCCCTACGGCACGGTGAAGACCGCGATCGTCGGCTACATCCACGGGCTGGCGATGCAATTGGCCAGCAAGGGAATTCGCGCCAACACGGTCTCGCCGGGCAACACCTACTTCGAGGGTGGGGTCTGGGAGGGCATCGAGACCGGCAACCCCGAGCTCTACACGTTGGCGATGGGGCTCAACCCGACCGGGCAGATGGGCACCCCGCACGAGGTCGCCGCGCCGGTCGTCTTCCTGGCCAGCCGGCTGGCCGGGCGGGTCAGCGGCACCAACCTGTTGGTGGACGGCGCACTGACCCGCGGCATCCAGCTGTGACGACCGGGGGTCCGCGGGGGCGGGCTGAGCGTGGGGTGGGCCGATGAACGGCGCTCACGCTCTGGTCCGCACCCTGGTCGACTCCGGCGTCGACGTCTGCTTCGCCAACCCGGGCACGTCGGAGATGCACTTCGTCGCCGCCCTCGACGACGTGCCGGCCATGCGTGCCGTGCTGACCCTCTTCGAGGGGGTGGCCACCGGCGCCGCGGACGGCTACGGACGGATGACGGGGCGCCCGGCAGCCACGCTGCTGCACCTCGGGCCGGGGCTGGCCAACGGCCTCGCCAACCTGCACAACGCCCGCCGGGCCAGGACCCCGGTGGTCAACGTCGTCGGCGACCACGCGATGCCCCACAAGCGGCTGGACGCCCCGCTCGAGTCCGACATCGACGCCCTGGCCTCGACGGTGTCGGGGTGGACGCGGCGGTCGCTCACCACCGGTGACCTCGGCGCCGACGCTGCCGCTGCCGTGGCCGCCGCCCGCTCGGCGCCCGGCTGCGTCGCGACGCTGGTGCTGCCGGCCGACGTGTCGTGGGGCGAGGGCGGTCGCCCGGCGTCAGCCCGGCGACACCGCTCCCCGGCGCCGGTGCGCGCGGCCGTCGTCCACGACGTGGCGCAGGCACTCACCGGTGGGGACGACCGCGTGCTGTTCCTCGGTGGCAACGCCCTGACCGAGCAGGGGCTGCTCGCCGCGGCGCGCGTGGCGGCTGCGACCGGGGCCCGGCTGCTGTGCGAGACGTTCCCCGCGCGGCTCCCCCGAGGGGCCGGCCTGCCCTTCGTCCGGACGCTGCCCTACCCACCCGAGCCGGCCCTGGCCGAGCTCGCCGGCACCCGGCACCTCGTCGTCGCCGGCGCGCGCGAGCCCGTCGCCTTCTTCGCCTACCCCGGCCTGCCCGGCGGCTTCGTCCCCGACGGGTGCAGCGTGCACGTGCTGGCCGAGGCCGGGGACGACGCCACCGAGGCGCTCTGCGCGCTCGCCGACGAGCTCCGCGGTGACGCGGCCCCCGAGCTGAGCCCGGAGCAGCGACCCGACCTGCCGACGGGTCCGCTGACGACGCGGACGCTGGCCGCCGCCATCGGCGCGCTGCTGCCCGCGGGGGCGATCGTCGTGGACGAGGCCATCACGTCCGGCGCGCACCTGGCCGAGGCGACCGCGGGCTGCCCGCGCCACGACTGGCTGACGCTGACCGGTGGCGCCATCGGGCAGGGGATGCCGGTCGCGACCGGCGCCGCCGTGGCCTGCCCGGACCGACCGGTGGTCTCGGTGCAGGCCGACGGCAGTGCGATGTACACCCTCACGGCGCTCTGGACGCAGGCCCGCGAGCAGCTCGACGTCACCACGGTCATCTGTGACAACGGCGCCTACGCCATCCTCGCCGCAGAGCTGGACCGGGTCGGCGCCGCGAGCGACGGCGTACGGGCGCGACAGCTGCTCGACCTCACCGGGCCCGCCCTCGACTTCGTCGCCCTCGCGACCGGGATGGGGGTGCCGGCCCGCCGGGCCACCACCGCCGACGAGCTCGTCGAGCACCTCCGCTGGGCCCTCGGCGAGCCAGGACCGCACCTGGTCGACGCCCAGCTGTCGTAGCTGCGCCTCACCGGAGTCCGTCAGGTGCGCACGGGCAGGGGCACCGCGCGGTGCATGAAGTCGCGCAGCACCTGCTGGAAGTGCTCGCGCTCCTCGCTCTGGGGCGAGTGACCGGAGTTCTCGAAGATCACCAGCTCGGCGTTCGGCACCAGCGTCGCGATGGTCTCCGACGAGCTCACCGGGGTCACCCAGTCGTGGCGACCGACCGTGACGAGCACCGGTGCCGTCAGGCTGCCGAGCCGGTTCTTGAGGTCGTAGGCGGCCCAGTTGTGCTGGAAGCACCAGTTGTGCGACTCGTGGCGGTAGCTCCCGGCCTCGACCGTCGCGGCGTCCCGCTCCGGGTCGTGGTCGTGGTTGTAGAGCCCGATCATCTCGCTCCAGCACTGCTTCAGGTCGGCGTCATCACGGATCTGCCCGCTCCAGTAGCGGTTGAAGTTGTCCCACTGGATCTCGACCCGGTCCTGGTTGCGGGCGTTCTCGAAGGCGATCTCGAGGTTCGAGCCATCGGCCGCGGTGTCGCGCAGCATGACAGCCTCGACGTGCTCGGGGTAGGCGAGCGCGTACTCCAGGGAGATGAAACCGCCGTAGGAGCCTCCGGCGACCGTGACCTTCTGCGCCCCGGCCCACTCCCGGAGCGCATCGACGTCGGCGGCCCACTGGGCGTGCGAGTAGGGCGGGACGGCCTCGCTCGCACCACACCCCCGAGCATCGAAGACGATGACGCGGTACTCGTCGGCGAGTGGCCCGAAGGTGTCCCTGGGCTCCTGGAGCGACCCGATGCCGCCACCGCCGTGGTGGGCGATGATCAGCGGGGCGTCTCTCGGACCGAGGTCCTCGACGTTGAGTCGGCAGCCGTTGATGGTCAGTTCCATTGTTCACTCCTTGGATCGAGGGGCCGGGGTGCCGGCCCCGCACGGTGGTCCGGTCCCTCAGAAGAGGGAGTGCCCGCCATCGATGGACAGGGTCTGGCCGCTGACCCACCCGGCATCCGGTGCGACGAAGAAGAGCGCTCCCCGGGCGATGTCCTCGGGCTCGCCGGTGCGGCGCACGGCGATCCGTTCGACGAGGCTCGCCTGGCCGTCTGGCCCGTAGCCGTCCCACTGCGCCTGCGTCGTGGGGTTGGACAGCACGAAGCCCGGCGCGATGCAGTTCACCGTGATGCCGTGCGGACCCAGCTCCCAGGCCATCTGGCGCGTGAAGCCGATCAGCCCCGCCTTCGAGGAGGTGTAGGCCTGGACGCCCGTCAGGCTGACGCTGCGACCCGCTCCGGAGGAGATCGTCACGATCCGGCCGAAGCCGCGCGCCTTCATCGCGGGGACCACCGCGCGCACGCAGTTGAACGCGCTGCGCAGGTTGGCGTCCACCACCGCGTCCCAGGCGGCATCGGTGACCTCCTCGACGGGCACATGGGTCTGCCTACACAGCCCCCCGGCCGCGTGCACGAGGATGTCGACCGGGCCGAGGTCTCGCAGGTAGGCCGTCGCTGCCGTCGAGTCGGCGAGGTCGACGTCGGCACGGTCGACCCGGTGCACGACGGCCCCCTGGGCCTCGACCTGCTCCGCGATCGAGCGCCCGATCCCCTGCGCCGTCCCGGTCACGACGGCCTTCCGGCCGGTCAGCACGCCCATGGTTCCTCCTCCAGCGGTCGGCACGGCCCCCGCTCGTCGGCTAGACGAAGGCACGGCTCGTCTCGCCGTCCCAGTAGCCGGCGAACATGGCCTGGCTGTTGTGCACGATGAGCGCGCGCCCGCTCGGGCTCAGGGCGATCGTGCCCCCGGTCGCCCGCCGGGCATCGAGCTCCCGCTCGTACGTGCACCGCAGCGCGTCCTCCAGGTCGACCCCGCCGTAGCGCATCCGCGCGACGACGTCGTGGGCCACGACCCCTTCGATGTAGGCCTCTCCCTCACCGGTGCACGACAGCGCAGCAGCGTCGGCGCTGGCGTAGGAGCCGGCCCCGATCAGCCCGGTGTCGCCGACCCGACCGACCGCCTGGCCCACCATGCCGCCCGTCGACGTGGCGCAGGCGATGCGCCCCTCGACGTCGAGCGCCACCGCGCCGACGGTGCCGTACCGCGGGGCCGTCTCACGCTCGGCCAGCACCCTCTCCAGCTGTGCTTGGCGAGCCTCGGTGACGAAGTACTCCGCCGGGGCGTTGACCAGCCCCCAGTCCACCGTCAGCTCCGGGGCGGGGTCGACGAGCAGGACGTGGTCCGTGCGCTCCAGGACCGCGCGCGCCGCGAGCACCGGGTTGCGTGCGTGCCTGCTGACCGCGACGGAGCCGGCACGGCCGTCTCCGGTCATCACCGCGGCATCCATCTCGGCGGTCCCCCGGTCGGTGAGCGAGGCACCGCGGCCGGCGTTGAAGAGCGCGTTGTCCTCGAGCTGCATGACGGCCGCGCAGACCGCGTCGAGCGCCGACCGGCCCGAGCGCAGCGCCTGCGCCCCGGCCTCCAGCGCGTCGCTCAGCCCCCGCTGGTAGTCCTGCGACTCCTGCAGGGCCAGCTCGGTGTGGCGTGGTCCGGCTCCTCCGTGGATCAGGAGCAGCGGCCCGGGACGGGCGTCGTCGGGCGAGGGTCTGGAGTAGAGCACGTTCACGGCCACTCCCCTCTCAGCGACCGCCGGCTTGGCGGGTGATGTAGTTGACGGCGACGAAGGACGAGAAGACGGCGAGCGCGTCGTCCGACTCGATGCGGATGGTGCGGGTGCCGTGACGCTCGGCGCCCTTGACCCAGCTGCCGATCTCGGCCATGTCGGCCGTCTGCACGTCGAGGTCCAGCTGGTAGGGACGCTCCAGGCCGGGCACGGAGAGCTCGCCCGCTCCGGCTCGGCGCACGCTCTCCTGCGCACCCTCACGGATCAGCCGGCGAGACTCGGCCGGGTGCAGGCTCTTGGCACTGAAGCGGGAGTCCGACCGCTTGGTGACGACCTGGACCGCGCCCCTCGCGAACGGCGCGGTCTGGTCCTGGGTGGCGGCGTCTCCCGTGACGAGCCCGATCGGCACCCCGAAGTGGTCGGCGACGAGGGCGTTGATCCCGCTCTCCCCGACCTCGACACCGTTGACCCGGGCGGCGCTGAAGACCTCGGGGTTGTAGGTGTGCGAGAGCGTGGAGGTCGGCCCCGAGATCGACCCGTGGTAGCCCACGAAGAAGATGACGTCGTAGCTGTCGTCCAGCTCCTGCATCATGTACAGCTGCTTGTGTCGGCCCGAGACGTAGGAGGCCCCGTGGGCGAGCGCGTCCGGGTCGAGGTTGCGCATCGTGGAGTGCGAGTCGTTGAGCACGACCTCGTCGGCCCCGCCCTCGACCGCACCCTCGATCGCAGCATTCACCTCGCCGAGCATCAGCCGGCAGCCGAGCTCGTAGGCGGCTCCACCCTCCACGCACTGCTGCCAGTCGACGATGCCGGCGACACCCTCGAAATCGAACGACAGGTAGACCTTCACTCGTGCTCCTTCTGATGATCGGTCGAGCGGGGCTGAAGACGCCCCGCAAAGAGGCAGGCTGCCGCGTGCCCGAGGCTGACCGCGACCAGCGGGGGGTCGTCGGACAGACAGGTCGGTTGCGCGTGGGCACACCGCGGGTTGAAGCGGCAGCCGGAGGGGATGTCGATCGGGCTGGGCGGCTCCCCCTCGATGGCCGGCGGCTGGTCGAGGTCACGCGGACGCATCCGTGGGACGGAGGCGATCAGGGCCTGGGTGTAGGGGTGCTGCGGTGAGGTGAACAGCTCGGCCGTGGGTGAGACCTCGACGATGCGTCCGAGGTACATCACCGCGATCCGGTCGACGAGGTGCTGCACCACCGCGAGGTTGTGGGCGATGAAGAGCACGGACAGGCCCAGCTCGTTGCGCAGCGACTGGAACAGCTCGAGGATCGTCGCCTGGACCGAGACGTCCAACGCGGACACGGCCTCGTCGGCGATGAGGATCTCCGGTCGGACCGCCAGGGCCCGGGCGATCGCGATCCGCTGTCGCTGCCCGCCGGAGAACTGGCTCGGGTAGGCGTCCAGCGCGTTGTCGTCCAGACCGACCAGGCCCATGAGCCGGGCCAGCTCGGCAGGGACCTCGCTGCGAGGGACCACCTTGTGCACCATGAGCACCTCGGTGAGGACGGCGCGCACCGTCATCCGCGGGTTCAACGACGAGTACGGGTCCTGGAAGACCATCTGGATCCGGCGGCGCAGGTCGGAACCACGGCGCGACGTCATCTCGTGGCCGTCGACGAGGACCCGTCCGGACGTCTGGCTCGCGCCGCCCGCCAGGATCTTGGCCAGCGTCGACTTCCCCGACCCCGACTCCCCGACCAGCCCGAGGATCTCACCACGGTGCAGCGTGAGGTCCACACCGTCCAGTGCCCTCAGCACGTTGCGACGGCTCCCGTAGTGCTTCGAGACGCCCTCGACGCCCAGCACCTCGGTCGCGACGTCCGTGGCGCTCATGACGTGGCTCCGTAGATCGCGTCGACCCGGTCGCAGGCCGACAGCCGACCGAACCCGACGGGGACCAGCGCCTTCGGCCCGGCGTCGCACTGCAGCACGGCGTGCACGCAGCGCGGCGCGAAGGGGCACCCCGGGGGTGGGGCCGTCAGCGACGGCGGCAGGCCCGGGATGGCGACGAGCTTCCGCTCGGGCTCGTCGAAGTCCGGGGCGGAGGCGAAGAGGGCCTCGGTGTAGGGGTGCCGGGGCGCCTCGTAGATGCCGCGCACGCTGCCCTGCTCCATGAGCCGACCGGCATACATCACGCTCATCCGGCTGCACGTCTGGCTCACGACCGCCAGGTCGTGCGTGACGAAGACCAGCGAGCTGCCCATCTCGTCGCACAGCCTGGCGAGGAGCCGGAGCACCTGGTCCTGCACCGTGACGTCGAGGGCGGTGGTCGGCTCGTCGCACAGGACGACAGCCGGCTCGCACGAGAGTGCCATCGCGATCATGGTCCGCTGCCGCAACCCGCCGGAGAGCTCGTGCGGATACGCCTGGGCCCGGCGCCGGGGATCTGGTGTGCCGGTCAGCGCGATCATGTCCACGGCGAGCCGGTCGGCGGCAGCCCTCGACAGGCCCAGGTGCCGACGGGGTCCCTCCGAGACCTGTCGTCCGACCCGCATCGTCGGGTTCAGCGCGGTCATCGGCTCCTGGAAGATCATCGAGATCCTCGGACCCATCAGGAGGCGCCGCTGACCGGCGGGCATCGTCAGCAGGTCGGTGCCGTCGAACTCGATCCGACCACCCAGCACCTCGACCCCCCGGGGCAGCAACCCGGCGATCGCCCGCAGGGTCATCGACTTGCCCGACCCGGACTCGCCCACGAGGCCGTAGCGCTCACCGGGAGCGACGTCGAAGGAGACGTCGTGCACGAGGGTGGTGGCGCTGCCGTCGTCGCGCGGGACCCCGACCCGCAGTCCCTGCAGGCGAAGCAGCGACTCGACGGGCTCGTTCCTGGCCAGGGCGCTCATCACTTCCGCCGTTCCGGGGAGAAGAGGTCGGACAGGCCATCGCCGATGAGTGACAGACCGAGGCCGGTGATCACGACGGCGAGGCCGGGCAGCACCGCCATCCACCAGAGGGTGGTGATGAACTCCTTGGCGTCCGAGATCATCCCGCCCCACTCCGGGGTGGGCGGGGTGATCCCGAGCCCGAGGTAGCCCAGGGTGACGATCACCATGATGTCCATGATGATGTCCGACATCGCGTAGGTGATCGCCTGGCTGATGACGTTGGGCCCGATGTGCCGGCCCAGCACCCGGGCGTGGCTCAGGCCGCCGAGACGGGCCGCCTGGACGTACTCCTGGCGGCGGGCCACGATCACCTCGCCGCGCACGATCTTGCAGTAGGAGACCCAGGAGACGAAGGCGATCGCGAGGTAGATGCTCTGCTCTCCCGAGCCGAGCACGAAGACGAGCGCGATGACGAGGATGTAGAGCGGAAAGGCGTAGAACACGTCGACGACGCGCATGATGACGTTGTCCAGCCAGCCCCCGAAGTAGCCCGCGACCGCCCCGAGGACCGAGCCGACCACGAACGGGATGAGCACGGCGATGAAGCCGATCCGCAGGTCGACCCGGGCACCGTAGAGCAGACGGGCGAGGACGTCCCGACCCAGCTTGTCGGTGCCGAGCCAGTGTGCGCTGCTCGGCGGCTGGAGGGTGTTGAGCAGGTCCTGCTTGATGGGGTCGTAGGGCGTGAGGACCGGTGCCAGGATCGCCAGCATCAGCATGATCCCCACGATGGCGAGCCCCGCGACGAGGTTGCGGTTGTGGTACCAGGGGCGCAGGCCGCGGGCGGTCGGGGCGGTGGTGCGCCGCCAGGGTCGCCTCAGGGCAACATCGGTCATACGTCGCTCCGGTGGGTGAGGTCGACCCGCGGGTCGAGCATGGTGTAGACGACGTCGGTCAGGATCCCGACCGCGACGACGAAGACGGCGACGAAGAGGGTGACGGCCTGCACCGAGGGAAAGTCCCGGGCGAAGATCGACTCGATCATCATGGATCCCAGCCCGGGGATCGCGAAGACCTGCTCGATGACCAGGGAGCCGCCTACGAGGTAGCCGACGTTGACGCCGACGATGCTCACGGCCGGGATGACCGCGTTGCGCAGCACGTGCCCGATGTAGAGGCCCCGGCCTGCGGCTCCCTTGGACTTGGCCGTGGCCACGTAGTCGCTCTCCAGCACCGTGAGCATCGAGGCGCGGAGGCTGCGGATGATGATGGGAGACAGAGAGATCGCCATCGTGAGCGCCGGCAGGAAGAGATACCAGAGGTGCTCACCGAACGTCTCACCGTAGCCACCGACCGGGAACCAGCCGAAGGTGACGGCAAAGATCAGCAGCAGCATGATCCCGACCCAGAACTGGGGCATGCCCAGACCCACCAGCGGGATGACCCGCACCACGTGGTCACGGACGCCGCCCGGCCGCGACGCCGCCGCGATCGCCAGCGGGATGCTGATGACGAGCATCAGGACCACCGAGTAGAGCACCAGCATCAAGGTCGCCGGCACGCGCTCGAGCACCAGACCGAGCACGGGGGTCTGGTAGATGTAGCTCTGCCCCAGATCCCCGTGCAGCAGGCGCACCAGGAAGTGCCAGTACTGCTGCACCAGAGGGTCGTTCAGACCCATCTGCTGCCGCAGAGCCGCCACCCGCTCAGGTGTCGCCTGGGCCCCGAGGAGCGCCTCGGCCGGATCACCAGGGATCAGGTGCACCAGGAAGAAGACCACCAGGGTCACACCGAAGGCCACGGGCACGGCCTGCAACAGCCTCATCGGCACGAACTTCAACCTGGTCAGCATGGCGTCTGCATCCTCGTCCGACTGCGCTTCCTCCCGTCCGGGACGGTCAGTTGCTCTTCCAGACGTCCATGATCGGGTAGTTCCCGAGGGGGGTCACGTTGAAGCCGTGCACCTTGTTGGAGAAGGCGTAGGCGTAGGGGGCGTAGTACAGGTAGGCAAAGGGAGCCTCCTCGGCAGTGACCTTCTGCAGCTGGCTGTAGGCCTCGGTCCGCTTGGCCTTGTCGCCCTCCGCCTCGGCGGCACGGTTGAGGTCGATCGCCTTCGTGCTGTTGTAGTTCGTGTACGCCGACTTCGCACCGCCCGCAGGGTCGACAGCGAACTGCGTCCACTCGTCGGGGTCGGGGATGTCCATCGTCCAGCCCGACAGACCCATCTCGTACTGCATGTTCTGCTGGGCGTTGTGGTTGGCCGTGGGGTCGAGCGGGGTGATGGTCACGTTGATGCCGTAGGGCTTGAGGTCGCCCTGGATGATCTGCGCCGTCGACAGCTTGGAGGCGTCACCCGACGGGATGAGCAGGGTGGTGTCGAAGCCGCTGGGCACGGTCGAGGCCGCCATCTCGGACTTGGCGAGGGCGTCGTCCTTCATGATGCCGGGGGTGCTCTTGTCGTAGAACGGGACGCCAGGCATGAGCAGGGAGTTGGCCGGGGTGCCGTTGCCGAAGAGCACGGCGTTGACGATCGCCTCGCGGTCGATCATCGCCGAGATCGCACGGCGCACGTGCACGTCCGAGAAGGGCTTCTTGTTCTGGTTGAAGGCGAGGTAGTCGAGCTCGGTGGACGGGAAGGTCTTGGCGGTGACGTTGCTCGCCGTGCCCAGCGACTTGAAGCTCGACCAGTCGGGGTACTCGTTGATGTCGACCTGGCCGCCCTGCACCTGCAGCTTGCGGGTGTTGGAGTCGGGCACCACCTTCCACGTCACCGAGCTCAGGTAGGGCTTCCCCTTCTGCCAGTAGGAGGGGTTGGCGACGAGCTTGAGGTACTGGCCCTTCTTCCACTCCCCCCACTTGTAGGCGCCGGTGCCGACCGGGGCCTGGTAGAACTCCTCCATGGTCTTGCCGCCGTAGTCCTTCGGCACGATCGCGTTGGAGAAGAGCGCGAGGTCGGCGATGATGGGCGCCCACGCGTGCTTGAGCTCGACGACGACGGTGTACTTGTCCTTGGCCGTGACCGTCTTGATCGCGCTGTTGATGAAGCCCCAGCCGGTGTCGGCGTGCTTGGTGTCCTCGTCGATGGAGAACTTCACGTCGGCGGAGGTCATCTCCGCACCCGACGAGAAGGTGATGCCCTTCTTCAGCGCAATGGTGTACGTCTTCTGGTCCGCGGAGACCGTGAAGCCCTCCGCAAGGAGGGGCTGCGTGTCCTTGCCGTCCGGGGTCACCGTGAAGAGCGGCTCCAGCATCTGCTCGAAGATGAAGATCGAGCTGTTGTCGAACGTCAGGATGTTGTTCATCGACTTCGCGTCCTGCGCCCGGGCGATCGTCAGGTCCCCGCCCTTGACCGGCGAGCCGGCCGCTGTCGAGCCGCCTGCCGCTGCTCCCCCACTGCTGCCGCGGGAGCAGGCAGTCAGCATCGCGCCGCCCAGCGCCATGGTCCCGACCAATGTCAGACTCACCAGCTTGCTCTTCACCGAAACCCACTCCTTGGTGCACGTCTGGTGCACGTCGCGCGGGGTCCCTCGTGCCGGATCCCCAGTGGTCAGGAGCCTAGGAACAGCGCTCCGTCGGCGATAGGGGGCCGGGCCCGACGTTACTCGATTGTTATTACAGATGTTTCTTGTGGACGGCTGATCTGCCAGTCTTGTAACATCCTGTTCATCACGGGGGGCGATCCGCTCAGCCGGCAGGACGACATGAGGAGCGACGGTGGACTCGATCACGGCCTCCGCCCTGATCCACGACCACATGGACGGGCTCACGGACGCCGAGCGGCGAGTGGCCCGAGAGCTGCTCGCCGACTACCCCGCAGCGGGGCTCGGCACGAGCCACTCCCTGGCGAAGCTCGCCGGCGTGAGCGCGCCGACGGTGGTCCGTTTCGCGACGAGGCTGGGCTTCAGCGGGTTCACCGACCTGCAGCACCACCTGCGCACGGAGATCTCGCAGGGCGGGAGCAGCCCCGTCCTGCGCGCCCTGGCGCACGGCTCGGCTCACCGCCACCACGAGCCGGTCGCGACCGCCATGCACCGGCGGATCAACGCGATCGAGGCGACGCTGCGCCTTCTTCCCCGCTCCGAGATCGACGCCGCAGCGGCGCTGATCGCCCACTGCCCCGCGAGGGTGCTGGTGACCGGGGGGTTCTTCTCCGTGTCGATCGCCCGGATCATGGCCCTCCAGCTGTCGCAGGTGCGGGCCGAGGTCGTCTTCCTCGAGGAGCCCCTGCGCCGGGATGCCGGGCTGACCCTCGACGCCAGGAAGCGGTCGGTCCTCGTGATCTTCGACCTACGGCGATACGAGCCGGCCGCGCTCGTCGTGGCGCAGCAGGCCAAGGCCGCCGGGCACGACGTCGTCCTGATCACCGACCGCGGCATGTCCCCCGTGGCGTCCTGCGCCGACGTCGTGCTCGCGGTCGAGGCCGAGGCCATCCCGTTCGACACCTTCGTGGCCGTGATGGCGCTGGTCGAGGTCGTGGTCGAGATGGTGATGACGCTGGGCGGGGACAAGAGCCTCAAGCGGATGAAGCAGTGGGAGAACCACGCGGTGAGCCACACGAGGACAGCCGGCCGCGGAGGCCTCAACCCCCCCGACGCACCGACAACGAGATCCACCCAACGACGAAGGAGAACCCCGGAATGACACGCATCGACGGCCGCACCGCCGTGGTCACGGGATCGGGCAACGGCATCGGAGCGGCGATCGCCAAGGCGCTCGCCGCGGCCGGCGCCAACGTGATGGTGTCCGACGTCCTCGAGGACGACGGCGAGGCGACGGCTCAGTCCATCCGCGACTCCGGCGGGTCCGCCGCCTTCGTCGCCGCCGACGTGGCCCAGGTGCAGGACAGCTCGCACCTGGTCGACGCGACCCTGACGGCCTTCGGTGGCCTCGACATCCTCGTCAACAACGCAGGGATCGGAGGCGGCCAGGCCCGCCTGCACGAGCTCGAGCCCGACGAGTTCGACCGGGTCATCGACGTCAACCTGCGTGGGACCTTCTTGTGCACCAAGTACGCCATCGGCCACTTCCTGACGGCCGGCGGCGGACGCATCGTCAACATCGCCTCGACCTACGGCCTCATCGGGGCCCCCAAGGCTGCGGCGTACTGCGCGTCCAAGGGCGCGATCATCAACCTCACCCGCCAGCTCGCCGTCGACTACGGCCCGGACGGCATCCGGGTCAACGCGATCTGCCCCGGATACATCGACACGGGGCTCGGACGGCGGCGCGGTCGACTGACCCCCGAGGAGATCGAGGCCGCGACGGCCGTCCGCGAGAAGGCCGCCGGGATGCAGCCGCTGGGCCGCCAGGCCCAGCCCTCCGAGGTGGCCGCCGTGGCGCTCTTCCTCGCCGGAGACGCGTCGTCGTTCATGACCGGGGCGATCGTCCCGGTCGACGGAGGATGCACGACGACCTTCAACTACGGGGAAGCCAGCAACTGACCCCACCTACCGGGGACGCCGCGGTCTCCGGTCGCTGTCGGTCGTGGGCCCCACGCCGGCAGCACCGTCATCCCTTGGCGTAGGTCACCGTCAGCGACGCCGTCGCGGTGGCCGCAGACCGGATGGCCGCCACGACCGCTCGCGGGTCGGCGCCGGCTGTCGCAGTGAACGGCGTGGCGAGTGCGACGAGGCTCAGCACGTAGTGGTGGGGCGGCCCCGCCGGCGGGCACGGCCCGTCGTACGTCGCCTCGCCGAAGTCATTGGTCAGCTCGCGCGCCCCCGGCGCCAGCACGTGCTGCTTGATGCCGACGGCGTCACCGGGCAGCAGCTGGATCCAGTGCACCCGGCCGCCCGGTGCATCGGTGTCGACCATCGTCAGCGCCAACGCGGCCGTGTCGGCCGGCACGCCGACGAAGTCGAGCCCTGGAGAGAGGTCGCCCGACCCCTCGCAGGTCGACTCGCGCGCGAAGGCCGTGGAAGAGGCGAAGCCCGTGGCCGGTGCCAGAGCGAAGCCGCTTCTCCCCGTGGTCGATCCGGAGCCAGGCACCGAGGACAGGTCGGGCGTCGCGGAACATGCGGAGAGCAAGAGGAACAGACCGACGACGACGGGGACGAGCCGGGCGGCCTGGGAGGAGTGTGGCACTGAGTCACCGTAAGCGGCGGGAGCCGACCCCGGCGGTTACGGGCCGGTGACGGCACGAGCAGGCTACGACGCGACGACCGCCGACCGGTAGCCCTCGATGATCGCCATGAACTCGGTGCTCTCCTCGGCGGGGACGCCTAGGTAGGACAGGGTGGACGCGATCTCCATGACGACGGCATCGAAGCCCTGGGCGTCGATGTCGAGGTGCTCGTGCGCCTCGCTCATGTCGTGCCCGATGTAGCAGGCGGGCCCGCCCGTGGCCTCGATCGACCAGGCAGTCACGAGGAACTTGTAGCCGGGGGCGTTCGCGTTGTTGCCATGGTGCTCGTGCACCGTGGCGTTGGCGTTGACGCTGACGTTCGCGAAGAGGCGGTCCACCAGGATGTCGACAGCACCGGCGATGCCGTAGGCGCCGCCCAGTCGCTCGTAGAGGGTCGCTTCCGACGGAGCGGATGCTGCGGCGGTCGACGGGTCGGCCTCGGGGGCGAGGCGTCGGGTGTCAGGGACGTTGAGAGTCATACAGGAGAACGTAGCCCACGTCACACGGGTCCGCACCGGGGAAAGACGAACCGGTCGGGCTCCGGCCGGTCGCGTCGCGGACGACGTCAGACCCCACGCTCCAGCTCGGCCACATCGTCGACGCTCAGCACGACGTCAGCCACGGACAGGTTCTCCTCGAGGTGGGCGACGCTCGACGTGCCGGGGATGAGCAGGACGTTGGCACGGCGTCCGAGCAGCCACGCGAGGCCGACCTGCGCGGCGGTGACGCCGAGCCGGGCGGCGACAGCCCGGACGGCGACGTCGTCCGTCACCTTGGGCAGGTGCGGGAAGGCCGAGCCGAGCGGGAAGTAGGGCACGTAGGCGACGCCGGAGCGGTGGCAGAGATCGAGCACGTCGGCGTCGCTGCGGTCGAGGAGGCTGAAGGCGTTCTGCACGCAGACGATGCCGCCCTGTAGGGCCCCGTGGGTGCACCGGACTTCCTGATGCCCCGGTTGTCGAACCGCACCACGCGCAGTCCGGCGGCCAGCAGGGCCGGGACCTGGAAACCCCAGGAGTCCAGGTCATCCGCCAGACCGTTGACGAGCGCGACCACCGGACCGTCGCTGAGCGAGACGTGGCTCGACGCGATCTGGGCCGCCAGGCCGCCGTCGCCGACGTCGATGGCGTCGGTGAGGGCCTCGTGCTGGAGTGCGGCCTTCTTGCGCGCCTGCGTGGTGTACGGCTCGGCTCCGAGGTGGAGACTGACCCGGGAGCGGATCTGCTCGTCGGCCTGTCGGGAGGCCTCCCTGTCACCAGCCTGCCGGTAGAGCTCGAGGGCCTTGCGGATCGCCTTGACGTCGCTGCGGGTCCGCCGCTCGGCGGCGGTGCGGGCGATGAGGGGCTCGATGAGGCACCGCGCATCGAAGAGCGCCTCGAATCGGTCCCCGTTGGGCAGCAGGTGCCTGCCGACCATCTCGGCGGAGTTGGGACCCCATCCCGAGAGAACGAACGAACCGCCCTGACGACCGCGACGCCCCTCGATGTAGCCCGCTTCAGCCAGTCGGTGCAGAGCCTCTCGCACGCCTGTGCGCGAGACCTGGAGCATCTGCGACAGGTCGCGTTCGGACGGCAGCCGCTGCCCGGGGACGTAGACACCGAGAGCCACCGCGGTCACCATCCGGTCCACGATCTGGTCGGCGACGTTGCGCGTGACGATGCGTCGGCCCAGCGGCTCGCCGGCATCCCGCTCGAGCTCACCGAACGGGTCGATGTCCAGAGCGCCGGTCACCGGTGGGCCTCCTGATCGGCAGAGGCAGGGACCAGGCTGCCCTGGGGCGCGGCATACCAGTCCACGAGGAAACGAGCCAGGGTGCGGGCCCCGGCCACGATCGTGTCGAGATCGACGCCGGCTCGACGCCGTGCGCGCCCTGGTGGGCCCTGGCCATGGTCCGGGTGAGCGCGTGGTCGTCCGAGAGCCAGTAGCCCGGCGCCCGGAAGCCGCTCAACCGGAGCGTGGGCTCGACCGGGAAGCCGCCGTCGCGCCTCGCCACGCTGGCCACCGCCGTGCGAACGGCCGCTGCCGCCTCGTCGGGGGTCCATGACCGGGGGTATCCGACCCGGACGCGGACCGTGGCGTCGACCGGGACGCTCGAGGGCCAGTCACCGCAGCGGATCTCACCGACGTTGAGGTTGTCGGGGCTCTCGGCACCGATCAGCATGTCGTCGGGGTGGTCGACCTGCAGGCAGCCCACTCACGCAGTCCGCCGAGCAGCCGCGCGAGCAGGTCGTAGGGGTTGACCGCCAGGTGCGCTGCCTCAGCGTGTGCCGAGCGTCCCACGACCTCGATGTCGCACCAGAGCACGCCGATCCCCCCGAGCAGCAGGTCCAGCCCGGTGGGCTCGAGCAGCACCACGGCGTCGACGAGGACGCCCTGGTCGGACGCGGCGAGCGTCCCGTCGCCTGTGCGCTCCTCCTCGATGACGACAAGGAAGTGCAGCGGCCCCGTCAGGAAATCCGGGCGCACGGCGAGCAGGGCACGAAGCGCGAGGAGGCCCATCGCGAAGCCGCACTTCATGTCGCCGGCACCACGTCCATGTGGCCGTTCAGCAGCAGTGATCGCCCCGTGCTGGGACCGAGGGTGCCGACGACGTTGTAGCGCTCCCCGGCCACCTCCTGCGGGACACCGGCGCGCGGGTCGGTGCCGAGGTCGTCGCCCAGGAAGACCTTGCGGGTGGTGAAGCCGAGCTCGCGGAGCTGTGCGGCGAAGAGGTCGAGCGCCGGCGCCTCACCGCCGAGCGCGCTGGGTGCCGAGACCAGCCGCGACAGGAAGGCGAAGGAATGGTCCGAGGCCTCGTCTACGGCCCTGTCCAAATCCGCGAAGTCGAGCCCAGCACTCCAATGGCCCATGGTCTAGTTCTTTGACCTCAACCCTCCCAGACCCGTTGCGGTAGAGGGCAGCGCACATTCCCACCGAGCTCCCTGACGCCGACCGCACTAGGCTCACCCGACATGAAGCTGCGCGAGGAGGAGGTGCGGGTCGCCGCGCCGGACTGCGAGATCCGCACGATCTGGATCCGCCCGGTCGGTGACGGTCCGTGGCCGGCCGTGCTGTTCTACAGCGACATCTTCCAGCTCACCGAGTCGACGCTGCGCACCGCGCGGCGGCTGGCGTCATACGGGTTCGCCGTCTTCGCGCCGGAGATCTATCCGCGCACGCTGGCCGGCGTCGCGCTGGAGTTCGACGACGCGGGCAAGGTCGCCGGGATGGCCGGGGCGGCGGCCACCACGACGGCGCAGTTCGACTCCGACCGCGTCGCACTGCTCGACCACCTGGCCGGCCGGGCCGACGTCACCGACGTCTTCTGCGTCGGCTTCTGCATCGGCGGTCACCTGGCCTTCCGCGCCGCGTTCGACGAGCGGGTGTCGGCGACGGTGTGCTTCTACCCGACCGGGCTGCAGGACGGCCAGGTCGGCGCCGACGCCGACAGCAGGACCCTCGCCCGAGCCGCCGACGTGACGGGGCGGATGATGGTCGTGTTCGGCACCAACGACCCGCACGTCCCCGCCGCTGCACGCCTCCAGGTCCTCACGAGCCTGTATGCCGCGGGCTCCGAGCACGTCGAGCTGCACGTCTACGCGGGGGGTGAGCACGCCTTCATGCGCGACATCGGGCCGCGCCACGACCCCGACCTCACCGACGCGTCCCTGGCGGCGGCGGTGTCCTTCATGACCCGTCGCTAAGGCGTCGCGACACCAGGCTCGACCGGTGTCATAGTTGGCGGGTGAGCAGCTGGCCGGTCATCGACGGAGTCCTCGAGCTGGGCGACACACAGGTGGAGCGGGGTGGCGTCATCCATGGTGCGCGCCTCGCGTGGCAGGCCCACGGCACCCTGAATGCCGCCAGGGACAACGTGATCGTCTACCCGTGCAGCTACGGCGCGACGCACACCGACCTCGCCGACCTCATCGGTCCCGACCTGGTCCTCGACCCCGAGAAGTGGTTCGTCGTCGTCCCCGACATGTTCTCCAACGGGCTGTCCTCCAGCGCCGCCGAGGGCGTGGACTTCCCCGCCGTCGTCACAGCCGGCGACAACGTGCGGGCCCAGCGGCGGCTGCTGCACGAGCAGTGGGGCATCGACCGGGTTGCCGCGACCTACGGCTTCTCGATGGGCGCGATCCAGGCCTACCACTGGGCGTCGCTGTTCCCCGACGTCGTCGAGCGCGCCATCGTGGTCTGCGGCAGCGCCCGGACGGCGATCCACAACCGGGTCTTCCTCTCCGGGCTGATGCGCATCCTCGAGGCCGCCCCCGAGCACCTCGGCGGCGGACGGTTCTCGGCCGAGCCCGTCGCCGCACTGCGCGCCTTCGCCCACGTCTACGCCGGGTGGGGCCTGAGCCAGGACTTCTACCGCGAGGAGCTCTTCCGGACGGTGCTCGGGGCGCCCGACCTCGAGACCTATCTGCGCACCGACTGGGAGGCGGGGTTCGCCACCAGCCGGGCCGCCGACCTCTACGCCCAGGCGCAGACGTGGTCCGATGCCGACATCAGCGCCGGCGGCGACCTGCCCGCAGCCCTCGCCGCCATCTCGGCCCGGGTCCTGTTGATGCCGAGCGAGACCGACCTCTACTTCCGCGTCGCCGACAACGCCGCCGAGCTGCCGCACCTGCGGTCCGCCGAGCTGCTGCCGATCCCGACCGTCTGGGGCCACCGCGCCGGCAACCCCGTCGGCCTGCCGGCCGAGATGGCCTTCGTGCGGGACGCCGTGCGGCGGTGGCTCGAGGTCTGACTGGGCGGCGAAGCCCCTCGAAACACCTCCACTCGGAGACGGACCGCGCTGCGCTCGATCATCGCCGCGACGTCACGCCCGGGCTAGCCCTGAGGGAAGATCGCGGCCCGTGCCAGCGCCTGCTGCACCGCTCTCGCCGACTCCCACGGCAGTGACCGACGCGACCCCGCCACCCAGGCCAGGCGGCTGGCCGCGTGGGTGGCGCCACGCCGTACGTCGGTGTCGGTGAGCCCGTCGCCGCCACCGCTCCAGCCCGCACCGACGAGCACCTCGGCCACCTCGACGACGGTGTCGTCGCCGGCCGGGCAGCCCGCGGCGACGTGCAGGAGCAGCAAGACGGAACAGTCGGTCTCGAAGGCGCCGACCGCCTTCGCACCTCGCGGGATCATCCCGTCAGCGACGACGCGCCACAGGGCGGCTGGGTCGTGCCTGGCGTCGCGGGCCAGGGGGGTGGCCTTGAGGCGACCCCGGTGCCGGCGCAGCAGCCCGTCCTGCATGACGATCGTGCGCGCCGCTGCCACCGGCGGGGTGAGGTCCTCACGGTTGCCCTTGCCGATCCACTCTCCACCCAGCCGCAGGGCAGCCCACACCTCCTGCACGACGGCTGGGACCATCCACCCCGCCGTCGTGAGAGGGATGCCGTCGTCACCGGCCGCGTCCAGCAGCACCTGCCACAGGCGTACGGCGCCGCGGGTGTCGAGCGGGGGCACGGTGCGGGGCCGTTCGTGCACCTCCTCACCGGGGCCTGCGGCCGTGGCGTGCGCGAGCCGGGTCAGCTCGGCCAGCGACGCGACGTCGTCCCCATGGGCTCGGGACACGAGATCGGCCAGGGCCGGGTGGAGGACGGGGGCGGCCACCTCGCTCGAGCCGCCCCGGCCGCCCACGCCACCGCTGATGGTGGCAAAGAGCTCGTCAGCAGTCAGGCCGACGAAGGAGAGGGCGATGTTGACCTCGTCGACGTCGAACTGCGCTGGGTCGTAGCCAGCAGGCACCGCGTCGGCTTGCCACTCATCGAGCGGCGGACCGCCGCCGAGGGCCGCGACGACCGCCTCGTGGCCCCAGACGCCACCGCTGTCCTCGAGCGGGCCCGCCCGACGGCCGGTGAGGCAGACCGCCGGGGGCTCGTCGCCGACGGCCGGCCGGACCGCCTCCAGCTTGAGGGTGTGGTCCCAGCTGTCGCCGAAGTCGTAGGTGTAGAAGACCCGGTCGCCGGGCTCACGCAGCACCTGGTCGACCACGACCGCGCTCTCGTGGCCGACGCCGTTGTCGACGGAGTCGTCCTCGTCGAGGTGGTTGACTAGGTGCGGCCCCCTCCAGAGCTGTTTGGTCGGTCCCACCCAGAAGCGGTGCAGGTGGCTGTCGGTCCAGCCCATGACTGCCTGGAGCACCTCGTGCATGGCACTCATGGTCAGGTCGCTCCGCACCTCCACCCGGCGCCAGACCGGAGGACGCGTGCCGTCGAGGTCGACCCGCAGCCGCAGGATGCGCACCTCGTCGGCCGGCTCGGGCAGCTGCAGGGTCGGCTCGAGGCACCGTCGACCGAAGCCGCCGAGAGACGCGAAGTCACCGAGGGACGCCGGTCCTCCCCTGGCCAGCATCTGCTGGGCCATCTCCTCGACGCTGGGCAGACCGGACGAGGCGAGCCAGGCCGCGAGCTCGTCCGAGGTCGCCCGCGAGGAGCCCTTCCCGTCAGGGGTCTCCGGGCTCGTGCGCTTGGCCATGGCGACTACCTTGCCATTCGCCGGACGCTGCCGGTGATGCTCACCGGTGTGTCGGTCGGCAGGCCGATGACGCCGATCCTGCCGACGAGGCCGAGGTGTCACGGTTGATGCCGTTTGCGGGGCTCGAGGGCGACGGCATCCCGTTGCTCGACCAGGTGTGGTTCGACCGGCTGCTCTGAGCGTCGCTCTCCGGGCGTACCCCCCGCGTCCGCGCGAGGTCGCGCCACCGTCGCCTCGTGAGCCGCTCAGTCGCCGCCCTCCACCTTCGACCCCGCGATCCTCTTCCCCAGGCCGACGAGCCCGCGACGCACGAGGGCGCCGTACCCGTCGTCGAGCAGGGCGCTCTGGGCAGTCAGCCCCGCCTCCAGCTGGGCCGCCGCGTCGGCCGTGCGCCCCTGCCGCAGGTAACCGTCGCCGAGGTTGAGGTGCAGGCTGGGGGCCAGCGCACGCGCCGAGGCGATGCCGATCGCCGCCAGGTCGTCCTCACCGACGTGCGCGTATGCCGCCCACGCCCGCTCGTCCCACGTCACCTCGTCGTCGAGCTGGGGCTCGAGGTCGGCGAGGTAGTGGGCCAGCACGCACCGCTGCGCGTGGTCCTGCTCGGAGGTCCCACCCCAGCAGCTGAGCAGCTCGCGTCGACCGTCGACCTTCTCCCCGCCGAGGGCCAGGCCGACTGCGGAGGTGATCTCGTCCCACGTCGTCATGGCCAAAGCCTAGGAGCGTGCTCCGACAGGAGCGCGGTCTCCAGCGCGACGCCGCGCCTCCGCGCCGTCGGACATGCGCCATACCGCCAGATCGGGCCCGTTCAGCGCCGCGGCCCGCACGGCGCATGTTGCGGTGGCCACGACGCAGCCCTGCCCTTGCCGGGCACCCCGACGCACCGGTCAGGGCCGTCGCGCAGAACGGCCCGGCCGCGTCAGGAAATCGAGGAGGTCAGTCCGTCGACGACGTCCAGCGCCCAGTTCAACGCATGGATCGCGGCCAGATCCAGCTCCTGGTCGGTGAAGCCGCTACGGCACGATGGGTTCGGTTTGGCCGACAGGTGATCGATCACGTCGCGGACCAGGCGTCCGGTGGTGCTCTGTTCGCCGAACGCGGCGTCCTGCAGCTCGTCATCCAACGACAGCGTGCTGAGGATTTGCTCAGTCGGAATGCCCATCAGGACATCGATCGCGGACAGCATCCCGGCCGTGAAAGCCAGGCTGGACCGTCCCGTCTCAAGCTGAAGGGCCAGGACCTCACTCATCTTCGCGCGGGTCAACGCGGTCGTGAAGTCATCGGTGCTGGTCACCCGACGATCGACCATCACCAACAGGGCGATCCAGTTCTGCAGGCGTTGCGAACCGATCATGACGAACGCTTCCCGGACGTTGCGAACCCGCCGGCGGGTCCCGGCGAGACCGCCGGCGCCAGCCATCTGCAACAGCTGCAACATCATGCCCGGCTCGGTGGCCACGATCGCCTCGAGCTCGTCGACCTCGAAATCCCGGCCCAGCAGCGCTGAGGCCATCCGGAGCCGACCCAGTTCGGAGGAGCCCAGGGTCTTGCCGGGCAGGATGACCGGACGCGCCAGGGCATAGCCCTGGAAGTAGTCGAAGCCGAGATCGAGACACCGCAGCATCTCCTCCTCGGACTCGACCTTCTCGGCCACGAGCTTGACGTCATACTGACGCAGCCGCTGGACCAAGCCCGGCAGGTCCTGTGGGGCAACGATGGTCAGATCAACCTTGACGATGTCGGCCAGTCCGAGCAGCCGCTCCACACCGTCGAACCACACGAAGTCATCGAGCGCGAGCCGGAAGCCCTGCGCCACCAACCGCTCGCAGCCCTCGATGATCGCGGCGTCGGGGACCACCGTCTCCAGCACCTCGATCACGGTCTGTTCGGGCGGGAGGCTGATCGGCACGGCTCCGGTGAGCAGGCCGCGGTCGGCATTGCAGAACGCGAACCGGTTGCCGATCAGGCGATGCAGCCCGATACCGGTCGCGCTGAACAGCACCATCGAGGTCATCAGATCCCCGCTGAGCGGTCCAGTTGCCGATGCCGAGGCATCGATCGGACGGAACAGCAGTTCATAGCCGTAGACGGCACGGTCACGGTCGAAGATCGACTGCCGGCCGACGACGACGTCCAACGCGGTAATTCCGATCACCAACTCCCCGAGTGCCTGCCCTGACTCTCTGGACCTATCGGCACTGACCCGCACGCTCTGAGCGGTTAGCCAACCCGCATCCTTCGTGGATGCGCTGATGTCGGTCGGGTCGGCGTCGTAGTGGCCATCTGAGGGCCGATTCTGTCTCAGGGGTGCGTCATGTGGCCCGCTGTCGTGCGGGTGGGCGCCGGGTTCCACAGACGGAGCAGCCACGTTGTCGGGGTACACATCGATGCCCACGCTCATCGTGACTTCTCCGGGCGAACGCCGACGGATGCGGAGCCGGCACTCCCGTCCCCCACGGCATCCCCGCGGTGCGGCGCACTCACAACCCGACACGCGTCTGCGGACTACGGGTCATCAGCCAGGCGTCGGTCGCCAGACGGGTGCTACGTGATGCTGTGGGGATGCTCACGGGTCGCCGGCGGCGGGATGTCCATGGTCCGGAGGGTGTCTGCGGACACGACGTAGGCATCCCCCCGCACGACGCCGTCGGCGACTGCTTGGAGCCACGAATTGGGCTTCGCTGGTAATCCGCTCTCGGCGATCCGTTGCCGAAGGTCACCCGCGACATCATCGACCGAGCGGTCCTGCTTGGCCCGCACCATGGCGTCGATGATCTCTTGCAGGGTGCGTTCACGGCACTCCCGCTGCGTCTGGCTGGCGTCTTCCTCGGTCACTGTCTGCTCCTCGGGACCTCTCGGATCGGCGGTCGCCACAGCGCCACGATCTTTCACCTGGGCTGATCCGGGGCGTGTTGACGTCCAGCCCTCGTCCAGCCCCAGGAGTACGAGCAGTGGCGCTGTCGCACCTGGTGGCACCTGGCGACTACCCCGGATCGTCAACCCCCATCGTGACTCCTGTCAATGTCCGTCCGCGAGCCGACCCCGATGTCGATGCGGTCGCTCCGGGCAGGACATGGGCTGGAGAATCGCCTTCTTCATCGGCTCATTCCCCGGCCTGGGCATCATCTCCCTTCGGCGCCACATTCTAGAGGGGACGCTCTCTGACGTTAGCCCCCTCGCCGAGCTGGTGCCCCGAAGAGCCCTTGGTCAACGCATCCATCCGGCGAGACCGCGCCTGAGACCTCGCTGAGACAGCCCTCAAGATGGGCTGAAGCCCTTGCGGTGGGTTGCGTGATCCTGGGAGATTGCGGTTTGTCAGCGAACGGCGGCGCCGTCGGCGCCTTGGGGCGGGAGGAGCACCTCATGGGATCTGGACCGTGGTTGCAGTGGCCGGTTTACCGGCAGTTGACCGGGGGGGATCCGCTGGGACGGGGTGCCGCCGTGGTTTCCTCGACGACGGCGTCGTTGCGGCCCCGCACGGCGACGGCTGACCGGGTCGTGGACTCCGTGTGCCCCTACTGCGCCGTGGGCTGTGGTCAGCAGGTGTACGTCAAGGACGAGAAGGTGGTGCAGATCGAGGGTGACCCCGGGTCCCCGATCAGCCGGGGCCGGCTGTGCCCCAAGGGTTCTGCCACGCTGCAGCTGACCACGGGTAGTGCCCGCGAGCACTTCGTCCTGCACCGGAGGCCGCACGCGACGACGTGGGAGCGGCTGCCTCTGGACGAGGCGCTCGACCTGGTCGCGCAGCGGCTGGTGCAGACTCGGCGCGAGGGCTGGCAGTGGGAGCAGGACGGGGCGCGGGTGCGTCGCACGATGGGAGTGGCCAGCCTGGGCGGCGCCACACTCGACAACGAGGAGAACTACCTGATCAAGAAGTTGTTCACAGCGCTCGGCGTCGTTCAGGTCGAGAACCAGGCGCGGATATGCCACAGCTCGACCGTCGTCGGATTGGGCACCACCTTCGGGCGTGGGGGGTCGACGACGTGCCTGCAGGACCTGCAGAACGCCGACTGCATCGTCATCCAGGGGTCCAACTTCGCCGAGGCGCACCCCGTGGGGTTCCAGTGGGTCATGGAGGCCAAGGCCCGCGGTGCCGTGATCATCCACGTCGACCCCCGGTTCACCCGCACCAGCGCGGTGGCCGACCTGCACGTGCCCATCCGGGCCGGCACCGACATCGCCTTCTTGGGCGGCCTGATCCACCACGTCATCGAGAATGACCTGTGGTTCCACGACTATGTCACGGCATACACCAATGCCTCCACGTTGCTGCGGGAGGACTTCCAGGACACCGAGGACCTCGACGGCATCTTCTCCGGGCTGAGCGAGGACGGTCGCTCGTACGACGATGCCACCTGGCAGTACCGGGGGATGGAGGTCGCGGCGGCATCGGGGGCCCGCGACGCGGACTATCAGGAGTCGGTCCAGCGGTCCGGTCACGGGGAGTCGCACGGCTCGGGCGGACCCGGCCCGCACGGTGACCCGGAGCGTGACGCGACGCTGCAGGATCCTCGCACGGTGTGGCAGACGCTTCGTCGGCACTATTCGCGCTACACCCCCGAGATGGTCGAGCGGGTGTGCGGCGTCCCGCCGCAGCTGCTGGCCCAGGTAGCCAACGCGCTTGTGAGCAACAGCGGACGCGACCGCACGAGTGCGTTCGCCTATGCCGTGGGGTGGACCCAGCACACCACGGGATCGCAGAACATCCGCGCCGCCGGTGTGCTGCAGCTACTGCTGGGCAACGTGGGACGACCCGGGGGCGGGGTCATGGCGCTGCGCGGACATGCGAGCATCCAGGGATCGAGCGACATCCCCACGCTGTTCGACCTGCTCCCGGGGTACCTGCCGATGCCGCACGCCCACCAGCACGAGGACCTCGAATCCTATATCGCAGCGGACTCCGCCCAGCGCGGATTCTGGGCGAACATGCGCGCCTACATGGTGAGCCTGATGAAGGCCTACTGGGGTGACGCGGCGACGGTCGAGAACGACTTCTGCTTCGACTACCTACCGCGCATCACCGGCTCGCACAGCACCTACGAGACCGTGGTGGAGCAGATCGAGGGCCGTTGTCGTGGCTACTTCCTCATGGGGGAGAACCCCGCTGTCGGCTCGGCCAACGCCCGGATGCAGCGCCTCGGCCTGGCCAACCTCGACTGGCTGGTCGTGCGGGACTTCTCCCTCATCGAGAGCGCCACCTTCTGGAAGGACGGACCCGAGATCTCCAGTGGTGAGCGCCGCACCGAGGACATCGCCACCGAGGTTTTCTTCTTCCCCGCGGCTGCTCACACCGAGAAGGAGGGCACCTTCACCAACACCAACCGCCTGCTTCAGTGGCACTCCAAAGCGGTCGAGCCCGCGGACGAGCAGCGCAGCGACCTGTGGTTCATCTACCACCTGGGTCAGCGGGTGCGAGCCCTGCTCGCGGGCAGCGAGGACGAGATGGACCGCCCCGTCCTCGACCTGACCTGGGACTACCCCACGAGCGGGCCGACGGCCGAGCCCAGCGCGGAGTCCGTCCTCCGCGAGATCAACGGTCATGGCGCCGACGGAGCTCCCATCGGCTCCTATACCGAGCTCGCCGGAGACGGCAGCACCAGCTGCGGCTGCTGGATCTACGCCGGTGTCTTCGCGGACGGGCAGAACCACGCGAAGCGGCGCCGACACCGCGACGAGCAGAACTGGTTGGGTCCGGACTGGGGGTGGGCCTGGCCGGCCAACCGTCGGGTCCTGTACAACCGGGCCTCGGCCGACCCCGATGGTCGCCCGTGGAGTGAGCGTAAGGCGCTGGTCTGGTGGGATGAGGACCAGGGTTCGTGGACCGGTCACGACGTGCCTGACTTCGTCGCTGACAAGCGGCCCGACTACGAACCGCCCGAGGGCGGAACGGGGCCGGATGGACTGTCGGGCACCGAGCCGTTCATCATGCAGGCCGATGGTCGTGGGTGGCTGTTCGCGCCGTCCGGGGTCACCGACGGACCGCTGCCCACGCACTACGAGCCGCAGGAATCCCCAATGGCCAACCCGCTCTACCCTGTCGACCGCAGCCCGGTCCGGGGGCTGATCCGCCACCCAGACAACCGGTTCCAGCCCAGCGGCACCGAGCCGGGTGCCGACGTCTACCCCTTCGTGGTGACGACGTACCGGCTGACCGAGCACTTCACCGCAGGGGGGATGAGCCGGTGGACGCCGTATCTGGCCGAGCTGCAGCCCGAGTTGTTCTGCGAGGTCTCGCCGGAGCTGGCCCGGTTGCGTGGGCTGGAGAACGGGGGGTGGGCGACTGTCGTCACGGCCCGGTCGGCCATCGAGGCACGGGTCCTGGTCACCGACCGGATGGCCCCGCTCTCGGTGGGTGAGCAACAGGTGCACCAGATCGGTCTGCCCTACCACTGGGGAGGCAATGGGATGGCGACGGGAGACGCGGTGAACGACCTGACGTCGATCACATTGGACCCCACCGCCCACATCGAGGAGGTCAAGGCGTTGACCGCTGACATCCAGCCTGGGCGACGCCTGCGCGGCCCCGCACTGCGCGCCTACGTCGGGGAGTACCGGCGCAGAGCCGGTGTCACCGAGCACACCGGGATGCCCTCGTGAACCGGTTGAGCGGGCCCGAGCCCGACGTTGCCGCGGACGCGGGCTGGACAGGGGGGACCCCTCGCAAGGGCTTCTTCACCGACACCAGTGTGTGCATCGGCTGCAAGGCGTGCGAGGTGGCCTGCAAGGAGTGGAACGCCGTCCCCGAGGACGGCCTGACGTTCACCGGTATGTCCTACGACAACACGGGTGGGCTGAGCGCCGACACCTGGCGCCATGTGGCGTTCATCGAGCAGGCCGCCCCGGTACTAGCCCCCGTGCCGTTGGGCATGCCCGGGATCGGACCCGCCCCCGCCGCGCCCGCAGACGGGGACCTCCCGGACCAGGGGACCGCCTTTGCGACGTCAGGGGTGCGTTGGCTGATGTCGTCGGACGTGTGCAAGCACTGCACGCACGCGGCGTGCCTGGACGTGTGCCCGACTGGGGCACTGGTCCGCACGGAGTTCGGCACTGTCATCGTGCAGGAGGACGTGTGCAACGGCTGCGGCTACTGCGTGTCCGCCTGCCCGTACGGCGTCATCGCACAGCGTGAGGACGACGGCCGCGTCTTCAAGTGCACCCTGTGCTACGACCGTCTCTCGGTGGGCCAGGAGCCAGCCTGCGCCAAGGCCTGCCCGACCCAGTCCATCCAGTTCGGCGACCTCGACGAGCTGCGGGAGCGGGCCGGGAAGCGTGTCGAGGTGCTGCACGGATCGGGGGTGCCCGAGGCCCGGCTGTACGGCAATGACCCCGAGGACGGAGTGGGCGGGGCGGGGGCGTTCTTCCTGCTGCTCGACGAACCGGAGGTGTACGGGTTGCCACCGGACCCTGTGGTGACCACGCGGGACCTGCCACGGATGTGGGCGCACGCCGCAGCCGCGGCAGCGGGTCTCGCGCTGGCCGGGGTCGCCGCCGTGTGGGGGCGGTCGAGGTGACCGGGGTGACCGAGCGCCGTCGCCGCAGACGGGGCGAGAACCTCATGGTGCCCGAGGCCTCCTTCGAGTCCTACTACGGTCGCCCCATCCTCCAGGAGCCGACCTGGTCGGCCACCGACATCGCCGGGTACCTGTTCCTCGGCGGCCTGGCCGGAGGGTCCTCGGTCCTGGCCGCGGGGGCAGCATTCGCCAAGCTGCCGGGGCTGGCGCGCGTGGCCCGTCTGGGTGCTGCCGGTGCCATCTCCCTCTCGCTCGCCGCCCTCGTCCACGACCTGGGTCGCCCCGCCCGCTTCATCAACATGTTGCGCGTGGCCAAGCCGACCTCACCGATGAGCGTCGGCACGTGGGTGCTCACCGGGTACGCCCCGATGGCGCTGGCGGGCGCGGGGATCGAGCTCACGGGGTGGATGCCCTGGGCCGCACCCGCGACCACTGCCGGCACGGCGCTCCTCGGCCCGGTCGTGGCGGCCTACACCGCGGTACTGATCGGCGACACGGCCGTACCGGCGTGGCACGAGCCGCACTGCGAGCTGCCCTTCGTCTTCGTCGGGTCCGCGGCCAGCGCAGCGGGCGGCCTCGGTCTCCTGCTGGCGCCCACCAGCGAGAGTGGACCCGCGCGACGGCTCGCCCTGATCGGTGCGGTCGCGGAGACGGTAGCCACCCACCGGATGCACGGCGCCGCGGGGCTGGCCGACGAGTGCTACCGCAAGGGTCGGGCCGGCACGCTCATGAAGGGTGCCAAGGCACTGACCCTGGCCGGGTCGGCTTTGGCCGTGGCCGGTCATCGGGCGCCAGTGCTGGGACGTATCGGCGGGGCCGCCCTCGTCGCGGCCTCGTTGTGCACCCGCTTCGGCATCTTCGCCGCCGGCGTCGAGTCCACCCGCGACCCCCGCTACGTGGTGCAACCCCAACGTGCGCGGGCACAGGCCGAGGCAACGGCGGAGGGTCGCTCCACCTCGCGGGATCCGGCGTGACGACCCGCGGCAGCCACGTGGGCCGACGTCAGTGCCGCAGCCATCTGACGACGTCGACCGTCCGGACAGCGAGGCCGACAGCGGCGATCACCACGACCACAGCGCCAATGTCGTACATGGTGTGCTGCACGAGCCCGAGCGCGATGAGGCCGAACCCGGCGAGCAACATCAACGAGGCGGCGATCACCACGAGATCCTTCCCCCTTCGGCGGGCAGACGTGTGGTCCTGCTGCCCCTCGCAAGGCCCGTCCAGTGGACACCCGAAGGCACACCAGATCCCCTGACGGGGGCTCGACGCGACTGGGGCACACCACCAGGCCCGACCCGACCGCAGCACCCCAGGTTCCATTGTTGAACCCATTCTTGGCCCAGGAACCCTCCTCCGGCCTCGACGGACCCCGGGGACGAGTAAGGCCCTGGCCAGCGTCTCCGCTGGTCAGGGCCCCACAAGTCTGTCTCAACACAGAGTGCGCCCGAAGGGATTCGAACCCCCAACCTTCTGATCCGTAGCCGGGCCCCGAGCCCGTCAGGATCCGCCCTCGCACGACCCGAGTAGCGGCGAAATCGCGCATCGTCGCAGGTCAGGGGCGCAATGACGGATCCTGTCGTCCTTTGTCGTTCGTTGTCGGATCGTTACACAAGACCCTCGATTCGAGGCGTCTAGGCCCAGTGTTGGGCCCACGATCGGCGATTCCGTAGAGGGCGATCCGGCGCGCTGGGCAATGGCCTCGAGGATTGCACCGGCAAACGCCTCGACCGCCAGCTGCGCGTCGGTCGCGGCGGTGGCCGCATCGGTCTCGGGGTGGTTGAGCCCGTGCTGGTCGACGTACGCGGTCGTCCCTTAGGCGTCGTCGTCGGCGAAGTTGGCGCGTAGATCCTCGAGCGCCGTTCGCAGCTCGACGGGCGCTCCGAGCCGCGTAGCACCACCTCGGCGGGCGATTCCGTTGCGCCCGAGCCGAGCTCGTCGATCTCGTCGTGGTGCAGCAGCACGAAGGCGATGTCGTAGTAGTCCTTGGCCTTGTGTCGCCCGTAGCCGCCGCGGTCTTGGCCAGCAGGAACCCCGCCAGGCCCGTGACGTGGACGTCGGCGACGCGTCGCGCGCCCTGGTCGTAGGCCACAAGCGTGCGCACGGTGTGGTCCCGTGCCGCGTAGCCCGTGCCCCGCAGGTTCACCGCCCCGAGGGCGGAGGTGCTGGTGAACAGGACGTTGTCGCCCTGGCGGGCGCTGTCGAGGTCGGCCAGCAGCTCGAACTTGATGACGGCCCGGTAGGTGCCGCCCTGGACCGTCTCCCAGCGCCACACCTGACCGCTGTCGGGCGAGAAGTCGGCGTTGCGCAGGGCCGTCTCCAGTCGCGGGGCGTTGTCGGCGCCCGCAGCGATCTCGAGGTCGACCTGCACATCGACGTCGGTGGTGCCGGCGTGCACCATGCCCGAGTCGGCGCACAGCAGCTGCGGTACGAGGCCGCCGAGCAGGACGAAGTTCGGGGTCCCGCCGTAGTGGTGGCACACCCGCACGAGGGCCAGCTCGGCCGCCCGGCGCGCGCGGGTGGTGCGCTCTGGCTCCTCAGGCATCTGCGGGCTCCATCGGCCGGTGGGCGCGCAGGTGCTCGGCTGCTTCTTCCCCGCGGACCCCGGTGCTGCGCAGGTCGGCGTAGACCCGGGGCCACGGCATCACCCGCACACCCGAGACCACGTCACTGAGCGAATCCTGCGCGGGCGTCGGGAACGGGCGCAGGACAAGCCTCCCGCCCGCAGCCTCGGAGAGACCCGCTTGTCGGGCGACCTGACGCAGGTCGGCCAGACTCTGGGCTTGGACGTAGATCTCCAGGGGCACCACGTCGGTCAGGAGCGGGGCCAGGACATCGGCGGCCAGAGCACTGGTCGCACTCCACCGCGTCCCCTGCTTCTCCCACTGCGCGCCGAGCTGTGCGGCCCCCCGATGGGGGTCGCGCCAGAGCACGCCGACGCGGACCGACTGCGGGCTGCGCAGCCGGGCGGCGGCCGCGGCGTAGGCATCGAGCAGCTGGTCCCCGTCGTCAACGACCCGCCGGGCGTGACGCCCGCGCTGGGCCTCAGCACTGAGGAGGTGCTCCGTCTGGAGGAACTTCAACGACGTGGACACGGTCGAGGCGGCGAGACCCGTCCGCTCGCTCACCCGCGCGACCGTCCCTTCGGCGCCCAGCAGAAGCGCCTCGCAGACGGCCAGGGTCGCCGGCGTCCAGCCGAGGTTCTTTCGTGGCGGCTTCGGTGCGGCCCGGCGGGTGTCGACCAGCACGCGCAGCCGGGGAGTGACGATCCGCGCCGCACCCGTCTCGTCGAACCACGAGACCCCAGCCGCAGTAAGGCGATCGCGCGCTCCGGGCGACAGCTCCGGGGCGGCGACGAGGTCCGGCGGGTGGGCGCGCGCCAGCAGCGCCTCGGCCTGGCGCGGCCACCCGACACCGAGCCAGACCGCCACGACCGGCTAACCGTCGAGGCGTGCGTCGAAGGTGTCGGGGTGATCGGTCGGGCCGACCACCTCGAAGTCGACGTCGGCGCCGATCTCGCTCAACGCACCACCGCAGAGACGCCGTAGGCGCTCGGGGTCCATGATGCTAATAGTACGGCAGATCAAAAACTTCGCTAAGGCAGCGAACTATCACTCTCTCCGGAGTCACGAGGATGGGTGCCTTCGTTCCCTGCCACTGACAGCACGGCCGCCAGGCGATGTGGGACGGCCGCTCTCGCGGCGATGTGGGACGGCCGCTCTCGCGGCGATGTGGGACGGCCGCTCTCGCGGCGATGACCGAGCGCCTCCAAAGCGAGTTGGGCAGCGCCTACAGCGTCGAGTACGGGATGTAGCACCTGGAACCAGCAGAAGTCCGCTCATGCCGCGGAAAGGGTGGTCCCTACGCGGCGAAGAGGGGCACCTTGCTCAACGTCCGACTGGCAGTAGGTCCGGGCGGTGCCCCGATGCTACGAGCCGGGTCTGTTCGCGGCAGCGCTGAAGGGCGAGACCGGGCGCTGCTGGATGATGCCGTCGACGGTGATGTCGACGAGTTCGTTGTAGAACGCGATACGGCCTGCCACCTTCTCGACGGCCGGGAGCGGTGACGTGTACGACCACGCCACGTTCTTCGCCTCGACGGATCCGGTGGCGTCCCAGTAGTGGTCCGCTTCACCCTTGTAGGGACAGCGGCTGCGGTTCGTGCTCGGGGACAGGGCTTCGAGGCGGACGTCCTCTCGGGGGAGGTAATAGCGGGTCGGCAGGTCGGTCTCGAACAGCAGGACGGGAGCAGAGCTGTCGGCCAGGACGACGCCGTCGAGGGCGACCGTGACGTGACGGGTGCTCGCCAGGGCTTCGACCCGCTTACGCGGGTCTCGTGGATGGACGTTCACCTCCTCTTCTTCTTCCATCCACCGGTCGATGAGCCCGGGTTGCCAGCTGAACACGAAACGATCCTGCAGATCGGGATCGTCTCGGGTCCAGGCAACGTGAGGGATGAGGCGCCCCCCGGCCTCGAGGTCGAACCAGTGGGAGACCGGGCCCTTGGGCAGGAAGAAGAACGGCTCCCGCGGCGGCTCGCCCTCAGCCGGACGCAGGAGATCCGTGCGTACGTCCGCCCTGGCGAAGGCGTACCCCGGGACGGGGAACGTCTCCTCGTAGAACAGCAGCGGCTCCCGGCTGTCCACGACCGTCGTGTCGCCGACGAAGGCCCTCACCCACTTGTCACTGCGCTCGGTGCGAACAGCCATGCCACTGACCTCCGATAGGACCACGAACCACGGACCACGGACCACGGACCACGAGAAGCGTCCTCCACATCACACCGACTGTCCATATGTCTGGGGGCTGCCCGGAGGGGGCGCGTCCATCGCAGCATCGATGAGGGATGCCCGCCGATCAACGTCCCGCATGTCCATCCGGCGCGGGCAACACTCGCTCCCTCTTCGCAGATCCGGTCAACATCCCATCGCCCACAGGCGGCGGTTAGACGCACCGGCTGACCATCGGTTGGGGTGCCGGGGATAGGCATAGGGTCGGTCGGCATGGATGCCAACCAGCCCGGGCTCTTCGACCTGCCCGACGGCGAGCGGCTGGGCACTGCGGCCGATCGGTCGCTGCGGGGGAGGAACCGGGAGACGTGGGCTTGCACCGTTACCGCGGAGATCACCGTCATCGACGCGGGGGCACTGCAGGAAGCCGTGGCGCAGGCCGCAGGGAACGCGGTGACGATCGGGCTTCGCGTCGATCCTGACGTCGAGGGCACCGAGCCAGGGTCCTCTGACGTGGCGGCTGCCGGCACAGCGTTCGACGCAGTGGGCTGGCTGATCTGGCCTACCACCGGTATGGACGGGCCGCTGGAGAGGGGGGCCTTCAGGGTCCTGTCGCTGGACAGCGAGGTCGTGGGAGAGTCAGTTGACCGGGGCACCGTCAGCTGGACGGTTACGGTCAAGCTCACCGACGTCGACGAGTTGCGTCGGCTCGCTACCCGGGCCCACCCGGAGGCGGCAGGGTTGATCGCGGAAAGCCTCGCGGTCGCCTGGGCGCGCGCGACCGACCCGTTCGCGCCGTTGCGCTCGATCCCGGGGATCGCCTGGCGGCCTGGGCAGGTCGACGTCGAACACCTGCCGGCGAGGGTGGTCCGGAACCGATGAGCCCTCTGCGGTGGCGGACCGTGGGTCGGGTCGTGCGTAGGGTCGAGTCCCAGCCAGGATGGCTGCCATCGTGCTGGCATGGTTGTGGGGTGCGCCCTCAGCTGCGGAGCCTCCGGGCCAACCCTGAGGCAAGGATCGACCTGTCCCGCGTGGCGGGCCGCCGCGTGGCGGCAGCGATGAGGACGCGTGCGGTTGAGGCGCCATACCTTTTGACCGATTGCGGCGGTGAACGGCCGCACCTGCGGCAGAGTGGGACGGCCGCACCCGCGGGAAGGACGCGCTCTCACTCGGGTCTGTGGGACGGTTCGGCGAGCGTGGCCGCCCCCGACGCGGGCATGACCGGAAGGTGGACGCCCTTAACGCGGCAGGTCGGATAGTCGCACTCAGCCAGCGGGGAGGCCGCGGTCATTGCGATAGCCCCGAACCTAACTCAGTGATGAGCCAATCCACCACCGAGAAGACGTGGAACACCATGCCGACGTGGGTGCCGCTGCCCTCGACGATGATTGATAACTGCTCGACGTGCACGTCACCACCGGCCTGCTGAACGGTGACGGTTCTCCGTGCGATCGACGAGGCGTTGTTGATCGGCACCGGCGCCCGCGCCCGCCGGAAAGGGGTTTCACCTTCCACTCGCGTTGAGCGCCGCCCGATAGGTCTGCAGGATCTGCAGTACGGACGCGACCGCCTCGGCAAGTTCTTCTGGTGGCAGTACGACGTCGCGTAGTTCGGCGCGTTCGGGCACGTCAACCACGGCGTCCCTGATGGTGCGGCTCTCCTCCGCCTCCACTTCATAGTCCTGACGAATGACAACCAGTGCGCGCCGCAGTTCTGACTGGCCCCACCCGGTCGCGGAGGACAAGGCCGTGACTGCGGCTCCCAGCCAGCGCGAGTCACCCATGTTGCTGCGCTCCAACGCATCGGTCACGGCGCCGAACAGCATCACGCTGGCCGCGAAGGCAGCCGGCGTCGTCTCCTCGTGATCGTCGTAATTGAGCGCCGTGGCCCGGCCGATCAGGTGGGTGGCGCGTTCCCGATCGCCAGCGGCCAGAGCACGCTCGGCTTTCGTCAACAGGTTCTCCGCTGCGGTCAACCCAGCCCTGCTGAACGGAGCGAGAGTTCGTCCGGACACGAGTTCGACGGCGCCGAACGGCTGGTCAGCCTGCTTTTGCAAGTACGAGTCCATCCGCTGCCGCACCGAATCGTCGCTCATTCGGACACGCTACCTTCGGCGGTCCTATACCAACGCCGGAGTGGGCGTGGGGACGCTGTGACGAGATGCCGGGACGAACCCTGGCTCGCAGACCGGCCTCGTCGACAGTTGGTCGAAAGGGGGACAGCCGCTCTCGCGGCGGTGTGCCTTGGCTGGCAGCTCCCCGCACTCATGCCGAGGACAGGGCGGTGACAGCCCTTGCGCCCAGGCTCGGCGGGCGCCACAATTGTGCCCATGTCTGTTGAGCCCCTGCGCGACGTCCGTAACCACTTCAGCGAGGTCGTGGACCGCGTCGAGCACGAGCACGAGCGCGTCACGGTGACACGCAACGGGCGTCCAGTCGCCGTGATCATCAGCCCAGCCGACCTGGAGGAACTGGAAGAGACGCTCGCGGTCCTGAGTGATCCCGACGCCCTAGGCGACATCCGCGAAGCCGACGCGGCCTATGCCGCCGGTGACGTCGTTCGCGGTTCCGAGGCCGTGCGCGCTCTGCGGTCGTGAGCGACAACAACTACGAGCTGGTCCTGACCCCTCCAGCGACCCGGGCCATCCAGTCTGGCCTGCCCGAGGGAGTGTCGGCGGCCGTCATCGAGTTCCTCACTGGCGCCCTCGTCGACAATCCCCAGCGAGTGGGCAAACAGCTGCGCGGCGACCTCGAGGGCATCCTCGCCGCACGCCGAGGCACCTACCGAGTGCTCTACCGGGTCAACGAGGTCAAACGGGAAGTCGTGGTCCTCCGTATCGAGCATCGGCGCGACGCCTACCGACCCAGGTGACGGCAACGGCCGCGATGTAAAAGTACTGCTCGCGGCGGTGTGGGGCGGCCGCTCTCGCGGCCGGTGTGGGACAGCCGCTCTCGCGGCGGATAGACACACAGCGACTCGTTGAGGGTCGTGGCCGCGCGCGCGTCGCCATCCGCTGCTCGGTTGTTCGCCGTGGCCCTCGAAGCTGGAGGGTGGGTGCCGGGCTGGGCACGGACTTTACCCGGTGAATCTGGTTTGCTCGCGCTGTCGTTCGGGTGGCTGTGGTGCGACGGGTGGCGGACCGCGGCTACTTCGCCTCGGTGTAGGAGATACCGCTGCGATCGTGGTTGATTCAACGGATGCCGTCGTCCTGGGCGGGAAGACGTGCCACGATCTGGTGAGCACGGCCGTAGATCAGGCCCCATTTCGACCCTAAGGACCTTTGTGAGCAACTATCCACACGGACCGGTTGTCGCGCCAGACACTGTTCATACCGTCTCGGTGCCGGAAGGCTGTCCCTCTTCGGCGGGGCTCGGTCGTTGGCGGATAGCTGTGTCGGCTGGTGTCGTGCTCTTGTTGATCAACGCTGCAGCGCTGGGCTACAGCCTGGTGCAGCAGCGGCAGAGCGAGGAGAAGATCTCACGGCTGACGGTCGCCCTTGGCCAGCAGGCGACCTCGGTCACCAACCTGCAGACGGACGTCGGGACCGTCCAGAAGCGTGTCGCAGGAGCAGAAGCCGCGGCTAAGGCAGCCGGGAACGACGCGATCAGCGCCAACAAGTCCGCATCGAAAGCCAACAGCGAAGCCAGCAAGGCCAACACCGAGGCGGGCAAGGCCGCCAAGGCTCAGCAGGAGGCGACCGCGGCCGCTCTCGATCCGAAGAGCGTGGCCGACCAGGCCACTCCTTCGATCGTCACCGTGCACTGCGGCTCAGTTCTTGGATCGGGGTTCGCCATCAAGGCCGACCTTCCAAGCGGCTACCAGACGGCCATACTCACAAATGAGCATGTCGTCGACGAATGCACGCTGTTGGGCAGCCCGGATGCCTACGTCTCGCAAGCCGATACGAAGTTTGCGGGTAGCTTGGGCGAATACGACGTATCCAACGATCTCGCAATCTTGTATATCAAGCCAAAACTTGTGCCCTTGGAGGTTGGCTCCTCAGCAGCAGTGGGCGACCCGGTTGCCGCCATCGGCTCTCCATTCGGTCTCGAAGGCACGATAACTACCGGAATCATTTCTCGAGTCACACAAGACTGGTACCAGACCTCTGCACTCATCAATCATGGCAACTCCGGGGGCCCGCTACTTGACCGCAAAGGTAAGGTCCTGGGCGTCAACACCATTGACGTTGCTGGCGGCGGGAGCGGACTCGGTGGCTCGATCAGGTTCCGCCTCGTGTGCCAAGTCATTGCCAAATCGGCCTGTAATTAACAGCGAGACCTCTGCAGGCCCTTTCGAAAAGATCGCGCAATCGCAAGCGTTAGGGTGTCTTGAAGACAGCGGCCCCCTTATCTCAGCTCAGATAAGTCCGGTAGGACTGGCGCGCCTTGCGCTTCGCAGGGTCCCGGGGCACAGGCCCCAACCGGGTCACCGACCTGGTGAATCCGCCCAGCGCGACACCGCCAACCAGATCTGGCTGCGGCTCTCCCGCCCAAGGTAACTCCGCCTGCGAGTCCACGGGCGAGTCAATCGCGGCGAAGTGGGACGGCCGCTCTCGCGGCGGAAGGGGACAGGGCGAGTTCGACGCGACCAGTAACTGCCGACCTCCGTTAGTCTGGTCAGGTGCTGGAGGTGGACGTCGACCGGGAGGGCTTGCGCGAGGTGTGCGAGCGCTACGGGGTTGCGTCATTGGAGGTCTTCGGTTCGATCGCCCGCGGTGAGCAGCGACCTGAGAGCGACGTCGACCTGCTCTACGTCCTGAAGCCAGAAGCGCGCCTGGGCTTCCGCCTGTTCGAGCTCGAAGACGAACTGAGTGCGCTCTTCGGTCGTCCGGTTGACCTGGTCGCGAGGACGTCCATCAACAAGTACCTGCGCGAACAGGTTCTGGCCGACGTGCAGCCGCTCTATGCGGCGTGAGCTTCTTCTGCTGCGTGAGATGCGGGACGCCGCCGTCGCGGCACGGGACATCGTCGGCACTCGCGCAGTGGAGGAGGTTGCCTCCGACGCGTTGCGGCGCTCAGCGCTGCTGTGGCACGTCACGGTCCTGGGAGAGGCGGCGAGCCAGGTTTCCACCGCCACACGGGAGTCCCACCCGGACATCGCCTGGCGGGCCGCGACCAGGCTGCGCAACCGCATCGTCCATGGCTACTGGGACATCGACATAGCGACACTGGTGGCGACTTCGGTCGACGATCTACCCGGGATGATCAGCCTGCTCGAGGCAGCGATCATGGCCATGCAGGAAAGCGATCAGGACCCCCAGGTGCCGCGTAACTCGCCGGGCGATTGACGGCGCCCTATCTGGGCGGAAGGACGCACCCGCTCATCGGCAGGTGCGCGGCCCTGGCGCCGGCTCCCCCGAGACAAGCACCAGGTGCGGCCGCCCCGCCGGAGATCGTGCTTTCGCGCATCCGTCTCCCCTTGCGGCCAAGCTCAGTGGACGGTGAGTGCGGACTCTGTACTGACGGTGGGCCACAGGGCGGAACCGATGCGGCGGGCGGCCTCGACCCTCAGCTCGTCGACGGCGTGTGAATACCGTTGGGCGGTGCCCATCTCGGTCCAGCCCATGATGGACATCAGGGTGCGCAGGTCGACGCCCTGGACGAGCAGGAGGGTGGCGGCGGTGTGGCGGGCGTCGTGCAGGCGGGCGTCGCGGACGCCGGCCTGCTGCAGCAGGGACTTCCACTCGCGGCGGTCGGTGGCAGGGTCCGTGGGTCGGCCGAGCTCGTCGGGGAAGGTGAGGTCCTGGTCGGACCAGAGCTCGCCAGCGGCGAGTCGTTCCTCGGCCTGACGGCGGCGGTGGGTGCGCAGCTCGTCGACGAGCTGGGGCGACAGGGCGATGGTGCGTCTCGACGCGTTGGTTTTGGTCTCGACCAGCTGGATACCGCCGTTGCGCCGCGAGGGGCAGTCGGCGCCTCGGCGGCGCCCGCAGGTCGGCTCTCGTGACCCCTCGGCCCGGCAGCCGTGGTCGTAGGTGCGGCGCTGGACGGCGCGGCGGATCCGCAGCGTCCCGGCGGTGAGGTCGATGTCGGACCACTTGATGCCCAGGGCCTCGCCCTGCCGCAGGCCCATGGCCAGGGCGACGGACCAGCGGGCGGCATTGCGGCGGGTGCGCGCGGCGGCGAGGATCGCCAGGCACTCCTCGCGGGTCAGGGGCTCGACCTCCGTGTGAGGCACCCGGGGTGGCCGGGCGATGGTCGCGGGGTTGGCGATGAGGCGTTGTCGGCGGACGGCCTCGTTGAGGGCGGAGCGCAGCACCCGGTGGACGGCGTGGACCAGGGCCGGGGAGCGGCCGGCGTCGAGCATCCGGCGGTAGTGCTGCTCGAGGACCTCAGCGCGCACGTCGCTCAGGCGCATGGGCCCGAGGGCGGGGATGACGTGCAGCCGCATCTGGCTGCGGTAGGTCGACAGGGTCTTCCACCGGATCGCCGTGGGGATGACGTTCTCGAGCCAGTGCTCGAGCCACTGGCCCAGGGTGGGGTCGGCCTCGGTCCAGGCGTACTGCCCCCGGTCGCGAGCCCGTTCGAGCGCCCGGACGGCCTGGTCGAGCTCGGCCTTGGTCTTGCGCGAGACGTGTCGCCGGTCGGGGCGGCCGTCGAGCCGGGTGCCCATCGTCACCCGGCCGTGCCAGCGGCCGTCGGCGCCGCGGTAGCGCGTCGACGTGGTCTCCTCCGCGACCAGGCGGCGCCTACCCGGCATCGCCACCACCCGCGCCGCCCCGGACGCCGCCCATGGCAGCGCCACCGAGCGCAGCGCCGCCCAGCTCGAGGTCGCGTAGGGCGGCGAGGTAGCGGTCGAGCTCGCGCCGCTCGACCCGGACGGCGCGCCCGACGTGGACGACGTGCAGGTGGCCGCCGGCGACCTGCCGCTCGACGGAGCGGCGGGTGCAGCGCAGGTGCGCCGCGACCTCGGTCAGCGTCAGGAGCAGCGGCAGCAGCGGGGTCGGGTCGGCGGATCGGTCGGTGAAGAGGTCGAAGGGTCGGCGGTCGGCGGTGAAGGTCTCCATACCTGTTTTACGCCCCGGGAGGCCCGTCCAGTGGACACCCGAGGGCACACCACCAGTCTCCCCACCCGTCCGGAGCACCCCGGTCTCCATTGTTGGGCCCATTCTTGGGCCCAGAGCCCCTCCGACGACCCCACCGGACCCGGCGAACGAGTAAGGCCCTGATCAGCGTTTCCGCTGGTCAGGGCCCCACAGGTCTGTCTCAACACAGAGTGCGCCCGGAGGGATTCGAACCCCCAACCTTCTGATCCGTAGTCAGATGCTCTATCCGTTGAGCTACGGGCGCTGGTGATCTCGCCACCCCCGACAACGTCCAGGGCAACGACGGGTAAGACTACCCGGAGCGCCCGGCTGCAGCGAAATCGGTTTCGACACGCCGAGCCGGCACCCGGCATACGCACGGGGTGGCCGCCGACGGCAGGCGGCCCCGTCGCCCCACGACCCGCTACTAGCAACGGTTTTCGCCGTCTTTCTGCAACTTCTTGCTGGTCAACGTTGTCATCCCTCGACCACACGGCGGTTGTGACTTGATTCACGAGTGAGGAGTCCCTCTGTCCCCTCGCCAGCGGTCGGCGCGGGCGTACCTTGACCGGATCGGCGCCCACGATGTGGACACTCCACCCCCGGGCGCCGCGACCGCGACAACGGAGCAGGCCCGACGCCGACGGCGTCCGGGGCGAAAGGGAACGGCACACTGCGATGACGACCGACACCGGCAACACGAGCACGACCACCGAGACCGCCGAGACCGACAAGCCCGCCGGCGGCACCACCCACGCCCGGCTGCAGGCCTGGGTCGACGAGGTCGCTGCCCTGACCACCCCCGACGACGTCGTGTGGGTCACCGGGTCGCAGCAGGAGTGGACCCGCCTGACCGACAAGCTCGTCGCCGCCGGCACCTTCACCCGGCTCAACGAGAGCATCAAGCCCAACTCGTTCCACGCCGCGTCCGACCCCACCGACGTCGCCCGCGTCGAGGACCGCACCTACATCTGCTCGGTCGACGAGAAGGACTGCGGCCCCACCAACAACTGGATGCAGCCCGACGAGATGAAGACCCTCATGCGCGGGCTCTACGCCGGCTGCATGACCGGCCGCACCATGTATGTCGTGCCCTTCGTCATGGGTCACCTCAACGCCGACGCCCCCATGTTCGGCGTCGAGATCACCGACAGCGAGTACGTCGTCGTGTCGATGCGCGTCATGGCCCGCACCGGTGTCAACGTGCTGCGCCGCATCGAGGAGCTCGAGGCCGACTACGTGCCGGCCCTGCACTCCCTCGGCGCCCCGCTGCAGCCGGGCCAGGCCGACGTCTCGTGGCCGTGCAACGACACGAAGTACATCGTGCAGTTCCCCGAGGAGCGCATGATCTGGTCCTTCGGCTCGGGCTACGGCGGCAACGCCCTGCTCGGCAAGAAGTGCTACGCCCTGCGCATCGCCTCGGTCATGGCCCGCGACGACGGCTGGCTGGCCGAGCACATGCTCATCCTCAAGCTCACCTCGCCCGAGCAGCAGACCTACTTCGTCGCCGCCGCCTTCCCGAGCGCCTGCGGCAAGACCAACCTCGCGATGCTCGCGCCGACCATCCCGGGCTGGAAGGTCGAGACCCTCGGCGACGACATCGCCTGGATGCGCTTCGGCAAGGACGGCCGCCTGTATGCCGTCAACCCCGAGTTCGGCTTCTTCGGCGTCGCCCCCGGCACCAACGAGCACACCAACCCCAACGCGATGCGCACCATCGCCAAGGGCAACTCCGTCTTCACCAACGTCGCCCTCACCCCCGACGGCGACGTCTGGTGGGAGGGCCTGGAGAACATGCCCGACCACGCCACCTCGTGGAAGGGCGAGCCCTGGACGCCCCACTCCGACGAGCCGAGCAGCCACGCCAACAGCCGCTACTGCACGCCGATCGAGCAGTGCCCCATCCTCGCCGACGAGTACGACGACCCCAACGGCGTGCCGATCTCGGCCATCTTCTTCGGCGGTCGTCGCAAGACGACGGTGCCGCTCGTGACCGAGTCCCGCGACTGGATCCACGGCACCTTCATGGGCGCCACCCTCTCGTCCGAGACGACGGCCGCCGCCACCGGCGCGGTCGGCGTGGTGCGTCGCGACCCCATGGCCATGCTGCCCTTCATCGGCTACAACGCCGGCGACTACTTCCAGCACTGGGTCAACCTCGGCAAGGACGCCGACGCGACCAAGCTGCCGAAGATCTTCTACGTCAACTGGTTCCGTCGGGACGAGGAGGGCGGGTTCCTGTGGCCGGGCTTCGGCGAGAACGCTCGCGTCCTCAAGTGGGCCATCGAGCGCATGGAGGGCAAGGCGGCCGCGGTCGAGACCGCCATCGGTCACGTCCCCACCCCCGAGTCGCTCGACGTGGAGGGGCTGGACATGACGCCGGAGGCCATCACCGCCGCCCTCGCGGTCGACGAGGACGAGTGGAAGGCCGAGATCCCGCAGATCGAGGAGTGGTTCGCCAAGTTCGGTGACGACCTCCCGACCCAGCTCCAGGTCGAGCTCGACGGCCTCAAGAGCCGCCTCGGGGTGCTCTGACCACCGCAGGCCCTTCCCCCCGGCCGATGCACCGGCCGGTACGAGCGCCCGATCCCCTCATGGGGTCGGGCGCTCCCTGCGTGGCCCGGTGCGTGAGGAAGATCTGGCCGAAGGCGCTCGTCCGGCACCGACGGCTCTGCGTCGACCTTCGGCCCGGCCGAGCAGGGCGACGTCATCGCCAGCAGCACGGATCTCGGCGCCTTCCGCGTCAACCACCCGGGTGGCACCCTCACCGTCTCGGCCACCCCGGCGGCAACCTCGGCGCCTCAACCTCGGCGCCTCGTCGGTGCCGCTCGCGGCCGGCCCCTCCTCCGTCACGGTGCAGGGTGCCGGGCAGGACGAGTCGCTCCGGACGGGCTACTCCGGCTACGGCAGCGAAGGGCGCTACACGCTGACCACACCCCGACCCCATGGGTGCGGCACGACGACGCCCCCCGACCCAATGGGTCGGGGGGCGTCGCTGACGTCATGTCAGGGGTGATCCTTCACAGGATCGACCGCGTGGTCTCAGACCGCGCGGACCTTCTCGGCCTGGGGGCCCTTGGGGCCCTGGGTGACCTCGAACTCGACGCGCTGGGCCTCGTCGAGCGAACGGTAACCGTTGGTCTCGATGGCGGAGTAGTGGACGAACACGTCCGGGCCGCCGCCGTCCTGGGCGATGAAGCCGAAGCCCTTCTCAGCGTTGAACCACTTCACGGTGCCTTGTGCCATGGGATGTGTATCTCTTTCGTGTGAGCGATGGGCCAACCCTCTGTGTGCTGACCCAGCTGCAACTCGGTCCCACAGCAGCGAGCGAGCTCGTGCTGGTAACCCACCAAAAAAAAGGCCCGCGAGTGGCGGGCCGGTCTTCGACGTGCGAGGAATGAACTGCAACCGCGGGAAGACTAACAGGTCTGTGCCGTATGCCGCGCGTTGAGACCGCGGCGATCTTGGGACGACCGGAAAAACCGGCGCGCAGCCCTCACCGCAGGGTGCGGGCGAAGAGGGCTTCCAGTGTCACGAAGCTGCGCTCCGCGGCGGCGGCGTCGTACATCGAGGTGTCGGCCATCGAGTAGCCGTGGGCGGCGCCTTCATACACCTCGTTGAGGGCGGTGAGGCCGCTTGCGGCGATCGTCTCGCCGAGGGTGGCGACCGCCTCGGGCGGCATCGAGCCGTCGTTGTCGGCGTGACCGAAGGCGAACTCTGCACGGGCAGAGGCGATCTCGAGGTGCGGGCTGTCGTCGTCGACGACCCCGTACGCATGATGTTCACCTCCGGCACCGAGTCGCGGCCCAAGGGTGCGCTGCTGACGAGCCGGGCCCTGATGTGGCAGTACGTCTCGTGCGCGGTCGACGGCGGGATGAGCGGCGACGACGTCGAGCTGCACACGCTGCCGATGTACCACTGCGCCCAGCTCGACTGCTTCCTCGGCGTCGACGTCTACCTCGGGGCGACGAGCATCCTGCTGCCCGGGCCTGACCCGGCGACGATCCTGCGGGCGATCGCGCAGCACAAGGTGACGAAGTTCTTCGCCCCACCGACGGTGTGGATCGGGCTGCTGCGCCACCCCGACTTCGACGCCGCCGACCTGTCGTCGCTGCGGAAGGGCTACTACGGCGCGGCCGCGATGCCGGTCGAGGTGCTGCACGAGATCCTGCGCCGGTTGCCCCAGCTGCAGCTGTGGAACTTCTACGGCCAGACCGAGATGGCGCCGCTGGCGACGATCCTGCGGCCCGACGAGCAGCTCTCGCACGCCGGGTCGGCCGGGCGGGCAGCGCTCAACGTCGAGACCCGCATCGTCGACGACGACGACCGACCGGTGCCCGCGGGCACGGTCGGGGAGATCGTGCACCGCTCACCGCACGCGACGATCGGCTACTACCGCGACGACGCGAAGACCGCCGAGGCCTTCCGGGGTGGGTGGTTCCACTCGGGCGACCTCGGCTACGTCGACGACGAGGGGCGGCTCTACGTCGTCGACCGCAAGAAGGACATGATCAAGACCGGCGGAGAGAACGTCGCCAGCCGCGAGGTCGAGGAGGCGATCTACTCCCTGCCCGGCGTCGCCGAGGTCGCCGTCTTCGCGGTCAGCCACCCCCGCTGGATCGAGGCGGTCACCGCCGTCGTCGTGCCCAGGCCCGGGGTGACGCTGACCTCGGACGAGGTGATCGACCACGCCCGCTCGGTGCTCGCCGGCTACAAGACGCCGAAGTACGTCGTCATCGCCGACGCGCTGCCCAAGAACCCCAGCGGCAAGATCCTCAAGCGTCAGCTGCGCGACGAGCACGGGGCGATCGCCGGGGGAGCCTGACGCCACCACCCCTGCGTCCGCGTCGTCGTGGGCTAGAACCCTCCGGGACGCGGACGCAATGCCTGCGGGTTGGCGTCAGGCGGGCAGCAGCACGCTGAAGCGCGTGTCCCCCGGGCGGCTGTCCATCTCGACCGTGCCGCCGTGGGCGGCGGCGACGGCGGCGACGATCGACAGGCCGAGGCCGGTGCTGCCGCCTGAGCGGTTGCGCGAGGTGTCGCCGCGGGCGAACCGCGCGAAGACCTTGTCCTGCAGGGCCGGCGGCACGCCAGGGCCGTTGTCGTGCACAGAGATCCGCACGCGATCAACCTCCTGCGCGAGGCTCGTGCGCACCACCGTGCCGTCGTCGGTGTGGGTGCGGGCGTTGGCCAGCAGGTTGGCGACGATCTGGTGCAGGCGGGCGCTGTCTCCGCGCACCTCGATCGGCTCGTCGGGCAGGTCGAGCTGCCAGACGTGCGCGGGGCTGGCGGCGTGGGCGTCGCTGACGGCGTTGATCAGCATCTCGGTCAGGTCGACGGTGTCGGTCTCGAGCGGCCGGCCGGCGTCGAGCCGGGCGAGCAGCAGGAGGTCCTCGACCAGCGAGCTCATCCGCTTGCCCTCAGACTCGATGCGCCCGATCGCGTGAGCGACCGAGACGGGCACCGGCTCGGGCTCCTTGCGGGTCAGCTCGGCATAGCCGCGGATGGAGGCCAGCGGAGTGCGCAGCTCGTGGCTCGCGTCGGCGACGAACTGCCGCACCCGCTGCTCGCTCTCCTGCCGCGCCTGCAGGGCCTCGTCGACGTGGTCGAGCATCTCGTTGAGGGCGGCGCCCACCTTGCCGACCTCGGTGCGCTCGTCGGTGTCCATCGGCCCGACCCGCTCGGCCAGGGCCACCTGCCCGCGGTCGAGCGGGAGGTGAGCGACGCGCGTCGCGGTGGCGGCGACCCGGTCCAGCGGGCGCAGGCTCCGGCGCACGATGAGCGTGCCGAGCGCCGCGACGACGAGCAGGCCGCCGAGCACACCGCCGAGGGCGACGGCGGTCGCCTTGCCGACGATGCGCTGGATGGAGGCGACGGGCAGGCCGACGACGGCGGTGCCCGGCACCGAGACGCCCGTGCTGCGGTTGGTCAGCTGCGCCGGTGAGGCGACGAGGCGGTAGGTGCCGATGGCGCCGCCGAGGTCGACGTCGGTGGGCTGACGAAAGCCGGCGACGAAGATCTCGTCGAGCTGGGTCGAGCTGAGGACCACGCGCTGGTTGCCCGAGCCGGAGGCGCAGCCGAGCACGACGCTCTGGTCGAGCGCCTGGAAGGCCGACAGCCCTTGGTCGCCCGGCCCGCGGAACTCGCTGTCGCTGGTCTGGCAGGTGCCGCTCGGGCCGCCCGGCAGGCGTCCGTCGGCCAGCGAGCGGTTCAGCTGGTCGTCCATCTGGGAGTAGAGGAAACCGCGCAGGAAGAAGACCGAGGCCGCGCCGGTCGCGAGCGTGACGACAGTGAAGAGGGCGACGATGGCGACGACGAGCTTGGCCCGCAGGGTCCACGCGCTCGGCTGTGCGGCCCGGGGCAGCCGCCCGGCCGCCACGGGTGGCACCGGCTCGTCCGGTGCAGGCCCTCCCGGCAGCCCGTATGCCGCGGGGTCACCGACCGCCCTCGGCGCCACTGGCGCCACTGGCGCCACTGGCGCCACTGGCGCCACTGGCGCCACTGGCGGAGCCGATGAGCCCTGGCGTCCCGAGAAGAAGAACCGGCGAGGGCCGGAGCCTGCCTCAGACGGTGGGCTTGAGGACATACCCCACGCCTCGCATCGTGTGGATCATCGGCTCTCGCCCGGCGTCGATCTTCTTGCGCAGGTAGGAGATGTAGAGCTCGACGACGTTGGCCTGGCCGCCGAAGTCGTAGTTCCAGACCCGGTCGAGGATCTGGGCCTTGGACAGCACCCGCTTGGGGTTGCGCATGAGGTAGCGCAGCAGCTCGAACTCGGTCGCGGTGAGGGTGATGTTGTCGGCGCCGCGCATCACCTCGTGGCTGTCCTCGTCGAGCGTGAGGTCGCCGACGACGAGCATCGACTCGTTGTCGTCGGCCGCGAGGATCGCCGTGCGGCGCATCAGCCCACGCAGACGGGCGACGACCTCCTCGAGGCTGAACGGCTTCGTGACGTAGTCGTCGCCACCGGCCGTGAGGCCGGCGATGCGGTCCTCGACGGCGTCCTTCGCGGTGAGGAAGAGGACCGGGATGCGGTCGTTGTGCTCGCGCATCCGGCGCAGGACCTCGAGGCCGTCCATGTCGGGCAGCATCATGTCCAGCGCCACGACGTCGGGGTCGAACTCGCGGGCGGCGCGCACGGCGCCCATGCCGTTCGCGGCCGACTTGACCTCCCAGCCCTCGTAGCGCAGCGCCATCCCGAGCAGCTCCGTGAGGTTCTGCTCGTCGTCCACCACGAGCACCCGCGGAGCGGAGCCGTCGGGTCGCTGGAGCTTCTGGGTCTTGGCCTGGGCCTTGTTCATGATGGGAATCCTGAGTGTCTCGGCTTGGCGTGGCGTAGGTCTTCGCTGTGACTTCTCTGTGAGTCCTCTGTGGCGCGACCAGCAGGTCGATATCCGGGCCACAGGTCCGGCACAGCCGCATACGGGAGCGTCAGCGGTGGCGACCGGTGACGGTGAGCGACCCCGTCCCCGAGCAACGCTCGGGGAGGCCACGGGGTTCGCGTGGTCGCCCCAGAGCTAGGTCGCCCGCGGCAGCGCGATGCCCCACGAACAGGAGGGACGAGATGGGCACCTGGTACGACGAGGCCCCCGCCGGGCCGCCCCGACCTGTGACGCTGGTGAGGCTGCCGGCACCCGAAGTCGCCGACGAGACCCCGGCGCGGGGGTTCGGGCGACACCACGGTCAGGGCGGCACCACGACCTGACGCCCCGACGGCGGCGGCGCGTCCACCGGGCAGGTAGCGTCCGGACCATGGACCTCATCACCATCCCTGTCCCCGGCGGCTCGGCCGAGGCATACGTCGCTCGCCCCGAGTCAGGCTCCGGCCCTGGCGTGCTCCTCTTCATGGACGCCATCGGCGTGCGGCCCGCGCTGGCCGCGATGGCCGACCGCATCGCGAGCTGGGGCTATGTCGTGCTCGTGCCCAACGTCTTCCACCGCAGCGGCACGGTCGAGCAGGTCGGGCCGCACGCCGACCTGCGCGCGCCGGGCGAGCGCGAGAAGTTCTTCGGCGAGGCGATGCCCCGCATCGGTGAGCTGACCACCGACCTCGCCCTGCCCGACATCGACGCCTACCTCGAGACGCTCCACGGCCTCGACGGTGTCACCGGCGAGCACGTCGGCGTCCTCGGCTACTGCATGGGCGCGCGCCTCGCCATCCGGGCCGCCACCAGCCACCCCGACGAGGTCGTCGCCTGCGCGGGCTTCCACGGCGGTGGTCTCGTCACGGGTGCACTCGGGCTCGATCGTCGACGCCGGACCCTCGATCGCCGGCAGCCGGGGCGGCCTCCCCGGCGGCGCACCGGGCGGCGCCGCCAATCGCTTCCCGGGAGGTGGCTTCCCCGGGGGTGGCTTCCCCGGGGGTGGCTTCCCCGGGGGCGCACCCCGTACCGGCGCACCGGGCGGCACGGCGACGCAGGGTGGCACCGGCTCGGCCCGTGGGGCCCGCGGTGGCGGCATGGGTGGTCTGCTCGACGCGACCACCCCCAGCACCGCCGTGGTCGCGGCGCTCTCGGCTGACGCGTCGAGCTACACCTGGGTGGCAGCGGCCGTCGGCTCGCAGACCGCAGCCGGCCTCCAGCTCGGCACCCAGCTGCCGGTGATGCCGATCGGAGGCTTCAACGGCAGCGACCCGTCACCCACCCTCGCGCAGTTCCAGCGTGATGTCGCCGACGGCAAGATCCACTACTTCCTCGCCGGTGGCGGCATGGGCGGGGCGAGCACGGGTGGCAGCGACGTCGGCACCCAGATCGCCACCTGGGTCGAGCAGAGCTACACAGCCGTCGACATCGACGGGTCGACGTTCTACGACCTCACCGCACCCCTGGCGGCGGGGTCGGCGTCCACCACGACCGGCGCCGCGACCACCGCGACGACCTGAGGCTGGCCACCCGTGACCACCCAGGCACCCCCGACGAGCGCGACCGCTCCGGCGGCTGGCCGCTCCGGAGGCCAGCTCGCCCGCTTCTCCACCATCGGTCTGGTGAGCACCGTGCTGCACCTCGGGCTCTTCGCCCTCCTGCGGGGCCCACTGGGTGAGCAGGTGGCCAACGGGATCGCCCTCGTGGTGGCGACGGTGCTCAACACGGCCGCCAACCGGTCCTGGACCTTCGGCGTGCGGGGACGACACGGCCTGGGCCGCCACCACGCGCAGTCGCTGACGGTCTTCGCGCTCACCTGGGGCCTGACCAGCGCCGCGCTGGCGCTGCTCGGCACCGGCTGGCCCCACGCCCCTGCCCTCGTGCAGGTCGGGTGCGTGGCGGCCGCCAACGTCATCTCGACGGCGGTGCGGTTCGTGGCCATGCGGCGCTGGATCTTCCGGCCTGTCACCGTCTGAGCGGCCACGCGAGCAGGCCCCGCGACCGAGGTCGTGGGGCCTGCTGGGTGTCTCGGCGGAGGCGGCGAGATTTGAACTCGCGAGGGGTCTTCAACCCCAACCCGCTTAGCAGGCGGGCGCACTAGGCCACTATGCGACGCCTCCAACACCGCCCTGCTCGCCTCGACATGGACTGATCCACGACGCGGGAGGCTGGGCCAGCACACACTACCGGGGGCCCCCACGTGGGCCAAACCGGGCCAGGGGTGACCGCCTCTAGCGGGTGGGGAGCGAACCTTTCTGCCTCCTCGCGCGTCTACCCTCGTGGGTCGCGCTCCGGTGCAGGGGGACGGGCTCCGGGCCCGGTGACCTCGCCGAACGCCCTCGGCCACGCGGGATCAAAAGGTATGCTGCCCACGGTTCGACGAGACAGACCAGGACGAGGACGCATGACCCCCGATGAGCGCCGCGCCCCCTCCGGTGGGGCCCGCACCCGTCGTCGTCGCGAGCAGCGCCACCTCAACCGGCGCTCCGCAGGCCTCACCCTGCTCGCGCTCGTGCCCGGTGCCGGTCTGACCCGCACCCGCTACCGCGCCCTCGGATGGAGCCTGCTCGCGCTCCTCGCGGGCGCCGTCGCCACCGTGGCGGTGCTCGTCCTCACGCAAGGTCCGAGGGCCCTGCTGGGCTCAGCTCTCAAGGTCGCGGTCGACCCCGGCCTGCTGCTGGTGACCGCCGGCCTGCTCGTCGGTGCAGCGCTCGTGTGGGTCGCCACGATCGTCCTCACCCACTGGGCCACCCGCCCCGCCGACGCCGACCCCGTGGCTCGCGCGGGGATGCGCATCCTGACGGCGGCCCTGTGCGTGCTCGTCGTGCTGCCGCTCGCCAAGGCGGTGAGCTACGTCGGGATCCAGCGCGACGTCATTACGACGGTCGCGGCCGGCCAGACGATGCGTAAGTCGACATCGACGGCCACGCCACGGGTGGCCGCCGCCGACCCGTGGGCCTCGACCCCCCGGGTCAACATGCTGCTGCTCGGCTCCGACGCCGGTGCGGACCGCACGGGCCTGCGCACCGACTCGATGGTCATTGCCAGCACCAACACCAAGACCGGTGCCACGGTGCTCATCAGCCTGCCTCGCAACCTCGAGCGGGTGCCGTTCCCGCCGAGCAACCCCCTGCACCGGCTCTATCCCAACGGCTACCACTGCCCCGAGCGCGGGGTCGGCAACGAGTGCCTGCTGAACGCCACGTGGGCCGAGGCCGTCGGCCACAAGGACCTCTTCGGCACCGATCCCAACCCCGGTCTGACCACGATCCGGGGCGTGCTCGAGGAGATCACGGGCCTCACGATCGACGACACGACGATCATCGACCTCGCCGGCTTCGAGTCCCTGGTCGACGCGATGGGTGGTGTCGAGGTCAACAACACCGAGCGACTGCCCATCAACGGCTACCACACCAGCAGGGGGGGGGTCGCCGGCATCGAGGGGTGGATCGAGCCGGGCTTCCAGAAGCTCGACGGCCACCGTGCGCTCTGGTATGCCCGCTCGCGGCTGCTCTCCGACGACTACTCGCGGATGCGCCGTCAGCGCTGCCTGATCGGGGCGATCGTCGACCAGGTCAACCCCGCCACGATGCTCTCGAAGTATCCCCAGCTCGCCCAGGTGGCCAAGCAGAACATCACGACCGACGTGGCGATCAGTGAGCTGCCCGCGTGGGTCGACCTGGTCGAGCGGATGCAGAAGGGCGGCATCCGCTCGCTGACCTTCACCTTCGACGTGATCAACGTGGCGCGACCCAACTTCGACAAGATGCGCGCCCTCGTCCAGGACGCCATCAACCCGCCGACCCCGGTCACGCCGCCGACCACCAGCGGGACGACGCCGACGACCCCGCCCACCCCGAAGGCTCCGGCGACCAGGGCCCCCGACACCGGCACCGCTGTGGACGTCAAGTCCGCCTGCTGAGGCACCTCACCCCGCCTGGGAGACGCCCCGCACGGCGTGGACCGGCATCCGGTCACCGCGCAGGCTCGCGACCATGTCGAGCACCCGCCGGGTCGCCCGTACGTCGTGGGTGCGGAAGACCGTGGCGCCGAGCCAGGCTGCGACCGCGGTGGCCGCGAGGCTGCCCTCCAGCCGCTCGTCGGCGGGCAGGTCGAGGGTCTCGCCGACGAAGTCCTTGCGCGAGATCGCCTGCAGCACGGGGTAGCCCAGCGCGACGACGTCGGCCGTGTGGCGCAGCACCACCAGGGAGTGCGCGGTGGTCTTGCCGAAGTCGAGGGTGGGGTCGACCAGCACCCGACTGGCCGGCACGCCGGCCTCGACCGCCCGCAGCGCCCCGTCGCGCAGGGTGGCAAGGACGTCGGCGTCGACTCCATACGGCTCGGGGGGGTAGGTCACGCCGACCGGGTCGGTGCGCGGCGGCAGGCCCCCCGTGTGCGAGACGACGCACCCCGCGCCGATGCGCGCCGCGACGTGCACCAGGTCGGGGTCGTGACCGGCCCACGTGTCGTTGACCAGGTCGAGCCCCACCACCGAGGCCGCGAGCGCGACCTCCGAGCGCCAGGTGTCGAGGCTGAGGACGAGGTCGGGGTAGGCGGCGCGGGCGAGCTCGAGGAAGGGCAGCACCCGGTCGATCTCCTGCGCGGCGGTGACGACCTCACCCTCCTGCCCGGCGCGGACGCCGCCGACGTCGACGATGTCGGCCCCCTGGTCGACCGCTTCGTCGAGCGCCCTCCGGGCGGAGTCGAGGTCGGTGTGGCGGTTGCCGGCGAAGAAGGAGTCGGGCGTGCGGTTGATGATCGCCATCACCGCCGGCCGGGAGGCGTCGACGGTGCGCCTCCGCAGCGTGAGCGACGCGGGCCGGGGCAGGGAGTCGGTCACGACGCCGATCCTGCCACCGGGCCGAGCCGCGTTCCCGGGTGGTCACGAGCAGGGCGCGGATGCAGGCGTGGCGGTGGGTGTGGGATTTGAACCCACGAGAGGTTGCCCTCTGGTCGCTTTCAAGGCGACTGCACTCGGCCACTATGCGAACCCACCTGGTGGCCCACATCCTCCCAGACGCCCGGCGCCTCCCGTGACCGAGGCCGGTGGTGCGGGTGCGGCGCTGCCCACGTGGCTGCCAGGCCCCCCCTGGGCCCACGGCCCCTCGTCTCGAGGTCGAGGCAGCGCCGCACCGGGACGCGGCTACCTCCGACGAGCGCCGCATCCGGTGTTTCCGACTCCCCCGATGGGCCGGACGAGGGGGAAGAGCCACGCCCAGGGCACCTGATACACCTCCGCGAGAACTTTCTCGAAAGACGTCTCTGCCGTCCGACGACGTATCAGGAGGCACGCATCCGCCTCCTCCGAGACACCCCCCGGGGCCTGCCCTGAGCCCTACGCTGAGCAGGGGGTGGATTCCGCCGATCGACAGGAGATCCGGATCATGGCCTACCGCACCACACCGTCCGACCCGCGACCCGCCGCGCAGCTGCAGCGCCCCCCGCTGCCCCCCATCGCGGACGCCGCCCTCCAGCGCTACCGCGGGCACGTCCTGGTGCCGGAGCAGACGGTCGACCACCTCGGCCGCCGGCCCAACCCCACCGCCTACGTCGCCGACCAGCTGCTGGTGCAGGGGTCGGGGTCCGGAGCGGCGCTCGAGGCGCTGGTCGAGGCGGCCAAGGCGACCGGTCACGTCGTGGGCGCGTCGCCGACTGCGCCGGGCAAGCGCGCGGCCTACGTCGACCAGCTGAGCGAGGCGGCGCTGGCCGAGCTCGCCGACAAGGTGTGGGTGACCCGCCTGCGGCTGCGACCCGACCCCGACTCGTCGGCGCCCACCCCGGATGCCTGGACCGTGCTGCAGAAGTACCGCTCGATGGTCGGCGACGAGCGCCCAGACGAGTGCACCGTCGGGCTCAACCACCTCGTCTCGCTCACCACCACCCGGGTCGAGGGCTCGCCCTACTTCTCCGGCCCGGGTATCCCCGGTGCGCCCTACTTCTCGGGGCCCGGCACCGATGGCGCGCCCTACTTCTCCGGCCCGGGGGCCGGGCAGCCTCCCTACCCCGGGCCCGGTCTCGGAGGTCGTGTGCCGGTGACCTGGCTGGGGCGGCCCCCCGCCCCGACGACGACCACGACCGGACGGCGCCCCGTCGTCGCGGTGCTCGACACCGGTCTCGGCGAGCACGACTGGCTCGTGCCGCCGCACGCCTCCCTCGGGGCGTGGGTCGGCGGGCACCCCATCGGCCTCGCCGACGACGTGCCCGACGCCGAGCTGACCGGCGTGGTCCGCGACCCGCTCCAGGGCGGCCTCGACCGCGACGCCGGTCACGGCACCTTCATCGCCGGCATCGTGCGGCAGGTCTGCCCGGACGCCCGGGTGCTCGCCATCCGCGTGATGCCGAGCGACGGCGTGGTCGACGAGCACCAGCTGACCATCGCGCTCAACATGCTGCTGGTGCGGCAGGCCCGGGCCCAGCTCGGTCGGACCGCGCGGGACCGCCGCGACCGCGACGAGGTCGTGGACGTCGTCTCGCTGTCGCTCGGCTACTACCACGAGAGCCCCGACGACGTCGCCTACAGCAGCGTGCTCGGCGGCACCCTGCGACGGTTTGGCGAGCTCGGGGTGGCGGTCGTCGCGGCCGCCGGCAACGACCACACGATTACCCCGATGTTCCCCGCCGGGCTGGCCTCGAGGTCCGGTGGCGCCGACCTGCACCGGGACGCGGTCCCCCTCACCAGCGTCGGCGCCCTCAACCCCTCGGGCACCGTCGCGCTCTTCTCCAACGCCGGCGACTGGGTCAGCTGCAGCCGCCCCGGCGCCAACGTCGTCTCCACCCTGCCGGTCACCTTCGACGGCAGCCTGCAGCCCGCGATCGCGACCCCCGACGGGCGCGAGGCCATCGACCCCGACGACTACGCCAGCGGCTTCGGCATCTGGAGCGGCACCTCCTTCGCCGCGCCGGTGCTCGCCGGCGAGATCGCGGCGCACCTCGTGGGCCAGGGCGGTCTCGACGACGTGAGCCCGGAAGCGATGGTGTCCCGCGGGTGGGCTGCGGTCGGCGCCGAGGTCGGGTGGCAGCGGCCGTGACGGCCGAGACCCCCGCCGACGTGCCCGCCGACGTGCCCGTGCACCCGCCGCCCGACTCCCTGGTGGAGCGCGCCTCGAGTGCCTTCGCCGCCTACCAGGCCGGTGACGCCCAGCGCCTGACCGAGCTCGTCGAGCTCGTCACGCCCCTGTTGTGGCACACGGTGCGCGCCCAGCGCGTCGAGCACGAGTCGGCGCAGGACGTCGTGCAGACGACCTGGTTGCGCCTCGTGCACCACGCCGAGACGATCCATGAGCCGCACGCCGTGCTCGCCTGGTTGATCACGACGGCGAAGCGCGAGAGCTGGCGGGTGGTGCGTCGCGCCGACCGTGACCGACCGCTGCCGACCGACGACGAGCGCGGCCAGCTGCCCGACCGCGCCGGGCCGGGCCCCGACCACGTGGCCCTGCAGTCGCTCGAGGGGCAGGTGCTCTGGCGGCACGTCGAGGCCCTGACGCCCCGGTGCCAGAGCCTGCTGCGCGTGATCGCCTTCGCCGAACGCCCCGACTACGGCGCGGTCGCCCTCGCCCTCGGGATGCCCGTCGGCAGCATCGGCCCGACCCGCGGGCGCTGCCTCGCCAAGCTCCGACTCCTGCTCGACCACGACCCGCACTGGGGGGACCAGCCATGACCGACCACCTCGACCCGTATGCCGCGGACGCCGCGCTCGACGCCGCCGCCGCCGGCTCCATCGACACCCTCGACGAGGTCGCCCTCACCGTGCTGCGCGCGGTGCACGAGCGACGTGACCCCGTGCCCGCGGGACTGGTCGAGCGGGTGCAGTTCGCCATCTCGCTCGACCACCTGGAGGCGGAGGTCGCCCAGCTGCAGCGCACGGGCGCGCCAGAGCTCGTGTCGAGGTCGGACCTCGACCGGGTCGACGGCGCGCAGAAGGCCCACTCGGTGACCTTCACGAGCGATACGGTGACCACCATGGTCACCATCACCCCCGTCGACGCGGCGTCGGTGCGCCTCGACGGCTGGGCGGCCCCGGGTGCGGGCCTGCGGGTCGAGCTGCGGCTCGGCGACCGCAGCCACCACACCACGGCCGACGAGGACGGGCGCTTCGTCTTCGACCAGGTCGAGCACGGCATGGCGCAGCTGGTCCTGCGTCCGGGTGACCCCACCAGCGGCCAGCGGCCGGTCGTCACCCCGGCGCTCGAGATCTGAGCGGTCGCGACGCCCCCGACGAGCGAGCACCTCCAGCAGGCGGATGAGCTGCACCGGCTCGCCCGCGCCTCGAACGACGCCGGTCACCCCGCGCGGGGGGCGCAGCTCGCCCGGCGGGGTCTGCGGCTCCTGAGCGGGGAGGTGCCGGCCGCGACCTCAGACGCCGACGACCTCGCCGTCGCGGCCCTGCGCGGGCGGGCTCGGCTGCTGCTGACCCTGGCCTTCTCCGACTTCGAGCTGCACGGCCTCGACCGCAGCCGGGAGTCGGTCTCCGCCGCCCTCCTGGCGGCGCAGGAGAGCGGCACGCCGGAGGTCGTCGCCCTCGCCCACGACCTGCGGGGCCTCATCCTCATCCGCGGGGGCGACCTGCGGGGCTCACTGGTCGAGCTCGACCTCGCGGTCGCGCTCGAGGGGCACCTGCCGGAGCGCGAGCGCGGGTCGCTGCTGCTCAACCGCGGCACCGTCCACCTCTTCCGCCGCGACCTCGCGGCGGCACGGGCCGACCTGTCCCGCAGCATCGAGCTCGCTGCTGCCACTGGTGACGGGCAGGTGGAGTTCAAGGCCCGTCACAACCTCGGGTACGCCGAGTTCCTCGCGGGCGACCTGCCCCGGGCCCTCGACACGATGGCCCGGGCCGACGCGCTCGACGTGCCCGTCTCCCGCAGCGTCTGGCTGCTCGACCGCGCGCGGGTGCTGATGGAGGCCGGCCTGCTCGCCGACGCCGAGGCCTCCCTCGCCTCGGCCGTCACCCTGCTCAGGAGCGAGCGGGCCGGTCAGGACCTGGCCGAGACCCAGCTCGAGCGCGCCCAGCTCGCCCTGCTGCAGGGCAACTGGGAAGCGGCCGTCGCGCACTCCACCCGGGCCAAGCGCGAGTTCGTCCGCCGCGGCGCCGCTGGGTGGGCGACCCGCGCCGACGTCACCCGGTGGCAGGCCCAGCTCGACTCGCCCCCCGGAGGACACGGTGCGACCCGGGTGGTGCGGGAGGTGACCCGGGGTGCCACCGACGCGCCCACCGACCCCCCGGACCCGAGGTCGCTGCTGCTGGCCGCCGAGGCCAACCTGCGGCTGGGACGGGTGGTGGAGGCGAGCAGCCTCCTCGAGCTCGCCGGTGCCGGGCGCGCCGACGACGCGCTGAGCTCACGCCTGCACCAGCACCTCGTGCGGGCGCAGGTCGCGACGGCCACGCAGGACCGGACGACGGCGCGCCGCGAGCTGCGAGCGGGACTGACGACCCTCGCGCGCGAGCAGGCCCGCCACCACAGTCTCGACCTGCGCACCGCCATGGCGGTGCACGGGCGACGCCTCGCCGAGCTCGACGTGCGCCTGGCCCTGGAGTCGGGCTCCGGATCGCGCGTCTTCGACGCCCTCGAGCGCTGGCGGGCGATGTCGCACCGCCGCACCGCGGTCACCCCACCCGACGACGACGGCCTGGCCGGGCTGCTCACCGAGCTGCGGCTGGTCGCGGAGGACCTACGCGGCGCGCCACCGGAGGCTCGGGTCGACGGGCTGCGACGACGACAGCGGCGGCTGCAGCAGGCCGTGCGCGAGCGCGAGTGGCAGCTGCGTGGTGACGGCCGCTCCCGCCCCGAGGCGCGACTGCGCGAGGTGCGACCGGTCCTCGCCGCGACCGGGAGCGACCTCGTGGCCTACGTCGTGCTCGACCAGCAGCTGCTCGCGGTCACGGTGCGGGGACCGCGCTGCACCGTCGAGGTGCGCGGCCCCTGGGCCGAGGTCGAGGTCCTGCTCACCCGGGTGCTGGCCGACCTCGACGCGCTCTCGGGGCCGCACCTTCCGGCACCGCTGCGCACAGCCGTGGCAGCCTCGCTGCGGCGGGACCTCGCGCGGCTCGATGCCCTCGTGCTGCCGAGTGGCCTGGCCGACTCGTCGCGTCTGGTCGTCGTGCCGTCGCGCACCCTCGCCTCGGTGCCCTGGACGCTGCTGCCCCGACGGCGGGGGCGGTCGACGACGGTCGCGCTCTCGGCCACGTCGTGGGTGCGGGGCTCGGGGGCCGCCCGTGCCCCCACCAGAGGCAGGCCGTTGTCGGACACGCCGCTGCGCGTCGGCGCCGTGGCCGGACCGGGTCTGCCGCTCGCCGCGAGCGAGGTGCTCGACGTGGCCCGCCTGTGGGCGGGTGCGGGCGCGGAGACCGTCTCGGTGCCGGCTCAGGACGGGGTCGCCTCCGTCCTCACGGATGCCCTGGTGGGCTCCGACCTCGTGCACATCGCGGCCCACGGCACCCACCACCGCAGCAACCCGCTCTTCTCCAGCATCACGCTGACCGGTGGGCCCCTCTACGCCTACGACCTGCCGCAGGACGCCCGCCTCGCCGGTCACGTGGTGCTGGCGGCCTGCGACCTGGGGCTCGTCACACCCCGGCCTGGAGACGAGGTGCTGGGCCTCACCGCCGCCCTGCTCAGTCTGGGGACGACCTGCGTCGTCAGTGCGGTCTCGCGCGTCGACGACGCCACCGCCCTCGCGACGATGCTGCACTACCATCGTGCGCTCGTCGCCGGAGCCGACTCGGCGAGCGCCCTCGCGCAGGCGGTCGACGGCAGCCGTGACCCCGAGGGCCCGGACGACGACCTCGAGCACCCCTCGCCGTTCGTCTGCTTCGGGTCGGCCTGGACGGCGCCGGCGCCGACACCTGCCGCCGGGCAGGCGCGGGGCTGAGCCGCCGACGCTCACGCCACCGCGTGCTCGTGTCCGCCCGTGGGCTCGCGGGAGTGCTCCGGGTCGCGCCAGGTCGTCGGGGCTCGCGCCAGCATGCCGTGGGGGCCGAGCTGGTCGGCGTGCCCGCTGGCGATGTCGGCCAGGCTGTAGAGCGACTCCGACCCCGGGTCGTAGTAGCGGCTGTGGTCCTTCTCGCCGATGAGGTCGAGCAGCCCGGGGCCGTCTCGCTCGACGCTCTCGGCGCGGAAGCGCTGGGCTCTGAAGCCCGGGTCGAGCGGGTCGGCGCCCAGCAGGGTGTCGGACGCGAGGTGGATCAGGTCTCGGCTGGCGGTGGCCACGTGCAGCTGGTCGGGCCGCAGACCGAGGTCGGCGACGTCGCGGGCCGACCCGCCCACCCCAGGGCTGCCGATGAGGGCGACCTGGTCGACGTCGGCGGCGAGACCGTGGTGCTGCAGCGCCAGGCCGGCTGTCGTGCTGCCGTAGGAGTGGGCGACGACCGTGATCACCGGGTCGCCGGCCTGGTGGGTGACAGTCAGCGCGTGGGCATCGGCGGCGAGCAGGGCGCCGCCGACCTCGGCCCGGTCCTGCCCGGCCACGGTGGTCCACTCCGGCGCGTCGTAGCCCTGCCACGCGACGACGGCCGTCGCACCGGCCGGGTCGGCCGCTGCGGCCTCACGCCACAGGGCGACCGCGTCCGTGCCCACCTGGTCGAGGTTGGCCACACGCGACTCGAGCCCGGGCACGCACAGCGCGACGTGCTCGGCGGTGTCGGGGTCTCCGTAGGCTACGGCGGCCCGCCCCTCGGGGACCGACCGCTTGGAGTAGGCGGCCGCGTCGTAGGTCACGAGATAGGCCGCAGGGCCGGCGGTGAGGGCACGAGCCACCGCGAGCGCGTTGCGGTAGACCCCCAGACGCCGCTTCACCTCGGGCAGCAGCATCCGGCCCGCGCCCCAGGGGCCGGGCAGCGACCCGAGCGCGACGACCTGGGCAGGCGACAGGTGGGCGAGCAGCGCGTCGAGACCGCTGACCGAGGTGGGCACCGCGATCCCCACCGACCGCAGCAGCTGCACGCCCTGCGCCTCGTCCGCCGTGCGGACCAGGCGGTTGGCCCGGTCGCGGTCGACCACGGGCACTCCCGCGAGGGCACCGACCATGCGAGGGTCGTTGCGCACCAGCGTCTCTCGCTCGGCGCTGCTGAGGGTGGCCCAGAAGGCGCGCACCTGCTCGGGCGAGGTCGGGAGGGCGGACAGACCGGCTCGCCCCAGGAACGCGGTGAGCCCGCCCGCCGTCAGCAGCACCAGCTGACCGGCGAGCGCCGACGCACCCCGCACCGATCCCAGCAGGGTGTCGGTGGCCGCCAGCCGCTCGAGGGCTCCGGCGCACTCGTCGCGGTGCCGCTCGACCTGACGGGCCAGCGCGGCATACGCCAGGTCGATCTCGGTGGTGGAGCGGAAGCCGCTGCGCGAACGGGCCAGAGCCAGGTCGCTGTCGGCGACCTCCCACTCGAGCAGCCGCTCGGGCGGCGGCGGCAGAGGTATGCCGCCGAGGGTCGCCTCGGCCGGTGCCAGCAGGTCGTGTGCTCGGCCGAGGTCCTCGACCCGGCGGCCGACCACCACGAGCGCGTCGGCGTAGGAGCCGAGGGCCTGGGCCGCGCTCTCGAGGACGGCGGGGGCACGGGCCACGTAGTCGGCGGTGACCCCGACGTCATGGGCGGCCGCCTCACCGGCCGGCCCTTCGGGCCACGCCGCGAGCAGCCGAGGCACGGCAGCGGACACCGAGGCGGCCAGCCGGTGCAGGCCCCGGGCGGCGTCGTCGACGCTCCGCTCCAGCGTCCTGACGGCCCGAGGGTCGTCGCCGATCAGCGCGTAGTGGCCACCCTCATCCGGCTGCGGTGCCCGCATCAGACACCGCCGCGCACTGATCGGCCAGCGGCCCCAGCCGACAGCCCCGCAAACCGGTGACGGGCCCGGTCCTCCTGCGCCTCGACGTCTCGGGCCGACTGCGCGCACCGCTGCTCGAGCAGGAGGAGCTCGGTGCCGAGGGCTCGCAGGCCGTCGGACCAGACCGCGAGCACCGGTGCGATCTCGGGACCGGCGCCCCTACCGTCGGCTGCCGGCGGCAGGTGCAGGCTCTCGAGCTCGCGGGCGATCATCTGGGCCGACGGGCCCAGGTCTCCCACGCTCGCACCGACCGACCGCACGGCCTGCGGATCCATTGCGAACACCGTCTGCCCCCCTGACCTGCCACCGCCGTCGAGTGCCAACGGGTGTGACCAGCATGTCAGTGGTCCAGGGGGCCAAATCCGTTGTCCACAGGGCAGTTTCGGGCCTGGGGCGGACGCCCCCCGTGCCTCAGATCCAGATCGCCGGGCTCTGGTCGAGCAGCTCTTCGGCGCTCAGCCCGGGCACGGGCTGCCTGATCTGGGCGGGGATCCCCACGGCCACCGAGCCCGCCGGCACGTCCTTGGTGACGACGGAGTTCGCGCCGATCTGGGCGTCGTCACCGATGGTGATGTCGCCGAGCACCCGGGCGCCCGCGCCGATGGTCACCCGGTCCCCGACGGTCGGGTGCCGCTTCACGCGCTGGAGCGAGCGGCCTCCGAGAGTGACCTGGTGGTAGATCATCACGTCGTCGCCCACGATCGCCGTCTCACCGATCACGACCCCCATGCCGTGGTCGATGAAGAAGCGACGGCCGATGGTCGCGCCGGGATGGATCTCGACCCCGGTGAGCGCGCGGTTGAGCTGCGACAGCAGCCGTGCGGGCAGCCGGGTGGCCGGGTCGCGCCACAGACGGTGCGCGAGCCGGTGCCCCCAGACGGCGTGCAGGCCCGGCGAGGCGAGGAAGGTCTCGACGCGGGACTGGGCCGCGGGGTCACGGGCGATGGCCGCGTCGATGTCCTGCACGACCTCGACGACGGCACGGGTCAGGACCCCCCTCGCCCGCCTGGGCGCGCCGAGTGAGCCGGCGGCACCGGCGGGGCGGCGGCGGGACGAGAGGTGCCTGACGTCGTGCACGTCAGTCGACCAGGCCCTCGAAGAGGATCGTCGAGAGATAGCGCTCGCCGAAGCTCGGGATGATGACGACGATGGTCTTTCCCTCGTTCTCGGGGCGCTGAGCGACCTGCACGGCCGCCGCGATGGCGGCACCGGAGGAGAGGCCGACGAGCAGACCCTCCTCGGTGGCGGCGCGACGGGCCCACGCGACCGAGGTTGCCGCGTCGATGTCGATCACCTCGTCGTAGATGTGGGTGTCGAGGATCTCGGGCACGAAGTTGGCCCCGATGCCCTGGATCTTGTGCGGGCCCGGTGTGCCGCCGTTGAGGATCGGCGACTCGAGGGGCTCGACCGCGATCATCGAGATGGCGGGGTTGAGCGCCTTGAGGCCCTGCCCCACCCCGGTGATCGTGCCGCCGGTGCCGATGCCGGCCACGACGATGTCGACCCGGCCGTCGGTGTCGTCCCAGATCTCCTGCGCCGTGGTCGCGCGGTGGATCGCCGGGTTGGCCTCGTTGGCGAACTGACGGGCGAGGACGCCGCCCCGCTCGGCCGCCAGCTCCTCTGAGCGCGCGACCGCGCCCTTCATGCCGGTGGCCGGGTCGGTGAGGACGAGCTCGGCGCCGAAGGCGCGCAGCAGCGCCCGGCGCTCCTTGCTCATCGACTCGGGCATGGTGAGCACGACCCGGTAGCCGCGGGCCGCCCCGACCATGGCCAGGGCGATGCCGGTGTTGCCCGAGGTCGCCTCGATGAGCGTGCCCCCGGGCTTGAGCTGCCCGGACGCCTCGGCGGCGTCGACGATGGCGACGCCGATGCGGTCCTTGACGGAGCTCGCCGGGTTGTAGAACTCGAGCTTGGCCGCCACGGTGGCCTTCGCCCCGTCGGTCACCTTGTTGAGCCGCACGAGGGGGGTGTTGCCGATGAGCTTGGTCACGTCGTCGTGGATGGGCACGGTGTGTCTCGCCTTTTCTGTCGTCACGTCGCGGAGGGCGTGCTGGGGGGTCTCCCCCATGAGAACTCACATCTGGTTATCCATGTTCCAAGATCGAGTTATCAATCGGCAAGTCCGTCTCACCCGCTACTGCTGCGGGGTACGCCGCCGTGGAGCTGGTTCCGTCGGTCGTGAGGCCGGCCTTGCGAGTCCGGTGCGGGTCAGGCGCGGACCGCGCAGGCCCGGTGCTGGCTGGAAGCCGGGGCCACGGCTGACGCGCGGCCAACGGCAGCGCGACCCGGATGCAGGGGTGTCGACCCTGTCTGCAGCACTGCTGCGGTCCGATCGATCCGGATGACCGGTCGGCCGACCACGAACGGACTCGTCGGCCCCACCCAGGTGGGACCGACGAGTCCGGTCAGACGTGGGGTGGGCGGGCTGCCCTCCGGCGTCAGCGGGGGGTCACCGCCCAGATGCCACGGCCATGGGTGGCCACGACGGCGGCCCGTCCGTCGGGTGACGTGGTGACGTTGTTGACCGAGACGTTCGGCACTCCCGTCACGTGCGCCCACCGGGTCGGAGTCGAGGCGCTCGCCGTGAAGAGCCCGGTGTCCGTGCCGAGGACGAGCTGCCCGGCCACCACGGCGAGGGCGTCGCCGGGGGTGTCGGGCAGGTTGCCGCTGATGTCGGCCCAGGTGCTGCCTCCGTCACGTGACTCGAAGACGACGCCCTGGCCGCCACCGGGGATCCACCGTCGCGAGTAGCCGTTGTAGACGGCGTAGACGTGGGCCGGGGCGGCCGGGTCGACGGTGAGTCCTGCGACGTAGCGCTGCGGCAGGTTGGGTGCCGCGATCCGGCGCCACGTGCCGCCGTAGTTCGTGTCGATACCCGAGGCATAGGCCGGGCCGGGGTTGCCCCCACCACCGATCCACCCGGCATACGTCGTCACGCCGCTCACGGCGATGGCGGTCGACTGGTTGTGACCGCCGGCCGCGTCGAGACCCAGGTCGTGCGCACGGGTGAAGTCGCAGGTCGCTCCGGCACAGCTGGTGCCCCAGCCCTTGACGGTGTCCCACACCGCCGAGCCACCGACGACCCAGTGGTTCGAGTCGTGCACGTCGGAGGCCAGGGGCGCGATGAAGCGGGCCACCGGGTCGCAGTCGGCGCCGGTGTAGGTGCCGCAGACGGGGCTGAAGGTCGTGTAGGAGTGGCCGCCGTCGCTCGTGCGGTACATCAGCAGGTTGGTGTACTCCCCCACCATCCGCGCAAAGCTGCGCGGGTCGGTGATGACCATGCCGCCGTCGCCACCGGCCGGCTCGACGGCGCCGCCGTTGGGTCCGATCTTGGCAGTCCCGTTGTCCTGCAACCCTCCCCAGTATCCGACCGTCCCCGGCGCCGCGGCTCCAGCCCTGGCGTCGTAGAACTGCAGGGTGCGCAGGCCGGTGTTGTGGTCGGTCCATCGGCCGTAGCCGGACACCGTCAGGGGGCGGGAGTAGACCCCGCCGTCGTTCCCGATGACGACCTGCCCGTCGGCCATGGCCGCGAGCGCGTGCTGGTCGGGGTGCGTGGTCTTCGGGCAGCCGGTGCCGCAGGCGAGTCCGAAGTTCCAGTAGGGGCTGGCAGTGGTGAAGGTCGCCCCGCCGTCGGTGGTCTGGAAGACCTCCTCGAGGCTGACGTAGACGTGCTGCGCGTCCGCTGGATCGACGAGCAGGGCCTGGTTGTACCAGGACTGGATACCGACGTGGTAGCCCGGCGAGCCGTGTTCGAGAGCCGAGCCCGAGGCCCCGAGCTTGGCCGAGTCGGCCAGCAGCGACCAAGGGCCACGGGGGTCACCGGTGGTCGAGACGAAGACGCCCTGCAGGTTGGTCGCCCGACCGGCCAGCAGCTTGCGCGGCGACTCGACGATCGCGTAGAGGCGGGAGCCGTCCGCGGCATACTGCATCGTCGTGCGACCGATGTCGCTCGCGTCGATGGCGCCGGTGGGCGCGTAGGCGGTGAAGGAGCCCGCCCCTCCGCCGGAGGTCGAGCGGTAGAAGCCGTTGTAGGACGAGCCGTTGCGCCACCCGAGCACCGCGGTGACGTCAGCACCTGAGGTGCCGGGGCGCACGACGACGTCGGTGATGATCGAGGTGAGGTAGGGCGAGCCGGTGGGGTTGGGGTCGGGCTTCAGCACGAGCTGCCAGGCACCGGTCGTCGTCGTCGAGCGGTGGCGCCACAGGCCGCGGCTCGTGGCGGCGAAGACCCAGCCGTCGCCGGCGTCGCGCAGCCGGTAGACCTGCGCGTTGAGCAGCTCGCTGCCACCGACGCGGGCGTAGGTGCGACCGTGGTCGACCGAGCGGTAGACCCCGACCCCGAGGTAGGAGTCCTGGTTGGTGTTGGCCTCGCCCGTGCCGACCCACAGGTCGTGGGACGAGTCGACCAGGAGGCTGCCGACCGAGAGGCTGGGCATGGAGTCCCACACCGGCTGCCAGGTCGCGCCTCCGTCCGGTGAGCGCCAGACCCCGCCGTCGGCGGCGCCGGCGTAGAGCCAGCGCCCGTCGGTCGCGAGCGCCGTGACGCGGCCGCTGACCGTGCCGAAGCCGGACCCGCTGTTCGACCACTCGAGGTCGGTGTACCCGCTCGGGTTCGCGTTGTTAGGCGGCGGTGGTCACCTCGGTGACGCGGGCTGACGCCGGCGCCATCCGCTGGGCCGCCGCCCGGGCGGCGAGGACGGCCGCGGCCGAGACGCTCTCGGCGGGGGCGGAGCGCTCGTGCGCGAACTCCTCCGCGCGGTCGGCGACCTCGAGGGCGTCGCCGTCCTCACCGGGAGAGTCACCGGCCTTCGCGGCCTGGGCGGCGGCGACCCGGGCGTGGGCGGCCGCCTCGCGGGCGGCCGCGCCGGTGAGCGGGGTGGGGGAGCCAGCTGCGAGCACCGGCGCGCCGGCGACGACGACGAGCGCGAGAGCGGCGCCCAGGGCGGTGACCACCGCACGGGCCGATCGTGGACGCCGGGTGAGTCGGCGGGTGGGCGGTGACATGGGGGCTCCGGTGGTCCAGGTGTCGTCCGACACGTGCCGGACGAGTGAGACCGTGCCACCGTGCCCGCCAGAGGCAACCCTTCACAGAAAATCCGCAGGCGACGGGCATTATTGACACAGGCGATCGCCGGCCGACCCCTGCGAGGGCTGTCACAGCCGGGCTGAGCGGGCGCTTACCCGACAGTAGAGTGACGGCCATGACCGTGCTCCAGATCATTGCCGCCGTGGTGAGCATCGCCGTGGCCCTCGTCGGCACCGTGCTGCTCGTGCTCGTGGTGGGACGCTTCGTCGCCACCTTCCGCCTGGGCCAGCCGGCACACCGCACCGACCGGCCTGCGGCCCGCACGGCGACGCTGCTGCGCGAGTTCCTCGGCCACACGCGCATGTCGCGGCTGCCGGTCGTCGCGACGGCGCACTGGTTCACGATGATCTCGTTCGGGGTCCTGTTCTTCACCCTGCTCACGGCCTTCGGCCAGCTCTTCTCGCCCGGTTTCGCGCTGCCCCTCATCGGCCACTGGGTGGTCTACGAGTGGGTGACCGAGCTCTTCGCCTGGACCGGGCTCGCAGGCATCCTGCTGCTGATGGCCGTGCGCCAGCGCCAGCACCCGCGCAGCGCCCCGGGCGAGGGCGGCCGCCGGTCGCGGTTCTACGGCAGCAGCTTCTGGCAGGCCTACTACGTCGAGCTGACCATCCTCGGCGTGACGATCTGCATCCTCGGGCTGCGTGGGCTGGAGTACGCGCAGGGACGTGCCGAGGCGGCCCGGTACGGCGCCTTGAACGACGACTACTCCTGGGCCTCGACGACCCACTTCCCCGGCACCTCCTGGATCGGCGACCTCTTCTCCGGGACCGGCCTCGGCACGATCGAGGCGCTCGTCGTCGTCGTGGCCGCGGTCAAGATCCTCATCTCCTTCGCCTGGATGATCACCATCGCGCTGACCCCGACCATGGGCGTCGCCTGGCACCGCTTCCTCGCCTTCCCCAACATCTGGCTCAAGCGCCACGCCGACGGCCGCACCTCCCTGGGAGCGCTCCAGCCGATCCACGTCGCCGGCCAGCCCCTCGACTTCGAGCACGTCGACGACCTCGACGAGGACGTGCCGCTCGGCGTCGGCAAGGTCGAGGACTTCACCTGGAAGGGTCTGCTCGACTTCTCGACGTGCACCGAGTGCGGTCGCTGCCAGAGCCAGTGCCCGGCGTGGAACACCGACAAGCCGCTGTCCCCCAAGCTGCTCATCACCACGCTGCGCGACCACAGCCACGCGAAGGCGCCGTGGCTGCTGGCCGCGGACGAGGCGCGTGGGGGCCTGTCCGACACGGTCAAGGCGGCCGCTTCGCCCGATCTGCTGCTCATCGGCAACACCGGTTACGACGTGTCAGCGCCCCTGGGCGCCTACAACCCGCACGGCCCCGATGCGGTGATCGACCAGGACGTGCTGTGGTCGTGCACCTCGTGCGGCGCCTGCGTCGAGCAGTGCCCGGTCGACATCGAGCACGTCGACGCCATCGTCGACATGCGCCGCTACCAGGTGCTCATCGAGTCGGCCTTCCCCGCTGAGCTGGGTGGCCTCTTCAAGAACCTCGAGAAGAACGGCAACCCCTGGGGCATGGCGCCGCGCATGCGGCTCGACTGGGCCAAGGACCTGCCCTTCGAGGTCAAGATCGTGGGTCAGGACGTCGAGGACCTCACCGAGGTCGACTACCTCTTCTGGGTCGGCTGCGCCGGCGCGCTGGAGGACCGGGCCAAGAAGACGACGCGGGCCGTGGCCGAGCTGCTCGACAGCGCCGGCGTCACCTTCGCCGTGCTCGGCGAGGGCGAGTCGTGCACCGGCGACTCGGCCCGCCGCGCCGGCAACGAGTTCCTCTTCCAGATGCTGGCGACGCAGAACGTCGAGGTGCTCAACGAGGCCAAGGCGACCAAGATCGTCGTGACCTGCGCACACTGCTTCAACACGCTGAAGAACGAGTACCCCCAGAACGGCGGGCAGTACGAGGTCGTGCACCACACCCAGCTGCTCAACCGGCTGGTGCGCGACAAGCTGCTCGTGCCCGTCGCCCGCCCGGGCGACGCGTCGACCGCGGGCGCCGCATCGACCGCTCCTGTCGTGACCTACCACGACCCGTGCTACCTCGGTCGGCACAACAAGGTGTATGCTCCGCCGCGCGAGCTGCTCGGCGCCCTGCCCGGCGTCGAGCTGCGCGAGATGCCCCGCAGCGGCGAGCGCTCCTTCTGCTGCGGCGCCGGTGGCGCGCGCATGTGGATGGAGGAGAAGCTCGGCTCGCGGATCAACATCAACCGCACGCAGGAGGCGCTCGCGACGGGCGCCGACCGGATCGCCGTCGGCTGCCCCTTCTGCAAGGTCATGATCAGTGACGGGCTGACGGGCATGCAGGCGAGCGGCACCGCCCGCGAGGACGTCGAGGTCGTCGACGTCGCCCAGATGCTGCTGGCCGCCGTCCGCCGCGGCGACTGACCGGCATACGCGCTGCACTCGGGCGGAGTGCGCTGGGTCAGGGCGCGACGGGCGTAGGGATAGCCCTCCGCGCCAGGGCGAGGGTCAGGGCGCCTAGGACCAGTGGGACGAGCCCGAACCACAGCGGGCTCTTCGCCCAGGCGTCGCCGATGACCATCGCCCGCACGAGGACGCCGACCAGCACCGCCCCGACGACCACGTCGACGACGGCGAGGGCGGTCGTGGGGCGCACCCCGGCCCCGCCCGCGCGCGCCAGCCCGACGATGGCCACCACGGTCACCGCGAGGTAGGGCAGGGTGACGACCGCCGCCGCCAGGCCCAGCGGCAGGAGCAGCCCCTCGAGCTCGGCATCCGGGCGGCTGCCCGCCACGACCATCGTCGTCTCCACCGCCACGGCGGCGACCGCGAGCAGCAGGCGGACCACGTTGGCGGCGAGGAGGGGGAGGACACCCGGCCGCACGTCAGGAGGTCGCGATCACGTCAGACCTCATCGGGGCCAGCCGGGCCACCCCGAAGAGCACCTCGAGCGCGAGGCGCAGCGCGATGGCCGGGTCGATGGCGCTCTTGGTCTGGTCGATCGCCGACCGCAGGGCGGTGGCCGTGACGACGTGGCGGTCGGCGACGGCAGCGCCGAAGAGCCGCTCGGTCTCGAGCACGGCCGGGCGCAGCTCGTAGGCCTGGCGCAGCGGCGGGCGGGCCGGTGCGTGGTCGGCCCCGACCGTCGTGACCACGGTGCCCGGCTCGGCGCTGATGAGCTGGTGCTCGGTCTGCGCGTAGAGCTGGGCCGCGTCGGGGAACGCCGACTCCGGCACCGCCCGCCCGGCGAGGGGCTCGAGCAGGGACCACACGGTCCCGACGGGGGCAGGGCTGGTCACCGGGTCGCCGGTCAGCCGCGCCCGGACGGCGTCGTAGGTCAGGAGCGAGCCGGGCACGAGGTCGTGGTGCTCGACGTCGAAGCCGGCCGCCGCCAGCGCCGCCTCGGCCGTGGCGGCCGCGAGCGTGGCGACGTAGTCCTCCACACGCACGCCCCCACCGGGCTCCTGCACCAGTCGGATCGCCGCCTCGCGGATGCGTGTCTCGGCGTCGGCCAGTGTGCCCATGCCTGTCCCTCCGTGGTCGTGGTGCCGGGTGCCGTGGTGCAGATCTGCCGGGTTCCGCCGGGGCTCAGCCGAGCCCGTTGGCCGCGAGGAACCCCTTGGCCACCTCGGAAGCATCCTTCTTGTCGATGACGACCTGCTTGACCAAAGCGGCCAGGGTGGTGGTGTCGAGCTTGGCCGAGACCGCGTTGAGCGCACCGTTGACCGTCTCGGTCGACTTGCTCTTGGTGATGAGCGGCACGATGTTCTGCGCGGCGAAGAGCGACTTGGGGTCGTCGAGGACGACGAAGCCGTTGGCGGGGACGTTGGGGTCGGTACTGAAGAGGTCGGCCGCCTGCACCTGACCGTTCTTGAGCGCCTGCACGGTGAGCGGGCCGCCCGCGTCGAGGGCCTTGAAGTCCTTGAAGGTCAGGCCGTAGACCTTGAGCAGGCCGGGGAGGCCGGTGGGGCGGGTCTTCATCTCGGGCGGACCCCCGAACACGACGTCCTTGGCCACGGGCGCGAGGTCGGAGATGGCCTTGAGGCTGTACTTCGCGGCGGTGTCCTTCGTGACGACGACGCTGTCCTTGTCCTCGGCCGCCGACTTGTCGAGCACCAGGAGCGTCGCCGGCAGCGCGGCCTTGAGCTCGGCGTAGACCTCGTCGGAGGTCGTGGCCTTCGCGTTCTTGTCGAAGTAGCTGTCGAGCACGCCGGTGTACTCCGGAACGAGGTCGATCGAGCCGTCCTGCAGCGCGGGGATATAGGTCTCGCGGCTGCCGATGTTGGGCTTGGTCGAGACCTTGACGCCCTTGGCCGACAGCGCGCCGGCGTAGATGTCCATGATCAGCTCGGACTCGGGGAAGTTGGCCGAGCCCACGACGATGGTGTCGCTCGGGGCCGCGGACGCCGAGGCGCCGCCACCGAGCGGGTCACCGGAGCTGCTCGACCCGCAGGCGGCGAGGCTCAGCGCGGAGACGAGGGAGAGTGCGACGAGGGCGGTGGGAGTGGTCTTCATGGGAAACATTCTCTCTTCTGGCGGAGGTCACGTGGTGCACGTGACGTCGGAGGGCGGTCAGGCCGAGGTGGGCAGGGCAGGTCGGTGGGTCGAGACCGCGGCCTCGGCGGGGTCGGCGGTCTCGGGTGATCCCCCGCGGCCCCGGCCGGCGCGGCGGTCGACCCGGCCGCTGACCCCGGGCGAGACGACGAGTCGCTGGACGGTGGCGAGCACGAGGTCGACGACGATGGCCAGCAGCGCGACGAGCAGGGCGCCCGAGGCCATCTGGGTGTAGTCGCGCACGGCGAGCCCGTCGATGAGGAAGCGGCCGAGACCGCCGAGGGCAGCGGTCGCCGCGATCGTCGCCGTGGCGATGACCTGGAGGAAGGCGGACCGCAGCCCCGAGAGCATCAGGGGCAGGGCGACCGGCACCTCGACCTTGCGCAGCACCTCGAGGCCCCGCATCCCCATCCCCTTGGCCGCGTCGCGCGCAGCGGGGTCGACCTCGTCGATGCCGGCGTAGACGCCCGACAGGATGGGCGGGACGGCCAGAATGACGAGCACGAGCTCGTTGGGCAGGTAGAACGCGAGGTCACCGCTCAGCCGGGGGCCGAGGAAGAGCACGACGAAGTAGAGCAGCCCCAGGGTCGGGATGGCCCGGGCCGCGCCGGCCAGCGTCACGACGAGGACCTTGCCCCGGCCGGTGTGCCCGATCCACAGCCCGAGCGGCACGGCGATGATCGCCGCCACCAGCACGGCCACGAGGGTGTACTCCAGGTGCTCGAGCAGCCGGCGACCGATGTCGGCGGCATGGGCCGGGTCGGTGAGCCACCCGAGGACGTCGCCGATCACGACGCCACCCGCAGCCGCTGCCACGGGGTGAGCACCCGGGTGAGCCCGACGATGGTGAGGTCGAGCACGAGCGCGAGGACCACGCAGGCGACGATGCCGATGACGATGGGGTCGAGGAAGTTGCGGTTGAAGCCGTCGGTGAAGAGCGACCCCAGCTGCGAGACACCGATGATCGCGGCGACGCTGACGATGCTGACGTTGCTGACGGCGGCCACCCGCAAGCCGGCGGCGATGACGGGCACGGCCAGCGGCAGCTCGACCCGCACGAGCCGGGCCAGTGGCTTGTACCCCATCGCGGTCGCCGACATCTGCACCTCGACGGGGACCGCCCCGAGCCCGTCGGCCACGGTGCGCACGAGCAGGGCCACGGTGTAGACCGTCATCGCGACGAGCACGTTGAACGGATCGAGGATCTGCGTGCCGAGCAGCCCGGGCAGCAGGATGAAGAGCGCGAGCGAGGGCAGGGTGTAGAGCAGGCCGGTCCCGATGATGAGCGGCGGGTAGAGCCAGGAGTACCTTCGGGCCAGCCAGCCGAGCGGGAGCGCGATGAGCAGCCCGATGAGCAGCGGGAGCACCGCGAGGTAGAGGTGGCGCCCGAGCAGGGTCGCGATGTCACTCAGGTGCGAGGTGAAGTAGCTCATGGATCGTCCTGCGCGGTGCTGCCGCTGCTGCCGGTGCTGCCGGTGCTGGCGGCCGACGCGTGGGTGGGCGACTCGCCGATCGCGGTCACGACCTCCTGCGGGAGGACAGTACCGAGCAGGACCCCGTCGGCGCCGACGACGACCCCGCGACCGGACGGGGACGACAGCGCCGCATCGAGGGCGGCGCGCAGCGAGCCGTCGACGGCCGCCACGGTGCCGCCGCGGTGGATCGACTCCTGGCGGACCACGTCGGTGACCTTCGACGGCTCGACCCACCCCACCGGGCGGTCCTGCTCGTCGACGACGAGCACCCACGGGGCCTGGGTCGAGGCGCGCAGCTGCTCCCCCGGCATACCGAGGGGGATGCTGGGCTCTGGTCGGATCGGCAGCGTGCCGGTGCGGAAGCTGAGCGACCGGTAGCCGCGGTCGCGCCCGACGAAGTCGGCGACGAAGTCGTCTGTCGGCTCCTTGAGCAGGTCTCGCGGGGCGGCGATCTGGGCCAGGTGGCCGCCGACGCGCAGCACCGCCACCTGGTCGCCGAGCTTGATCGCCTCGTCGATGTCGTGGGTGACGAAGACGATCGTCTTGCCGAGATCGCCCTGCAGGCGCAGGAACTCGTCCTGCAGCTGCTCGCGCACGACCGGGTCGACCGCCGAGAAGGGCTCGTCCATCAGCATCACGGGCGGGTCGGCCGCGAGCGCGCGCGCGACGCCGACGCGCTGCTGCTGCCCACCGGACAGCTGCGTGGGGTAGCGCTTGGCCATCGAGTGGTCGAGACCGACGCGCTCCATCAGCTCGAGGGCGCGGTCGCGGGCCTTGCGCCGGTCCCACCCCAGCAGCAGGGGCACGGTGGCGATGTTGTCGACGATCGTGCGGTGCGGGAAGAGACCGGCGTGCTGGATGACGTAGCCGATGCCGCGACGTAGCACGGCCGGGTCGACCGACGTGGTGTCCTGGCCGTCGACGAGGATGCGGCCGCTGCTCTGGTCGATCATCCGGTTGATCATGCGCAGCGAGGTCGTCTTGCCGCAGCCGGAGGGCCCGACCAGGACGGTGATCTGCCCTGACGGGGCCACGAGCGAGAGCTCGCCCACCGCCACCGTGCCGTCGGGATAGGTCTTGGTCACGGAGTCGAACTCGATCATCCGTCTCATCCTTGCGGTCGGGTGCAGAAGGGTCTGACTACGGGCAGCGGGTGAGACGGGCGGGGAGCGGGGCACGATATGCCTTGACGCAGTCGTCGAGCCTGCCACATGCTCCTGCTGGCCTCAACCGCGGCAGTGTCGTGCTCCTCGTCACCGAACACCGCCATACCCGCTCAAGGCTGGAGGAAACGTGCCGTGATCCTGCTCGATGGCGCCCACCTGACCCTCGAGGACGTGGCTGCCGTCGCCGACGGCGGCGACGTCGAGGTCGCCCCAGCCGGTCGTGAGCGGGTCGAGAAGGCGGCGGCGGCCGTGGCCCGGGTCGCCCTGACCCGGGAGGTCTACGGGCGCACCACCGGGGTCGGCGCCAACCGCGACCGCCCGCTCCCACCCACCCAGGTCATCCGCGCGGCCGGCCGCGACCAGCGGCCCGGGCTGGGACTGTTGCGCAGCCACGCGGGCGGGTGGGGCACGACGTACGACGAGCGCGTGGTGCGGGCCGGACTCGTCGTGCGGGTCAACCAGCTGCTCGTCGGAGCCTCCGGCGCCTCGACCGGCCTCGTGGACGCGCTCGTCGGGCTGCTCGCCGAGGAGTCCGGAGGCCAGGCCGTGGTGCACTCGGTGGGGGCCGTCGGCACCGGCGACCTCACCGCGCTGGCCGAGGTCGGGCTGACCCTGCTCGGCGAGCGGCCCCGCGCCGACGGGCAGGTGCGGGCCACGCCGAACCTCGCCCGGCTGTCCCGGCTGCACGACCACGACGCCCTGCCGCTGATGTCGAGCAACGCCTTCACCCTCGGGCGGGCGGCGCTCGGCTGCCTCGAGCTCGAGCGGCTGTCGCGCCGGGCGATGACGGTCTACGCCCTCTCGCACGTCGCCCTGGCGGGCAACGTCGAGGCCCTGGGCGCGGTGGTGGGGCGGGTCACGCCCTTCGTCGGGGCGGCCCGCACCGCGCAGACGGTCACCGGCCTGCTCGGCCCTGACCCGGTGGTGCCGGCGACGCAGCTGCAGGACTTCTTCGGGCTGCGCACATACCCCCAGGTGCACGGGCCGCTGCTCGACCAGCTGGCCGTGCTGCGGAGCGTCGTCGAGACCCTCGCCAACGCCGGGTCGGAGAACCCGGCCGTCGATGCGACGACCGACCCGCCGACGGTGGCGCACCACGGGGGCTTCCACACGGCCTACCTCACGCTCGCGGTCGACGCGACGCTGCTCGCCCTCGCGCGGTCGGCCGCCTCGGGGCTGCCGCGCATCTCGCACCTGCTCACCGACCCCGGCGCGGGGTTGCCCCGCTTCCTCGCCGGGGTCGACGCCGGGGCCTCCGGCCTGCTCATCGCGGAGTATGCCGCCGCCGCGGGCGTCGAGCGCCTGCGCGGTGTGGCGGCCGCCCCCAGCAGCCTCGGCACCGCCTACCTCTCGGCGGCGGTGGAGGACGACGCCAGCCACTCGAGCGCCGCTGCGGGCCGGCTCACCGCGGTCGCCGACGACTACCGGCACCTCCTGGCGTGGGAGCTGCTCACCGCGGTGCACGCGGTGCGGCTGCGCCGGGTGACCCTGCGGGGACCGCTCCGCCAGGTGCTCGACGCGTGTGAGGGCATCGTGGTCGACGAGAGCGACCACGACCCCGGGCCCGACCTCACGGCCGCGCTGACGGTGGTGGACGGGCTTGACGAACCGGCCTGAGAAGCGTTGGGGGACACGGCCGCTCGCAGGGCGTGCCTCAGAGGTGAGCGACCGTGCCCGCCGCGAGAGCAGCGCGCTCGCTCACCGACAGCGCGGGGTCGAGGGGCTCACCGAGCAGCGTCGCCCGCAGGTGGGCGGTGAGCAGCCGGTCCCACAGCCGCCGCCGGCGGATCATCGAGTGCTTGGCGCGGGCCAGCCCGACGAAGCTCGCGGCGACCCCGTCGGCCTGCAGCCGGCGCACGACCGCGCCGCTCGCTCGCGGTGACGTGACGGTGTCGGACAGGCCGTGGACGATCAGCAGCCTCAGCTCTGGGTGTGCCTCGTGCAGCTCGGCCTCGACGTCGGCCTTGGCCACCCACGGGGCCAGGGCCACGACGCTCGACACCCGCTCGTCACCCATCAGGCGCAGGGCGACGCGACCACCCATCGAGTGCCCCACCAGGGCAACCGGCACACCGGGGTAGCGCGCAGCCGCGTCCTCGAGGATCACCCGCACGTCGGTCAGCGGGCTCTGCGCCACGCCGTTCCAGCCGCGCACGGCGTAGCGCACCCGCGCGACGGCGAAGGTGCCGTCGCCGGCACGTCGTACGGTGCGCGCGAAGGGCACCATCCACCAGACCGGCACGGCCCACCAGGCGTTGCGCCGGGTGCTCTCCTCCTGCCCCCCGTGCAGCACGAGCACCACGGCCGTCGGGACGGACGGCTGGGCCTCCCAGCGCACGTCGGCGGTGGGGGTCGGCACGAGGAACATCGTAGGCGTCGGCCCGAGCCGCGAGCCGCCCCACCCGGGAGGTACTACGACCATCGCCCGATGGTGGGCCGCCCCCTCCTGCCGCGACGGTAGAGACATCGGAGCCGGACCGACCGGCCCACCACGTCCCCCCGGAGCGCGACATGTCCACTGCCACCACCGCCCTGCGCCTCGTCGGCGCCGGCGCCGTCACCATCGCCCTCGTCGCCTCGGGCACGGCGGCCGCCAACGCCAAGGGCGGCCACGACGTCCGCACCAGCGGCAGCTGCTCGGCGAGCAGCACCTGGAAGCTCAAGGCGAAGCCCGACAACGCCAAGGTCCAGATCGAGCTCGAGGTCGACTCCAACGTCGTCGGCCAGACCTGGGCCGTCAGCCTCCAGGACAACGGAGCCTCGGTCTTCGCCGGCACCGCCGTCACCGTGGGCCCCTCCGGCTCCTTCACGGCTCGCAAGCTCACCCCCAACCGGGCCGGCGCCGACAGGGTCGTCGCTGTCGCGACCAACGCCGCCACCGGCGAGACCTGCCGCGGCGCACTCACCCTGCGCTGACCCGACCCACCGTCGAGGCCCCTCGGGGCCCGGACCCTCCACTCCACCTCCCGTCCCCCGCCCGGTCGGAGCATCAAGCCCCGCCGGGCCGGGCCATGGGTGACAATCGCCTAAGGAACCCCTGATGAAACGTCTCGCCCTGTCCACCGCTGCCCTGCTCGTCGCGCTCTCACCAGCCGTCGTCGGGCTACTCGGCAACGCCTCCTTCTCCGGCGACATCCCCGTGCGGGTGCCCACCAGCGCCCAGGTCGTCGACGACGAGTCGCCCTCCCCGACGAGCACCCCGGCCCCCTCCCGCACGGCCGCCGCCACCCCCTCCCCCTCACGCACGCTGGAGTCGGCCGAGCCGGGTGACGACCGCGGCGGCGAGCGCCCGCCGGGCACCTCCGACGACCAGCCGACCTCGTCAGCCACCACGCGGGTCGGCGACGACCGCGGTGGGCTGCGCGGCAGCTCGTCAACGTCCGCGCCCAGCTCCTCGGTCGACGACCGCTCCGGCCGGTCCGACCACAGCGGGTCCGACCACTCGTGACGAGCGCCCCCCGGCACGTGGCCCCGCCGTCGGAACCCCCACCGGACCCGGCGGCGAAGGCCACGCGTCCGCTCCCGGTGCTCCCCCAGCCGCAGGAGACGCCGGCCGACAGCGGCCCGCCGCAGTGGGTGACGGTGTCACGGCCCTCCCTGCGCGAGGGCGGGGACGGCACGGTCTCGGCTCGCCGGGTCCTCCTCCAGCTGGTCGCGGGGGTCGTCGCCGTGCTCGCGTCCGTCGCCGTGCTCGGCACCCTCGCGGCGGGCCGACTGGCCGAGCGCGAGGCGGTCAACGACGCGGGCCGGATGACCGACCTGCTCGCGACGACCCTCGTCCAGCCGGTGCTGACCGACGACCTCGCGAGCGGTCAGCCCGCGGCGCTCGCGGCCTTCGACACGCTGGTCCGGGAGCGGATGCTCGGCCCGGACATCGCCAGGGTCAAGCTCTGGAGCCCCACGGGCACCGTCATCTACGCCGACGAGCCGCTGCTCGTCGGCCGTGTCTTCGAGCTCGACCCCGAGCAGAAGGCGGCGCTCGCGCACCCGGCGACGCGCGCCAACGTCTCCGACCTGACCCAGAAGGAAAACGAGTTCGAGACCGGCGGCCGGCTCCTCGAGGTCTACCGTCCGGTGTGGACCAGCACGGGACGCGAGGTGCTCTTCGAGATCTACGCGCCCTACGGCCCGGTCGAGGACCGCGCCTCGCAGCTGACCCGCGGCTTCCTCGGCGTCATCTTCTCGGCCCTGCTGCTGCTGCTCGTGCTGCTCACCCCCCTCGTGTGGAGCCTCACCAAGCGCCTGTCCGCCGCCCAGACCCAGCGCGAGCAGCTGCTCCAGCACGCCGTCGACGCGTCGGCCGACGAGCGTCGCCGGATCGCGGCGACCCTGCACGAAGGCCCGGTGCAGGACCTCGTCGCCACGTCGTACGCGGTCTCGGGCGCAGCCCTGCACGCCCGGACGCAGGGGCGCGAGCCCCTCGGGGTCGAGCTCGACCAGCTGGCCGGCACGGTGCGCGGCACCATACGGGTCCTGCGCACCCTGCTCGTCGACATCTACCCGCCGAGCCTCGCCGACGCCGGGGTCGGCGCCGCCCTCTCCGACCTCGCACAGGGGGTCGCCGCCAAGGGGGTCGACGCCCGGCTCGACCTCGATGCCGACACCGCGGCGTCGCTGGCGCCCGACGAGGAGCGGCTGCTCTTCCGGGTCGCCCAGGAGTGCCTGCGCAACGCGGCGAAGCACGCGGCCCCCTGCACCGCCACGGTGGCGCTGCACCGCGACGGTCAGGGGCGCGTGGTCCTCGACGTGCTCGACGACGGGCCCGGCTTCGACAGCGCCCGACTCACGCAGCCGGAGCACGGCCACTTCGGGCTGCGCGTGCTCCGCGACCTCACCACCGACGCGGGGGCCCACCTCGAGGTGGCCTCCGCGCCCGGCGCCGGCACCCACTGGCGTCTCGTCCTGCCCGAGGGATCCTCATGACCGGCGCCACCACCGTCCTGCTCGTCGACGACCACCAGATGGTGCGCACCGGCCTGGCCACGCTCGTCGAGGCCGCCGACGACCTGCACGTCGTCGGGCAGGCGGCCGACGGGCGCGCGGCCGTCGAGCTCGCCGCGCAGCTGACGCCCGACGTGGTGCTGATGGACCTCTCGATGCCGGTGATGGACGGGGTCCAGGCCACCCGCGAGGTGCTGCTCGCCTCGCCGGAGACGCGCGTCGTGGTGCTGACCTCCTTCTCGGACCGCGAGCGCGTCACCGATGCGCTCGCGGCCGGCGCGATCGGCTACCTGCTGAAGGACTGCGAGCCCGCAGAGCTGCTCGCGGCGGTCCGCTCCGCGGCCGCCGGTCACGTGCCCCTGGACCCGCGGATCGCGCGGGTGCTGCTGCCCACCTCGGGGGCACCCCGGCCGGGCGACGGGCTGTCGAGTCGGGAGCGCGAGGTGCTCGCGCACGTCGCAGAAGGCCTGGCCAACAAGCAGATCGGGCGCAAGCTCGGCATCAGCGAGCGCACGGTGAAGGCCCACCTGGGCCGGGTCTTCCGCGAGATCGGCGTCGCCGACCGCACCAGCGCGGCGCTCTGGGCGCGCGACCACCCCTGACCCGTGTGGCAGTGACGGCATACGGTCGGGGCATGGATCTTGGACTGGACGGTGTCGTCGCCCTCGTCGTCGGGGGTGGCGGGCTGATCGGCCGCGCCGTCGGCCGCGCACTGCAGGCGGAGGGCGCGACGGTGGTGCTCGCGGGGCGCACCCCGCAGACGCTGGCGGCCGCCGCAGAGGCGATCGGCGGGTCCGTCGAGACGATGGTGCTCGACTCGGGCGACGACGACTCCATCCGCCGTGGTGTGGACGAGATCGTCGCCCGTCACGGGGCGATCGGGGTGCTGGTCAACGCGGCTGCGCCGTCGGCACGCACCCTCGACCCGGCGCGCAACAGCGACCCGCAGCAGGTGGCGCAGGCCTTCGAGGCCAAGGCGATGGGCTACCTGAGGTGTGCCAACGCCGTGCTTCCCGGGATGCGGGGGGCGGGCTTCGGCCGGGTCGTCAACGTCAGTGGGCAGAACGCCTTCCTGACGGGCTCGATCACCGGGGCGGTGCGCAACGGCGCAGTGGCGATCCTCAGCAAGGGGCTCGCCGACGAGTGCGCGGGCACCGGGGTGACGGTCAACGTCGTGCACCCGGGAGTCGTCCGGGACGGCGCGGCGACCGAGGTCGCGGTCGGGGCGCCCGGGGAGTCGACGCCCGAGCAGGTCGCGGCGGTCGTGGTGTTCCTGGCGTCACGGGCGGCGGGAGCCGTGTCGGGAGAGTCGGTCGCCGTGGGGCACCGGGTGCGGGGAGTCAGCGCCTACTGACGCCAGGGTCGCACGGGTCTCAGCCGACGACCTCGTGCCTGACCCCGATCGCCTCGTAGGTCAGGCGAGCCCGGCCGTCTCGCGTCGCCAGGACCGCACCGTGGCGCATGGCGGCGAGGGCAACCACTGCGTCGTAGGCCGCACCGCCGACGATGCCTGCTCGCGCCAGCTCGTGAGGCAGATCGACCTGATCCGCTGGGTCGAGCACCAGTGGTGGCCCGAACCTGCTCGACATCAAGCGCGCAGCGTCGACCGCGGACACCCGGGCGTCTCCGGGAAGGCGCGTCAGCACCGAATAGGTCTCGACTGCCGCGTGCCCGCTCAGGACGACGTCTCGCCCGGCCCACCACCGAGCCACCGCGAGGTGCTCCGTGTGACTACGGACCAGCAGGGGGATGGCGACGCTGGTGTCGAGGGCGAGCAGGGTCACCGACGGCCGGAGTCGATGAGCCCGAAGACGATGTCATCGTCGATCGGCGTCACGGCGGCCACCACCAGGACCCCGGAGTCCGCGACGATCCGGGCCGTCCGGCCGGCCGGGACGAGCTGGAGGCCGGCGCCGTAGACCGAGATGTCGACCTTCGACCCGGGGAGCAGGCCCAGGGCATCGCGCATGGCTTTGGGCACCACCACCCGACCAACGGAGTCCATCGTCGCTTCCATGGGAAGACGTTACCAGTCAGATCCCAGTAGAGGTTCGATGGGCCTCATCCACCTCGCGGGCCTACGCCGGGGGGTGCTGCCACGGCTCCACCGGCAGGTGCGACCGGATGAGCGCGTCGAGGTCGACGCGGGCGGGTTCGCCGCAGGCACGCACCTGCGTCGTCGCCTCGAGCGAGACCCCGAGGAGGTCGAGCACCCGCAGGGCCGGCCCGAGGTCGACGCGGTCCTTGCCGTCCTCGAGACCCGAGAGCCAGCGGCTGGTCACCCCGGCCTGGCGGGCGAGCTCGCCCTGGGTCAGCCCCATCGCGCGGCGGGCATCACGCACCAGGTCACCGACGTCGGTCGCGGTGCGCAGTCGCATACAGCCTCCGAGACCGGCCGGGGTGAGGACGGAGGTCCTCACCTGATGTCCGGGAACGACACCTCGCTCCCGTTTCGTCCAGTCTGCCCCACCGCGTGCGCGGTGACCAGCCTCAGGCGGTCAGACCTGCGTGCGGTGGAAGTTCTCGTAGGACCGGCTCGCCGTCGGTCCGCGCTGGCCCTGGTAGTGCGACCCGTGCTTCGCGCTGCCGTAGGCGTGCTCGACCGGGCTGGACAGGCGGAAGAAGCACAGCTGGCCCACCTTCATCCCCGGCCACAGCTTGATCGGCAGGGTCGCGACGTTGGACAGCTCGAGGGTCACGTGCCCGCTGAAGCCGGGGTCGACGAAGCCGGCCGTCGCGTGCGTCAGCAGCCCCAGGCGTCCCAGGCTCGACTTGCCCTCGACGCGCGCGGCGACGTCGTCGGGCAGGGTGACGGTCTCGAGGATCGACCCGAGCACGAACTCGCCGGGGTGCAGGATGAAGGGCTCGTCGCTCGCGACCTCGACCAGCCGGGTGAGGTCGGGCTGCTCCTCGGCGGGGTCGATGTAGGGGTACTTGTGGTTGTCGAAGAGCCGGAAGTACTTGTCGAGCCGCACGTCGACGCTCGACGGCTGGACCATCTCGGGGTCCCACGGGTCCAGTCGGACGCGCCCGGCCTCGACCTCGGCGCGGATGTCCCTGTCGGAGAGCAGCACCTGCGCAGGCTATCGGCCCGCGGTCCCGCCCACACCGCCCGTCCCGTATGCCGTCGTCCCCACCGCCTGCGGTCGGCTCGCGGCAGATCGGTTATGCTGCCTCACGCGTCACCCGGAGACGGATGGCAGTGCGGGCGTAGCTCAATGGTAGAGCGCCAGCTTCCCAAGCTGGACACGCGAGTTCGATTCTCGTCGCCCGCTCCACACGCGAAAGCGCAGGTCACAGGCCTGCCAGTGTCGGCCCGCCTCACTCCCCTTGCTGGGGATCCTTGGCCGCGTGCCCACTACGTGCCCAATGGTCGGCGCGTTCATCGCTGCGACCGGCCGTCCTGCTCGGCCACGACGAGGGCATTCAGCCGCTCGGCCAGGGCTTGGGATCGTGCCTCGGTGGCGTGCTGGTAGATCAGTGCCGCTCGCATCGTGGAGTGCCCCATCCGCTGCATCAGCTCGCGGGTCGAGGCCCCGGCCTGGGCGACGAGGTGGTTCCCGGTGTGCCTCAGGTCGTGGAAGTGGAAGCCCGCCGGGATGCCGGCCTCGGCGACGGCGTCGACCCAGCCGACGTTGGCCCGCCAGTTCCCGCGCCGCGGGGTCGCGCCCCTCTCGCCGGTGAAGACCAGCGACTCAGCGCCCGCCGGCACTCGAGCTGCGAGGTGCAGCGACAGCTCGTCGACGAGCACCCTGGGCAGTGTCACCGTGCGGACGCTGTTGTTCTTCGGTGGGCCGACAGCCAGCCGCCCACCGGTCTCGATGAGACTCCGGTGCACGTAGGCCACGCCGGTGACCAGGTCGAGGTCCATGCGCCGCAGCGCGATCAGCTCGCCCCACCGCAGACTGGTCAGCGCCGCCGTCAGCACGAACGCCCGGTACTGAGGACCAATGGCGTCGGCCAGGGCGAACACCTGTGCCACCGACGCCACCGGGCGTTCGGCTGAGTGCGCAGCGTCGGCGCCCTTGAGCCGGCATGGGTTCCGGCCGATCCGCCCGTCGTCGACGGCGGTGTTCATCGCGGCACGCAGCAGCCGGTACGACTTGGCTACCACACCCTCGGAGCGTCCCGTCCGGAGCAGCTCGGAACGCCAGGCGCGCACCTTTTCCGTCGACATCACCCCCAGCGGGACCGCGCCGAGGTACGGCCTGATGTGCAGCCGGTTCAGCCCCTCGTAGAGATCGCGGGTACGAGGGCTCAACCGGTGCTCGACGATCCACCGTGTCACGTACTCGTCCACCGTGATCCGCCCCAGGTCGGGGTCGAGCCACTCACCACGCAGCAGCTCCGATTGCTTCACGGCCAACCAGGCCAGAGCGTCAGCCTTGGTGCGGAACGTCATCGGGGCCGTCCGCCGCAGACCGTCAGCACCGAGGTAGCGCCCCTGCCACCTCCCCGACGGCAGCTTGCGCACCGACCCGAAGTCCCGCTTCCGCCTCGCGGCGCCAGCCCCTCGATTCACGGGACCCGACCCCGAGCGACGCGCACGATCGGCTCGACGGTCCCAGCCGCCACGAACTCCTCGATGGCCGATTCCGGGATCCGCACGAAGCGGCCCACCTTCACAAACCGGATGCGCCGCTCAGCCACCAACCGGCGGGGAAACTTCGGCCCCACCCCAAGCCGCTTGGCGGCCTCGTTCAAGTCCAGCAAGATCTCCATGCCCTGCACCTCTCCCTCGTTGCTGCCCTCTCGCCTACCTCGCTGCGCTCGACGACATTGCCGAACGCGTATCCCCTCCGCCCAGACCGTCGGGCCGCGTCAGCCCGCCAACGGCACCGCCGCCGGAGAAGCCCGCCCTTCCGCCGCCGCCTTCGCCTCCTCGTACTGCTGTCGCCACCGGTTCGCCTGGCGCAGTGACGCGGCGATGACCGCGACGTAGTCGACGTCCCCGGGTTCGACGTCCCCCCACACGTAGCGGGGGGAGCCGTCGAGCAGGGTGCGGTCGGCGGCCATCTGGTCGGCGTCGCCGGGGTCGATCCCGGCCGCGGTGAGGACGGCGGTGACGACGGCGCGGCGATCGGCGCGGTGCTCGGTCAGGGTCTTGCCCGACCACTGCCGCGAGACCAGGACCCGCCGTCCGCCGAGGCCTAGGTTCTCCCTGTCGTGCGTCGGGGACTGGCACCGGCCGGGGGCGAGACCGGGGCCGGCCTCGGCGGGTTGCACGCCGTAGCGCAGCCAGTTGCCGCACGCAGGCCCGCAGGGCAGCAGTTGCACCTCCGCGTGGAGGCGGTCGATGTGCCGCTCATACGCGGCAGCGACCCAACCGCCGCGGCCACTCTCGCCCGTGTCGTCGCCGTCCGCGTGGTCGGCGGGGTGCTGGCCGATGTAGGTGTCCGCGATGTTCTTGGTCAGGTACTTGCACAGGTATCGCACGGTCCGATCGGAGTCGGGGGTGCCCCCGAGCAGGCCCTTGATGTCGACCTGACTTCCGAACCGGACGACGTGAGCGGGGTCCTCGACCTCGTCGCACGCCTGCTCCCAGGTCGGGAGCGGAGTCAGGGTGTCGGGGTCGACGTACGCCTCCAGCTCGGGCACCCAGAGCGGCACCGCATCGGTGCCAGGCCCACCGAGCACGGGGTAGGCGATCGTGTCGAGCGCCGGCCACCACGCCGCGTGGTACGTCGCCCGGGTGACGGCCTTGATCGTGGCCCGCGGGATCGTGCCGCGAACCGCGGCGTGCAGATGCGGGGCCAGCCGTCGTTGGGCTTCGATGGCGGAGAAGTACTGGACCTTGTAGCCGGCGCATCGGCGCAGGTTCTGCCAGAACCGGTCGAGCAGCCGCGGCCACAGGATCGCATCCAGCGCAGCCCGCCGGTAGTCGTAGCTCGTCGGGTCGGCCGGGACCCCGGTGCCGGGGATGATCCGCCCGTACGAGGGCAGGGTGAGGGTGACGAACATCGACGGCTGATAATGCTTCCCGGTCGCCTCGTCGGTGAAGGTCCGGCCGGTGGTGCGCTGGTTCATCGTAATCGTGGGCAGGTCCGGGAACCCGTCGAGGCGCCGGGTCGAGCGCACCCGCCGAGCGCCGGCAGCTCCGGGAGCCTCGTCGTCGGCCCCGTCCTCGAGCTGCTCTTTGTCAGCCGCCGGCTCGTCGGCCTCGTCGGCACCGTCCGGGTTGTCGTCCGCGAGGTCGGGGTCGGTGGCGCGGTGCCAGCCCTCGCGGCACTGATGCATCCGAAGCCGCTTCGCCTTCGTCGCACAGGGTGCGCAGACCGCTTCGCGGGTCGACCCGCAGGGGATGGGGACGGCGGTGGTCGCGCCGGTGGTGACGTCCGTGACGGTCTTGACGTGCGGGCGCACACACACCCCAGCCGACTCCGCCGCCACCCGAGCAGCGTCAGACCCGACGTCGAAGCCCTCTCCGAGCCGGCCACGGGCGTCGGCCTGAGAACGCAGCATCGGCAGCAAGCTCACGCGGCACTCCCCCCGAAGTCGGGGAAAGCGAACGAGCCCGGTCGACGAGCTGAGGATGGCTTGCCCGACTTCGTCTGCACCGGGGCGCGATGGTGTCCATGGTCAAGGACACGGTCAAGCACTTCCCCAAGTGGGGTCCCATCACGCAGCTGCGCAACGAGCGTGTTCCGTCGGCGGGCGCCGGTCCCAGCCCAGATCCCGAACTCCTCCTCGTAAACCAGCGCAACGGCCAGGCACTGCCGCCGGACGGGGCATTCCCCGCAGACCGTCACCGCCATCCGATACTCGGCGGTGGCCGGGCCAGCGAACCACCACCGGTCATCCTCCCGGGCGCACTCCGCGTCGCCGCGCCAGTCCCCGTGGTCGAGGTCCGCCCGCGACGGTCCCCCCGTGAAGTCAATCGGCACCCGCACCCCATAGGCGGGAGACCACCCCTCGTCCTGGGCCGGGGTCATCACGCCACCCCCGCACCAGTGGCTGCAGGCCGACTCACGTTCTCGTCCAGCGCGACGTCTTCTGCCCCGGCCTCGGTCGGAAGCACCCGCGTGCTCCGGCGCGGAGACCGCGGCTTGCGAGGTGGACGTGGCCGACTGGGCTGCGGCCCGGGCAACGGCGGGACCGGTTCACCCAGGGGGACGGTGTCGCTGCTGGTGTCACGCCCCGAGGACTGAACCGGGATCTCGGTGGTCTCGGCCGTCTCGGTGGTCGCCGCGGCAGGCGCAGCCGGCGACGATCCCCGCAGACCAGTTCCCCCACTGGCCGAGCCACCAGAGGCAGTGGCCACGGTGGGAGACCATCCCACCCGGCCACCACCGCCCGGTGCGCCGTAGAGCCAGGCGGCGTCGCGGATGGTGTCGTCGTCGGTGTATCCGGCCCGGACCCGCACGGGGTTCCCGCCGCCCTCGGGCAGGACGTACCCGGTGCCGGGGGCCTGGCGGGTGATCCGGTGGCAGGGGGCGAGGCCGACCAGGGCGCCGTCGCCGAAGATCATCGCGACCTCGGACGTGTCCCGCAGCCGCAGTCCGATGGTCAGCTGGAACAGTCCTCGTTGGGGGACGACGTCCTTGCGGGGGTCCTGCAGGAACGCCCAGACCACGAACCGTGGCGCCCGCCCCTGCGACAGCAGCAGCGACAGGGCCCGGTCGGCCCGGTCCCGCAGCTGCCGGTCCCCGAGGTACGCGGTGACCGCGGCCAGCTCATCGATGACGAGCAGGTGCAGCGGCTCGGTCACGGTTGGGGTGTGGGTCCGGACCCGCCCCGCCAGGAAATGGGTGCGGGTGACGCACTGCCCGGCGAGGTCCTCCAACAGGGCGACCGCCTCGTCCGGGGTCGTGGCCATCGTGGAGAACATGCCCCGGCCCAGGAGGAGCTCCATCCCGCCTTTGAGGTCGATCCCGTGCAACCGGATCAGCCCGGTCCGCACCCACGGTCCGAGGCCGAGGACGACACCCCACAGCACCGACCCCTTCCCCGCACCGGCCGCACCCGCGACCAAGGTCGAGGGGCCGAGCGGGACGTGCCAGTCGGTGCCGTCCTCGACCCGCCCGACCACCACCGACCCGGGCACCAGCTGCGGCACAAGGCTAGGCGTCGACTCCTGGTCGGGCAGGGTCGTCGGGAAGGGCTGCGCGAGCATGTCCGACGTCGTCAGCGTGAGCCGGGCGCCGTTGTGCCCGTCAGGGTCAACGAGGACCCGGGGCACGTCGAGGGCGACCGCCAGCCGGGGTGCGGACCGCTCGACGTCGAGCAGGGTCAGGCCGGCGACAAGCCGCACCCGCAGCACCACCACCGGCCCGCGGACCTTCACCGACTGCAGCCGCGGGACCACGGTGACCGACGACGGCAGCATCCGCGCCGAGGAAGCCTTGCTGGACCTCGTGGCCCGCCCCGACCAGGGCAACGACGCGGGGAGGAGTCGGGCCAGTCCTCGTCGTCGTCGGGCGAGGTGCTGGTCGGCGCTGCTGCGATAGACGGACAGGGAGACCCGTCCGCAGGTGACCTCCCAGTACCGGTAGTACCACCAGATCGTGTGCCACCGCTCGACCACCGCAGTCCACGACAGCCGGTGCACACCGGGCCAGGCGAGCAGCACCACGGCGACCGAGCCTCCAGCGAGCACCCACGAGGTCCGGTGCTGGTACCAACCGACCAGCACCACCAGCACGAGGGCAAGGTGCACCCGCGCCAGCAGCCGCACAGACCGGGTCACCGACCGCCACGCCACAGCGAGGAGACGCCAGCACCGGGCCAGCACCTGCCGGGCGAGCGTCGGCCATCCCGGCGCCGGGACATCGATCGCCGACGAGGCGGGTGCGGGGGTCGTGGTGCTGGCCGGGGTGATCATCGGTTGCCTCGTTCGTGGCGGGCGAACCCGGCGCGGACCTCGATCAGCTCACCCTCGGCGTCCTCGAGCAGCGACATCACCCGACTCAGGGCGGTCCCGATGTCACCGGGGCAGTCCGACAGCTTCGTCTGCAAGCGGGCCGCCGTCGACTCGATCATCGAGACCCGGAACCGCAGCTCCTCGACCACGCCGATCGCGTCGTCGTCGGTTGTGACCACCAGCGAGCGGGCCCACCCGTCCAGGTCGACGGAGCCGACCATCACGCCGCCGCCTTACCCGACCCACCGGACCCCGACGCCGAGCCCGACGACCCCGACGAGCCCGACGAGCCCGACGAACCCGACGAGCCCGACGAGCCCGACGCGCTGGCGACCGCCGGGACGTCCGCCGAGGCGGTGTCCGCGACACCCTCGGCGCGCCACGACTCCGAGAGGCCGCCGGCCTTCGTCAGCCGAACCTCGACCACCAGCCCCTCGAACGCGACCGTGGCGAACTCGCCCAGCACCGGCCGCACCGGCGACCCGACCCGCACCAGGCCCGTGGTGCTCGCAACCCGCCCGAACGAGGTCTGCTTGTACAGGACCTCGACCTCCCAAAGCGGCATCCCCGTGTCCTCGTCCCGGGCCTGCAGCTCCGACGGGCGACGCCGCCCCTCCGGGCCGTCCACCCACTCCTTGACCTCGTTGACGATCCCCGTCGACCGCATCCCCTGCTGCCGGCCATCCACCGCGTACGACGCCATCGCTTGCCTCCTGATCAAGTGGCCCCAAGGGGGCTCTGTCTCTGACCGGAGAAGCGTGGGGGAGTCGAGGCCGAGTACCTGCGACTTCTGTCCTACCCGCATCTTTGTGCGGTTGGAGGGTTCGGCTACGCGAACCGCGCCAGCAGGGTCGTGGGGTCAAAGGCCGCTGCCAGCGACGGTCCCGACCCTGACTCCAGAGGGCTGATCGTGCCCCTACCGCCTGCCAGGTCGACCATGGTGACCCCGCACCCGAGCAACAACGCCATGCTTGTTGCGGTGGCGGGATGACCCCAGAACCGTCGCCCGATCATGGGGACCGCGACCACGGGACGCCCGAGCGCGACGGCTTCGCAGAGGATGCCGAGGGCGTAGTTGTCGGCGATGCCGAGGGCCCACTTGTTCAGGGTGTTGAACGTCAGGGGAGCAACGATCACCGCTGACCCAGAGAACGCGTCCTGGCTCGGGTTCGCGGGCGATCGCTGCATCGACCTCGGTGCGTGACCAGTTAGAGCCTCGATGGCCTCCGCATCGACCCAGGCCGACGCAGACGGAGTCGTGACAACACAAACCCTCCAGCCCGCCGACGTGAACGCCCCTGCAATGTCCGCTGCCCGCTCAGCCAAGGGCGCCGCGCAGGTAAGCAGCGTCAGGACCCGGGTCGAAGGAGGGGTGGTCACACCAGAACACTGGCACGGACGGCTAGCTTGTCGAGCGCCGACGTCTGCGAGCGGCCCGACCGCGCGAGCATTTCTCTGATCAGCTCCCGGACAGAAACGTTGTAGTGCACCACCTGAGGGGCCACCTGCTCCGCCTCCAACAGGTGCAAGGTGGCCTCGGCGTCACGCTTGCGCTGAGCTTGCGCCCACGCAAGATCCAGGTGGAGTTGAGCCTTACGGCTCTTCAACCCTGCCGGGAAGTTGGTCACGTCGATCTCCATCGCCGCGCGCAGAGCCTCGCCTGAGTCCCCCAGTTCCGTTGCTACAGCTACCCGGTGGAGCGCGACGTTGGTCGGCCCGAACGCGGTCCACAGATGGTTGCCGTCCTCGCCCAGCAGTTGGGCGAGCCGCTCGGCACGATCGAGCCTCTCCAACGCCTCCGTCCGCTCCGTCCGGCGCGCCGCAATCACCGCACTGATGAGCCACAGAGCGCCGGCCACGGACAACGAGGCCGGGTCATCCGAGCGAGCCTCGCGATCGACTTGGGCCGCCATGGTGACAGCAAGATGCTCGGCGTCGTCAGTGCGGTCGGCTCGCAGGAGGGCGCAGGCGACCTGGTAGGCGGCCAGACCTCGCGCGGCGAGGGAGTCTGCCTCCATCGATGCCGCGGCGCATCGGTCCGCGGCGAGCATCGCCAGGTCCGGAACACCTAGCTTAGTCAACAGCTTCGCTCCTGCGACGTAGGCGTACACGTAGGCCAAGAGCGTCTCTCGACGGTTACTGTCCCGGCCGTTGAAGCGGGTGACATCCACGTGGCCCAGTAAATCCGGGAGATCCTCCACCAGGCCCCGGTACTCCGCTGCCTGATAGCGGGTGTGCGCTCGGGCGATGCGAGTCCGTAGGTCCTTCGGTGGCAGCGGGTCCGAAGCCACCCCGGCGAGCTCGTCGTAACGACCGAAGAACCGTCGGATGCCGACCAGCTCGTCCTCCTGAGCGCCACCGTTGGGAGCGAGGTCCCACGGTCGACCGATCAGTGCCTCAACGTCGACGTGGAGGATGCGCGACATGTCGAGGAGAACAGATAGCCGATCCACCGACCGGACGCCGCGCTCGACCTGACTCAGCCATGACTCAGATCTGCCGACCAAGCCCGCCAAGGCGGCCTGGCTGATCCCGCGACGACGGCGGTAAGCCGCGATGCGCTCACCCATCGAACCCGTGCTCGAGCCTGGCATAGCACCACTCTGGCACAGGAGCACGACACCCGGGCCGCCCATGTAGATCGCGACCTCCTATGCCGACACCGAACTGGTGGAGGCAATCGCCGCAAACCCTGGTCGGTTCAGGCTGGCAGCCGTGCCGGCCCCACTACGCCGCCAACCGTATGCCGGTGACACCGAGGTCGATTCGGCTGGCCGTGAAGCTGATCCTGCACTCGTGTGCAACTAGCTCAACCACCCTGCGCGGCCCTGGCGCGGTTCGACCGCGCGGCTTGTTCAAGTCCAGCAAGATTTCCATGTCCTGCACCTCTCCCTGGTCGGACCTCGGCTAACCACAGGACGTCCGCCGGTCTCGGGGTGTCGAACCGGGAGGAACTTAGTAGCCTCAGCGTCATGGCCACCACTTCAGAGACCGCACGTGACCCGAAGCCTACGCCCGAGCGGATTTTGCAGCTCGCGAACAGGGTGCTGATCGGAGACATCGTGCTCCCGGAGTTTCAGCGGCCCTTCGTGTGGAAACGTAAGCAAATCTTGGAACTAATGGACTCAATCTACAAGAACTATCCAATCGGGAGTCTGCTTGTCTGGGAGTCGAGCCAGCGGCTCGAAAGTAAGCGAACCATTGCGGACCTGGACGTGGCGGAGCGTAGCGAAAGCTACCCAGTCAACTACCTGCTGGACGGGCAGCAGCGTCTGTCCGCGGTATGTGGCGCAATCTACTGGAAGCCTGCTGAGGCAAAGGGCGAGGGAGACCAGCCAAATAGCGCCAAAAGTGTGTGGAATGTGATCTTTGATTTGCGGACGGGGCGCTTCCAACACTCCGACATCATCAACGACTACCCCTCACATCAGATCCCGTTGCGACGCCTGAGCAATGCGCCAGAATTCTACAAGTTCTTGGCACCGGTCGAGGATGCCGAACTGAAGGCACGAGCCGATCTGTTGTTCGTGCGTTTTCTACAATATCAAGTCCCATTGGTCACTCTGGGAGATATGACGATTGACGATGTGGCGCCCGTCTTCGAACGAATCAACTCAACCGGGACGCGGCTCACCATATATGACCTCATGCGTGCGGCCACTTGGAGTCCTGACTTTGACCTTGGTAAGACAGTAGATGATATCAAAGCGAACTTGGAGCCGAAGAAGTTTGACGGCCTAGATAATAAGACTTTTCTGCGAACGCTTGGGGCAGCGTCTGGGGGTGACTTCTCAGCGGCGAGCATCGATGGCCTGCGAGAGCTGAGCAAGAAGGAGCTGCAAGAGGCAGCCGACTCCATGAAGCAGGCTTCACTACGAGCGGCGGACTTTCTCACCACCGAGATCGGCGCACCCAGGGCGGAGGCGTTGCCGTACGCCAACCAGTTCGCCGTGCTTTGTGAAGTTTTTCGACTCCTGCCAACGCCAACCGACAGCCAACTGTCGGAAATCAAGCGATGGTTCTGGCTGACGACCCTCTCCGGTTACTTCGGCGGGTGGGATAGCGGGCAAATGACGCAGGACACTAAGCAGATCCGTGAGTTCGTGGCTGGGAAGCAACCCACTCTCGGGGAGGGAGGCGTCGTTCCGTCATCAGCTCTCTGGAGGATGCGTCCCTTCAGGTCCAATAGTGCGGTCTCCAAGATGCTGGGCCTTCTATTGGCTGATCACGGTCCTGTCGACCTGCTCAATGGGCAAAAGATCAGCGTCGACAAATCCTTGGCTTGGTCAAATGACAAGGAATATCACCACTTTTTTCCGAAGGCCTACCTCCAACGAAATGGAGTCGACGCCACCAGTGCGAACGTAGTTGGCAACATCATTCTCCTCACGTCTGCGAGCAACATCTCGATACGTGATTCCGCCCCAAGCGAGTATCTAGGAAGGCTAATCGAGCAGTCTGGCCGAGCTGCGGTAGTGACACGCCTTGCCGCCAATCTTGTCCCCGAGGCGGCGTTAAACGCAGCTCTGAAAGATGATTATCAGCTGTTCCTTGAGATTCGGGCCGATCACCTGCATAAGCATGTCTCGGCGTTGACGGGCCTGACACTCGGTACGGTTGGCGAGGGGGACGAGCTGGTCGTTGAAAACGGCGACGACTCAGATACGGACGCGTCGGACTAGCGCGCCGGCACGGATCGTGTGTTGATTCGGAGCAAAAACGTAGCTCGGGGAGGCAACTTGACCCTCTCCGCGAGGTGCCGATAGCAAGGAAGGCCCCGCTCGCCGGGCCTGCCAAGGCCGAGGATGAGCCGTACCGCAGTAGCGCGTCGGCGCCCAGAGGCCCCACTCGTGACGCAGGGCCGGCCCATCGAGCGATGCAGGCGAGTGCGAGGAGTAGGATCAGTGAGTCCGAGTGCCCAGAACAGCAGCCGAAGCCGAGGCCATCTGACATGACGCCGACCCCCGCTCCAAAAACTCCGTCAGCAGGGGTCGCCAAAGGGCAAATGGCCCCCCATACAGTTGGGCAAAAGAACAGCGGGCCGGATGATATTAATGAATCCGGCCACATAGAACAGGGACAGCGGAGCCCGGAAGAGATGTTGGCGGCCGACATCAAGCTTGAGTTGCGCCGTCTGCGGACTGTCGGAAAGTTGCTTGCTGTGGGCCTTTGCGTGGCCGCGATCGCCCTCATCTTTTATAATGTGGCCGCCAATTTCCTAAGCACCACTTACGGGCCCGCCTTAACGGTTGTTTCTATAGTCGCGTACTTGACTTTCTCGGTGGTCTCCCTGCTGTTCTTAATCGCTGGTTCGCCGAGCCCTTCTAACAAGACCGTGCCTTCCCCCACTGATGCTGAAAATGGTACCAAAGGCGCATCAACGCCCTTCAAAAAGGGGCTTGGTGCGTTGTCGGAGGCGGTCGGTCAATCCACAGCGATCACACTCCTAGTAGTCGTCATCTGGGGAGCCTTCAACGCCGTCATGCGCTATGTTGTGAGCTCTACCGCCATCGGAATCGAGGATATGCGCCTGCAATACATCGATCCGGCGCTTGTGGTGGGACCCCTAATTGGCATCGCATGGTGGATGATCAAGATGCAGGTCGCCCTCTCCATGTCCTCATTGGAAAGCTCAGAACTTTGGAGGCGTCGGCTTAAGGAGGGAGGGCCGCGGCCAATCCTTCAACGGATAATGATTTTGTCGGTTCCCGTAACTTGTGCGGTTCTGTCTGTCTTGGCTGGCACAGCAATCGTCTTTAGTCTGAAGGGCGCATGAATTCGTAAAGCGGTTGCTGGGTTTGAGGTGGGCGTGGGCTTCTCACGTTAAGGCGACGCTCAGGCGACAGATTTGCGCATCGACACCAATTGCGTAGGTCCGCGTTCCACTCATCGGCCTCGGGTACGATCACGGGCTCGTCGGATGCATCAATCATTAGACCTCCATGACCTTCGCCTGCACGAAGCGCCGCGAGAATGCCGTTCTGGTCACGCCGATGGCATCCTTCTGCGCTGCCGAGATTGCACGGCCGTCGGCGGCCTGCGCCTGCTGCTCGCCCAACACCTTGAGCTTGTCGTTGTCGTCAATCAAGGCCTGCCACTCCGCCTTGGCAGTCGCGGCCCCAGCCTTCGCCTCGTCCTGGGTTGGGCGCATCAGGCGACGCCTAAGTTGATGAACTCGTCGGACCAGATGGGTGCGGCGATGGGGTAGCTCCTTACGGTTGCGCGGCATTGGCATATCGCCTGTTGATGCTGCAGCGGGTGAAGAGAGGAAGATGGGGTGCATATGGGGGCATCAGTGGACCAGCGTTTTCTTACACCGCAGTAGAGACGTCGGTCTCGTGGACTCGTAGCGAAGACCCTTAGACGGCTCTTCGGATTTAAGCGTGGGGGCCCGCTCTGACAGGGCCCGGCGTGGCGGTCCGCACATGAGGGTGTCGAGGCCTTCAGGATCAACAGCGACCAAGCAGTTGCTCCAAGAGAAGGCCTCGACGTGGACCACTCTACGTGCGCCTCGAGCGCGACCTGGTGCCCTCGCACCGACCTGTTGTTCGACGTGCCGGGCATGCACGTCCTGACCGTCCAGCGCGACGAGACCAGGTTCGTTCTGACTATCGAGACCGACGCCGATGTCGGCGGTTGCCCGTCCTGCGGGGTCGTCGCGATCGGGCACGGCCGGCGACGACGGGTCGTCGCGGAAGCCCCCGCGTTCGGGGTGCCGGTGCGGCTGGTGTGGCTCGCCCGGCTGTGGCGGTGCCGCGAACCGGCGTGCCCGGTAGGGGTCTTCACCGAGCGTCACGACCTCGTCGCACCCCGGGCGAAGCTCACGAGCAGAGCGGCGGCGTGAGCCACGGACGCGCTCACCCTGGACGACACCACGGTGTCCGCGCTGGCCCGTCATCTTGGCGTCGACTGGCACACCTGCTGGGACGCGGTCGAGGCCGAGGCCACCCGCCGCGTGGCCGACCCGGCCCGCCTGGACGGGGTCGAGGTCCTCGGCGTGGACGAGCACATCTGGCGGTCCTCGAAGATCGGGGACGCCCAACGGGCCGTGACGGGGATGGTCGACCTGACCCGAGACGCCGAGGGGCAGCTGCATGCTCGCCTCCTGGACGTCGTCCCCGGCCGGACCGGCACCGCCTACGCGGGGTGGCTGAAGAAGCAGCCGAACACGTTCACCGCCGGGATCAAGCACGCCTCCCTCGACCCGTTCCGCGGGTACGCCGACGCCATCCGCGACGAGCTACCCGATGCCGTCGCCGTCCTTGACGCCTTCCACGTCGTGAAGCTCGGGACCCAGGTCGTTGACGAGGTCCGCCGCCGGGTCCAGCAGGACACCCTCGGCCGGCGTGGGCACAAGGACGACCCGGCTGTACAAGATCCGTGGGCTACTGCGCCGCGGTCGGGAGCACTTGCCCGAGAAGGCCGCAGCCAAGCTCAACGCGTGCCTCATCGCCGGTGACCCCGGGTGGGAGGTCACCCTCGCCTGGCACGCCTACCAACAGCTGCGGTCGATGTACCAGCAGGACGCCGCCGCCGGCCGCGCCGCCGCCGAGAAGGTCCTCGACTCGTTCCACCAGTGCCCGATCCCCGAGGTCGCCCGGCTCGGGCGCACGCTGCGGATGTGGCGTGAGCACGTCATGGCCCGGTTCGAGACCCACCGCATCTCCAACGGCGGGACGGAGGCCGTCATTATCTGGAGCCCTCCGGAGGGTGTGTCCGACGTAGCTCACGAGGCCGATCCGGTGCGTCAGCGACACGTTATCTGGAGCATGTCTTCGACGTCCCCCACGTGGCTGGCGGGTCGGAGTAGAAGAGTAGGTATCCGGCTGGAAGCCGGTGCAGGCCGACCTCGAGGTGGCGGTGCTGGTGAAGGCGCAACGGGTGCTCATGCCGGTGACGGGGGTGGAGTCGTGGACCGTCGTCGACGACGACTTCGGTCCGGTCGAGGCGGCGGAGCGGTACCTGGCGTTCCTGTCCTCGATCGAGCGGTCGCCGAACACGGTGCGGGCGTACGCGCACAGTCTGGCGTTGTGGCTCGAGTTCCTCGCCTTGAGACGCGTCGACTGGGCCAGCGCCGGAGTCGAGGACGTCTCACGGTTCGTGTCGTGGCTGCGGGCACCGGCCGCGAACGTCATCGTGCTGGATGCTGCAACGGCCCGCCGCAGCGAGGCCACCGTCAACCGTCACCTGGCGGGCGTGTTCGGCTTCTATGACTTCCACGCCCGCACGGGTGTGGCCCTGGCTGAGTCGTTGGTCGCGTGGCGCCGTGTACCGAGGGGGTCGTTCAAGCCGTTCCTGCACCATGTCACCAAGGGACGCCCGATCGCGACCAGACCCGTCAAGCTCAAGGCACCGAGGCGGCTGCCGTCCACGCTGAGCGTTGAGGAGGTCGCGGTGATCCTCGGCGCCTGCACGCGGCTGCGAGACAGGTTCCTGCTCGCGCTGCTGGCCGAGACCGGGATCAGGGTGGGTCAAGCGCTCGGGCTGCGCCACAGCGATCTGATCTCTCGTCGGTGCGAGCTGCGGATCGTGCCGCGTGACGACAACGCCAACGGCGCCCGCGCCAAGACCAAAACCGTTGCCGTGCTGCCCGTTTCAGCGCCGCTGGTGCGCCTGTACAGCGAGTACATGCACACCGAATACGGCGACCTGGACAGCGACTACGTCTTCGTCAACCTGTTCGCGGCACCGGTCGGGCGACCCCTGCGGTACGACGCGGTCGCGAAGCTCGTGGCCCGCCTGCGGGCCGGGACCGGGATCGAGTTCAGCCCCCACATGCTGCGCCATACCCGGGCGACGGAGCTGATCCGGGCCGGTGTCCCGATCGAGATCGTCTCGAACATGCTGACCCACCGCTCGGTCGTGACCACGAGCGAAACGTACGTCCATCTCGGTGTCGAGGACGTGCGGGCCGAGCTCGTCCGCGCGGGATTCTGGGTCGAGCGGCCAGCCACTCGCCCGGTCCTGCAGGCGGACCCGTCATGACCATCGCGCTGCACGCCAACCGGGCTGGCGCGCTGAGCCTGCTGGACAAGCTGGGAGCGGCTGTCCGACCGGAGTTCGCGGTCGACCTGATCCACATCGATCCCACCCACCCCGTCTTCGCGCGCGGGCAGTGCCGCGTCACCGACTGCGAACGCGGCGCCTGGACCAAGTTGCTGTGCAACAGCCACTACGGACGGTGGGTCCACGAGGGCCGCCACGACCTGGACCTGTTCGCGGCCACGACCGGCCCGGTGGTCGGCGGTCACAGCGACCGGATCGACGCGTTCGATCTTCGCGGGTTGCCGTTGCAGCTGCGGTTGGAGGTGGCCTACTCCATTCAGATCCGCCACGATCATCGAACGATCCGCCTCGTCCCGATGATGATCAACCGCCTCGTGAGGCTGGTCAGTACCGCCAGGGTCGACTCGCTGCTGGACCACGGGCTGGAGCGCTGGACCTTGCTGGCCCTCGAGCACGGCCTGACCGACACCGGTGGCCGGGCGATGGGCCAGCTGCGTTTCGCGTGGCGGCAGGTGCTCGACCTGGACGAGGGCATCGACGCCGAGGCCGAGTTCGCTCGAGACACCTGGCGGGCAGCCGCACTCGGGGCGCGACCGTCGCCGAAGAAGGTCCCACCCATTCGGTTCGACCACATCCCACAACCGTGGCTGCGTGAGGCGATCAAGCGAGCCTGCCGCTACCGGCTCGGCGCCGGTAAAGCGTTCGGATCGGTCAGCATCGACGAGCGTGCCCTGCGCTGGTTCGCCGGGTTCCTGCATCACCATCACCCGGACGTCGATGATGCCAGCGGGATCAGCCGGCAGGTCCTGGAGCACTACCTGTCCTGGCTCACCGCGGCGCCGCAGTTGTCGGGCAACACGACGAACACCTACCTGGTCATCCTGCGCAGCTTCCTGCAGGCCTGCCACCGCCACGACTGGATGCCCGGCCTCTCCGGTCACGCCGCGCTGTACCTGGACGAGCTGCCACCGCGGCCGCGTCCCCTGCCACGGTTCATCCCCGAGTTCGTGATGGCCCAGCTCGAGGACCCCAACAACCTCGCCCTGCTCCCCGACGAGACCACCCGACACCTGCTGATCCTCATCCAGGAGACCGGCCTACGCGCCAATGACGCCTGCCTGCTCGAGTACAACCCCGTCATCGTCGACAGCGCCGGCTGGCCCTGCCTGAAGTACGTCAACCACAAGATGTCCACCGAGCAGCTCGTCCCGCTGTCGCAGCGGGCCGCCGACGCCGTCCGCGCCCAACAACTGCACCTGAGCAGCCGCTGGCCAGCCGGATGCCCGAAGCTGTTTCCCTCGCCTCACGCCAATCCCGATGGGGCCCAACCATTCTCCTACGCCACCCTGCGCCAGCGCCTAGCCGACTGGCAGGAGAAGATCAGTCTCCACGACGAAGCCGGCCAGGCCGTGTCCGTCACCGCGCACCAGTACCGTCACACCCTCGGGACCCGGTTGATCAACGCCGGTGTGCCGCAGCACGTCGTTCAGAAGATGCTCGGCCACGCCTCACCCCAGATGACCGCCCGGTACGCCACGATCCACGACGCCACCGTCCGCGCGGCCTTCGACGACTACCAGCAGCGGCGCGTGGACATCCACGGTGACCGCCTCCCGTTCGACCCCCACGGTCCCAGCGCCGACGCCGAGTGGATCAAGCACAACCTCGCCCGGGTGCAGGCCAGCCTGCCGAACGGCTACTGCGGACGACCACCGCAGCAGGACTGCCCACACCCCAACGCCTGCCTGACCTGCCCGGACTTCCAAACCACCACGACGTTCCTGCCGATCCACCGGCGCCAACACGACGACACCCTCGAACTGATCGACCTGGCCGAGCACCGCGGCAACCACCGGCTGGCCGACAACCACCGCAAGGTCGCCGACAACCTCACGAGGATCATCTCCGCGCTGGAAACCCTCGAGACCCTCGGGATCCATGACGCCCCAGCCGGACAGGACACCCCCGATGCGCGCTGACAACACCACAGCCCTCACTGCCGCGAGCCGGCACCGAGCCGAATCGGCTCGGGAGCGGGCCCGCGCGGCCATCCATACCCTCGACCACGCTGGCACCCCCATCACCTACGCCGCCGTCGCTCACACCGCCGGCGTCTCGCGGACCCTGCTCTATCGCGATCCCCAGCTCCGCGAGCAAATCAACCGGCTTCGAGCTCCCGCCACCCGCAGCCCCCGTCAACCCGCAGCCCAACGGATGAGCCAAGCCTCCCGCGACGAACAGCTGACCACCCTCCGCCAGGAACTCCACACCCTGCGAGCAGAGAACCACGCGCTCCGCCTGCAACTCGCCACCCGCATCGGGCAGGACCGCACCGCCGGCCGCGACGCCCCCGTCAGCGACATGTAGCCGACGCAGACATGCAGGTCACCGGCCACATCCGACCAAGTGCTCCAGATAACCCTGAACCTCATCATCGAGAAGACCCGGCGCCTGGCCCACGGCTTCCGCAACTTCGAGCACGACCGCATCCGCATCCTGCTCGCCGTGTCAGGAACCCGCCCCTACCGACGAGGAAGACCCCACGCTTGAATCCGAAGAGCCCCTTAGACTGCGGCCATGACTTTAGGTGACGTGTGGGCGGGCGTGGGACCACTGGTGGGCGTGATCGTGGGTGGAGGTATCACAAGCGGATTCACCGTCTATCAAAGCAATAAGCAGCTGGAGAGCAAGCGTAAACAGGAGTGGCACGATGGGGTGCTAGGGCTAGCAGAGGATTGTGTACTAGCAAGCAATGACATCGCTGCCAACGGGAACTCTGGCGATGCGAAAAAGGACGCTGTGGGTCGCCTCATGCTTGCCCAAAATCGTGCGGTACTTCGGGGATACACCGGTCTCAGAGAGCCTCTGCGACTGCTACAGACCACGGCCATACGAATATTGGCTGACGATCATCTGCAGCTTGGAGAGGCACAGATGCTTGCTGATTATGTGAGCGCTGTCGTGAAGGAGGCTCGAAAGCTGGCTCTTGAGGGGCCGCCGAAAGAGTAAGGCAAAACAACTCAGCCCCGGTCCGTGCGTCGGCTTCCGAATTTCGTGAGACCCGTTCGGCCGATCTGGACCCCTCACCCGCCATACCCTCGCTCCTCACCTAGCTAGTCTCGCCGATGGGCGCGCAGTGGGGGAACAACCGGTGTGGCGATGAAGGCCACCAAATTCTGCATCTAAAAACCACTGCCTTCCGTTCACCTGACCCGTCATCGCACCACCTGACCGCAGGCCTTTGCTGAGTTGACCTATGAATAATCAAGGCGGCGCTTCGCGCCGCTCGGCCGGGGGCCCGCGATGGGGACCCCGCGCTTCGGGCGCTTCGCGCCCTGCGCGCACCCCAACGCACCCCGGCCACCTCACTCTCGACCTCGCGAGCTGACCTGTGGACAGGCCGCCCCGCTGAGGCCGGCACCGCCCCTCGGCTCGCCTTCTCGCAGTCGTCCACCGCGGCACGATGCGCCGACCTCCCAGACCGCGTCAAGGGCGCTCTGCGTCACTGCGTGATGGCCTCCGCCCATCCTTGGGCTGACCACTGCGCTTGGCTGCCTGCTCCGCTCTGGGACGACACCCCATGTGTGGCGGTCAGCAAACCTACAAGGGGCTCCCTGACCCAAGAGCTCTGACAGTCCGCCAGCCGCACCTGCTGGGCGGGCCGTAGGGCACAATGCGGGCATGGTTCTGAATACGTGGTGGAACGGTGATTCAAGGCAGCGCTTTTGGATGGAGGTGGCTACTACGGGTGAGATGGGCGAGCGCCTCATTGCGCCGAAATTTGATGGTGCCACGTGGTCATATGAGCTGGTGAGTCAGGTTCGCATGGGCGATCGCGTCCTCCACTGGGAGTCTGGAGATGAAGGTCGCGGACTGATGGGCTGGTCCGTGGCTACGAGCAATCCAGAGGTTGTGACAGGTTATACCTGGCAACCGCGGGGCACGGCGGGAAGGTCGCTCTTCGGCCCTCGAACCACCGATGCTTGGATGGTTGCCCTCGGCGGGCTCAACCGATTTGCACGCCCGCTGCTATTCGATGATCTTCAACGTGTCATGCGTGGCGTACTGCAGATCGGAGCAGAGCTCGAAAAGACAAACGGCAAGCCTCTTTATTTCCCATTCTATCTGTACGGTGGCCGCCAACTTCGCGCACAACAGGGTTACCTTCTTAAGTTCCCAGTCGAGCTGTTTGGTGTTTTCTCAGGCTTAGGCGCCGCGCAGACTGATTTGCCAGCCGCATCGGACCGTGACTTGGTTGCGGAAGTCCAGGACCGCAAGCAAGCGGTGGCGAGGGGTGCGCTGGCACGAGTTCAAGATCCTGAGCTCCGATCGGCGATTGAAAACCACGCCGTGAGCCGGGCTGTTGAGCTGTATCGCGCCGCAGGGGCCTCCGATATCGTTAAGCTCGGCAAGCCTTATGACGTCAGATTGGTCCTCGACGGAGAGGAGCGGCATGTGGAGGTTAAAGGCAGTTCCCTCCTGATACAGGCGGTGGAGCTTACGATAAATGAGGTATCCCACGCTGAGGACTTCCAGCACACCGATCTGATCGTCGTGGATAAAATTGAGTACACCCGTAAGTCTGACTCAATCGAGACCTCAGGCGGACGGGTGCGTATCTGGCATGACTGGACTCCCAGTGCGCAAGATCTTTCCCCAACGAAGTTTGCATACATGCTACCGCCGGAGTAACCGCCTTAAGGCGGCGCTAGTGCGACTGAAAGGTTGCGAGCAGCCGTGACCTGGAAAAGTTGGCATCAGGTACCGGAGACATTAAGTCCTGGGTGAGGTGTCGTGCCTCTGGCGAACGATGCGCCTTGATGCGTTCTTCAGCAGGGCACGTCATCCGCCATGTGTGACAGTCGAAGCCTGATCGCTGAGGTCCCAGGACAAGCGCACCGCGGCGACGAGCTGGGGAACCCTTGCGGGCGCCACCCTTTGCGGTTGTGCCCGTAACCACTCGGCGAGTTCTTCGCCGTGGACGAAAGCGCAGCGGCCCTGCACTTTCCGCTGCGGGAACTCTGCCCAGACGACCATGACCGGCTGCACCCAGACCCTGATCCTCGTCGACCGGAGAACACGCTCGTGAGTTTCACGGGCCAGACCCAACAGATGGCCGGAGCCAGGGTGCCGATAGACCAGCTCGGGGTCGTCGAGCCGGCGGACAGTCATGACCTCACCCTCCACCACGACGGACCCCCCGACTCGTTTAGAATCAAGCAAGAACACACCACCGGGCCCGACCACCACGTGGTCCACGTTGCCTCGGCCAGTGGGAAGGTCATGCACGACGACCCACCCCTCGGCCTCCATGGGGCCAAGAGCCTTGGCGGTCGCCTCTTCCCCCCACGCACCCAACTGCCAGTTCTCGATCCAGCCCGGCGGACTCAGCCTGGCGACGCCAAAGAAGGTCGCCGCACCCCCTGCGAAGCAGCCCAGCAACCATGACTGCCCCGGCCAAATCCGCGCAAGCAGCAACGAGGCCAAGACGATCAGGCCACAGACGAGCGCTAGCCCAACGAACACTCGACGGTTTCGTCGGCGCCACGAGCGCAGCAACTCCTCATACTTGCGCTGCGCCGAACCACCGGCCACCCCGGGCTGAACCTGCATGGGCCAACGCTGTCACCCATCCACGCACCACCGGATCCTCATTTCGGTTATATCGACCACGTCCGGAGCGCGCACGGACGGGCGCACTGGACGCCTCTCACCGTCCTACGGATCACAAGCACCCGGCTACAGCGCCGAAGTCGGCTTTACCTCCGCCCCCGACCCGTCGCAGTAGCGTCCGGCAGCTCGGGGAGGGTGTCAAGCCCCAGTCCCAGCCCGTCGAGGTGCACACTCCGTGTGCCTGCCCGCTCACCACTCGTCGCGCGGGGGCTTGACACCCTCCCCGCCCCACCGGCTTGCTCCGCTATGGCTCGACGGCTCATCCCTGGTCACGACGACCACACCCTGGCAGCGGCGTGCCCTCTACGTGCCCAATCAAGAGGTCCATATGGGGTCCAAGGGGGTACTGACCGCGCCTACCTAAAGCACGAGGACCATCTCCACGCGGGCCTCAACCGACTTCCCAAGCTGGACACGCGAGTTCGATTCTCGTCGCCCGCTCCACACGCGAAAGCGCAGGTCACAGGCCTGCCAGCGTCGAGCCACCTCGCTCCCTTTGCTTCGAATCCTTCGCCGCCCCCAGTCGGCTCACTCGGACCAGAAGCGCCGCAGGTCGTCACCGACCCCGTAGTCGGTGACCTGCTCAGCTTGAAGCTTGTGGTCCGGTCGGCGACTTTTCACGTCACCAGCCCCCACGGGCTCGGGGCTCTTACGCCGGCTCCGCGCCAACTTTCTGGGCTCGCCCTCCCGCACATAGACCCAGGCCAGAGGACACGCCTTCGCGAACATCATGCTCCCACCCGCAGCCGGGCCAGGGCCGTTGTGGAGAATCCACTCACCCACAGAGCAAACCCGGACCAGGTCGATCTCGGAGCATTGAACAACCCAGTCAGCGGCGTCGTCCTCGCCGTACGCTCCAAGATCCCTCGCCATGGGGCCTACGGAGGCATTCAGCACCCCCAAGGACGAACAGGCACCGCCTCCAACGGTTGCCCTCGATGGGGGGTACGCGGCGGCGTGGGTCACGGAGTGCCGGTTTGCACGGCGCGTCGGGAGATCTGCGGGCGACACCCCCGTAGCCGGCTACTCGACCGTGAGGTGCTGCCGCGCGGCTCCCCGCAGCACCCGCCGCCGGCCGCTCTCGGCCATGGCGGCCACCGTCATCATGGCGATGGCGCCGACTACTCGCGCGGCCACGACGAAGGTCGGCTGCGGGTGCGCGTCGTCGCGCCCGAGGACGAGGGGAAGCAGGTTGAGGACCCCCATCGTCGAGAACAGCCACGGCAGCCACCGCTGGGTCCGGGTCGACGCGACGACGGCCCGAGCCACGTCGAGGTCGTCGCCGGCAACAGGCTCTCCCCGGCGCAGCTGCTTCGCGACCCGTCGGATCGTCGCGCGGTCACCGCTGACGACGAGCCGCTGCAGCGACGTCGACCGGGAGCGCAGCCTGACCCCGACTACCGCCGACAGGCTGTAGAGCACGAAGACCCCGGCAGCGATCCACATCAACCGGATCCAGCGCACCGGCTCGTCCGGATGACGGGCGTGCGCGACGAGCGCCGCGACAACCACGGTGCCGACGGTCAGCACGGCCGCGCCCATCAGCAGCCACCATCGCAGCCGCCGGTCGCGGGCCAGCCCCACCACCTGCTCCTGCGTCAGATCCTCTTCCGACCCTGCATCGCTCGTGGACACCCTTGAACCCACACCCGCCGCTCGGCACCGGCGGGTTGTCCCCAACGACCTCCGCGCGGTGCTCCGAGCGACCACACGCGCCAATCAGGGCGTCGACCAGCCGGCCGACGCGCGCAGCCCTGGGGCAGGATGCTGCTATGACGGACGACGACTGGCCACCCGACTTCTTCGACCGGCAGGACGACGGTGACGACGCCGCCTTCTACGGGCCGCCGCGCCTCGTCACCCACCTCGACGACGGCGCGATCGCCGCGGTCGGCGCGCTGTACGACGAGCTGGGGGTGCCGGACGGCAGGGTCCTCGACCTGATGTCGTCGTGGGTGTCGCACCTGTCGAGGAAGCCGGATGGTGGGCTCGTCGCGCTCGGCCTGAACGCCGTCGAGCTGCGGGCGAACCCTGTGGCCGACGAGGTCGTCGTCCAGGACCTCAACCTCGACCCCCGGCTGTCCGTGGACGACGCGTCGTTCGACGCCGTGGTCTGCTGCGTGTCGATCGACTACCTCATCCACCCGGTCGAGGTCCTGCGCGAGGCTGCGCGGGTGCTGCGGCCCGGTGGAGTGGTCGTGCTCACCTTCAGCAACCGGTGCTTCCCGACCAAGGCGGTGCGCGGGTGGCTCGCCACCGACGAGGACGGCCGCGTCGCGATCGTGCGGGCCTACCTGGAGCGCGCCGGCTTCGAGGGGGTCACGACCGCGCTGCGGACCACGCGGCGGCGTGGGAGCGACCCGTTGTACGCGGCCTGGGCGCGGTCGACCTGACGCGGATCACCCACGAGTGCCCCCTGCCGTACGGAGCGCCACCGGCACCCCGAGCTCGCCCAGCAGCGTGACCACCCGCGCGCGGATCTCGTCGCGGATCAGGCGGACGGAGTCGACGCCATGGCCGGCCGGGTCCTCCAGCACCCAGTCCTCATACCGTTTCCCGGGAAAAATCGGGCACGTGTCGCCGCAGCCCATGGTGATGACGACGTCGGACGCCTCGACCGCCTCGGTCGTCAGCACCTTGGGGGTCTGCGCCGAGAGGTCGATGCCCTCCTCGGCCATGACGGCGACGGCCGACGGGTTGACCGACTGCCCCGGGGCAGACCCGGCCGAGCGCACCTCGACCGCCCCGCCCGACAGTGCCGTCAGGTAGCCCGCCGCCATCTGCGAGCGCCCGGCGTTGTGCACGCAGACGAACAGCACGCTGGGGCGGCTCATGACCTCGCCCCCGCTGTCGACGCCGTGACCACCGGTGGCGGGTCGGCGAAGAACTTCCTGGCCCAGAGCGAGACGTAGACCAGGGCCACGAGCACCGGCACCTCGATGAGCGGCCCCACGACCCCAGCGAGCGCCTCGCCCGACGTCACCCCGAAGACCCCGATGGCCACGGCGATCGCGAGCTCGAAGTTGTTGCCCGCCGCGGTGAACGCCAGGGTCGCCGTGCGCGGGTAGCCCAGCCCGATCGAGCGCCCGAGCACGAACGACGCGCCCCACATCAGGGCGAAGTAGGCCAGGAGTGGCAACGCGATCCGCGCGACGTCGAGCGGCCGGCTGGTGATCGTCGCCCCCTGCAGCGCGAAGAGGACCACGATGGTGAACAGCAGGCCGTAGAGGGCGACCGGCCCGATTCTCGGCAGGAACGCACCTTCATACCAGTCGCGGCCCCTGGCCCGCTCGCCGAGCAGTTGCGTGAGGAAGCCTGCCACCAAAGGGATCCCGAGGAAGACGAGCACCGATCGGGCGATGTCCCACGTCGACACCTCGAGCCGCTGCGTGCTCAGCCCGAGCCATCCGGGCAGCACCTGCAGGTAGAACCACCCGAGCCCGGCGAAGGCGGCGATCTGGAAGACGGAGTTGATCGCCACGAGCACGGCTCCGGCCTCTCGGTCGCCGCAGGAGAGGTCGTTCCAGATGAGCACCATGGCGATGCAGCGGGCGAGCCCGACGATGATCAGGCCGGTGCGATAGGTCGGCTGGTCGGCCAGGAAGACCCACGCCAGGGCGAACATCACCAGCGGCCCGACAATCCAGTTCAGCACGAGCGACGAGACCAGCAGCCGCGTGTCACCGGTCACGGTGCCGAGCTCGGTGTATCGCACCCGGGCCAGGACGGGATACATCATCAGCAGCAGCCCCACCGCGATCGGCAGCGAGACCGACCCGACCGATACCGCCTGGAGTGCGTCGTCGAGCCCCGGCACCCCACGCCCCAGCGCCAGCCCCAGCCCCATCGCCGCGACGATCCAGACCGGCAGGAAGCGGTCGAGCGTCGACAGCTGCCGCAGCACCGGGGTCTGCTCCGCGGTCAGCACGCGCGCCTCGCCGGGGGGCGGTGACTGGCCTCGGCGACCTGCGCCAGGGCAGTGCTCGCCCCGTCGAGGGCGCCGGGGGTGAGCCGGTAGTAGGTGAAGCGGCCGCAGGGCGAGGTCTGCACGAGCCCGGCCTCCCGCAGGATCCGCAGGTGGTGCGACACGAGGGTCTGCTTGGCGTCGAGGACCGCCTGCAGGTGCGTGGTGCACAGCTCCTCGGTGGCGAGAGCGGTGAGGATGCGCCGCCTCATCGGGTCGGCGACGGCGTCGAGCACGAGCCCGGCCGCTGTCAGATCAGCTTCGGTTGATATCAGCACACGCTGATCTGACCAGTGACGACGGGCGCGTGTCAAGGTCACCCCCATCCCCTCGTCTCGGGATCGAGCTCACTCCAGGTCGAAGGCGGCGCGGATCGCGTCGGCCAGTGCTCGCTCCTGGCGGTCGGGGAGGAACCCGACCTGACGACCGAGGTCCGACACGGACACGGTCGTCACGTTGTCGCAGGAGACCACGCTGTCGTGGTCGAGTCCGTTGTGGCGGCCCACCGCCACCTCCGTCGACAGCCCCCGGAACGTCGTCGTGAGCGGGGCGACGGTCACCCGCGTCAGGTGGGGCCGGACCGCCTCCCGGGTGAGCGGCGCCGCGCTCCGTCGCGGCTCGGCGACGCTCCCGCTCCAGGGCCCGACGCACTACCTCTGCCCGGCTGCCGGCGTCCCCGGCGGCGACCACGGCGTCGACGTAGTCGACCAACACATCGGGCAACCGCGCAGTGATCTCCGCAGGGTCGATCCCCCAACCTGCGGGCCACCACCACCACCCGCGGTGCAGACTGGCCCCATGGCCGACACCGACCCCCACATCCAGCAGCACATCAGCGACCTCGTGGCGGAGGAGCACGGTCTGCGCGACCGTCTCGCCAAGGGCAAAATCACCGCCGACGAGGAGCACGCCCGCCTCCGCGCGGTGGAGGTCGAGCTCGACCGCCTGTGGGACCTGCTGCGCCAGCGGCGGGCCAGGCGCGAGTTCGGCGCCGACCCCGACGGCGCCGAGGAGCGCTCGGGCAGGCAGGTCGAGGGCTACCTCGGGTGAGCCGCCTCCCCGCCCTGCCCACCCCCGAGCAGGTCGCGCAGCTTCCCCAGCACCTGGCCCTCGTCGTCCCGCCGGAGTTCACCGACGCGAACGGCCACATGAACATCGCCCGCTACCTCGAGCTCTACAGCCGCTCGGGCTGGGTCGCCTTCTCCCGCTTCGGTCTCGGCGAGGAGACCGCCCTCGCCGGGGGCCCGGCGACCTTCGACGCCGAGCACTACCTGCGCTACGCGGCCGAGGTCCACGCGGGCGACGAGGTCACCCTCCACAGCCGCCTCGTCGGCCGGTCGGCCAAGGCCGTGCACCACGTGCAGCTGATGCTCGACCGCACGACCGGCACGGTCGCGGGCACCTTCGAGGCGGTGTCGGTGAGCATCGACCTCGCCGTACGACGTCCCACCCCGTTCCCTCCCGCCGTGGCCGCGGCCCTCGACGCGCAGCTCGCCGTCGATACGGCGCTGCCGTGGTCGCCGCCGCTGTGCGGCGTCATCGGGGTGCGCTGACGTCCTCCCGGGCCACAGCCGGGGTGATCCGTCGCGCAGGACGGCGACCCTTCACCCCGGTGCCCGAGGGGGTGCCGAGTCCATGATGGGTCGATGACAGACATTTTCTCACGACTGGCGTCGGACCACGGTCTGGAGGACCGTCACGGCCACTCCGCCGAGGGGTTGACCGAAAGATACCTCTACTCGTCGGACATGGTCTTCAGGTACGCCTTCGCCCGGTGGTGGGGGAAGGCCGATCTCAGGACGACCGTCGTGCCGACGACGAGGTGCTTCGCGTCCTCACCGCAGCAGGCGCTACGTGTGCACCGACCTCCAGTGGTCCCACGACGTACGACGCGTCGCGGCCACCGCCGAGGTCCGCCCCGGGGTGCATCAGCTCACTTCACGCAGGGCACCCCGCCGCCCTCGAGCTGCGAGAGGTCGGTGGGCTTGGGGTTCGACCCGGCCGAGACCGGGGGCTTGGCCGTCGTGGGCGCGCTGCTCGGCGTGCCGGACGAGGTGCTGGGGGTGCCCGTCGCGGTCACCACCTCGCCCGGGATCCGGCCCGAGAGCAGCAGCTTGGTCGTGGCCCGCACCTGCTCGAGGTCGACGAGGTTGACGTCCTCGCCGCGGGCGTTCACGCCGAACGACTTCACCGGCAGCGTGTAGTAGCTGACGTTGCCGCCGGCCATGTCACGCGCCTGACCCAGGAACGAGAGCAGGTCGAGCCCGGAGTCGATGGCGGTGTTCTGCTTGATGACGTCGAGGATCCCGTTGATCTTCAAGGGATTCGTGAGGGTGCCGGCGTTCTTCATCTGGGTGGCCACCGACGTGATGAAGGCCTGCTGCCGACGGGAGCGGTCGAGGTCGGTGAACTCGAGCGAGGCGTTCTGGGTGTCGCGCCGCTGGCGCACGAAGGCCAGCGCCTGCGCGGCGTCCAGCTCCTGCGTGCCGGCCCGGAAGTTCGCGCCCGAGTAGGTGTCGACGGTCTTGTTGAGCAGACACACCTTGATCGGGGCGACGACCTGAGCGAGCTGGTAGAACGCGACCATGGTGACCTCGACGAAGTGGTCGATGTGCACCTGGAGGAAGTCCTGCACCGTCTGCACCTGCGCGAGCCGGCCTGCGTCGCGGGCCTTCTGGTACTTCTGCGCGGCGCTGAGCCCGGCACCCACCGACCCCGACAGCCGCCGCTGCTCCTGGTCGACCGCGAGCCCGTAAGCCTGCTTGATCTTGCCGGTGCACTCCTGGTCGGGGCACCCGTGCAGGGCGACCTGGTCGTCGCGGGGGATCGAGATCTCGACCGCCTTGCCCGACGCCGGGATGTGCAGCAGCATCAGCACGTTGGCGTTGAGACCGCCGTCGGTCTGGTCACCGGCGTGCAGCGCGTCGTAGATGTCCTTGGGCAGTGGGTTGCCCTTGACGTCGACCCGGCTGTCGAGACCCATCACCAGCAGGGTCGTCTCCTGGGCCGGCGTCGTCGGCCCGGTCGTCTGGGCGGGGGTGTTGCCCTGCAACGCGTCAGACGTCGTGAGGTCCTTCTTCAGCCCGATGTACTCGTAGGCGGCGAAGCCGATGACGGACACGAGGGCCACCACCACCACCGTGACGATCGTGGTGCGCAGTCGGTGTGATGGGGTGTCGGCGCGGTGGCGGGCCATGATGAGGTGCGGTCCTCCGTCGTGGGGGCAGGACCTCCGAGCATGCCGGGTCCTCCTGTGAGTGTGCTGGAGGCAGGTTGCGGTGACAAGCGGCGGTGCAGCCCCGGTCGCGCCCCTCGGTCGGCACGGGATTCAATGGACCCATGACGACGACGTCCAACGGCCCGGTCCGCGGCTTCACCCGAGACGGCATCCACACCTTCCTCGGCATCCCGTATGCCTCACCCCCCTTCGGCGCCCTGCGCTTCCGCAGCCCGCAGCCGCCACAGCCGTGGAGCGACGAGCGCGACTGCACGGCGTACGGGGCGACGGCGCCCGCGCCGCCCTACCGCGCCATCGTGCGCGACCTGCTCGCCGAGCCGGTCGTGCCCGGTGAGGACTGCCTGCACGTCAACGTCTGGAGCGCCGACCTCGAGGGCAGCGCACCGGTGCTGGTGTGGATCCACGGCGGGTCCTTCCAGAACGGCTCCAACGCCGTGCCGCCCTACGACGGCTCGGCCTTCGCCCGCGACGACGTCGTGACGGTCGGCGTCAACTACCGCCTCGGGGTCGACGGCTTCGCGCACCTGCCCGACGCTCCCGACAACCGCGGGCTGCTCGACCAGATCGCGGCCCTGGAGTGGGTGCGCGACAACATCGCGTCCTTCGGCGGCGACCCGGCTCGCGTGACGGTCTGCGGCGAGTCGGCCGGCGCCATGGGGGTGACGACCCTCGCGGCGATGCCCGCGGCGCGCGGGCTCTTCCAGCGCGTGATCGCCCAGAGCGGCGCCGGGCACCACGTGCTGCACCCGGCCTCGGCGCAGAAGATCACCGCCGGGCTGGCCGAGCTGCTCGGCGTCGAGGGGACGGCCGCGGCCCTGGCCGACGTGCCGCTGCCCCAGCTGCTCGCGGCGCACGACGAGCTGTCGCTCAAGGTGGGCACCGACCCCGACCCGAAGCGGTGGGGCGAGGTCGCGGCCAACATGATGCCCTTCGAGCCCGTCGTCGACGGAGACTCCTTGCCCGGTGTGCCGTATGCCGTGCTCGCCGCCGGCGAGGGCGCCGACGTCACCTTCCTCACCGGCTCCAACGACGACGAGCACGCGCTCTTCCTCCACCCCCTGCTCGAGCAGGTCGACGAGGCGCGGGTGCGAGCGACCTTCGCCGCCTGCCAGGCCGTCGACGACGCCTACGAGACCTATGTCGAGCGGCTCGGCACTGACCACCCCGGGCGGATCATGGTCGCCGGCCTCAGCGACTGGTTCTTCCGCCTGCCCGCGCTGCGCCTCGCCGAGGCGCGTGCTGCTCTCGGGCAGCCGACGTTCGTCTACGAGTTCGGGTGGAAGAGCCCCGTCATGGGCGGCGTGCTCGGCGCGGCCCACGCCATGGAGATCGGCTTCGTCTTCGACACCCTGGCCGTCCCGGAGGGACGCCCGATGGTGGGCGCCGAGCCGCCACAGGCCCTGGCCGACGACATGCACGGCGCCTGGGTCGCCTTCGTGCGAGACGGTGACCCGGGCTGGGCTCCCTACGGCACGGACCGGCAGACCCGCCGCTTCGGCGGCCACGACGACGGGGCTGTGCTCACCGACCCGGAGCCGCAGCGCCGGCAGGCCTGGCCGAGCCGCTAGCTGATCGGCGACGTCCGCGTCCCGGAGGCCTCTTACCCGCCACGACGCGGACGCAACGGGGCGGGGTCTCACGCGGGGCCGCCGCCGGGGCGGGGTCGGCCGACATCCACACCAGGGCGGCGTGGTCGCCGGTGCCCGTCACGGTCACGTGCGGCTACCAGCAGCGAGCGCCCAGGGAGCGTGACGCTCTGGCACAGCGACTGCCACGCCGTCGTCGTCGAGCACGCCTGCCCCGCCGGGCCGCGAGGCACGCACGCCGAGGACGCCTAGGCTGGCGGCACCGCCTGCGGCAGGAGGCGGGCCTCCGACGACGAAGGACGTGCCATGACGGCTCTCGACCGCTTCCGCCTCACCGACAGGGTGGCGATCGTCACCGGGGGCACCCGAGGTCTCGGGGCGGGGTTCGCCCGGGCCCTCGGCGAGGCCGGGGCTCGGGTCGTGATCGGCGGGCGCGACGACGCCGCCGGGGCCGCGCAGGTGGCGTCGCTGGGAGCCTCCGGCATCGAGGCGACCTACGTCGCGGGTGACGTGACGGTGACCGCCGACGTCGAGCGCCTGCTGGCCAGCGCCCTCGACGCCTACGGCCGGGTCGACGTGCTGGTGAACAACGCCGGCGCCTGCGTGCACGCCCCCGCGCTCGAGGTGACCGACGAGGACTGGGACCACGTGATCGACACCAACCTCACCGCGGTGTGGACGGTGGCGCGCACCGTGGGCCGGCACTTCGTCGCCCAGGGCTCGGGGTCGATCGTCAACATCGGCTCGATGTCGGGGATGGTCGTCAACCGGCCGCAGTGGCAGCCGGCCTACAATGCTTCGAAGGCCGCCGTGCATCACCTGACCCGCAGCCTCGCGGCCGAGTGGGGGCCGTCCGGCGTCCGGGTCAACGCGCTCGCACCCGGCTACATCAAGACCGACATGTCACCGGTCGACGACCCGCAGTTCCGCCGGATGTGGATCGACGACGCGCCGATGCAGCGCTACGGCACGGTCGAGGAGCTCGCGCCGGCCGTGGTCTTCCTCGCCAGCGACGCCTCCTCGTTCGTGACGGGATCGGTGCTCGTGGCCGACGGTGGCTACACCGCGTTCTGACCGCCCGCTCCCCTCCACCCTCCCACCACACCACCGAGAGGCCCCCGTGCTCTGGCTCTTCGACATCAACGAGACCCTGCTCGACCTCACCCCGGTCGAGGCGGTGCTGCAGCGAGCCGCCGGGTCCCCGGGCCCACCCCTGCTCACCACCTGGTTCGACACCCTCATCCAGACCGCACTGACGCTCACCGCGGCCGACCGGTACGAGGACTTCGGTCGGCTGGGGGGCGCGGCCGCGGCCGAGGTGGCGGGTCGCACCGGGGGGACCTGGACCGAGGCCGACGGCGAGGCGCTGAGGGCGGCCTTCGGGGCCCTCGGTGCGCATCACGACGTCGAGCCGGCGTTCGCGGCCCTCCGGGCGCAGGGCCACCGGCTCGTGCCCTTCGGCAACTCGCCGCTGGCGACGATCGAGAAGCAGCTGCGGGGGGCAGGTCTGCGCGACCTCGTGGACGACGTGGTCTCGGTGGAGACGGCCGGGGCGCTGAAGCCCTCCCCGCGCGCCTACGCGGCGGCGCTGGAGCAGCAGGGCGTGGCCGCCGCAGAGGCGGTGATGGTGGCGGCCCACGGGTGGGACGTGCTGGGCGCGGCGTCGGCGGGGCTGCGCACCGTCTTCGTCAGCCGTGACGGGCGGCGACCCCTGCCCGCCGAGCCACGACCGACCGCGGTGGTCCCCGACCTGCGGGCGCTGGCCGACCTGAGCCTCTGAGCCGCCCACCGCACCATTGTGGTCGACCTGCTTGCGCACGTTACCCGTCGGTAGCATCATGGTGTTACCGACGGGTAACCGATGGACCACGAGCAAGCGAGGCGACACCTGATGGGCCACTACACGAGCAACGTGCGCGACCTGGAGTTCAACCTCTTCGAGGTGCTCGGTCGTGGTGACGTCCTGGGGCATGGTCCCTACGCCGACGTCGACGAGGAGACCGCCCGCGAGATGATCGCGCAGATGGCGACCCTCGCCGAGAACGAGCTGGCGGAGAGCCTGCTCGACTCCGACCGCCACCCGCCCGTCTACGACCCCGCGACGCACTCGGTGGCCATGCCGCAGTCGTTCAAGAAGACCTACGCGGCCTACGTCGACTCCGGCTTCTGGAACGTCGACGTGCCGGCCGACCTCGGGGGCAGCGTGGTGCCCCCGTCCTTCAAGTGGGCGCTCAACGAGATGGTGCTCGGTGCGAACCCCGCCGTCGCGATGTTCGCTGCGAGCTACTCCTTCGCGCACCTGCTGCACCGCTTCGGCACGCCTGACCAGCAGAGGCTGGGCAAGCTGATGGTGGAGCGCAGCTACGGCGGCACCATGGTGCTGACCGAGCCCGACGCCGGCTCCGATGTGGGCGCGGGCCGCACGAAGGCCGTGCAGAATGCCGACGGCACGTGGAACATCACCGGGGTCAAGCGCTTCATCACCTCGGCCGAGCACGACATGTCGGAGAACATCGTCCACTTCGTGCTGGCCCGCCCCGAGAGCGCCGGCGCCGGCACCAAGGGCCTGAGCCTCTTCATCGTGCCGAAGTACCACGTCGACCTCGGGACCGGTGAGCTCGGTGAGCGCAACGGCGCGATCGTCACCAACGTCGAGGACAAGATGGGCCTGAAGGTCTCGACGACCTGCGAGATCACGTTCGGCGACTCGACTCCCGCGGTGGGCACGCTCTTCGGCGACGTGCACGACGGCATCGCCCAGATGTTCCGCGTCATCGAGCACGCCCGCATGCTCGTCGGCACCAAGGCCATCGCGACCCTGTCGGCCGGCTACCTCAACGCGCTCGACTACGCCAAGCAGCGCGTGCAGGGCTCCGACCTCGCGCAGGCGACGGACAAGGACGCGCCGCGGGTCACGATCACCCACCACCCCGACGTGCGTCGCTCGCTGATGCTGCAGAAGTCGTATGCCGAGGGCCTGCGGGCGCTCGTGCTCTACACCGCCACCCAGCAGGACGTCGTCGACCAGGCGCAGATCGAGAGCGGCTCCGAGGAGCTCGAGGCCAGCTCGCCGGCCGACCTCGCCCGCCGGGTCAACGACCTGCTCCTGCCGATCGTCAAGGGTCTCGGCTCCGAGCGCGCCTGGGTGCTGCTCGGCACCGAGTCGCTCCAGACCCTCGGCGGCTCCGGCTTCCTCAAGGACTACCCGATCGAGCAGTACGTCCGGGACGCCAAGATCGACACCCTGTACGAAGGCACCACCGCCATCCAGGGCCAGGACTTCTTCTTCCGCAAGATCGTCAAGGACCAGGGCGTGGCCATCGGCCACCTGGCCATGCAGATCGCCGAGTTCGCCAAGGACCTCGGGGCCACCGGCGGCTCGCTCGACCGCGAGCGCGGCCTCCTGGCCCAGGGTCTGGCCGACGTGCAGGGGATGCTGGAGTACATGGGGCGTGAAGCTCATCTGAGCGACCCCCGCTCGGGCGGCGACGTGCGCAACATCTACAAGGTCGGCCTCAACACCTCACGCTTCCTGCTCGGCGCCGGCGACCTCGTCGTCGGCTGGCTGCTGCTGCGCCAGGCCGAGGTCGCCCAGACCGCGCTGACCACCCGGGGCGAAGCGCTGTCGGGCGCCGACCGCGCCTTCTACCTCGGCAAGGTGGCGGCGGGCCAGTTCTTCGCCCGCAACGTGCTCCCGCGACTCACGTCCGAGCGGGCCATCTGCGAGGGCACCGACCTCGACCTGATGGACCTACCCGAGAGCGCCTTCTGAGCCGACCTGCGGCTTCGGACGACGAGGAGGCCCCCACCCCTGCCGGGTGGGGGCCTCCTCGTGCTCGCGGCGCGTGGTCAGAGGTCCTCGGCGCGACGCTCGTCGACCACTCGGCGCTCACCGGAGTCGACGACCGTGTCGTTGACCGAGCGACTGCGACGGTCGACCACTTCCTCGTGGCGTGTGTGGGTGCGCTGGTAGTTCTGGATCGTGCCGAAGATCAGGGCCAGGAAACCGCCGGCGATGATGATGAAGCCGACGGTGTCGAGGTTGGAGCCGATGTACTGCGTGTCGAGGGTCGTGAAGCTGAGGACCGCTCCGACGATGATGAGGAACACTCCGAGACCAATGCCCATGTCGCTGCCTTCTCAGTAAAGGAGGTCGTGGCGGGTGCGCCACAACGCGCCCGACCGTACCGGGGGAGGTCCCATACCCACCGATCCCTCCCGGCAAACCTGGAGCGGGGTGAGGCGCATCCCTCCGGCGCTGTGCCGTGCCCCACCAGGTGGGGCACGGCACAGCGCGGCAGACACAGCACGACGGGAGCGGTCAGACGGCACGCAGGTCGAGGGTCAGGTCGTGTGCGCCCGCCTCGAGCACCCGCAGGGGCACGCCCCAGTCCTGCTGGAAGAGGTGGCAGGCGGCGTGCTCGGTGTCTCCGGTGTCGCTGTCGCACGCAGCCGCCTGCACCGAGACGTGCAGCGTCCCCTCGTGGATGCCGGCCGCGAGCCGCAGCGTACGGGTGAGGCCGGGGGCCGTCCCCTCCCCCTCGAGCAGCAGCCCGGGCGGGGTGGCCGAGACGACGAGGCGGGTCGGGTCGCCATACCGGTCGTCCAGCTTCTGCCCCGGCGGCGGGGTGAACGTGACGCGGAGCGCGACGTCGCCGGCCGCGAGGTCGGTCGGGGGGCGCTGCGTGCGGTGGGCGGGACCCTCGACCCGCTGGGCCTGGGTCGGCAGGGCCACGCGCACCAGCCGGTGGGCCGCCGACTCGACGACGACGAGCCGCGAGCCGCCCTCGGGGTCGGTCTCGACGACGGCGTCGCTGGGCTCGAGCAGACCGGTCGCGAGGGTCGTCACCTGGTTGCTCGCCGGGTCGAAGCGGCGGATCGCCCCGTTGTAGGTGTCGCTGACCGCGACCGACCCGTCGGGCAGCACGGTCACGCCGAGCGGGTGCTGCAGCAGGGCGTCGCCGACCTGCCCGGTGCCGACGGGCCCGTGGGCGGTGCCGTCGCGGTGACCGAAGTCGAAGAGGCCGGTGCCGACATGGGTCGTGATGACCGGGCCCCGGTCGCCCTGGGTCAGCGAGCGCAGCGCTGAGGTCTCGGCGTCGGCGATCCACAGCGTCTCGCCGTCGGCGCTGGTGGCCAGCCCCGAGGGCTGGGCGAACCAGGCGGTGGCGACGGCGCCGTCGCGGATTCCCTCCTGGGTGGTGCCGGCCAGCACGTCGACGGTGGCGAGCTCGGGGTCGGCGCACAGGTGCAGCTGCCACAGCTGGTGCACACCGGCCATGGCCACGACGACCCGTCCCTGCCACCACGCGAGGTCCCACGGGGTGGAGAGCGGCTGCCGCAGCGCCCGGCCTCCGCCAGAGCGCTCGCGCAGCTGCTTCCCCGTGCCGGCGACAACGCGGATCTCTGTGTCCGACAACGAGATCCCGACGACCCGGTGGTGGACGGAGTCGGCGACCAGCAGGTCGTAGCCCACGGACGTCGCAACATCGCTCGGCAGGGCCAGCACGCCCTGGGGCTCGGCCAGCTCACCGCGACGGCCCCAGCGGCGGCGCTCCGTCTCGAGGTCGGCCTCGAGGTGCACGACCTGGTGGTGGGTGGTGTCGCTCACCACGAAGGACCCGTCGGGCAGCGCGACCGCCTTGCCGGGGAAGGCCAGGGCGCCGACGCGGGGAGCCGGGGCGACATAGGGCGCGTCGCCGGTGCGCAGGGTGCCCTTGGCGCGGTGCTCCTCCAGCAGCTCCTCGACCAGGGACACCAGGCCGGGGCCGTGGCCCTCACCCGACATCGACGCGACGACGTAGCCCTCGGGGTCGATGACCACGAGGGTCGGCCAGGCGCGGGCGGCATATGCGCTCCACGTGGTGAGGGCCGGGTCGTCGAGCACGGGGTGGTGCACCTCGTAGCGCTCGACCGCCGCCTCGACCGCCGCCGGCTCGCCCTCGTGCTCGAACTTGGGCGAGTGCACGCCGATGATCACCAGCTCGTCGGCGAACTGCGCCTCCAGCGGCCTCAGCTCGTCGAGGACGTGGAGGCAGTTGACGCAGCAGAAGGTCCAGAAGTCGAGCACGACGACCCGCCCTCGCAGCTGCTCCAGCGAGAGGTCGCGGCCCGCGGTGCCGAGCCAGCGGCGGCCGACGAGCTCGGGGGCACGCACGCGCGCGCGGGCGCGCGAGGACGGGGACGGGGTGCTCACGGCTGGGGCAACGCCGGGGTCCGGGCGCGGTGTTCCCGACGCGGCCGACGGCTCAGCACAGGCCCTGCGGCAGGCGCCGGTCACCGAGCACGGGGAACTCCTCGCGCCAGGTCGTGACGAGGTCGAGATCGACCTCGACGCTCAGCACCTGCTCGTCCGCGCCGGCCTCGGCGAGCACGTCGCCGGTCGGGGCGACCACGATCGAGTGACCGCCCATCAGGGTGCGGGCGTGGGTGCCGGCGGTGTTGCAGGCGACCACGAAGCACTGGTCCTCGATGGCGCGGGCCCGGGCCAGCAGGGTCCAGTGCTCGACCCGGCGCATCGGCCAGGCGGCAGGCACGACGAACATCCGGGCCCCGCCGTCGAGCAGGGCCCGGTAGAGCTCGGGGAACCGCAGGTCGTAGCAGGTGGTCAGCCCGGCGCGCACGGTGCCGGGCGTGCCGGGGGTGCCGTCGAGACCGGTGGTGCCGTCGGGCAGGTCGACGAGCACCAGCTCGTCACCGGCCTCCATCAACGCCGGCTCGCCGCCCTGGAAGCCGAAGCGGTGGATCTTGCGGTAGCGGGTGAGCAGCTCGCCGTCGGCGCCGAAGAGCAGCTGCGTGTTCCACAGGTCCTTGCCCTCGGCGCCCACCTCGGACCCGCGCTCGACGATCGACCCGGCGAGCAGGGTGACTCCGGCGTCGCGGGCCGCGGCCGACATCGCGGCTGCGACGGCGCCCGCCAGGTCCTCGGCGCGGTCGGCCCACAGTCGGTAGGAGAAACCGCCGGCGGCCCAGAGCTCGGGCAGGACGACGAGGTCGTGGCCGCGCTGCGCCCGCACCAGGTCGGCTGCGCGAGCGACCCGGTCGACGACGCTCTCGTCGTCTCCGTAGGCGAGCTGGACGAGGGCGATCTTCATACGGCCGATCCTAGGTCGCCGGCGTCGCGGCCCGGGAGGGCGACCTCCACCCGGGAGGACCCGCACCGCGTCGGGATGGAGCGTCGTCAGTCCTGATCGGGCACCCGCTGGGCGCCGCGCTCGCGCAGGCTCGCGAGCCGGGCGTTGTAGGCCTCGAGCTCGGCGCCGCCGTCGCGCGCGGCCTGCCGGTCGCCGCGCTTGGTCTCGGCGGCGTCGCTGCGCACCCAGGAGGCGACGACGAGCATCGCGAGCAGGAGGGTCGGCACCTCGCCGATGCCCCAGGCGTAGGAGCCGCCGAGGCGCTGGTCAGCCAGGATGTCGGGCACCCACGGAATCTGGACCGACTGGAAGAAGTCGGGCGCCAGCAAGGTCTCACCGGTCATCAGCCCGACCCCGAAGAAGGCGTGGAACGAGATCGTGACGAGCAGGACGACGAGCCTCATCGGCGCCGACCACTTCGGCGGGCCGGGGTCGATCCCCACGAGCACCCACACGAAGAGGTAGCCCGTGAGCAGGAAGTGGGCCACCATCAGCACGTGCCCGGTGTGGGTCTCGAGGGCCAGGCCGAAGAGTGGCGAGTAGTAGAAGACGGCGAGGCTGCCGAAGAACAGCACGGCCGCGACGACCGGGTTGCCCATCACCCGCAGCAGCCGGGAGTGGACGAGGCCGAGCAGCAGCTCACGCGGGCCGAGACTGCCGTCGCGCCGCGGCACCATGCCGCGCAGCGCCAGCGTCACGGGCGCCGCGAGCACGAGGAAGACCGGCGCCAGCATGGCGAGCACCATGTGCTCGATCATGTGCCAGGAGAAGGAGACCCGCCCCAGGACGCCGGGCGGACCGCAGACCGTCCAGGCGACGACGGCCCACCCGAGCACCCACGAGCAGGTGCGCAGCACGGGCCACCGGTCGCCACGGCGGTGCAGCCGCACCACCCACACGAGGTAGGCCGCCACCGCCACCACCGCGAGCACGCCCCAGAGCCAGTCGAAGCGCCACTGCGAGAGCCAGCTCAGCCCCACGGGATCCTGGGGCGCGGGGTATCCGGTCAGCCCCTGCGCCGCGTCGAGCGGGGGCAGCGTGTCGGGCACCGGCGGGGCGCTGCGGGCCAGGGCCGTCGCGAAGCCGAACGCGACCCCCATGACCGCGAGCTCGGTCACCGCCATCCGCGCGAAGAGGGCAGCCGAGGTCGGGTCGACCGCGAGCCGGTCGACCACCCGCCGCCGCTGCTGCAGGCCGAAGAGCCCCAGCACCACGAGGCACACCGCCTTGACCACGACCAGCACGCCGTACGCGGTGGCCAGTCCAGCGAGGCCACCGAGGCGCAGCCAGGCGCTGGCGACCCCCGAGACGAGCACGGCCACGAAGCACCACAGGGCGAGCGCGGAGTAGCGCGCGACGACCGGGGCGAGCCGCTTGCCGAGCAGCGGCCGCAGCACGGCGAGCGCCAGCAGACCACCCACCCAGAGCGCGGCACCCACGAGGTGGAAGGCGATGGTGTTGACGGCTGTCTCGTGGTCGCTGCTGCCGGCGGCGTGCCCGGCGAGCGCGAGCGGCAGCAGGGCGCCGACCGCGACGAAGGCGGCGCCGGCCAGACCCTTGCGGGTCAGGGACACGCCCGCGATGGTGGCGGCGACGGCCGCCAGCAGCGAGCTGATGATGCCCACCCGCAGCGTCTCCAGCTGCCAGACGAAGGTCTGCAGCTGAGCCCAGAAGACGGGGCTGGACAGCGGCGTCCCGGCGGCGTCGGCGAAGCCGAGCACGACCCCGACCAGACCGGCCGCGACCCAGACGCAACCCGACCACATCGCGAGCTTTCCCGCACGCAGCATGGTGGGGGGAGCGACCGCGTCCTTGCCCCCCCTGCCCCCCGTCGTGCCCGGCAGCAGCAGGGCGCCGACGACGAGCAGGCCGATGGTCAGCGAGGCAGCCACGTCGTGCACCACGCGCACGACCGGCAGGCCCCAGCGGACGACGGCTCCCGGGTCCTGCAGACCGGCCACCGCGGCCGTCGCCGCACCGCCGATGACGATCGCGACGAGACAGGCGAGCACGGCCACGATCCCGAGGCCGAGCACCGGCACGGTGGTGGGCCCGGATCTGCGCGGCCGGGGAGCGCGGGCGGCCAGGGGCGCCGGGGCAGGGGCTGAAGCCATGACTCCAGCGTAAGGACCTCGGCCGACATCCCCCACCCGGCGGCGAGGCTGGGCAGATAGTTGCTTGGCACATGCAATAGATCTGTGTCATAGTTGCTTGTCCCAAGCAACTTCTCACTGCACGCCGCGGAGCCACCAGACATGAGCGTCACCCCCGAGACCGCCAGTGCGCTCTCGAACACCATCGTGCGGGTCGTGAAGATCCTCACGTCGATGCGCAACCGCATGCCGCTGACGACGATGGTCGATGCGCCCGGCCTCGACCACTCGCACTTCGCGGCGCTCTTCACCCTGGCGCACGAGCCGCAGCGCGTCTCGTCCCTCGCCGAGAGCATCCACTCCGACATCTCGACCGTCAGCCGCCAGGTCACGCACCTGGTGGCTGTCGGCCTCGTCGAGAAGATCCACGACCCCGACGACGGCCGGGCCCAGCTGCTGTCGCTCACCCCGAGGGGCCGTCACGTGATCGACGAGGTGGTCACCCGCCGTGGCGAGTGGTTCGAGCAGATGCTGGCCGAATGGAGCGAGCAGGATGCCACCGACTTCCTCACCCACCTCGACCGCTTCGTCGACACCTGTGCCGCCTTCAAGACCGAGCTCTTCCTGCACCCGGCCGGCTCACCGGCCCTCGCGGCGCCCGCGCCCACCGACCCCATCACGCACACCACGCACCACCAGGAGCACTGACATGGCAGCAGCCACCCCCACCCCGGCCTCGGCCGGACTGCACGAACCCGCCGACGACGGCATCCTGACCCACCGTCAGATCCTCACCATCCTCACCGGCCTGATGATGGGCATGTTCCTGGCCGCGCTCGACCAGACCATCGTCGCGACCTCGATCCGCACGATCGCCGACCAGCTGCACGGGCTCTCGGCCCAGGCCTGGGTGACGACGGCCTACCTCATCACCTCGACGATCGTCACGCCGCTCTACGGCAAGCTCTCCGACATGTACGGCCGCAAGCAGTTCTTCCTGCTCGCCATCAGCCTCTTCACCATCGGCTCGCTGCTGTGCTCCTTCGCGACGTCGATCGGCATGCTCTCGGCCTTCCGCGCGGTGCAGGGCCTCGGCGCCGGCGGTCTCTTCTCCCTCTCGCTCGCCATCATCGGCGACATCGTGTCGCCACGTGAGCGCGCGAAGTACCAGGGTTACTTCCTCGCCGTCTTCGGCACCTCGAGCGTGCTCGGACCGGTCATCGGTGGCTTCTTCGCCGGCCAGTCCTCCATCCTCGGCATCACCGGCTGGCGCTGGGTCTTCCTGGTCAACGTGCCGATCGCCATGGCTGCGCTGGTCGTGGTCACCCGCACCCTGCACCTGAAGAAGCACGAGCGCCGTGAGAGCCGCGTCGACTGGTGGGGCGCCGTCGCGCTCTCCGTCGCCCTCGTGCCGCTGCTCATCGTCGCCGAGCAGGGCCGCGAGTGGGGCTGGGTCTCGGCCCGCTCCATCGCGACGTACGTCATCGGTGTCGCCGGCATCGTCGGCTTCCTGCTCGTCGAGCGGGCCATGAAGGAGGAGGCCCTCATCCCGCTCCGCCTCTTCGCGATCCGCACCGTCGGCGTCTCGTCGATCGCCTCGGTCTTCATCGGCATGGGCATGTTCGGTGGCCTCGCTGCCCTGCCGCTCTACCTGCAGATCGTCAAGGGTGCCTCCCCGACGCAGGCCGGCCTGCTGCTCCTGCCGCTGACCCTCGGCATCATGTTCGGCTCGATCCTGTCGGGTCAGCTCATCTCGCGCACCGGTCGCTACCGCCGCTACCCGATCATCGGCACCGGGCTGCTCACCGGGGCGATGTTCGCCTTCCACTTCGTCGGCGCCGACACAGCGCTGCCGATCACCATGGCGATCATGGTCTTCTTCGGCGTCGGGCTGGGGTTCAACTTCCAGCCGCTGACCCTCGCCGTGCAGAACTCCGTGAGCCCGCGCGACATCGGTGTCGCCACCTCGTCGGCCACCTTCACCCGCCAGATCGGCGGCACGCTCGGCACCGCCGTCTTCCTGTCGATCCTCTTCTCCACCGCCGGAGACAAGATCAGCTCCGCCTACCAGAGCGCGGCGTCGACGCCGGAGTTCCAGCAGGCCGCAGCCACCGCGACGGGCCCGACGAAGGCCTTCCTCGCCCAGCAGCAGAGCGGTGGCACGGGCGCGTCGCTGAGCGACACCTCGTTCCTCAGCAGCCTCGACAAGGCCGTCGCCCACCCGTTCCTCGTGGGTTTCTCGGGGGCCATGTCGACGGTCTTCCTCGTGGCGACCTTCATCCTCGCGGCGTCCTTCTTCGTCGTGCTGTTCCTGCCCCACGTCGAGCTGCGTGGTGGCTCGCCGAGCGCCGAGCGCGCAGCCGAGAGCAACAAGGCGGCTGCCGCTGTAGCCGCCGCGGCGCCGGTCGCTGGCGCGCCGGAGCCTGACCGGGCCCACGAGCCCGCACCAGTGCTGGTGCCGGCCGGTGGCGTCCTCGTCGACGACCCGCAGGCGTTCGCCGACCAGGCCGGTCTCCAGCCGACCAACGGTCACACCCCGGCCCATGGCCGGCACGAGGCCAGCCTCGACGAGCTCGAGGCCATGGCCGGCAGCCGGCCCGAGGTCACCCTCACCGCGGGTGACCCCGAGCCCGGCCGCCACCGCGCCGAGCCCGGCGACCTGGTCTGACCCGCTCGGCGTGAGCTGAGCGTCACGACCACCGCACCACCCCCTCCGGTATGCCGGGTGCCCCTCACGGGCACCCGGCATACCGACGTCGTGCGTGCAAAAGGTGTCGTTAGCACAACCGGGGACGGCAGTTCCTCTTGCCATACCGGCTCCCGGGCAGGAGAGTGGCGGCTGTCGCCGCCGGGCGACCTGACGGGAGACCACACCAGATGCGCACACTGCCACGCCTGGTCGCGATCGGATCGGCCCTCACCCTGGGCCTGACCGCTGCGGCCGCCTCGACCACCGGGGCCCTCGCCGCCGCGGCGACCGACACGACCACCACCACCACGGCGCCGTCCGCGGTTTACGTGCCGCCACCCCTGACGTGGGGGCCGTGCGCCAGCAGGACCCTGCAGTTCTACAAGGGCGAGTGCGCGATGCTCACCGTGCCGCTCGACTACGCGAACCCGCAGGGCACCAAGATCAAGCTCGCGATCTCGCGGATCGCGCACACCTCGTCGGCCGCCAAGTACCAGGGCGTCATGCTGACCAACCCGGGAGGCCCCGGTGGGTCGGGCCTGACCCTGTCGGTCCTCGGGCAGTACGTGCCCAAGGGCGCCGGCAGCAGCTACGACTGGATCGGCTTCGACCCACGCGGGGTCGGATCCAGCGAGCCCTCGCCCACGTGCAACGGTGACTACTTCGGCTTCGACCGCCCCGACTACATCCCGTCCAACCCGACGGTCCAGCGGCAGTGGTTCACCAAGACCAACACCTACGCCCGCGACTGCGCGGCCGCCGCCGGCCTCCTGCTCGACCACGTCAAGACGACCGACACGGTCGCCGACATGGAGAGCATGCGGATCGCCCTGGGGCAGCAGAAGATCAACTTCTACGGCTTCTCCTACGGCACCTACCTCGCTCAGGTCTACGCGACGCTGCACCCGCAGCAGGTGCGCCGCTTCGTGATCGACGGCACCGTCGACCCCCGCGGCGTCTGGTACCAGGGCAACCTCGACCAGGACATCGCCTTCGACGAGGTGATGCCGGCCTTCTGGGCGTGGATCGCCGAGAACGACAGCGTCTACCACCTCGGCACCGACCCGGTCGCGATCCAGAAGACCTACTACAAGATCCTCGGCCAGCTGCGCCAGACCTCCGTCCCGGTGGCGGGGATCGGCACGATCGGCCCCGACGAGTGGACCGACGCCTTCCTCGGCGCGGGCTACTACGTCTACGGCTGGGCCGACACGGCCAGCGCCTTCAGCGCCTGGGTCAACGACAAGAACTACACGCCCGTCGCCGAGGCCTACATCGGCGCCAACGGTCCCACCGGGCCGGGCGCCGACAACGGCTACCTGATGTACCTCGCCACCCAGTGCACCGACGCCAAGTGGCCCTCCCGCTGGACGAAGTGGGCCACCGACAACTGGACGATCTACGGCACCCACCCCTTCGAGACCTGGGCCAACGCCTGGTTCAACGCCCCGTGCCGCACCTGGGCCGCCCAGCCCGGCACGCCGGTGAAGGTCAAGGACAACGGTGCACCGGGGATGCTCATGATCGGTGAGACCCGCGACGCGGCAACGCCGTTCGAGGGCTCGCTCTACGTGCGGTCGATCTTCCCCAAGAACGTCCTCATCGAGGGCGTCGGCGGCACCACCCACGCCGGCTCGCTCTCGGGCATCCGGTGCACGGACAACACCATCGCCGACTACCTCGCGACCGGCGCCCTGCCGGCCCGGGTCGCCGGCAACGTGTCGGACCGGCAGTGCAAGCCGGTGCCCCCGCCGGCCGCCACGCTGACGACGGCCGCCGCCAAGGCGGCCGCCCCGGCGGCGACCGACCTGCAGGCCCTGCGGCGCAGCCTGCTGCCGACGGTGCGCTGACCCCGGGTCCCCACCCCCCGCGCGCCCGACCCCACCCACGTCGGGTCGGGCGCGCGGGTACGGTGAGGCTCGTGCAGCGGACCATCGAGGTGTCAGGACCGGCCTCGGTCGAGCAGGTGTGGCAGCGGTATGCCGTGATCTCGGCCTGGCACACCTGGTCACCACCGATCCGCACGGTCGAGGCCACGGCGCCGCGGATCGCTGCGGGGGTCACCGGCATCGTGCGCGGGGTGGCCGGGGTCTTCCTCACCTTCCGCATCGAGAGCGTCGACGAGCAGGCCCGCTCGTGGACCTGGCGGGTCAATATGGGGCCCCTGACCGCGATGCTGGGACACGGGGTACGACTCGCCGAGGGTGAAGCCGGCTCGGTCGCCACCCTCACGGTCGAGGCCATCGCACCGATCGCCCTGGGCTACCCCCAGGTGGCACGGCTCGCGCTACACCGTCTGGTCGCCGCGCAGACCTGATGCCTCGCCGGCCACGGTGACCGGCACGCCCGGCACTACCTGCGTCTCCGGCACGACCGGCGCAGGGCCGACGTCACCGACCGCACGCTCCGCGCGCGCGAGCGAGCGCGATCCGAGCAGGGCGAGCACGAGGGCGACGACGCTGGCGAGGACGGGCACCGCATACGCCGGCCGTGGCCCGAGGGCCTCGACCGCGGCGCCACCGAGGGCCGACCCGCCGGAGACGCCGACCACGAGACCGGTGAGGACCACGGTCATGCCCTCATTCAGCATCGCGGGCGGCACGAGCCGCTGGGCGAGCCCCATGCTGGTGATCAGGGTGGGCGCGGTGGCGACCCCGGCGACGAGCATCACGCCGGCCAGGGCCCACAGGCTCCCCGAGACCAGGAGCACCGGCACCTCGAGCAGGGCCATCAGACCCACCCCGACGAGCAGCCGCGTGACCACGCCCGAGCGGAACCGGCGGGTGCCGAAGGCCAGTCCCGAGGCTGCCGAGCCGAGCGCGAAGAGGCCGAGCACGACCGAGGCGAGGTTCTCGTGGCCTGCGGCCTCGGCGACCGCGACGGTGACCACCTCGTTGCTGCCGAAGAGGACCCCGGTGAAGGTCATGATCGCGGCGACCACGAGCAGACCGGGACGGGTGACCGCCAGGCCGCCGGGGCGGTCGACGCGGGCGACGACCCGGGGCTCGCTCTCGCGCGCGGAGCAGAAGAGCAGGGTGCCGACGAAGAAGCCCAGGCCCGCGACGATCGCCCCCGTCTCGGGCAGGAAGGTCGTGCTCAGCACGACCGCGAGCGCCGGCGCCACGACGAAGCCCAGCTCGTCGAGCACCTGCTCGAACGACATGGCCACGTGCAACGACTCGGGGTCACCGCGGAAGGCGGTGTTCCACCGGGCCCTGCTCATGGTGCCGAGGCTCGCGACGCCGCCGGAGAGGGCGTAGGTGACGAAGAGGGTCCACACCGGGGCGCGGGTGATCGAGCAGACGACCATCACCGCGAGCATCGCGGTCGCGACCACCACGAGGGGCACGGCGACCCGCCGCTGGCCGTAGCGGTCGACGAGACCACCGATGACGGGAGCGGCGAGGGCGAAGGTGAGGAGTCCGACGGCGGAGACCGCACCGGCCAGGGCGTAGGAGCCCTCGCGGCGGGCGACCATGACGACGACGGAGATGCCGAACATCGCGACCGCGACCCGCCCGAGCGAGGCACCGATGACGAAGCGCCTCGCACCGGCGACGGTGAGGAGCGGCCGGTAGGCGCGCAGCACAGCAGGACTCCTGTTCAGCGGGACGACCGGGTTGCCGGCCTCCTCGAGTGTCGCCCCTGCGGGCGCCGCTGTCCAAGTCGGTGGGAGCATCGCTCGTGCCCTCTCCCCTGCTGATCACGGCCCTCGGCAGCTCGTTCGCCGCCGGCCCCGGTCTCCCGCCGTATGCCGACGTCGCCGCCCTGCGGTCCCTGCACAACTACCCGCACCTGCTCGCCGGGGCGCTGGGGGCCGGGCTCGTCGACCTGACCGTGTCGGGGGCGACGACCGCGAGCATCCTGCGGGAGGCGCAGGTCACCATGGACGGCACGACCTTCGCGCCGCAGCTGGCCGGGGTGCCGGCGGAGGCCGACGTCGTGACGGTGACCGCGGGCGGCAACGACCTGTACTATCTCGGGTCGATGCTCTCGGCCTCCTGGCGACGCCATGACCCCCACCACCCGATGGTCGCGGTGCTCGAGCAGCAGCTGGGGGCGGGCGTGACCGAGCCGACGCCCGCCTCGACGGCGGCGGCGGCCGCAGGTCTGGTGCAGGTCGTCGAGGCCGTGCGCCGGGCTGCTCCCACGGCTCGGGTCGTGCTGGTCGACTACCTGACCGTCGTCGACGAGCACAGCGCCGACGACGCCCCGTTCGACACAGGCGACCTCGCGACCTTCCTGCGCATCCAGTCCGCGCTCGAGACCGCCTTCGAGCAGGCGGCGGCCCGCACAGCGGCCGAGCTCGTCCGCGCCTCCGCGCTCAGCCGCCGACACGCGCTGGGGGCCGACGACCCCTGGGTCTTCGGCTTCGAGACGTCACCGGCCCGGATCCCCGCCTCTTACCACCCGAGTGCCGCCGGGATGCAGGCCGTCGCGCACGAGCTGGCGATGCTGCTTTCGTGAGGGGCCCCGGGTCGGCGAGGATGGGGGCATGAGCGCCTACTGGATCAGCATCTACCGTGAGATCACCGACGAGGCCAAGGTCGCGGCCTACGCCGAGCTGGCGGGACCCGCCCTGAGGGATGCCGGGGGCACCTTCGTGGCCCGCGGGCTGCCCGAGCAGACGTATGAAGCCGGCGAGGCCACCCGCACCGTCGTGCTCCGCTTCGACTCGGTGGACGCCGCCCGGGCGGCGCACGACAGCCCGGCCTACCAGGAGGCGCTCGCCGCCCTCGACGGTGGCGCCGTGAGGGACATGAGGATCGTGCCCGGGGTGGAGTGACCAGGGCGTGAGCTTCACGACCCGCCCGACCCTCGAGGGCACCTTCGGCATGGTGTCGTCGACGCACTGGCTCGCGTCGCAGTCGGCGATGGGGGTGCTCGAGCGCGGGGGCAACGCCTTCGACGCGGCGGTCTGCGCCGGCTTCGTGCTGCAGGTGGTCGAGCCGCACCTCAACGGCCCCGGGGGCGACCTGCCCGCCATCGTCGTGACGGCGGGTGACCCGACGCCACGCGTGCTCTGCGGGCAGGGGCCGGCCCCTGCTGCGGCGACCATCGCCCACTACACCGATGAGGGGCTGTCGCTGGTGCCCGGCTCGGGCCCCCTCGCCGCCACGGTGCCCGGCGCGTTCGACGCCTGGCTGCTCCTGCTGCGGGACCACGGCACGCAGTCGTTGCGCCAGGTGCTCGAGCCCGCCATCGGCTACGCGCGACACGGGCACCCCCTGCTCGCGCAGGTGTCCGCCACGGTGGACGCGGTGCGTGAGCTCTTCACCGACGACTGGACCCCGTCGGCTCGGCTGTGGCTGGCCGCAGGGAGGGCGCCGACGGCCGGGGCCCTCTTCTGCAACCCGCAGTGGGCCGACACCCTCGAGCGGATCGTCGCCGAGGGCGAGGCCGGCGGCTCCGACCGGGTGGGACAGGTGGACGCGGCCCGGCGGGCCTGGTCGCAGGGCTTTGTCGCCGAAGCCGTGGATGCGTTCTCGCGCAGGCCCTTTCGTGACTCGTCCGGTGAGCGGCACGCCGGCCTGCTCACCGGTGCCGACCTCGCCGGGTGGGAGGCGACCTGGGAGCCTGCGACCACGCTGGAGTGGCAGGGCCACACCGTCGCCAAGACGGGCCCGTGGGGGCAGGGTCCGACGTTGCTGCAGGTGCTGGGGACGCTCGACGCCCTCGGTGACCCTGCGGACCTCGACCTGCTGTCCGCCAGCGGTATTCACGCGGTCGTCGAGACCTTCAACCTCGCCGCGGCCGACCGTGAGGCGTGGTACGGCAGCGGTGACGAGCCGATGCAGGCGCTGCTGTCGACCGGCTACGCCCGCGAGCGAGCAGGTCTCGTCGGCGAACGCGCCGACCTCGGCATCCGGCCGGGACGACCCGACGGTCGGGTGCCGCGACTGGCGTCCTTCGTGCTGGGCGGCGGCGGAGCCGAGACGCACGCAGCGCGCGTCGACGCGACCGTCGGGGAGCCCACGGTCGCGGCGTCGGGCGCGACCCGCGGTGACACGTGCCACGTCGACGTCGTCGACCGGGCCGGCAACATGGTGTCGGCGACCCCGAGCGGCGGCTGGCTGCAGAGCTCGCCGACGATCCCCGGCCTCGGCTTCTGCCTGGGCAGCCGGATGCAGATGTTCTGGCTCGAGGACGGGCTGGCGTCGTCGCTCGCGCCCGGGAAGCGGCCCCGCACGACGCTGACCCCGACGCTCGTGCTGCGCGACGGCGTTCCATACCTGGCCTGCGGGAGCCCCGGTGGTGACCAGCAGGACCAGTGGCAGCTGCTCCTGCTGCTGCGCACGCTGGTGCAGGGGCAGTCGCTCCAGGCGGCCATCGACGCACCGGCCTTCCACTCCATCGGGTTCACCGGGTCGTTCTATCCCCGAGGCCGGCAGCCCGGCGGGGTGGTGGTGGAGTCGCGGGTCGGCGCCGCAGGGGTCGCCGACCTCGAGGCGCGGGGACACGCGGTCACCGTGGCCGGCCCGTGGTCGCTGGGCCGGCTCTGTGCCGTGACCCGCTCGCCCGACGGCATCCTGAGGGCGGGAGCGAACCCCCGCGGGATGCAGGGCTACGCCGTCGGGCGCTGAGGCGTGGGGTGACTCAGCCCCAGACCAGCCCCCGGCTCGGGTCCTCGAGCAGCGCCGACAGGTCGGCGAGGAAGCGGCTGCCGAGCTCCCCGTCGATGAGTCGGTGGTCGAACGAGACGGCGAGCGTGGTGACCTGACGGATGGCGAGCTGGTCGTCGCCGTCCGCGTCGGTCACGACCCACGGCTGCTTCCTGACGGCCCCGAAGGCGACGATGGCGCTCTCGCCCGGGTTGATGATCGGGGTGCCCGTGTCGATGCCGAAGACGCCGACGTTGGTGATGGTGATCGTGCCACCGCTCATCTGCGCCGGCTGGGTGCGGCCGGAGCGCGCGGTCTCGGTGAGGGCCCCGATCTCCTGCGCCAGGTGCAGCATCGACATCTGGTCGGCGTCCTTGACGTTGGGCACCACGAGGCCGCGTGGCGTCGCGGCGGCGATGCCGAGGTTGACGTAGTGCTTGACCACGATCTCCTGCGCCTGCTCGTCCCAGACGGCGTTCATCCCGGGGTTGCGGCGGATGGCGACGAGCAGGGCCTTGGCAAGGACCAGCATCGGGGTGACCTTGACGTCTCGGAACTCGCGGTCGGCCTTGAGCCGGGCCACGAGCTGCATCGTCGCGGTCACGTCGATGGTGTTGAACATCGTCACGTGCGGGGCCGTGAAGGCCGAGCCGACCATCGCCTGAGCGGTCATCTTGCGGACACCCTTGACCGGGATCCGGGTCTCGCGCTGGTTCGGGGTGGGGGTCGGGGCCGGGGTCGCCTCAGCTCGAAGGTCTTCGAGCTGTGGCGCGGGGACGGTCCCGGGGGTGTGGGCCTCGAGGTCGGCCCGGGTGACGAGGCCGCCCGCTCCGGTCGCCGTGACGTCGCGCAGGTCGATCCCGCGGTCCTTGGCCAGCTTGCGGACCGGCGGCTTGGCCAGTGCCCGGGCGGATGACGCGACGGGGGTGGGTGGCGCGACGGGGGCGGTTGGTGCGACGGCGGCAGGCGGCATACCGGATGGTGGGGGTGACTCCGGGGCACCCTTGCGGGGACGCCGCTTGGCCTCGGTCTGCTTGACGCCGTAGCCGACGAGGACAGCGGTGCGGCCGGTCGAGGTGGTGCCCCCGATCTTGCCCTCCTCGATGGCCTCCTCGACGGTGTCCGCCGCCACGGGCACGACCACGGGCACGGCGACAGGCACGGGCGGGGCAGGCTCGACGGGCTCGGCGGCACCGATGCCGTCCTCGATCGTGATGATCGTCGTGCCGACCTCGACGGTCGCCCCCTCGTCGACGAGCAGCGCGGTCACCGTGCCCGCGAAGGGCACGGGCAGCTCGACGAGCGACTTCGCGGTCTCGATCTCGACGACCACGTCGTTGACCTTGACGGTGTCACCGACGGCGACCCGCCACGTGACGACCTCGGCCTCGGTGAGGCCCTCACCGGGGTCGGGCAGGCGGAAGCTATGGAGCGCCATGTCGTGGAATCCCTTGTCTCAGTAGGTCGTCAGAAGGCGAGCGCGCGGTCGACACCGTCGAGCACGCGGTCGAGGTCGGGGAGGAAGTCCTCCTCGAGCCGGCTGGGCGGGTAGGGCAGGTTGTAGCCGCCGACGCGCAGCACGGGCGCCTCGAGGTGGTGGAAGCTGCGCTGCGTGACCGCCGCGGCGATCTCGGCGCCGAGGCCGCCGCTGGTCGACGCCTCGTGCACGACGACCATGCGGCCGGTCTTCTCGACCGACGCGCAGAGGGTGTCGAGGTCGAGCGGCGAGAGCGAGCGCAGGTCGACCACCTCGAGGCTGCGGCCCTCCTCGGCCGCGGCCTGGGCGGCCTGCAGACAGGTCTTGACCATCGGGCCGTAGGCGACGACCGTGCAGTCGGTGCCCTCGCGGGCGACGGCCGCCGACCAGAGCCCGCGGGTGGGCGCGTCGATGCCGACCTCGCCCTTGTCCCAGTAGCGACGCTTGGGCTCGTAGAAGACGACCGGGTCGTCGGTGGCGATGGCCTGCTGGATGCCCCAGTAGGCGTCCTCGGGGTTGGAGACGCAGACGACCTTGAGCCCGGCCGTGTGCGTGAAGTAGGCCTCGTTGGACTCGCTGTGGTGCTCGACCGCGCCGATGCCGCCACCGACGGGGATGCGGATGACGATCGGCATCGCCACCGTACCCAGGCTGCGCGCGCGCATCTTGGCGACCTGGCTGACGATGTGGTCGAACGCCGGGTAGACGAACCCGTCGAACTGGATCTCGACGACGGGGCGGTAGCCGCGCAGGGCGAGACCCACCGCCGTGCCGACGATGCCGGCTTCGGCGAGCGGGGTGTCGATGACGCGCTCCTCACCGAAGTCCTTCTGCAGGCCCTCGGTGACCCGGAAGACGCCACCGAGCTTGCCGATGTCCTCCCCCATGAGCACGACCTTGGGGTCCTTCTCCATGGCGGCGCGCAGGCCGTTGGTCAGCGCCTTCGCGATGGTCAGCTGCGTCATGAGTGGCTCCCCTCGAACGAGGCGTGGTAGGCGACGAACTGCTCCCTCTCCGCAGCCAGCAGGGGGTGCGGCTCGACGTAGACGTGGTCGAACATCGACGGTGCGTCGGGGTCGGGCATCTCGAGAGTGCCTCGACGCACGTGCAGGGCGAGCTCGTCGGCCTGCGCCTCCACGGCGTCGAAGAAGGTCGAGTCGGCCCGGCCCTCGCGCGCCAGCCACGCCTTGAAGCGGGCGATCGGGTCGCGCAGCTTCCACACCTCGACGTCGGCCGAGACGCGGTACTTCGTGGGGTCGTCGCTCGTCGTGTGCGCGCCCATGCGGTAGGTGTAGGCCTCGACGAGGAACGGGCCCTGGCCGGAGCGGGCCTCCTCGAGCGCGTGCTTCGTCACCGCGTACACGGCCAGCACGTCGTTGCCGTCGACCCGCACCCCGGGGAAGCCGAAGCCGCGGGCGCGCTGGTAGAGAGGGATGCGGGTCTGGCGCTCACTCGGCTCGGAGATCGCCCACTGGTTGTTCTGGCAGAAGAAGACGACGGGAGCGTTCATCACCGCGGCGAAGGTGAAGGCCTCGCTGACGTCGCCCTGGGCCGTGGCCCCGTCGCCGAAGTACGCGATGACCGCGGCGTCGCGATCGGGGTCGCCCGTGCCGACCGCGCCGTCGCGCTGGATGCCCATCGCGTAGCCCGTGGCGTGCAGGGTCTGCGCGCCGATGATGATCGTGTAGAGATGGAAGTTCTTCTCGGCCGGGTCCCACCCGCCGTTGTTGACGCCGCGGAACATGCCGAGCAGGTTGAGCGGGTCGACGCCGCGGCACCACGCCACGCCGTGCTCGCGGTAGGTCGGGAAGGCGTGGTCCTGGGGGGCGAGCGCGCGGCCGGAGCCGACCTGCGCCGCCTCCTGGCCGAGCAGGCTGGCCCAGATGCCGAGCTCGCCCTGGCGCTGCAGGGCAGTCGCCTCGGTGTCGACCCGGCGGATGAGCACGAGGTCGCGGTAGAAGCCGCGCAGCTCCTCGTCGCTGAGGGCGTCGACGTATGCCGTGTAGTCGGCGGCGTCGGTCCCGCCCTCGACCCGCTGACCCTCGGGCGTCAGCAGCTGGATCATCTCGGGGCCACCGTCACCGACGGCGGGAACACCCGCCGTGAGGTCGGCCGCCGTGATCGGTGCCGTCGTGGTGTCTGCGGTCGTGGTGTCAGGGTCGGCGCTCACCGTCACTCCTTGCTGCCGGTCGGTCAGACCGGCGGTCGGGCCGCGCGCTCCCGGGGTCACCGTGGTGCGCAGGGCTTCGGGGATGGGCAGGCGCGGACGTGGTGTGACCGCACTCACCGTTGAGCCGTTCCCGGTTAATGTATCCCCCCGCCGCTACCGCGCGCCGAACGCCGCCGCGACCTCGAGGAGCCGGTCGTTCGCCTCGGGCTCGGCCACCGTCACCCGCACCCCGTCGTCGCCGTAGCGCCGGACGACGAGACCGGCGGCGTCGCAGGCGGCGGCGAAGGCCGCCGAGTCGGCGCCGATGGGGAACCACACGAAGTTCGCCTCGCTCGCCGACAGCGTCCACCCCTGGCCCTCGAGCGCCGCCGCCATGCGCGTGCGCTCCGCGACGATGGCCTCGACGCGGACGGTGAGCTCGTCGACGGCATCGAGGGAGGCGACCGCCGCCGCCTGCGCGATCGAGCTGACCCCGAAGGGCGTCGCCGTCTGCCGCAGCGCCGTCGCCATCCGGGGGTGCGCGACGGCGTAGCCGACCCGCAGGCCCGCCAGGCCGTAGGCCTTGGAGAAGGTCCGCAGGACCAGCACGTTGGGGTGGGCCCTCCACACGTCGACCGCGTCGGGCGCCTCGGGGTCGGCGACGAACTCGAGGTAGGCCTCGTCGAGCACCACGAGCACCGAGCTCGGCACCCGCGCCAGGAAGGCGTCCAGCTCGTCGCGGTGGACCACCGTGCCGGTGGGGTTGTTGGGCGAGCAGACGATGACGATCTTGGTGCGCTCCGTGACGGCGTCGGCCATCGCCGACAGCCGGTGGCGCGCGTCGGCGTCGACCGGCACCTGCACGGACACCGCGCCAGCGAGGGCCACGACGATCGGGTAGGCCTCGAACGAGCGCCACGCGTAGACGACCTCGTCGCCGGCGTCGCACATGGCCTGCACGATGTGCGCGAGCACGGCGACGCTGCCGGTGCCGGTCGCGATGTTGCCCGGGTCGACACCGACCGCCGCCGCGATCCGCGACGACAGCAGGGCGACCGCCATGTCGGGGTAGCGGTTGACCTCCCCCGCGGCGGCCGCGATGACGGCCTGCACCGCGTCGAGCGGCGGGTAGGGGTTCTCGTTGCTCGAGACCTTGTAGGTCACGACCCCCGGCACCGCGGCGGCCGGCTTGCCCGGCACGTAGGCCGGCAGCTCACCGAGGGCGGCCCGCAGCCGCACCTGCTCGGCCTGCGTCAGGGGCGGCTCACCGGACGTCCGGCTCAGGTCAGCACTCATGACACGACACGGTAGCGCCGCCGTGCCCGCGTGACAGGATGGCCGCATGAGCACCCTGTCGCGGCTGGCCCTGAAGACCGGTGTCAACGCCGTCGCCCTCTGGGTCGCCTCGGCTGTCGTCGCCGGCATCACCTTCGCCCCGCCGCGCTCGACCTGGACCGCGACGGTCGTGTCCATCGTGCTCATCGCGCTCGTCTTCGGGCTGGTCAACGCGGCGATCAAGCCGGTGGTGAAGCTCTTCTCGCTGCCGCTGATCTGGCTGACGCTCGGGCTGTTCACCGTCGTCGTCAACGCGCTGATGCTCGAGCTCACCGCGTGGCTCGCCTCGCACCTCGGGCTGGTCTTCGCCGTCGACAGCTTCTTCTGGGACGCCGTGCTCGGCGCGGTCATCGTCTCGGTCGTCTCGATGCTGCTCAACGTCGTCGTCCCCGACAAGGCCTGAGGCGCCCTGGTCATGGCCCGGTTCATCGACATCCACCCCGACGACCCACAGGCGCGTGCGGTCGCCCAGGTCGTCGACCGGCTGCGGGCAGGGGCCCTGATCGCCTACCCCACCGACTCCGGCTACGCCCTCGGGTGCCAGGTCGGCAACGTCGAGGGCAAGGAGCGGATGGCCGCCATCCGCCACCTCGACGACCGGCACCACTACACGCTGGTGTGCCACGACTTCGCCCAGCTCGGGCAGCTGGTGCAGATCGACAACCGCGTCTTCCGGGCCGTCAAGGCCGCCACCCCGGGGCCCTACACGTTCATCCTGCCCGCCACCAAGGAGGTGCCCAAGCGTCTCCTCCAGCCGAAGAAGAAGACTGTCGGCGTGCGCCTGCCCGACCACGCCGTGACCCGCGCGATCCTCGAGGCCCTCGGTGAGCCGCTGCTGTCGACCACCCTGATCCTGCCGGGCACGACCGACGCGATGACCGAGGGCTGGATGGTCAAGGACGAGCTCGACCACGTGGTCGACGTCGTCGTCGACGGCGACTGCGAGGCCGTGCCGACCACCGTCGTCGACTACTCCTCGGGCCTGCCCGAGATCGCGCGCGTCGGTGCCGGAGACCCCGCACCCTTCCAGTGAGCCGCTGACCGCGAACGGCGTCCCCGGGGAGTGCCCCTCTGAGAGGATGACGCCGTGACCACCGTCCGGCGAGAGCGCATCACGATCAGCGACATCGCCGCGCAGCTCGGCATCTCGAAGGCGTCGGTGTCCTACGCACTCAACGGGCGGCCCGGCGTCAGTGCCGAGACCCGGGCCCGGGTCCTCCACCTCGCCGACGAGCTCGGCTTCCACGCCAGCTCGGCCGCGGTCGCCCTGTCGGCCTCCCGCACCGGCACGATCGGCATCGTCATCGCCCGCGACCCCGCCGTCATCGCCGCCGAGGCGTTCTACATGCGCACGCTCTTCGGTGTGGAGCAGTACCTCAACGACGCCGACGGCCAGCTGCTGCTGCGGCTGACGGGCGAGAGGGGGGAAGACCTCGACGTCTACCGTCGGTGGGCCCGGCAGGGCCGGGTCGACGGCTTCCTGCTCTACGACGAGCACGACGACGACCCCCGCATCCCGCTGCTCGGGGCGCTGCGCATCCCGGCCGTGATGGTCACCTCCGTCGCCCTCGACGACGGCATCGGTCGCCTCGTGACCCCGGAGGCGCAGACCGTCGAGGTGATGCTCGACCACCTGCACTCACTGGGGCACCGCGACGTCGCCCACCTCGGTGGCCCGCTCCTGTATGCGCACGAGCGGGTGCGCGCCGAGACGATGTCGCGCGAGGGCGCGAGCCGCGGTCTGCGGGTCAGGCACGTCGAGGCGACCTACGACTTCGCCTCGGGGGCCGCCGCGACGACGGCACTGCTGGCCCACGGGCCGGGCGCCGCGCCGACCGCGATCGTCGCGGGCAACGACATCATGGCCACGGCGGTGGTCACGACCGCGACCGACCTGGGCGTGCGGGTGCCGACGGACCTGTCGGTCATCGCCTGGGACGACTCGGTGCTGTGCCAGGTGGGGCGCCCACCCCTGACCGCGATGGACCACGGGCTCATCGGCAAGGCCCGCCTCGCGACCGACCTGCTCTACGACCTGATCGCCGGGGGGACGCAGCTCCACCGCGAGTCGCCGGTCGGCACCCTCATCGTCCGCGGGACCACGGCAGCCCCTCCACGCTGATCTCGCCCGACCTCGGATGGTCACGATACGGTCACGAACTTAACCGGTTACGTTGACTCTCTTAACCGGTTAGGTCCATAGTCGCAGCACACCCCTCCCACCTCGCCGTCGGCGACCGGGAGCCTACTCGGACAAGGGAGTCTGACCGTGACTCGACGTGCCTTCCTCGCCGCCGCCAGCACCTGCGTGCTCGCGCTCGGCGTCGCCGCCTGCAGCAGCAGCGGCGGCAGCACCACCAGTGCCGGCGGCGCCACGGGCGCCGACGCCACCCTCACCTACTGGGCCAGCAACCAGGGCACCAGCCTCGACAACGACAAGCAGGTCCTCACCCCCGTCCTCGACGCCTTCACCAAGCAGACCGGCGTCAAGGTCAACCTCGAGGTCATCGGGTGGAACGACCTGCAGACCCGCATCCAGACCGCCATCACGTCTGGCTCCGGCCCCGACGTGCTCAACATCGGCAACACGTGGGCCTCCTCGCTCCAGGCCACCGGCGCGTTCCTGCCTTACGACAGCGCGGCGATGACGGCGATCGGCGGCCCGGACAAGTTCGTCAAGGCCGCCCTCGACACCGGCGGCATGGCCGGGCAGGACCCGACCTCCGTCCCGCTCTACGGCCTGGCCTACGGGCTTTACTACAACAAGGCGATGTTCACCGCCGCCGGTCTCCAGCCCCCGACGACGTGGGAGGAGATGGTCACCGCGGCCAAGAAGCTGACCGTCCCGGCCAAGCAGGAGTACGGCTTCTCGCTCGCCGCGGGCAGCTACACCGAGAACGTGCACTTCGCCTTCATCAACGGCTCACAGAACGGCGGCGCGTGGTTCGACGCCGCGGGCAAGCCGACCTTCACCAGCGACGCCAACGTGCAGGGCGTCCTGCGCTACCTCGACCTCATGCAGACCGACAAGGTGGTCAACCCGAGCAACGCGCAGTACGACAACGGCACCAAGTCGGTCAACGACTTCGCCGCCGGCAAGGTCGCGATGATCCTCAACCAGAACAACGCCGACAGCTCCATCGTCAGCAACGGCATGAAGAGCGATGCCTACGGCGTCGTGCCCTTCCCCTCCCCGTCGGGAGGCCAGAAGATCGCGACCTTCATCGCCGGCATCAACCTGTCGGTGATGAAGTCGACCAAGAACAAGGACGCCGCGCTCTCGTTCGTCAAGTTCATGACCTCGCCCGAGACGCAGAAGACGCTCGACAAGCCCTTCTCCGCACTGCCCGTCCTCCAGGGTGAGACCCCGGTCTTCACCGACAACGCCGAGGAGGCCAAGACCTTCCAGGACATCTACGCGACGATGTCGAAGCCGCTGCCCCTCGTCGCCGCCGAGGACCAGTTCGAGTCGACCGTGGGCAAGGCCATGAACGCGCTCTTCGCCAAGGTGGCCACGGGCGGGACGGTCTCGGCCACCGACGTCAAGACTGCGCTCCAGGACGCGCAGGACCAGGTCACCGCCGCGACCGGCGGCTGAGACCCGGACCCGGTCATGGCCACCTCCACCAGCTCAGCCACCAGCTCAGCCCCCACGGCAGCCCGCACGGCAGCCCCGTCGACCGCCGGGGCGGGCACCACCCGTCCCCGGCGGCGGCGTGGCCGCGCCACCTCGCGTGACCACAAGCTCCTGCCCTACCTGCTGCTCGCGCCGGCCGTCGTCATGGAGCTGCTGATCCACATCCTGCCGATGCTCGTCGGCATCTGGATGAGCTTCGTGCGCCTCACGAAGTTCTTCCTGGCCAACTGGTCAGCGGCCCCCTGGGCGGGTCTGGGCAACTACCGGCTGGCGCTCGACATCAACTCGAGCATCGGCGCCAAGCTCTTCCAGTCGTTCCTCGTGACCATCGGCTTCTCCGTCGCCGCGGTCGTGCTGTCGTGGGGGCTGGGGATGGCCGCGGCCGTGGCCCTCCAGCAACCATTCCGGGGACGAGGCATCGTGCGCACCCTCTTCCTGGTCCCCTATGCGCTGCCTGCGTATGCCGGGATCCTCACATGGAACTTCATGCTCCAGCGCGACACGGGCCTGATCAACCACGTGCTCGCCGACAACCTGCACCTCACCGGCGACCGGCCCTTCTGGTTGCTGGGCAACAACGCGTTCACCTCGCTCGTCGTCGTCGCCGTCTGGCGGCTGTGGCCCTTCGCCTTCCTCACGATCATGGCCGGCCTGCAGTCGGTCCCGACCGAGCTCTACGAGGCGGCCTCGGTCGACGGTGCGGGCAACCTGCGGTCCTGGCGGTCGATCACCCTGCCGTCGCTGCGCCCGGTCAACATCGTGCTCGTGCTCGTCCTCTTCCTGTGGACGTTCAGCGACTTCAACACGCCGTACGTGCTGTTCGGCACGGCCCAGCCCCCGGCGGGCGACCTCGTGTCGTTCCACATCTACAACGCCTCGTTCCTCACGTGGAACTTCGGCATCGGGGCGGCTATGTCGGTGCTGTTGCTGCTCTTCCTCATGGTCCTCACCGCGGCCTACCTCGTCGTCACCAACCGGAGGTCCAGTCGTGCGTAACACCAAGGGCTTCATGTCGTTCCGCGCCGTGACCGTGCTGCTGCTCGGTGCCTTCACCCTCATCCCGCTCTACGCGATGGTGACCGCGGCCCTCAAGCCGCTGCGCGACGTGCAGAGCACCTTCACGTGGTGGCCGTCGACCCTCACCGTCTCCCCCTTCGTCGACATGTGGACGACCGTGCCGCTGGCGCGCTACTTCGGCAACAGCCTGGTCGTCTCCGGGCTGGCCACGCTGGCCAGCGTCGTGCTCGCCGTGCTGGCCGCCTTCGCGGTGTCGCGCTTCAGCTTCCGGGGGCGCTCGATCTTCACCACCACCGTCCTGTCGACGCAGATGTTCCCGGGGGTGCTCTTCCTGCTCCCTCTCTTCCTCATCTTCACCAACATCAACAGCGCCACCGGGATCCAGCTCGTGGGCTCGCGCCTCGGGCTGGTGATCACCTACCTCACCTTCACGCTGCCCTTCTCGATCTGGATGCTCGTCGGCTACTTCGACTCGATCCCGCGCGAGCTCGACGAGGCGGCGATGGTCGACGGCTGCACCCCCCTCGGCGCCCTCTGGCGAGTGGTGCTGCCCGCTGCCCGTCCGGGAGTCATCGCCGTCGCGATCTACTCCTTCATGACCGCCTGGGGGGAGGTGCTCTTCGCCTCGGTGATGACCAACGACTCCAACCGCACCCTGGCGGTCGGGCTGCGGGAGTACTCCACGCAGACCAACGTCTACTGGAACCAGATCATGGCCGCCTCGCTGGTGGTCAGCGTGCCGGTCGTCGTCGGCTTCCTGCTCGCCCAGAAGAGCTTCGTCGCCGGCGTGACCGCTGGAGCCGTCAAGTGAGACAGCTGCTCGACGAGCCCTGGGTGCTGACCGCCACCGACGGCGCGGTGCCCGACGTCCTGCGCGGGGTCGAGGTCGCGGCGACGGTGCCCGGGGTCGTGCACACCGACCTGCTCGCCGCGGGCCTGATCCCCGACCCCTACCTCGACGAGAACGAGGCCGCGCTCCAGTGGATCGGTCGCACCGCGTGGCGCTACCGCACCCGCCTCCACCTGTCGCCCCCCGCGCCCGGCGAGCGGGTCGAGCTCGTCTTCGCCGGCCTCGACACCGTCGCGCAGGTGCGCCTCGACGACCACCTGCTCGGGACACCGAGCAACATGCACCGCACCCACCGGTACGACGTCACGGACCTCCTCGGTGACGAAGGTGCCGCCACGGCCAGGGTGCCGGGCGGGCACGACCTCGTCGTCGACCTCACCGCGCCGCTCGACGCCGCCGAGGCGATGAGCCAGGCGCAGGGGCCACGGGTGCACACCAACGAGCACCCCTTCAACGCGGTGCGCAAGATGGCCTGCAACTTCGGGTGGGACTGGGGCCCCGATCTCGTGACGGCGGGAATCTGGCGGCCGGTGCTCGTCGAGCGCTGGCACACGGCCCGGCTGGGCAGCGTGCGACCGCTCGCCACCGTCGACGGGACGACCGGTCGGGTCGAGGTGCACGTCGAGGTCGCTCGCCCCGCCGGTGAGGGCGCCACCCTCTCGCTGGCCGCGTCGCTCACCGCACCCGACGGCACTCCATACCTCGCGAGCGTGGTCGTCGGCAGCACCGGCAGCGACGTGGTCGTCGCTCTCGACGTGCCGCAGGTGGCGCTGTGGTGGCCCCGCGGCTACGGCGACCAACCGCTCTACGACCTCGTCGTCAGCCTCAGCAGCCTCAGCAGCCTCGACACCCCCGACACCCCCGACACCCCCGACACCCTCGACCCCGAGGGCCACGAGCTCGACCGCTGGCAGGGGCGCACCGGCTTCCGCACGGTCACGCTCGACACCGAGCCCGATGAGCACGGGACGCCGTTCGTGCTCTCGGTCAACCACCACCCCGTCCTGGTCAAGGGGGCCAACTGGATCCCCGACGACGCCTTCCCGCACCGGGTCGACCACGCCCGCTACGCCACCCGCATCGTCGACGCGGTCGAGGCGGGGATGAACCTCCTGCGGGTCTGGGGTGGTGGCATCTACGAGTCCGACGACTTCTACGACCTCTGCGACGAGCAGGGCGTGCTGGTCTGGCAGGACTTCCTCTTCGCGTGCGCGGCCTACGCAGAGGAGCCGCCGCTGCGCGGGGAGGTCGTCGCGGAGGCGACCGAGGCGGTGACCCGGCTCAGCCCGCACCCGAGCCTCGTGGTCTGGAACGGCAACAACGAGAACCTCTGGGGACACGAGGACTGGGGCTGGGCCGCACAGCTCGGCGACCTCACGTGGGGGCGCGGCTACTACCTCGAGGTGCTGCCCGAGCTGCTGGCCCGCCTCGACCCGACCCGGCCCTACTCACCCGGCAGCCCGTGGTCCTTCGACGAGCAGCGCCACCCCAACGACCCCGCTCACGGCACGACGCACCTGTGGGACGTGTGGAACACGCTCGACCACACGCACTACCGCGACTCCGTGCCGCGCTTCGTCTCCGAGTTCGGCTACCAGGGGCCGCCGACCTGGGCCACGCTGACCCAGGCCGTCCACGACCGGCCGCTCACCCCGACGTCACCCGCGATGTCGAGCCACCAGAAGGCGATCGGCGGCGACGACAAGCTCAACCGGGGCATTGCCCCCCACCTGCACCGGCCACCCGACGACCGCTTCGACGACTGGCACTGGGCGATGCAGGTGCAGCAGGCCCGCGCCGTCAGGTTCGGCCTCGAGCACCTGCGCTCGTGGCACCCGGTCTGCTCCGGGGCGATCGTCTGGCAGCTGAACGACTGCTGGCCCGTGACGTCGTGGGCTGCCGTCGACGGCGACGGCCGGCGCAAGCCGCTGTGGTTCGCGCTGCGCCACGCCTACGCCCCGAGGCTGCTCAGCATCCAGCCCCGCGAGGGTGGGCTGGGGCTCGCGGTCGGCAACGACACCGACGAGGCCTGGGTCACGCACGTCGCCGTACGCCGCCTCGACCTCCACGGTGACGAACGTGCCCTCACGACCCTCGCCGTCGAGGTCGCGCCGCGGTCCACGGTCACCGTGCCCCTCCCGGTGGCGCTGTGGAGCGACGTCGACCCGGCGCGCGACGTGCTGGTCGCGCAGGCAGGGATCCAGCGCGCCCTGTGGTTCTTCGCCGAGGACAAGGATCTCGCCCTCGCGCCGGGGTGGGCCTCGACGAGGGCGGAGCGGGTGCCCGGAGGCTACGACGTGCACCTGACGGCAGCGGGGCTCCAGCGCGACGTCTGCCTGCTGGTCGACAAGGTCGACCCTGACGCCACCGTCGACGACGGCATGGTGACGCTGCTGCCGGGTGAGAGCTGCACCCTCCACGTCACCAGCGACCTGACGGTTGCCCCCGAGGCATGGCTCGCGCCGAGCGTCGTGCGCAGCACCAACCAGCTCGTCTCCGCCCCCGACCTCCAAGGAGCCCACCGATGACCGACCTGTCGCCCGCCTCTCCCGAGCTGACCTTCCCCGAGCTGATCTTCCCCGGGGGCTTCCTCTTCGGCTCGGCCACCGCCAGCTACCAGATCGAGGGTGCCGCCGGGGAGGACGGCCGCACACCCTCGATCTGGGACACCTTCAGCCACACGCCCGGTCGGGTGCGGGGCGGCGACACCGGTGACGTGGCCGTCGACCACTACCACCGCATGCCGCAGGACGTCGCCCTGATGAAGGAGCTCGGCCTGCGCTCCTACCGCTTCTCCGTCGCGTGGTCACGCGTGCAACCGCACGGGTCAGGACCGTTCAACCCCCAAGGGATCGCCTTCTACGACCGGCTCGTCGACGAGCTGCTCGGGGCCGGCATCGCCCCCATCGTCACGCTGTACCACTGGGACCTCCCGCAGGAGCTGGAGGATGCGGGCGGCTGGGCCGCGCGGTCCACCGCCGAGGCCTTCGGCCCGTATGCCGCGGCTGTCGCCGAGGCGCTCGGTGACCGGGTGCACACCTGGACGACCCTCAACGAGCCCTGGTGCGCGGCCTACCTGGGCTATGCGTCGGGAGTCCACGCGCCGGGACGAACCGACGGCGCGGCCGCCCTCGCTGCGGTGCACCACCTCAACCTCGCCCACGGCCTGGCCTGCCAGGCTGTGCGGTCGGTGCTGCCGCAGGCGCAGCTGTCGGTGACCCACAACCTGCACGTGATCCGGCCCGCGGACCCGTACTCCGCCGACGACCTCGATGTGGTGCGGCGGATGGACGCCCTGGGCAACCGAGCGTTCCTCGAGCCACAGCTCGAGGGTCGGCTGCCGCAGGACCTCGTCGCCGACACGGCGGCGGTGACCGACTGGGGCTTCGTGCGGGACGGCGACCTCGAGACCATCCACCAGCCGATCGACGTGCTGGGAGTCAACTACTACACGACGTCGGTGGTGCGGAAGTGGGACGGCGTCTCACCCCGGGTCATGGAGGACGGGCACATGGTGAGCGAGCACGTCCCCTGGGTGGGCCTCGACGACTGCGACTTCGTCATCCCGCAGGGACCGCGCACCGAGATGGGCTGGCTGGTCGACCCGGCGGGCCTGACCGAGCTGCTGCTGCGGACCTCGAAGACCTACCCGGGCCTGCCCCTGATGGTGACCGAGAACGGTGCTGCCTTCGACGACGTCGTCGTCGTCGAGGACCAGGGGGCGGGCGCGGAGCGCCGGGTGCACGACGTCGAGCGGGTGGACTACGTCAGGCGCCATCTGGCCGCGGTGCTCGAGGCGATCGACCGGGGCGCCGACGTGCGCGGCTACCAGCTGTGGTCGTTGCTCGACAACTTCGAGTGGGCCTGGGGCTATGACCGTCGCTTCGGCATCACGCACGTCGACTACGCGACGCAGGAGCGCACCCTGAAGGACTCGGCGCTGTTCTACGCGGGCGTCATCCGGGCCAACACCGACGTCGGGGCCTGACCGGCGCGCCCCCGTCTTCGCGACGACGGGGGTAGGAGTCGACTCCTCGGACTCACCCGGAGTTGGGGCCGTGTAGCAGGATGGGCTCATGGAGCCGCTCGGTCACGTCGCAGTCATCGGCACGGGCGCCATGGGCGCGGGCATCGCGCAGGTCGCCGCGACGGCGGGGCACGTGGTGCACCTGGTCGACGCCGTGGACGGAGCGGCGGGGCGAGCCCGCGACGGCATCGCCGCCCGCCTGGACGCCCGGGTCTCGCGCGGCCGGATGACGGCGGCGGACGCGGCGGCGACGGTCGCGCGTCTCGAGGTGGCCGATGGCATCGGCGACCTGCCCGCGTGCCTGCTCGTCGTCGAGGCGGTCCGGGAAGACCTCGAGGTCAAGCGGGCGATCTTCGCCGAGCTGGCCGCGCGTCAACCGGTGACCGCGGTGCTGGCCAGCAACACCTCGAGCATCGACATCGACGCCATCGCCGAGGCCGTGCCCGAGCCGGGGCGAGGGCGGGTCATCGGCCTGCACTTCTTCAACCCGGCCCCGGCCATGGCGCTGGTCGAGGTGGTGGCTGGGCGGGGCAGCGCCGAGCCCGCCCTCGACGTCGGTGCCGAGCTCGTGCGGGCCTGGGGCAAGACCCCGGTGCGCTGTGCGTCGACCCCCGGCTTCGTCGTCAACCGGGTCGCGCGACCCTTCTACGGCGAGGCGCAGCGGCTGCTCGGCGACGAGGTCGCCGACGCCGCCACGATCGACGCCGCCCTGCGGGGGGCCGGCTTCCGACTCGGTCCCCTCGAGCTGACCGACCTCATCGGGCAGGACGTCAACCTCGCTGTCGGCACCAGCGTGTGGGAGCAGACCGGTCGCGACCCGCGCTACGCGCCCACGGCCCTGCAGCAGCAGCTCGTCGCCGACGGCCGGCTCGGCCGCAAGAGCGGCCACGGCATCTACGCGTATGCCGCCGACGGCAACCTCCTGACCACCGGGCCCGACGAGCAGCTGCTAGCCGACCTGGTCGGTGGACCGGTCACCACCGACCCGGTGGCGCGCACCCTGGCCATGCTCGTCAACGAGGCCGTCGACCTGGTCCACCGCGGGGAGGCGAGCAGCGACGACGTCGACCTGGCCATGCGCCTCGGCGCAGGCTATCCCCGGGGCATCCTCGAGTGGGGCCGAGAGATCGGCTTCGACGTCGTGGAAGCCCAGCTCCGCGAGCTGGCCGCGGCCTTCCCGGGGGGCCGCTACCGCCCGAGCCCCGGACTCACCACCGCATAGGCCGACACCAGGGGTGGGGGGTCGGACCCGCCACCAGCACCTCCCTCACGGCGGGTACCCCTGCATCGGCGCACCCCCACACGGAGGATGGCCCACGTACGACGGGAACCGACCGTAACGCCGCACCACGTGCGCCCAGGTGATGTACCGCGCCCACGACCACACGGGCCGCATCACCCACGGCACCCCCCGATGACGCGCCGTCCACCACGTGTGAGGGATCTTCAGCGGATACACGTGCCGATGCGCCGGCGGACGACGACCCGCTGCATCACGCACCCCCTCGTCCTCCACCCGCTGCCGCCAGAACACCACGATCTGCGCCGCCACCGGATCACGCGGACACGGCGGATCCGCCGGCTCACGCTGCCCCTCCGGCCGCCGATCCACCACCCCCACCTCGAACCCCACCCGCTCCAGCACCCCCAGCACCGCGGCGACCGCCCCACTGACGACGCCCGCCTCCCACCGCGCGACCGCCGACTTCCCCACTCCCAGCTGCGCCGCCAGCTCCCGCTGGCTCCACCCCCGCGCATACCGCACCGCGCGCAACGCATCCCCCACCTGACCACCGAACGACGACGACTCACCCATCTCCCGAGTCTCACCCGTCACCCCACCCACCACCCCCCACCCGCCGTCCCCCTGGGGACACCACCGCCGACCCCACCCCCTGTGGACAAACCCACCCCCAGCCGCCGGGACCCACCACCACACCTCGCCCGCCACAGACTGTGCCGTGCCCCACGACGTGGGGCACGGCACAGTCTGTGGCGGGGAAGTCTCCAGGCTACGTCCTAACCCACCCCACCCCCTCTCGGGAACCATCCGTCGCGCGCGGCCTTCAGCCGAAGCCCACCCCGTAGGCCTGCGTCACCAGCTCGGCGAAGAGCACCTGCTCGTCGACGTCGAGGCCTCTGGCCCGGAACCAGGTGCACATGTTGTGGCAGTCACGCAGGAGGAAGTCCTGGCCGGCCGGGTTGGCGACGATGTCGACGACCTGGGGAACGTCGATGACGACCAGGCGCTCGCCGGCGGCAAGGACGTTGTAGGGCGAGAGGTCCCCGTGGGCTGCGCCCATGGCGGCCAGGAGCAGCATCGCCTCGTGCAGCTGGTCGAAGTACGACGCCAACCGCTCGGGATCGGGACGGGTCTGGGCGAGCCGTGGGGCCGGAGTGCCGTCGGGCGAGGTCACGAGCTCCATCAGGATCTCGGTCCCGTCGATCTGCACGGGGTAGGGCACGGGCACACCGGCCTCCCAACAGCGCCCCAGGAACTCCCACTCCGCCCAGGCCCACTGGCCGGCCGCGACGGCGCGGCCGTGGGCGGTCCCCTTCGCGATCGCCCGGGCGTCCCTCGAGCTGCGCACCCGGCGCCCCTGGGTGTAGGTGGCGGCCCGGTGGAACTGGCGGTGCTCGGCGTCGCGATACCGCTTGGCGGCGAGGACCACACCCACATCCGTCCCCGGCACCGCGCGCTCGAGCAGGAAGACGTCGGCCTCCTTGCCCGTCTTGAGGACCCCCAGCTCGGTGTCGACCGCCGCCCGGTCGGTGACCACCCAGTCGGGCGCGGGCTGGGGGCCGCGGCTGAGAGGCTCGACGTCCCAGTAGGTCGAGAAGCGCTGGCCCTCGTCGACGTCCTCCACGGGCCGGAAGTCGAAGGTGAGCACCGGCTCGGCAGCCGCGGGGTGGCCTCCCTGACTCGCGGGGCTCGCGGGGCTGGCTGGGCTGGCGGGGCTGGCTGGGCTGGTGGTGGGGGTGGGCGGTGGGGTGCTAGCCGCGGAGGTCGCGCGGTCGATACCTCGGGTCATGAGAGGGGCTCCGGTGAGAGAAGGGGGCGGCGGGCAGGCCGAGGACAGGGATCGACATGTCACGGCTCCTCTCATCGGGCCGGGCGGACGCCCAGCGATCTGACCCCATCGTGAGAGCCTCGACCTGACGGCGCAACTGCTTTTGTCGGACGGGGTCAGGCAGGCGCTCAGGCCGGTGCGCCGACCGATCGGATGGCGTCGCAGACGACGGCCAGGGCCAGCAGCCGCACGACATCGAGGTCCGCATCGACCTCGCCGGTGGCCGCGGCCACGAAGGCGTCGCCGTCGTAGCGGGTGTGCGGAGGCGTGACCGCCCGGGCCAACCCGTCGTGCGCGCCCTGAGCGACCACGTGACAGCCGGTCTTGTCGAGACGGGCGTTGGTGACGACCACCCCGATGGTCGTATGGAGCCTCTCGCTCTCCACCTCGCTGGCGGGTCCCGTCGCGACGCCACGACGAGCCTCGACGGACCGCTGGAGGTGCTCGGCCACCTCGAGCGACGGGCTCGCCGACCCGTCGGCCAGGTCGCCGAAGGCGTTGACGGCGACCAGCGCCCAGACCACGACGTCGCCGACCTGCCGCACGGCCGTCCCGAGGCCCCCGGGTGAGCGCCCGCTCGGGCCCCGCCACTGACCGGTGTGGGCCCCGGTCCCGGCCCCCACCAGACCGGTGAGCTGCGCGTCGCCAGAGGCGGCGCACGCGGCGGCATAGCCGTCCTGCGCGGTCGGTCGCGCGTGGCGGTCGCCGGCCGTGAGGTCGAACAGCGCGAGGGCCGGCACGATGGGCACCCGGCCTGCCGACGTCGGCACTCCACGGTCGAGCTCCTCACAGCGACGCATCACCCCGTCGGCGGCGGCCAGCCCGAAGGCGGACCCCCCGGTGAGCAGCACCGCATCGACCCGGCTCACCGACTTGTCCGGCTCGAGCACCGTGAGCTCCCGCGACGCGGGAGCGCCGCCACGGCACTCGTAGGAGGCCGTCGTCCCGGGCGGCAGCACGATCACGGTGCACCCGGTCCGGCCGACCGGGTCGGTCCAGTGACCGACCCCCACTCCGGGAACAGGGATCCTCATCGACGTCCCTCCTGCAGGTCACCACCGCCCGCGAGCCACGGTAGCGGAATGCCCGGTGCTCCAGCCGTCGTTGCGACAGGATGAGCGACGCGATCCCCACCCCCACAGCTGCGTCCCCGGATGGCGGGTCGACCCCTGTGCGCAGGGTCCCGACCACAGCCCTGGTCCTCGCGGGCGGTGGGCTGGCCGGCATCGCCTGGGAGCTGGGAGTGCTGCAGGGTCTCGCCGACGTCGACCCCGCCCTCGCCGCGCGGGTGCTGGCCAGCGACGTCGTCGTGGGCACCTCGGCGGGATCGGTCGTCGGGGCCCAGGTCACCGTCGCCACCTCGGCCGACCCGTCGCCGACCCTCGAGCAGCTGTATGCCGCGCAACGGGTCGACGCGACCGCCGAGCTCTCGGCCGACCTCGACCTCACGTCGTTCGCCCAGCGTCTGGCCGCGGCCACCGCCGGTGCGCGGTCGGCGGCCGAGGTCCGGCGAGCCGTGGGGGCCTTCGCCCTCGCCGCCGACACCGTGCCGGCGCAGGAGCGGCTCGCCGTGATCCGCACTCGCCTGCCGCGCCCGCAGTGGCCCGAGCGCGACCTGCGAGTCGTCACGCTCGACGCGCAGTCGGGCGAGCGTCGGGTGCTCGACCGTCACAGCGGCGTCGACCTCGCCCTCGCCATCGCCGCGAGCTGCGCCGTGCCAGGCATCTGGCCCGTGGTGGCGATCGACGGCCACCACTACACCGACGGCGGCGTCCACTCCGGGGCGAACGCCGACGTCGCCGCCGGCTGCGACATCGTGCTCGTGCTCTCACCCACGCTCCCCGACGGGCCGACGATGCTCGGCCGCCCCCTCGCCGACGAGCTCGTCGACCTCGGCCCCGCCGCGGTCCACGTCATCTACGCCGACGCTGACTCCGTGGCCGCCTTCGGCGCCAACCCCCTGTCCCCGACGACCCGGCCCCCCTCCGCTGCGGCGGGCCGGGAGGTGGGACGGGCCCACGCCGCGCGGGTCGCGGCGCTGCTGGGCCCGACCGCCGCGTAGGTTCGACGAGGAGCGCCCCCCGCCTGCGACGATGGGTCGGTGCCCGCTGCCGCCGCTCGTGTCATCGCCCCCCTGGTCGGGATCGGCCTCGGGCTCGGGCTCGCCCTCGCCGCGTGCACCGACGGGTCAGCGCGGGTCGGCCCCACACCGTCGCTCCCGTCCGTCACCGGTCCGAACGCCCCCGTCACGCCGCGCGCCTACACGCAGGCGGCCCTCGACCTGATCGGGGGAGGCCTCGAGGTCGAGTCGAGCTTCGGCGTGCTGCGCGAGATCGCCCTGCGCAAGGCGGGCCCGGCCACGACGACGGCAGGGACGTACGACGCCCTCCGCACCGCCCTGACGGGGGTAGGCCAGAGCCCCGGCGACCTCATCACCCGTGACGCCGTCGCCCGCGTGCCGGCCTCACCCGGCGAGCCCGGCGCCGAGACGGCGGGCGGCATCACCGTGGTCACCCTGCCGGGCTTCGCCGACCTGTCGGCCCGCCCCGGCTCCGGCGCGACGACAGCCGCCGAGGTCGCCTACGCGCGCAGCGGGTCGGCGGCCGTCTCCAACGCCGCGCGCGACACGACCTGTGGCTGGGTCGTCGACGTGCGGGGCAACGGCACCACCGACGTGCCCGTGCTGCTCGGCAGCATCGCCGCACTGCTCCCCGCCGGCCCGGTCCTGTCGCGCGTCGACCGCGATGGCCGGCACTCGGACGTCGTCCTCACCGACGACGGCGTGCACACGGGTGGCACGCTGGCGCTGCCCCTCGACCCGGTCGCCCGGCACGACGAGCCCGTGGTCGTCCTCCAGGACAGCGGCACCTCCCGCGCCGGCGAGGCGGTCGTCCTCGCCTTCCGCTCCCGCAGCGGGAGCCACTCGATCGGGTCGGCGACCTTCGGGAAGGCCACCGACGGCACGACCACGCCTCTGAGCGACGGAGCGATGCTCTACATCACCCGCTGGCGGCTGGGCGAGAGCGCCGGCCCGGTCGCTTCCGGGGCCGTCCTCCCGCAGGAGTCCGCCGACCCCGCCGTGGCCCTCGACGCGGCGCGCGCGTGGCTGCGCGGTCGCTGCGGGCAATGACTCGGTCCGGACACAGGTCGTCGTGATGTCACACCCCCGCAACACGCGGGATGGCAGGATGCCACTCACACGTCCCGCCCCGCCCACGGGACCCTCGAGAGGACCTCACCCCATGACCCGCCGCCTGACCCCCCGCTCGACCCGCTCGACCCGTCGTACGCCCGTCGCCCTCACCGTGCCCGTCGCCCTCGGCCTGACCCTCGGCCTCGCCGCCTGCGGGTCGAGCTCGCTGTCGGGTGGCACCACGGCGCCGGCCAGCAGCTCGGGCGGCAGCACGGCCACCGCGACGGTCGACCCGGCCCTGGTCGCCGCGCTCCCCGCGAAGATCAAGGCCGCTGGCAAGATCGTCGTCGGCACCGACGCGACCTACGCGCCCAACGAGTTCCTCGGCGGCGACGGCAAGACCGTGCAGGGCATGGACGTCGACCTCTTCAACGCCGTCGCCGCGAAGTTCGGCCTGACGGTGGAGTACCAGCCGGCCGGCTTCGACTCGATCATCCTCGGCGTCACCGGGGGGAAGTACGACATGGGCATCTCGAGCTTCTCGGTGACCGCCGAGCGCAAGAAGGTCGTCAACATGGTCAGCTACTTCACGGCCGGAACGCAGTGGGTCACCGCCGCGGGCAACGCCAAGGGCGTCAACCCCGACGACGCGTGCGGCAAGTCGGTGGGGGTGCAGAAGGGCGCCACGCAGGTCGACGACCTCACCGCCCGGAGCAAGAAGTGCACCGACGCGGGCAAGCCGGCGATCAACCTCGTCATCCAGGAGGGCCAGGACCAGGTCACCGCCGACGTCGCCAGCGGCAAGACCGACGCGATGGCCGCCGACTCCCCCGTCGGCCTGTATGCCGCCAAGCAGTCGAACGGCGCGCTCGCCCCCCTGGGCACGCCCTACGACTCGGCGCCCTACGGCTACGTGATCCCCAAGGACGAGACCACGTTCGGCACCGCCCTGGTGACCGCGCTCAAGGCCGCGTCGGCCGACGGTACCTACACCGCCGCCCTGACCAAGTGGGGGGTCGAGGTCGGGGCGATCACCGACTTCGCCGTCAACCCGTGACCGACCTCGCCCCGGGGCCGTCAGCCCCGGCCGACCACGACTCGACCGACCGGCCCGGCGTCATCCACGCCCGGCCGGTCCGGCACCCGGGGCGGTGGGTCGCGCTCGCTGCGATCGCCGTCCTCGTGGCCATGGTGGTGAGCTCCTTCACCACCAACCCCCGGTGGAATTTCTCGCTGGCCTTCGAGATCATGTACCAGAAGCCCGTGCTCGAGGGGCTGCTCAAGGGCACGCTGCTCGGCACCGTCGGAGCCATGATCGTCGGGGTGGGCCTCGGCGTGCCGATCGCGGTGATGCGCCTGTCGAGCAACCCGGTGCTCTCGGGGGTGGCCTTCGTCTTCACCTGGTTCTTCCGCGCCATCCCCCGCTACGTGCTGCTGGTGGTCATCGGGAGCGGCCTCGGCTTCCTCTACCCCCAGACGACCTTCGGGGTGCCCTTCGGACTGCAGCTCGCCGGGTGGTTGAACCTGCCGACCGACCTCACCCTCAGCTCGGTCAGCACCTTCTCCGTGACCGGCTCCATCTGGGGAGGCATCCTCGGGCTCGGCCTGTCGGAGGCGGCCTACATGGCCGAGATCGCCCGGGCGGGGATCGGCTCGGTCGACCGCGGCCAGGCCGAGGCGGCCGAGGCCCTCGGCATGAGCAGCTCCACCGCGATGCGCCGGATCGTCCTGCCCCAGGCCATGCGGGTGATCGTGCCGCCGACCGGCAACGAGACCATCGCGATGGTCAAGGACACCTCGCTGCTGTCGGCCATCCCCATCATCACCGAGCTCTTCTACCAGACCAGGAACATCGGCCTGCGCACCCTGCAGATCATGCCCGCCCTCGTCGCGGCCACCCTGTGGTACCTCATCATCTGCTCGGTCCTGATGGTCGGGCAGTTCTACCTGGAGCGCTACTTCGGTCGCGGCTTCGGGACGACCAAGCCGGCGACGACCCGTCGCTTCGCCCGACCCGGCGGCAGCGGAGGAGCCTGACCATGACCAGCACCGTCCCCGACACGAAGCACGAGAGCCCGCCGGCCGCCCCCCTGGTGCGCGCCGTCAACGTGCTCAAGTCGTTCCACGGCACGCAGGTGCTGAAGGGCATCGACCTCGAGGTGCGCCCCGGGCAGGTCGTCTGCCTGCTCGGGCCCTCGGGCTCGGGCAAGACGACCTTCCTGCGCTGCGTCAACCAGCTCGAGACCATCGACGGTGGCCGCATCTGGGTCGACGGCGACCTCATGGGCTACGCCGAGACCGGCAGCACCCTGCAACGCCTCTCCGACAAGGCGATCGCCCGCCAGCGGGCCGACATCGGCATGGTCTTCCAGCGCTTCAACCTGTTCCCGCACATGACGGCCCTGGCCAACGTCATGGAGGCGCCCTGCCAGGTGCGCGGCGAGAAGAAGTCGGTGGTGCGCGAGCGCGCGCTCCAGCTGCTCGAGCGGGTCGGCCTCTCCGACAAGGCCGACTGCTACCCGGCCCAGCTCTCGGGCGGCCAGCAGCAGCGGGTCGCGATCGCCCGGGCGCTGGCCATGCAGCCCAAGCTCATGCTCTTCGACGAGCCCACGTCGGCCCTGGACCCCGAGCTGGTCGGCGAGGTGCTCGCCGTCATGCGCGAGCTGGCCCGGCAGGGGATGACGATGATCGTGGTGACGCACGAGATGTCGTTCGCCCGCGAGGTCGCCGACACGGTCGTCTTCATGGACGGCGGTGTGGTCGTCGAGGCCGGCGACCCCCGCCAGGTCATCAACAACCCGCAGCACGAGCGCACCAAGGCCTTCCTTCGCCGCATGCACTCCGACGAAGCCCGCGAGCGCGCTACCGAGAGCTGACCCCATGGCCTGGCAGGACGGGACGGAGCTGTCCCTCGACGAGCTGAGGGCGCTGCAGCTGCAGCGCCTTCAGCGCACGGTGACCACGGCGTATGCCGCCGTCCCCCACTACCGCACGGCCCTCGACGCCGTGGGCGTCCACCCCGACGACATCCGGTCACTGGGCGACCTCGCTCGCCTGCCCTTCACCGACAAGGCCGACCTGCGGGCCAACTACCCCTTCGGGATGTTCGCTGTGCCACGCGAGCAGGTCGTGCGCCTGCACGCCAGCAGCGGCACGACCGGCCGGCCGACGGTCGTGGGCTACACCGCCGACGACATCTCGATGTGGGCCGACGTGATGGCCCGCTCGATCCACGCCGCCGGCGGCCGACCGGGCGACCTCGTGCACATCGCCTACGGCTACGGCCTGTTCACCGGCGGGCTCGGCGCGCACTACGGAGCCGAGCGTCTGGGCTGCACGGTCGTGCCCGTCTCCGGTGGCATGACGCAGCGTCAGGTGCAGCTCATCGTCGACTTCGAGCCGCGGGTGATCATGGTGACGCCCAGCTACTTCCTGTCGCTGCTCGACGAGATGGAGAGCCAGGGCATCGACCCGCGCAGCACCTCCCTGCGGGTCGGCATCTTCGGCGCCGAGCCGTGGACCGAGGCGATGCGCCACGAGGTCGAGACCCGCACGGCGATGGACGCGGTCGACATCTACGGCCTGTCGGAGGTCATCGGCCCCGGCGTCGCCCAGGAGTCGGCGCAGACCAAGGACGGCCTGCACGTCTGGGAGGACCACTTCTATCCCGAGGTCGTCGACCCGCTCACCGGTGAGGTGCTGCCCGACGGGGAGATGGGCGAGCTCGTGCTCACCTCGCTGACCAAGCAGGCCATGCCGGTGCTGCGCTACCGCACCCGCGACCTGACCCGCCTGCTGCCGGGCACCGCCCACCCGACCTTCCGCCGGATGCAGAAGGTCACCGGCCGCACCGACGACCTGATGATCGTGCGCGGCGTCAACGTCTTCCCCACCCAGATCGAGGAGCACGTGCTGGCCGAGCCGTCGCTCGCGCCGTACTTCCAGTGCGTGCTGACCCAGCCTGACCGGCTCGTCGAGCTGACCGTGCTGGTCGAGAGCCTCGAGCCGATGGGCGAGGCGCAGGGTCGGGCCGTGGCCGACCGGCTGGTCACCCGCATCAAGGAGCGGGTGGGCACCACCTGCCGGGTCGAGGTGCGCGACCCCGGCAGCATCGAGCGCAGCGTCGGCAAGGCCCGGCGCATCGTCGACGAGCGCGGGACCAAGGTCCCTTCTCGCGGATCTACTACGTGACGTAGTATCTACTACCGACCGTAGTAGATACTTCTTCGCCGCAGGAGCCCCCCGCATGGATGCTGTAGACCTCGCCCGGTGGCAGTTCGCCATCGTCACCGTCTACCACTTTCTGTTCGTCCCGGTCACGATCGGTCTCTCGGCCATCGTCGCCTGGTTCCAGACGCAGTACGTGCGCAATCACCACGAGGAGGACCAGCGGCTGGCTGGCTTCTTCGGCAAGATCTTCCTCATCAACTTCGCCCTCGGGCTGGTGACGGGCATCGTGCAGGAGTTCCAGTTCGGCATGAACTGGTCGGACTACTCGCGCTTCGTCGGTGACATCTTCGGCGCCCCCCTCGCCGTCGAGGCCCTCGCCTCGTTCTTCCTCGAGTCGACCTTCCTCGGCCTGTGGGTCTTCGGTCGCGGTCGGCTGCCCGAGCGGCTGCACGCCGCCACCATGTGGGTTGTGCACGTCGGCACCCTGCTCTCGGCCTACTTCATCCTCACCGCCAACTCGTTCATGCAGCACCCGGTCGGCTTCCGCTTCAACCCCACCACGGGGCGCGCCGAGATGACCGACTTCCTCGCGCTGCTGACCAACCCGGTGCAGCTCGTGACCTTCCCGCACACCGTGCTCGCCTCCTACCTGGTCGGCGGCGCCGTCGTCATGGGCGTCGGCGTCTGGCGCCTCCTCCAGGCCAAGCAGGGCGCGCCCGACGTCGAGCCCACCACGAGCAGCACGACCGTCGTCTCGGAGGCCCGCATGTACCGCCGGGCCGCCCGCGTCGGCGCCCTCGTCACCCTGGTCGCCGGTCTCGCCGTCGCGGTCTCCGGTGACGTGCAGGGCAAGATCATGACCGAGGTGCAGCCGATGAAGATGGCGTCCGCCGAGGCGCTCTACGAGAGCTCCAACGGCGGAGCGCCCTTCTCCATCCTGACGATCGGCTCGCTCGACGGTCAGTCCGAGAAGTTCTCCGTGACCGTGCCGGGTCTGCTCAGCTTCCTCGCGACGGGCAGCTTCGACGGGCCGGTCAAGGGCATCGACGAGCTCAAGGCCGACTACCAGTCGACGTACGGGGCCTCGGGCAACCCGCTGGTCGCCGACTCGGCCTACGTGCCCACCATCCCTGTGACCTACTGGACCTTCCGGCTGATGATCGGCGTCGGCATGCTCGCGGCCCTCGGCGCGATGATCGTCCTGTGGACCACCCGCGGTGGGCGCACACCGACCCCGAGCGGGCGCCGCGCCGCCGTGTGGCGCTGGTCGGCCCTGGTCGTGCCCTTCCTGCCCGTGCTCGGCAACTCCTTCGGCTGGATCTTCACCGAGGCCGGCCGACAGCCCTGGCTCGTCTTCGGCCTGATGTCGACCCAGACCGGGGTCTCCCCGTCGGTGCCGCCCTGGCAGGTGCTGACCTCGATGGTCGTCTTCACGCTCCTCTACGGCGTGCTGGCCGTCGTCGAGATGCGTCTGGTCGTCTCCGCGGTCAAGGCGGGCGCCACCCCGGTCGAGCCCCTGCCCGACAAGGACGACGACAACGCCCCGCTGGCGTACGCCTACTGACGTCGGGCAGCCGACGCACCGACCCTCGACCACCCTTTCGTTCCCAAGGAATCCCGCATGGAGCTCACCACCGTCTGGTTCATCCTCATCGCCGTCCTGTGGACCGGCTACCTCACCCTCGAGGGCTTCGACTTCGGTGTCGGCATGCTGCTGCCGGTGCTGGGGCGTGGGGCGGACGCCGTCGACACCGAGCGGCGACGCCGGTTGCTGCTCAACACGATCGGCCCGGTCTGGGACGGCAACGAGGTCTGGCTGCTCACCGCCGGCGGGGCGACCTTCGCGGCCTTCCCGAACTGGTACGCCACGCTCTTCAGCGGGTTCTACCTCCCGCTGCTGCTGATCCTCGTCGCCCTCATCGTGCGCAACCTCGGCTTCGAGTACCGCCACAAGCGCGATGACCGCTCGTGGAAGCGTCGATGGGACGCCGCGATCATCGCCGGGTCGGTCCTGCCCGCCCTGCTGTGGGGCGTGGCCCTGACCAACATCGTGCACGGTGTGCCGATCGACTCGAGCCAGGAGTACACCGGCAACCTCTTCACCCTGCTCAACCCGGTGGGCCTGCTCGGTGGTCTGACGTTCGTGGCCGTGTTCCTCACGCACGGGGCGCTCTTCGTGGCCCTCAAGACCGACGGCCCGATCCGGGCTGACGCGCGCAGGCTGGCCACCCGCACCGGGGTCGTCGCCGCCGTGCTCGCGCTCGCGCTCCTCGCCACCCTGGGCGCCCAGCGGGGCGGGGCCCTCTCGTGGGTTGCCTCCGGCCTCGCCGCCCTCGCCCTCGTCGGGGGGCTCGCAGCCAACCGGCAGGCCCGCGAGGGCTGGGCCTTCACGGGCACGTTCGTGGCCATCGCCGCCACGGTCGCGGCGTTCTTCCTGCTGCTCTTCCCCGACGTGATGCCGTCGTCACTCGACCCGGCCTGGTCGCTCACGGTGACGAACGCCAGCAGCACCGCCTACACGCTCAAGGTGATGACGGTCGTCGCGGCGATCTTCACCCCGCTGGTCCTGGCCTACCAGTCGTGGAGCTACTGGGTCTTCCGGCGGCGGATCACCGTCGCCCAGATCCCCGCCTGACGCCGGTGGCACGCACCCCCCGCGGGCCCGTCGACCCCCGGCTGCTGACCGCGGTCCCCGAGAGCCGCGCGGCGATCGGGACCCTCGGTGCCGTCGGAGTCGTCACCGGGCTGCTCACCGTCGCCCAGGTGATCGCCCTGGCCTCCCTGGTGACCGAGCTCGTCGCCGGAGCACCGGTCGTCACCCCGGCGATCGTGGTGGCCGTGCTCTTCGTCAGCCGCGGTGCGCTCGCCGGCCTCGGCGAGCGCACCGCGGCGGCCGCTGCCGCGCGCGTGTCGGGAGGACTGCGTCGGCGCCTCGTTGCGCACGAGCTGTCCCGACCGGGCACGGAGGCCGAGTCAGACCTCAGCACGCTGGTGGCCCAGGGCTGCTCGAGCATCGAGGTCTATGTCACGCGATACCTCCCGACCCTGGCCGCAGCTGCCGTCCTGCCCCCGGTCACCCTCCTCGTGCTCGCTCTGGTCGACCCGTGGAGCGCTCTCGTCGTCGTGCTCACCCTCCCCCTGCTGCCGCTCTTCGCGGCCCTCATCGGCCGGGCCACGCAGGACGCCACCCAGCGCCGGTGGCGCGCCCTGGCCGACCTGTCGGGCCACTTCGCCGACGTGCTGCACGGGCTGCCGACCCTCGTGGGCTACGGCCGGGGGGAGGCCCAGGCCACAGCCGTGCGGGCGGTCAGCGAGCGCCACCGTCGCGCCACCACCGCCACCCTGCGCATCGCCTTCCTCAGCAGCACCGCCCTCGAGGTCGTCGCCACCATCTCGGTCGCCCTCGTCGCCGTGATCGCCGGCGTGCGGCTCGCCGCCGGAGACCTCGACCTGCACACCGGCCTGCTGGCCATCCTCCTCGCCCCCGAGGCCTACTGGCCCGTGCGCCGGGTCGGTGCCGAGTTCCACGCCGCCGCCGACGGCGCCCTGGCCCTCGACACCGTGCTGGGCCGCCTCGAGCGACCCGCGGGCGTGACGACCCCACCCCGCCGACCCGGCGCGCTGGTGCTCGACGACCTCACGATCTCGTATGCCGGTCGGCCCGATCCCGTGCTGGAGCACCTCTGCCTCACGATCCCGGCCGGCCCTGGCCTGACCGTGCTCACCGGCCCCTCGGGCGCCGGGAAGACCACGCTGCTCGAGGTCGTCGCCGGGCTCCGGGAGCCCACCGCCGGCACCGTCGAGGGCCCTGCCGCCCACCTGGTGGCCCAGCGACCCTTCCTCCTGCCCGGCACGGTGCGCAGCAACCTCCTGCTCGGCTCGGGAGCCGCCCACCGCGGCCTCGACACCACCAGCGCCCCGACGGACGACGACCTCTGGGCGGCCCTGCGGGTCGTCGGCCTCGACACGGTGGTCGCCGACCGCGAGGGCCTCGACACCGCTGTCGGTGACGACGGCACGGGCTGGAGCGCCGGGCAGCGTGCCCGGCTGGTCCTGTCCCGGGCGCTGCTGTCCACGGCCCCCCTGCTGCTGCTCGACGAGCCCACTGCGCACGTCGACGCCGACACCCGCGACCGGCTCGACGACGTCGTTGCCGACCTCGCCCGCACGCGGTGCGTCGTGGCCGTGGCCCACCGTGCCGGGCTGGTCGACCGCGCCGACCACCGGCTGGTGCTCGCCGACGGACAGCTCACCCGCCGCAGCCCGCTGCCGACGGGAGCGCGGTCGTGAGCACCGGTGTCAGGACGCCGGGAAGTGGCCCGACGGAGCCGGCGGCGAGGCGCCGCCGGGGGTGGTGGGCGGCCTACGGCCCGTCCGTGCTGCTGGGTGCCGGCGCGACGCTGTCGGGGGTGGCGCTCACCGCGACGTCGGGGTGGCTGGTCGTGCGCGCGTCGGAGCGGCCGGTCATCCTCACCCTGCTGACGGCGATCGTCGCCGTGCGCACCTTCGGCCTGGCCCGGCCGCTGCTGCGCTACGCCGAGCGGCTGCGCTCGCACGACCGGGCCCTGCACGCGCTGGCCCGCGCCCGCGAGGACGTCGCCCGACGCCTGGTGCCCCTCACCCCCGCCCGGCTGGGACGCCGCGGCGACCTGCTCACCGGGGTCGTCGACGACGTCACCGACGTCACCGAGGCCGCCGTCCGGGCCGGGGTGCCGGCGGCCGGGGCCGCCCTGACCGTGGTCGTGACCGCCGGGCTGACGGCACTCGTCGCCCCGACCGTCGCCCTCGTGCACCTCGGCCTGCTTGCCGCGGTCGTGCTCGTCGTGCGGCTCGCCCTGGGGGTCGAGCGACGCGGCCAGGCCCAGCTGGAGCAGGCACGGGCCCAGGTGCAGCGGGTCGCGGGGCTCGTCACCGTCCACCGCCGGGACCTGCTCGGCATCGGCGCCGGGGCGGACGCGCAGCGGTGGCTCGACGAGGCCCAGGGCCAGTGGGACGCGGCCGCGCGCGCGCAGTCTCGCGGGCGGGCGCTGACCCAGGCCGCCACCCCGGTGCTGGTGGGCGTCGCCACGGCGGTCAGCGCCGTCGTGGTCGCGGGGCTCGTCGCGTCGCGGGCCACCTCGCCCGCGCTGGGCGCCCTGCTCGTGCTGACCCCGGTGGCCCTCGCGGAGGCGCTCGCCCCGCTCGCCGACGCCGTGCGCGCCCAGGCCCGCGCGGAGTCGGCCGGCCGGCGGCTCACCCACCTGCTCGGCGCGACCCCCGCCGTGTCGCCGACCCGGTGCACGCCCCCTGCCGCGGTCCCCGACGGACCCGTCGGGCTCGAGCTGGTGGGCGCCGGCGCCGCGTGGGCGGCCGGGGGCGGGCCCGACCTCGCACCCGTCGACCTGCGGCTGCCGCCCGGGTCGCGCAGCCTCGTCACGGGAGCCAACGGCACCGGCAAGTCCACCCTGCTCGCCGTGCTCGCCCGCCACCTCGACCCCTCGGTGGGGTCGTACGTCGTCACCGGCGCGGCGCCGTCGGCCGCCGCCCCCGACACGGGTGCCGTCGACACGGGTGCCGTCGACGTGCGCGACCTGCCGCTCGATGCCGTCCGCTCCCGCGTCGCGGTGGTCGGCGACGAGCCCTGGGTCCTCGCGACCTCGCTCCGGGAGAACCTGCGGGTCGCCCGCCCCCAGCCCGACCCGCTCAGCGGCGCCGACCTCGACGAGCGCCTCGTCCAGGGCCTGACCCGGGCCGGTCTCGGGGCCTGGTGGGCGGGTCTGCCCGACGGCCTCGACACCCGGCTCGGCGTCGGCGGCCGCGGGGTCTCCGGTGGCGAGCGGGCCCGGCTCGCCCTGGCCCGGGCCCTGGTCTCCGAGCGGCAGGTGCTCCTGCTCGACGAGCCGGTCGCGCACCTCGACCCCGACACCGCGCGGGCCGTCCTCACCGACCTCGCCCTGGCCACCGCCGGTCGCACCGTCGTGCTGGTCAGCCACGACGCGGTGCCCGAGGGTCTCGTCGACCGCGTCATCACCCTCGGCGGGGCCGTCCCGCGCAGCCGCATAGGGTGAGGCGACATGAGTCCCCTGTCGTCCACGCTCGGCGGTCTCGAGCGGGCCGTCATGGACCAGCTGTGGGCCCGGGCCGACGGCACCGGGGCGACCGTGCGCGAGGTGCACGAGGTGGTCGGTACCGAGCGCGACCTGGCCTACACGACCCTGATGACCGTGCTCGACCGGCTGGCCAAGAAGGGTCTGGTCGACCGGGTCCGCGACGGGCGGGCCTGGCGCTACACCGCCGCCGCGAGCCGCGACCGGCTCACCGCCGACGCGTTGCGCACGATCCTGGCCCCGCTCGACCCCGACGAGCGGCGTTCGGCCCTGCGGCACTTCCTCGACTCCTGTTCCCCCGCAGAGCTCGACGACGTCCGGCGGGCCCTGCACGATCTCGAGGAGCGGCGGGCGGCGGCCGACCAGCCCTGAGCCGACGTGACGAGGCGTCAGGACGCAGCCGCGGCCGGGCGGCACGGCATACGGTAGGCGCATGCGCGTCCTCGTCAGCGGCGGTGCCGGCTACATCGGCTCCCACACCGTCCTCCAGCTCATCACCGCCGGCCACGACGTGGTCGTGGTCGACAACTTCGGCAACGCGAAGCCCGCCGTCATCGGGCGGCTCGAGTCACTGTCCGGGGAAACCATCCCGGTGCATGCGTTCGACCTCACCGACAAGGACAAGACGGAGGCGCTCTTCGCCTCGGAGCAGATCGACGCGGTCATCCACTTCGCGGGGCTCAAGGCCGTCGGTGAGAGCGTCCACATCCCGCTGGAGTACTACGAGAACAACCTCGAGTCGACCTTCTCGCTGCTGCGGGCGATGCGCCGCCACGGCTGCTCGACCCTCGTCTTCTCGTCGTCGGCGACGGTCTACGGCGACAACGCGCCGGTGCCCTACCACGAGGACTACGAGCCGCTCTCGGCCTCGAGCCCCTACGGCCGCACCAAGGTGATGATCGAGCACGTCCTGCGTGACGTGGGAGCGATCGACGAGTCGCTGAAGATCGCGATCCTGCGCTACTTCAACCCGGTCGGCGCGCACGCGTCCGGACAGATCGGCGAGGACCCGCAGGGCATCCCCAACAACCTCATGCCCTTCATCGCGCAGGTCGCGGTGGGGCGCCGCGAGCGCCTGCAGGTCTTCGGCGCCGACTACCCCACCGCCGACGGCACCTGCGAGCGCGACTACATCCACGTCGAGGACCTCGCCGCCGGTCACGTCGCCGCCCTCAACGTGATCGCCGACGCGCCCGCCGACCAGCGGGTGCGCACGTGGAACCTCGGCACCGGCACGGGCACCTCCGTGCTCGAGGTCATCCACGCCTTCGAGCGGGCGTCGGGGCGCCCCATCCCGTACGACGTCGTCGCCCGCCGCGGCGGCGACCTGCCGGCCTACTGGGCCGACCCCACTCGCGCACAGACCGAGCTCGGCTGGCACGCGAGCCGCACCATCGACGACATGTGCGCCGACACGTGGCGCTGGCAGAGTGCCAACCCGCAGGGCTACGACGACGCGGGCTGACGGGGGCCGGAGGAGCCGAGAGCTGCGATAGCAGCCGCCCACAGGGCGATTCGGGGCTCCTGGCCCTGCTGGTGGTGGCCGGCGGCTCGTGGTGGTCGACTCTGCCGCCCGGGTGCTGTCGGCGGGGCCGTTCGAGCAGGACTGGGGGCTCACTGGTTTGATCGGTGGATGCCCCCCGACGACTCCCGCCACCGGCCACCGTTGCACGTGACCTTCGTCTGCTCCGGCAACATCTGTCGCTCCCCGATGGGTGACGTCGTGCTGCGCGACCTGCTCGCCGAGGCGGGGCTGGCTGACGCGGTCACCGTCGACTCGGCCGGCACCGGCGGGTGGCACGTCGGCGACGGGGCCGACCCCCGCACCGTGCGCACCCTGCGCCGGCACGGCCACGACGGGGCCAGTCATGTCGCGAGACACTTCACCCCCGACTGGTTCGACGGGCGCGACCTGGTGCTGGCGTCCGACTCCGGGCACGTCGAGCAGCTGGTCCGGCTGGCCCGCAGTGACGAGGAGCGCGAGCGCATCCACCTCGTGCGCGAGTACGACCCCGTGGCCGTCGCGGCCGCAGACCTCGAGACCGACGACCCCTTCTACGGCGACGACGACGACTTCGAGCGCTGCTACCGCGAGGTCGAGGCGGCCTGCCGCGGGCTGGTCGACGAGCTGCGCGCGCGGCTCGGGCGCGGCGAGGCCGGTCGGGCTGACAGGCCCCGATCGTGAGGCCGCTGCGTCGCGTCGCGGTCTTCACCGGCTCCGCCTCGGGCCACGACCCCCGGTATGCCGCTGCCGCCACCGATCTCGGTCACCACCTCGCGACGGCCGACATCGGCGTGGTCTACGGGGGGGCCCACGTCGGCCTCATGGGTCTGGTTGCCGACGCGGCCCTCGCCGCCGGCGGTGAGGTCGTCGGCGTCATCCCCCAGGCGCTGCACGAGCGCGAGCTCGCGCACAACGGTCTGACCGAACTCGTCACGACTGCGACGATGCACGAGCGGAAAGCCGAGATGGCCTCTCGTGCAGACGCATTCGTCGCCCTGCCGGGAGGGGCCGGCACCCTCGAGGAGATCTTCGAGGTGTGGACCTGGCAGCAGCTGGGCTATCACGACAAGCCGGTCGTGTTCTACGACACCGCCGGCTACTGGCGGCCCCTGCTCGATGCGCTCGCCGGGATGACCGACGCCGGCTTCGTGCGCCGGCCCGCCCTCGACGCCCTGCTGGTCGCCGACCGGCCCGACCAGCTGCTCACCCTGCTGCGCGCGCAGCCCTGACCGGTGGTGGTGCTGCCGGTGGTGGTGCTGCCGATGGCGGCCCTCCCTCGCGTACGCCGGGTGCGTCTCGCTCTGGGAGACTGGGGCCATGAGCCCCAGTGCCACGCCATTCGCTGATGCCGTCCCGCCGATCGCCCTCGGCGCGCTCGACGGTCGCTACCGCGGGGCCGTCGCACCGCTGGTCGAGCACCTGTCGGAGGCGGCGCTCAACCGCACTCGCGTGCACGTCGAGGTCGAGTGGCTGGTCCACCTCACCGACCACGGCGTCGTGCCCGGCGTGCGCCAGCTGACGACGAGCGAGAAGGCCGCGCTGCGCGGCTGCGTCTCCGGCTTCGGCACCGACGAGGTGGCCGAGCTGGCCGAGATCGAGCGCGAGACCGTGCACGACGTCAAGGCGGTGGAGTACTTCCTCAAGCGGCGGCTCGCGGTGGTCGCCCCCGCGCCCACCGACCGCGGTCTCACCGAGCTCATCCACTTCGCCTGCACCAGCGAGGACGTCAACAACCTCTCCTACGCCCTCATGGTCCAGGGGGCCGTGCGCTCGGTCTGGCTGCCGCGCGCGACCGCGCTCGTCGACCAGGTCGCCGACCTCGCCCGCGAGCTGAGGTCAGTGCCGATGCTCGCGCACACCCACGGCCAGCCGGCCACGCCCACCACCCTCGGCAAGGAGCTCGCCGTGCTCGCGCACCGGCTGCGCCGACAGCTGGCGCGCATCGCCACCGCGGAGTACCTCGGCAAGCTCAACGGCGCCACCGGCACCTACGGCGCGCACCTGGCCGCGGTCCCCGATGCCGACTGGCCCGCCATCAGCAGAGCCTTCGTCGAGGGCCTGGGCCTGACGTGGAACCCGCTCACGACGCAGATCGAGAGCCACGACTGGCAGGCCGAGCTCTACTCCGACATGGCGCGTTTCAACCGCGTGCTGCACAACCTCTGCACCGACATGTGGACCTACATCTCGATGGGCTACTTCGCGCAGGTGCGGGGCCAGGGCACGGTCGGCAGCTCGACGATGCCCCACAAGGTCAACCCGATCCGCTTCGAGAACGCCGAGGCCAACCTCGAGGTGAGCAACGCCCTGCTCGACGTGCTGGCCTCGACGCTCGTGCAGTCGCGGCTGCAGCGCGACCTCACCGACAGCTCGATGCAGCGCAACATCGGCTCGGCCTTCGGTCACTCGATCCTGGCTCTGGACAACGTCGCTCGCGGTCTCGCCGGGCTCGACGCCGTGCCCGCGAAGATGGCGGCCGACCTCGACGCCAACTGGGAGGTGCTCGGCGAGGCCGTGCAGTCGGCCATGCGGGCCCTCGGTGCGCAGGGGGTCGCCGACATGGACAACCCCTACGAGCGGCTCAAGGAGCTGACCCGCGGGCGCCGGATCACCGGCGACGACCTGCGCGAGTTCGTCGCCGGTCTCGGGCTGCCCGACGACGTCTCCGCACGTCTCGGCGCCATGACCCCGGCGTCCTACGTCGGCGCGGCGCCAGAGCTGGTCGCATTCCTCGCCTGAGCCCCTGAGCCCCTGAGCATCCGAGGCGTCTCCACGGGTCGACGGGTCACCTCTGCCACCATGGGGCCATGGCCCAGCGAACGATCGTGACCGTGACCGACGACCTCGACGGCGGCGACGGCGCTGAGACCGTCACCTTCTCCTTCAAGGAGACGGTGTGGACGGTCGATCTCTCCAGCCGCAACCAGCAGCGGCTGCTCAAGGCGCTCGAGCCCTTCATCAACGCGGGCACCCTGGTCTCCCGCCCGCCGGCGAGGCTCCCTAGGGGTTGAGCCGCAGGCTCCGTCAGGCGGGCAGGACGGGTACGTCTGGCGCCGAGGCCGGGGGTGTCCGCGGTCGAACCCGGCCACCTCGGTCCCGCGGGTGGACGCTCAGACTGGTAGAGCAGTGTCTGAGTGGAACTGACAGGATGGCCTGCTCAGATGACGACGGGCCCGTCGGGGGTGGAGAACGTCACGGACAGCAGCCCGGGGGTGCCGCGCGGGGCGACGAAGTCGAAGTCGATGACCGTCGAGGTCCGGCTCGCCGGGAGCCCCAGCCACTCGGCGACACGCTGGGGGTCGCCGGCGATCTGGAGCGAGTCGATGTTGACCTCGGTTGTCGCCCCGCTCGACGGGTGGAGGCCCAGGTCGGCCCACTGGATGTAGTAAGGCAGCTGGGGGTCGCTCATCAGGCCCTTGATGCCGATCTGACGCCACCGCAGCTCGACCCCGTCGGGGCGGTGCCGGTTGCCGTCGACGGCCTGGCGGCCGAGCCGCTTCTCGACCGAGGCGATGTCGTCGACCTGCACGACCCAGCCGAGCCAGCCGCCGCCCATCGCCGAGCGGGCCTTGACCGCCTGACCGAAGGGCGCCTTGTCGGACGCGGGGTGGTCGAGGCACTCGACGACCTCGACGTAGCGCTCGTGAGCGAGCGGGAGCACGATGTTGCGGGTGCCGAAGCGCGGGTGGACGCCACCGGCGACCGGCGCGACCCCGATGAGCTTTCCAATCCGCTCAGCGGTGGCCTGGACACCGTCGTGCTCGGCAGCGTAGGAGACGTGATCGACCCGCATACAGACATCGTGACACACGAAACGGAAGCCTCTGACCACTCCCGCAGTGCTGCGCAGCGGGGCCCGGAGAGGGCGCCGTGAAGCCGGTCACTCTGCCCTGCTGTGCCCCGTAGGGCCTCTACCCCGGGATGCTCCGCGGCTGACGCGACGATCGCTGACGCACCGCCTCGTAGAGGACGACCGCCGCCGAGACCGAGACGTTGAGCGAGTTCGCCTGGCCGTGCATCGGGATGCGCACCCGCTCGTCAGCGGCGGCCAGCAGGGTCTCGTCGATGCCGTGCTTCTCCGAGCCGACAGCGATGGCCACGCGCCCGCGGTAGCTGATGTCGGTGTGCAGGGTGCTCGTCTCAGGGGTGGTCACGACCAGCCTGATGCCGTTGCCCTGCAACCAGTCGAGCGTCTCGCGGGTCGACCCGGCGCCCAGCGGCACCGAGAAGACCGTCCCCTTGCTGGCCCGCACCACATTGGGGTTGCCCCAGTCGGTCACCGGATCGGCCGCGACGACCGCCTGGCACCCGGCGGCGTCGGCCGTGCGCAGCATCGCGCCGAGGTTACCGGGTTTCTCGACCCCCTGCGCGACCAGCACGAGGTCGCTGCGGCCCACGCTGAGCGCTCGCACCGGCTGACCCACGGCGTCGACGACCGCGAGCAGCCCGTCAGGCCCCTCGCGGTAGGCGACCTTCTCGAACGCGGCACGACCGAGGTGCACCACCTCGGTGCCCGCCGAGCGCAGCCGCGCGACCAGGTCGTCCTGACGACCGATGTCCTGCGAGCCCGCCATCCCGGCCGGGCTGAAGAGCTCAGGGCATACGTAGGCCTCACGGGGGACGACGCCCGCGTCGAGCGCGAGGGTCAGCTCCTCGTGGCCCTCGACGAGGGTCGTGCCGGTCTCCTCACGGGTGCGCCGCCGCCGGAGGGCGACCAGCGCGCGGAGGCGGGGGTTGGCCGCAGACGTGATGACGAGGTCGTCGTAGGTGCTCACGGCCTGCCCTACCGGGGGTCTGCCAGCAGCGACTCGAGCACGAGCGCGAGCCCGTCGTCGTCGACGTCGGCCGTGACCTCGTCGGCCACCGCCTGCACCTCCGCCGGGGCGTTGCCCATGGCGACCCCCCGCGCCGCCCACTGGAGCATCTCGATGTCGTTGCGCTGGTCGCCGACGGCGACGGTGTCCCCGGGCTCGACCTGCATCAGGCGCCGCAGCAGCTCGAGCGCCGACCCCTTGGTCACACCCTCGGGGTTGATGTCGAGCCACGCGGTCCAGCCCACGGCGTAGGAGACGCCGTGCAGGCCGGCCGCCTCGACCTGGGCCATGAACTCCCCCGGGTCACCCTCGGGCTTGCGCAGGGTCACGCGGGTCGCCGGACGCCCGACGATCTCGTCCCACGACACCACCACCTGCTCGCCACCGAGCTCGCCGTCGGGGAAGGGCGAGCTGACCTTGAAGCCCACGCCGATGTCCTCGACCGCGACGAGCGCGTCGGGAATGGCCTCACGCAGCAGCGAGAGCGCGGGACGCGGGTCGAAGGTCACCGTGTCGGTGACCTCGTACCCGCTGGTCGTGCCCGGGGCGAGACGGATGGTGACGGCGCCGTTGGAGCACACGGCGTAGCCCTCGCGCAGGCCGAGCTGGTGCACGATCGGCATCGTCGCGACGATCGAGCGACCGGTGGCGATCGTGAGGTGGTGACCGGCCTGCACGACCGACGTCACCGCCTGCGCGACCCGCGGCGACAGCGCACCCTCGTGGGTGACCGTGGTGCCGTCGATGTCGATGGCGACGAGCTTGCGCACGGTCACTGGCGGCCTCTCGGTCGGGGTGGAGGGCCCGGCCGGACCCGCCACCAGCCTAGGGCGACGCACCCCCACGGCGTATGCCGGGCTGTCCCCCCGGCGGGCTCAGCCCGCGACGCGCAGCGCCTCTCGGACCGACAGCCGCCGCTGGGTCTGCAGGAGCGAGCGCGAGTAGAGCCGCTCACCGAGCAGCACGGCGCCGAACGCGAAGGCGCAGGTCAGCCCCAGCGACAGCACGGCCTCCCACCACGACGCCGTGCCGGCGAAGAGCCGCAGCGGCATCGCGATCGTCGACACGATGGGCACGTACGACGCCACGACCTGCACCGTGCCCTGCGCCACGAGACCGAGGAACAGGGTGGCGACCAGCACCGTCGTCAGCGCCGGCGTCGTCGACTGCAGGTCCTCGTTGCGGGTGGCCAGCGCCCCGGCCGCCGCCCAGAGGCACGCCAGCGCGGCGAAGTCGACCAGGAAGAAGACCAGGAACCAGCCCGAGGCAGCCGCGAGCGACGGCAGGATCGTGCGGTAGTCGGTGAAGCTCACCCCGACGAGGCCGACGCCGACGAAGAGCACCATCTGCACCATGGCCAGGGCCGTGGTGCCTGCGACCTTGCCCAGCAGCAGCTGCCGCACGGGCACCGCCGCGACGAGGATCTCGATCACCCTCGACTGCTTCTCCTCGACGACGCTCGAGGCGATCGCCATCCCGAAGAGCAGCGACGCGAGGTAGAAGAGGAAGGCGAAGGCGAAGGACACGGCATACCGCGTGGTCGTGTCCTGGGCTGGCTTCAGCAGGCGGTCGTCGACCTGGCTGCCGGCCGTCAGGGCCGTGACCGTGGTGCCGGCCGCAGCCGCGTTCGCGGTGAGGGTGCGCTGCTGCACGCTCTCGCGCACGAGCGCCGCGAGCGCGGCGTCGGGCGCCTCGCGCGAGACCAGTCGCCAGGTCGTGCCGTCGTGGACCAGACCGACGTCGGCCGACTCGTCCTGCACGGAGGCGTCGACCGCCGCAGCGTCGGCGCGGTCGGCGACCGTGATCTCGAGCGGCAGCTGCCGCTGCCCGACCAGCTGCTCGACCTGGGTCAGGACGTCGTGGGCCCCGGGCCCGGTCACCACGACGCTCTGGGCGTTGCTCCCTCCACCCACGACCGCCTGCAGGCCGAACGACCCGGCCAGCAGGGCCAGGGTGACCAGCGTCGAGACGATGAAGTTCTTGTCGGTCAGCCGGACGACGATCTCGCGACCGGCGACGACGATCCAGATCGGGCTGCGGTCGTCGTCACCACCTCGCTCACGGGCGCCACCGCCGGCCGGCGCCTGCTCCTGCGCGCCGTGTTGCTCGTGCGCTCGCTGCTGCTGGTCGCGCAGCTGCTCGCTCGTGTCACTCGTGGATGTGCTCATGCCGTGACCTCCCGGTAGACGTCGTTGAGCGTGGGGACGAGCGGGCTCAGCTCGCGCACCGAGCCGCGGGCCAGGGCCTCACGCAGCACCCGGTCGGCCGCGTCGTCCGAGAGCAGCTCGAGGACGGCCGTGCTCCCGTCGACCTCGAGCACGCTGACACCGTCGATCCCGCGCACCCACCCGACGTCGCTGCCGGCGACCAGGCGGTGCCGCACCCGCCCCCGCGACCGCAGCTGCGCGGTCGTGCCCGAGGCGACGACCCGGCCGCGGACGAGGATGACCAGCGTGTCGCACAGCCGCTCCACGAGGTCGAGCTGGTGCGACGAGAAGAGCACCGGCACCCCTCGCGAGTTGTGCTCGCGCAGCAGGTCGGCCATGGCGTCGACGGCGTCGGGGTCGAGACCGGAGAAGGGCTCGTCGAGCACCAGGGCGATCGGGTCGGTCATCACCGCCGCGATGATCTGCACCCGCTGCTGGTTGCCGAGCGACAGCGACTCGAGCCTTGTCGCCCGCCCGGTCGGCCAGACCGAAGCGCTCGAGGTGGTCGATGGCCGCCCGCGTCGCCGCCGACGACGACATCCGGTGGAGGCGCCCGAGGTAGGTCAGCTGCCGCAGCAGCGGCTGCTTGGGGTAGAGGCCTCGCTCCTCCGGCATGTAGCCGAAGCGCGCGCGGTCGGACCGCGTCGCCGGCCGCCCGTCCCAGAGGACCTCGCCCGACGTCGGCGCGAGGATGCCCATGATCATCCGCATCGTCGTGGTCTTGCCAGCGCCGTTGCCCCCGACGAAGCCGGTGAGCGTGCCGGCCGGCACGCTCAGGTCGACGGTGTCGACCGCCGTGAGGTCACCGAACGTGCGCGTCAAGCCCCTGGTCTCGAGCATCGTGCTCCCACCCTCTCGCTGCTGGCGACCGACGGCACACCCGACGGCACACCCCCACGCTAGGGCGGCCCGGGCGGGGGCGGATCACCCGCGAGGGGGAGAACGCGGCCGGCCCGTGTGCCGGGGAGTCGTCGCTACTCCGCAGGAAGGATGAGACCGGCCTCGTGGGCGAGCACGACGGCCGGCACGCGGTCGCGCAGATGGAGCTTGGCCAGCAGGTTGGAGACGTGGGCGGGGGCCATGTCCCCAGCGTAGGAGGCCGCCCACCCCGTGGGGCTGGTCAGCACGCAGTCAGCGCAGCGGCTCGAGCACATCCAGCCCGAGGAAGGGCCGCAGGGCCTGCGGGACCACGACCGAGCCGTCGGCCTGCTGGTGGTTCTCGAGGATCGCGACGATCCAGCGTGTCGTGCCGAGCGTGCCGTTGAGGGTCGCGACCGTGCGGGTGCCCTTGCCCGACGGGTCGCGCTCGCGGACGCCGAGCCGACGCGCCTGGTAGGTCGTGCAGTTCGACGTCGAGGTCAGCTCGCGGTAGCGGCCCTGGGTGGGCACCCAGGCCTCGCAGTCGTACTTGCGCGCCGCCGGCCCGCCGAGGTCCCCCGCAGCCGTGTCGATGATGCGGTAGGGGACCTCGATCTTGGCGAGCATGTCCTTCTCCCACTGCAGGAGGCGCTCGTGCTCGGCCTCGGCGTCCTCGACGCGGCAGTAGGAGAACATCTCGACCTTCTGGAACTGGTGCACCCGGATGATGCCGCGGGTGTCCTTGCCGTGCGACCCGGCCTCGCGGCGGAAGCAGGTCGACCACCCGGCATACCGCTTGGGGCCGGCGTCGAGGTCGATGATCTCGTCGGCGTGGTAGCCGGCGAGGGCGACCTCGGAGGTGCCGGTGAGGTAGAGGTCGTCGGCCTCGAGGCGGTAGACCTCGTCGGCGTGGGCGTCGAGGAAGCCGGCGCCGGCCATGACGTCGGCCCGCACGAGGGCCGGGGTGATCATCGGGGTGAAGCCGGCCTCGACGGCCTGGGCGACCGCCATCGACAGGATGGCCAGCTCGAGGCGGGCACCCACCCCGGTGAGGAAGTAGAAGCGAGCCCCGCCGACCTTGGCCCCGCGGTCCATGTCGATGGCGCCGAGGCGCTCGCCGAGGGCGAGGTGGTCGAGCGGCTCGAAGCCCTCGGCGGCGAAGTCGCGCGGCGCACCGACCGTCTCGCGCAGGGTGAAGTCGTCCTCGCCGCCGACGGGCACGCCGTCGACGATGACGTTGCCGACCCGGCGCACCAGCGCGTCGAGCTCGCGCTGCGCGTCGTCGGCGGCCTCCTCGAGCCCCTTGACCTCGTCGCTCAGGTGCCCGGCGGTGGTGCGCGCGTGCTGGGCCTGCTGCTCGAGCCGGTCGGCGTCGTCGGCGTCGGCCTTGCGGGCCTTCTGGGCCCGGCCCATGAGCGCGCCGATGTCCTTGCTCGCCGACTTCTGCGCCGCCCGCTTGCCCTCGAAGTCGGTCAGCGTCGCGCGCCGCCGGTCGTCGGCGGCGAGGATCTCGTCGACGAGGCCCGGGTCCTCCCCGCGGGCCTGCTGCGAGGCCCGCACGACGTCCGGGGACTCGCGCACGAGCTTGATGTCGATCATGGCGATCACCCTAAGCCTCGCGGGCAGACGTCGTCGCCCACCTGTGCGGTGGGGCTCGGAGCACGGCTCGTAGACTCGCACGGGTGAGCGACCTGCCGCCCGTCTTCGACGAGCTCTACACGTGCTCGCGGTGTGGCCTCGACTACGAGAGCGTCACGGTCGGCGGTGCGGTGCGCCTGGTCGACGCCGTGGTGGCCGAGCTGCCCGGTATCCTCGGGCAGCTGCCGACGGGCGCCCTGCGCCGCCGCCCCACCCCGATGGAGTGGTCGCCGATCGAGTACGCCTGCCACGTGCGCGACGTGCTGGCCGCCAACACGGTGCGGCTGCACCGCGGCCTCCACGAGGACGTCCCCGCCCTCGCCCCCCTGTATGCCGACCTGCGCGCCACCCGCTTCGACTACCGCGCGGCGTCGATCGAAGCCGTGGTGGAGGGGCTGCGCGCGCACGCCAAGGGCTTCGCGGCCGAGGTCGCCGCAGTCCCGACGCCGGACTGGGAGCGGCAGGTCATGCGCCGCGACGGCTCGCGGGCGCAGGTGCGCACGCTGCGCTGGCTCGCCCGGCAGGCGGCCCACGAGTCCGTGCACCACCGCAACGACATCGTGCGGGCCGGGAGCGACGACGCCTGACGGGCGAGACCCCGTCGGGGCCACCTCCGCGTCCCGCCATCCGGACGTGCCGTGGGTCACACCGCGATGGCCCTAGGGTTGTGATCGCGATCACAAGTGGACGTCAGCGTCGACGAGACACCTCCCCGCGGCCGCCCACGCCGCCGCGGCCGTCAGGACACTCGCCCCGACCCCTGCGAAGGACCGCCATGGCTCCCGTCACGATCCCTCCCCTCCATCCCGTGCTCGCCGAGGTCACCGCCCGGGTGACCGCCCGCAGCCGGGCCAGCCGCACGGCCTACCTGCGCCGCGTCGGCGCCGCGGCCCTCGAGAAGGGCCTGCGCCCTGCGCGCACCGACCTCGGCTGCTCCAACCTCGCGCACGCCGTCGCCGCGTGCGGGGGCAGCGACCGGGCCCTGATGTCCAGCACGAGCGGCGTCTCGATCGGCATCGTCACCGCCTACAACGACATGCTCAGCGCGCACGCGCCCTACGAGACCTACCCCCAGGCCATCAAGGCGGCGGCCCGCGACCTCGGCGCGGTCGCCCGCGTCGCGGGCGGGGTGCCCGCCATGTGCGACGGCATCACCCAGGGCCGAGCCGGTATGGAGCTCAGCCTCTTCAGCCGCGACGTCATCGCCATGTCGACGGCGATCGCGCTGTCGCACGACGTCTTCGATGCCGCGCTCATGCTCGGCGTCTGCGACAAGATCGTGCCCGGGCTCGTCGTCGGCGCCCTGACCTTCGGGCACCTGCCTACGGCGTTCGTGCCCGCGGGGCCGATGGCCAGCGGTCGCAGCAACGGAGAGAAGCAGGAGGTGCGCAAGCGCTTCGCGGCGGGCGAGGCCGGTGAGGACGAGCTGCTCGAGTCGGAGATCGCGTCCTACCACTCCCCCGGCACCTGCACCTTCTACGGCACCGCCAACTCCAACCAGCTGCTGATGGACGTCATGGGGCTGCACCTGCCCGGTGCCGCGTTCGTGCACCCCGACGAGCCGCTGCGCGCGGCCCTGACCGCCGAGGCCACCCGCCGGGTCAGCGAGATCGCGGGGGGCGACCGCTGCTACGGCATCGGCCAGGTCATCGACGAGAAGGCGGTCGTCAACGGCGTCGTCGCGCTGCTCGCGACCGGTGGCTCGACCAACCACACGATGCACCTGATCACGATGGCGGCGGCTGCGGGCGTCGCGCTCACGTGGGACGACTTCGACGCCCTGTCGGCCGTGGTGCCGCTCGTCGCCCGGATCTACCCCAACGGCTCGGCCGACATCAACCACTTCCACGCCGCGGGTGGCACGCCCTACCTCGTCGGCACGCTGCTCGACGCGGGGCTGCTGCACGACGACGTGACGACGCTCATGGGGCCCGGGCTCGCGGCATACCGCAGCCGGCCGGTGCTGGGCGCCGACGGTGCGCTGGGCTGGGAGCCGGTCACCACCTCCGGCGACCTCGACGTGCTGCGGCCGGCGAGCGACCCCTTCGCGCCCGACGGGGGGCTGCGCATGCTGCGCGGGTCGCTCGGCTGCGCGGTCGTCAAGACCTCGTCGCTCTCGCCGGAGCACCGGGTGGTCGAGGCGCCGGCGCGGATCTTCTCCGACCAGGTCGGTTTCCTGCAGGCGTTCTCCCGGCGCGAGCTCGACCGCGACGTCGTCGTCGTCATCCGCGAGCAGGGGCCGTCGGCCAACGGCATGCCCGAGCTGCACTCGCTCACGCCCAGCCTGCAGGTGCTGCAGCGTCAGGGGCATGCCGTCGCGCTCGTGACCGACGGACGCATGAGCGGCGCGTCGGGCAGCATCCCGGCCGCCATCCACGTCACCCCCGAGTCGACCCACGGCGGGCCGATCTCGAAGGTGCGCGACGGAGACGTCATCCGCCTCGACACCCTCGCCGGCACCCTCGAGGTGCTGCTACCGGCCGCCGAGCTCGACGCCCGCGAGCCCGCCCGCCTCGAGCACCATGACGTATGGGGCACCGGCCGCGAGCTCTTCAGCGCGCTGCGCGCCGCGGTGGGCCGCGCCGACCAGGGCGCGCACGTCTTCGGCGCACCGGGGGGAACCGGCTTCGACCAGCCGCCCGCCGACCACCACACGCCCGACGGCGCCCCCCACACCACCGAGCTCGAGGAGATGGCCGAATGACCGGTTCGACTGCCGCATCCACCCCCGTGATCCGCTCCGGCGCCGACGTGCTCGCGGTCTCGCCGGTGATCCCCGTCGTCGTCGTCGAGTCGGTCGACCAGGCGGTGCCGCTCGCCCTCGCGCTGCTGCGCGGTGGGGTCGGGGTCATCGAGATCACCCTGCGCAGCGAGGCCGGGCTCGAGGCCATCCGCGCGGTCGCCGCCGAGGTGCCGCAGATGGTCGTCGGCGCGGGCACCGTGCTGACCGCGGAGCACGCGCTCGCCGTCACGGAGGCGGGCGCCTCCTTCATCGTCACCCCCGGGTCGCCGCCGCGGCTGCTCGACGCGGTGCTCGAGACCGGCGTGCCGCTGCTCTGCGGGTCGGGCACGCTCACCGAGATGCTGACCCTCGCCGAGCGCGGGCTCGACGCGATGAAGTTCTTCCCCGCCGAGGCCAGCGGCGGCATCCCCTACCTCAGCTCGGTCCACGGCCCCTGCCCGACCCTGCGCTTCTGCCCCACCGGCGGCATCTCGCTGGCCAACGCCGCGGCCTACCTCGCCCTGCCCAACGTCGGCTGCGTCGGCGGGTCGTGGCTGACCCCGAAGGACGCCGTCGCCGTCGGCGACTGGGACCGCATCGAGGCGCTCGCGACCGAGGCGGCCGCGCTGCGGGTCTGAGGCGCGGCCCTCGGACTCAGGGCTGCTGGAGGTCCGCGACGTGGTGGTAGAGGTCGTGCAGGAAGTAGCGCGCCAGCGAGTCGACGGTGAACTCCGACCCGTTGCTGCGCAGACCTCGCCGCTCCCACTCGTCGCCACGCACCCGCGCGAAGGCAGCGGCTGCGAGGTCGGTGGCCTCGTCGACCTGCTCGGCCACGACCGCAGGGTCCTGCTCCCAGTAGCGCTCCTCGAGGGCGGTCGCGTCCTGGTCCCAGTTGGCGAAGACCGGCGCGTCCTGCTCGCGCATGAGGTCGACCCGCTGGGCGAAGACGCGGCACACGTCGCGCACGTGGCAGGCGTACTCCAGCGGCGACCACGTCGCCGGCGTCGGGCGGCGGGTCGCCTCCGGGTGGCGCAGCGCATCGGGGAAGCGCGACATCGCGTCACGCACCAGCGATGGCACGGCCGAGCGCACGACCGTGGCCGCGTCGTAGTGGCACTCGGGGCAGACCCGCGACAGCGTCCAGGTCCAGTCCTTGTCGTCGGGCACGGGGGAGACGGGCTGGGGGGACGCGGGCTCGCTCACGCGTGGAGGCTATCGCTGCCAAACCCGGTCCGAACCCGCTCCGCGCTCCGATAGCGTCGTCTCGTGCTCGACAACCCGTGGTTCTGGGTGGCGGCGGCAATCGTCGTCGTCGCCCTCGTCGCTGTGCTCCTCGACGCTCGCAGGAGCAGCAGCGGGGGGCACAGAGGGGTCGCCGGCCTGCGCCGTCGGCCGCACCGCAACGACTTCCGTCCCGACGGGGCCGAGGCCCTTCCACCCCCCGAGCCGCTGCGCCGGGCCGCCGTCGTCGCCAACCCGACGAAGTTCGCCGACCTCGGGTCCGTCCGTCTGCGGGTGACCACGATGATGCTCGCCGAGGGCCTGGGTGAGCCGCTGTGGTTCGAGACGACGGCGCAGGACCCGGGCACCGGGCAGGCCCGCCGGGCCCTGGCCGAGGGCGCGGTCCTCGTGTGCGCCCTCGGCGGGGACGGCACGGTGCGGGCCGTCGCCGAGGCCCTCGTGGGCAGCGACATCCCCATGGGCCTGCTGCCCGGCGGCACAGGCAACCTCTTCGCGCGCAACCTCGACCTGCCCGTCGACTCGCTGGAACGCGCGCTCGTCGTGGCCCTCACCGGGCAGAACCACCGGGTCGACGTCGGTCGCCTGCACGTCACGCGTGAGGAGGGCGGAGTGCCCGAGCAGGTGCTCTTCCTCGTGATGGCTGGGCTGGGGCTCGACGCGCAGATCATGGCCGACACGCCTGAGGCGCTCAAGGCCAGGGTGGGGGGCGCCGCCTACTTCGTCACCGGGGCGCGCAGCCTCGTCGGCCAGGCCTTCAAGGTGCGGCTGCGCCTCGGCGGCGAGACACCCGTCACCCGGCGCACCCGCACCGTGATCATCGGCAACGTCGGGCGACTGCTCGGCGGGCTGCGGCTGATGCCCGACGCCCGCGTCGACGACGGCCTGCTCGACGTCGTCGTGATCTCCCCCCGGGGCCCGATGGGCTGGGCGTCGGTGGCCACCAAGCTCGCCACCCGCAGCCGTCGCGGTCACGCCCTCGTCGACCACCACGCGGCCGCCGAGATCGAGGTGACCGTCGACCACCCCGAGGAGGTGCAGGTCGACGGCGACACCATCGGCCCGGCGCACTCGATCAGGGCGGTGGCCGACCACCTCGCCCTCGTGGTCCGGATGGCGCCCCGCCCGTGAGTCCGCAGCAGCCCACCCCAGAGCAGCCCGCACACAGCAAAGGCGGCTCGCTGGGAGAGCCGCCTTTGCCGAGCCGGGGGGGTCGACAGACCGAGTGGGGGTTTCGGGACGTCTCCGCGCACCATCCGGGTGAACCAGATTTTAACGTTGCCGGCAGGTGAGCGCACATCGGCCGCCGGCCGAGCTCGTGCGCGTGAACGACGATCTCAGAAATCTCCGCGACGCAGCTCAGCGAGCCACCGCTGCGCACGCAGGAAGTCGGCCTCTGCCGTGCCCACCGGCGCGGGGGTCGGCACCCCGTCGGCCCGGGGGTACGAGCCGAGGAAGCGCACCTGGGCACACACCCGCTGCAGACCCATGAGGGTCTCGCCGACCCGCTCGTCGGCGACGTGGCCCTCGAAGTCGATGGTGAAGCAGTAGGACCCCATCGCCGCCCCCGTGGGTCGTGACTCCAGCCGCGAGATGTTGACCCCCCGCGTGGCGAACTGCTCGAGCAGCTCGAGCAGCCCCCCGGGGTGGTCGTCGCGCTGGTAGAGCACGACGCTCGTCTTGTCGGCCCCCGTGGGTGGCGCCGTGCGGCCCGACCGGGCCACGAGGACGAACCGGGTGACCGCGCCCGGGTTGTCACCGATGTCGGTGGCGAGCACCTCCAGCCCGTGGTTCGAGGCGGCGACGGGCGCCCCGACGAAGGCCTGGTACGACGCCACCTCGGTCGCCGACCCGTCGAGCCCGGCCGCGGCGGCGGCGGTCGACAGGGTGGGCACGTAGGCCGCCTCCGGCAGCTGCGCGTCCATCCAGCCCCGCACCTGCGCCCACGCGTGCGAGTGGGTGCCGACGGCCCGCACGTCCGCGAGGGCGACCCCCGGGCGCACCCCGATCACGAAGGTCACCGGCACCAGCACCTCGCCCAGGATCACCAGGGACTCCCCGACCGACAGGGCGTCGAGGGTGGCGCTGACCCCGCCCTCGACGGAGTTCTCGATCGGCACCATCGCCGCGTCGAGGTCACCCGCGCGCAGCGCCGAGAGAGCCTGGGCCACCGAGCTGCACGGCACCTGCTCGAGCCCGCCCGCGGATGCGACACCACGCAGGTGCGTCGGCGAGGAGAGCCACGCCTGCAGGGCCATCTCGCAGAACGTCCCCCGCGGCCCGAGGTAGCCGTAGCGGGTGGTCATCGTGCCTCCTGGGCGCAAGGGGTGAGGACGAGGAGCGTGGCCGTCACGACGACGGGGGTCCTGCCCCTCGCCGTCACGGTAGTACGGACCGCGACCCTGCCCGGTGGACCGTCCAGCGCGGCTGCCCCGGGCCGCCGATCGAGCGCTGGCGGGTCGCCGGCCCACAGCCCCTACGCTGGGTCCGTGACGCGTCGACAGCTCGGGCAGGCGCTGGCCGGTCTGCTCGCGCTGGCCCTGGCGACGCTCCTCGGCAGCGCCCTCCACACCGATCGCACGCCGCCCCAGCCCCTGCGCCTCGGGCCCTCGGTGGGCAACAGCCTGGTCGTCGTCGGGGCCGGAGGGCTCGCGGCCACCGACCTCGACCCCACCGCCACGCCCGCCCTCTGGGCGCTCCTGCGCGACGGGTCGAGCGCCAGCCTCAACGTCACGGCCGTGCACCGCTCGACCTGCCCGGTCGACGGGTGGCTGACCCTGTCGGCCGGCGGTCGCGCCGCGCAGCCCGACGACGTCGCGGGGTGCCCGCCGCCGCAGGTCTCGGGCACGCAGGTCGACCGCTGGTCGACGTATGCCGCGGCCGCCGCCGCCCGCCCCTACGGCACCACCCCCGGCACCCTCGCCGCCGCGGCCGCCTCCCGCGGGCAGTGCCTCGGCGCGGTCGGCCCGGGGGCTGCGGTCGCCGCCGCCGACGCGGGCGGCGTCGCCGAGCACTACCGGGCCTTCGACCCGACCACCCTCACCGCGGGCATCGTCGAGTGCCCGACCACCCTCGTCGACGTCGGCGCCCTCGACGCGGCGACGGCCACGGGCAGCGCGCGGGCTGCCGCGGTCGCAGCCCTCGACCGGCGGGTCGGGCAGGTCGTCGCGGCCGCCCCGCAGGGGGCCGACCTCATCGTGGCGGGCCTGGCCGACGACGGCTCACCGCGTCTGCGGGTCGTCCTGGCTGCCGGTCCGCGGATCGGGGCGGGCACGCTCTGGTCATCCTCCACCCGCCAGCCGGGGCTGGTGCAGCTCGACGACGTCTCGGCCACGGTCATCGCCCACGTCGGCGCGCAGGCGCCCGAGTCCGTCGGCGGGACCGCGCTGCAGCGGATGCCCGCCTCGGGCAACGCCGAGCCCCTCACGTCGGCCCGCCGAGACGCCCTGGTCGACGCCGACGCGGCGTCCCGCGCGGTGAGCCCGGTCGTGCAGCCGCTCTTCACCACCTGGGGGACCGTCGTCCTGCTCGCCCTCCTCGGCCTCGGCGTGACCCGCCGCCAGGCCCTGGGCAGCGCCGCGCTGCGCGGGCGCGCCCTGCTGGTCGTGCGGCAGGGGCTGGTGGTCGCGGCCGCACTCCCGGTGGCGTCGTTCCTGGCCATGCTCGTGCCCTGGTGGCGCGCGCCGGCGCCGGGGCTGGTGCTCGCACTCGTGACCCTCGCCCTGATGGGCCTGGTCGGCGCCGTCGCCCTGCGGGGGCCGTGGCGCCGCTCCCCCACCGGCCCCTCGACGGCGGTCGCGACGACCACCCTGGTCGTTCTGCTCGCCGACGTCGTGGCCGGCTCCCGGCTGCAGGTCTCGTCACTGCTCGGGCTGAATCCCGTCGTCGGCGGGCGGTTCTACGGGGTGGGCAACGTGACCTTCGCCCTCGTCGCCGCGGCCCTCTTCCTCGTCGCCACCTCGGTCGCGACACGGCTGCGCGAGCGCAGCGTGCTCGCGGCCGGAGCCGTCGCGCTGCTCGGGCTGGGGGTGGTGGTCGTCGACGCCGCGCCGCAGTGGGGGGCCGATGCGGGCGGGCCCCCCGCGCTGCTGCCCGGGCTGGCGGTGCTCGTCCTCGCGGTGCTCGAGGTGCGGGTGACGTGGCGGCGCGCCCTGGTCATCGGCGGGTCCACCGTCGGTGTCGTCCTCGTGATCGCCCTGCTCGACTGGGTGCGCGGCCCGGCCTCGCGCTCGCACCTCGGCCGCTTCGTCCAGACGTTGCTCGACGGTGGCGGCGGCGACGTGATCACCCGCAAGCTCCAGCAGAACCTCGACACCCTTACCGGCACCTCGATCTTCGCGTATGCCGTGCCGGTCGTGCTGGTGCTCACCTGGTGGGCGCTGCTGCGGCCGGACTCACCGGTCGCCCGCCCGGTCGGTCCGCTGCTCCGGCGCGTGCCCCTGCTGCGACCGGCCCTGCTGGGCCTGACGCTCACCGTGACCGTCGGCCTGCTCGTCAACGACACCGGCGTCGCGATCCCGCCGGTGGCCTGGCTGCTGGCCGGACCGCTGGTGCTCGCCGTCGGGCTGAGGGACGTCGAGCTGCGCGAGCGCCCGGTGAGCCAGCCCGACGGGCGGGTGCTCTCGCGGCGGGAACGGTGGCACTCCTGAGCGCAGGGGCCTGACCCGGGCCATTCGGCTTGGGTCCCGTGCCGAGCCTCAGCGGGGGCGCAGAGCGAGCCAGACGTCGCGGTACTGCGCGGCCCGGTGCAGCTGGGAGCGCCAGTCGCGGCCGGTGACCCGGTGGTGGAGGTCACACGCCACCTCGAGCACCGTGGCGCCGGACCGCAGGACGTCGATGGTGAGCCCGACCTCGACGCCCCACCCCCGGGCGAGGGGCTGCGCCACGTCGTAGGCGCTGCGGCGCAGGCACCGCATCCCCGACAGGGGCTGGGTGGGCACCCAGCCGGTGCGGTCGACGATGCCCTTGCGCGCGAGCCGGACGACGAAGCCGTGCCCGCCGCCGGACTGCCGCTGGGGCGGCAGCACCGCGATGGTCATGTCGGCCGCTCCCGAGGCGACCGGGCCCACCAGCGCGGACAGGGCGCCGGCCGACTGCTCCAGGTCGGCGTCGACGAAGAGCAGCAGGTGGTCGACGTCGGGGCCGAGGTGCTCGCGGGCCGCGGCGGCACCCGTCGTCATCGCCGCGGCCTTGCCGCGGTTGGTGGGGTGGCGGCATACGAGCACGCCGTGGTCGCGGGCCACCGTCGAGGTGGCGTCGGTGCTGCCGTCGTCGACCACGACGACGAGGTCGACCTCGGCGAGCGCGAGCAGGGCCTGCAGGGTCGCGCCGAGGCGCGTCTGCTCGTCCTTCGCCGGGACGACGGCGACGACGGGCCGGTGGGTGCTCATGAGCCGGGGGACGCCGACCGGGTCAGCGCAGCGTGACCTGGCGGTTGAGCAGACCGGCGCGGGCGCGGCGCTGCTCCGGGGTGAGCGGGGCGTCGGCGGCGAGGGCCTCACCGAGCCGGCCCTCCATCGCGACGACCGCGTCGGAGAACGAGCCGGGGTCGAGCTCGACCGGCACCTCCCAGACGGGCACGAGCAGGCCGGAGGCGCGGAAGGCGCCGAGCAGCCGTGACCCGTCGACGAGCCGCGAGGTGTCGGCGGCCAGCAGCCGGGCGAGGGCGTCGGTGGCGTCGTCCTCGTCGTGGGGCAGCACCCACCGCACGTAGGTGCGGCCGTTGATCTCGCACCAGTAGGCCGAGGTGACACCGTCGACGCGCGAGGTCGGGATGGACGAGTCGTTGGCCTGCTTCAGCGACTCGCGACCGTCGTCGTCGAGCTCGGCCTCGCCGACCCAGAACTCGAAGCCATCGAGGACGGAGACCTCGAAGGGGGTCTCGAGGTCGAGCAGCTCCTGCAGCCGCGGGGTGTCGAGGGTCGGCGACGGCACGGTCACGACCGGAGTGCCCTCGTCGGCCGCCACGGCCAGGAGCAGCGCGGCGGCGATGTCGCGGCTGGCGTCGCCGCTGCTGGCACCCGACTGGGTCGCGACCAGCACCTGACCGTCGGCCCGGTGCAGCGCAGGCCAGGCCAGCGGCAGGACGGTGGCGATCGTGGCGGTGCTGATGGCGCCGGTGTCGCTCGTGTCACTCGTGTCACTCGTGGAGGCCTGCGGCACGGCACCCGGTGCGAAGGACACCTGAGCGGTCGCCGCGGGCACGAGCTCGCGCATGGCCACCCACTCGGTCTCACGGGGGAGCCCCGCGAACGGGCGCGCGACGAAGGGAGCCGGAGCCGACTTCGTGCTCGCCGGGTCGGAGGAGCGGGTGCTGCGTCGCTTGCTGGCCTTGCCCATGGGAGGCAACCCTAGTGGGCGCTCGGGGGCTGGTTGCGCGGGCTCGTCCTGACCGGCGGGTCAGCGCGAGCGACGACGGGACGGGCCACCCAGGGAGGCCCAGACGGTGCGCCCGTTGCGCTCCTCGTGGACGCCCCACTCGTGCGCGAGGCTGCGCACGATGCGCAGTCCGCGTCCGGTCGGGGCCCACACGGACCGCGGGGCGGCGCGAGGGGTGGACGGTCCACCTCCGTCGGAGACCTCGAGCTCGACGACGCCGGCCTTGACCTTCCAGTGCACCCGGATGGTGCCGTCGGGCAGCGGGCGCGCGTGGCGGATGGCGTTGCCGACGAGCTCGGACACGACGATCTCGGTCTCGTCGATCAGCTCGCTGGGCAGGTCGCGGCTCTCGAGGTCCTCGACCACGGCGCGCCTGATCTTGGGGACGGCCGGCGAGGCCCACGGCGCGCGGATGGTGCGGGGTCGCTCGCGGTCGGCCAACGACCTCCGCGCGCGAGGCGAGGCGGGCGAGGACGAAGCGGCCGGTCCCGTGGCGTCCTGGGAGGGGTCGGCGTCGTCGGCGTCGTCGGCGGGGTCGGCGTCGTCGAAGGGGTCGGCGTCGTCGAAGGGGTCTGAGGGCTCGACGGGATCGCCGCTGACCGGCTGGCCCTGGCTCGCCATCTCGTCACCTCTGTGGCCCGACTGCTGTGGGCCATCCCCTCGTCGTGCGCGGTGGTGCGCACCGGGCACCGTCCTCTCGGACAGGGCTCGCCGTAGGTTATCCGCTGAGGCGCGTCACGTCGAGAGCCCTTTGGGGGTGGTTGGTGATGATGGCGTCCACCTCGAGCTCGCAACACAGGCTCAGGTCGTCCGGCTCGTCCACCGTCCAGACGAAGATCTCGCGCCCGGCGGCCCGCTGGACTCGCACCACCTCGGGACGGTGGCGCACGATCCCCAGGTCGAGCCCCGCGGTGCCGGCCCCACCGGGCAGCGCCCCCCGCAGCGGGAGCAGGATCGACCCGGTGGTGACCAGCGCGACCGTCGGCAGCGACGGCAGGAGGCCCGTCATCCGGCGCACGGCGAGCGCGGAGAACGACATCGCCCGCGCCCACGGACGCCCCGGAGCGGCCCGGTGGGTCAGCCCGTAGCCGCGCAGCAGCTCGGCTACGGCGTGCTCGACGCGACCGCCGGAGCGGGTCGGGTGCTTGGTCTCGATGGCCAGGCCCATCGGGCGTCCCGCATCGAGCGTGAGCTCGACGAGCTCGCGGAGGGTGACCAGACGGTCGTCTCCGGGCGTGCGCGGCGTCCGCGGCGCAGCAGGGTCGGTGCCCGCGGCCGCCCGGTGCCGCCACGCTCCCCAGTCGATGTCGCGCAGCTGGGCGAGGGTCATCGTCGAGACGACCCCCGGGCCGCCGCCGGTGCGGTCGAGGGTGCGGTCGTGCAGGCACACCAGCTCACCGTCGGCAGAGAGCCTCACATCGCACTCGATGCCGTCGGCGCCCTGCTCGATCGCCCGTTCGTAGGCGGCCAGGGTGTGCTCCGGCAGCTCACCCGAGCTGCCCCGGTGAGCGATCACGAGCGGAGGGCGCACGCTCAATACTTTGACACGGGAGGGTCGGCCGCGGCCGACATCCCGGTGAACCGGGGATGACGATCGGGTGCTCTAGCGGTCGCTAGCGAATCCTCTAGACAGGGCGATCGGCGACTCGAGAGCCCCCACCGATCACAGGGCCAGTGCCTCGGGCGCGGTCTCGGCGGTGTCCCAGCGACGCAGCTCGGCGCCCGCGACCCAGGTCGCGTGCGTCCCGCTGCTGATGCGCTCGGGCAGCCGCAGGGTGCAGACGGGGCCGGCGGCGAGGTCGGTGGCGGCATACAGCACGCCGTAGGACGTGTCGGTGGTCAGGTCGGTGGTCAGCGTGACGAGGTAGCCGTCGTCCTCGCCGGTGCTGCCGACCCGCGGGGCGAGGTGGGTCTCGCTGCCGAAGACGCCGTCGCCGAAGGCGACCCGCTCCTGCGTACCCGCCACGACGTCGTGCTTGACGAGGCCGTCGAAGAGGAACCGGCCCTCGGCGCCGGTCACGGCATAGGCATAGCGGTAGGCCGCGCCGGCGAGGGTCTCGTTGCGCGTGCCGAACTCGGTGACGGTGTCGCTGAGGCGCTGCTCGGTCGTGCGGCCGGTGCGCAGGTCGAACCGCCAGCGGTGCAGGTGGGTCTGGAGGCGGTCGAGGGCGAGGAACCGGAAGGCCCGCATCCAGTGGTCGTCACCCTCGCGGCGACCCGGCTCGGGATCGTCCTGGTAGAACCCGTCGAGCACGACCTCGTCACCCTCCTCCCACGCCGCGACGAAGTGCAGGACGAAGGTCGGCGACGCCTCGAACCAGCGCACGTCGGCAGCGCCACCGCGGCGCGGCACGATCGCGAAGCGGCTCGGCAGGTCGCGGTGGAAGCGCGGCACGAAGGCCCCCCGGGCCGCGAGCCCCTCGTCCCAGAAGAGCGGGAAGTCGTTCAGCACCACGTGGTTGCGGGTGAAGGCCATGTCGTGCGGCATCCGCGGGCCGGGCAACGGCACGTCGGCCGAGTGCACGAGGGTGTCGGACTCGTCGACCACCCCCCAGCGCAGGTAGGGCGCCTCGCGCGAGTAGGAGAAGAAGAGCAGCTCACCCGTGACGGGGTCGACCTTCGGGTGGGCCGAGACGCCCCACTCGGGGAAGCGGCCACCCCACCCGGCCTTGCCCAGCGTGTCGGCAGTGCGCGGGTCGACGCGGTAGAGGTCACCGCACTGGTAGAAGCTGGTCAGGGCCTCGCCGCGGTGGACGACGACGTCGGTGCTCGAGGCGTCCTTCATCCCGCCGCGTGCCCCCCAGCCACGGTCGCGCACCGAGATCGCGGGCGGCTCGGAGACCCCGGACCACAGGGTCGCCCCCGCCTCCTGCTCGGCGAGCAGGCCGTCGGTGCGCACGAACCGGTTGCGGTAGAAGGCCTTCCCGTCGCGGAAGCCGAGCACGTGGACCATGCCGTCGCCGTCGAAGGGGTGGTAGGCCTTGAGCGCCGGGTGGAGCGGGTTCTCGGTGTTGCGCAGGTAGACGCCGTCGAGATCGGTGGGGACCGCACCCTGCACGACCTCGAGGTCGTCGGCGCGCCACTCCCCGGTCTGCGGGCGCCAGGGCCCGGTGCGGTAGGGGTGGTCGTCGTCCTCGGGCAGGGTCGTGAGCATCCGGGTGACGAGCTCGAGGTCCATCGGTGGTCTCCTCCGCCTCAAGGCGACGGCTGTGTCGTCGTCCCGCTCAACCTAGGTGCCGCGGCGCCCCGCAGAAAGAGGGGTGCTCGCCCGTCGCCGTCGCCGTCGCCCGGGGTCGGCCAGCAGCTGCGTCACCACACGAGTCTGCTCACCCGACTGCCACCGAACTGTCAGCGGGCATTCACCCCGCCGCCATTGTCGGGCCGTGATACTCACGGGGTGACCCGACTCCCGACTCGCCTCGCCCCCCGAGCCGTCGCCGCCGCCGTGCTGCTCGCGGTGGCCAGCGCCCTGCCCCTCGCGGGCTCGGCCGACGCGGGGCCGCGCTTCCCCGCCTACGACCACGTCGTGGTGGTGGTCTTCGAGAACCACGCCCGCGACCAGGTGCTCGGGTCGCCCGACGCGCCCTTCCTCACCGGGCTCGCGACCACGGGGGTCAACCTCACGCGCTCGCACGGCGTGACCCATCCGAGCCAGCCCAACTACCTCGCGCTCTTCTCCGGCTCGACACAGGGAGTGGTCGACGACACCTGCCCGCACGCCTTCACCACACCGAGCCTGGCGAGCCAGCTGCTCGCGTCGGGACGCACCTTCGTCGGGTGGTCGGAGGGCCTGCCGAATGCCGGGTCCGACCGCTGCGGCAGCGCGCTCTACGCCCGGCGACACGCCCCGTGGACCAACTTCACCAACCTGCCGCAGTCGCAGGTGGGCCGTCCCCTCTCGGAGCTCCCCACCGACTACACCCGGCTGCCGACGGTCTCGTGGGTCATCCCCGACGTCTGCCACGACATGCACAGCTGCCCGGTCACGACCGGAGATGCGTGGGCCCGCGCCCAGCTCGGCGGCTACGCGCGCTGGGCCAGGACGCACAACAGCCTGCTCGTCGTGACCTTCGACGAGGACGACGCCAACGGCGGCACCAACCACGTCTCCACCGTCCTCTCGGGGGACCATCTCGTGCCGGGGAAGAACGGCCAGGCCGTCGACCACTACGTCGTGCTGCGCACGATCGAGGCGTTCTACGGGCTCACCCCCCTCGGCGGGGCCGCGCAGAGCCGGCCGCTGACCGGGGTCTTCCGGTAGCGGCTCGGGGTGCCGGCGGCCGGAGCGTGGTTGCATGGACCCATGGCTTGGTTCCGCCGCAAGGCTCGTGAAGGCTCACCGGTGCTGCCGGACCGGGCCGATCCCGACGGGTCCCACGGCCCGTCACGCGGGCGATCCGCGGTGACGCCAGCCCCTGGCGACACCCCGGGGGCGTCGTGGGCCGGCCAGGACGAGACACCCGACACCACCTGGCCACCGCTCGGCGTCGGTGACGCCGACGCGGTGCGGCTGCTGGCTCGGGGAGCCTTCGCCGACCTCGGGCTCGACGTCACCATCGAGGGGGGCGACGCCGTGGACCCCACCGGACGACACTTCACGCTCGACGCGATCGCCCGGTCGTGCCGGGTCGACGAGCGGGGCCGGACGGCGTGGCCCGAGATCGTCCGCGAGGGCGTGACCGGTCTGGTCGATGCGCTGGACACGTCCCCCTTCGACGGCCGGGACGCCGCCTCGCTGCTCGCGTCGACCTACTCCCGCGTCGTCAGCGCTGACGACGTCACGTCCGGCGGCCTGGGGTATGCCCGCACCGTGGCGCCGGGGCTGGTGGAGGTGCTCAACCTCGACCTGCCCGAGAGCGTCGCCTTCTTCGGCGACGACGCGGTGCGCGAGCACGGCCCGATCGACGACCTGTGGAGGGCGGGCCGGGTCAACCTGCGGGGGGTCGAGCCCGAGGAGCGCCAGACGCTGGAGCGCGAGGGCGGGCGGGTCGAGGTGCTCTTCAGCGACTCGATGTTCCTCGCCTCGACCGTGCTCCAGCTCGACGAGGTCGTGGCCCGGGAGACCGGTCGGGAGCCCGACCCCGACCTCGGGGTGCTCGTCACCCTTCCGCACCGCCACCAGCTGGCCTTCCACGTCGTCGGCGACGACACCCTGCTGCCCTCGCTGGCCCTGCTCGCGAAGTTCGGCGCCGTGGGCCACACCGACAGCCTCGGCCCGATCAGCCCGGACGTCTACTGGTGGCACCACGGGCGCCTCGACCGCCTGACCACCATCGAGGGCGAGCGCATCCAGGTCGACGCCGACGTCGAGTTCACCCGGGTGGTCGAGCAGGTGACGGGCGAGCGGGGCGCCTGATGGAGGCGACAGCCCCCCTCGCCCCCCTCGCCCACGACCGGGCCGGACCTCGTGGCGCGACTCCGTTGCTGCTGCTGCACGCCGGCGTGGCCGACCGCCGCATGTGGGACCCCGTGTGGGGCGGGCTCACGTCGTCCCACGACGTGGTGCGGGTCGACCTGCGGGGCTACGGCGAGTCGTCGACGCGGCCGGACGGCCCGCTCGACGCCGTCGACGACGTGGTGCTCACGCTGCGCGCGCTCGACGTGCCGCGCTGCCACGTGGTCGCGGCGTCATACGGCGCGGGGGTGGCGGTGGAGCTCGCGCTGCGGGCACCCGACGTCGTGGCGTCGCTCCTGCTCTGCGCGCCGGGCGGCGAGCTCATCCTCGAGGCGACCGACCAGCTGCGCACCTTCTTCCGCGCCGAGCGGGCCGCCCTCGAGGCGGGCGACCTCGACGCCGCGGTCGAGGCCAACCTCGTGACCTGGGTCGACGGGCCGGCACGTCGACCGCTCGAGGTCGACGCCGGAGTGCGTGAGGCCGTGCGGATGATGCAGCGACGGGCATTCGAGCTGACGGCCGACTGGGATGACGTGCCGGAGGTCGAGCTTGAGCCTCCGGCGCTCGAGCGGCTCGGCGAGGTCACGGTGCCGACGACGGTGCTGCTCGGCGGTCTCGACGTCGACGCCATCGACTGCGCCGGTCGTCACGTCGTGCAGCAGGTGGCGGGGGCACGGCTGGTCGAGTGGCCCGACGTCGCCCACCTGCCCTCGATGGAGCGGCCCGACGACTTCGTGGCCCTCGTGGCTCAGCACGTCGGCGCAGAGAGCTGAGCGTCGCGGGCGACGATCGGGGGCTCAGACGTGTGGCGATGCGATGACCTCGCCCGCGGCAGGCCTGCGGCGACCCCGACGACGACGACGAGCGCACCGATGACCTGCAGGGGCGCGAGGCGCTCGCCCGCGAGCAGCACCCCGAGCAGGGCGCCGCTGACGGGGTTGAGCAGGCCGATGAGGCCGACCGTGCCCGCCGGCAGGGCCCGCAAACCGGCGAACCAGGCGACGTAGGCCACCGCCGTGCCGATCACGACGAGGTAGGCGAAGGCCGCGACCTGCGAGCCGGTGAGGGCCGCGGGCGGGCCCTCGACCGCGAGGGCGACAGGGGTCAGCAGCACCCCCCCGACGGTGAGCTGCCAGGCCACGAAGGTCGTCGGGCTGACCGGTGGCTCCCACCGCTTGGTGAGCACGAAGCCGACCGAGGCCGCGACCATCGCGAGCAGGGCGGCCCCGACGCCCAGGAGGTCGAGCCCGCCCGCGGCGGCGCCGACGAGCAGCACGACGCCACCGGTGCCGAGGACCGCCCCGGCCCAGGAGCGCCGCGCGGCCCGTTCGCCGAGCAGCAGGCGGGCGGCCACCAGCACGACGACGGCCGACCCGGCCATGAGGGTCGAGGCGACCGACGACGGCAGCCGCTGCCCGGCGACGTAGATCAGCACGAAGAAGCCGCTGATCGTCAGCGTCGAGATGAGCGCCGTCTTCCACCACCAGTCACCGTGCGGCAGCCGGCGGGAGACCAGCAGGAGCAGCAGCCCGGCAGGGAGGGCGCGCAGGGCCGACCCGGTGAGCGGGGTGTCGGCGGGCAGGAAGTGCCGGGTCACCCAGTAGGTCGACCCCCACGCGATCGGCGCGACCGCCGTGAGGGCCGCCACCCGCCCGAGCCGGGCTCCCGTGAGCGCAGCAGGTCGGGGCGTTATCGCTTCCATGGAAGCAAGCATACGCTTCCGTGGAAGCGATAAGGTCCCTGTATGCCGTCTGCCCCTCCAGAGCCCGCCGAGCCGGTCGAGGGTGCCGATCGGGTCGACCGGATCGTCGCCGAGTGGGAGCGTGAGCGGCCCGACCTGGACGTCGGCCCCCAGCAGCTGATCGGGCGCCTGCACCGTCTGGGGGCCGTGCTCACCTCACGCCTGGTGCCGGTCTACGCGGCGCACGGGCTGGGCGAGGGCGAGTTCGACGTGCTCTGCGCGCTGCGCCGGGCGGGGGCCCCCTACGAGCGACAGCCCGCCGAGCTGGCCCGCACGACGATGATCACCACCGGCGCCGCGACCAAGCGGGTCGACCGGCTGGAGGCTGGCGGGCTCGTCCGGCGCGTGCGGCGCGGGGGCGACGACGGGCGGGTGGTGCGGGTGCGGCTGACCGCGAAGGGGCGCCGGGTCGTCGACGCGGCGTTCGACGACCACGTGGCCAACGAGGACGCCCTCGTCGCCGGTCTCGGCCCCCGCGACCGGGCCGCGCTCGAGCGGATCCTGCGCACGTGGCTCTCCGACCTCGCCGGCGACGAGGCCTGAGTCGACGATCTGACGCAACACGTGGACGCTGGCAGGTGGGTGGGGTGGGTCAGGGGCGGCGGACGGGCAGCCAGGTGCCCAGCTCGACCCCGAGGGTGTCGACGAGCGCGTCGCCCCACAGGGTCAGCGTCTGCTGCCACGGGTGGCCGAAGGTGCCGAAACGCAGGTCGTCCGGGGTGTGCACGTAGTAGTCGCCATCGGGGAAGACGGGCACCGGCAGGGTCAGCTCCGACACGGCCAGACGCTGCGGCGAGTAGCGGTAGGCGGGGTGCTGCCAGTCGAGGGCGAGCAGCTCGTCGTCCCCGGCGAGCTCGAGCAGGACCCGGGCCGCCGAGGCCTCGACGCAGGCGACCCCGGCGGCGAACCGGGCCCGTCCGGCGGCGAAGACCGGTGCGAGATCGAGCACCAGGGCGCCCGCGGGTGGGTCGATCGCCGGCCGCTCACGCTCCGCGTAGCGCGGACGGAACGCAAAGCGGACGCTGAAGGCGCGCCAGGCGTCGTCGTACGGGGTCGTGGCCCAGGGCATGGCGGCGGGCTCGTCGCTCACGATCCCTCCTCTGTCTCGTCGCGCGACCGGTGTCGCGATCCGTGGTTCCGGAGCGTACGCGGCGTGGCTCAGCGGGTGGCGACGACGGCCATGGGGCAGGATGGCGTCGTGAGCGACAACGAATCGGTCTTCACCTACGCCTCCCCCCGCCTGAAGTTCGGCGCGGGGTCGAGCAACGAGGTCGGTCACGACCTGGCCGCGCTGGGGGTGACCCGGGCGCTGCTGGTGACCGACCCGGGCATCGCCGCGAGCGGGGTCTCCGACCGGGTCGCTGAGGCGATCCGCGCGGCGGGGGTGGAGGTCGTGGTCTACGACCGGGCCCACGTCGAGCCGACGGATGCCAGCATGAACGAGGCGATCGACGCAGCCCGCGGTATGGGGCGCATCGACGGCGTCGTCGCCGTCGGGGGCGGGTCGAGCATCGACACGGCCAAGGCCGTCGACCTGATGCTCACCTCGCCGGGCGACCTGCTCGACTACGTCAACGCACCCGTGGGCGGCGGTCGGGCGCCGCAGGCCCCGCTGCTGCCCTTCGTCGCCGTGCCGACCACGGCCGGCACGGGAGCGGAGTCGACGTCGGTGTGCGTGCTCGACGTGCTCGCGCGCAAGGTCAAGACCGGCATCAGCCACGAGCGCCTGCGCCCCGTGCTCGCTGTCGTCGACCCCGAGCTGAGCGCGACGATGCCGCCCGGTGTCACCGCCGCGTCGGGCCTCGACATCCTGTGCCACGCGCTCGAGAGCTACACCGCCCGCGCCTACGACTCGTTTCCCCGGAAGGCAGCCGACAAGCGAGTGCCCTACTGCGGCGCCAACCCCATCGCCGACATGTGGAGCGAGAAGGCGATGAGCCTGCTCGCCTCAGCCTTCCGCCGGGCCTACCGTGACGGCACCGACATCGACGCCCGCCTCGAGATGTCGATGGCCGCGACCTTCGCCGGGCTCGGCTTCGGCAACGCCGGGGTGCACCTGCCGCACGCCAACGCCTACCCCATCGCGGGGCAGGTGCACGGCTTCCACCCCGACGACTACCCCGGCGACGAGGCGATCGTGCCGCACGGCATGGCCGTCGCGCTCACCGCGCCCGAGGCCTTCCGCTTCACCTTCGACGCGTCGCCGGAGCGGCACCTGGCGGCGGCGCGGCTGCTCGCGCCGGAGCACGCACCCACCGACGACCCGCGTGACGACCTGCCGTCGGTGCTCATCGACCTGATGCGCGACGTGGGCCAGCCCAGCGGGCTCGCCGAGGTCGGCTTCGGCGAGGGTGACGTGTCGGCGCTCGTCGAGGGCACCCTGGCGCAGTCGCGCCTGCTCGCGATCTGCCCCAAGGAGCCGAGCGACGACGACCTGAGCGGGGTCTTCACCAGGTCGATGGAGAACTGGTAGCCCCCACAGGTTGCGCGGCGGTAGGCCGTGTGCTGAGCTCACGGGGCCGTTGAGGCAACACCACGCGGATGATCGCGGCCACGGTGGCCGCCGTGCCCACGCGCGGCTCGGTGGTGAGGGCCAACGCCGTCGCGTCGTTCACCCAGCTGACGCCACCCTCGGGCGACCTGTCGGCAGGGGCCGGAGCGCTGGTCCTCGCCGCCTGGGTCGTGCTGGCGGTCGGCGGGGCCGTCGTCGCGATCCGGCGTCGCGACGTCTGACCACGCACCGGCGTGGCTACAATCGCGTGACCACGGGGATTGGACCGGGCGCTGCGCCGCAGCACCCGCTCGGCATGACGGGGACACGATGCAACTGCTGGATATCTCGGAGCTGCACCAGTACCGCGGCTACCGCCACGTGCTCAAGGGTGTCGACCTGCAGATCGGGCGCGGCGAGATCGTCGGCCTGATCGGCCGCAACGGCTCGGGCAAGTCGACGCTCGTGCAGACGATCTGCGGCGCGGCGAGCCCGCGCAGCGGGTCGATGACGCTCGACGGGCGGCCCTACCGCCCGGCGAACGTCGCCGCGGCTCGTGCCTCAGGCATCAGCGTCATCGAGCAGGACTTCGCCGTGCCCGACGGGCTGACCGTGCTGGAGAACCTCGTGCGCCACACCGTCCTGGCGGGTCGCCCCCGCAGCGAGCAGCTCGGGCGGGCCGCGCTGGTGCTGGCCCGCAGCGGCTTCGACCTCGACCTCGACCGCCCGCTGCACGACCTCGACCCGGCCGGGCAGGCGCTGGCCGAGGTGCTGCGGGTGCAGGCCGAGGGTGCCCGGCTGGTCATCTTCGACGAGGTGTCGGCGGTGCTCAACGACCTCGAGATCGCCCAGCTGCACGAGGCGGCGCGGCACCTGCGCGACCTGGGCTGCTCGATCATCCACATCGCGCACCGGCTCGAGGACGTCACCGCGCTGGCTGAGCGGATCGTCGTGCTGCGCGGAGGCGTCGTCGTCCAGCCGGTGGTCTCCGGACGGGTCGGGATGGACGACCTCGTGCGGGCCATGCTCGGCCGCGAGCTCGATGTGCCCGAGCGCGAGCCGCGTGAGCGGGACGAGATCCTCTACTCCCTGCAGGGCCTCAGCGTCTCGCGGGCCGTGGCCCCGCTCGACCTCGACCTGCACGCCGGCGAGGTGCTCGGCGTCGCCGGTCTGCGGCACTCGGGCGCCCACGAGCTGGTGGAGGCCCTCGCCGGGCGGCTCGAGGCACGGACGGTGTCGACCGAGCTGGTGCCCGCGCAGGACGGGCAGGAGGGGGCTGTCGCCTACGTCGGTGGCACCGACCCCGAGACCCTGCAGATGCGGCAGTCCGACGTGCTCACCACCGGCCAGGAGCACCTCGACGACGAGCGGAGGCTGCACCTCGCCTACGTGCGGGCCATCGAGCACGACATGGAGACCTCCAACCTGCACAACCCCCTCGGCAGCCTCAGCGGCGGCGACCGCCAGAAGGCCTCGATCGTGGCCGTCGCCGAGACCACCGCCTCGGTCGTCGTGCTCAGCCACCCGACCCGGGGGGTCGACGTCGGCGCCAAGGAGATGGCCTACCGGGTGATCGAGCAGCTCGTCGCCCGGGGCAAGGCGCTGGTGGTGCTCTCGAACGACCTGACCGAGCTGGTGCGCATCAGCGACCGGATCGCCGTGATGCACGAGGGTCGACTGGTCGCGGTGCTCGACACGCGCACCGCGCACGAGGACCTCGTGATGGGCTACGCGCTCACCGGGGAGCCGCCGGCGGAGCGGGGTCGACGTCGGGGGCGCGAGACCGAGGTGCCGGTGGGCTGAGCGGGTCGGCGGGCTCGGGTTGACCGGCCTGGGCGCGGCCTACCCCGTCGAGCGGAGGTAGCGGCCGAAGTGGGGGACCGTGAAGGCGATGCGGCCGCGCTCGCCGGAGTAGATCAGGCCCTTCTTGAGCAGGCCGTCGCGGGCCGGCGACAGGGACTGCGGCTTGCGGTCGAGGAGAGCGGCCACGGCGGCCGTCGGGACGGAGTCCCCCTCGGAGGCAGCGGAGTCGGCGGTGGGAGGCGGCGTCTCCTCGGGCAGGGCGACGTCGGCCATCGCCCGCAGGTACTCGCGCTCGGCGGGGGTGGCCCGCTCGAGGCGGGAGCCGAAGAAGCCGACGGCGAGCTCGGCCTCGGCCTCGGGGGCGGCGACGCGCACGTCGTCGGCGGTGATCGGGGAGCCGGGCGCGAGGTCCCACACGACCTTGCCGTAGGCCTGCACGAAGTAGGGGTAGCCGGCGGTGATCTCGTACATCGCGTCGAGCGCCTCGGGGGTGAACTGCGCGTCCTCGTCAGCGGCGGGGGCGACGAGCGCGAGGTCGGCGGCCGCACGGTCGAGCCGGTCGATGCGCGAGTAGCGGAAGAGCCGCTCGCTGTAGGACTTGCTGGCCGACAGGACCGCCGGCAGGTGCGGCAGCCCCGCGCCGACGACGATCAGGGGCAGGCCCTGCTGCGAGATCTCGTGGCACGCGGCGCAGAGGGCCGAGACGTCGTCGGGGCCGAGGTCCTGCATCTCGTCGATGAAGACGCCCACACCGCTGCCGCGGTCGGCCGCCAGCCCGGCCACATCGGTCAGCAGCTCGACGAGGTCGATCTCGATGTCGCCGGAGTCGGCGCGCCCCGTGGTGGCGGGCACGTCGATGCCTGAGCTCCACCGCTCGCGCACCTTGGCGGCGGGGGCCTCGCGCAGGGCGAAGGCCTTCACCGTGCCGAGCACCTCGTCGGCCTGGTCCCTCGACGCCCCCGCGGGGTGCCCGAGCTCGCGCACCGCGACGTGCAGCGCCGCCGCGAGCGGTCGTCGCAGTCCGTGGTCGGGACGCGCCTCGAGCTTGCCCGTGCCCCACCCGGCGCGTACCGCCTGCGAGCGCATCGCGTTGAGCAGCACCGTCTTGCCGACGCCGCGCAGCCCGGTGTTGATGATCGAGCGCTCGGGCCGACCCCGGGCCACGCGTTCGAGCACGACGTCGAACTGCCGCAGCTGAGCGTCGCGGCCCGCGAGCTCGGGCGGCCGCTGGCCGGCGCCGGGGGCATACGGGTTGCGGATCGGGTCCATGGATCGCAGCGTATGCGGCTCTCTAGCGCACACCCGATATTGCCGCATACTCCCGTAGGCCGTGTCGCGTCGGGGGGTAGGGCCCGACGCGACGCAGCGTCGAGTGCGAGTGCGGGGCCAGTTCAGGGCACGGTGACCCCGGTACGGTGGGCTCGTGCCCCTCTCCTCATCGGCGGCCGCGGTCGCCGCTCTCGCTCAGGCCGCTGTCGGAAACCTCGAGCCGCTCGCGCCGGTCGGGGGCGGGACGACGGCCCTCGACTCGCAGCTGCGCGTGGAGGACCTCGCCCTCGGGGCGGTGGCCTTCTGCGCCAGCGAGGCCGCGCGCTTCATCGGGCACGAGCTGCCGGTCGACCCCGGGCGGGTCGGGGCCTGCTTCCGCAGCCCGTCGCACGTCGCACTCGACGGCGTCGGCTTCGCGGGGTTCGACCCGCTGTCGGGCTTCTTCGAGGCGGCCGACGGGTGGGTGCGCACCCACGCGAACTACCCGTGGCACCGACAGCGGCTGGCGCAGCTGCTGGGGCTGACGGAGGCGCCGAGCCGCGACGACGTCGCCGCTGCCGTGCGCGAGCGGTCGGCGCACGAGATCGAGAGCGGAGCCAACGCCGCCGGGGCGATCGCCGTGCAGGTGCGCACGCCGGCCGAGTTCGCTGCCGTCCCCGGCATGGCCGGGGCGCCGCTGCTGCGCTACCTGCCGGGGCCCCCGGCGGCCCACGACGCGCGCGACCCCAGCCGGCCCGTGCGCGTGCTCGACCTCACCCGCGTCATCGCCGGCCCGGTGGCGACCAAGACCCTGGCCTCCCTCGGGCTCGACGTGCTGCGCCTCGACCCGCCGCAGCTGCCCGAGATGGAGATGGCGCACCTCGACTCCGCCGCCGGCAAGCACTCGACGGTGGTCGACCTGCGCCTCAACGCCAAGCTGGTGCGAGACCTCGTCGACCGGGCCGACGTCGTCGTCACCGGCTACCGCCCGGGTGCGCTCGCCGCCTTCGGCCTCGACACCCCCGAGCTGCTGGAGCGTCGGCCCGACCTCGTCGTCGCCGTCATCTCGGCCTGGCCCGGCTCGAGCGCCTGGTCGCACCGTCGCGGCTTCGACTCGATCGTGCAGGCGGCGAGCGGCATCGCCCACCTCGAGCGCCGACCCGACGGCACCCCGGGCGCACTGCGGGCCCAGGCACTCGACCACGGCGCGGGCTACCTGCTGGCCGGCGGCATCCTGCACGCCCTCGCCGCCGGTGAGGGGGCCCGGGTCGGCGTCTCGCTCACCGGACCCGCGATGGCGCTGCTGCACCTCGGCACCGGAGTGCCGTCACCGGAGGCCGTGATCCCCGACAGCGACGCCGCCCACCTCGAGACCGTCGACTGCGCCGGCCGACGCCTCACCCGGGTGCGGTCGATGTGGGAGCTCGACGGCGTCGACGCCCACGCCGAGCCGCTGGGCGCGAGCATGCCCATGTTCCGGCGCGCGGTCGTGGCCTCCTGACGGGGCCCGGGCTACGGGCGCAGGGCCGCCTCGAGCGGGCTGGCCGGGTGACCGGTCAGCCGCTCGACGTCACCGGTGACCTCGGCGACCTCACCGTCGCGGATGGCGGTGTAGGTGCTCACCCACGCGTCGAGCTGCCACTGCTCCTGCGACCACTGGCGCCGTGAGGCATACGCCTCCTCGAGGCCCTGGTCGACGAAGCGGTAGCTGCGCCCGAGTGCCTCGCTCATCCTGCTCGTCGCCTCGGTGAGGGTCACGGCCTCGGGCCCGGTCAGCGTGTAGGTCGCCCCGCGGTGCGACGCGGGGTCGCGCAGCACCGCGGCCAGGGCGTCGGCGCAGTCCTGCCGGGTGACGAGGGCGACGCGACCGTCACCGGCGGGCCCGGCGATGACGCCGTCGTCGGAGGCGAAGTGGACCAGCACGTCGGCGTAGAAGTTGTCGCGCAGCAGCGTGGAGGTCATGCCGCTATCGCGGATCGCGGCCTCGGTGTCGGCGTGGTCGCGCCCGAGGGTGAAGAGCGCGTCGGGCGACGCCCCGGCGAAGGAGGTGTAGACGATGTGCCCGACCCCGGCCGCCGTCGCCGCCTCGACGAAGGTGCGGTGCTCCTCGCGGCGGGTGGGCGACTCCGAGGCGGAGACCATGAGGAGCACGTCGACACCCGCCAGTGCCGCCCGGGCCGCCTCCCCGTCTCCGTAGGCCGCGACCCGCACCGGTGGGCTCCACGGCAGCTGCGGTGCGCGGGCCGGGTCGCGGACGACGAGGTGGGTCACCGCGTCGCCGAGGACCTCGACCAGGCGCCCTCCGAGCTGGCCCGTGGAGCCGGTGACGGCGAGCGTGGTCGCCGGGCGGGTGGTCACAGCGAGGTCACCGCGAAGCGCTCGTCGGGGTGGGCGATCGCTTCCTGGGCACCGATGAGCATCATCTCCTCGCGGCCGGCCGCGTGGGTGGCCTCGAGCACGGCATACATCGTGGCCGCGGTGCGCGAGAGCGCGGTGCGCGGGCCGTCGGTGAGGGTGTGCGCGAGGAAGATCGCGGCGGTGGCGTCGCCGCCGCCGCGCACCGTCATGTCGAGCAGGGGGGTCGAGACGGCATACGCACCCTCGTCGCTGACGCACACCATCTGGATCTCGCCCGCCGGGGTGTCGCTGGTGAGCACGCTGGTGACGAGCACCGTGCGCGGCCCGGTGGCGCGCACCACCTCGACGGCTGCGAGCAGGTCGGCCTGCGTGGCGATCTCGCGGCCGGAGAGGAACTCCAGCTCGAACTGGTTGGGGGTGACGAGGTCGGCGGCCGGCACGACGTGGTCGCGCATGAAGCCGGGAATGCCCTCTCGCACATAGAAACCACGGCCGACGTCACCGAGGACGGGGTCGCACGCATAGACCGCGGCCGGGTTGGCGGCCTTGACCCGGGCCACGGCGTCGAGCACGACCTCACCGACGGCCTCGGCCCCCTGGTAGCCCGACAGCACGGCATCGATTCCCGGGAAGGCACCGCGGTCCTCGACGCCCTGGATGACGGCACGCACGTCGTCGGGGGCGATGAGCGGCCCTCGGGTCGTGCCGTAGCCGGTGTGGTTGGAGAAGGTCACCGTCAGCACTGGGTAGACCTCGTGCCCGAGGCGCTGGAGCGGGAAGACGGCGGCCGAGTTACCAGCGTGCCCGTAGGCGACGTGCGACTGGATCGAGAGGATCTGCACGGCTACTTCACCCGCGGCTGTGCGCCGTTCTCGGCGACCATCGGCTTGCTGGCCGCGGCCCACGACATCATGCCGCCGTCGAGGTTGGCGACGTCGTGGCCCTGCTGGGCGAGCCACTGCACGGCCTGCGCCGAGCGACCGCCCGCCTTGCACGTCACCGGCAGCGTGCCGTCGACCTGCGGCAGCTCGCCGACGCGCTCCGCGAGCTGGGAGAGCGGGATGTGCACGGCGTGGGGAGCATGGCCCTCGTCCCACTCGTCCTGCTCACGCACGTCGAGCACGAGCGCGTCGTCGGCGAGGTCGGCGGGGGACAGCTGCTGCATCGTCATGCGACGATTCTGTCACCGGAGGGTCGGGGCGTGCGCCCCGGACGCCGCGCGGCTTGCTGGCCCGCGGGACTCCGCACGGACTGAGGGGCAGAGGGTAGGCGTGGTGAGTGACCGTGAGTGACGTGGTGACGATCGTCGGTGGTGGCCTCGCGGGCGCCGCCTGCGCGGCGGAGCTGGGGCGGCTCGGCGTGCCGTGCCGCGTGCTCGACCGCGGTCGTGCCCCCGGCGGGCGGATGGCGTCGCCAGAGGTGCACGGCCGTCGGGTCGACCTCGGCGCGGGCTACTTCACGGTGCGGGACGCGGATTTTGCTGCGGTGGTGCAGGACTGGCAGTCACGCGGCCTCGTGCGGGAGTGGACCGACACGTTCGCGCTCGTGTCGGCCGATCCGCATCCGGGCGCCCCGACGAGCAAGAGCGGGCCGATGCGGTGGGCGACGCCGGGCGGGCTGCGGACGGTGGTGCGCGACGTGCTCACCAGGGTCGATGTCGAGCTGCGCCACGACGTGACCGCGGTGGAGGTCGTCGCCCTGCTCGACCGCGAGCGGGACGGGCCGGTCGTGCTGGCGATGCCCGACGCCCAGGCGTCGACGCTGGTCGGTGAGGTGCCAGGGGTCGAGTGGGTGGAGTCGGACGCGGTGATCGCGGTGGCGTGCGGCTTCGCCGAGCGCACCTGGGAGCTCGACGCGGGCTTCGTCGGCGACGACCCCGACCTCACCTTCGTCGCCGACGACGGGTCGCGGCGCGGCGACGGCGCGGCGGTGCTCGTGGCGCACACGACCACGCCTCTGGCCCGGCAGCACCTGGCCGAGCCGGACGGGGTGGCGCCCGTCGTCGTCACGGCACTGCGCCGGTTGCTGGGGGTCGGCGAGCCGGAGTGGACGCACGCGCACCGGTGGACGCTGGCCAAGCCGGCGTCCGCCCACGAGACGACGCACCACTGGGACGGGCGGCTCGGGCTCGCCGGCGACCAGTGGAGCCCGGGGGCAGCGCCGCGGGTGGAGAGTGCGTGGCGGTCGGGCGTGGATCTCGCGCGGGCGATCGCCGGCTGATCGAGCGGCCCGGTCCTCGTGCGCCCACCGGAACACCACTGCCCATGGTGCGGTTGGTGGCTACATGAACCCCCTCAGCGCCAGCGGCCGCCCCGTCATCCTGCTGGCCGCCGACCCCGAGCGGCAGGCCACCGTCGAGGAGGTCTTCACCTCCCGCTACGGCCACGACTACGACGTGCAGCTGGTCGGCACGGCGAGCGAGCTGCTGGCCCGGGCCCAGAGCCTGGTCGACGAGGAGCGGGCGATCGCGCTGGTGTCGGCCCAGAGCGAGCTGCCCGACGGTGACGGGCTGGCGGCGCTCGACGCGGTGCACCGGATCTCCGCGACCGCACGGCGCATCGCCCTGCTGCCCAACGGCCGCTACGCGGCGGCCCTGCCCCGTCTGCGGGAGGCCCTGGCCGAGGGTCGGCTCGACGCGTGGCTGGCCATCCCGACCGCCCCCCGCGACGAGGAGTTCCACAGCGCCGTCGGCGAGCTGCTCTCCGACTGGACCTGGTCGACCGGTGCGGTCGAGATCGACGGTATCCAGGTCGTCTTCGACGCGAAGTCGGCGCAGGTGGCGCAGCTGCTCGACTACTTCCAGCGGATGGGGCTGCCCCACCGCAAGTACCACGCCGACTCCGACGTCGGCCGGGCCATCGTTGCCGCCGCTGGGTCGGATGCGCGCTTCCCGCTGGTGCACAACGTGCTTCGTCGACCAGAAGGTCTCGACCCCGCCGTCGTGCGACCCGAGGACGTCAGCATCGCGCCGACCCTCGCTCAGCTCGGTGCTGCGATGTACGGCTCGCCGGCAGACCTCGGCCCCGACTTCGTGGCCGACCTGCTCGTCATCGGCTCCGGCCCGGCTGGGCTGGCAGCGGCCGTCTACGGCGCGTCCGAGGGCCTGGCGACGGTCGTGCTCGAGTCCGAGGCCGTCGGCGGCCAGGCGGGCACGAGCTCGATGATTCGCAACTACCTCGGCTTCCCCCGCGGCATCTCCGGTATGCGGCTGGCCCAGCGCGCACGGATGCAGGCCCTGCGCTTCGGTGCTCGCTTCTTCGTCGGCACGCCGGTCGGCTCGCTCGTGGCCTCGGACGCGCGGGAGACCCCGCACGAGGTGGTGCTAGAGGACGGGGGAGTCGTGCGGGCGCGCGCCATCGTGGTGGCGAGCGGCGCGGCATACCGGCGGCTCGGGGTGGAGCCGATCGAGGCGATGGTGGGGCTCGGCGTCACCTACGGCGCGGCGACGACGATGGCGCCGTCGATGACCGGACGGCACGTGGTGGTCGTCGGCGGAGGCAACTCGGCCGGGCAGGCTGCGGTCCACCTGGCGCGCTTCGCCGCGCAGGTGACGATCGTCGTGCGACGTGAGGGGCTCGCCGCGACCATGTCGGACTACCTCGTGCGAGAGGTGACGGCCAACCCGCGCATCGAGGTGCGCTCGCACACCGAGGTCGTCGACGGCGGGGGCGACGGGTGGCTGCAGTGGCTGGTGCTGCGCGACCGACGTGACTCGAGCACCGAGCGGGTGGAGGCCTCCGGGCTGGTGCTGCTGCTGGGCGCCGAGCCCTGCGCCGACTTCCTGCCCGACAGCGTCGCCCGAGACAACCGCGGCTTCGTCGTCACCGGTCGCGACGTGCCGTCGGCGCTGTGGCGAGAGGGTCGGCCGCCCGACTCGCTCGAGACCACGGTGCCGGGCATCTTCGCCGCCGGCGACATCCGGGTGACCTCGATGAAGCGCGTCGCCGCCGCATCCGGCGAGGGCGCCGCTGTCGTGCCGCTCGTGCACGCCTGGCTCACGCCACCGACCATCTGAGCGGGCCGCGGCCCACTCAGGCAGTCAGTCGCTCAGTGCCGCCAGCCGCACGAGGTTGCGCATGGCCATGGTCACCGTCATCGGGCCGACCCGGGGGATGAAGGCCGACGCCTTGGCCATCACCGACTCGTCGAAGTTGCGGAACTGGCTGAAGTTGACGCAGATCGCGCCGTCGGCGATCTCGTCGGCCGTCACCAGCGGGAAGGCTCGGGACGGCACGCCCGTGATCACCACATCGGCGCGGGACAGGGCCGAGGCCCGGTCTTCGTCGCTGTCGCGCACCGAGTGGGCGTGACGGCCGATCGCGGGCTCGAAGTGCACCGTGCTCGACTCGTCGAGCGAGACGACCTCGGCGCCGTCGTTGGCCAGCATCGCCGCGAGCGGGCGGCCGACGACGTCGCTGCGGTTGATCACGCAGGCGGTGACCCCCTGGAGCGGGGCCTGGTCGCCGGTGCGTCGCAGCCCGGCCTCGTCGAGCAGCTTGAGGACGGCCAGCGGTGTACAGGGCAGGATCGCCCGGTGGCCGGCGTCGATCGACCGCCTGTTCTCGTAGAGCATGCGGCTCCAGAACGAGTGCATGCCCTCGATGTCCTTGCGGGGGTCGACCAGCTCACGCAGCCACGGGTCGTCAGTGGGGCCGGCGAGCGGGTAGTAGCAGAAGATGCCGTCGACGCGCGGGTCGACGTTCGCTTCGGCCACCGCAGCCAAGCCGTCCTCGGCGGCGACGTGCCGCACCTCGAAGTCGATCCCGACGTCGGCGCCCCCGCGGGCGGCCCACTGCGCGTAGGTGTGGGCCGGCCCCTCGGCCTGGCTGAGCAGGCCGACGATGCGCAGTGGACGCCCCCGGGCGGCGCTGATCTCGGCCACGTCGGCGCGCACCTCGTCGCGGTATGAAGCCGCCACCACGGCGGGGTCGACCAGGCGCGCACTCACCCGGCCAAGCCTAGTGCGCCGCCGCGGCAGCGCGTGCTCCCGGCTACTTCAGCAGCCGCGACATCCGCCGGTCGGCGAGCGGCTTGCCGCCGGTCTGGCAGGTCGCGCAGTACTGCAGCGAGCTGTCGGCGAAGGACACCTCGCGCACCGTGTCCCCGCACACCGGGCAGACCTGACCCGTGCGACCGTGGACCCGCATGCCCTCGCGCTTGGCGTCCTTCAGCTCCTTCGCGGGCTTGCCCGAGGCCGCGGTCACGGCGCCCGTGAGGGTGGTGCGCAGGGCCTCGTACAGGCGCTGCACGTCGGGCTCCGAGAGCTTGCCGGCGATCGCGAACGGTGACATGCGGGCCACGTGCAGGATCTCGTCGGAGTAGGCGTTGCCGATGCCGGCGAGGAACTGCTGGTCGCGCAGCAGCCCCTTGACCTGGGTGCGCCGGCCCTCGAGCATCGCGGCGAAACGGTCCAGCGAGAAGTCGGCGGCCAGTGGGTCGGGGCCGAGGCTCGCGATGCGCTCGACGTCGGTGACGTCACGCACGAGGTAGGCGGCGAGCGACTTCTTCGTGCCAGCCTCGGTGAGGTCGAAACCCGACCCGTCGGACAGCCGCAGCCGCAGCGCGATCGGCCCCTTGCCAGGGCGGACCACCGTCTGGGGCAGCTGGTCGGACCAGCGCAGCCAGCCGGCCCGGGCGAGGTGGAAGACCAGGTGGGTGCCGTCGATGTCGAGGTCGAGGTACTTGCCGTGCCGGCTCACGCCGTCGACCGGCGCCCCCGCGAGCGACGACGGCGGGGGGTCGAAGGTCTTGAGCACCGAGAACGACGCCAGCTCGAGGGAGGCCACGGCGAGTCCCTGCGTGCGCTCGCCGAGGAAGTCGACGAGCGCCTGGACCTCGGGCAGCTCGGGCACGACCTCATCATGTCAGGACTCGATGTCGGCCGGTGGTGGCGCGATGTCTCCCCGCGACCCGCCGACCTTGCCCGCCTGCCTCAGGATCCTGAGCAGGCCGAACCCGTCGGGGGCGTAGAAGATCGGGATCTCGCGCGGCACCCGCGTCGAGCGCGACAGCTCGTCGGTCGGCACGGGGATGCCGTGGGACAGCAGCTGCTCGGTCGGCGTCAGCTGGCGGATGGCCACCGCCTCGACGCACTCGGGCCGCGCCTCGGCGAAGTCGCTGTAGACCGTGACGTCGTGCTGGCCGTCGTCGCCGACGAGCAGCCACCTCACCCCCGGGAAGTCGCGCACCAGGCGGTCGAGGCACTGCCGCTTGTGCTCGCTCCCGCTGCGGAACCAGCCCGTGTTGGTCGGGCCCCAGTCGGTGAGCAGCAGCGGCCCGAGCGGGTAGCCGTGGTTGCGCAGGAACCGGGTGAGCGCGGGCGCCGTGTTCCACGCACCGGTGGAGACGTAGACGCACGGCGCACCCGGGTGCACGGCGAGCAGCTCGCGGTAGAGCGGCGCCATACCGGGCACGACCCGGCGGTTGCCCTCGTGCTTGACGAAGGTGTTCCACGCCGCGAGGAACATGCGCGGCAGCATGGTCGTGATCACGGTGTCGTCGATGTCGCTCACCAGCCCGAAGGTGAGGTCGTCGCCGACCACGAAGACGTCGACGACCACCGGGTCACCGCCCTGGGCGCGCACCGTGGCCGTGTGCCAGCCCGGCGCGAGACCGTGCCCGCGGAAGGTCAGGTCGACGTGGCCCGAGCGGTCGCTGCGGGCGTGGGCGACGTGCCCGCCGACGCTCACCGTCACCGGCACGTCCATCGCGACCACGGTGAAGAAGACCCGCCACCCACGGCGCCGCGCCTCGAGCGAGCGCATGCCGCCGTAGGAGCGGTCGGGCGCCGGGTCGTGGGCCGCCCCGTCGTCGATGTCGTCCCTGCTGCGGCTGAGCACGACGCGGGCGAAGATCCGCACGAAGTCGGTGGATCCGTAGCCGACGTGGCCGATCACCCGGTTTCCCCAGCCGCGGCGGCGCAGGACCCGATCCATCTGGCGGTGCCACGCGTCCTCGACGATCGCAGCGGCATGCGGGCGCGACATGACCCCAACCTAGGCCATCGGGGGCCCCCTCGCGCTGGGCGAGGGATGAGTCCGGGCTTGGGTCGGGCTCGGGTCGGGCTCGGGTCGGGCTTGGGTGCGAGCGTGAGTCGGGCGTGAGTCGGGCACCAGCGACGACTGGGGCAGGATGGGCACCATGGAGTCCCTCGTCGACCTCGACGCCCTCTCACCCGCGCAGCTGCGGGCTCGGCGCACGCTGAAGTGGAGCCACTACCCCGACGACGTGCTGCCGCTCTGGGTGGGCGAGATGGACTTCCCGACCGCGCCCGCCGTCCTCGAGGCCGTGCGCCGCGCCGTCGACGACGAGTGCCTCGGCTACCCGCTCGACGCGCAGGCCAGTGGGCTCGGGGCCGGCCTCGCCGGGTGGCTGGGCCGCGAGCTGGGGTGGGCGGTCGACGCCTCGCAGGTGCACCTCGTGCCCAACGTCGTGCGCGGGGTCGGCCTCGCTCTCGACACGCTGTGCGACGACGGGCCGGTCGTCATCCCCACCCCCGCCTACATGCCCTTCTTCGACGTCGTCCGTCTGCGCGGCCGCGAGGTCGTGCCCGTGCCGATGCTGCGGGCGACCCCCGCCGACGACGCCCCGTGGGTGCTCGACCTCGAGGCGATCGAGTCGGCGCTGCTGCAGGGGGCGCGCGCCCTCATCCTGTGCAACCCGCACAACCCCCTCGGGCACGTCCACACCCACGACGAGCTGACGGGGCTGGCCGAGGTGGTGCAGCGCCACGGCGCCAGGGTCGTCTCCGACGAGATCCACGCACCCCTCGTCTTCGAGGGCACCCACCTCCCGTATGCCGCGCTGTCGCCGGATACCGCCGCGCACACCGTGACGGTCCTGTCGGCGAGCAAGGCGTTCAACCTGCCCGGGCTCGCGTGCGCGCAGGTCGTCACGAGCAGCGAGGCCGACACGGCGGCCTGGCGGGCCATCCCGCACGAGAAGACGATCGGCGTCGGGACGCTCGGCATCGAGGCCAACCTCGCGGCCTACGAGCACGGCGGCCCGTGGCTGGCGCAGGTGCGCGAGCGCCTCGCGGCCAACGCCCGGCTCGTCGCCGACGCGGTCGCCGCCATGCCCGGGGTGGAGCACCGTCTCAACGAGGCCACCTACCTCGCCTGGCTCGACCTCTCGGCCCTCGACCTCGACACCGAGCCGGCCCCGTGGCTGCTCGAGCACGCTCGGGTGGCGCTGAGCGACGGCGCAGCCTTCGGCGCCCCGCAGCACCGTTTCGCCCGGCTCAACTTCGCGACCACCGGGGTGATCCTCGAGGAGGCGCTGGGTCGGATCGCGGCGGCGGTCGCCGCCCGCTGAGCCCGGCCACAGCAATGAGCCTCGCGCCTCGCACCGGGGCTGCCGTCCACGAGCTCAGGCGCCGAAGAAGTCGGACTCGCGCTCCTGCGCGGGGAAGTGGTCGAGGTCGCGGATGATCCGCGCACTGGTGTCGGTGGTCGCCGACGGGTGGCCACCGGCGTGGACGACCTGCCAGTTGTAGACGTGGGCCAGCAGGGCGTTCGTGGCCGGCACGGCATACGGCCAGTCCTGCGCCGTGAACGGCACGATCACGCTGTAGTCGCCGGGCGACTGGTAGGCCTCCCGCGCATCGAAGGTCGCCGGCAGCGCCACGCGGCGCCCGGCGGTGTCGAGGGCGTAGCTGTGCTGCACGCTGAGGATCAGACCGCCGAAGTAGGGCCGCACCCGGAGGTCGCTGACGACGGTGCAGGCGGGGATGCCGGGGACGCAGCCGTGGATGGACATGACGCCGGTGCCGTCGGTGCGCACGTCGACGACGGCGTCGTGCACCGCCCAGCGCCCGGCGAGGCCGACCGGCACGACGGTCTCCGGCCGGGTCGGGGTGGCCGTCGCCGGCGGGGTGACGGCCGGCGGGATGGTCGAGGTGGAAGGCGTGGCCACCACGGTGACTGCGGAGGTCGGGGGGATCGTGGTTGCCCTGGGGGACGCGGGGCTCGAGATGGTGGCGGGCGGGGTGCGCGCGGGGCTGCTCGACGCTGCGCCGGGAGAGGGCGCCGTCGCGGCTGCTCCGGGGTTGGCGGCCGTGCACCCCGTGGTGAGGGCAGCGAGGGCGGCGACGCTGATCGCCAGCAGGAGGCAGTTCGGACGGAGCATGGTGCGTTCCCCTTTCCCGTGGCGACGCCGCCCGGGCTCGTGACGCCGTGAGCCGGTGGGCTGTGGTCGTCAGAGGGAAGACGCCCCAGACCCCGCAGGGTTGCGTCCCGAGACGCAACTGTGACCTGACCCCGTCGGCTGCTCACGGGTCTCGCCGGGCTCACCGGCGGACGTGTGAGGATGGGCGGCATGAGACCGGGGAGGCCGACGACCGTCGCTGCGCTGAGTGCCTTCGTGGTCGGGGTCGGTGCGCTGGCCGCGTGCGACACGATCAGCCCGCCGCCCGGGCCGGACGACGCCGCCAAGGCCCTCGCGGCGGGGCTGGCCAACGGCGCCCTCACCGCGATCCCCTTCGACGGCTCGACGGGCGAGGCGGCCACGACCTACGTCGCCACCGCCGTGGGCGACCTGAAGTCCGTCAGGCGCACCGTCGCCGTGACCTCGGTGACCACGGACCCGACCAACCAGAAGCTGGCCACGGCCACGCTCACCTGGGCCTGGGCCCTCTCGTCGACCGACGCCGCCACGGGGTCGACCGCCACCCCGAGCGCGAGCGCGACCACCACCTCGGCCACCACTGCGACCACGGCTGCGACGTGGACCTACACCGTCGACGCGACGCTCACCCTGGCGGCTGACAAGACCTGGCACACGACCTGGACGCCGTCCCTCCTCGCGCCCGACCTGACGGCCACCGAGCAGCTGACGGTGAGCCGCACCTCCGGCAAGCGCGCCGACATCGTCGGGGCCGGCAACACCCCGCTCATGACCAGCCGCGACGTCTTCCAGGTCGGCATCGACAAGGGACGCATCACCTCGGCCCAGGCACCGGGGTCGGCGGCGGCCCTGGCCAAGGTGATCGGCATCGACGGCGCGGGCTTCGCCAAGCGCGTCACGGCAGCGGGCGCCAAGGCCTTCGTCGTCGGGCTGACGGTGCGCGCCACCGACCCGCTCGCGACGTCGCGCGCGGCGCAGGTGTCGGCCGTGCCGGGCGGCGTCTCCATACCGGCCTCTGACGTGCTGGGTCCGACGCCGACCTTCGCCAAGGCGATGCTCGGCACCGTCGGAGAGGCGACGGCCGAGATCATCTCGGCGTCGAACGGCACGCTCAAGGCCGGTGACGTCGTCGGCCTGTCGGGCCTCGAGCAGCGGTATGACGCCCGGCTGCGCGGCACGCAGGGCCTGACCGTCGACGCGGTGGGCACCGATGCCGCGGGCAAGAAGGTCTCCCGGGAGCTGTTCTCCCGCGACGCCACCGACGGCACGCCGCTGCGGGTGACTCTCGACCTCGGGGCGCAGGTCGCCGCCGAGGCGGCCCTCGGCTCGCAGACCACGACACCGACGGCGCTGGTCGCCATCCGCCCCTCCACGGGCGAGGTCGTCGCCGCTGCCAACGGGCCCGCGGCCTCGGGTCAGGTCGCGACCACAGGGCACGCCGCCCCAGGGTCGACCTTCAAGATCGTGACCGCACTGGCCCTGCTGCGGGCCGGTCTGACCCCCGACACCCCGGTGGCGTGCACACCGACGGTGACGGTCGACGGGCGCAGCTTCAAGAACTACGACGACTACCCGGCCGACAAGATCGGCACCATCGCGCTGCGCACGGCCTTCGCCAACTCGTGCAACACCGCCTTCATCGCCAACCAGGCCAAGATCACCCAGGCCGGTCTCGCCGAGGCGGCCGCGTCGCTGGGGATCGGCGTCGACCTCGACCTCGGCATCCCCGCCTACCTCGGGTCGGTCCCGGCGACCGGGACCGGCACGACGCACGCCGCCTCGATGATCGGTCAGGCGCAGGTCGAGGTGGCCCCGATGGACATGGCCACCGTCGTCGCCAGCGTCATCAAGGGCTCGGTGGTGCGGCCTGCACTGGTCTACGACAACCCGGCCGTGTCGTCCTTCCCCCGACCGGCCAAGCCCCTGACGGGCCCCGAGGCCGCGTCGCTGCGGTCCCTGATGGGGGCCGTGGTCACCGAGGGCAGCGGTCGCGTGCTCGCGCCGAACGGCGTCACCCTGGCCAAGACCGGCACGGCCGAGTTCGGCACGGCCACCCCACCGCTGACCCACGCGTGGATGGTCGCGGGCAAGGGCGACCTCGCGGTCGTGGCCTACGTCGAGGAGGGGCAGTCGGGGAGCAGGAGCGCCGCGCCGCTGATCGCCGCCTTCCTCAGCCGGTATGCGGGCTGAGTGGGTATCCCGGTTGAGCCGCACCGCGACCGGGGGCCCGTCGGTTAGCCTCGTGAGCACCGCCAGACCCTGCTACACCCCCGCAACCGCCCGGAGTCATCGTGCTCAAGATCTACATCGTCCTCGTCGTGCTGGTCGCCATCGCCCTGGTGACCCCGACCATCCGCCGGTCGCTCGGCGGGCTGGGGCGCCTGCGCGACCGGGACGGGCGACGTGAGCTGACCGAGCAGGCCAAGGAGGCGGCGGGCCGGGCCGCCGACACCGCCCGCACCGCCGCCGGGACGGCGCGTGACGCCGCTGGCACCGCCGCTGGGGTCGCCATCGGCACGGCCAGCACGGTGCGCGGTGCGGGCGAGTCCGTGGCCCAGGGCCTCACCGACCGTCGGCTGCGCACCCTCGGCCGCTCCCTGACCATCGAGGGCGATGCCGTCACGGTGGGCCCCTTCCTGACGGCGGCCGCCGAGCGGGTCGCCGTCGTCGACGCCGTCGCGGTCCAGCCCGGCGAGGCGCTCGCCTGGCTGCACAGCGGGTCCGGCGACACCCGGTATGCCGCCCGACCCGGCCCGACCACCATGCCCACCACCGTCTTCGGCGTGGTCGGCTTCGACTACGCCTACGGCGAGCCGCAGGGCATGTCTGCCGCGGGCGAGTTCGCGGATGCCGTCACCTCGGCCCTCACCGAGGCCGGTGTCCGGTGGACCGAGGCGGTACTCACCTTCGAGCCGGGCCCCGACGACTCGAGCGACGGGCCACGTCGGCTGGCCTGAGCCACCGCGGCGCACGGCCCAGGGTTTTGACCGCCCAGCCCCCACCCTCCAGGAGCACCCATGTCGACGCAGCCGCCCACCTACGGAAACTCCGACGAGACCACGGTGACCCCGCTGACCCCGGTGACCCCCGAGGTGACGCCAGAGGTGACGCCTGAGGTACCGACCTACGGCACGCAACAGCCGACCTACGGCACGACCCAGCCCACCCCCTCCCCCGAGCAGCCCTGGTACGGCGCGGCGGAGCCGAGCTTCGGACCGCCCACGGGGGCGCCGTACGGCAGCGGAGAGGGCTACGGCGGCTACGGGGGACAGCCTCCCTACGGCTCACCGTCCTGGGCGCCGGCGCCGGCCCCGCCGACCTTCTCGTATGGCCCACCGGCCGGCCCACCGGCAGGCCCCGGTGGTCGCGCCTACGGCCCCAGCGTCACCGGCTTTCCCATTACCCCGTCCCCCCTCACTGGTTTCCTGGGCAAGCTCTTTGACCGCTCGTTCACGTCGTTCGTGACCCCCTCGATCGCCGCGGGCGCCTACGTGCTCGCCATGGTGCTGATCGTGATCGGGTGGCTCGGCTACTCGTTCGACGCGTTCGAGCAGGATCCTCTGCTCGGTCTGCTGGTGCTCGTCGTCGTGGGTCCGCTGGCCGGGCTCGCCTGCCTCGTGGTCGTCCGGGTCGTGCTCGAGACGGGGATCGCGGTCACCCGCCTGAGCGAGGACGCGCGACAGCAGGAGCTCGGCCGCGATCAGCAGGCCGAGTGAGGCGGAGGCCCCTCAGGGGTCGGTGACCACCGCGATGGCGAGCCTGACCTGGTGCTCGAAGGCCACCTCGGGCCGCGCGAACGTCTCGGCCCCCAGGTGCCCGAAGACCTCGCTGCTCACGGCGCCGACCAGCGCCGTCCAGAGGAAGACCCCGCGCGCCATCGTCGGGGCGTCAGCGGCCTGCGCCCCGACCTGGGCCTTGATCTCTTCGAGGTCCGGGCCCAAGACCCGGGGCAGCGCGACCCGGCCGGCCCCGGCCGGCACGGCCCCCGAGGTCACGCCCTCGTCGATTAGCCGCACCAGCCGCAGCAGCACCCGGGTGCCCGGCCCGACCGTCACCTCCCCGGGAGCCTCGTAGCCGGGCACCGGGCTGCCGTAGAGCAGGGCGTAGCGGGCGGGCTCGGCGAGCGCCCACCGACGCATCGCCGTCGCGAGGGTGACCACCTGAGCGACGAAACCGCCTCGGGCCGAGCCGGATGCCGCGTCGACCGCGTCGGCCAGCTCGGTGTAGGCGTCGACCACGAGCAGCGTCAGCAGGTCGTCACGACTGGCGACGTAGCGGTAGACCGCGCTCGAGACCATCCCGAGGTCTCGGGTGACCGCGCGCAGCGACAGGGCTGCCGCCCCCTCCTCGGCGAGGTGCCGGCGACCGCTCTCGATGATGCGTCCCCAGACCTCCTCGCGGCGCTCGGCACGAGAGGGACGGACGGGTCCGGAGGCGGTGGGCACCAGTTGACCCTAGCAAAGTGAGAGCACTGCTCTTGACTCGCGCTTCAGTCGCCCCTAGGGTTGCGGCATACGAGAGCAGTGCTCACACTTTGGAGGAACCCATGTCCCGCTACGTCGCTCCGACCGTCGCCACCCTGCGCTTCAACTCGCTCGTCGCCTGGCTCACCCGCCACGGGCTGAGCATCATGGGCTCGCGAGTGCTCACCGTCCGCGGCCGCACGACCGGCACGCCCCGCAGCACCCCCGTCAACCTGCTCACGCTAGACGAGGAGCGCTACCTCGTCTCCCCGCGTGGCCACAGCCAGTGGGTGCGCAACGCCCGGGTCGCCGGCGAGGTGGAGCTGCGGGTGGGACGCCGCGTCGAGCAGGTGAGCCTGACCGAGGTCCCGGTGCCGGAGCGCGTGGCCGTCATCAGGGAGTACCTGCGCAAGTGGGGCTGGGAGGTCGGCCAGTTCGTCGAGGGGCTGACCGCCAGGTCGGACGACGCCCGCATCCTCGAGGTCGCGCCTGACTTCCCCGTCTTCCGGCTGGCCCCGCGCGTCTGAGGAGCCCCCGCGCCACCAGTGGGCGTTTCGGCGAGCCGACAACGGGGGATGACGAGGATGGACGGGTCCGCGACATCCCGGGACCGCCCCACCCTCACAGGAGCTGCCCCGTGCACCAGACCACGACGGTCCCCGCACTCGCCCAGGCGACGCTGATCAACGCGTCCCCGGTCGACTACGCGCTGGTCGCCACCTACTTCGTCTTCGTGATCGGCATCGGTGTCGTCGCGCGACGACAGGTCTCCGACTCGGTCGACTTCTTCCTCTCCGGGCGCTCGCTGCCCGCGTGGGTGACGGGTCTGGCCTTCATCTCGGCCAACCTCGGCGCCGTCGAGGTCATGGGCATGTCCGCCAACGGGGCTCAGTACGGCATCCCGACCGTGCACTACTTCTGGGTCGGCGCGGTCCCGGCCATGCTCTTCCTCGGCGTCGTGATGATGCCCTTCTACTACGGCTCGAAGGTGCGCTCCGTGCCGGAGTTCATGTTCCGGCGCTTCGGCACCGGCGCCCACCTGGTCAACGCCTTCAGCTTCGCCGTGGCCCAGCTGCTCATCGCCGGCGTCAACCTCTACCTGCTGGGGTCGATCATCCAGGCCCTGCTCGGGTGGCCGCTGTGGCTGGCCCTCATCGTGGCGGCCGCGGTCGTCCTGTCCTACATCACGCTCGGTGGCCTCTCCGCCGCGATCTACAACGAGGTGCTGCAGTTCTTCGTCATCATCGCCGCGCTGCTGCCGCTCACCCTGATCGGCCTCAACCGCGTCGGCGGCTACAGCGGCCTCAAGGACAAGATCACCGCGGCGGCGGCCGCGGCCCCGGCCGACGCGAAGGTGGCCTCGGCCGACCAGCAGCTGCACTCGTGGCCGGGTCAGGCGCTGTCGAGCTTCGACAACCCGGTGCTGTCGGTCATCGGCATCGTGTTCGGCCTCGGCTTCGTCCTGTCCTTCGGCTACTGGACGACCAACTTCGTCGAGGTGCAGCGCGCGATGGCGACCAGCTCGATCTCGTCAGCGCGCAAGACCCCCATCATCGGCGCGTTCCCCAAGATGTTCATCCCCTTCGTCGTCATCATCCCCGGCATGGTCGCTGCGGTGCTCGTGCCCGAGATCCAGCAGCTGAAGGACGGCGGCTCGCCGTCCGGCGGCGCATCAGGCACCGTGAAGTACAACGACGCGATCCTGCTGCTGATGCGCGACATCCTGCCCAACGGGCTGCTCGGGGTGGCGATCGCCGGCCTGCTCGCCGCCTTCATGGCGGGCATGGCGGCCAACATCTCGGCCTTCAACACCGTCTTCAGCATCGACCTGTGGCAGCGCTACGTGCGCCCCGACCACCACGACGACTACTACCTGCGGATCGGCCGTCTGGCGACCGTGGGCGCGACGGTCGTCGCCATCTTCACGGCTTTCTTCGCCAGCTCGTTCTCCAACGTCATGGACTACATCCAGACGCTCTTCGGCTTCTTCAACGCGCCACTCTTCGCGACCTTCATCGTCGGCATGTTCTGGCGGCGGATGACGCCGACCGCCGGCTGGGTCGGCCTCGTCAGCGGCACGGCCTCGGCCGTCGCGGTGGCCTTCCTCAGCCAGGACGCCTTCGGCGCGGCCAGCCTCGGCGTCATCCCGCTGGCGGGGCAGGGCGCGGCCTTCGTCGCGGCTGCGGCGGCCTTCGTGGTCGACGTCGCGGTCTCGGTCGGCGTCTCGCTCGTCACGACCCCCAAACCGGTGAGCGAGCTGCGCGGCCTGGTCTACTCCGAGACGCCGCGCGAGGACCTCGTCGACCCGCAGGAGAAGACCTTCCCGTGGTTCCGCCGCACGATCCCCCTCGCGCTCGTGGCCCTCGGCATGGTCGTCGTGCTCAACACCATCTTCGCCTGACCCCCCAGAAAGGGAACCCCGTGACCGACTCGACCGACACGCCGGACTCGCCTGACTCGACCGGCAACCACCGCGCCGGCGCCTTCGACATCCGCAACATCATCGCCGGGCTCCTCGGCATCTACGGCGTCGTCCTGGTGGCCATGGGCCTCTTCGGTGACCCCGAGACGGCCAAGACCGGTGGTGTCAACGCCAACCTGTATGCCGGGGTCGCCATGGTCGTCGTCTCCGTCGCCTTCGCGACGTGGGCCCGGGTGCGTCCCGTCGTCGTGCCGGCGACCGCCGAGGGCGCCTGACCCACCCCCCGCCCCCGGCGCCTCTGCGGCCCGTGGTCGACTGGTGGCGGTGGGCACCTGTGTAGCCTCGGTGACCGGAAAGTCCGGCACCTCCCGCACCGCGTGAGTGGTGCCCACCGGCTCGTCATCGCTCGAAGGGGACCCACCGTGCGTCATCCAGACTTCCTGACCCGCTCGACCCGGCGCCGCCTGTCCGTCTCGGGCGGCGCGGCGGTCGCGGCGCTCGCCCTCGTGGGTCTCGCGGCCTGCACCAGCAGTGGTGGGAGCGACACGACCGGCACAGTGGGGGCGGTCGGATCCGGGCCCATGCCGACGGCGACGCTGCCTCCCAGCACGGATGCGTCCGGCAGCCCCAGCGCGACCAGCGCCTCGCCGAGCAGCACACCGGCGACCACCCCCTCCGGTGGGACCGGCGCCCCCGCCGGCGCCGACCAGGGCGCCTCGGGCCTGCCCACCTGCCAGCCCGCGCAGACGACCATCCGCATCGAGGCCGGGCAGGCATCCGCGGGGCACGTCGGGCTCCGGCTGGTGGTCAGCAACACCGGCACCACGCCGTGCGTCACGCAGGGCTACGCCGGGGTGTCGTTCGTCGCCCCCGGCACGGGCAAGCAGATCGGTGCGCCCGCCGACCGCGCCCCCGTCGTCCCCAGCCCCCTGATCCGCCTCGAGCCGGGCAAGACCGCAGTAGCCCTCATCCTGGTCGCGCAGGCCGCCAACTACGGCCCGACCTGTGACCTCACCCAGGCTGCTGGCTTCCGGGTCTACCTGCCCGGCACCACCAGCGCGGCCTATGTGCCGTATGCCGTCGACGCCTGTGCCGCTGCCTCGGTGCATCAGCTGAGCATTCAGGCCTTCACGATCTGACGGGGGGGTGAGGGCGCGGCCTGCTGGCCCGTTCCGACCGACCGACCGACGACCGGTACTCACGCCGTCACGGCGACCACCGCAGCGGCAGCCGGCTCGTGGCGCTGAGCCGGACCACGCTGAGCCGACCGCTGCTGACGCCGGTGACGGTGACGGAGTCGGCCTGCTCGCCCTCGACGACGAGGACGTCGCCCTCGCCGAGCAGCCGCCGCCACGGCCCGCCGGTGTGCTGGGCGAGGTGGCGGCCCGCGAGCACGGTGAGCACGATCGCCTCCCCCGCAGCCCGGTCGAGGACGACCGCGGCGGCGGCGCGGACGGGCCGCTCCTGCGCCACCACGACGACGTGGGCCGGGTCGGTCTCGGCGACGACCTCGAGGGCGCCGGCGGCGTCCCGGCGGCGGATGACACTCCACCGCCAGGTGTCGTCCCGCTCGCCGGAGTCGGGGCTCGCGGCCAGGGTCGCCGAGCCGTCAGGGGCCTCGGCGACGGCGTTGGCCCGCACCAGGAGCCACACGTCAGGCCGTCGGCAGGGGCGACTCGGCGGCCAGCAGGCGCGCCATGACGTGGCGGGCCTTGGCCACGCCGGCATCCTGCGCGACGAGCCGGTCGCGCTCCCCCGGCGGGCGGGAGGCGAGGGCGAGCTCCTGCAGCCGCAGCGCCTCGGCGTCCTCGTCGAGCACGACCCCGAGGCCGGTGCGCAGCTCCTCGGTGGCGGCGTCGTCGTCGACGGCGAAGTTGCGGGAGAAGGCGTAGTAGTAGTGGGCGGTGTGCTCGTCGAGCGGGGTGACCGCGTTGAGCACCTTGATGAGGTAGCCCTCCTCGCGAGGCCGGCCCTGCCCGGTGATGCCGGAGTGCAGGGTCAGGTGCCCAGGCACGTGGAACTGCGTGGCATGGAAGCGGTCGTAGAGACCCTCGATGCCCATGGTGGCGGCATACAGGGGAGGCGCCTCGACGCCCGGCATGAGCCGGTCGACCGTCACGGTGGTGCCGTCGACCTCGACGGTGATGCCGTGCTCGTAGATGTAGTCGTCGCCGACCGTGGTGCGGTGAATGAACGACTCGTGGGTCAGGTCGAGCAGGTTGTCGTGGATCAGGTCGGCGCGGCACTCGAAGCGGTAGGAGTGCGTGACCGTCGCCCACCCGGGGTCGGTCATCCAGTGCGTGTCGGGCAGGGCGGCCGGGTCGGCGAGGGCGGGGTCACCGGTCCAGACCCAGACCCAGCCGTCCTTCTCGTGCAGGGGATAGGTGCGCACGCGGGCCTTGCCGGGGACGGTCGACTGGCCGGGCACCCGCGTGCAGACACCGTCGCACCCGAAGGTGAAGCCGTGGTAGCCGCACTCGACCGAGTCGCCGACGACGCGGCCGGCCGAGAGCGGGTAGCCCCGGTGGGCGCAGCGGTCGCTGAGGCAGACGGCCGTGCCGTCCTGCGTGCGGAAGAGGACCAGCGGGTCGTCACCCACGCGGCGCGAGACCGGGTCACGGGCGACCTCGGTCGACCAGGCGACGACGTACCAGGCGTTCTTGACGTATCTCATGGGGCTCCTCGCGGGTGGGGCAGGCGCCGGGGGGGCCCGGAGCGTGCTCGTCGGCTGTGACAAGCACTGTAGGGCCGGGTCACTGCTGCGGGGGGAGCGTGGCTGTGGGAGGTTGGTGGGGTGACCGCCTACCGCCTGTGCTGCTCGTGAAGGTCCTCGTCGCAGGGGCCTCCGGCTTCGTCGGTCGACGACTCACCCCCGCTCTCGTCGAGGCCGGCCACGACGTCGTCGCCATGACCCGCAATCCGGGTGTCTACCACGGGCCGGGCACCGCCGTCTTCGGGGACGTCGACGACGAGAGCTCGATCGTCACGGCGATGGAGGGCTGCGAGGCGGCCTACTACCTCGTGCACTCGCTCGACAGCGCCGACTTCGAGACCAAGGACGCGCAGGCCGCCGGGTCGTTCGGGCGAGCGGCCCGCACCACCGGGATCGGCCAGATCATCTACCTCGGCGGCCTCGGCGACGACCGCGACGACCTGTCGGCCCACCTGCGCAGCCGCCGCGAGGTCGAGCAGCTGCTCGCCGACGCCCAGGTGCCCGTCACGACGCTGCGCGCGGGCATCATCGTCGGCGACGAGGGCATCTCCTGGGAGCTGACCCGACAGCTCGTCGAGCACCTGCCGGCGATGATCACGCCCAAGTGGGTGCAGACCAGAACGCAGCCGATCGCGATCGACGACGTCGTGCGCTACCTCATCGGGGTGCTCGGGCTCGAGGGCGCCTCGGGGGAGGCCTTCGACATCGGAGGCCCCGAGGTGCTGCGCTACGCCACGATGATGAAGCGGGTCGCCGACGTGCAGGGCCGTCCCCTCGTGCTCGTGCCCGTGCCCCTGCTCACGCCGTCGCTGTCGTCGCGGTGGTTGAGCTTCGTCACCGACGTCGACGGACAGACCGCACGCTCGCTCATCGACTCGATGGGCAACGAGGTCGTCGTGCGCGACGACTCCATCCGCCGTCTCGTGCCCTTCGAGCCGATGGGGTACGACGACGCCGTTCGCACCGCCCTGGCCGAGCGGAAGGAGCGGCTGAAGCAGGAGGACAAGGCGTGAGTGCGTTCGACCGGGTGCGCCGCCAGGCCCGCCACATCGTCGGGTGGCTGCCGCTGCCCATCACCGAGCAGACGCCGGTGGTGCCCAGTGAGAGCGAGTCGGTCATCTCGCGCCGCAAGCGCGTCGTGACCGCCGTCGGCCTCACCGGCGCAGGGCTGCTGGGGCTGTCGCTGTCGACGAAGCCGGGCTCGGGCCGGTTCTACCTCGCCACCGGAGCCGTCGCCGCGACCTGGACCATCGGCGCCTTCGCCTCCGGGCCCCTGCACGTGGGCCGCATCCGCGGACGCGACGACATCACGCGCCTGCCGATCGTCACCCCGGTGATGACGGGCGTCGCCGCCTTCGGCACGTTCTACGGTCTGGCCCTGGTCGCCCGGCAGATCCCGTTCCTGGAGAGCGCGATCGGCAACATCCTGCGTTTCGCCGACGAGGGCGACCTGCCGCTGGTCGTCCTCACCACGTGCGCCAACGGCATCGGTGAGGAGCTGTTCTTCCGGGGGGCGCTCTTCGCCACCGTCGGTGACGAGCACCCCGTGGCCACCTCGACCGCGCTCTACACGGCGGCCACCCTCGCCACGCGCAACCCGGCGCTGATTGCTGCCGCTGCCGTCATGGGCACCCTCTTCGGGGTGCAGCGGCGCGCCTCGGGCGGGGTGCAGGCCCCAGCCCTGACCCACCTGACCTGGTCCGTGCTGATGCTGCGCTACCTGCCGCCGCTCTTCGAGCAGGCCATCGCCGACGAGCAGGACAACGACCGGCACGAGCGTCCCCGTGGCTGAGCCGGCCCCCTCCGTCCTGTGGTTCCGCCGCGACCTGCGGCTGCGTGACCACGCCGCGCTCATGGCGGCGGCCGAGCAGGGCCCGGTGACAGCGCTTTTCGTGCTCGACGACGAGCTGCTGCATCGCAGCGGGGCACCCCGCACGGCATATCTCCTGCGCACCCTGAGGGCGCTGCACGCCGACCTCGAGAGCCACGGCGGCGGTCTGGTCGTGCGCACCGGCCGACCCGACGAGGTTGTGCCCGCCCTCTCGCGCGAGATCGGCGCCACGGCCGTGCACATCAGCGCCGACTACGCGCCGTACGGCGCCCGCCGCGACGCCCGGGTGGCGCAGGCGCTCGGCGAGGTGCCGCTCGTGCCCACCGGCAGCCCGTATGCCGTTGCCCCCGGCCGGGTGCTCAAGGGTGACGGCACGCCCTACAAGGTCTTCACACCCTTCTACCGCGCGTGGAGCGAGCACGGGTGGCGGCGGCCGGCCGACTCCGACCCGGCCCACGTGTCGTGGCTGGTCGTCGACGGCGACGGGATCCCCGACGACCCGGCCGTCGACGCAGAGCTGCCGCCCGCGGGCGAGGTCGCGGCCCACGAAGCGTGGAAGCTGTTCTGCGAGAACGGTCTTCGCCGGTATCCGAAGCAGCGCAACCGGCCCGACATCGACGAGACGTCGCGCATGTCGCCGCACCTCAAGCTCGGCACGATCCACCCGCGCACGATCCTCGCCGATCTCGACCTGGCCCACGAGGCCTATCGCCGCCAGATCTGCTGGCGCGACTTCTACGCCCAGGTGCTCCACCACTGGCCGAGCAGCGCGCACGACTACCTCAAGCCGGCGTTCAAGCACATGCAGTACGACACCGGTGACGTTGCTGCGCAACGGTTTTCGGCGTGGCAGCGGGGCGAGACCGGCTATCCGATCGTCGACGCGGGCATGCGTCAGCTGCTCGCCGAGGGCTGGATGCACAACCGCGTGCGGATGGTCGTGGCGTCCTTCCTGGTCAAGGACCTGCACCTGGAGTGGACCCAGGGGGCGCAGCACTTCATGGACCACCTCATCGACGGCGACCTGGCCAACAACCAGCACGGGTGGCAGTGGACGGCCGGCACGGGCACCGACGCAGCGCCGTACTTCCGCGTCTTCAACCCCGTCGCCCAGGGCGAGAAGTTCGACCCCGACGGCGACTACGTGCGCCGCTGGGTGCCGCAGCTGCGCGGCATACCGGGAGCGGCGGTGCACGCACCGTGGTCGCTGCCTCAGCCGCCCGACGACTACCCGGCCCCGATCGTCGACCACGCCGTCGAGCGGCGCGAGGCGCTCGAGCGACTGAAGGCCATCAGCGGCACCTGACCGTCTGCCACCCCACCCCCGACCTGAGGACCTCGACGACCATGACCGCCACGCTCCCCCGCTCCCTGCCCGTGACGGGTGCCGCGCTCGTGACCACGGCCGTCGTCGGCGGCCTCGGCACCGACGTGCGGTCGGCCTGGTACGCCCGGCTCACCAAGCCGGCGTGGGAGCCGCCCGGCTGGGTCTTCGGCCCGGCGTGGACCACGCTCTACTCACTCATCGCCGTCGCGTCGGCGCGTACCATCGACCGCATCGAGGACCCGGGCGATCGGCGCCGCTACCAGGTGGCCCTGGGGATCAACCTCGTGCTCAACATCGGCTGGACCTGGGTCTTCTTCACCGCCAAGCGGCCGAAGCTCGCCCTCGCCGAGATCCTCCTGCTCGAGGTGTCGACCATCGACCTGCTGCGCCGCAGCGCCCGGCACGACCCCACCTCGGGCGCCCTCCTCGCCCCGTATGCCGCCTGGGTCGCCTTCGCGACCACGCTGACCGCAGCGATCGTCAAGCGCAACCCCGACGCCTGACCCCCGCCCCCCGCCCCCGCCTTCCCCGCCCCCCGCCCCCGCGTTCCGAACTAGGGAAACCCTTGGTTCCAGGGTGAAGCGGGGGTCAGAACAGCGGGTTTCCCTAGTTCGGAACGCAGCAGGGGGGGTGGGGGGGTCAGGCGGGTGGGCGGACGACGACGATGTCGAGGGTCCGGTGCACGGTGAAGCCGAGGCCTGCGTAGACGCGCGCCGCACCCTGGTTGGTCGCGAGCACGTGCAGGAAGGCGCCCTCGCCGCGGGCGTGGATCCCGGCCGTGACGGCGGCGACGAGCCTCGAGGCCAGGCCCTGACCCCGAGCCGAGGGGTCGGTGCACACCGCGCTGATCTCGGTCCACCCCCGGGGGTGCATCCGCTCGCCGGCCATCGCGACCAGCCGCCCCTGCTGCCGCACCCCGAGGAAGTGGCCGAGCTCCATCGTGCGCGGACCGAAGGGCCCGGGTTCGGTGCGCCGCACGAGGTCGGTCACCTCATCGCCGTCCGACTCCGTATGGAGAGCCACCACCTCGCCGTCGTCGCCGCTCACCCGCGGTGCCTTCGGCCCCGGCCCCGGCCCCGGCCCCGGAGACGCCATCCGGAGCGTGCGGAAGGTCATCGGCGCCGACCACCCGTCGGGCAGCGGCGGGGGCTCCATCAGCGCCACACCGTCGTCCGGCCCCACCAGCCGCGCGAGGTCGGCCCAGTCGCCGGGGCCGGGGTCGGGCGCGAGGGCGGCGAAGGGCCCCATGTCGGGGTGGTAGCGCAGCGCCGACCCGAACGACACGGCATACGAGGCATGGTGACCTCTCAGTGCGTCTCCCACCGGGTCCCTCGGCGCGAGCTGGGGCGGGGTCGGAGCGGTCACGCCACGAGGTCGACGTGGCGCGGCACCCACGGCTCCCAGTGCAGCCGCAGCCCCGCCTCGGGCGCGCTCTTGTCACCCTTGCGGTTGTTGCAGGGCGAGCAGGACGCGACGGTGTTGAGCCACGACGAGGCGCCGCCGCGCGAGATGGGCACGACGTGGTCGACCGTCGTGGCCTTGCCCGCGCAGTAGGCGCAGCGGTGACGATCGCGCTTGAGGACGCTGCGCTTGCTCCATCCGGCATCGCGGTAGAGCCACTTGGCGGCGACGTATCGGATGAGGCGCACGACCCGCGGGCGTTGGTAGGGGCCGAACATCTGGCCCTCGATGGCCTCCTCGACCACGGCGACCTGGCGCACGAGCATGCCGATCGCGTGCTTGACCGAGACGACGCCGAGGGGCTCGTAGGAGGCGTTGAGGATCATCACCTCGGTCATCTCCTGCGCCCCTTCTCGCGTCGTTGCTCTTATCGTGCCTCCCCGCGGGCCGATCCGCCTCCCAATTCACGCGGGATTCACGCGACCACTCCTGACGGTGGCGACGTGAGGACGACCGCAGGACGGCTCGACACCAGGCGCATCCTCGTCGCAGCGAGCCTGCTGCTCCTCGTCGTCCTGATCGGCACCCGCATCGAGCGGGTGCTCTGGGTGAGCGGTGCCGGCGGGCTGGGCCGTCGCCGGCCGCACCCTCGGCGGTACCGAGATCTGCACGGGGGCGCGCACGCCCGGCGAGATGCCGACGGTCGTCGAGGTCGTCGAGGGCGTCGACGGGGCGACGGTCTGGCAGTACGCCCTGTCGGACGGCCGCTGAAAGACGGCTCGCCCGAGGGCTCGAGCGCGGTCACGGCTGGAGGTGGGCCAGCGCGTCACAGAGCGACACGACGTCGGCGTACTTCGCGTCGAGGTCGGCGAGGTTGGCCTCGTGCAACGCGACCGTGCGGTCGCCGCACGCGTCGGCCACGACCTGTGCGTGCAGGCCGTGGGTCAGGGCGTCGGTGGCGGTCGCTCGCACGCACCCCGACGTGGACACGCCGGTCACCACCACGGTGTCGACGCCCAGGCGGTCCAGGTGAGCCGCGAGCCCACCGCCGTCGGCGGCCCGGCCTCCGGTCGGGTCGCCCTGCACCAGCCCGGTGAACGCCGAGGCGTACTGCTTGACCACGACGACCTCCTCGACCAGGGGAGCGATCGTCAGCTCACCCCAGCCGCCGGCCGCCCCGTCGGCGAACGCCGCCAGCGCAGGCACCTTGCGAAGGAAGAGGCCACCGTCGGAGAGGTCAGCGGCATACTGCACCGCCGTCCAGACGACCGGGACGCCTGCCCCCCGCGCGGCGGCCACGAGGGTCCGGTTGGCCTCCACGACGGGGCCCACGTCGGGCAGCGCGAAGGGCCCGTCGGGCTCGGTGTAGGCGCGGCAGAGGTCGACCACGAGCAGGGCGGGGCGCGTGCCCCACCCGACCCGGCCGGAGAAGGACCCGCCGTGAGGCCCCAGCGGCCCCACGGTGGATCCGTTCACCTCCGACACGCCGGCGCCCGGCTCAGCTCGCCCAGACCGGTCGCTTCGGCGCCGGCAGACCCGTCTCCTCCTCGCACCGGGCGAGGATCTCGTCGAGGGGCGGGCCCATGTCGAAGACCGGCAGCTCTGCCGGGCGGCCGGCCCGCAGCTCGTCGCGCAGGGCGGCGGTCGCGGTGTCGTCGACGGCACCGTCGCCGGCCAGGACGACGCCGTACCGGCTCGCGCCCTCGGCGCTGACCAGCCCCCGTCGCACCTCCAGCGCGACCAGCGCGGGGTCGCGCTCGAGGGGGTCGCCCCAACCGCCCCCACCCCAGGTGACGAAGTGCAGCACGTCACCGGCGGCGACCGGTACGTCGTGGCACTTGCTCGGCAGCACCTGACGCGTGCCGTCGACCCGCTCGACCCACTTCGTGCCGCGGGCGCCGGGGGTGCCGCCGTTGACGCCCCAGGGGTAGGTCAGCCAGCGGTCGTCGTGGATGGCGATGGCGCCGGGCTCCTCGAAGACGTAGGCGACGTCGACGCCGTTGCCCCCGCGGTGCAGGCCCGCGCCACCGGTGTCGGCGATGGTCTCCCACTTCTCGATGCGCAGCGGGTAGTACGACTCGAGGTACTCGCAGGGGATGTTGACGAAGCTCGGCCACAGCGAGTGCCCGTCGGGGCCGTCGCCGAGCGGGCGGCCGGGGATGCCACCGAAGCCGATGGAGTAGAGCTGGAACCACTCGCCCGCGCGGTCGCCGGTCGTGTAGTGCCCGGAGTACATGAAGTGCGGGCTGGAGGAGAAGCCGGCGGCGTTGAGCAGGGCCGGGTTGGTCTGCCCGAGCAGGCCACCGAAGAGGTCGAAGACGCGGCCGATGCCGTGGTTGCGGCCGGAGAGCGCGGCTGGGTGCTTCGGCTTCCAGTACGACCCGTCGGGGATGGTCACGTCGACCAGCGGGTAGAACCCGTCGTTCCACAGGATCTGCGGGTCGGCGACGGTGATCATGTAGATGCCGAAGAACATCCGGGTGAGGTTCTCGTTGATGTAGTAGTTGATCGGGCCGACGGCCTGCGGGCTGGAGCCGGTGAAGTCGAGGTGCACCTTCTCGCCGGTGCGGGTCAGCGACAGCTTGAGCTCGTAGGGCCCGTTGCCGACGCCGTCGTCGCAGATGTAGTCGGTGAAGGACAGCGTCTTGCCGTCCTCGAAGACCATCGCCAGCAGCACCTTCATGGCGTCGTAGTTGCGCTGCAGCAGCGCGTCGAGCGCGGTGAGGTAGGTCGCCGTGCCGAAGCGCTCGCACATCTCGACCACCCGACGCGACGCCGTGCGGCAGGCGGCCACGAGGCCGTTGAGGTCAGCGCGGTTCCAGTCGGGCATGCGCACCTGGTTGAGCACGATGCGCAGGGCGTCCTCGTTGACGACGCCCTTGGCGTAGAGCTTGAAGGGCGGGATGACCACGCCCTCCTCGTAGATCGTGCGGGCGTCCGTCGGCATCGAGGACGGCGTCTTGCCACCGACGTCGCTCATGTGGCCGAACATCGAGGCCCACCCGACGACGCGCCCCTCGTGGAAGATCGGGACGACGACGAGCCAGTCGTTGGCGTGGCTGATCGCCGCGCCACAGGCATACGGGTCGGAGGTGAGCATGACGTCGCCCTCCTCGATCGTGCCGTCGTAGCCGGCGAGGAAGTCCGGTATGGAGAGCCCGAACTGGCCCACGACCATCTTGCCGTCGCGGTCGGCGATGAGCGGGAACTCGTCGTGCTGCTCGCGGATGCCGGGCGACAGGGCGGTGCGGAAGAGCACCTCGTCCATCTCGTAGCGGGCGTTGCGCAGGCCGTTCTCGATCAGGTCGAGGGTGACCGGGTCGACCGGAGCGTCGAGGGCCGACAGCGGGCCCGATGCGGTCTCGATGATGCGTGCCATCTCAGGCCTCCGTCGTGGCTGTGGGAGTGGTGGGTGCAGTCGACGTGGGGTTGATGAGCAGGCTGCCGGAGCGGTGGACCGTCGCGGTGTGGTCGGGCAGGAGCAGCGTGGTGGAGTCCATCTCGGTGACGATCGCCGGGCCGGTGAGCACGTCACCGGCTCGCAGGCTGGCCCGGTCGTAGACCGCCGCCTCGACCGCAGCGCCCAGGACGTGGATCTGCGTGGTGCTCACCGGTTGCGGCGGGCCGGTGGTGTCGTCGAGCGTGGTCGCGGCGACCTCGGGGCGGGGCCCGCTCACGGTCGCGCGGGCGTTGACCAGCTCGTGGTCGACGGTGAGCAGGAAGCCGAAGAGCCGCTCGTGCTCGCCGTCGAAGGTCGTGCCGAGCGACGCCAGGGCGGTGGTGCGGCCCCCGTCGGTCAGCCACGCCGGGTCGACCGTCACCGGGATCTCGAAGCCCTGGCCGTGGAAGCGCACGTCGACGGTGTGGGTGACGGTCTGGTCGGCGCGGGCCAGACCCTGGGCCTCGAGCCGGGCGCCGGCGTCGTCGGCGAGCTCCGCCAGCACCTGCGCCAGCTCGTCGCCGGTGAGGTCGGCGAAGCGTCGCAGCACGGTCCGGGCCGACTCGTCGCGGCGCGAGGTCGTCGCGTCGCCGAGCGCGCAGAGGACCCCGGGCGACGGCGGCACGATGACCGGCCAGGCGCCGGTGAGGATGCCGAGCGCGTTGGCGTGCAGCGGCCCGGCGCCGCCGAAGGCGACGAGGGCGAAGTCGCGCGGGTCGAAGCCCTGCTGCACCGAGACCAGCCGCAGACCGCCCAGCATGTTCTCGTTGACGATGTCGATGATGCCCGCGGCGGCGGCCTCGGGTGAGGGCAGACCCATCGCGTCGGCCACGGTCGCGACCGCCGTGCGGGCCGCGTCGACGTCGAGCCGGATCTCACCGCCGGCGAGGTCGGAGGGCAGGTAGCCGAGCACGACGTTGGCGTCGGTGACGGTCGGCTCGGTGCCGCCCTTGCCGTAGGCGGCTGGCCCGGGATCCGCGCCGGCCGACTGCGGCCCGACGCGCAGCGCCCTGGTCAGCTGGGGCACGTGGGCGATCGAGCCACCACCGGCACCGACCGTGCGCACGTCGACGCTGGAGGCGCGCACGGTGAGGTCTCCGACCTTGGTCTCGCGACCGATGCGGGGCGAGAGGTCCTGCACCAGCGCCACATCGGTGGAGGTGCCGCCCATGTCGAAGGTGATGAGGTCGCGGTAGCCGCACTGCTCGGCGACCCACACCGCCCCCGTCACCCCTCCGGCCGGGCCGGACAGCAGCATCGTCACCGGGGCGTCGATGGCCGCGTCGGCCGACGAGAGGCCGCCGTCGCTGCGCAGGATGGCCAGCTCGGCCTCGAGACCGCCCTCGCGCAGCCGCTGCGAGAGCGTCGAGACATAGCGTTTGACCTGCGGCTGGACGTAGCCGTTGGCCACCGTGGTGACGGTCCGCTCGTACTCGCGCAGCTCGGGCAGCACGTCGGACGACAGCGACACCGGGATGCCGGGCAGCACCTCGGCCGCGATCTCGCGGATGCGCCGCTCGTGGGTCGGGTCGGCGAAGGAGTTGATGAGGCTCACGGCGAGCGCCTCGATGCCGTTGCCGCGCAGCCGGCCGAGGGCCGCGCGCACGTCGTCGTCGTCGAGCGCGCGGATGACGGCGCCGTCGCTGGCGATGCGCTCGCCCACCTCGACCGTGTGCTCCAGCGCCGCGAGCGGCTCCGGCTTGGGCCAGATGATCCACCCCGCGAGGCCGCCGGGCACGTAGGACCGGGCGATCTGCAGCACCTGCCGGAAGCCCTGCGTCGTCACCAGCCCGACCGTGGCGCCCTTGCCCTCGAGGATCGCGTTGGTCGCGACCGTCGTCCCGTGCAGCACCTGGCCCACCTCGGCGAGCGAGATGCCGGCGTCCTCGCAGACCCGGGAGATGCCGTGGAGCACCCCGACGGCCTGGTCCTGCGGGGTCGAGGCGGTCTTGGCCCGCCACGTCGACCCGCTGTCCTCGTCGACGAGGAGCACGTCGGTGAACGTGCCCCCGACGTCGACACCGAGGCGGTAGCTCATGAGGGTGCTCCTTCTGCTGGGGCTGCTGGGGCTGCTGGGGCTGCTGGGGGCGGGTCGGCCAGTAAGGTCGTGGTGCGCACCATGACGGTGCGCGCGTGCCGGATGTGGGCGGTCATGACGGCGGCGGCCCAGGCCTCGTCACGCGCGCGGAAGGCGTCGACGATCTCGACGTGGTGGGCGAGGCTGCGCCGCAGGGCCAGCTCGTCGTACGCATGGAAGTTGCGTCGCTGCAGCGGCGTCTGGATCGCCGTGGCGAGCGCCCCGGCCAGCGCCGGGTGCCCGGCGACCTCGACGATGCGGTCGTGGAAGGCGCGGTTGGCCCCGACGAGGGCGTCGAGGTCCTGACCGGAGCCGGGGCGCCCGACCGCGACCGTCGCCTCGGCCAGCCGCCCGAGGTCGCCGACGTCGTCGGGGGTCGCCCGCGGGACGGCGAGCGCCGTGAGCCGCGGCTCGAGGGCGGTGCGCAGGTCGAAGACCATCTCGAGCTCGGCGGTGCTCCAGGTCGCCACCCGCGCCCCCCGGTTGGGCGCCGTGTCGACCAGACCCAGGGCGCCGAGCCGCGACAGCGCCTCGCGCACGGGGGTGCGGCTGACCCCGAGGCGGTCAGCGAGCTCCACCTCGCCGAGCCGCGCCCCAGGGACGAGGTCGCCGTGGAGGATCAGCTCGCGCAGCGTGTCGACCACCCGGTCGGTGGCCGTGCCGGACGGGAGGGCTGTCATGCGCGCCTCCCGTCCGGATCGGTGATTGTGTGCAATCTAGGCCGGGAAGGCTGGACCCACAAGGGTTTCGGGCGTACGTTTTCCCGCAGCACCATCCCACTGCATGCAAGTCTGGACACCTGTCTGCACCGACCCGCCTCACGACCCCGGAGGTCACCATGGGCACGCTCCTCCCCGACCCCGCCGCGCCGACGGGCAGCCCGTCGGCCGCGCGCCGCCGGCTGCGCGAGCTCATCGCCGCCCCCACGCCGCTCGTGGCCCCCGGCGCCTACGACGCCCTCTCGGCGCGGCTGGTCGAGCAGGCGGGCTTCGACGTCGTCTACCTGACCGGCTTCGGCGCGACCGCGTCGCTGCTCGGGCGCCCCGACGTCGGGCTGCTCGGCGCGGCCGAGATGGCCGACCAGGCGCGGCGCTTCGTCGACGCCGTCGACGTGCCGGTGGTCGTCGACGCCGACACCGGCTACGGCAACGCGGTCAACGTCGTGCGCACCATGCGCATGTGGGAGCAGGCGGGGGTGGCCGGGCTGCACCTCGAGGACCAGGTGACGCCGAAGAAGTGCGGGCACATGTCCGGCAAGGAGGTCGTGCCCACGGCCGAGATGGTGGGCAAGATCCGGGCCGCGGTGGCCGCCCGCCGAGACCCCGACCTCGTGCTCATCGCCCGCACCGACGCCGCGGCCGTCGAGGGCCTCGACGCAGCCATCGCCCGGGCCCGCGCCTACGCCGAGGCCGGGGCCGACGTGCTCTTCGTCGAGGCCCCGACGAGCGTCGCCGACATCGAGCGGGTCGCCCGCGAGCTGGCCGGGGTCGCCCCCCTCGTCTTCAACGCCGCCGAGGGTGGGCGCACCCCGCCGCTCGAGCTGGAGCGGGTCGCCGAGCTCGGCTTCAGCCTCGTGATCTACCCCATCGCCACCCTGCTCGCGGCGACCGCGGCGGTGCAGACGGTGCTCGAGGCGATCAAGCGCGACGGCACGCCCCGGGCGGTCGAGCTGCCCGCCTTCGACGACTTCACCGCCACCGTCGGGCTGCCCGAGATCAGCGAGCTGGAGTCACGATTCGGGGCCTGAGGGCCTCGCGCAGAAGGTGCCGTCCCCGTCCTGCGGTCCGGTGCTGGCGACCCGCACCGGCACCCGGCGCTGCATACTCCTGCTCATGAGCGCTGAGGCTGCTGCCGCGACCAGTCCCGTGGAGCGCAAGCGCAACCCCCGGCGTCGAGCCGCATGGAGAGTCGTCCTCGGTCTGCCGCTCCTGCTCGTCGCGGGCGTGGTCACCGCCCTGCGGTTCGACACCATCCGGGCCGGCCACCCGGCCTACGCCGTGCTGCTGGCCGTGGGTGCGCTCGCCGGGGTGCTGCTGCTCGCCGGCGCTCTGCACGACCTGCGTCGCGGGCCGGGGCTGCCCCGACGACGGCGCGGGGCGGTCGTCACCGGGCGCGTCCTGGCCGGTCTGCTCGCCGCCGTGGTGGTCGGGTCGACGGTCTACCTCGTGCCCTTCCCCGGCACTTCCGCGGCCATCGCGGCCCTCGCGGGGTCGGGCGAGGTCGCCGTCCGCGACAGCGCGACGACGATCACGCTCACGCCACGCGCCGGGTCGGCCTCCACAGGGCTGGTCTTCCAGCCTGGCGCCCGGGTGGACCCGCGCGCCTACCTGCCGCTGATGACGCGGATCGCGGCCAGCGGCTACCTCGTGGTCGTCGTCAAGCAGCCCCTCGACATCGGTTTCACCGCGATCGGCGCGCCCGACGCGATCGTCGCCGCGCACCCCGAGGTGGCGCACTGGGCCGTCGGCGGCCACAGCCTCGGCGGGGTCGCGGCGTCGTCGTATGCCGGTGGCCAGCACCCACGCGTGACCGGCCTGCTGCTGTGGGCGTCCTACCCGCTCGGGTCGCTCGCCGACAGCGGTCTGCGCGTGGCCTCGGTCTCGGGCACCCGCGACGGGCTCGCGACCCCGGCCGACATCGACGCGAGCCGACCCGACCTACCGGCCGACACGGCCTACACGGCGGTCGACGGAGGGGTGCACGCGTTCTTCGGCGACTACGGGCCGCAGCCGGGTGACGGCACCCCGACGACCGACCGCGCGACCGCGCAGTCGGCGATCGTCCGCGCGTCGGTGGAGCTCCTGGCGTCGCTGGCCCGCCCCTGACGGCGAGGTCCCTCAACGACCCCGGCGAGGCCCCGAACCCCGTGCTGCCCCCGCGGTAGGGGTTCGGGCTCGTCGCGAAGCAGACGCTACCGCCACGACCGGGCCCGAAGGTGGGTTGAGCGGACGCGGGTCGGCCGGTAACCGGCGACGGTGAGCTACCCACTAGATGGTCTTGGTAACGCGGCTGTCACCCGTCTCGGCAATACTGCCCGCATGTCGATCAAGGTCGCCCTCGAGCACCGCACGACGTACGACTTCGCGCACCCGGTGGTGCTGGGGCCGCACGTGGTGCGCCTGCGCCCCGCCCCCCACTCGCGCACTCCGATCGAGGCCTACTCCCTCGACATCAAGCCCGAGGGCCACTTCCTCAACTGGCAGCAGGACCCCTTCGGCAACTGGCTGGCCCGCATCGTCTTCCCCGAGAAGGTCACCCAGCTCGACATCACGGTCGGCCTCGTCGCCGACCTCATGGTCATCAACCCCCTCGACTTCTTCATCGAGGACTACGCCGAGCGCTTCCCCTTCACGTATGAAGCCTCGCTGGCGGCCGACCTCGCGCCCTACCTGCGACCCGTCGGCGAGAACGCGACCCCGGCCGACGCCGACACCCCCGGCCCGGTCGTCACGAGCTGGCTCGCGGCTCTGCCGCCGCTGCCCGCCGAGGGCGTCGAGACCGTCACCTGGCTCTCGCAGCTCAACACCGCGGTGCACAACGACGTCGCCTACTCCGTGCGCATGGAGACCGGCGTCCAGACCCCCGACACCACGCTGACGCGGGCGATCGGCTCGTGCCGCGACAGCGCGTGGCTGCTGGTCTCCCTGCTGCGGCAGTACGGCCTGGCCGCGCGCTTCGTCTCGGGCTACCTCGTGCAGCTGAGCGCCGACCAGGCCTCGCTCGACGGACCCAGCGGGCCGACCGCCGACTTCACCGACCTGCACGCGTGGACCGAGGTCTTCATCCCCGGCGCGGGCTGGGTCGGGCTCGACCCGACGTCGGCCCTCTTCGCCGGCGAGGGTCACATCCCCCTGTCGGCGACGCCGCACCCGTCATCCGCCGCGCCGATCGAGGGCCTGAGCGAGCCGGTCGAGGTGACCTTCTCCTTCCACAACGAGGTCACCCGCATCCACGAGGACCCGCGGGTCACCAAGCCCTACACCGACGCCCAGTGGCAGCGCATCGACGCCCTGGGCGAGGAGGTCGACCGACGCCTCGAGGCCGACGACGTGCGCCTGACGATGGGCGGCGAGCCCACCTTCGTCGCGCTCGACGACATGGTCTCGCCCCAGTGGAACACCGACGCCGACGGCGATGACAAGCGCCGGCTCGCGGGCGACCTGGCCGAGCGGCTGCGCGCCCGATATGCCGTCGGCGGGGCCGTGCACCGCGGCCAGGGCAAGTGGTATCCCGGTGAGCCGCTACCCCGCTGGCAGGTCGACCTGCAGTGGCTGGCCGACGGCACGACGCTGTGGAGCGACCCGTCCCTGCTCGCCGACCCGTGGGCCCCCGACACCGCGCAGGACGATGCGCCGGCGCGCGCCCGCACCGTCGCCGCCGAGATCGCGAGGGTGCTCGGCCTACCTCCCGAGGCCGTCCTCCCGGCGTACGAAGACCCCTTCGCCACCCTCAGCGAGCACGTCCGGCAGCCCGCCGGCCCACCGCCCGACGCCGGCGACCTCGACCCCGACCTCGCGGTGGTCGCCGCCCTGGACGCCCAGACGACCGAGCCCGCCGGGTGGGTGCTGCCGTTGGTCACGGGCGACGAGTGGACCTCGCCGCAGTGGAGCTTCCGCCGCGGCCGGCTGGTCCTGCAGTCGGGCTCGTCGCCGGTCGGCCTGCGCCTGCCGCTCGATGCCATCGCGTGGACCGACCCCGACTACCAGGGTGAGCCGAGCTATCTCGTCGCCGGCCCGCCGCTGCTCGTCGACCTGCCCGTCGTCACGGTCGTCGACCCCGAGGAGCAGCCGACCACAGCGTTGACGGTCGAGGCCCGCGAGGGCTTCGTGCACGTCTTCCTCCCGCCGACCGAGCGCCTCGACGACTACGCCCTCCTCCTGCGTCTGGTCGAGGGCACGGCGGCGACCCTGGGCGTACCGGTGGTCCTCGAGGGCTACGGCCCGCCGCCCGACCCGCGCCTGACCCGCCTGACGGTCACCCCCGACCCCGGGGTCATCGAGGTCAACGTGCAGCCGACGGGCAGCTGGGCGGAGCAGCGCGAGCTGACCACCACCCTGTACGAGGAGGCCCGCCAGGCCCGGCTCACGACGGAGAAGTTCGACAACGACGGCCTGCACACCGGCACCGGTGGCGGCAACCACATCACCCTCGGTGGACGGCAGCCGGTCGACTCCCCGATGCTGCGCCGCCCCGACCTGCTGGCCAGCCTCGTGCGCTACTGGCAGCGCCACCCCTCGCTGTCCTACCTCTTCTCCGGCCGCTTCATCGGCCCGACCAGCCAGGCGCCGCGCTTCGACGAGGGCCGCCCCGAGGCGGTCTACGAGATGGAGATCGCGCTCGCCGAGATCGACCGCCTGACCGCCCAGGCGGAGGACCTCGGCGGCGACCCCCGCCCGTGGCTGGTCGACCGAGCGCTGCGCCACCTGCTCACCGACCTGACCGGTAACACCCACCGGGCCGAGTTCTGCATCGACAAGATGTACTCCCCCGACTCCTCGCGCGGGCGGCTCGGCCTGCTCGAGCTGCGCGGCTTCGAGATGCCCCCGCACCCCCAGATGGCTCTCCTGCAGACTCTGCTCGTGCGCTGCCTCGTCACGATGTTCTGGGAGTCACCCGACCGCGGCGACCTCGTGCGCTGGGGCACGGCCCTGCACGACGACGTCCTGCTGCCGCAGGGTGCGACCCGCGACATCGCGCAGGTCGTCGCCGACCTGCGCGCTCACGGGCTGCCCTTCGAGGCGTCGTGGCTCGACCCCTTCACCGAGTTCCGCTTTCCCCGCATCGGCATGACGCGGCTGACCGGTGGCATCGAGCTCGAGCTGCGCTCGGCCATCGAGCCGTGGCACGTGCTCGGCGAGGAGGCAACCGCTGGCGGCACCGCCCGCTACGTCGACAGCTCGGTCGAGCGGCTGCAGGTGCGGGTCACCGGCATCTCGCCCCAGCAGCACCTCGTCACCTGTCAGGGTGTGCCGGTGCCCCTGACCCCGACCGGCGTGGCCGGTGAGTACTACGCCGGTGTGCGCTACCGCGCGTGGCAGCCGTGGTCGGCCCTGCACCCCTCGATCGAGGTGCACTCGCCGCTGCACGTCGACGTCGTCGACATCGCCTCGGCCACCTCCGTCGGCGGCGCGACCTACCACGTCGTCCACCCCGGCGGCCGCAGCTACGACCACCCCCCGATCAACGCCAACGAGGCCGAGTCGCGCCGCTCCAGCCGCTTCGAGCCCCGCGGGCACACCCCGGGCCGGCTCGACATCGCCGCGCTGCGCGAGACCGGACGGGCCGCCGCGAGCGCGGAGTACCCCCGCACCCTCGACCTGCGGCGCGCCGTCCCCCGGACGGCGCGGCCCATCGGCGAGACGGCGGTCGACCCCCGCTCCGACCCGCGGATGATGGCGTCGAGCGTCACGACCCAGACCACCGAGAAGGCCCAGACCGTCGGGGCGGCCGGGGCGGTCGGCGGCCGGGGCACCACTGACGCCGCCCGTGGGGCCGACGGGCACCCGGGCTCGCCTTGACCGCTGTCCCCGTCCTCACGGAGTATGCCCAGAGCCTCGGCCAGCCGACCCTGGGCGGCGGGGCCGCGGCCTACGACGAGGTCGTGCTGCCCGACGGGTCCCTGCGCCCGGCCTGGAAGGGGCTCGCCGAGGTCGCCGTCCGGCTGACCGACGACGACCTGCGCCGGGTCGACCACGACATCAAGCGCTTCCTGGCCAACGACGGCGTGACCTACGCGCGGCCGGGCGAGGATCCCGGCCCGTGGCGGCTCGACCCGATGCCACTGGTCATCGACGCGGTCGAGTGGGCCGTGCTCGAGACCGGCCTGGCCCAGCGGGCCGAGCTGCTCAACGCGGTGATGACCGACGTCTACGACGAGCAGCGGCTGATCTCCGAGGGGGTCGTGCCGCCGGGGGTGGTCTTCGGGCACCCGGGCTACCTGCGGCTGATGGCCCGACCGTCGATGCGCGACCCCCGCCCGCTCGTGCTGACCGCCACCGACCTCGGACGCGACCCCACCGGTGAGTGGCAGGTGCTCGCCGACCGCGTCCAGGCCCCCTCGGGGCTGGGCTACGCGATGGAGAACCGTCGCGTGATGTCGCGGGTGCTGCCCGAGCTCTACCGCGAGGCCGTGCTGCACCGGATGGGGCCCTTCTTCAGTGCCCTGCGCTCGGCCCTGATCCAGAGCGCCGACGAGGAGGTCGCCGACCCGCAGGTGGTGGTGCTGTCACCGGGCACCCACAGCGAGACGTCCTACGACCAGGCCTTCATCGCCAGCAACCTCGGCTTCCCCCTCGTGCAGGGCAGCGACCTGACCGTGCGGGGGGGCCGGGTGTGGCTGCGCAGCATGGGCGGGCTCGAGCCGGTGCACGTCATCCTGCGCCGCGTCGACGCCGCGTGGAGCGACCCCCTCGAGCTGCGGGCCGAGAGCCAGCTCGGGGTGGCGGGCCTGGTCGAGGTGGTGCGTCGGGGCAACGTGCGCATCGTCAACGGCCTCGGCTCGCAGGTGCTCGAGAGCCCGGCCCTGCTGCCCTACCTCGAGGGCGCCTGCGACCTGCTGCTGAGCGAGCCGCTGCGGCTGGGCTCGCTGCCGACCTGGTGGTGCGGTGAGCCGCAGGGCCTCGCGCGGGTGCTCGAGCACCCCGACGCGCTGCACGTGCGGGCCATCGACAGCGTCACCCCCCTCACCGGCACCGACGACGAGATCCGGGCGCAGGTGGGGGCGGCACCCCACCGCTACGTCGGGCAGCAGCGACCGACCCTGTCGAGCGCGCCCGTCTTTGACGGCTTCACCGTCGCCCCGGAGCCGGTGACCATGCGCACCTTCGCGCTGCGCTACGGCTCGGCCTACCGCCCCCTCGTCGGCGGTCTCGTCTCGGGCAACGTCTTCGACGCCCACCTCGGCCCGGCCCCGACAAAGGACGTGTGGGTGCTCAAGGCCGAGGCGGCGCAGAGCGACCAGGGCCTCGGCGACGTGCTGCCGCTGACCGCGAACCAGGCCCTCACCCCGGCGGTACCGCGAGCGCTCGAGCACCTCTACTGGATGGGCCGCTACGCGGAGCGGGCCGAGACCCTGCTACGGCTCATCGTCGCCTGCCACCCCCTCGCCGACGGCTCCCAGGGCCAGCCGCACTCGAGCGAGGGTCGGGGCCTGCAGGTGCTCGTCGACGCACACACCCGCCTCGCCGGCCCCCCCGACCGGGCCGGCGACCTCGAGGCGTACTTCCGCGAGCTCCTCACCGACCGCGGCCGGGTGGGGTCCGTGGCCCAGTCGCTCGACGGGGCCCGCGAGGCCGCCGAGGGCGTGCGCGACCAGCTCTCCGGCGACGTGTGGCGCGCCTTCGCCGTCATCGACCGCGCCGAGGGAGCGCTGGCCCGCACCCAGCGCAGCCACCAGACGGCCGACTCCGCCGGGCGCATGCTCAGCGGCTGCCTGGCCCTCTACGGCGTCATGGCCAACATGGTGCGCGACCCGGGCTGGCACCTGCTCGAGGCCGGCCGGGCGCTGGAGCGCGCGCTCCAGCTGTCGATCATGCTGCGCTCGACCACGGAGCGGCGCGGCTTCGAGGTCGACCGCACGGTGCTGGCGGTCGTGCTCGCCGCCTCGGAGAGCTCGGTCACCCACCAGCGGCGGTTCCGGGGCACGGTGCGGCCCTCGACCGTGCTCGACCTGCTGCTCAAGGACGACACCAACCCTCGCTCGCTCCACTTCGCCCTCGCCGCCCTGCGCGAGCACCTGGCCGCCCTGCCGACGTCGACCGGCTCCACCCGACCCGAGCGGCTGCTCGACGACCTGTGCGAGCACCTCGACGATCTCGACGTCGCCACGCTCGTCACCATCGGGGGGGCCACCCGACCCAACCTCGAGCACTATCTGGGGGGGCTGCACGAGCACCTGACCCGCCTGGGCGACGCTGTCACGCAGTTCCACCTGGTCGGTGCGCCCGCGCCCCGGGCCTTCGGCGCCGGTCGGAGGCTGCGATGAGGTATCGCATCACGCACCGCACCACCTACGGCTACGACGACGACGTCAACGACAGCCTCGGCATCGCCTACCTCACCCCCCGCACGCTGCCCTGGCAGACCCCGCTCTCGTCGACGGTGACCATCAGGCCCTACCCCTCCGACCGCTCCGACGACACCGACCACTACGGCAACTCGGCGCTCTTCTTCCAGGTGACGACCCCGCACCGCGAGCTGGTCGTGACCGGCAGCAGCGAGGTCGAGGTGCTGCCCACGGCCTACGACCGCGATGCCCTGGCCGTGCCGTGGGAGCTGGCGCAGCCGGCGAGCCGGGCCGACCTGCCGGGCGCCTGGCGCGCAGTCGACCTCACCCTGCCCTCACCGCAGGTCGAGCTCACCGAAGCGGCCGGCGCGTATGCCGCTCACTCCCTCGCGCCCGGCCGGCCCCTCGGCGAGGCGGTCGACGACCTCGTGCACCGGATCTTCACCGACTTCGACTACGACGCCACCGCGACCACCGTCACGAGCACCATCGCCGACGTGCTGTCCACGCGGGCGGGGGTGTGCCAGGACTTCGCGCAGCTGGCGATCGCGGGGCTGCGGGCGCACGGTCTCGCGGCGCGCTACGTCAGCGGCTACCTCTCGACGCTGCCCCCTCCGGGGCACGACCGGGTCGTCGGCGCCGACGCCAGCCATGCGTGGCTCGCGGTCTGGGTGCCGGGCGAGGCGGGCGGGCACTGGCTCGCGGTCGACCCGACCAACGACGTGCGCGTGGGCGACCGGCACGTCACCGTCGCGTGGGGGCGCGACTACGGTGACGTGCCGCCACTCAAGGGCGTGATCTTCACCGACGCCGAGACCTCGACCCTGAGCGTCGAGGTCGACGTCGAGCCGGTTGGCTGAGGCGGCGGGCCGCCGCCCCTCCCCTGAGACACGACGTTTGTCGATCGACCACGCGTGGCATGGTCGTCTGCGTGAAGGCCTTCGTCTGCCGCGTGTGCGGTAACCCCCTGTATGTCGAGAACTCCGTCTGCGTGTCCTGCGGGACCGCTCTCGGTTACTCCCGCGAGGAGCGCGAGATCGTGCCCGTCGACGCGCAGGGGCGCTACGTCGACGCCGCCGGGTTCGTCTGGTGGGTGTGCACCAACCTCACCCTCAACGGCTGCACGTGGCTGGCGCGGTTCCAGGCCAGCCAGTGCGAGAGCTGCGAGCTGACCCGCACCCGCCCCCACGACGCCGACCTCGAGGGTCTCGCGCTCTACCAGGAGACCGAGCGGGCCAAGCGTCACCTGCTGATCGAGCTCGACTCGCGCGGTATCTCCTACGTCTCGCGGCAGGACGACCCCGAGACGGGCCTGTGCTTCGACCTGCTCTCCAGCCGCGGCGAGGACGTGACGATCGGCCATGCCGACGGCGTCATCACCATCGACCTGGCCGAGAGCAACGACGCCTACCGCGAGAAGATGCGCATCCAGCTCGGGGAGGCCTACCGCACCATGCTCGGCCACCTGCGCCACGAGGTCGGCCACTACATCGAGGGTCTGCACGTGCAGGGCGACCGGCTCGAGCAGGCCCGAGCGCTCTTCGGGGACGACACGAAGGACTACCAGGCGGAGATCGACCGGCACTACTCGCAGGGCCCGCCCGCCGGGTGGGAGGAGTCCTACATCTCGGAGTACGCGACCATGCACCCCTACGAGGACTTCGCGGAGTGCTTCGCGCACTTCCTGCACATCAGCGACACCGTGGAGACGGCCTACGTCAACCGCTTCCTCGACCGGGGCACCGACCTGACCGTGCCCTTCAGCCAGCTCGTGGTCGGGGTCTGGATCCCCCTGTCGATCGGCCTCAACCAGATCGAGCGGTCGATGGGCAAGGACGACCTCTACTCCTTCGTCATCCCCGCCCCGGTGCTCGACAAGCTCGACTTCGTGTCGCAGCTGGCCGACCCCGTCGCCGCCGTCTGACCCGAGCCCTGCCTACCGACCTCACTCGTTGCGGTCAGCGCCGGATATTTCGGGCCTTTGGCCCCCTGAACGCGGCTAGCTCCGCAACAAGTGGGTCCGTATGGGGCGCCGGGGGCGCCTTCGGGGCCTGGGCGCAGTAGCGTCCTCCTCGTGAGTCCCGAGTCTCCCTCTCCTGCCGTGCGGCTGCGCGGGCTGCGCAAGGAGTTCACCAGCGGCGGACGGACCGTGAGTGCGGTCGACGGGGTCGACCTCGACATCGCCGACGGCGAGTTCCTCACCCTGCTCGGGCCATCGGGGTCGGGCAAGACGACGGTGCTGCGGATGATCGCCGGCTTCGAGCAGCCCACCGCGGGCAGCGTCGAGCTGGGCGGGGTGGACGTCACCGACCGGCCGCCGTATGCGCGCGACGTCAACACCGTCTTCCAGGACTACGCGCTCTTCCCGCACATGTCGGTCGCCGACAACGTCGGCTACGGCCTGCGGGTGCGCAAGGTCGGCAAGGCCGAGCGCGCGGCGCGGGTGCGCGAGGCCCTCGAGGGCGTGCGCCTCGCCGACCTCGGCGACCGCCGTCCCGCCGCGCTCTCCGGCGGGCAGCGGCAACGGGTCGCGCTCGCCCGCGCGCTCGTCGGCCGCCCCCGCGTGCTGCTGCTCGACGAGCCCCTCGGCGCCCTCGACCTCAAGCTGCGCGAGCAGATGCAGGTCGAGCTCAAGGGCATCCAGCGCGACGTCGGCATCACCTTCGTGTTCGTCACCCACGACCAGGAGGAGGCGCTGACCATGTCGGACCGCATCGCCGTCTTCGACCGCGGGCGGATCGAGCAGGTCGGCACCGCCGCCGACGTCTACGAGCGGCCGCAGACCCCGTTCGTCGCCGGCTTCGTGGGCACGTCGAACCTGCTGTCCGGCCCCGCGGCCCGGGCGCTGCTCGGGCGGGAGGGCACCTGGTCGGTCCGCCCCGAGAAGCTGCAGATCGACCTCGCCGGCGGGCCGGCAGGGCCCGACGGCGGCGAGCGCTCCGCAGCCGGTGTCGTGCGCGAGGTCGTCTACCTCGGCTCCGCCACCCGCTTCCTCGTCGACCTCGACGCCGGGTCCAGACTCGTGGCGTTGCAGCAGAACAGCTCGACCACAGCGCCCGACCACGATGCCGTCCGGGGCCGCCGCGTGCGGCTGCGCTGGCGGCCGGAGCACGAGGTGCCGGTCGGGGCCGCACCCAGCAGCACCACCCCCTCCTGACCCCACCCACCCCAAGGAGCCACCGTGCGCCGTACCACCCTCACCTCCGTCCTCAGCGCCGCGACCGTCGCCCTGCTGGCCGCCGCCTGCGGCACCAGCGCCGGCACCTCCACGGGCACCGGCTCGGGGGGCGCGTCCGGCAGCGGCGCGACCCGGGCCAGGCCCCCGGCCATGACGCCGCTGGCCGCGCTCGGCGCCGGCGAGGGGGCGGTCAACATCCTGGCCTGGGCTGGCTACGCCGAGAACGGCTCCACCGACAAGGCCGTCGACTGGGTCACGCCCTTCGAGAAGGCCACCGGCTGCAAGGCCAACGTACAGGTCGCCAACACCTCCGACGAGATGTTCGAGAAGATGGGCACCGGCACCTTCGACGTCGTCTCGGCCTCGGGCGACTCGTCGCTGCGGATGGTCTACGCCGGGAAGGTCGCGCCGGTCAACACTGCCCTGCTGACCAACTACGCCGACGTCCCCGCCTTCGAGAAGGACCGCACGTGGAACTCCGTCGACGGCGTCTCCTACGGGATGCCGCACGGCTGGGGCGCGCAGCTGATGGCCTACCGCACCGACAAGGTCAACCCGGCCCCCGACTCGTGGAGCGTCGTGTGGGACCCGAGCTCGCCCTACGCGGGCAAGATCACCGACTACGACTCGCCGGTCGACGGCATCGGCGCGGCCGCGGTCTACCTGATGTCGACCAAGCCCGAGCTCGGGATCAAGAACCCGTATGCCCTCGACCAGAAGCAGCTCGACGCGGCCATCGCGCTGTTGCAGGCTCAGAAGCCCACCGTCGGCGCCTACTGGGCGTCCTACACCGACGCCCAGAAGGCGCTCGAGGCCGGCACCACGGTCGTGGGCTCGACCTGGCAGATCATCGTCAACCTGGCCACGGCCGACAAGGCACCCGTCGCCTCCGTGCTGCCGAAGGAGGGCGCGACCGGTTGGGCCGACACGTGGATGCTCGACGCAAAGAGCCCGCACCCGAACTGCGCCTACCAGTGGATGAACTGGGCGACCAAGGCCGACGTGCAGGCCCAGATCGCGGAGTGGTTCGGTGAGGCCCCGGCCAACACCAAGGCCTGCGCGCTGACCACCGACAAGGGCCACTGCGACACCTACCACGCGGCCGACGAGGCGTACTTCTCCAAGCTGTGGTTCTGGACCACCCCGCAGAGCGACTGCGTCGACGGCCGCACCGACGTCAAGTGCACCGCCTACTCCGACTGGAGCAAGGCCTGGAGCAGCCTGCGCTCATGACGGCCAGCGCCACCCCCACCCTCCCGGCCCGGGTCTCGGCGGTCCTGCACCGCCGACCCCGCCTGCGGCTGGCCGCACTGCTCGCGCTGCCGGCCACCTGGCTCGTGGTCGTCTACCTCCTGGCCCTCTTCGCCCTGCTGGCGACGGCCTTCCTGTCGGTCGACGAGTTCACCAACGCGATCACCCGCACCCTCACCACCGCCAACGTCACCGACGTGCTGACCGACCCGGCCTACCTGCGGGCCACCGGGCGCACCGTCGGCGTCGCGGCGGCCGTGACCGTGCTCTGCGCCGTCATCGCCCTGCCGATGGCGCTCTTCATGGCCAAGGTCGCGAGCCCCCGCACCCGGGCGGTGCTCGTCGCGCTGGTCGTGACGCCGCTGTGGGCGTCGTACCTCGTGAAGGTCTATGCGTGGCAGGCGATGGTGCAGCCGGGCAGCGGCGTGCTCGACTGGGCGCTCCACCCCCTGGGGCTGAGCGGCCCGGGCTACGGGACGGGGGCGGCGGTGCTCACGCTCACCTACCTGTGGCTGCCCTACATGGTGCTGCCGGTCTACGCAGGGCTCGAGCGGCTGGCCGACTCGCTGCTCGACGCGTCGTCCGACCTCGGGGCCGGCCCGTGGCGCACCTTCCGCTCGGTCGTGCTGCCCCTGGTCTATCCCAGCCTCGTGGCCGGGTCGGTCTTCACCTTCTCGCTCAGCCTGGGCGACTACATCACCGTCCAGATCGTCGGCGGCAAGACGCAGCTGCTCGGCAACATCGTCTTCCAGAACTACGCGGCCAACCTGCCCTTCGCCGCGGCGGTGGCGATCGTGCCTGTCGTCGTGGTCATCGCCTACCTCGCGCTGGTGCGCCGCACCGGGGCCCTCGATCAGCTGTGACACCGACGCCAGCCGTGAGCCCCCGATGCCGGTGACGAACCGATGCTGCTGAGCCGCCGCGCCCGCGCCCTCCTCGGCGCCGCCATGGCCCTGGGGCTGGCCTTCGTCTACGTGCCGCTGCTCGTGGTGGTGGTCAACTCCTTCAACGCCAGCCAGATCTTCGCCTGGCCCCCGCGGTCGTTCACCCTGCGCTGGTGGTCGCAGGTATGGGGCAACGACGGCGTGCGCACCGCCGTGCTCACCAGCGTGCAGGTCGGGCTCGTCGCCACCGCGGCCGCCGTCGTGCTCGGCACGCTGCTGGCCTTCGCCCTCGCCCGCTACTCCTTCTTCGGCCGACAGACCCTGTCGGTGCTCGTGGTCCTGCCGATCGCCCTGCCCGGCATCGTCACGGCGCTGGCGCTGCGCACGGCCTTCCAGACCTTCCTCGGGGTGGAGCTGTCGATCTGGACCGTCGCGGTCTCGCACGCCACCTTCTGCCTGGTCGTGGTCTACAACAACGTGATCGCCCGGCTGCGGCGCACCGGGACGACGCTCGAGGAGGCGTCGGCCGACCTCGGGGCCAGCCCGCTGACGACCTTCCGGCTGGTCACCTTCCCGCAGCTGCGGGGGGCGCTCGTCGCGGGGGCGCTGCTCGCCTTCGGCCTGTCGTTCGACGAGATCGTCGTGACCCTCTTCACCGCGCCGCCCGGGGTGACGACGCTGCCGATCTGGATCTTCCAGAACCTCTCGCGCCCCAACCAGGCGCCGGTCGTCAACGTCGTCGCGGCCGTCCTGGTCGTGCTGTCGGTCGTGCCGATCTGGCTCAGCCAGCGCCTCTCGGGCGACTCCGTGACCTCGGGGCGGATGTAGCCGAGCGGACCACGGCCGTGGAGACCGCCCACGAGACGACCAGCGCGCGGGCCATGCCCACGAGGCGAAGGGACGAATCTGGCAGGCTGGACCCATGACGCCCCCGTCCACCGAGCGAGCCGCGCTCACCACCCCGGTGCCCTGGTCACCCTGACCGCCGCCGACTGGGGCCGGCTGGTCGCCGCCCACGTGCGCCCGGCGCCCGGGTCGGCGCTCACCCCGACCGGGGTGTGGGTGACGCTGGCCGTCGCCCTCGCGCTCGTCGCCACGCCGGTATGGAGCCTCGTACGCCTCGGCGTCACCCTGGTGCACGAGCTCGGGCACGCCTTCGTCGGGGTCGCGGTGGGGCGGTCGTTCACCGGCTTCGAGCTGCGCGGTGACATGTCGGGAGCAGCCGTCACCAGAGGCCGCCCGCGGGGGCCGGGCCGGGTCGCGACGACGTGGGCCGGCTATCCGGCCCCGGCGGTCGTGGGGGCGCTCCTCGTCGTGGCCGCGGCCCGCTGCTGGGCTGCGCCGACACTCTCCGTCCTGCTCCTGCTCGTGCTCGCCGCCCTCCTGCGGGTGCGCTCGGCCCTGACGCTGCTCGTGGTTGCCGCGGTGCTCGCCGCCGGCGGGGCGCTGTGGTGGTGGCGCGATGACCAGCTCCAGGCGCAGGTGCTCATGGGCCTCGGGCTCGTGCTCGTCGTCGGTGCCTGGCGCCACCTCGGCGCCGTGCGCTCCACCCGCGAGCGCACCAGCGACCCGGGGGTGCTCGCCTCGCTCACCCACGTGCCGCAGATCGTGTGGCTGGCCAGCTTCGCGCTGGTGTGCCTCGCCGCGACCGGGGTCGTGGGGTGGGCGGTCGTGGGGGTGGTGGGGTGACGGGCGGTCCGACCAGCACCCTCCAGTCCGTTTCGCCCCCTCGAGGTGATGGACAAAGGGGGTAGCAGGGTGTCGAGAGGACCGCTGACCTAGGGTCGAGCGCACGGACGTCGTCGTCATCGGGGGTACCGGCCACACCGGCCACCTCGTGCCCCACCTCGCCGCCGCCGGCCACGCGGTCACCGTCGTCAGTCGCGGCCGGCGCAGCCCCTGCCCCCTGCTCGGGCTCACCGAGGCAGTGGCCCGCTGGTGGGGTCACGAGGCGCAGGTCGAGCTCCAGCCCCTGCCCGTATGCAGCGCCTCCATCGCCCCCGAGCACGTCTTCACCACGGTCGACCTCCTGGGCTTCCGGCCGGCGTGGACCGGGCTCGAGACCGTGAAGGACGCGGTCGGGTGGCTGACCGACGACGGGCAGCTGCCGCCGCTCGTGGCGTAGCGCGGAGACGTCGCCCGTGGGGGGTAGCGTCGCAGGCGTGACCCTGCACCTCGTCGTCCTGCTGACCACCCGCCCCGGCCTCGGCCACCGCCAGGTCGAGGCCTTCACCCGGCTCGCGCCGGTGGTGCGGGCGGAGGTCGGGTGCCTGCGCTACGACCTGCACCCGGTGGAGGGTGAGCCCGACCGCTTCGTGCTGCTCGAGGAGTGGGAGTCGGCCGCGCACCTCGCCGCCCACGCGGCGTCGCCGCACATGCGGGAGGCGGGGCCGGAAGCCGCGGAGTTCCGCGCCGGTCCGGCCGAGCTGCTGCGGCTGGGGCCGGCTGTCACCGGGTGACGGGAAAGGTGGAAGCGCCGTAGGCCGATAGACGCCTGCTAGATGAACTCCAGCGGGTCGAACTCCTCGATCGGGATGATCCGCACGCGCGGCAGCCGGCTGTTGAAGGCCTGCACGTCGAACTCCAGGTCGATGAACTGCAGGCCGTGCTCCGCCAGCGGGATGTAGTCCTTGCTGCGGAACTCCTTGAAGCCCACGAGCGCGATGCGACGCCCGTCGCACAGGTCGCTCATCTGCGGCACGAAGTCGCCGTCGTGGCTGACGAGCATGATGTCGGCGTCGCGGTCCTTCAGCGCGTCGAGCGTCCGCTGGATGCCGATGTCGACGACCTTCTCGTGGGGCCCGCCGGACAGCGGCACCGGCCGGTAGCCGAGCGCGAGCAGCGCCTGCACGAAGGAGTAGGGCATCTCGCCGTTGACGGCGAGGAAGAACAGCCCCTGGGCGGGCTGCGGCCAGGCCTCCTGGGCGAAGGTCAGCAGCCGGTCCCACCGGGGCCGTTCGTCGGACTGCGGTCGCCGGCCGAGGATCGAGGTGCCGAGGGTCGCGTCGATGTTCTCCCCGTCGACGAGGATGTAGGTGGAGCGCTCGGTGGTCGATCGCTCGCGGGTCTCGGCGTCCATGCCATGACTGTATGCCGCCGCAGGGGTGCTCCGGGCCCGCTGCGGCGGGGCTGTGGACGGCTCCGCCACCGGCCGGCTCGCGCGGCGGCTCACCCGCGAGCTTCGGGGCGGCGGCGCACAGCCGAGAGCTGGGGCATGGGTCGGAGCGTACCCCGGCCGTGACCGCCGCCCGCCCCCGCCAAGTGGACCGGGAGGCGGCGTCACGAGTGGTCTGGGCGCGCCGGACGGCCGGGGCCGAGTCTGGGGGGACCACCAGCCTTCCGTCAGGGCGGCGACCCTCCCTGACCCTCAACAGGAGTCCACCACCATGACATCCCACCCCAGCATGCCTGCCGCGGCACAGCGGCGTCGGCACGTGGTGATCGTCGGGTAGGCCCGGTAACCGATCGCAGCCGGCGGCTTCTTCGCGGCAGGCGGGACGGCCGTGAACACGGCCTCGACCAGACCGTGCGCGCGGGCGTGGCAGAGGACGACGCGGAGGACGACGAGGTGGTCGAGGGGGTGGCTGAGGAGACGTTCAGGTGCGTCGGGCCTGCCGACGCCTTCTCTCGCTCGCCATCGCAGCCCGGGCCCGGTCAGTGGTAGCGCCCAGGTGCTCGCCCACCCGGCGGGCCGCCACGCCGGTCGAGACCGGCACACCAGCAGTGCGCAGATCGATGCGCAGCTTGACCTCCAAGGCCTTCAGACAGCGTGCGTCGCACTCGATCGCGAGGACCACGAACTCGTCTGCCGCGAGCTGAGCCAGCACGTCGCCGGGCCGGCTGGTCGCGGCCAGCACCTCGGCGCACCGCTCACGCACGTCATCACCGGCCGGATCTGCGCCGACGTCGTCCACGTGTCGCGGCCGCTCGATCGTGGCGGCCAGGACACCGGCGTACGAGCCGTAGCGCTCCAGGCGCTGGTCCTCCCGCCGCACGGCGGCCTGCCACCCGCGAGGGTTCAGCAGTCCGGTGCGATGGTCGCGCTCGGCCAGCGCATAGGCCGTCGCCGCCTCTTCGGAACGCGTCAGAGCCACCTGCTCGTGAGCCAGGATCGTGCTGAGCATCTGAGCCACCAGCTCCGTCGCGCTCAACAGGTCGTCGGGGACCTCAGGTTGTGCGGTTCCGGCAATGGCGCACAACGTGCCGAAAAGGACACCGCAGTCTCCTTCCAAGGGGACCCCGACATAGGCCCGCACCCGAGCCAGCACCCCGGTCGCCGTCGCCGCATAGGCCGGGACCGCGAGGACATCCGGGGCCAGCATCGGGCCGCGTCGTTCGACCATGGACACGCAGAACGAGTCTGCCCAGCAGAACGCGGTGCCCGGTCTGGCCAGCTCCGCCCAGTGACCAGCCGAGGCCACCACGACCTGCTGATCGTCGACCACCTGGGTGACCATCCACAGATCCAGCCCGAAGCGGGCACTCAGATGCTGCACGGCCGCGTCCGCAGCCAGGGCGAAGCCCGGCCACGGCGCACGACGAGGACTGGGGTAGAACCCCGCACCACCATCATCTACCGACATGCACGCCCGCCCGTCACCCGTCGACCTGGTCGTCCTCATCGCCCCTGACGACTCTACGACGGCAGACGTCCTTTGGCGTCAGTCCATCCGCGATTGGTGACGGCCTCGGCCCCGAGGACATGGCGAGCCGGTCGTCGTGTCCCGCGTCGACCGTCCGGGGTGGGGTCGGGGTCAGGCCTCATACCGGGCAGGCATCGTCTGCAGGAACATGGGTCTATGACCAGCGTCGCATCGGACATACAAGGCGTCCTGGGCTCTGAGAGCAGCCGACGTGCCGACCCTGGTCGAACGACACCGGCAGTGCCGCCCCACGAGCGGGCCCGACGGCCAGCACGTAGCTGCGCCGGACCCCCTCGGGCAGTGCCAGCTGGGCCACGCTGGTCATACGCAAGCGGAACCTAGCGCTCGTTCGGTGGCGGAGCCAGGGTCGTGCGCGCCGGTGAGGGCCGGGTCACCGCGCCGAGACCGTACTCCGTGTCGCGAGTGTCGGGAAGGCCCCGGCGGCAGGCCGCCAGGAAGGAGCGGCCGAGGTGGTGACCGTGGACGAAGGGCAGGTGGGCAGACATGTGACTCAGTACTTTCTCGACGGTGTCCAGGAGGACACGTGGGTGGGAAGGGAAACGGACTCGGAGAGCTCCGGCGCCGGTTCGGGCGCGGCCGAGGTCATGGCGGTCGGCAGGACGCCGGCCCAGTAGGGGAGGTGGAGGTCAGCGTCGTCGTCGACCGGAGGCCCGGTCCTGACCTTGAGGGACACGTCCTGCAAGGGCAGTCGGAGGACCGTGGTCGCGACGAGCTCCTTGCGGGTCGGGCCGCGGACCTCGGCCGAGCGACCGGGGACGATGGCCTCCACGAGACGTGACAGCGCTGACTGCTTCTCGGCCTCGTCGGTCACCACCTCGGCTGCGCCCCGGATCACGACGGAGCGATAGTTGATCGAGTGGTTGAACGCCGAGCGGGCCAGGACGATTCCGTCCACGAGCGTCACGGTCACACACACCTCGAGTCCGCTGCCGCCGGCCTCACGCAGGGCCCGTGCGCCGCTGGATCCGTGCAGGTAGAGGATCTCGCCCACCCGGGCATGCAGCTGCGGGAGGACGACGGGCTGCCCGTCGACCACGTAGCCGACGTGGCAGGTCAGCCCCTCGTCGAGGACGGCGTGAACCGCCTCACGGTCATAGGTCACCCGGTCGGTGTGACGCGTGGCGGAGGTTCGCTGCGACCGGGTGTACTCCGACGGCATCGCTCTCCTATGTACTGGTACGATATTTTGATGACACCAATACAATACCCGATATCTGGCCAGTCGTCCAAAGGGATCTCCGAGAGCATCGAGTCCGCCATCCACACGGGCGCGACCCCACCTGGCGCGCGCCTTCCCAGCGTCCGGGGTCTGGCGACGGAGCTCGGCGTGGCTCCCGGGACCGTCGCCGCTGCGTACAGGACGCTGCGAGACCGAGGGATGATCGAGACCGGCGGGCGCAACGGCACCACCGTCAGGGCGCAGCCCCCGCGGCCGCTCCTGAGATCGCGCAGCTCGCCGCTGCCCCCGAACGTGATCGACCTCTCCGACGGGCAGCCCGATCCCGCGCTCCTGCCGAGCCTGCGGCTCGACGCGCTGGCCGCCCGCCCGGGGCCGGCTGCCGCACCGGGCGAGGCGGTGCTCCCCGAGCTGCTTGCCGTGGCCCGCCAGAGGCTGGGGGCCGACGGTGTCCCGTCGGACTTCGTCACGGTCGCCTCGGGTGGCCTCGATGCGATCGAGCGGGTCCTGTCGACCACCCTGCGCTCGGGCGAGCTGGTGGCCGTCGAGGATCCTGGCTGGCCCAACGTGCTCGACCTGCTCGCCGCGACGGGCCTGCGCACCCACCCCCTCGAGCTGGACTCGGAGGGACCGCTCCCCCAGTCCCTGTCGGAGGCACTCACCCGTGGCGCCCGCTCCGTGATCATCACCAGTCGAGCCCAGAACCCCACGGGCACCGACCTGACGCCCGACCGTGCGCGGCTGCTCCGACGTGTCCTGGCGGGGTTCCCACAGACCCTGGTGATCGAGGACGACCACGCGGCCGAGCTGGCCCGGGCGCCGCTCGCCTCCCTCGCCGAGAGCACCGCGTCCTGGGCTTTCGTCCGGTCCACCTCCAAGCCCTACGGTCCGGACCTCCGCCTGGCGGTCGTGGCCGGAGACGCCACGACGATCGCGCGGGTCGAGAGCCGCGTGCGCGTGGGGTCGGGGTGGATCAGCACGCTCCTGCAGAGGCTCGTCCTCGAGCTGTGGACCGACCCCGAGGCCGCCTCCACCGTCGCGGCCGCGGCAGACGAGTACACAGCCCGCCGGTGCTCCTTGCAGCAGGCTCTGGCCGAGCGTGGCGTCGCGACGGGCGGCACGAGCGGACTGAACGTCTGGGTTCCGGTCCACAACGAGACGACGAGCGTGCTGCGGCTGATGCAGGCCGGGTGGGCGGTGGCTCCCGGCTCGAGGTTCCGTCAGGAGTCAGCGCCAGGGATCAGGATCACTGTCAGCGCACTCGAGCCAGAGTCGATCCCGAAGCTGGCCGACGACGTCGCGGCCGCATTGGTCGACGACGTCGCCCAGCCTCTCTCTTCCTGATCCAGAGCACCCCGCCACGCCACATGGTCCGACCGTCTCGCCCAGCCAGCAGCGGAGGTCCGGTGCCCAGACTCGCGGTCGCGGACGCCACCCTGGACTTCGAGGTGTCCACCGTGCCCGGCCCACACGACGCTCCCGGTGGTCGGGGCCAGCACGACAGCGGGCCCATCGTGCAGCGTCGTGCAGGCGGACACACCAACAGGCAGAAGCCACAAGGCTGCCCGCTTCATACCGGTGGGGAGGCCCGTCCGCGCACCGCTGCCTGGTGGTGCGTCCGGGTGGCGCCGAGGGGGACAACACGACGGCCGGGCAGCCCGACTCTCGTCGGGCCAACCGGCCGGTGCTGTGTGGGGATGCCACACGAGGGTGCGCGAGGGGGGATTCGAACCCCCACGCCCTTTCGGACACTGGCACCTGAAGCCAGCGCGTCTACCATTCCGCCACTCGCGCGAGTGCGCCCCAAGTGTGCCCGGTCGGGGGCTCGATCACCAAACCAGACGGAGCGCGCGTCCGACCACGGCATGAGCCGCCGTCCGGGTCGATCCCGTTACGATGACGAGGACCGGGGGGACGACTGCGAGCCGCACCGGGCTCGACGTCGCGACGACGACCTGACAAGGAGGGCCACGTGGGACTGTTCGACCGGGTCGAGCGCGGCCTCGAGCGGGCCGTCAACGGCGCCTTCGCCAAGGCCTTCAAGTCGGAGGTGCAGCCCGTCGAGATCGCGTCGGCGATCCGCCGGGCGATGGACGACCGGGCGGCCGTGGTCAGCCACGGCCGCACGATGGTGCCCAACCTCTATTCCATCGAGCTCAGCGCGAGCGACTACGGCCGCCTCTCCGAGTACGAGGACGCGCTGGCCGACGAGCTCGTCGCCGCCGCGCAGGAGCACGCCGAGACCCAGCGCTACCAGCCGAGCGGTCCCTTCGCGGTCGACTTCTCGCAGGGCGACGACCTCGAGACCGGCGTCTTCCGCGTGCGTCCCGGCACGTCGCGGCGCACCGCCACGGATCCCGACGCACGCGCCGAGCCCCCCGCGCGGCCGCTCTCCCCGGCGCCGTCGTCAGCGCCCCCGCCGTCGCCCTCCGAGGCCTACGAGCGGCCGCAGGTGCCGCCGCCCGCGCGGGGTCCGGCGCAGCGACCGTGGCTGACCATCAACGGCGAGCGCTACCCCCTCATCGGTGCGCTGACCGTGCTCGGTCGCGACGAGGGCGCCGACATCATCCTCGACGACCCGGGCATCTCGCGGCGGCACTGCGAGGTGCGGGTCAGCACCGACGGGCCGCACCTCGTGACCTCGGTGCGCGACCTCCGGTCGACCAACGGCACCTACGTCAACGGTGAGCGCGTCACCAGCCGTCGCCTCGGCGACGGCGACCAGATCACCGTCGGTCGCACCCAGGCGGTCTTCCGTCCCGGGAAGCGGTGAGCCGGTGAGCGAACTGACCCTCACGCTCATCCGGCTGGGGCTGCTCGTGCTGCTGTGGGTCTTCATCTTCGGTGTGACGTCGGTGCTGCGCTCCGACCTCTACGGCACGCGCGTGTCCCGCCGGGTGCTGCCCGTACGCACCCCGAAGCCCGTCCCCGACGGTCGCGAGTCGGCCACGCCGCCGCGCAAGCAGAGCAGCGAGCAGGGCCGCCGCGCGCGCTCCAGCCCTCGACTGCCCACCACCGTGGTCGTCACCGAGGGCCAGCTCGCCGGCACCTCGCTGCCCCTGGGCCGTGGCGGCATCCTCATCGGCCGGGCGCCGGAGTGCACGCTCGTGCTCGACGACGAGTTCTCCTCCGGTCGTCACGCGCGCATCTTCGCCCGGCCTGAAGGCTGGTTCGTCGAGGACCTCGGCTCGCGCAACGGCACCTTCCTCGGGGGCTCGCGCCTGACCGGGCCGGTGCCCGTCACCATGGGCAGCGTTCTGCGCGTAGGCCGCACGACCCTCGAGCTGCGCGGCTGACCCATGGCGATCGCCCTGCGCTACGCGGCGCGCTCCGACCTCGGGCTCGGCCCGAAGTCTCGCAACGAGGACTCCGGCTATGCCGGGCCGCACCTGCTCGTGCTGGCCGACGGCATGGGGGGCCACGCCGCCGGCGACGTCGCCAGCTCGATGATCGTCGGGCACCTCGCGCCGCTCGACGACGAGGGCATCGGCGCCGACACGGCGCTGTCGCGGCTCGAGCGCTCGATCCGCGAGGCCAACGCGACCCTGCTCACGGCGATGCAGGCCGACCCCGAGCTGGCCGGCATGGGCTCGACGACGATCGCCATGCTGCGCTCGGGCAACAAGCTCGCCATGGCCCACATCGGCGACTCGCGCGCCTTCCTCCTGCGCGACGGCGTCTTCAGCCAGATCACCAAGGACCACTCCTTCGTGCAGCAGCTGGTCGACGACCAGCGGATCACCCCCGACGAGGCCCTCGACCACCCGCAGCGCTCGCTGGTCACCCGGGTGATGACGGGTCAGCCCGAGGACCAGCCCGACCTGTCGGTGCGCGAGCTCAAGGTCGGTGACCGCTACCTGCTGTGCTCCGACGGCCTCAGCGACTTCGTGCACGGCGACGTCATCGCCGAGATCCTCACCGAGGCCGCCACCGCAGCCGCCGCTGCCGACCGCTGCATCGACGTCGCGCTCAAGGCGAGCGCCCGCGACAACGTCACGGTCGTCGTCGCTGATGTCGTCGACCTCGACACCGGTATGGCGCCGCCCACCGTGCCGCAGGTGGTCGGCGCGGCCGCGAGCCGCGACCGCGAGGGGCTGCGCACGCGGGCGATGCCCGTCAGCCCGGCCGAGAAGGCCGCCGCCCTGACCCGCGACGTCACCGGCGCCGGCACGCGGGGCACCTCCGACGACGCGGACGACAGGGTCGAGCTCGCCGAGGCCGGCGGCAGCGGCGCCGCCCGCTGGCGCGCCACCGCGGTCGTGGCCGTCGTCGTGCTCGTGCTGGCCGGGGCTGGCTGGGCAGGATGGACCTGGAGCCAGCGGCAGCTGTTCATCGGGCCGAGCGACGGTCGGGTCGCGGTCTTCCGCGGGGTGACGCAGGACCTCGGGCCGCTCCACCTGTCGCACGTCGTCCAGGTCTCCGACATCCCGCTCACCGACCTGCCGGTGCACTACCGCGACCTCGTCAGCGGGCGCATCGTGCTGGCCGACGAGGCCCAGGTCAGCGAGCGGATGGCGGTCCTCGAGAGCGCGGCGACGAGCTGCCGGCTGCAGGCGGCGACCGGCACCCCGTGCGGAGAGCTGCCGGTCGCACCCCCGACGACCACCCCCTCGACGAGCACACCCTCGGCCAGCCCGACCAGCCCCACCAGCCCGGCGACGGCGGCCACACCGTGACCACCACCGTGCAGACGCTCGTGCCCCGCACCCGCCGCGGGGTCGAGCTGGCCCTGCTGCTGCTCGCCATCGGCATCGTGCTGCTGGCCTGGGTCGAGGTCGACCTCGGCGTGCGCGAGACCGTGCCCGCCCAGCTCGTCACCGTCGGTGGCGGCCTGCTGGCCCTGAGCATCGCCTTCCACCTGGTGCTGCGCTGGAAGGCGTCCTACGCCGACCCCGTGCTGCTGCCGATCGCGACGCTGCTCAACGGTTTCGGCCTCGTGATGATCCACCGCATCGACCTCGCGCAGGGCAACGACGGCATCTCGAGCAATGCCGGCCGGCAGCTGGTGTGGACCGGGCTGGCCGTCGTCATCGCCGCCGCGGTCATCATCGTGCTGCGCGACCACCGACTGCTGCAGCGCAAGACCTTCACCGCGATGGCCCTCGGTCTCGTGCTGGTGCTGCTGCCGCTCGTGCCCGGGCTCGGCACGACCGTCTTCGGCGCGCGGATCTGGATCCGGGTGGGGCCGCTGTCGTTCCAGCCGGGCGAGGTGGCGAAGCTCGCCCTCACCGTCTTCTTCGCCGGCTACCTCGTGCAGGCCCGCGACGTGCTCTCGCTGGCCGGGCGCAAGGTCGTCGGCTTCACCCTCCCCCGGGGGCGAGACCTCGGGCCCATCCTCGTGGCCTGGATGGTCTCCATCCTCGTGCTCGTCTTCGAGAAGGACCTCGGGTCGTCGCTGCTCTTCTTCGGCCTCTTCGTCGGCATGCTCTACGTCGCCACCGAGCGCACGAGCTGGATCGCGATCGGCCTGCTGCTCTTCGCGGGCGGGGCCTACGTGGCCTACCGGCTCTTCGGGCACGTGCAGGAGCGGGTGGGCCTGTGGCTCGACCCCTTCTCCGCCGCCTCGCTCGAGCAGTCCGACCAGCTGGCCAAGGGCCTGATGGGGATGGCCGCGGGGGGGCTCTTCGGCACCGGTCTGGGCCAGGGGCGGCCGTGGATGGTGGCCTTCGCCGACAGCGACTTCATCTTCTCGAGCTTCGGCGAGGAGATCGGGCTGGTCGGGGTCTTCGCCCTGCTCACCCTCTACGCCATCTTCGTCGAGCGGGGGCTGCGCACGGCCCTCGGCGTGCGTGACGGCTTCGGCAAGCTGCTCGCCTTCGGGCTGGCCTTCTCGGTCGCGCTGCAGGTCTTCGTCGTCATCGGTGGGGTCACCCGGGTCATCCCGCTGACCGGCCTCACCACGCCCTTCATGTCGCTCGGCGGCTCCTCGCTGCTGGCGAACTGGACCCTCATGGCCCTGCTCCTGCGCATCTCCGACCAGGCCCGCCGACCCGTGCCCGAGGCCCTGCCCGACGAGCCGCTCACCCCGCTGCGGGTGCCGGCCGGCTCCGGTCGCGAGGCCTCGTCGGCGACCGAGGTCGTGAGGCTGCCGTGAACACCCCTCTGCGGCGCATGAGCCGCATCGTCGCGCTGCTCTTCGCGGCGCTGCTCGTGTCGTCGACGCTCATCCAGTTCGTGCAGGCCCCGTCCCTCAACGCACGGGCCGACAACCGACGCACCCTGCTCGACAACTACTCGCGCGAGCGCGGCGCGATCATCGTCGGTGACACGCCCATCGCGCGGTCGGTGGCCACGCCCGACGAGGAGATCGGCTACCTGCGCACCTACCCGCAGGCGGCGCTCTACTCGCAGGTGACCGGCTACTTCTCCTACACGTACGGCGCCGGCGGCGGCCTCGAGGGCTCCGACGACGCCCTGCTGTCGGGGGCGGCCGACCAGCTCTTCTACCGCCGCGTCACCGACCTGCTCACCGGGAAGCAGGCGAGCGGCGCGAGCCTGCGCCTGACGATCGACGCCAAGGCGCAGGCTGCCGCCGACAAGGCCCTGGGTGACCAGCGCGGCGCCGTCGTCGCCCTCGACCCGACGACCGGTGCGATCCTCGCGATGGTGTCGCACCCGCAGTACGACCCCAACCAGCTGGCGCTGCACGACCAGCAGAAGGTCGTGAAGGCGTGGACGTCGCTCACCTCGACGACGTCGAACCAGCCGATCATCAACCGTGCGATCAGTGGCAACCTCTACCCGCCGGGGTCGGTCTTCAAGATCGTCACGGCGGCCGCCGCACTGGACGACAAGGTCGTCGACGCCACCACCGCGATCCCCGCCCCGGCCCGGCTCGACCTGCCGCAGACCAGCACGACGCTGCCCAACTACGACCTGGCCCCCTGCGGCCCCGGCAGCCGCACGACCCTCCAGCACGCGCTCGAGATCTCGTGCAACACCGCGATGGGCTACCTCGGGCTGCAGCTCGGCGCCGACCGGCTCGGCGAGGCGGCGGCGAGGTTCGGCTTCGGCGAGACGCTGCGGATCCCCACCCGGGTCGAGCCGAGCGTCTTCCCGACGGGGATCGACCAGGCGGCCACCGCGCGCTCGGCCATCGGCCAGGACAGCGTGCGGGTGACCCCGCTGCAGGTGGCGATGATCTCGGCGGCCGTGGCCAACAAGGGCGTCGTCATGCGGCCCTACCTCGTGCAGGACGTGCTGGGCTCCGACCTGCAGACCATCGACGAGGCCCAGCCCGAGCAGCTGTCGCAGGCGATGACCGCCGAGACGGCCGCGACCCTGACGACGATGCTCACGTCGGTCGTCGACAACGGCACGGGGCGGCCCGCCGCGATCTCCGGGGTCAAGGTCGCCGGCAAGACGGGGACGGCCGAGCAGGGCAACGGCAAGCCGCCGCACGCCTGGTTCACGTCGTTCGCCCCGGCGGACAACCCGAAGGTGGCCGTCGCCGTCGTGGTGGAGGACGGCGGCAACGCCGGCAACGAGGCGGCGGGTGGGCGCAACGCCGGCCCCGTCGCAAAAGCAGTCATGGAAGCGGTGCTGAGCAGATGATTCCCGTCGCAGGACTGACCCTCGGGTCGCGCTACACCCTCACCGAGCGGATCGCCGCCGGTGGCATGGGTGAGGTGTGGCGAGCCCGGGACTCCCGGCTCGAGCGGGTCGTCGCCGTCAAGGTCATGCGCCCGTCGGCCGCCGACGAGCAGGAGTTCGTCGACCGCTTCCGCGACGAGGCCCGGCACACCGCGGCCCTCAGCCACCCCAACATCGCCACGGTCTACGACTACGGCGAGGACGACGGCGCCGCATACCTCGTCATGGAGCTCGTCGAGGGCCTGCCCCTGAGCCAGCTGATCGCCCGCGGCCCGATGAGCCCCGACCGGGTGCGCTCGATCATGGGACAGGCCGCGCTGGCCCTCGCGGCCGCCCACGCGCAGGGCGTCGTCCACCGCGACGTCAAGCCGGCCAACATCCTGATCACCCCCGAGGGCCGGGTCAAGCTGACCGACTTCGGGATCGCCAGTGCGGGTGAGGGCTCGACCCACACCAAGACCGGCGAGGTGCTCGGCACGCCGCACTACCTCTCACCGGAGCAGGCGACCGGTCGCACGGCCACCGGGGCGAGCGACATCTACGCCCTCGGGGTCGTGGGCTACGAGATGCTCGTGGGTCGCAAGCCCTTCGACGGCACCTCGGCCGTCGTCACGGCACTCATGCAGGTCAACGACCCCCCACCGGCGCTGCCGCCGTCGGTGCCCGCCGACCTGCGGCTCGCCGTCGAGCGCTGCCTCGAGAAGGACCCCCAGCTGCGACCTGCGTCGGCGGCGGCCCTCGCCTCCGAGCTGGGGCTGGCGGTCGGCGCCCTCGCCGACGTCGACCCGGCCACGAGCGTCATCCCCACGGGCTGGACCGACCCGTCGGGCACGGCCGTCATCGTGGCGGCGCCCAGCCCGTCGGGCACGACGGCGCTGCCGCCCCCCGCTCGGGCCACGACACCGTACGACGCCCCGTACGACGAGCCCTACGACCCCGACGACGGCCTCGCCCCCGCCACCCGACGGCGCGACCCCCAGCAGGAGACCGCGCCCCGCTCGAAGGCCTGGCTGCTGTGGCTCATCCCCGTGGTGGTCGCCCTGGCCGCGATCGTCTTCTTCGTCGTCCAGCTGACGACCACCAGCAGCCCGACCCCTTCGCCGACCGTCACCGCGCCCCCGACCACGGTGACCAGCTCGAGCACCTCGAGCCCGCCGACGACCAGCACCACGACCACGACGACCACCACCAGCAGCACCTCGTCGACGACGACCCCGCTGCCGACGGCGGCAGTCATCGACGCGGCCGCCTACGTCGGGAAGCCCGTCGACTCGGTCATCGCGGCGCTCAACAAGCTGGGGTTCACCAACGTGTTCACCGAGCAGACACCCGACGGCACGGCCGCAGGCACCGTCATCGACGTGCAGCCCCGAGGCAACGTGCTCTTCGGCAACAAGGTGACGCTCACCGTCTCGAGCGGGCCGCCCCCGAGCTCCGATCCCACCACCGCCCCGACGGCGCCGCCGTCCGCCGCGGCCACCATCTCGACGAGCCCCACGAGCCCGACGAGCCAGACGAGCCCGACGAGCCCGACGAGCAACGCCACCAGGGCCAAGGCCGCCGACGTGACCCCCAACCCGGGGGGGCCGGCAGCAGGATGAGCGTGGTGTCTCGGGGGAGAGGACGGTGGGACCGGTGACGGCGCCCCGCCTGCTCGGCAACCGCTACGAGGTGGGTGAGCTCATCGGTCGCGGCGGGATGGCCGACGTCCACCGGGGGGTCGACACCCGGCTCGAGCGGCCCGTGGCGATCAAGATCCTGCGCACCGACCTGGCGCGCGACCCCACCTTCCTGGCCCGCTTCCGACGCGAGGCGCAGTCAGCCGCAGGGCTCAACCACCCCTCGATCGTGGCGATCTTCGACTCCGGCGAGGACGTCGGGTCGGCCGAGCAGGGCAACGACGGGGTGCCGCTGCCCTACATCGTCATGGAGGTCGTCGACGGCGAGACGCTGCGCGAGCGGCTCGAGCGAGACGGCCCGCTACCGGCCCGCGACGCCGGGAGCCTGGTCGAGGGGGTGCTGTCGGCGCTCGACTACAGCCACCGCATGGGCATCGTGCACCGCGACATCAAGCCGGCCAACGTGATGGTGACCAGGGCAGGCCAGGTCAAGGTCATGGACTACGGCATCGCCCGGGCGGTCGCCGACAGCCAGGCCACGATGACCCAGACGCAGGCGGTCATCGGCACCGCGCAGTATCTCTCTCCCGAGCAGGCGCAGGGCCAGCCGGTCGACGCCCGCACCGATCTCTACTCCACCGGCTGCCTGCTCTACGAGCTGGTCGCGGGGCGGCCCCCCTTCCTCGGTGACTCACCGGTGTCGGTGGCCTACCAGCACGTGCGCGAGCCGGCCCAGCCGCCGTCGATCCACGTGGCCGGCGTGCCCGCGGCCTACGACACGGTGACGCTGCACGCCCTGGTCAAGGACCGCGAGCGGCGCTACCAGAGCGCCACCGAGTTCCGCACCGACCTGATCGCCGTGCGGGCGGGCCGACCGGTCAGCGCCGCAGCGGCCGGGTCGGCCGCCGCCGCCCTCGCCTCGGGTGGGGAGACCTCGCTGATGGAGGTCCCCGTCATCGCCACCTCACAGACCAGCCCGGCGGGGGCGACCACCCGGGTGGTCGCCCGCACCGACCCGGGCGGTGCCGGCGGCCTCGGCGCAGACACGGCGCAGGGCCCGGCCGACCCCCGCTCGCTCGACACCTCAGGCCTGCCCACCGTCGGCCGCGAGCTGCCTCCTGGGCCACGCCGGCGTCGCGGTGGGGTCGCGCTGGTGCTCACCGTGGTCGGTGTCGTCGCGCTGCTGCTCTCGCTGCTCGCCGTCCGTGCCCTCATCCAGCAGAACGCGACCCCCGACCAGGTGGCCGTGCCCACCGTCACCGGGCAGAGCCTGGCTGCCGCCCAGTCGCTGCTGGTCGCGCGCAACCTGACCCCCGAGGTCAACAACGTCACCAACGAGACGGTGGCCTCGGGGCAGGTCATCGGGTCGAGCCCGGCAGCCGGCACGAAGGTCGAGGTGGGCTCACCGGTGCGGCTCGACGTCTCGACCGGGCCGGGTCAGGCGAGCGTGCCCGACGTCGCGGGCAAGACCCAGGAGGAGGCGACGGCAGCGCTGCAGACGGCGGGGCTGCGGGTGACCACGGTCCGGCCGGTCGACCTGCCCGACCAGGCGAAGGGCAAGGTCGTCGCGACCGAGCCCTCGGTCGGCACCGTCGTCAGCCGCACCCAGGGCATCACGCTCGACATCGCCACCGGCAAGGTCGTCGTGCCCGACCTCGCGGGCAAGCACTTCTCCGTCGCCCAGGCGACCCTGTCGGGATTCGGCCTCGTCATGACCATCACCGCGGCCGAGAGCGACCAGCTCGAGGGGACGGTGCTGTCGCAGACCCCCCCGAGCGGCTCGGTCGTCGACACCGGCACGAAGGTCGCCCTGACCGTCGCCAAGCGCCGGGCGCCGACGCCGTCGACGACGACCGTCACCGTCACGCCGACGACGCCACCCAGGACGGCGACGCCGACCACGACGCCGCCGACCACGACCCGCACCAAGAAGCCCAAGCCCTGAGCCGCGCCGTGCCCGTCAGCCAGTCCGCCCGCCTGCCCCTCAGCCGGCGACGAGCCGCGCGACCGCCTCGGCGTCGTGGACCAGCGGGCTGAGCCCCACAGAACGGCCGACGGCCTCGTCCGAGCCGCACATGGCCAGCCAGCCGGCGAGCAGGCGGTGACCGCCGACCGTGAGCACGCTCTCGGGGTGGAACTGCACCCCGTGCAGGGGCAGGGTCTCGTGGCGCACGGCCATGATGAGGCCGGAGTCGGTGTGGCCGTTGGCCAGCAGGGTGGCGGGCAGGGTCGGCGGGTCGATGGTCAGCGAGTGGTATCGGGTGGCGGTGAAGGGGCTGGCCAGGCCTTCGAGCACCCCGGTGCCGTCGTGGTGCACCTTCGAGGTCTTGCCGTGGAGCAGCTCCGGCGCCCGGCCGACGGTGGCGCCCATGACCACCCCGAGGGCCTGGTGGCCGAGACACACGCCGAGCATCGGCTGGGCCCGCCCGGCGCAGGCCTCGATCATGGCCATCGAGACGCCGGCCTCCTCGGGGGTGCCGGGGCCCGGCGAGACGAGCACGCCGTCGTAGTCGGCCCCGTCGGCGGGGGAGCAGGCGTCGTTGCGCACGACGTCGCACTCGGCGCCGAGCTGCTGCAGGTAGCCGACGATGGTGAAGACGAAGCTGTCGTAGTTGTCGACGACGAGGATGCGGGTCACCCGCCGAAGCCTACGACGCCGTCGGCCGTGGCCTCAGGGGGACGACGTCACCCTGGCCCGCTGCTGCTGCACCAGGCCCGAGTAGGCGGGGAAGGTCGCGTCCTGCTGGTCGGTGACGACGTAGCCGAGGCCGACCGCCGCCACCCACTCCCGCAGGATCTGCACCTGCGGGTCGTCGCCGAGGGCTGCGCGCATGCCGTCGAGCGGGCCGATCGCCGCCACGACGTAGGGAGGGGAGTAGACGCGGCCCTGCAGGATCAGGGTGTTGCCGACGCAGCGCACGGCCGAGGTCGCGACCACCCGCTGGCCCTGGATGGTCATCGCCTCGGCGCCCCCGCGCCACAGCGCGTTGACCACCCCCTGCACGTCCTGCTGGTGCACGACGATGTCGTCGGGCCCGTAGGGCTTCGGCAGGGTGTCGGCTCTGCGGTGCGCGTCATCGAGGCTGACCGTGAGGGCCGGGCCGTGCACCGGCTGCGTGCCGGCCCGCGACCCCGCGGCGTCGGCGGCCAGGGTGAGCTGGCGCACCTGCGCCGAGCCCGGCGACGCGGCCCGGGTCAGCTGGTCGACCTGCGCCTGCAGCTGGGCCGAGGTCGCCTCCTTCAGCTCGACCGCCCGGTTGCCGGAGCGCACGAGGTCGGGCAGGTTGCGACCGGCCGAGCGCAGGTCGGTGCCCTGGGCGGTCTGGAAGCTGGTGGCGAAGAGCAGGCCGGCCGCAAGGGCCACGAGGGGCACGACGAGGGCCCAGCCCGTGCGACGGGGCAACCGGATCGAGGGCGACGAACCCAATGACTCTCCTCGTGGCTGGTGTGATCCTTCGAGCAACTACGCTAACCCCAACAGCCCACCTGCCCCGCACCACCGATGAGACCGCGAGGAGCACGTCCCGTGCCCGAGTCCAAAGGCCGCGCCAAGCCGTCGTCCCCCGCCCCCACCCGGGCCACCAAGGCCCCGGCCCCCAACCCCGACTGGTGGGTGCCGGTCATGGTGACGCTCCTGCTCCTGGGGCTCGCGTGGATCGTGACGTTCTACATCTCGCAGGGCGCCTGGCCGGTTGCGAAGTTCGGCTACTACAACCTCGTCGCCGGCTTCGCCCTGCTCATCGGTGGCTTCAGCATGGCCATGCGATGGCGCTGAGCGTCATCCACAGGGGATTGTCCACAGGGATCTCCACAGCCTGGGGAGAATGACACGCGTGTAAGACGTTCGGCCGATGGCCCGTCGGGCGAACGGGTGATGGCCGATGGTGCCCGCATCAGCTCGGGATGGCCGGCACCGACGCGATCTTGACGACGCTGAGCACCACCAGCACAACGGCCACGACAGCGAAGGCCGGCCACTGGAGTCGGCGCCGGGCGGGCGACCGCAGCGCGGTGACCGCCGCGGCGAGGGCCGCCCCGGTGAGCAGGCCACCGAGGTGGGCCTGCCAGGCGATGCCCGGCACCACAAAGCCGAGGACACCGTTGGCGACGATGGTGAAGCCGATGCCCGCGGTCGAGCGGCCGAGGTGGCGGTTGAGCACCAGGAGCGCGGCGAAGAGGCCGAAGACGGCACCCGACGCGCCGACCGCGCCCCCCCACCACGAGGCCGCCCACCATGGCAGCCCGTCAGCGGTGGGCACGAACGCGAGCAGGAGGTAGCCGGCCGAGCCACCGACCGCGCTCAGTAGATAGAGCGCGATGAAGCGCGCCCGCCCCAGCAGGCCCTCGAGGTAGGGCCCGACCTGCCACAGCAACAGCATGTTGAAGGCGATGTGCAGGAAGCTCGTCGGGCTGTGCAGGAAGGCCGACGTGACGAAGCGCCACGGCTCGCTGGCCGCGCGGCGGGGCACGAAGGCGAAGTCGTTGGTCACTGACGGCACGGTCAGCTGGAACACGTAGACCGCCACGCAGATCCCGATGATCGCCTTGGTGACGACTCCGGGGTTGCTGCCCGCGCGGCCCCCGAAGACGGTCGCCACGGTCGGGGTGGCGCGCGCCGCCTCGCGCACGCAGTCGACGCACTGGATGCCGACCGCCGCGGGCCGCTGGCACTCGGGGCAGGCAGGGCGGCCGCACCGCTGGCACCGCACGTAAGCCTCGCGGTCGGGGTGACGCGGGCACACCGACGTCGGGATCGTCGTCTGCTCGGGCGACGGGGGCTGGCTCATCGGTACGGTGTCTCCGGTCCGGGGGTCGGGGCGTGCTTCAGGGAAACGTCCGGCGCGGCGCCGGTGTGCCCGCAGGTGCGCAGATGCCGTGGTGCCCCTGACCTGGCAGGGGCACCACGGCATCCGAAGAGGGTGGTGCGGGGGTTGAGGTCAGTCCTTCTCGACGGTGACGCGCTCGATGACGACGTCGTCGAGGGGCTTGTCGCTGCGGTCGGTCGGCACCTGGCCGATCGCGTCGACGACCGCGCGGCTCTCGGCGTCGGCCACCTCACCGAAGATGGTGTGCTTGCCCTGGAGGTGGGTCGGGGTCGAGGTGGTGATGAAGAACTGCGAGCCGTTGGTGCCCTTGCCGCCGCGCTTGCCGGCGTTGGCCATGGCGAGCAGGTAGGGGACGGTGAAGGTCTTGTCGGGGTGGGGCTCGTCGTCGAACGCGAAGCCCGGGCCGCCGGTCCCCCGGCCGAGCGGGTCGCCGCCCTGGATCATGAAGCCCTCGATGATGCGGTGGAAGATCAGACCGTCGAAGAACGGGGTCGGGTTGGTGCGACCGGCGTCGTCCTTGTAGTCCTTCTCGCCCGTGGCGAGACCGACGAAGGTGGCGACCGTGGTGGGCGCCTCGTTGGGGAAGAGGACGACGTTGATGTCGCCGTGGTTGGTGTGCAGTGTGGCCTTCATGGCGACCATCCTCCCACGCAGCACGATCGGGCGGGGAGTGCGGGCGTGGCCGACACCACGCACGGACGTGGTGGACCGAAGTGTGATCGTGGGGCGAAACCGTGCAGGATGGGTAGGAGAGACCCTGCACCGGTCTATTGCCTAGGAGGACATGTGTTCCGTATGAAGAGCGAGCCCACCGCCGCCGACCGTCTTGCCGCCCTGCGCGACAAGGTCGACTCGGCCACCCAGATCGGGTCTGACGCGGCCCTCGCCGCGAAGGCCTACGGTCCGGTCGCCCGCGAGCGGGCCACCGCGGCCGCAGAGTGGGCCCAGCCCCGCCTCGAGCACGCCCGCGACGCGGCCGAACCCTACGCCAAGAGGGCCCGCAAGGCGGCCCAGCCCTACGTCGACAACGCCGTGAACGCCGCAGCGCCCCGGGTGCAGGACGCCGTCGACGGCCTCACCCCCCGCGTCGAGGCCACGCGCGACCACCTGGTCGACGACCTCCTGCCCAAGCTCTCGGCCGCCGTCGCCGCCGTGGTCGCCGCCTCGGAGACCGCCCGCGACAAGGCCGAGTCGGCCCTCGAGAAGGGCCACGACGCCTACACCAGTGCTGCTGAGGTCGGTGGTCGGGCCCCCGCTGCCGTCGCCGTGCTCAAGGGCGACAAGGTCGCCACGACCGCCGGTCGCCGACGCAAGGTCACGCTCGTGATCGCCCTGATCGCCGGGGTCGGTGGCGCCGTCGCCTACTTCCTGAACCGCAAGCCCAAGGACGACCCCTGGGCGACGCCGATCTCGACGCCGTCTCGTGCGACCTCCAGCACCACGAGCAGCAACGGCTCGGTCTCCGACCTCAAGGCCAACGTCGCGGGTGTCGCCGACGCGGCGAAGGACAAGGCGTCAGACGTCGCCGACGACGCGAAGGACGCAGCGGGCGAGGCTGCCGACGACGCCAAGAAGACGGTCGACGACGCGACCTCCTGACGCGACGCACGACGTCAGTCGGCCCCGGTGCTCACCGCACCGGGGCCGCACGTGTGTCGAGGTACGTGTCTCTAGGCTGGAGCCCCACTGGCGAGCGACCCCGCCACGCGGGCCCAGTCGTCGGCCAGGCTCGGGTGCAGCCGGGGCACGTCGTCGATGTCGAACCACCGGTGCCCGTCGGCCTCCCACGACTCGTGCCGCGGCAGCACCTCGTGCGGCACCTGCGCGAGGACGTAGGTGTAGGACCAGCTCGGGTGCGTCAGACCGGGGCGGGTGCCGAGCAGGGTGAGGGTCGACCTGTCGATGCCGACCTCCTCCTCGGACTCGCGCACGGCGGCCTCCTGCACGCTCTCGCCCCGCTCGAGCGCACCACCGGGCAGGGCCCACACCCCGGGGCTGAGCACGTAGGCCGAGCGCAGCTGCAGGAGCACCCGCCGGTGGTCGGGGGTGGTGAGGAAGAGCCCGGCCGCGCCGTAGGGTCCCCAGTGCGTGTGGTCGCCGCAGCGGATGAACGTCATGGTGCCTCCAGCATCTCCCGGGTCGGGGTCGCACCGCACTGTCGGTGCCCTTTGCCATGATGGTCACGACGCGTCGAGCCGTCTCCCGTCGCCCCATCCGCCCTCCCGACAGGAGACCCTCCATGGACCTGCGCAGCGCCCAGCTGCTGGCCCGCCAGCTGCTCGACGAGCACGGACTGACCCGGTGGCGGGTCGAGCTCGACTCGGCCGTCACCCGCGCCGGCGTCTGCCGGTACGCCGATCGCACGATCGGCCTCAGCGGCCCCCTCACCCGCCTGCACGACGAGACCGAGGTGCGCGAGACGATCCTGCACGAGGTCGCGCACGCGCTGGCCGGGCCGCGCGCCCAGCACGGCCCGCGCTGGCGGGCGATCGCCCACTCCATCGGCAGCAGCGGCGAGCGCTGCCTGGGCGACGAGGCACCGCGCATCGAGGGCGCCTGGGTGGGCACCTGCCCGGCGGGCCACCGCACGACCCGTCACCGACGGCCCACCCGGGTCGTCGCCTGCGGCCGGTGCAGCCGACGCTTCGACCTACGGCACCTGCTCACCTGGACGCACCGGGGCCGGCCAGGGGTCATGCACGTCAGCTACCGCGCTGAGCTCGAGGCCCTGCGGTCCGGCACGACCCCGGCGGTCGCCCTGGCGGTCGGCACGCCGGTGCGCATCACCGTCCCCGGCCGGTATGCCGGTCGCTCCGGTCGCATCGTCCGGCGGGGCCGGACGCGCTTCCACGTGGCGTGCGGCGACCTCGTGCTCGAGGTGCCCTTCGCCGGGGTGGCTGCGGTGGGAACACCGGAGCCGCTACGGTGATTGAACAGGCAACTACTATGTCAGGAGAGCCCGTGGAGATCGGCATCGACAGCTTCGTGTCCGAGGTCACCGACCCCGTGAGCGGACGGGCCTTTCCGCAAGCGGAGCGGATGAGGCAGTTCCTGGCCGAGGTCGTCGCCGCCGACGTGGCCGGGGTCGATACCTTCGGGGTGGGTGAGCACCACCGGGAGAACTACCTCGACTCCGCACCCGTCGTCATCCTGGCCGCGGCGGCCGCCCTCACGAGCCGGATCCGACTGCGCAGCGCCGTCACGGTCCTCAGCGCCGACGACCCGGTGCGGGTCTTCGAGGCCTTCGCGACCCTCGACCTGATCTCGGGCGGGCGGGCCGAGATGGTGGTGGGCCGCGGCTCCTTCACCGAGGCCTTCCCCCTCTTCGGGCTCGACCTGGCCGACTACGACTCGCTCTTCGAGGAGAAGCTCGACCTGCTCCTGCAGCTGCAGCAGACGGCCCACCCGCACTGGTCGGGGCGGCACCGCGCCCCCCTGACGGGGCAGGGCGTCTTCCCGCGGCCCGTCCAGGCGCGGCTGCCGATGTGGCTCGGCGTGGGCGGCACCCCCGCCTCGTTCGTGCGGGCCGGGCTGCTGGGCATGCCACTGATGATCGCGATCATCGGTGGCGACCCGCGTCGTTTTCGCCCGCTGGTCGACCTCTACCGGCGAGCGGGGGCCGAGGCCGGGCACGCGCCCGAGGCGCTCACCGTGGGCGTGCACTGCTTCGGCTTCGTCGGCGACAGCGACCAGCAGGCGGCCGACGACTTCTGGCCCGGCTACGAGCAGGCGTTCACCACGATCGGTCGCGAGCGGGGGTTCGCACCACCCACCCGCGGTGGATACGACGCCTCCCTCGGCGCACACGGCCCCTTCTTCATCGGCAGCCCGCAGACGGTGGCCGACAAGATCGTCGCCCTGTCGCCCGCGCTGGGGGGTCTCGACCGCTTCACCGTGCAGATGACGAACGGCATCATGGCGCCCGAGACGATGTTGCGCAGCATCGACCTGCTGGGCCGCCAGGTGATTCCCCGGGTGCGCGCAGCTGGGAGCTGACGGGGCTGACAGGGCCCACGATCAGCGCGTCCGCCGGCCGACGCCGGCGGAGTACCGCTCCAGCACATCCAGCACGTCCTGGGCTCGGATCCTGCTGGCCTGGGTCGACGAGTACGTGGCGATGCGGGCGGTCGAGGCGGAGGCGGGTGGCCATGAGCCGAACGTCGAACGGTGAGGGGTCGATCTACCCCTCCCGCAAGGCATCGGCGGCGCAGCCCGTTGACCCAGGTCTGGATGTCACGGACGGTCAGCTTCTCCAGCTTGCGGTCCCCGAGGTCGGGGACGATGTAGAGCCGGACGAACAGCTCGTAGGTGCTCGCGGTGGCCGGCGAGACCGGCACCATGGGCCCGCGCCGCGCCTGCTCATGCGGCTGCAGCCACTTCGCGTGCACCTCCGGCCGGGTCTTCCCGTACACGGACTTGCGCTGGCGCCGGCCCGCCGGCGTCGTGATCCACACGTGGGCGGCGAAGCCGTATCTCCCGACTCATTCTTCGAACCGCTGGGTTGTGCGGCAACTGGACCGAAACGCTGGGGGTTGCATTCGCATAGCGGTAACCGGCGACCGGCAGGGGGCTCACCGCATCGACGACCTCGACGTGAGCGGTGAGGAGCAGGTCCGGCGGTGGACCTCCCTGCTGCTCAGGCCAAGGTGGAATCGGACATCGCCGGAGCCGGCATCTCCAGCACCCGAGAGTGCCTGATGCGCCAGACGAGGTAAGCCGTGCCCAGCCGCGGCTTCCCGAAGCCGTCAAAGGGGTTGAACCCCATCACCTGCACGATCGTGTCGACTCGGGTCTGCATCGTGCTGTGGTGCACGCCCGCGTGCCGGGCGGCCTGCCGGACCGACTGCGACCTGATCACCGCATCGACGGTGACCAGTCCCCACGGGTGACACGCGATCACGTCGAGGGTGGCCACGTCAGGCTGCTGGATGTCGTCGGGGGCGTCGGCGAGCAGCGCGACCAGTCCACCGAAGTCGTCTGCGTGGACCACCGGCGTGTGGGGAGGGTCGCACAGGCGCAGCGCGACCAGCGCTGTCCGGTAGGAGTGGTGGAGGTTCTCCGGCTCGGCCGCCACCCCGACACCGGCGGGGCAGGCGTCGACCGTGGCGCCGTGCTCCGGGACGACGAGCACGTGGATGGGACCATGGACGCTCGGGACCACGTCTTCCGGACCCAGGGGGTGCTGGGTCCAGACCGCGAAGAGCGGGGCGGCGAGGACGCGGTAGCGGTGCCCCACCAGCAGGCCCAGCGAGCCGCCGGCGGCGAGCCGCTCGGCACTGGGCACGTCGGCGTCGACGAGCAGCCCGAGATCACGCCGGTGATCCGAGCCCGACCGTCACCCGAGTGCGCGTAGACGACGCCGGGCCGAGGGCCCGAGCGGCCGGCGGGGCTGAGGACCGAGACGGTGATCGGCGCGCCCTCATAGCCGTCGATGACGAGGTCACGGCGCTCGATGCCCCGGGTCTGCAGAACCCCGTCGATCGGCGCCGACGCGTAGGAGGTGCGCATGAAGGGGACGAGATCGGGGGTGATCGTCGGGGGGAACATTCCCCCCACGACGGCCAGCCCGCCCTTGAGCTCGGGGTCGAAGCGGGGTCGCGCCACTGCACTCATGCACCGCTCCTTCGCACCCGGGTAGGCCGTCGGGGAGAGGCGCTGCGCCTGCGACGGTGAGGGCACGGTAACCCGTCGACGCGTGAGTTGGCGAGGGGCCTGGCGGGTGCGACGGTGCGGACCCGCCGGATGGCGGGTCCGGCGACGTGAACTGCGCTGGTCTGCCGGTGGTGCGCCGCCGACCCCTGGGGCACCGTGGGTGCCAGAGGCCACGCAACGGTGCGGGCCCGCGCTCGAGGAGGATCACATGACCCGGACCATCGACGGCAGCGCCATCGACGCGGTGCTGAGCAAGGCGGTCGAGCGGGGAGCGGTGCCGCACATCGCTGCCATCGCGGCCGACGCGGACGGCGTCTTCTACGAGGGCGGCGCCGGGGTGCGCATCGCGGGGGAGTCCGACGACCCGGTCGGCACCTCGACGCAGTTCCGGATCATGTCGATGACCAAGATGGTCTGCACGGCGGCCGCGCTCCAGCAGAAGGAGAGGGGCGAGCTCGACTTCGATGCCCCGGTCGAGCAGTACTGCCCGGAGTTCGCCGACGTCATGGTGCTCGACGGCTTCGACGGTGACACCCCGATCTTGCGGGCTCCCGCGAGCAAGGCCACGGTCCACCAGCTCGTCACCCACACCAGCGGCCTCGGCTACTGGTTCTGGAACGCCGAGCTCGTAAAGTACGAGGCCGCGACGGGAATCCCCAACGTCGTGCCCGGCTCGGCTGAGGCCTTCAAGGCGCCGATGCTCTGCGACCCCGGCACGCGGTTCAACTACGGCATCAACACCGACTGGCTGGGCAAGGTCGTCGAGGCGGTCGCCGGGACGACCCTCGACGAGGTCATCCGCACCGGCATCACGGATCCGCTCGGCATGCCCGACACCGCGTTCCGTCTCGACGACGCGCGCCGGGCCAACGCCGTCACGGTCCACGTCAAGGGCGAGGACGGGGCGTGGGTGTCGGCCGGCGGCATCCTCAACGAGAGCCCCGACTGGTGGCCCGGAGGCCACGGCCTCTACTCCACGCCGAGGGACTACATCCGCTTCGAGCGGGCGCTGCTGCGCGGCGGCGAGCTCGACGGCGTGCGCATCCTCGAGGCGGCCACGGTCGACGCCGCCTTCTCGAACCAGATCGGAGACCTCGACTTCCCCGCCGAGATCCCCACGGCCGACCCGCCCATCACCGACACGTTGTATGCCGGGCCCGGCCAGAAGTGGGGCTACGGCCTCCTGCTCAACACTGCTGACGCCCCCGGCGGTCGGCGGGCAGGCACCGGCGCCTGGGCTGGGCTCTTCAACACCCACTTCTTCATCGACCGCGCCACCGGGGTGTGCGCCTCCATCTACACGAACTCGCTGCCCTTCATCACCCACGACGACGCCTGGAAGACCTACGTCGAGTTCGAGGAGGCGCTGTACGCGGCGCTGTAGTGCCAGTCCCCCACGACGGCTTCGTCAGCGCTGTAGGAACACACCCGGCCAGGCGGCGTGTTCCTGTGGCACTGCCGTACCGTCGTGGGGACGGGGACGGCCCTCCCGCCGGAGCGGAGAGGGCCGGTGACCTGCGGTTCCTGATGGTGGAGCCAAGGGGACTCGAACCCCTGACCCCCTGCTTGCAAAGTCTGGGGATGGCCGGCGGTCAGGCTCGCGTAAGCGCAGGTCAGGGCGTTACAGGGCGCTCGACGACGGTGATCGCGTACCCCACTGCCGTACTTCTCTGGGGTACGGCGGTGAGGCCCAAGCGGGACAGGCCGGAAGAGGAGCACTGGTGGCACCACCGCGGTCAGCCGGGCGGCGCGCAGGGGCTTCCTTCGAATCGTCTCAGACCCACCGGTCCAGGACCCCCGAGGGTGTCCGGCAGTACAGGTCCTCCCGAGCAGGCCCGAGCCGAAGTCTCACACGGCATCTCATGAGCAATTTTGGCCGGTGGCTCTGTTGTCACGGACGACCCGTGGCCCGCAGTTTCGCCGCCGGCGCCCTGTTTGCGGCGCGCCAGATCGCCAAGTCGCCACGGTATACGGGAAGACCCGGCCGGAGGTGCACGCGAAGTGGCTGAAGCTGCACGAGCAGGCTCGGCGCGGCCCCATGGTGCCGGTCTCGCCCCGGCTGGGGGACTTCCTCGAGCGGTGGCTGGCCGAGACGGTCCGCCCGGGCCTCTCGCCGGCCACCGCCAGTAACTACGAGCTGTTCGTCCGGCTCTACATCGTCCCCGACCTCGGTGACCGCAAGCTCGAGAAGCTGGCCGTGCGTGACATCCAGCCTGGGTCGACGAGCTGCGCATGCGGTGCCAGTGCTGCTTCCAGGGCAAGGACGCGGCTCGCCCTACGCCTCAGTGCTGCGCCATCGGTCGCTGCTGCCACGAGGTCGCCTCGGAGTGGACGGTCCACCAGGCGTGGCGGGTGCTGCGGAGCGCCCTGACCCAGGCCATGCGCGAGGAGGTCGCCTTACGCAACGTCGCCGCGTTGGTGCGGGTCCCGGTGCCTCGGGCGAAGAAGTCGACCGTGTGGTCGGTCGACGCCTCAGACGCCCCGCTGCCGCTGCCGACGATCGCAGCGCAGGCCCTCGAGCGGCACCGCGTCGACGAGAGCCGTCGGCGCCTGGCCGCCGGCGACATGTAGGGGACTGCGGGCTCGTCCTCACGACGCGCCTCGGTGAGCCGATCGATCCTCGCCACTTCCACCGCGCGTTCAAGACCCGAGCCGAGAAGGCCGGCGTCCCGGTCGTCCCCGTGCACGCCACGAGGCGGACCTGCGCGAGCCTGCTCTTCGCCCTCGACGTCCACCCGCGGGTGGCCATGGCGGTGCTGCGCCACAGCCGCATCGCCATCACGATGGAGATCTACATCCAGGTCTCCTCGACCTCCACGCGGGAAGCGCTGAGGCTGCTCGGCGGCGAACTGACCGGGACCCCGTGAGCGTCAGTCGCCTCGGCGGGCCTGTCGAGATCAACCGATCACCATGCACCTGACGCTCGTGGTGTTGGCTATCGCGGTCGCCTTCTTCGACAACCCACGCTGCAGCCGACCGAGCGCAGGAACGATGCGGGTCGCGACCCGATGTGGCCCACGACGACGGACCGCAGAACGGGAGACGGACCTCGAGTGGGTCCGTCTCCCGTCCGTCCCCGGTGCGCCGCTAGGCGACCATCCCGTGCGGGTCGAGGATGTACTTCTTGGCCGCGCCGCTGTCGAAGTCGGCGTACCCCTGCGGTGCCTCATCCAGCGGGATGACGGTGGCGTTGACCGCCTTGGCGATCTGCACCTTGTCGTTGAGGATCGCCATCATCAACCCGTGGTTGTACTTCATGACCGGGCACTGGCCCGTGGTGAAGGACAGCGACTTCGCCCAGCCGGTGCCGAGGCTGAGGGATAGCGCGCCGACCTTTGCGGCCTCGTCGATACCGCCGGGGTCACCTGTGACGTACAGGCCGGGAATACCGAGCGCCCCGCCCGCGGCGGTGACCTGCATCAGCGAGTTGAGCACAGTGGCCGGGGCCTCCTTACCGGCCCCCTCACCGTGGCCGCGGGCCTCAAAGCCGACGGCGTCGATGCCGCAGTCGACCTCAGGAACGCCGAGCAGCTGCTCGATCTGGGCGCTCGGGTCTCCCTTGGACACGTCGACGGTCTCGCAACCAAAGCTGCGGGCCTGAGCAAGCCGATCGGCGTTGAGGTCGGCCACGATGACGACGGCCGCCCCCAGCAGCTGCGCTCCGACAGCGGCGGCCAGGCCGACCGGACCGGCGCCTGCGACGTACACGGTGGAACCGGCCTTGACGCCTGCCGTGACGGCGCCGTGGAAACCAGTGGGGAAGATGTCCGACAGCATGGTCAGGTCCTTGATCTTCTCCAGGGCCTGGTCGCGGTCCGGGAACTTCAGCAGGTTCCAGTCGGCGTAGGGGATCATCACGTACTCCGCCTGACCGCCGACCCAACCACCCATGTCGACGTAGCCGTATGCCGCGCCGGGGCGCGCCGGGTTGACGTTGAGGCAGATCCCGGTCTTTCCCTCCTTGCAGTTGCGGCACCGTCCGCAGGCGATGTTGAACGGGACTGAGCAGATGTCGCCCTTCTTGATGAACTCCACGTCCGGTCCGACCTCGATGACCTCGCCGGTGATCTCGTGCCCGAGGACGAGGTTCTCCGGCGCCGTGGTGCGGCCGCGGACCATGTGTTGGTCGCTGCCGCAGATGTTGGTCGAGACCACCTTCAAGATCACCCCGTGGTTGCACTTGCGGCCGATGTTGGCCGGGTTCACCCCAGGTCCGTCCTGCAGCTCAAGCTTGGGGTACGGGATCTCCTGGACCTCGACCTTGCCGGGTCCGATGTACGCGACCGCCTTGTTTCCTGACATGTGCTGGTTCCCTTCTAGGACAAACGTGTGTTCGGCCGCTCCTGCGACCGGGGAGATTCGCTTCGGGTTTTCGTCCCGGTCTACACCTCCTTCAATCCCGGGCTGCGCCGGGAGCCGCGGCCTCGTACAAAGCCTCAGACGCGAGTCCCGACGACCTCGCCGTGGGTCCCTTGTGCCTCCGGCCGTTCCGTCTCATCCGCCTCCGCAGCGAGACGCGGACGCGCGACCAGGTCGTGGGAGACGGCCGCAGCCAGTCCGCCGAGCAGCGAACCGATGACGTACGCCGGGTACTGGCTCCAGACGACGTGACCGCCGAACAGGGCCGCGGCCACGTTGGGCCCCAGGGCACGCGCAGGGTTGACGGCCGCACCGGTCAAAGGTCCGAAGACCAGCACCAGCGTGGTGACAGACAGCCCGAGCATCCAGCCTGCCCAGCCGGCGGGAGCCCGGCGATCGAGCGCCAGCGCGAAGATCGTCAGGACCAGGAGAAAGGTAGCCACCGCCTCGCAGGCAATTACCTGCGTGTAGCTGACGCTGGGTCCGAACGCGACGCCGCCGACGTTACCGCGGTCCACTGCGGCTCTACCGAACGTCGCCACGATCAGCAGCCCGACCAAAACGGATCCGACCAGCTGTGCGACGACGGATGGGGCGACGTCACGCCAAGGGAAGCGCTTGGTCACAGCAAGCACCACCGTCACGGAAGGATTGATGTGGGCCCCCGACGTCGACCCGAACGCGTAGATCACCCACGCCACGACGAGCCCGAACGACACCGAGATCATGCCCAGGCCGGCATAGTCCAGGGACCCCATGCCGACCGTCAGAGCGGCGACCACCGAGCCCGGACCGAAGACCATCAGCAAAGCGGTGCCGATCAGGTCAGCCGAGCAACGACGTGTCAACGAGCTGTCCATCAGCGCCTCCAGGGGATGGCGGTTGCGCAGGACATCGTCCGACGACCACCTTGTCGTTCACGTGATGCAGAAGGAGAAGAGACTCGAGCGGGGAGTGTCGCCTGCATGCGACTGCGCTTCGTCGAGAGTGTTGCCTGTGGGCCAAGACCTTGTCAAGGCCCTCCGGATCAGCGTCTCCAGCCGTCACTCACTTTCACGTCGGTAGGTGTACAACGCCGACGTCGGGGGATTCAGGAGAATCGGTGACCTCTCACCAACCAAGGTCAGTCGTGCAACGACCGGGGGCGGGTGCGGCATTTCATTCTCCGAGAACGTGTCCCGCAGAGAGCCCTTGGGGTGATGTATCGACCGGCAGGTGGAGGTCTCGCGGGAGTCGGTCGGGCGGTCGTCATGGGGTCGTCGGCCGGATGCACCGGGGAACCCATGGGTCTAGGCAGACCACCACCGTTGGTGGACGGCTGGCTGGCGCTGGTACGCGCCGGAACGGGGCGACCCCGAGGGGGTAGGTGATGATCTCCGCGTCGCCGCGGGCATGGTCAACGAGTGGCAGCGGCAGTACTTCAGTGGGGTACGGACACGGCGAAGGCCCTCCCGCCTGAGCGGAGAGGGCCTGTGACCTGCGGTTTCTCTGGTGGAGCCAAGGGGACTCGAACCCCTAACCCCCTGCTTGCAAAGCAGGTGCGCTACCAATTGCGCCATGGCCCCGTGCCCGCGAGCGGGCGGTGTGATCGACGGTCAGCCGGTGGACCGCACGTCATCGGTCGCCTCAGCCCAGAGGTCCTGCTCGGCCTTCTGGTCGCGCAGCTTCTTCTGGATCACCACAGCGCCGACCGCGGTGGCGGCCACGGCCAGGAGCTTCTTGAGCATGCGTGCCTCCTGGGTGCTGGCGTGGCGATGGTGGGCCTAGGAGGACTTGAACCTCCGGCCTCTTCCTTATCAGGGAAGCGCTCTAACCGTCTGAGCTATAGGCCCTCATCGAACGGGATCGGACCGCAAGCGCGGTGCCGATCCGGAGCGCCAGACTACCTCACCGTGCCGGGCCCAGCCAAAACGCTGGCGGCCACGGGGCGCGTGACTGCGACACGCAAGCGCGCTGCATACGGCTTCAGGTGACGTCGTATGCGCGCGTGTGGCGACGTGAGGGCCGCATACGGCTTCACGTGACGACGTATGCGCGCAGCCGGCCCGCGCCGCCCGCGCTGGTCAGTCGTCGGTCAGCGTGAGCTGCAGGCCACCGACGAGGGCCGACGAGATGTTGTAGAGGAACGCCGCGAGCGTGGAGATCGCCGTCAGGAGCACGATGTTGATGACCCCGAAGACCACCGACAGCGAGATGACCCGGCCGAAGCCGATGTAGTCCATGATCTCGAAGCTGGTCGTGCTGCTCGAGAGCAGCTCCTTGATGATTCGGTCGATGTCGGCGAAGACGCCCATGCCCGAGAGCACGAGCCAGAGCACCATGGTCACCACGACGCCCGCGATGCCGGCGGCGACGGCCAGCAGGAACGACAGCTTCATCACCGACCACGGGTCGACGCGGGCCACCGCGAGCCTGACCCGGCGGGCGGCCTGCGGCCTCCGGGGCCGGGCCCCCACCGGTCGGGTGCCCGGCTTGGCACCGGGACGAGAGGGCGGGGTGCCGTTGCGGGGAGTCTGACCTCCGGCGGGGCGGGCCGTCTGGCCCGACACCGGCCGGGCGCCGGGCACGGTCGACGTGGAGCCGGTGGCGCCCGACGTCGGGCGTGCGGTGCTACCCGCGGGGCGACGGGGGTTGTTGCCCTGGCCTGTCGTGCTCACTCGGTGCCTCCATCGCTGTCGTCCGGCTCACCGGACGCGTCGTCGGTCGCGGGCGGCGTCTCAGACGGTACGCCATCGACGTGTGGCTCCGCTGGGACTCCGTCGTCCTCGACCTCGACGACCCGCTCCGTGTTGCGGGCGACGGCGACGATCGAGTCGCCCGGGTCGGGGGCCGCGAACTTCACACCCATGGTGTTGCGACCGGTGCGGCGCACCTCGTCGACGCGCGAGCGCACGATCTTGCCCTTCTCCATCACGACCATGACCTCGTCGTCCTCCGAGACGATGAGCGCGCCGACGATGTCGCCGCCGCGGTCGGAGACCTGGGCGACCCGCACCCCCAGGCCGGCCCGGCCCCTGACGGGGTAGTCGCTCGAGGCAGTGCGCTTGGCGAGGCCGTTCTCGAAGACGACGAACAGGTCAGGGTCCTCACCCGACGTCACGACCGACATCGACAGCAGGCGGTCGTCCTCACGGAACTTCATGCCCGTGACGCCGCTCGTCGCCCGGCCCATCGGCCGCAGCGACTCGTCGGTGGCGTGGAAGCGCACCGACTGGCCCTTGCGCGAGACCAGGATGAGGTCGTCGTCGCCCGACGCGAGGCCGGCGCCGATCAGCTCGTCGCCGTCGCGCAGGTTGACCGCGATGAGCCCGCCCGTGCGGGGTGAGTCGTACTCCTCGAGCTTGGTCTTCTTGACCAGCCCCCGCTTGGTCGCGAGCACGAGGTAGGGAGCGTCGTCGTACCGCGTGATGTCGAGCACCTGCGCGATCTGCTCGCCCGGCTGGAAGGCCAGCAGGTTGGCCACGTGGGAGCCCTTCGCGTCGCGCCCGGCGTCGGGCAGCTCGTAGGACTTCGCCCGGTAGACCCGGCCGTGGTTGGTGAAGAACAGGAGCCACGAGTGGCTCGAGGTCGTGAAGAAGTGCTCGACGACGTCTTCCCCACGCAGCTGCGCGCCCTTGACGCCCTTGCCGCCGCGACGCTGCGAGCGGTAGAGGTCGACCTTGGTGCGCTTGGCATAGCCGCCCCGGGTGATCGTCACGACGACGTCCTCCTCGGGGATCAGGTCCTCCATCGACATGTCGCCGTCGCTGAACTCGATCTTCGTGCGCCGGTCGTCGCCGTACTTCTCCACGATCTCGGCCAGCTCGCTCGAGACGATGTCGCGCTGACGCAGCGGCTTGGACAGGATGTCGCGGTAGTCGTCGATGTCGGCCTGGAGCTTGTCGTGCTCCTCGATGATCTTCTGCCGCTCGAGGGCCGCGAGCCGGCGCAGCTGCATGTCGAGGATCGCGCGGGCCTGGATCTCGTCGATCTCGAGCAGCGCCATCAGTCCCTCGCGGGCGATCTCGACGGTGTCGGAGGCCCGGATGAGGGCGATGACCTCGTCGAGCGCGTCGAGCGCCTTGAGGTAGCCGCGCAGGATGTGGATCTGGTCCTCGGCCTTGCGCAGGCGGAACTCCGTACGGCGGCGGATGACCTCGATCTGGTGCTCGACCCACAGCCGGATGAAGGCATCCAGCGGCAGGGTGCGCGGCACCTCGTCGACCAGGGCGAGCATGTTCGCGCCGAAGTTGGTCTGCAGCTGGGTGTGCTTGTAGAGGTTGTTGAGCACGACCTTGGCGATGGCGTCGCGCTTGAGCACGATCACCAGGCGCTGACCGGTGCGGCCACTGGTCTCGTCGCGGATGTCGGCGATGCCGGCGAGCTTGCCGTCCTTGACCAGCTCCGCGATCTTCTGCGCGAGCGCGTCGGGGTTGACCTGGTAGGGCAGCTCGGTGACGACCAGGCACTGCCGGCCCTGGATCTCCTCGACCGAGACGACCGCCCGCATGCTGATCGAGCCGCGGCCCGTCCGGTAGGCGTCCTCGATGCCCTGGCGGCCCATGATGAGCGCGCCGGTGGGGAAGTCGGGGCCCTTGATGATGCCGAGGAGCGCCTCGAGCAACTCTTCGCGGGGCGCGTCGGGGTGGGCCAGCGACCACTGCGCCCCGGCGGCGACCTCGCGCAGGTTGTGCGGAGGGATCTGCGTGGCCATGCCGACGGCGATGCCGGAGCTGCCGTTGACCAGCAGGTTGGGGAAGCGGGCGGGCAGGACCGTCGGCTCCTGCGTCTTGCCGTCGTAGTTGTCGCGGAAGTCGACGGTGTCCTCGTGGATGTCGCGGACCATCTCCATGGCCAGCTGCGCCATCCGGCACTCGGTGTAGCGCGGGGCCGCGGCGCCGTCGTTGCCGCGCGAGCCGAAGTTGCCCTGGCCGTCGACGAGCGGGTAGCGCATCGTCCAGTCCTGCACCAGGCGCACGAGGGTGTCGTAGATCGCCGTGTCACCGTGCGGGTGGTACTGCCCCATCACGTCGCCGACGACGCGCGAGCACTTGTTGTAGCCGCGGTCGGGTCGGTAGCCCCCGTCGTACATCGCGTAGATCACGCGACGGTGCACCGGCTTGAGACCGTCGCGCACGTCGGGCAGGGCCCGGCTGACGATGACCGCCATCGCGTAGTCGATGTAGGAGCGCTGCATCTCGGTGTTGAGGTCGATCGGCTCGACCCGGTCACCGGTGGTCAGCTGCTGCGACGCCTCGAGGTCCTGCGGGCTGATGCCGTCCGGCGCGTCCATGGTGCCGTCGTCGGGCTCCTCAGGCGTGTCCGGCGCCTCGGGCGCCTCGAGCGTCTCGGGCGTCTCGTCGTCGATGGGGGGCTGCTCGTCGCTCACTGAAAAGTCCTTGGCCTAGGTCTAGATGTCGAGGAAGCGCACGTCGCGCGCGTTGCGCTGGATGAAGCCACGACGCGACTCGACGTCCTCACCCATGAGGATCGAGAAGATCTCGTCGGCCGAGGCGGCGTCGGCGAGGGTCACCTGCAGCAGCGTGCGGGTGTCGGGATCCATCGTCGTGTCCCACAGCTCGTGGTAGTTCATCTCGCCGAGACCCTTGTAGCGCTGGGTCGAGTTGTCCTTCGGCAGCCGCCAGCCGCGGGCGCGACCGTCGGCGATGAGGGCGTCGCGCTCGCGGTCGGAGTAGGCGAACTGGTGCTCGACGTTGCTCCACTTGATGCGGTAGAGCGGTGGCTGCGCGAGGTAGACGTAGCCGGCCTCGATCAGCGGGCGCATGAAGCGGAAGAGCAGGGTCAGCAGCAGGGTGCGGATGTGCATGCCGTCGACGTCGGCGTCGGCCATCAGCACGATCTTGTGGTACCTCGCCTTGGCGATGTTGAAGTCCTCGCCGATGCCGGTGCCGAAGGCGGTGATGAGCGCCTGCACCTCGTTGTTGGCGAGCACCTTGTCGATGCGCGCCTTCTCGACGTTGAGGATCTTGCCGCGGATGGGCAGGATCGCCTGCGTGTGCGGGTTGCGGCCCTGCACCGCCGAGCCGCCGGCCGAGTCGCCCTCGACGATGAAGACCTCCGACAGGGACGGGTCCTTGCTCTGGCAGTCCTTGAGCTTGCCCGGTAGGCCGCCCGACTCGAGCAGACCCTTGCGGCGGGTCGACTCGCGGGCCTTGCGGGCCGCGATGCGCGCGGCGGAGGCCTGGATCGCCTTGCTGACGATGTCCTTGCCCTCGCGCGGGTGCGCCTCGAGCCAGTGACCGAACGCGTCGGTCATCGCCCGCTGGACGAAGCCCTTGACCTCGGAGTTGCCGAGCTTGGTCTTGGTCTGGCCCTCGAACTGCGGCTCACCGAGCTTGACGCTAATGACGGCGACCAGGCCCTCGCGGATGTCGTCGCCCGTGAGGTTCTCGTCCTTGTCCTTGAGGTAGCGCCCGGCGCGGGCGAAGTCGTTGACCTGCTTGGTCATCGCCGCGCGGAAGCCCTCCTCGTGGGTGCCGCCCTCGTGGGTGTTGATGGTGTTGGCGTAGGTGTGGACCGACTCGGAGTAGGCCGTCGTCCACTGCATCGCCAGCTCGAGCGAGAGCGACCGGGCCACGTCCTCGACCTCGAACGCGATGATGTCGGGGTGGATCGGCTCGGAGCGCTTCGAGCCCACGAGGTGGGTCACGTAGTCGACCAGGCCGTTGTCGTAGCGGTAGGAGATCTTGCGCTTGCGGGTGCTCCGGGCGGGGGTCGTCGACCCGGCGGCCGTGCCCGTCTCCGGCTCCTCGACCGTCTCGACGCCATCGGCCTGGGGGGTGCCGAAGTCGTCGAGGCCGCCCAGGTCGTCGACCGGCGCCTCGTCGACCCGCTCGTCGACGAGGTTGATGCGCAAGCCCTTGTTGAGGAAGGCCATCTGCTGGAAGCGGGCCCGGATGGTCTCGAAGTCGTAGTCGACCGTGTCGAAGATGGCGGCGTCGGCCCAGTAGGTGATCGTCGTGCCGGTCTCGTCGCTGTCGCCGACGACCTTGAGCGGCTCGACCGCGGCGCCGTAGTCGAAGGCCATCTCGTAGACGTGGCCCTTCTGGCGCACCGCCACCTCGAGCCGGGTCGAGAGGGCGTTGACGACCGACGACCCGACGCCGTGCAGACCGCCGGAGACCTTGTAGCCGCCACCGCCGAACTTGCCGCCGGCGTGCAGCTGGGTGAGCACGAGCTCGACCGCGGAGATCTTCTCGATCGGGTGGATGTCGGTCGGGATGCCGCGGCCGTTGTCCGCCACCGTCACGCCGCCGTCGGAGCGCAGCGTCACGTCGATGGTGTCGGCGTAGCCGGCGAGCGCCTCGTCGACGGCGTTGTCGACGATCTCCCAGATCAGGTGGTGCAGGCCCCGGGGACCCGTCGACCCGATGTACATCCCCGGGCGCTTGCGCACGGCCTCGAGACCCTCGAGGACCTGGATGGCGGTGGCGTCGTAGGCAGGAGCAGCCGTCTCGGGGGCCGGGGAGCCGCTAGCAGCCAAGGCATCGACGGCAGCATCGACGGCAGCATCGACGGCAGGGGTGGGGTCGGGCTGCGGGTCGGCCTCGGTCACGGTGCTCCTAGATCGGGTGGGCGTTGCGCATGCGCTCTGCGCAACAGGCGGCCGTCACGCGAGTGATCCCGCGTCGCAGCCGTCGTCACCCCCCAGTCTAGTGGTCGGGGACGGCGGAGACGGCATCAGGAGGCCCCCGTATGCCGTCCTGCCGCGAAATGAGGGCCTCTGCCGTGTCGGGGGTCGCACCAGCCGCCCTGCGAGCGGCTGTGAGGCTGCGCGTCGGCCGCTCCCTACCGTGCAGAGGATGAATCAGTCCCGAGATGTCCACAGGCTGTGGATGAGTGTGGACAACGACCGGTCAGGGTGTGGACAACGAGGCGCGCAGAAGGAGTCAGCCCGGGTCGGCACCGGTCGCGACCGGGCGGGCCGGGTCCTGCGACCAGGCCGAGAACGAGCCGGGGTATAGCGGCGCGTCGACGCCGAGGGTCGCCAGGGCGAGGAGCTGGCGGGCGGCGGAGACGCCCGACCCGCAGGAGGCCGCGACGTCGGTCGGGTGGTCGCCGTGGTCGCCGACGTCGACGCCGACCGCCGCGAGGGCCGAGCGCAGGGAGGCCTCGTCGGGGAGGGTGCCGTCGGCGGCATACAGGGTCGTGGCGGGCAGGTTGACGGCGCCGGGGAGGTGCCCGGCGCGGGGGTCGAGCGGCTCGGTCTCGCCGCGGTAGCGCGGCGCCGGGCGTGCGTCGAGCAGGACCCCGGTGCGGGCCCAGGCGGCGGCCTCGTCGGTGGTCAGGGTTGGCAGCAGGCCCACGGTGACCCGGGGCGAGGTGGCCGGGGGCGTCGGCCCGGCGCCGGGCTGCAGGTCTCCACCCGCCGTGACCCACGCGGTGACTCCCCCGTCGAGGACTCGGACGGAGAGCCCGGCCCAGCGCAGCACCCACCACGCCCGCTCGGCGGCGTAGCTGCCGGGCTCGTCGACCACGACGAGCCGGTCGGCAGGCTCGACCCCGAGCGCCCCGAGCCCGCCCGACAGGGTGGAGGCCTCGGGCAGCGGATGGCGGCCGTCGAGCGGGTCGCCGGTGTGCCGGGTGAGGACCGACTCGAGGTCGAGGAAACGGGCGCCTGGGAGGTGGCCCTCGGCATACCGCTGCCGGCCGGCCCCGGCGGGGTCCATCAGGTGCCAGCGCACGTCGAGCACGACCGGCGGGTGGTCGGCCCCCAGCTCGGCCATCAGCTCGGCGGCGGTGACGAGGACCTGCTGGCGGGGTGTGGGGCTCATGCGGCCCATCTCACCACCACGGGGTAGACGACGGCCGCACTCGCCGCGCCGATCGCCAGACCGAGCCAGACCTGCCCGGGCGTATGCCGCCCTCCGCGCACCCGCGCCCAGCCCGCAGCCGCGACCAGCGGCGACAGACCCACCCCCCAGGGCCAGCCGAGCACCAGGCCGAGCACGACGACCGACCCGGCCGCGACCCCGACGTGGAACGACGCCTTGACCTGGGCGGACACACCCGTCATCAGCACGAGACCGACGACCATGGACGCCACGAGGGCCACGAGCGGCGCGGGCGCACCGGCGAGCAGGAGGACGACGGACCCCGTCACGAAGCTGGCGAGCGCCCCCAGCAGCGGCAGTCGTCGCTGCTCGCGGACCACGACATGGCGGTCGAGCACCAGGCCACGGCGCAGCAGGGCCGAGAGGATGACCATCGGCGCCCCGACGTAGAAGAGGGCGGCCACGAGCACCCAGAGCAGGCCGCCGAGCCTCGTGGTGGTCGACGTCAGGGACACCACGGTCACCGTCGCCAGCACGCACCAGGCGGGGTCGAGCACGACGGAGACGAGGTCGGCGGCTCGCGAGCGCCCGGCATCGGCGAGCCGGATCAGGTCGGGGTGGTCGGCCGGCGGCTGGAGGGGGTTGCCGGCCGTCGAGGTCACCTCCTCATCCTCCCAGCACGGGGCATAGACCGGCATAACGTGGAGTTGTGCCGTGGAGAACGTTGCGTTACCCGACTTTCCCGGAAGGCCCCATGAGCACCGCGACACCCCCCGCTCCCCACCCCGTCTCGACGCGGCCCCTCCGCGGCGGTGCCGGCCTGGCCCTGCTCGAGGAGGGACCCACCTGCGCTCCCCGGCCGGCGGCCGAGCCGGAGGGACGCCCGCAGGCCGGGCTCCTCATTGGTTTCGGCGTGCTCGCCGTGGGCCTGGTCTGGCTGGTCGGCGCGCAGCACGGCGCCCAGAAGGCGATCCTGCTCGCGCTCGGTCTCGGGCTCGGCGTGGCCCTGTTCCACGCGCGCTTCGGCTTCACCTCGGGGTGGCGCCAGCTGGTCGCGGTGGGCAACGGTGCCGGGGTCCGCGCGCACGCGGTGCTGCTCGGCACGACGACCACGATCGCCGCGCTGCTGCTCGGCACGGGCACCGGGTTCTTCGGCTCGACCCCCACGCCGGCGGCCGGCTCGCTCGGGGTGGCGCTCGTGGTGGGCGCGTTCCTCTTCGGCTTCGGGATGCAGCTGGGCGGGGCCTGCGCGTCGGGCACGCTCTTCGCCGTCGGGTCCGGCCAGTCCGGCATCCTGCTCACCCTCGGCGGCTTCGTCACCGGGTCGGTGCTCTACGCCTGGGCCTTCCCCGTGCTCGGTGACCTGCCGGCCTTCGCGCCGATCGTCCTCGGTGAGCGCATCGGGTGGTTCGGCTCGTGGCTGGTCACGATCGCCCTGCTCGCCCTCATCGTGTGGGGCAGCCGCGTCCTGCAGGCCCGACGCAACCCGCCGCCCACCGCGCCTGCTCCCACCGCCCGCGGTCTCGCCCGGGTCTGGCGCGGCTCCTGGCCGATGCTGGTCGGCGCCGTCGTCATCGGCGTTCTCGCCGGGGCGGTCATCCTCGTCTCGGGGGGCATCTGGGGCATCACCAGCGCCTTCACGCTCTGGGGCACGCGCCTGCTGCAGCTGGCCGGGCTGCACCCCGAGACGTGGGACTACTGGCGGCAGCCGGCGCAGGCCCGCACCCTCGCCGCCCCGGTGCTCTCCGACAAGACGACCCTGACCGACATCGGCATCATGATTGGCGCCGCGCTCGCGAGCACCGCCGCCGGCACGTGGACGCTGCGGCACCGGGTGCCGCTGCGCACTGCCGTCGGTGCCGTGCTCGGGGGCATCCTGCTCGGCGTCGGGGCGCGCCTGGCGAACGGCTGCAACATCGGCGCCTACCTCGGCGGCATCTCGACCGGCAGCGTCTCGGGCTGGGTCTGGGGCGTGGCCGCCCTGGCCGGCACGTGGCTCGGCGTCAAGGCCCGCCCGCTCTTCGGCCTCGGCGTGCCGAAGGCAACCGACAGCGTGTGCTGAGCGCGGCGGGGCTTCATCCGTGGTGGACCTGACGCAGTGTCGGGTTGAGTCCCCCTCAGGTCGAGCCGGTATGGAGCGCCGTCAGCCGTAGGTGTCGCGCGGCCCGCGACCCGGCGCCCGACGCAGGCCCTTGGCCCAGCTGGGAGCACTCGGGCCGTGCACCTTGACCTCCACGACGGTGCCGGCACCGACCTCCTGCTCGAGGCGGCCGAGCAGGTGCGAGGCGAGCAGGCGCATCTGGGTGGCCCAGGCCGTCGAGTCGGCGCGCAGCACCAGCACCCCGTCGTCGAACTGCACCGGGGTCACGTGGGCCGCCACCTCGGGGCCGACGATCACGGGCCAGCGCCCCAGCACCGCACCCACCGCGACGTCGACCTGCCAGCCCCGGTCGGAGACAAGCCGGTCGAGCTGCTCGGCGATGAGGGCCGGGTCGCGTCCGTCGCGGCCGGAGCCCGACCGCTGCTGGTCGGGTCGACCGGGGCGGTACTTCTTCAGCGGCCGCAGACCCGGGCGCAGGCCCTTGTCACGGGCGGCCTTGCGGGCGCGGGCCAGCGCCGCAGCAGCGGCGGCAGCGGCATCGGGTGCCGGGTCGATGGCGTCGGCCCCGCCCTGTGCCGCGAGGTCCGCGTCGTCATCACCCTCGCCGACGTCACCGCCGACGCCGACCTCGTCGCCCTCGTTCCTGCCCACTCGCCGCCACCTCTCGCTGCCGCGCCCACACCCGAGCCGTCTCGCCACCACTCTCCCACCCGCACGCGCCCCGGACCGGCCGGAGGCGTGCGGGAGCCGACACCCGACGACTGACGAAGGCCCACGAGCTGCTGGCTCGGACAGCTGCTGCGTGCCATGGGCCGGCGCGGCCCCACCCCACCGGTCAGGTGATGTCGGCGACCTCGCCGAGGGTGACGGCATACGTGCGACCGACGGTGCGAAGCGCCTGCGGCACGTCGGCGCCCACCGCGGCCGTGATGAGCACCTGCTCGCAGTCGACGACGAGCTCGGCCAGTCGCTCGCGCCGGCCGGTGTCGAGCTCGGCGAAGACGTCGTCGAGCACGAGGACGGGGTCCTCACCGAGGTCGACCCGCAGCAGCTGGTAGGCCGCGAGCTTGAGTCCCAGCGCGAAGGACCAGGACTCGCCGTGGCTGGCGTAGCCCTTGGCGGGCAGCTCGCCGAGGGTGAGGACGACGTCGTCGCGGTGGGGCCCGACGAGCGAGATCCCACGCTCGACCTCCTGCCCGCGCACGTCGGCGAACGCCTCCAGGAGCAGCTCGCGCAGCCTCGGCTGGTCGGGCACCTCACCCGCCGCGACCGCCTCAGCGGCTGCGGTGGGCAGGCTCGCGCGGTAGTGGAAGGTCGCGCTCGACTGTCCTGCGCTGACCGCGTCGTAGGCGTGGGTGAGGTGGGGCCGCAGGTCGCGCAGGAGACGCAGCCGCGCATACAGCAGCTGGGAGCCGACCTCGCTGAGGTGGCTGTCCCAGACCTCGAGGGTCTGCAGGGCGGTCTCGCGGGCGTCGTCGACCGGCTCACCGGGCGCGAGGGTGCGGCTGGGCCGTCGGGCACCGCGTCGCAGCACGGGGGCCGCCGACTTGAGCAGGGCGTTGCGCTGACGCAGGATCTTGTCGTAGTCGGCGCGCACGCCGGCCCACCGCGGTTGACGCTGCACGAGCAGGTCGTCGACGAAGGCGCGCCGCCCGGCCGGGTCGCCCTTGACCAGCGCCAGGTCCTCCGGCGCGAAGAGCACCGTGCGCAGTGAGCCCAGCACGTCACGAGGGCGGGTGACCGGCGAGCGGTTGAGCTTGGCCCGGTTGGCCCGCCCCGGCGTGATCTCGAGCTCGACCAGCACCTCGCGGCCGTCACGGTCGATCAGGCCGCGGATGACGGCTGAGTCGGAGCCGAACCGCACGAGCGGCTGGTCGGTGGCCACCCGGTGGCTCGAGAGCGTGGCGAGGTAGCCGATGGCCTCGACGAGGTTGGTCTTGCCCTGGCCGTTGCGGCCGACGAAGGTGGTGACCCCCCGCTCGAGCGCGAGCTCGGCCGCGGGATAGCTGCGGAAGTCGCCGACGCTCAGGTGGCGGACGTGCACGACACGACGGGCCCCGGGGCCAGGGCGTCGCGACGACCCGACCCCGTCACGAGACGGAGCCGGTGCCCGACGACGGACCGGCGCTGGTGACCTTCTTGGCCTTGGTGGCGGTGCGACGTGGGGTGGCCTTCTTCACGCTCGTCGCCTCGGCGGCCCGGGCGATGTCACCGTCACCGGTCACCGCGGCATCGCGCAGCTTCTCGCCCTCGGCGACGGTCATGACCTCGTGGCCACCGAACTGGCCCCGTAGGGCGGCGACCATCTGCATGGTGGGGGAGAACTTCTGCCGCGAGGCGAAGCGGGCGAAGAGCGACGCCGAGATGACGGGCATCGGCACGTCGAGGGCGATGGCCTCCTGGACGGTCCACTTGCCCTCACCGGAGTCGACGGTGTAGTCGGAGACGCCCTCGAGGTGCGGCTCGTCCTCGAGCGCGGCGACGGCGAGGTCGAGCAGCCAGGAGCGCACCACGGTGCCCCGGCTCCAGGCCTTGAACGCGCCGGGCACGTCCTTGACGATGTCCTTCTTCTCGAGCAGCTCGTAGCCCTCGGCATACGCTGCCATCAGGCCGTACTCGATGCCGTTGTGCACCATCTTGGTGTAGTGGCCGGCGCCGACCTCGCCGGCGTGCACGAAGCCCTCCTCGCGCGGGCCCTCGGGGCGCAGCGCGTCGAAGAGAGGCATCGCCTTGGTGAGCCAGCGCTTCTCGCCGCCGACCATGAGGCCGTAGCCGTTCTGCAGCCCCCAGATGCCACCGGAGACGCCGCAGTCGAGGTAGCCGATCCCCTTGGCCTTGAGGGTCTTGGCGTTCTCGATGTCGTCGGTGAAACGCGAGTTGCCGCCGTCGATGACGAGGTCACCCTTGTCGAGCAGCTCGCCGAGCTTGGCCACCGTGTCGCGCGTCGGGGCGCCCGACGGCACCATGACCCACACGACCCGCGGGGCCTCGAGCGCCTTGACGAGGGCCGCCATCGTCTTGACGTCGGCGACGTCGGGGTTGCGGTCGAAGCCGATGACCTCGTGACCGGCGCGGCGCAGACGCTCGCGCATGTTGCCGCCCATCTTGCCGAGACCGATGAGACCGAGCTGCATGGGGTGACCTTTCGGGGGCGGGGGAGTCGCGTGGAGTTCAGCTGGCGAAGCGCACAGGCATGAGCACGTAGCGGTAGGACTGGTCGGAGTCGGACTCCTGGTCGACCTGTCCCGTGAGCACGGCGGGCCGGCTCGGCTGGGTGAACGACAGCCGAGCGTATGCCGTGCCGAGGGCTCCGAGCCCGTCGAGCAGGAACTGCGGGTTGAACGCGATCTCGATCTCGGGGCCGGTGAGCACGGCCTCGACCGCCTCGGAGGCCTGGGCGTCGTCACCGGTGCCGGCCTCGATCGCCACCTGGCCCGACGAGAAGCGCAGCCGCACCGGGGTGTTGCGCTCGGCGACGAGGGCGACCCGCTTGACCGCCTCGACGAGGTCGGAGGTCTTCATGACCGACTCGGTGTCGACGTTGGTCGGGAAGATCGAGGTGACCTTGGGGTACTCCCCGTCGAGCAGGCGGGTCGTCGACCGACGCTGCCCGGCCTGGAAGCCGATGAGCCCGTCGCCCCCGGCGGAGCTGCCGAGGGCCAGCTGCACGGAGCCGCTCGCGCCGAGGGCCTTGGCCGTGTCGGAGAGCGTGCGAGCGGGGATGAGGGCGACGTGGGCGGCCGAGGCCGAGCCGGGGTGCCACGTCAGCTCGCGCATGGCCAGTCGGTAGCGGTCGGTGGCGAGCAGGGTGACCTTGTCGCCGTCGATCTCCATCCGCACCCCCGTCAGGATCGGGAGGGTGTCGCCGCGGTCGGCCGCGATCGCCACCTGGGCCACGGCCTGGGTGAAGACGTCACCGTCGATCGTGCCGCTGCCGTCCGGGGCGACGGGCAGGGACGGGTAGTCGTCGCTCGGCATCAGCAGCAGGCTGAACCGGGAGCTGCCGCAGGTGAGCTGGAGCTTGTTGCCCTCGGAGGAGACCTCGATCGGTCGGGCCGGCAGGTTGCGCGAGATGTCGGACAGCAGCCGCCCGAGCACGAGGACCTTGCCACCGGTCGCGACCTCGGCCGGCACGGTGATGCGGGCAGACACCTCGTAGTCGAAGGCCGAAAGCGTCAGCGTCCCCTCCTCGGAGGCCTCGAGCAGCACTCCGGCCAGGACGGGGACGGGGGGCCGCGCGGGGAGGCCACGGGCGACCCAGGCCACCGCTTCGGCCAGCACGTCGCGCTCAACCTTGAACTTCACGTGGCTCCTGCCTTGTCTCTTGCCGATGACTCGTCGCTGAGGGGTCGATGGGCCGGTGTCGACCGCTATCCATGCGGACTCGAACCCTAGTGCCCGGACGGGGTGAGGACCAGCACGGGGTGGCAATGCGACCGCAGGAGTCGGCAGGAGATCGCCACAGGTCGGCAGGAGTCGTTGTCGGGGCAGGACAGGACATTGAGGGTCTCGTCGTGGTCATAGGGGTTGTGGATCCTGGGGACAAGTGGTCGTTCGCGCAGGTCAGTCGGTGCGCGGCGGGTGTGGGCGGCTGGTGCACGAGGCGGTGGACAACAGGCCCTCCCTGTGGGGGACGATCGGGTGTCCACAGGCCCCGCCGTCCGGGGCGGTCGTCATCCACCGTCCAGACCGGGGTTTTCCCCAGTTGTCCACAGGTGCTGGTGGACAACGACGAGGAGCGGTGAGCGGTTGCAGCCATTGAGCCCCCCTATGTCCGATGAGAGCACCCCAGGTTGTCCACCGAGTGTGGACAACCCTGGGGACACACGACCACTCTGCGCTCACCCGCCTGGGGAGAACGTGGGGTTCACCGTGCTCGATCCGTCGGTCAGCGGGCCTGTTGCTTGATGCGGTTCGTGATCTCGGTGACCTGGTTGTAGATCGCGCGGCGCTCACCCATCAGCTCGCGGATCTTGCGGTCGGCGTGCATCACCGTCGTGTGGTCGCGCCCACCGAAGTGCTGACCGATCTTGGGCAGCGACAGCTCGGTGAGCTCGCGGCAGAGGTACATGGCGATCTGCCGGGCCGTGACGAGCTGGCGCGAGCGGGAGGCACTGCAGAGGTCCTCGATGGTGAAGCCGTAGTACTGCGCCGTCTGGGCCATGATGGCGCCCGGGGTGATCTGGTTGGCCGACTCGCTCGGGATCAGGTCCCGCAGCACGATCTCGGCCAGGTCGAGGCTCACCGGCTGCCGGTTGAGGTTGGCGAACGCGGTGACCCTGATCAGGGCGCCCTCGAGCTCGCGGATGTTGGTCGAGATGCGGCTGGCGATGAACTCCAGCACGTCGTCGGGCGCCGACATCTTCTCGTGGATCGCCTTCTTGCGCAGGATGGCGATCCGGGTCTCGAGGTCGGGGGGCTGCACGTCGGTGATCAGGCCCCACTCGAAGCGGGAGCGCAGCCGGCTCTCGAAGCCGGAGAGCTGCTTCGGTGGCAGGTCCGAGGTGATGACCACCTGCTTGCTGGCGTTGTGCAGCGCGTTGAAGGTGTGGAAGAACTCCTCCTGGGTCTGGACCTTGCCCTGGAGGAACTGGATGTCGTCGATCAGCAGCACGTCGACGTCGCGGTAGAGGCTCTGGAAGCGGCTCGTGCGGTCGTCGCGGATGCTGTTGATGAAGTCGTTGGTGAACTCCTCCGAGTTGACGTACCTCACCCTCAGGTGCGGGATCAGCGTGCGGGCGTACTCACCGATGGCGTGCAGGAGGTGGGTCTTGCCCAGCCCGGAGTCGCCGTAGATGAACAGCGGGTTGTAAGCCTTGGCCGGCGCCTCGGCCACGGCGATCGCGGCCGCGTGGGCGAAGCGGTTGCTGGCCCCGATGACGAAGGTGTCGAAGACGTACTTCGGGTTGAGCCGGGTCTTGGGCTCCGGCCCGCCGGTGGGCGCGGCGACCGGCGGGCGCTCGTGGTCGGCGCCCGGGTGGAGGTCAGCGCGCGGCGCGTCGCGGAAGTCGGGCGGTCGGGGGTCGCTGGGGTCGTCGAACTCACCCAGGCCCCCGAGGTCGCCGAGGTCGCTCAGGTGCTCCAGCCGGTCGGGATCCAGGGGAGCGCCCGGGGCCGGGGGGTCAGCCGAGGCGTCGGCGTCCTGGAGGGTGTCGTCGACCGAGACCGACAGCTGCAGGTCCTGTCGCAGGTGGTGGCCGAGGGCCTGGCGCACGGGGTCACGCAGGTCCTGCTCGACGAACTGCTTGGTGAAGGAGTTCGGGGCCTTGATGATGGCCAGGCCCTCGAGCAGCCCCACGAGCTGGCACAGCTGTAGGTGGGAGCGCTGGCGGGGCGGCATACCCTGCGCGCCAAGGAGCTCGAGGGTGTCGCGCCAGACCGCCGCGTAGTCGAGGTCGCCGTCTGCCATGTACTCGTTCCCTCGTTGTCGTCCTCGGCCGCGCGACCGGTGGGCCCATCGCGGCCGAGACCCTCCAGGCGCTCCGTCGGAGACGACGTCACCCTCCACGCGCGCCTCGTCCACACACTTTTCCACATGCTGTGCGTAACGAGACGTGAGGCGAGACGCTAACAACTTCATGGCCCGGATCACAAGCCGGAGCGTGTGACGGGACCCTTCACGCGGGTGTCGGTCGGCGTGTCGCGCCACGCCACGAGGACGGGAGTGGGACTCTTGGCGGTTGGATCGGGCTCTGGCCCCGTCCCGGCCGGTTTGACCGGTCGGCGCAGCCTCACGTATCGTCGGCAGGGCCTGTTTCTCGGCTGTTTTCGCCTGCCCGCCACACGCACGACACACCGGGTCCGTCCCGTCCGTGGAGTGCTCGTCCGGGTCCTCGATGACGGCCGAGCCACGGCCTGCAGTCGTCCCGGTCCCGGGCGCCACCGTTGCCGGTGGTGCGGGCGGCCCGGGCGAACCGGACCACCAGATCAATCGGAGCACCTCGTGAGCAAGCGCACCTTCCAGCCGAACAACCGCCGCCGGGCCAAGACCCACGGCTTCCGTCTGCGTATGCGGACGCGTGCCGGCCGCGCCATCCTGGCCGCGCGTCGCAGCAAGGGCCGCACCGAGCTGTCCGCCTGAGGCCGCAGACGTGCTGCCGGCACGTCATCGTCTGCGCTTGTCGGCAGACTTCTCGTCGGCAGTGCGGGGCCCCGGCGGCAGCCGATCGGGCGGACGTCTCATCGTCATCCACGCCCACCGGACCGACACGCGGACGGACCAACCGCCGCGGGTCGGTCTTGTCGTCTCCAAGGACGTTGGCTCGGCGGTGGTGCGCACCCGCACCAAGCGGATGCTGCGCCACCAGCTCGCAGCGCGGTTGGCGGGGGTGCCAGCCGGTTGGGACCTCGTCGTGCGGGCCAACCCGGCGGCATCCGGCGCCTCCAGCGCCGAGCTCGGGCTCGAGCTCGACCGTCTCCTGCCCCGGGTCCTGCGGGAGCGGCGATGAGCCCGGTGGTCGAGGCCCGCACGTGGCGACGGACCGCGGCGCTGCCGCTGATCTGGCTGCTGCGGGGCTACCAGTACCTCATCTCCCCCCTCACGCCGCCGACCTGCCGCTTCTACCCCAGCTGCTCGTCGTACGCGGTCACGGCCCTCGAGCGGCACGGTCCGCTGCGAGGGTCCTGGCTGGCCGTCCGACGGCTGCTGCGGTGCCACCCGTGGAACCCCGGGGGGGTCGACCTCGTTCCGCAGAGGCCGCAGGGTGCGGGATCCGGGTCGGTCGGGTCCACGCCGCCACCGGGCAGGGCCCGACCATGACCGGCCAGCTCACGACCTCGCCTTCGCGGCGCCCGCTCCAGCCCACCCTAGGACGACCGTGTACGACTTCTTCGTAAACCTCCTCTCGCCGATCATGTGGGGTGAGGCCTGGATCATGTCGACCTGGCACCAGCTCTTCACCATCCTGGGGATCCCCGCGGACTCGGGCTGGGGCTGGGCTCTGTCGATCGTCGGTCTGACCATGGTCATCCGGCTCATCCTGATCCCGCTCTTCGTCAAGCAGATCCACAGCTCGCGCCGGATGCAGCTGATCCAGCCCGAGATGCAGAAGATCCAGGCGAAGTACAAGGGCAAGACCGACCCGGACTCCCGTCAGGCCATGACCCAGGAGACGATGGCGCTCTACAAGGACACGGGCACCAACCCCTTCGCGTCGTGCCTGCCGATCCTGCTGCAGTCGCCGTTCTTCTTCGGCCTGTTCCAGCTGCTCAACAACCTGCCGCACATCGCGGCCGGGCAGCACGCCGAGATCGGCCCGATCACCCAGTCCGTCGCCTCGGTGATCGAGAAGTCCAGCCTGTTCGGTGCACCCCTGTCGAGCCACTTCCTCGGCTCGTCGGACGTGAACACGAAGGTGCTCACCGGCGTGCTCATCATCCTGATGTCCTTGACGACCTTCACGACGCAGCGTCAGCTGATGCGCAAGAACATGCCGGAGAGCGCACTCACCGGCCAGTTCGCCATGCAGCAGAAGGTGATCCTCTACCTGATGCCGTTCTTCTTCATGATCTCCGGCATCAACTTCCCCATCGGTGTCCTGCTCTACTGGCTGACCACCAACCTGTGGTCGATGGGGCAGCAGTTCTACGTGATCCGCCGGATGCCGGCTCCTGGGTCGGCCGCTGAGCGCGAGTTCGAGGACCGGCAGCGCCGCAAGGGCAAAGAGGTCAAGAAGCTGACGCTCAAGGGGCTCGACACGGCTCCGGCGGTCGTCGTGGCCGACGCTGAGGCGGAGCTCACGCCACGCCAGCGTCCGCAGCCGAAGAGCAAGAAGCGCGCCAAGCAGTCCGGGGCATCCCGTCGACCGACGGACGCCCCCTCCGGGACCGACGCAGCCGGTCGCCCCGGCACCTGACCCTGCCTCCTCGCGCGCGCTGACGCAGCCGCACACGGGAGCACCGTATGACCGGCTGTGGTGCCGGATCGAGCCAGCCCAGGAGCACACCCCACATGAGCGACACCCAGTACGACACGCACGACGACCAGACCCAGCAGGCTGAGCAGGCCGAGCCCGTTGACGATCTCGAGCAGGCCGAGCAGGCCGAGCAAGCGGACCAGGCCGGCGACGCGTGGGTGAGCCCGGCGCAGGCCGAGGACGCCTCAGGCGGCCAGGATTCCGAGCCCACCGACGAGCCCACCGGTGAGCCCACCGTGGGGGCCACCGACGAGTCATCGGACGACGAGTCGACCGGTCCCCGGCGGAGCGCCAACCGCGTGTCGCACCTCGAGCGCGAAGGGGAGGTCGCGGCCGACTTCCTCGAGACCCTCCTCGACATCGCGGACCTCGACGGTGACATCGAGGTGGACATCGAGGGTGACCGGGCCGCGCTCTCCATCGTCGACTCGGACGAGGGTCGGGTGCCCCGCCGACTGGTGGGTCAGCAGGGCAAGGTCCTCGAGGCCCTGCAGGAGCTGACTCGGCTCGCGGTGCAGACCGCGACCGGTGAGCGCAGCCGTCTCATGCTGGATGTCGCCGGCCACCGAGCCGAGCGTCGTGTCGTCCTCGTCGCCATCGCTCAGGCTGCCATCGCCACCGTCAAGCAGACGGGTGAGAGGGCCGCGCTCGACGACATGACCGCCTTCGAGCGCAAGGTCGTGCACGACGAGGTGGCGTCTGCGGGCCTCGACTCCGAGTCTGAGGGTGTCGAGCCGCACCGCCACATCGTCATCCTCCCCGCCTGAGGGGCGTCTGCTCCTCCTGCGACATCGCTCACGGCCCCGGTTGATCCGGGGCCGTTGGCGTCGGTGCCGTCGGCCGACTGCACCATCAAGGTCTGGCGCTGCGGTCACCAGGGTGGTGTTTCACGTGAAACGCTGACGCCATGGACTCTTCAGCAGACAAGCAGGCGTCGCCGGTCCCGCCTGCGGCCGGCACCAGCCCGCCGACCGACGCGGCTGCGGCTGTCCCTCCATCCACCCCCGAGATCGCGCTCACCCTCTTCGGGGAGCGCCTGCACCTGGCCGAGCGCTACGTGGCTCTCCTCGCCGACACCGGGATCTCCCACGGGTTGATGGGGCCTCGAGAGCGACCTCGCCTCTGGGACCGCCATGTGCTGGGGTGTGCGGTCCTGACCGACGTCATCGGCGAGGGCCACCGGGTGGCCGACATCGGCTCCGGGGCCGGTCTGCCTGGGCTGGTCATCGCGATTCGTCGGCCCGACCTGCACGTGGTGCTCGTCGAACCCCTGCACCGGCGGGTCGTCTGGCTGGAGCACGCGGTGGCCGTCCTCGGGCTGGACAATGTCACGGTCCACGAAGGACGGGCCGACAGCCGGTGGGGTGAGGGGCGGGTCGAGGTCGTCACCGCTCGGGCAGTGGCCCGCATCGGCGTGCTCGCGCAGTGGAGCCTGCCCCTCCTCGAGGGTGGTGGCCACCTGCAAGCCCTCAAGGGATCAACGGCTGCGGCAGAGCTCCTCGAGGACGAGCGGGTCCTGCGATCCGCTGGAGCCGTCAGCTGGGAGGTCAGTCAGCTCGGGCTGGGTGTGCTGGACCCGCCAGCCACGCTGGTGACGGTGGGCATCGGAGACCGGCCGGTGGTGGTGAAGGGCAGACGACCACGGCCGGCCACGTCGGCCATGCCAGCAACCGCCCGACGGAAGCGGCGCTAGCCGTCAGCGATCTCGAGAGCGCCCTCACCGGACGTCGTACACGGAGTTGTTTCACGTGAAACACCGGGTGCACCACTGATGTTTCACGTGAAACGACCGTCGACTCGGATGGTCCGATCAGCCTCGCGCGCTGTGATTGGATGATGACGTGAACCTCAGCCCCACGTCGACCACTGACACCATGCGGGCACCGGCCTCACAGGGCGGCCTCGGGTGGCCCCACCAGACCACGCGGGCCAGCCGCGGGCTGGGCTGGGGCTCGCCGCATGCCGAAGAACTGTCGTCGGCGAGCCCCGCCCGGCCGTCGCTGCCCGTCGCGGAGGCCACGACCCCCACCAAGGCCCCAGACGTCGCGACCCCACCACCGGCGGCCTCCACCGGGGGTGATCCCCAGATCAGCACGATGACGAGTGACGCCGCAGACCGGGCGGCGGCCGAGCTCGTCGACTCCATCCCCCTCGCTGGTGCCGACACCCCGCTGGCTCAGACGCTGGCCACCGACACCCGTCGACGGCTGACGCTGACCGGCAAGCCGTTCCCCCGACCCGCGCACACCCGCATCATGACGGTGGCGAACCAGAAGGGCGGGGTGGGCAAGACGACCACGACCGTCAACATCGCCGCGGCCCTGGCCCAGTCGGGCCTCTCCGTGCTGGTGCTCGACCTCGACCCGCAGGGCAACGCGAGCACCGCACTCGGCATCGACCACCACTCGGACGTGCCGAGCATCTACGACGTGCTCGTCGACGACCAGCCGCTGGCGCAGGTCGTGGCCCCGTGCGCCTCGGTGCCCGGCCTCACCTGCGCGCCGGCGACCATCGACCTGGCGGGTGCCGAGATCGAGCTGGTGTCCCTCGTGGCCCGCGAACAGCGGCTCACCCGTGCGCTGACCGTCTACCTCGAGACGGCTGACGTCGACTACGTCCTGATCGACTGCCCGCCCAGCCTGGGCCTGCTGACCATCAACGCCTTCGTGGCAGCCACGGAGGTCTTCATCCCGATCCAGTGCGAGTACTACGCGCTGGAGGGCCTCTCGCAGCTGCTCAAGAACGTCGAGCTGGTGCGCAAGCACCTCAACCCGCAGCTGTGGGTCTCGACGATCTTGCTGACGATGTACGACGGGCGCACCCGCCTGTCGTCCCAGGTGGCGGACGAGGTGCGCGAGCACTTCCCGCAGGAGGTGCTGCCGACGACGATCCCACGGTCGGTGCGGGTGTCGGAGGCGCCCAGCTTCGGCGAGACCGTGATGACCTACGACCCGGTCAGCAGCGGCGCCCTGGCCTATCTCGAGGCCGCCAGCTCGATCGCCGCCCGTGGGGCCGCCCCCCCGGCCGGTGCCACCCACACCACGCACTCCGCAGGAGCGACCCCGTGAGCGAGAAGCGCCGTGCCCTCGGCCGAGGGCTCGGCGCCCTCATCCCGAGCAGTCCGAGTGAGGGCGTTCGTCCGGTTGACGTCTTCTTCCCTGACCGCCCGGGACGCGACGCCCGCGATGGAGTGACCAGCACGGAGCGCACCGAGGGCACGGAGGGCACGGACGAGACGGCCGCTCGTCACGACACCCCCGCATCCGACCACAGCGGGCAGGCCACCCACCCCTCGACGCCCGGCGGGGAGGGTGGGTCCGTCCAGGAGGGGCACGAGCAGCAGGCGACGCTGACGCCCGTGCCGGGGGCCTACTTCGCGGAGCTGCCGGTCACCTCCATCCGCCCGAACCCCCGCCAGCCCCGGACCGTCTTCGACGAGGACGACATGGCCGAGCTGGTGCACTCGATCCGTGAGATCGGGGTGCTGCAGCCTGTGGTGGTGCGTCGCATCCCCGACGCCGACCGCACCGATGTGCCGGCGGGGGTGGACTTCGAGCTGATCATGGGTGAGCGCCGCTGGCGGGCCAGCCAGCTCGCGGGGATGGAGACCGTCCCCGCCATCGTCAAGGAGACCAAGGACGACGCCCTGCTGCGGGACGCCCTCCTTGAGAACCTGCACCGCAGCCAGCTCAACCCACTCGAGGAGGCGGCGGCCTACCAGCAGCTGCTCGACGACTTCGGGTGCTCGCAGGAAGAGCTGGCCACCCGCATCGGGCGGTCCCGCCCCCAGATCTCCAACACACTGCGCCTGCTGCGCCTGCCCCCTGTGGTGGCTCGGCGGCTCGCAGCCGGGGTGCTGAGCGCCGGACACGCCCGGGCCCTGCTGGGTCTCGACGACGGGGCGGCCATGGAGCGTCTGGCGCAGCGTATCGTCGCCGAGGGGCTGTCGGTGCGCAGCGTCGAGGAGATCGTCTCGCTGGGGGGCGACGGCTCCGGAGCCCCCTCGCCCCGCAGGCCCCGCGCCGGGTCACGTCGCCCGCAGCTCGATGAGGTCGCTGCCCGCCTCTCCGACCACTTCGACACCCGGGTGACCCTGGCCCTCGGCCAACGGAAGGGACGGCTCACGGTGGAGTTCGCGTCGGTGGACGACCTGCATCGCATCATGGCGGTGATGGGACTGCCGACCGAAGCCGTCTGAGCAGGGACGAGAAACGTTGCGCCGCAACGGTTTTCGTCGCTCAGCAGGGTGAGCTGAACCCTAGGCCAGCAGAGCCAGGGCGGCGTTGTGCTCGGGCTGGACCTGCTCACCCGCACGCACGGGCCCGGGTGCCGTTCCGGTACCGAAGGGCCGGCCACCGAGTCGCTCACGGTCGTGGGGCTCGGCCCACGGCTCGACCAGCGGGCCTGCCGGCACCACCCCGGTCGGGTTGATGCCGGTGTGGACCACGTAGTAGTGCTGCTTGATGTCGTGGAAGTCGGTCGTGTCACCGAAACCCGGGGTCTGGAAGAGGTCTCGGGCGTAGGCCCACAGCACCGGCATCTCGGTCAGCTTCTGCCGGTTGCACTTGAAGTGGCCGTGATAGACCGCGTCGAAACGGGCCAGGGTGGTGAAGAGGCGGACGTCGGCCTCGGTGATGGTGTCGCCCACCAGATACCGCTGGGTGGTCAGCCGCGTGGTCAGCCGGTCCAGTGCGGCGAAGAGGGCGTCGTAGGCCTGCTCGTAGGCCGCCTGGGTGCCGGCGAAGCCGGCGCGGTAGACGCTGTTGTTGACGTGGCGGTAGACGTCGGCGTTGACCTCGTCCATCTCCTGGCGTCGGCCCGCGGGCCACAGGTCGGGGGCACCCTCGCGATGGAAGTCGGTCCACTCGGCACTCAGGTCGAGGGTGATCTGCGGGAAGTCGTTGGTGACGACCTGCCCGGACCGCAGGTCGACGAGGCAGGGCACCGTGATCCCCTTCGGGTAGTCGGGGAAGCGCGCCAGGTAGGCGTCCCTGATGCGCGGGATCTGCAGCACCGGGTCGACGCCTCCCGGGTCGAGGTCGAAGGTCCACGACCGCTCGTCGTGGGTGGGGCCGCACACCCCCATCGAGATGGCGTCCTCGAGGCCGAGCAGGCGGCGCACGATGATCGCCCGGTTGGCCCAGGGGCAGGCACGGGCCACGACGAGCCGGTAGCGCCCGGCCTCGACCGGCCACCGTTCGGAGCCGCGGGTGACCCGGTCCTCGATGTAGGCCGTGTCCCGCTGGTAGGACTGCTCGACGGGCTCACTGGTCTGCTCGGCTGCCATGCCTCCACCCTGTCACCTCGGGTGTCCGATCCGTCACCCGGCGGCTGTTCCCTCACCGCGTCGGGTCAGCCACAATCAGTCATGGGCCGTGACATCCTCCCCCTCACCCTCGACCGCCTGGCCGACCTCCCCGGACGGTGCGCGAGGTGCGTCTTCTGGGAGCTGAACGCCTCGCTCGGGCCCCGGGTCGCCGATCCGGCCGAGGCCAAGGAGGGCTGGTTGACCACGACGCTCCTCGACTGGGGCAGCCCGGGACGGGTCGCCTACGTCGATGGTGAGCCTGCTGGCTACCTCACCTTCGCCCCCGCGCACCTCGTGCCGCGGGCCGAGGCGTTCGCCACCTCGCCGGTCAGCCAGGACGCCATCGTGCTCATGACCGCCCGCATCGAGCCGAGGTTCGCCGGCCAGGGGATCGGTCGGGTGCTGGTGCAGGCCGCCGCCAAGGACGCTCTGCGACGCGGGGTGAGGGCGATGGAGGCCTACGGCTCCACCGCCCTCACGCCACCCGGTGGGTGCGTCCTGCCCAGCGACTTCCTGCGCGCGGTGGGTTTCCGCACGGCGCGCGAGCACCTCGCCTACCCTCGGATGCGCCTCGACCTGCGCACGGCGCTGCGGTGGCGCTCCGAGGTCGAGCAGGCGGTCGAGCGTCTCTTCGCACCCGTGCGGGGGCTCGGGGCCCCCCAGCCGGTGGGCGCGGCCCACCGCGAGGAGCCCGGCCCCCTCTGAGCCGGACTCGACCCGATGAGCCGGCTCAGCCTGGATCAGCCCAGGTAGTCGGCGAGCTCGCGCAGCAGCTTCGGCTTGGGCAGGGCACCGACGAGGGTCTTGACGACCTCGCCGTTGACGTAGACGTTCATCGTCGGGATGCTCGTCACGCCGTACTTCGTGGTGATGCCGGGGTTGGCGTCGGTGTCGAGCTTGTAGACCTCGATCTTGTCGGCGTGGGCGCCGGCGATCTCCTCGAGGACGGGCGCGACGGCCTTGCAGGGGCCGCACCAGTCGGCCCAGAAGTCGACGAGCACGGGCTTGTCGCTCTTGAGCACGTCAGCCTCGAAGGTGGCGTCGGTCGTGTCCTTGGTGTGGATTCCCATGAGGGGTCCTTCCGGTGGTGGGTGGGTCGCAGGGGGTGAGGAAAGGGGGTCGTGACGCGGGTGCGTCAGCGGCTGGCAGCGCTGAGGCTGGCTTCGTCGTCGAGCGCCGTGCCCTCCGAGGCACCGTCCGGGTGACCGGCGTAGTCGAGGTCGGGGGAGTCGCCCAGCACGGCGAGGAAGCGCTCGGCGTCGAGGGCGGCCTGGCAACCGGACCCAGCGGCGGTGATGGCCTGCCGGTAGGTGTGGTCGACGAGGTCGCCGCAGGCGAAGACGCCCGGGATGGCCGTCGCGGTGGCAGCGTGCGACCCCGGCGCGACCGAGGCCCCGGTCACGACGTAGCCCTCGGTGTCGAGGTCGACGAGCTCACGCACGAGCTCGTTGCGCGGCTCGTGACCGATGGCGACGAACAGGCCGGTGACGGCCAGCTCACGGGTCTCACCGGTGACGGTGTCCTCGAGGGTGACGCCGCTCAGCTTGGCGTCACCGTGGATGGCGCTGACCGCGGAGTTCCACGCGAAGCGGATCTTGTCGTTGCCGTGGGCGCGGGCAGCCATGATCTTGGACGCCCGCAGCTCGCCGCGGCGGTGCACGATGGTCACGGTGCGGGCGAACTTCGTCAGGAAGGTCGCCTCCTCGATGGCGGAGTCGCCACCGCCGACCACCGCGATGTCCTGGTCGCGGAAGAAGAAGCCGTCGCACGTCGCGCACCACGAGACACCGTGGCCGGAGAGCCGCTTCTCGTCGGGCAGGCCCAGCTCGCGGTAGGCCGAGCCCATGGCGAGGATGACGGCGCGAGCCCGGTGCACGTTGCCCTCGCCGTCGGTGACGGTCTTGATGTCACCAGCGAGGTCGACCGCGGTGACGTCGTCGGTGACGATCTCGGCGCCGAAGCGCGCCGCCTGGGCACGCATCTCCTCCATCAGCGCCGGCCCCATGATGCCGTCGCGGAAGCCGGGGAAGTTCTCGACCTCGGTGGTGTTCATCAGGGCGCCACCGGCGGTGACGCTGCCCTCGAGCAGCAGCGGGGAGAGGTCGGCCCGAGCGGCGTAGACCGCTGCGGTGTAGCCCGCGGGTCCGGAGCCGATGATGATGACGTCACGCACGTCGCTGGTCACGAAGAAGTCCTAACCGAAAAGGGTGTTTCCGCCGAGTCGGGCCGGCGAGGCATACGACCTCACGACCATACCGACCTCGGGTGGGCCAACTGCCGTGACCGGGGCTTTGTTCCCCGTCACGCTGCGGTCGGCGGCTCAGCCGCTGACCCGCACCTCGGCCACCTGGGCCCGGAAACCACCCTCACCGTCGGGCGCGAGCCTGGTGAACCACAAGATGACGAGCTGACCCTTGGCGCCACCGGCCGGTGCCGTGAAGGTCACGGTGCCGTCGACCCCGCTGGACGTGCCGATCGACGTGGCGCCGTCGAGGGACTCGCGGCTCGCGACGTAGGCGGTGAGGTCGGAGCCACCGCGCAGGTCGACCTGCACCTGCCGGACCGCGGTCTGCTGGCCGAGGTCGAGGATCAGGCCGATGCCGGTCTTGGCGAGCCCACCGAACGGGGCCGTGCGGTAGGTCTGAGAGCGCCACAGCGTCGTGCCGTCGCCGTCGAACGACCGGGGAGCCGACGCGTTGCCCTCCTGGTTGTCGCCCTGCGGGTCCCACGCCTGGGCCTGCACGATGCCGACGGGCGTGAGCGCGGCCGCGGTGGTGGTCGCGCTCGGGGTGGGGGTGGGGGACGCGGTGGGGGTGGGCTTCGCCGCGACGACGGCTGTGCTCGTCGTGGCCGCAGGGGCCGGCGTCTCGGAGCGGCCGATGCGAGACACCCCGACGATCCCGAGCACCGCAGCGACCACGACCAGTGCGGCCACGGCGGCGAGCGCGGTGCCCGCGTGGTCGCCGGGGGGCGCCGCAACCGTGCGCCGGCCCCCGAGGGGGAGCGGCGGCTCGAGGTCGTCGTCGCTCTCCTCGAGGGTGTCGCTCAGCCGGACGTGGGCGGTCATCCGCAGCCGGTCGGGTGCCGGCAAGGCGAGGCTGTGCAGGTCGAGGGAGTCCGTGTCCGTGTCCGGGCCCGATCGGGCGCGGTCCGACGCACCGGCGACGGGGGCCGGGCCACCGCCGAGCGGCATCCCCAGCACGGTGGGACGCGGCGGCGGGCCGCTCGCGGCCGGCGGACCGGAAGCCGCGACGGGCTCGTGGGCTGGTTCCGCGAGCGGCTCGGAGGTCGGCTCGGAGGTCGGCTGGCTGGGACGCCGGGGGGCCGGCTCGGCGGTGAGCGTGGTCACCGCGGAGACGGCGGCGGTCACGGCGGGGGCCGTGACGGTGACCGGGGTGCGCGGCACGAGGTGAGCGGGGTCGGCCGTGCTCGCCCACGGGGCGATCTGCCCGGCCAGGTCACCGGGGGTGAGGGGTCCCCGGGGCTCGCGGGTCGAGCCCGAGCCGTCCTTCTGCAGCGTCGCCCCGGTGGAGCCCAGCGTCAGGCGGGTGATGGTGTCGAGGTCGGCCGGCACGCCGGCCGAGATCTCGGAGGCCGAGGCGATCCCGCCGACCACGCGGGGGGCGGCCGGCAGCCCGTCGTGCGGGCCCACGGGGCCGGTGAGGGGCCAGTGACCGGTGAGCGCGGCATACGCGAGGGCGGCGAGGGCGACGGTGTCGTCGCGGCTGGCCTGCGCGCCGTCGACGTCGTCGACCCCGAGCAGGGCACCCTCGACGGCGAGGCCGCGCACCTTGACCCCCCCGTCGTCGAGGCGCAGCAGCGAGCGGGGACCGAGCACCCCGTGGTGCAGACCCCGCACCCGGGCCTGCTCGAGGCCGGTGGCGGCCTCCCCGACGAGCCGGCGCGCCTCGCCCGCCGGGAGGGGGCCGCCGTCGAGCAGCCCGACGAGGTCGACGGCCCGCGTCAGCGGCTCCTCCACGACGAAGGCCGTCTCACCGTCACGACCGACGTCGAGCACCCTGACCAGCCGCGGGTCGTCGATGCCGGCGGCCCGGCGAGCGGCATCGAGCGCAGCCGCGGCGGTCGCGCCGAGCCCCGGGAAGCACAGGAGCACGACGTCGCGCTGCAGGGTCTGGTCCTGGGCGAGCCACCGCTCGTAGCGCGGATGCTCCTGCCGTCGCTGGGCCAGCACATAGCGACCGCCGAGGGTCGACCCGGGGCCCACGCCGTGCACTGCTGCTCCCTCGTTCGTCGTCGGGTGCCCACCCGTCACGGTCCGTCGCGCAGCACCACCACGCGGCAGGGGGCTGCCCGCATCCTACGGGGCCGACACCGGACGGCGACGCCGACGCACGGAGCGCAGCACCCCGACGACCAGCAGCAGGACGAGGACGGCACCCGACGCGAGGTAGAACGTGCGCCCCGGGGGATTGGCGCGGATGTTGAGCTGCGCCGACGTGCCGACCGGCAGCCCGTCGCTCGACCGGAGCGAGACGGTGACGGGCACCAGTCCGGCGGCCACCGCCTGCACCCGCACCCGCACGGTCGCCCGGCTGCGGGCCGCGATGGGGAAGGCCTCGGGCTGCTGGAGCACCCGCAGCCGGGGGTTGCTCGGGCTGAGGCGCAGCACCAGACCGGCCACCGGCTCGCTCAGGTCGTTGACCACCGTGACCTGCAGGATGCCCTCGTCGGCCAGGAAGTTGGTGTCCTGGCTCAGGACCCTGATCCCGGTCGTGGCCGTGCGGGCCCACCGGGCCGCAGCGCCCACCAGGGACGCCGGGCCGGCCGGTTGGCCCCGCCAGCGGCTCGAGACGACCTGGTCGAGACTGTCCTGCCAGAGCCCGAGCTCTCCCGAGCGCCGCGGGAGCAGCGTCGTGACCGCCTCGACGGCCGTCCGGGTGCCGTCGACGCTGCGGCGCAGGTCGGGGGTCAGGCCGGGCCGGGCGACCTGCCACGTGCTGGCGCCCACCGACGTGAGGGGGTCTCCCGAGGCCACCGCAGCGCTGACGAGGTCATCGGCCGACCCCATCCGCACCCACGGCACCGCCGCCAGACCCGTGAGCATCGAGCTCAGGGCCTGCGCCGACGGGTCGATGCTGCGGGGGATGGCGATGAGGAAGCTGCGGTTCAGACCGGGGCTCTGGCCGAGGAGCGTCGCGGTCTGCGCCACCAGCTCCTGCGTGGCGAGCACCCCGTCGGAGACGGTGCGGGTGCGGGTCGTGAGGCTGCTCATCACGTCGTCCCAGCCCACGACCGGCAGACCGCCGGGTGAGAGGTGGGGCGCGGTGGCGCTGAAGCCGGACGTGCCCGGCAGCGTCGACGACGAGACGAGCGCGCCTCGCAGACCGGGTCCGTAGGCCGTGCGCAGCCCAATCTCGCGGTCGGAGGGCAGGCTCCCGTCGACGGCCCAGGCGATGCCCGTGGTCACCGCTGCGCCACCCAGCTGCCCGCCCAGGGCGCCCGCCCGCCGGATCTCGGCGCTGACGAGCGGGTCCGAGGGGGAGACGAGCGTGGCGGCGAGGTCGGGGTCGGCATACGGCAGGGCCCAGACGGGGTGGCGGGTGGCGCCGTCGCGCAGGCGGGCAGCGAGCCGCTGCTGGGCGCTCGTGACGGGGTCGGGCAGGGTGGCGCCGGGAGCCTGCGCCCCCGCGTCTCCCGTCGGGCTGGTCGGGCTCGAGGTCGGGCTCGAGGTCGGGCTCGGGCTCGGTGCGGGGCCGCCGGAGCCGGTCGAGCCACCGGACGGGGCGCTCGGCCCGGGGCCGAGCACCGCGGGGTCCACCGCCCAGGTCACGGGCGCGCCCGGCGCGTCGGTGCCGCGCAGGAGGCGGTCGAGCCGGCTCCCGCTGCCGAGGTCGCGCTGCCAGGCCCGAGCCCGCACGGTGGCGTCGTCGGCGTAGAGCGAGGTGTCGGCGGGCAGGGTGACGGGTGCGACGACGGCCAGGTCGAGCTGCTCGTACTCCTTGCGGGCATACCACCCGACGAAGGTGTGCACCGACGTCGTGCCCTGGTCGGAGGTCACCTCGAGGGCCACGGGCAGCACGCCGTAGGGAGCGCTGTCGCGCAGCGTGCCCGCCGGCACCGTGAGGGTGAAGGGGATGCTGCCCCCGGACGCCAGGCGGGGCGTCGGGGTCGCCAAGGCCAGCTGGGCACCCGCGGCCGGCGCGCTCGCGGTCGACCAGTCGGTGACGTCCTGACGGGTGGTGAGCAACGAGCCCCCCCGCACGAGGCTGACCCGTGGGGCGACCATCGCGGCGCCGCCCGCCGCGAGGACCCCGGTGACGGTCAGGTCGGTCCCGCGGGTGACCACGCCCGGGCTCATCGACCGCAACGTGAGGCCCCCCGAGGCGGGGACGGCCGCCGCGCCGGTCACGGGTGACCCGACGGGGGAGGCGGCAGCCGCCGCCTCGACGGGTGGAACCGCCGTCACGAGGCCGACCACGACGAGCAGTGCGCTAACGGCGAGCGCGGGTCGTCGCCGCAGGCGCTCCCCCGCTCGGGTCGGCCGGCTGACGACTGGGCTCACGCGGTGCCCGCCAGCCGCTCCCAGGCGACCTGGGCGATGCGCCGCTCGTTGGGGAAGGTGAGGTGTCGGTGCACCTCGGCCAGCGGGAACCACGCGACGTCGATGGCCTCGTGGTCCGGGTCGTTCTCGATGGTGAGCTCGCCGCCGGTGGCCTCGAGCAGGTAGTGGTGGACGAACTTGTGGATGCGGCGGTCGGAGGTGGCGAACCAGTAGTCGATCGTGCCGAGCTCGGTCAGCACCCGCCCGACGATGCCCGTCTCCTCGGCGACCTCGCGCTCGGCGGTCTGCGGCAGGGTCTCGCCGGGCTCGATGTGACCCTTCGGGAGGCACCACTCGATGCGACCGGCCCGGTTGCGTCGCGCGATCACCGCGATGCGGGCGGCTCCTTCGTGCACGTCGATCACGACGCCGCCGGCGGAGCGCTCCTCGACGGCGGGCAGACGTCGGGCCGGCCCGGCCGCCCCTTCCGTCGTCGCACTCATCCCCCCACGATAACCAGCGCAGCCGTGGGTGTCCGCCGCACTGCTCGGGCCCCGGCCGCCACGTCGGTGGGGTGAGGGGGTCGGCTCGCCTAAGGTGGGTGGTCGTGTCCGACACCCCGACTGCTCCCACCCCGGCCCTGCTGCCCGCTGCCACCGCTGCGCGCCTGCAGGAGCAGGCCGTCGCCGGCCTGGCCGCCGACCTGCCGCTGCTGCGTGAGCTCGGCAGCCTCTTCGCGACGGCCGGTCACGAGCTGGCTCTGGTCGGGGGCCCGGTGCGCGACGCCTTCCTCGGCCGCTCGAGCGCCGACCTCGACTTCACGACCGACGCGACCCCCGACCAGATCACCGCCGTCACCAGCGGGTGGGCCGACGCCCGGTGGGACGTCGGACGCGCGTTCGGCACGATCGGGCTGCGGGTGGGGGCCACCCAGGTCGAGATCACGACCTACCGCACCGACTCCTACGACCGCACCAGCCGCAAGCCGGAGGTCGCCTTCGGCACTTCGCTGACCGACGACCTCGTACGCCGTGACTTCACCGTCAACGCGATGGCCCTGCGCCTGCCGTCGCTGGAGTTCGTCGACGAGCACGGCGGCCTGGCCGACCTCGCCGCGAAGGTGCTGCGCACCCCGGCGTCGCCCCACGAGTCGTTTGCCGACGACCCTCTGCGGATGATGCGCGCGGCCCGCTTCGCCTCCCAGCTGGGCTTCGCCGTGGCGCCCGACGTGCAGGCGGCGATGACCGCGCGCGCCGACACCCTTGGCATGGTCTCGGCCGAGCGGGTGCGTGACGAGCTGTCGAAGCTGCTGCTCTCGCGCTCGCCGCGGGAGGGCCTGGCGCTGCTCGTCGACACCGGTCTCGCGGAGGTCTTCCTGCCCGAGCTGCCGGCCCTGCGCCTCGAGGTGGACGAGCACCACCGGCACAAGGACGTCTACGACCACTCGCTGACCGTGCTCGAGCAGGCCATCGAGCTCGAGGGGCCCCGTCGCGTGACCGGGGTGGCCGAGCCCCTCGAGGTGAGCCCCCCCGACCTGGTGCTGCGCCTCGCCGCGCTCCTGCACGACGTGGGCAAGCCGGCCACCCGCCGGTTCGAGGAGGGCGGCGGGGTCAGCTTCCACCACCACGAGCTGGTCGGGGCCAAGCTGACGGCGAAGCGGCTCCGGGCGCTGCGCTACGACAAGGACACCATCACGGCCGTGTCGCGCCTGGTCGAGCTGCACCTGCGCTTCCACGGCTACGGCACCGGAGAGTGGACCGACTCTGCCGTGCGCCGCTATGTCACCGACAGCGGCCCCCTGCTCGCCCGGCTGCACCTGCTCACCCGCTCCGACTCGACCACCCGCAACCAGCGGAAGGCTGCCCGGCTGTCGCGGGCCTACGACGACCTCGAGGTGCGCATCGAGCGACTCCAGGCCCAGGAGGAGCTGGCGGCCGTGCGCCCCGAGCTCGACGGCAACGAGATCGGCGCGCTGCTGGGTGTGCCACCCGGGCGGGTCGTGGGCGAGGCCTACCGCTTCCTGCTGGCCCTGCGCCTCGACGAGGGCCTGCTGGGCCCCGAGGTCGCGGGGCAGCGGCTGCGGGCCTGGTATGCCGCGCGGGGCGAGTGACTGGCATCACCCGGGTGGGCGATCGTGACCCCGCTGTCGTGGTCGCGCTGGAGGGCCTCGACCCTCGGCCCGGGATCTGCGGCCGCCACGAGGGGCCGACCACCCGGCCCGCGGCCTCGTGGCCGGTGCCGGACTGCGTACGCGGTGGCCCTTGCCCCCGGGCGCCGCCCCAGAGGATGCTCGAAGGCACTCCCGACGGCCCGGGTGTATCACGGCCGACCTCGCTCGCTCTTGAGGGAATGAGCCTCTCCGTCGCCCGGCGGTCACCGTCGGCAAGCCACCCCCCGCTCGACCCGTCGTCCCCTGGAGCCTCCGTGCCGACCGACCTGCCGACCGACCCGCCCTCGCTCACGACGCTCGTCCACGCTGCGGCCGCCGGTGACCAGGACGCCTGGGACGCCATCGTCGAGCGCTTCTCGCGCCTGCTGTGGAGCGTCGGCCGCTCCTTCCGGCTCGGGGAGGACGACGCCGCCGACGTCGTGCAGACGACGTGGCTCAAGCTGCTCGAGAACCTCGGCCACATCCAGGAGCCCGAGGCCCTGCCCGGGTGGCTGGCGACGACGGCCCGTCGGGAGGCCCTGCGGGTGGTGCAGCGCAAGGGTCGCGACCTGACCGTGCGCGACGACGACCTGGGGGCGGGGCTCGTGGACCACCGGGCCAGCGAGCTCGACCTCGCCCTGCTCGAGTCGGAGCGCGACGCCGCCCTGTGGTCCGGCTTCACCCAGCTCACGCAGCGGTGCCAGCAGCTGCTGCGGGTGCTGATGGCCTGCGACCGGCCTGCCTACGTCGAGGTCGCCGACTCGCTCGGCATGCCCATCGGCTCGATCGGCCCGACCCGGATGCGGTGCCTCGGCCGGCTCGAGAAGATCCTCGGCAGCTCCACCTATGCCTTCGGGCCCCAGCCGGGAGGGGTGGCGTGATGGCGACCGGACGATCCTTCGGGGTGCACGACGCCGATGCCGAGCTGCTCGCGCGGCTCGGGGTGCTGCTCGACGTCGTCGACCCCGTCCCCGACGACGTCATCGCCTCGAGCAAGGCCCTCTTCTCCTTCCGCGACCTCGACGCCCAGCTGATGCAGGTGGTCGACGGGCAGGGTCTCGAGAGCGCGGTGCGGGGCCCGTCCGCCAGCCGCATCCACTTCTTCGAGCTGGGAGACGTGAGCCTCGACGTCGAGCTGGCCATCCGCGATCCCTTCGCCGAGGTGCTCGGCGCCGTCGTGCTCGTCTCCGGCGAGCCGGTCCCCGCTGGGTGGTCCGTCGTGCTGGAGACGACGTCGGCGTCGTACAGCACCGGCGTCGAGCCCGATGGGCGCTTCGCGCTCTCCCGGGTGCCCCTCGGCCTCGTCCGCTTCCGTATGGAGTGCGGCGAGCAGGCGCCGCTCACGACCCCCTGGGTCGACGCCCGCTGAGCCGACCAGGGCGCGATCAGGCGCCGAAAGCCGTGAAGGCGGCCGTGGTCGCCCGCACCACGGGGCTCGCGGACTCGTCGGTGCGGGCGTCGCGCAGCCCCTCGGCGAGCGTCCCGCCGGAGGCCGCGCCCGCGTGCACGTGGGCCATCACGCTCACCGTGGCCCGGTCGTTGACCGCCGCCACGCTGGCCACGACCGACCGGGTCCCCATCCCGAGCAGGGCGCTGACCAGCCCCAGCGCCTCGTCGGAGGTCACCGCGAGCATCCCGGCGCTCTCGCAGGCGGAGAGCACCATGGCGCCCGGCGGCCGCACCAGACGCTGGAGGTCGTGCACCATCAGGGGTCCGTCGGCGAGGTCGATGGCGGAGAAGAGCGGTGCGTCGGTGCGCAGGTGCCCGTGGGCCGCGACGTGACCCAGGCGGGCACCGTCGAGCACGGCCAGGGCCCGCTCCACCGTCGCGTCACCGCCGTCGAGGGTGACCACCCCCGCATGGCTGCTCCCGACGAGCGAGGCCTCCTGCTGCTCGGTGGTCAGGCCGGGGCCGGTGACGAGCACGACCGGGCCGTCGGGTGCCGTCGCCTCCTGGGCTCGGTGCCACGCCGACAGCGACGGCGCGACCGTGAGCACCGACCCCTGCAGGGCGGGGAGCAGGCTCCACGGTGCGCTGAGCAGGGCGGCCGGCGGCACCAGGACGACCCGCTCACCCACCCCGCCGACCTCACCCAGCAGCGCGGTCTGGAGCCGGTGCCCGGCGGCGACGGTGTCGAGGGGCCGCCCGTGGGCGGCGCGGCGCAGGGCGAAGGTCGCGTAGGCCGCCTCCGACCCGGCCCGGCCGGCCGGCCCCACCACCCGGCTGCGCACCCTGCCGTCGCGGGCGGTGAGGACGAGCAGGGAGCCGTCGACCTCGACGAGGTAGAGCAGGCTGGCGTCGCTCAGGGCGGTGAGCGCCGTTGCGAGGTCGACAGGTCCGGACGCCGCGCCCTCACCGCGGCGGTGGCGCTGGCGACGTCGTAGGGCGGCCTCGAGGCGAGCCTGCTCCCGGGCCAGGGACGGGCCCGCCTCGTCCTGGGCCGAGCCGAGCCGTCTCGTGACGTCGCGCAGGGCCGCGACGTCGGCCGCCAGAGCCGGGTCGGCCCCCAGGCCGACGTCTCCCGCGAGGGCGGTCGCCCGCCACCGCTCGGTCCACCCGAGCACCTCCCGCGGCCGTCCCGCGCGCACGGCGTCGGTGACCGCGAGCCGGGCGAGACCGAGTCCGTGGTCACCGGCGAGCGCCCGCAGCTCGAGGTCGCCGAAGGTCGCCCGGTGCTCGTCGACGGCGTCGAGGCCGCGGCGGCAGGCGTGGAGCAGCGCCCGGCGCTCACCCCGGGCGTCGGCGAGGAGCGCGGCGGCGTACCAGCCGGCTACACGGGCGAGGGGTGGTCCGCTCCGCCGGGTCCGGGCCGCAGCCTGCAGGCTGGCCCGTCCCTCCTCGTGGTGCCCGGCGAGCGGTGCGGCCTGCCCGTGGAGCAGGAGCGCGACGGGTGCCTCGGGCAGCCCCGCGTCCTGCAGCGACGCCGCGACCCGACGCGAGGCCCGGGCGACCCGTGACCACGCGGCGCGCGGGGCGTCCGGCTCGACGAGCAGCTCGTCGCGCTCGGCCTGCAGCCCGAGCAGGCGGGCCCGCAGCGCCCAGGTGGGGCGTCGCTGGCTCCCGAAGAGGTGCGCCGCGAGGGTGGCGCTGACCCTCGCCGCCCCGGGGTCGCCCGACTGGCGCAGCGAGCGGGCGGCGAGGAGCAGGGCCTCCGCCCGAGCCAGGGGTGAGAGCCGCGGGGCGTCGAGCATGCCGCGCGTCATCGTGACCGCCTCGACCGAGAGCCCCGCGACCAGCAGCGCCTCCGCCCGGTCCATACCGAGCTCGGGCGGGACGGCCCCGAGGGCGAGGTACTGGGCCCCGACCTCCTCGAAGAGCGACAGCGCCCGCGGCACGTCCCCTGCACCCATCGCCGCGTAGGCCCGGTTGTGCCGGGCCTCGGTGGCCTCGCGGAGGGACCCGAGTGCGCGGTACTGCTCCTCCGCGACGACCGCGTCGCGGTCGGCCTCGGCGAAGGCCCCGAGGGCGAGGTGCACGATGGCCCGGTTGTTGTGGGCCCTCGCCTCCCAGAGGCGGTCTGCCTGGGCCTGGCTGCCGGCGAGCGCGAGGTCGAGGTTGGCCAGGGCGTCGGTGAAGCGCCCCAGCCGGTACTCCGCGTGGGCGCGGCGCAACAGCAGGCGATGCAGCGCCCGGGGCGGGGTCAACGCGGCAGCCTCGGCGAAGGCGCGCAGTGCAGCGCCGGTCCTGCCGGCGTACTGGAGGGCCTGGGCGTACGTCGCGAGGACGTCGCCCTCACGTGACGCGGTGGCCGCGGGCACGCAGTGGCGCGCGGCCCGTCGGGCCCTCCGCAGGTGGGCGAGCGCGGCGTCGGCGTCTCCTGCGTCCCGGTGGACGATCCCCGCTGCCTGGTGAGCCACCGAGGCGTCGTACGGCGAGGGGTCGCTCGACAGGATCTCCGTGGCCCTTGTCAGCGCGAGACGGGGCTGCGAGAGTGCGAGCGGAAGCAGTGTCTCGGCCAGGTCGGCGGCGCCGTGGTCGTCGCCGTCGCCGTCGCCGTCGGTGCCCTCGGTGTCGGGTCGGGGCGGGAGAGGTATCACGAGCGTCCCGAGCTGCTCTGCCTGAATGTCACACCCCACTGCGCAGGAGGTTTGGTTGATGTCGACTCATGGTGGCAGCCGCGACGTCCCACCGGGTGACCAGCCGCCGTGGGACCCCGACGGCGATATGGCCAGGCAGCTGCGCGCGATCCAGGCGAAGGAGCTCGTCGGGGCCTTCGCCGCGGTCGGTGTGTCGATCGGGATCGGCCCGGACGACGACCGCCCCGACGAGGCGGACTACTTCTACGCCCGCGGGGTGGTGCTGGTGCGTGACCGCGACGTCGAGCGGGTGCGGCGCCTGCTGGGGCTCGAGGGCGACGTCCCGCCCAAGGGCACCGGTCAGGACGACCGGCGCACACCCGAGCGTGGGCGCGGGCGGGCCGCCGGGTCGGCGGGGCTGACGCGGGTCGAGCTCCCGGCCGGCACCGACACGCTGCGGGCACTCGACGGGATCGACCGGGTGCTCGGCGAAGGCGTCGCCACCCCCGACCACGTCGTGCACGTCTGCCCCAAGGCGAGCTCGTGCCCGGCCACGGAGCCGGTGCCCGTGCCAGCGACGGCGCCGCTCGACCCCGGGCCCACGACGGACGAGCGCCTCGGCGAGGGGGTGCGGGTCGTCGTCGTCGACACCGGGCTGATCGCCGACGTGGCCGCCAAGACCCCCTGGCTCGCCGGGGTCACCGGCGACGAGGAGCAGCAGGGCGCGGTGGGTCGCTACCGCGGGCACGGCACCTTCATCGCCGGGGTCGTGCGGTCGATGGCCCCCGCGGCCCAGGTCGACGTCGAGGGCTTCCTCTGGGTCGGTGGCGGCATCCTCGAGTCCGACCTCGTGCCCGCCCTCAAGCGCTCGCTCGAGTCGATGCCCGACATCATCAGCATGTCGGCTGGGGCGACGACTCGTCACGGGCACCCGCTGATGTCGATGGAGGTCTTCTGGGAGAGGTGGCTGCGGCATGTGAAGGGCACGGTGCTCGTGTGCGCGGCGGGCAACGACGGCAACCGGGGGCCCTTCTGGCCCGCGGCCTTCCCGTGGTCGGTGTCGGTGGGGGCGCTCGATGCCGACGGGTCACGCGCCCGCTACTCCAACTTCGGCTCGTGGGTCGACGTGTGGGCGCGCGGTTCCGACGTCGTCACCGCCTATCCCGACGGGGACTACACCTATGAGTGGCCGGCAGACCCTCCCCGCCCCCAGCCGGGCGAGACGGCCACGTTCGACACGGGCCTCGCGAGCTGGAGCGGCACCTCCTTCGCCACCCCCCTCGTCGCCGGTCTGGTGGCCGCGCGGATGTCGTGGTCGGGGGAGTCGGCCCGCGACGCGGCGACCGGCCTACTGCGACAGTCGGTGCGCGGCGCCCGCCGTGGTGTCGGGGCGGTGCTCGGGCCGGGGATGGCCGACGCGCCGTGAGAGGCGGACGGTCAAACAGGCGGAGGAGACCCTCAGGGCGCTTCATACCCGTCTGACGTGGACTTCCTGCTCGCTTCTGCCTGTTTGACTGTCCGCCCACCCCTGTGGACAACCGGCAGGGGAGCGCGCGTCCCGGCAGGCTGGGGCGATGGCCCACGACCGCGTCGTCACCGAGCTCACCCGGCTCGGTGGCTGTGCGACCCGAGGCCAGCTGCAGCACGTGGTGTCCGGCCAGCACCGGAAGGTCGCCCACCGCCTGACCGGGGTCCTGTCGCACCTCAGTGCCGCGATGGCCCACGGGCCGTGGGCCCGTGTCGACCTGGGTGACGAGAGGCTGCGGCTGGCGCTGGAAGCAGAGGGACTCGCTGCTCACAGCAGCCGGGCCGACCTCGGGCGCGACTGTCACCGATACACCGAGCCGGCGGTGTGGTGCCCGCCCAACCCCCGTGCGCACGGATGCCGCGCACCCGGGGTGGGGTGCGCGGCATCCGTGGTCGTGCGGGGTGGTGCGTGGGGACCCGGAGGGTCAGCGCTCCTCGGTGCCCGCGATGTATGCCTCGAGCCTGGCCCGGCCCTCGGTGTCCTCGCGCTGCACGGGCGGCGACTTCATCAGGTAGGACGAGGCGGAGAGCAGGGCGCCGCCGATGCCGCGGTCCTTGGCGATCTTGGCCGCCCGGATGGCGTCGATGATGATGCCGGCCGAGTTGGGGGAGTCCCAGACCTCGAGCTTGTACTCGAGGTTGAGGGGCACGTCGCCGAACGCGCGACCCTCGAGGCGCACGTAGGCCCACTTGCGGTCGTCGAGCCACGCGACGTAGTCGCTCGGGCCGATGTGCACGTTGCGGTCGCTCTTCAGGCCGGCGAGGGGGCCGGTGAGGTTGCTCGTGACGGCCTGCGTCTTCGACAGCTTCTTGCTCTCGAGGCGGTCGCGCTCCAGCATGTTCTTGAAGTCCATGTTGCCGCCGACGTTGAGCTGGTAGGTGCGGTCGAGCGTGACGCCGCGGTCCTCGAAGAGCTTGGCCATCACGCGGTGGGTGATGGTCGCGCCGACCTGGCTCTTGATGTCGTCGCCGATGATCGGCACGCCGGCCGCCTCGAACTTCGCCGCCCACACGGGGTCGCTGGCGATGAAGACGGGCAGGGCGTTGACGAAGGCCACGCCGGCGTCGATGGCGCACTGGGCGTAGTACTTGTCGGCGACCTCGGAGCCCACCGGCAGGTAGGAGACGAGCACGTCGACCTGGGCGGCCTTGAGCGCGGCGACGATGTCGACCGGCTCGGCGTCGGACTCCTCGATGGTCTCGCGGTAGTACTTGCCGAGGCCGTCGTTGGTGACGCCGCGCTGGACCATGACACCGGTCGGGGGCACGTCGGCGATCTTGATGGTGTTGTTCTCGCTGGCGACGATCGCCTCGGAGAGGTCGAAGCCGACCTTCTTGGCGTCGACGTCGAACGCGGCGACGAACTCGACGTCACTGACGTGGTAGTCACCGAACTTCACGTGCATCAGGCCGGGCACGACCGCGCTGGGGTCGGCGTCCTTGTAGTACTCGACTCCCTGGACCAGCGAGCTGGCGCAGTTGCCGACGCCGACGATGGCGACACGAATGGATCCCATGGGTACTCCTTGTGTGTGGTGTCCCCGGCGGGAGGCCGCGGGGCTGGCTGGTCGTGCTGGTGTGGATGGCTTCAGGTGGAGGGCGGGACGGCGCGCTCGGCGTGGATGAGCTCCTCGAGCCAGCGGACCTCGCGCTCGGCCGACTCCTCGCCGTGCCGCTGGAGGGCGGCCGTGTAGGCGTCGGCCCGCTCGCGGTTGCGGGCGGAGGTCTCGCGGATGGTGGCCAGGCGCTCCTCGAGCCGCGAGCGCCGTCCCTCGAGGATCCGCAGCCGCACCTCGGCGGTCGTGCGGGCGAAGAAGGCGAAGTGCACGTCGAAGCCGTCGTCCTCCCAGGCGCTCGGCCCGGCGTCGTGGGCGACCGAGGCGAAGTGCTCCTTTCCGGCGGCGGTCAGCTCGTAGACGATCCGGGCGCGGCGGCTGCCCGCCACCCCCGGCTGCTGCGCGGCCTCGGCCACCCAGCCGGTGGCGAGCAGCTCACGCAGGCAGGGGTACAGCGAGCCGTAGGACAGAGCCCGGAAGGCGCCGAGGGCGGTGTTGAGCCGCTTGCGCAGCTCGTAGCCGTGCATCGGCGACTCGTGCAGCAGCCCGAGGACCGCGAAGTCGAGGAGGTCGGCACGGCGGGCGGTGCGGGCCATGGCTTCCTTCTGCGGTAGGTGACCTGACAAAGTCGAGGTTTGTCAGGTCACCATACACAAAGATGTATCTGCGCGATACATCGAGCCACCCCCGGCGTCATCAGCGGAAGGTGGCGGCCCCGCCGTAGAGGTAGACGACGGCGCCGTTGCCGCCCGTGCAGGTGACGGGCTGGTCGCCGGTGCACGCCATCGGATAGGCCTTGCCGGTCACCGGGCTGGTCGCCGAGACGGTGCGCGGCTGGCCGGGCCGGGGCGAGCCGGCGACGAAGGCCCGCTGCACCGCCAGCGCGAAGGGACAGCTGGTCTGGCTGGTGCCGGCCGCGGTCCGGCTCCACGCGCCGGTCCCGCTGGCCCCACAGGGACTGCCGGCCAGGGACACGGGCGGGTAGGCGGTCGTCGTGGGCGACGAGGTCGCCGTCGGTTTCGCCGAGGTCGTGGCCGTCCCGGGTGTCGCGCTCGCGGCGCCGGCCCCCGGCGGTGGGGTGGCCACCGCGGCGGTGGAGGGCCGGCTGGCGGAAGCGGCGGGCGCCGTGTCGCCCGGCTTGCGCAGCACCCCGAAGACGAGGACGGCGAGGCCGACCAGCACCACGACGGTGGCCGCGACGAGCCCGGCCAGCACCCGCACCGCGATCCGCGAGGGGCTCGGGCCCTCGTCGTCGACGGCCCCGAAGGTGCGCCGGATCGGCGCCTCGCTGGGCTCGGGCTCCTCGCGCCACTGCGCCAGCTCGGGGTCGCCCTGCAGCCGCCAGCGCCCGTATGCCGCCGGGTCGTCGAGCACGCCCGCGCCCAGCGGGCCTGTCGCGGGGCCTGGCACCGGGCCCGTCACCGGGGCCGGGACGGCGAGCGACTCGGTCGGCCCCGGGGTCCATCCGGCGCCGTCGGCCGGCACGACCCGCGTCGCGCGCGGAGTCGGGTCGTCGTCGTCGAGTGCACCCCGCTCGGCGGGGGTCAGCGGCACGGGCGCCTGCCACCCACAGGTGCCGCAGCGCTGCTCTCCCGCCCCGACCGGGGCACCGCAGCGATCACAGGAGGTGGGCAATGGGGGAGCTCCCTCTGGTCGGCTCCGGGGACGGGTGCGCCCGGGGAGGCCGCCCGTGTGTGGACCCCGCAGTCTGGCACGCTCCGGCGCGCGGGGCGCCCTGCCGGCTCGGAGAGAAATCACAGATTTCAGCCGCTCGTGTAGCCCGTCGCATACTTGACGGGCACGTATCGCCGGTCTCCCCGTCAGCGCCCGCTCTCATCCCCGGTCGCGCACCGGCCCGAGCGCACCGACGAAAGCAGGACCGTGAGCAGCCCGAAATCCGCCAAGAAGCCCGAGACCCCGGCCTCCCGCCGCCCCGCGGCCGCCCCGATGTCACGCCGTCGGCGGGTCTGGCGCTGGCTGCGCTGGCCGCTCTTCGCCTCTCTCAGCCTGTTCGCCGTGGCCTGCGTCGCCGTCGCGGTCGCCTACTCCCGTGTCGACATCCCGCAGCCCAACCAGCTGGCCAACGCGCAGGCGTCGATCCTCTACTACGACGACGGCAAGACCGAGCTGGCGCGGATCAGCGCCGCCGACGGCAACCGCGAGAGCGTGGCGCTGAAGGACGTGCCGGTGACGGTGCAGCACGCGGTGCTGGCGGCCGAGGACCGGTCCTTCTACTCCAACCCCGGTATCTCGATCACCGGCATCGGCCGCGCGGTGTGGGACGCCGTCCGGGGCCGCGAGGCGCAGAGCGGGGGCTCGACCATCACCCAGCAGTACGTCAAGAACTACTTCCTCACCCAGGACAAGACCCTGACCCGCAAGGGCAGGGAGATCATCATCGCGGTCAAGATCGACCGCACGACCTCGAAGGACCAGATCCTCGAGGACTACCTCAACACCATCTACTTCGGGCGCGGTGCCTACGGCATCAAGACCGCGGCGAAGGCCTACTTCGGCAAGGACCCGAGCAAGCTGACCGTGGCCGAGGGTGCCGTCCTCGCCTCGGTGCTCAACGCCCCGTCGCTCTACGACCCGGCCCTCGGCACGAAGCAGCAGCAACGGCTCTCCGACCGCGTCACCTACGTGCTCGACGGGATGGTGTCGCAGGGCTGGCTCTCGGCCGCCGACCGCGCCAAGATCACCGGTGTCCCCAAGACCGTCGCGCCGCCCACGCGCAAGGCGCTCTCGGGCACCAACGGCTACCTCGTGGCCACGGCCCGCGACGAGCTCACGTCAGTGCTCGACCTCAGCGTCGACGACATCGACCGCGGTGGGCTGCGGGTGACGACGACGATCAACAAGGCCGCGCAGGCTGCGGCGGTCGCGGCGGTCGCCGGTGAGATCCCCGCCTCGGCGACCGAGAAGGGCGTGAGTGCCGGTCTGGCTGCCGTCCGCCCCGGCGACGGCTCGATCGTGGCGATGTACGGCGGCTCCGACTACAGCAAGCGCCCGCTCAACTCCGCGACGCAGGCGAACCTGCTGGGCGGGTCGACGTTCAAGCCGTTCGGCCTGATCGCCGCTCTCGAGCAGGGCATCAGCACCAAGACCCGCTTCTCGGGCTCCACCCCGTACGCGGTGCCCGGCACCACCGAGACGGTGCCCAACGAGTTCAACGAGTCGTTCCCCCGGGTCACCCTGCGCTACGGCCTGGCCAAGTCGATCAACACGGTCTACATGCGGCTCAACGAGCAGATCGGGCCACAGAAGACGCTGGACGCCGCCGTCGCCGCCGGCATTCCCCTGAAGACCGTCGGTCTGGTCCCGGTCCCGTCCGACGTGCTCGGGGTCGCGGCACCGCACGTCCTCGACGTCGCCAACGCCTACGCGACGATCGCGGCGGCCGGCAAGCGCGCCACCCCCCACATCGTGGCCCGGGCCACGTCGCCCATCCTCGAGGTCGACTACACCGCCCCCAAGCCGACGGTCCAGGCCTTCTCGGCCGAGGTCGCGGCCGACACCCTCGACGCCATGCAGGCCGTCACCGAGCCCGGGGGCACCGGTGAGCGCGCCTCGTCCCTCGGACGCCCGGTGGCGGGGAAGACCGGCACCACCGACAGCCGCAAGTCGGCCTGGTGGACCGGCGTGGTGCCGCAGCTCTCGGTCTCGGTCGGCATGTACCGGGACGTCGGCGGCAAGCAGGACTCCCTCTCCGGCATCCCGGGACTCAACAGCGGCCTCGCGCTCAACGGCAACTCGGTTCCCCTGTCGATCTGGCTCGACTTCATGCGGGTCGCCACCCAGAACCTCCCGGTGCAGGGCTTCCCGGCCCGCGCCGGCATCGGAGACGACAAGATCGCGGTGGCGCCGACCCAGACCTTCACCCCGCCACCGGTCACGAGCTCGACGCCGCCGCCGACGACCTCCACCCCGCCGCCGACGACCACGACGTCGAGCCCGCCCCCGGCTCCGCCGTCGTCCACGACGACGACGCAGACCCGGACCCGCACCAGCCCGCCCACGCCCAAGCCCACGCCCAAGCCCACGCCGTCGACCGCGACGACGAGCACGGGACCGGGTGCCGCCGACCTTCCGGCCGCACCCGGTGGGTAGCCCTGACCGCGGCTAGGCTGCCGACGTGCCCACGCGCCCCCCGAGCCCCGACCTGGTGACGCGCCCCTCGGAGCAGGATCCCGTCGTCCACGCGGCCTCCGAGGTCGTCGGCGGACCCATCGGCCGGTATGCCGCGCCACTCGTCCACGGCGTCCGCCAGACCGCTGCCCTCCTCGCCGCAGCCGCCGCGCTGCCGATGGGGCTGGCCGTGGTGGAGCGGGCCCACTGCCTCGGCTCGGGCTGGTCGACGCCCGACCAGTTCTGGCACCTGTGCTTCTCCGACCTGCCCGCGACCTACAAGGACAGCGGGCTCAGCGTGGGGCTGGGTCCGTTCCTCACGGGCGGGTCCGGGGCGCCGTCGGTGGGGCAGCCACCGCTGACCGCGCTCGTGATGTCGGGCCTGGCTCAGCTGGTCCCCGACGGCACCAGCGCCCAGCGGATGCTGTGGTACTTCGGCCTGTGGGCAGCGCTCGCGGCCGTGCTCATCGCGGTCAGCGTCTGGTGGACCGCCATGTCGGTGCCGCGCTTCCCCCTGCGGGCGGCCCACCTGGCGCTGTCCCCGGTCGTGGTGCTCACCGTGGTGGTGGCTCCCGACGTGCTCGGTGTCGCCCTCGTGGCCGGGGGCCTGTGGGCGTGGGGGCGCAGCCGACTGGTGCTCGCCGGGGTGCTGCTGGGGCTCGCGGTCTCAGCCCGCACCTACCCGGTGCTGATCCTGCTCGCCATGCTCCTGGTCAGCCTCCGGGCGGGCCGCCTGCGGCCGTGGCTCCAGAGCGCCGGGGCGGTGCTCGCGACCGTGGTCGTCGTGGTCGGCGGCCTGCTCGTGCTCAACCCCGCGGCCGCGCTGGCCGCCTACCGGGGCTGGGCCGGTGCGGGCGCCGGGTTCGGCTCGCTCTGGGTGCTGCCGCAGCTCGCGGGCTATCCCCTTCCCCCCGGCGCGGTGACCACCTTCGCGGTGCTGGGGTGGGTGGCCGCGCTGGTCACCGGGGCGCTGCTCGCGCTCGCTGCGCCGCGGCGGCCCACCGTGGCCGAGGTCAGCCTCGTGATGGTGACCATCGTGCTGGTCACCGGCAAGTCGGTGCCGGTGCAGAGCTCGCTGTGGCTGGTGCCGCTCGTCGCCCTCGTGGGCCTCGCCTGGCGCGACCACCTCGTGTGGGCCGGGGCCGAGACCCTGCACTTCGTCGCGGTGTGGCTCTACGTCGCCGCCATCTCGGTCCCCGACCGCGGCCTGCCGGCAGGGTGGTACGCCTTCTTCCTCGGCCTGCGCCTGACCGGGATGCTGTGGCTGGTCAACCGCACCTGGCGGATCTCGCGCAGCCGCTGGCCCGACCTGCGCGAGGAGGCCGACGGCCTGCGTCGGTCGGCGGAGCAGCAGGGCTCGAGCCTCGACCCCGGGCTGCTGGCCGCCCTCCAGGCGGCCGACGAGCAGTCGGCCCTCCAGCTGGAGCCCGACGAGCTGGCCGGTCCGCTGCGCGGGGCCCGGGACCAGCTCATCGTCCGGGTCGGCTGACGGATTTCGGGCCGGAGCCCGGCCCCGGTAGTCTGGGCCGGTTCGCCGTGCCTTGCTCGCCCTCCACTCGCGTCACCTGTGGATGACGAGAGTCGCCTGTCGCCTCTGCGTGGCAGGCTCTGGGTCACGGCGGGCTACGCAACAGCAACCCTCCTGTCACGGAGAGACCGTGACCGCCAAGACCGAAGGAGGTGGGTCACCGCATGCGTCAGTACGAACTCATGGTCATCCTCGACCCCGAGCTGGACGAGCGCACCGTCGCCCCGTCCCTGGACAAGTTCCTCGCCGTCGTGACGAAGGACGGGGGCACCGTCGACAACATCGACATCTGGGGCCGCCGTCGTCTCGCCTACGAGATCAAGAAGAAGGCCGAGGGCATCTACGCCGTCGTCTCCATGTCGGCCGAGCCCGCCACGGCCCAGGAGCTGGACCGCCAGCTCGGGCTCAACGAGTCGGTTCTTCGCACCAAGCTCCTGCGCCCCGGCGCCTGAGCGAGCCACCTTCACGAGCGGATAAGGATCCATGGCAGGCGACACCGTCATCACGGTCATCGGCAACATCACCGGCGACCCCGAGCTGCGTTTCACGCCGTCCGGGGCAGCCGTCGCGAACTTCACCGTGGCCTCCACGCCACGCGCGTTCGATCGCCAGAGCAACGAGTGGAAGGACGGCGAGACGCTGTTCATGCGCTGCTCCGTCTGGCGTGACGCTGCCGAGAACGTCGCCGAGTCGATCCAGCGGGGCACCCGCGTCATCGTCTCCGGCCGACTGAAGTCACGCTCCTACGAGACCAAGGAAGGCGAGAAGCGCACCGTGGTCGAGATGGAGGTCGACGAGATCGGCCCCTCGCTGCGCTACGCCTCGGCGAAGGTCACCAAGACCCAGCGCAGTGGCGGTGGCGGCGGCGGAGGCTTCGGTGGTCAAGGCGGTGGCGGCGGTGGTGGCGGCTGGAGCGGAGGCTCCGGTGGCGGCAACGGCAGCCCGGCCGAAGACCCCTGGGCCACCGGTCCGAGCTCAGGCTCTGGTGGCGGAAGCCCCCAGGGTGGCAGCTGGGGCGGTGGGGCACAGCCGGCTCCCGCTGGCGGTCAGGGCAGCCCTCGCGAGGGTGGCCAGGGCGGCTGGGGTGGCGGCGCGCCGAGCTATGACGAGCCCCCCTTCTGATCGACGGTCGCCGTTGATCCTGCTTTTCCCTCACGCCTGAGGTGACCTGCCGTGAGGCAGGCGCTGCACGGCCTCCTGCAAGACCAGCACCACCCCATCCCGGGGCACCCCCCCGGGCTCTCACGACACGAAGGAGAGCACCACGATGGCCAAGCCCGTTGTGCGTAAGCCCAAGAAGAAGGCGAACCCCCTCAAGGCCGCCAAGGTCGAGAACATCGACTACAAGGACACCGCGCTGCTGCGCAAGTTCATCTCCGACCGGGGCAAGATCCGGGCGCGCCGCGTCACGGGTGTCTCTGTCCAGGAGCAGCGCCTCATCGCCACGGCCGTCAAGAACGCCCGTGAGATGGCCCTGCTGCCCTACTCGAGCTCAGCTCGCTGAGACCCGAGCAGAGATAAGGACACACCATGAAGCTCATCCTCACCCACGAGGTCTCCGGCCTCGGTGCCGCCGGTGACGTCATCGACGTCAAGGACGGCTACGCCCGCAACTACCTCATGCCCCGCGGCTTCGCCACGCCGTGGACCAAGGGTGGTCAGAAGCAGGTCGACGCCATCATCAAGGCGCGCTCGACCCGCGCGATCCACGACCTCGACGCCGCGAAGCAGCTCAAGGGCCGCCTCGAGGCCAAGCCGGTCACGGTGACGGCCAAGGCCGGCACCGGTGGTCGCCTCTTCGGCGCCGTCAGTGGTGGCGACGTCGCCGCCGCGGTCAAGGCCGGCGGCGGTCCCGAGCTCGACAAGCGCAAGATCGAGGTGCTCGGTCACGTCAAGACGACCGGCACCTACCAGGCCACGGTCCGCCTCCACGCGGAGGTCTCCGCGACCGTCAACCTCGAGGTCGTCGGCGCCTGACGCCTGCACCACGAGCAGCACGACGCACGACGCCCCACCCGGTCACCGGGTGGGGCGTCGTCGTGTGTGCGGGCCGAGCCAGGCGTCCCACCGCGTTCCGGACCAGGGAAACCCGTGGTTCTGAGGGTCGGCCGCATCCCGAACAACGGGTTTCCCTAGTTTGGAACGCAAGGTCAGGGGCCTACCTCACCTGCGGCACCCACGCGGCGCCCGGGGCAGCGACGCACGTGACGACGCAGGGACTGCGCAGCAGCACGTCGGCTGAGAGCGCCCGACCGCCGGAGCGGACGGCATACGGGCTCACGAGCAGGCACCCGCCCGACCAGCACCCGACCTGGGCGGCCCCGCCCCCGCCCTCGACGTAGTCGGGGGGTGTCGGTGCGGCGCCGACGGTCCACGCGCCGGCCGTCAGGTCGAGGACGACCCCGCGGTCGTCCACCACACCCGACAGCATCGGGGCAGCGCCGGTGCACCAGTCCCTCGGGCAGGCCAGCGAGCCGAGGACGCCCGGCCGCGGTGCGTGGGTGGTCGCGAACGTGACGGGACCGCCACCGGGCACGGCTCCCAGCGACTGAGCGGCGGTGGCGCTGGCCCAGCAGCCGGTGCCGAGGCGCTGGCACGCCAGCTCACCACCGGTGAAGCCCGCCTCGGAGACGGTCGTGGCGCTCCAGGTGCCACCCGAGCGGACCGCGGTGTAGCGGGTGGTTCCGGTGCCAGGGCTGCCCGCGAGGGTGCCGGTGAGCGTGTAGTCGCCCTCGCCCCCGGCAGCCACCCGCACGGCACTGGTCGCGCCCGTCGAGCCGGGGACCGACAGCGTCTGCGTCGTCCAGACCGTGCCGTCCCAGGTGGCCACCAGGCTGGTGCCCACCGAAGCGTCGGTCGTCGACCCGACGGCCACGCACGAGGAATCGGAGGCGCAGTCGACGTCGCCGAGCGAGCCGGGCCCCGCGGTGGTCACGGGGAGCGACTGCCACCCGCCGGGCCCCCGCTGCGCGACGTAGGGGTGGGCGGTCGACGAGCCGGTCGCGTGGGCGCTGCCGCTCGCCACGCAGGTGGTGCCCCCGGGAGCGCACGCCACGGCCGTCACGTCGGGGATGCGGCCCTCCGCATCCACGGGGGGCGCCTCGACGACCCACGCACCGTCGGCCCCGCTGCTGGCGACCTCCGAGGTCGTGCCGACGGCCACGGTCGCGACACAGAGCCCGCTGTCCGAGCAGGCGGTGGCGCCACCGGGGTCGGGCTGAGGAGTGAGGGCCACGGTGGGGCCCCAGGTCGTCCCGTCCCACCGGCGCACCTGCGTCGAGAGCACGCCGTTGCCCCCCTGGGAGGTGCTGAGCACGGCGCACGTGGGGCCGTCGGCGCAGGAGACGTCGACGACGCCGGAGCTCGGCCCGGCCCCGAGGTCTGATCCGGGCACCTGCTCCGACGACCATCCGGGCGCGTCCACGATCGTGGCGCCCAGCACGATCCCCTCGAGGTCGACCACGACGTGGGTCGAGCCGCCCGAGCCGTTGCGGAGCGAGATCGTGCCGTCGGCGCCGACCGGCACGATGACCGCGGCCGAGACGGTCTGGCCGGCGAGCCAGTTGATCGCCGAGGTGTGGGGGTCTGCGGTGCCGCTGGCCCAGGCAGTGAGGTAGCCGGCCGCGGTCGGCGCGGTCACGGTGACGTCGACCACCACGGCACTGATGTCCCCCGGCAGCAGGGGCTGGGTGGGCAGGCCGGAGGGGACGGCGAGGGTCGCGAGACCCGCGAGCGGTCCTGCGCCGAGACGGGTGTCGACCAGACGGTAGGGCCGGTCCCGCGTGCTCGTCGCCCCGGCCTGCGCGAGGGGTCCGTCGGTCATGAAGCCGACGAGGTCGGCGACCAGGTGCGCCGTGCCGCCGGGCACCGTCACCTGCAGGGCGACCGTGCCGTCGGGGTCGACGGGGGCGAGCACGAGGTTGGCGACCGTCTGGCCCGTGCGCCAGTTGAGGGCCGAGCCGCCGTACGGCAGCGCCAGCGGGCCACCGACGGTGACGTAGCCGCCTCTGCTGGGCGCGGTGACGGTCAGGTTGAGCACGACCGCTCGCGCTCCGGCCGCGGCCTGGCCCCGCGTCCCCACGGGCACGTGCACCGAGGCCAGGTTGGCGAGGGGACTCGCGCTGGGCACCCCGACGAAACGTCGGGTGTCGAGGACCCGGGTCGCTGTCGTCGGCGAGAAGGCGCCCGCGACGCTCGGCTTGCCGCTGCGGTAGTAGCCCGTGACGTCGACGACGACGTGGGTGGCCCCGGTCGAGCCGTTGCGCACGACGAAGCGGCCGTCGAGCGAGACCGGCACCACCGCGCCGTTGCCGACGGTCTGACCCGCATCCCAGCTGAGGTTGCTCGTGCCGGGGTTGCCCGCACCGTCGGCGTATGCGGTGAGGTAGCCCGCGGCGCTGCTCTGCGTCACGGTGACGGTCACGGCCAGCGCCCCGATGCCCGACGCGGGCAGGTCGGCGGTGCGTGCGGCCGCGGTCACGACGACGGAGGCACCGCCGCCGACCGGGGCCGTGCCGTTGGTGCCGGTGGCCCGGCGCGTGTCGAGCAGCCGGTAGGGCGTGATGGGCACGTAGGTGCCGGCGCTGTCGGTCCCGGGCGCGCCCGCAGAGACCGCCGAGACCGCCGGCGTGGTCGTCACCGACGCGGCGACCGACGCTGATGCCGGGCCGGTCACTCCACCGACCACGAGGGCGAGCACGGCCACGGCCGCTAGGAGGTTGACCCGACGTGTGGCAGCAACCACCGTGACCTTCTCTCTGATGGGTGACGGCAGGCCGTCACGGGCCGGTCACCCTCGATGGCGGCGGCCCTCCGATTATGGGTCAATCCCGGCACGGATCGCGCCGTGTGGACCGTCCGTCACCGGGGCGCGTGCGTCCGGGGGCGGATTCCTCGCAAAGCACCGGTCGCGGTCGCCTCCGCCCCGCATCATGGGAGGCGTGTGCGACCACGACGACTGCCCTGACATCGACCTGCTGACGCTCGGCCTGAGCGATGCCGAGATCTCGGCCGCCCGGTCGGTCGGTGGCCCCTTCTCGCGGCGCCAGCTCCTGGGCGCCGGCTCGGCCGCCGCGGCGCTCGCGTGGTTCGGCTCCCGCGCCCTGCCCCGCGCGGCGGCCGCCACCACCGCGTCGACGCCCGCCGCCGGTGGTGGTCTCGTGCTGCCCGACGGCACCCGCAGCTGGCGGCACGCGATGCACGTGCACTCGTCGGCGTCGGAGGGCCCCGGCTCGTTCTCCAACCAGGCCTCCCTCGCCGACTCTGCCGGGTGCGACTGGATCTGGGCCACCGAGCACGACTGGCGGATGTTCGCCGTCCCCGGCGACGCGCGGGTCTCGCGCGGATACACCTTCACCTCGCTGGTCTCCGGCGGCTGGCGCTGGAAGCCGGTGGGCTCCGGCTCGGCGAGCAGCTCGCGCGCCGAGGTGACGCCGTATGCCGGTGGCTCGGCGCTCGCGCTCGAGGTGGCGAGCACCGGAACGGCGAGCACGGGCGTCAAGGCGACGACCGCGACGCACCTCTTCGAGGGCTCGGTGATCGGTCGGCAGGTGCTCGCGCCCGCCACGGTGACCACCCTGTCGGGCGCCGCGTGGTTCGAGGTCGTGCTCCAGCTGAGCAACCAGGGCACCCGCCCGCTGCGGCTGGTCTACCGCTACGGCGCCACCCCCGCCAAGCGCGTGAAGCAGAACGCCGTGACCGGCTACGTCTACGTCCCGGTCGGTGTCGGCGACACGATCGCTGCGCCGGTGACCCCGCTCGACGACATCCGCTACTTCTTCTCGGACGTGTGCGTGCCCGAGGACAACTCGATCCTCGCGATCCAGCTGCAGGTCACCTCGTCAGGCGGGTCGGTCGGCGTCCGGCTGCCGCGCCTCGACCTGCCCCGCACGGTCACGGGCCAGGCCGCCTTCGACGCCGTCGTCTCGATGTACGACCAGGTCATGCTCGCCCACCCCACCCTCGGCCGGCGACTCGGCGTCGAGGTCTCGGGCACCGACAAGCACCACCTCGGGTGGTACGGCGACGACGCCACCAACCTGCCCTTCACCGAGACCACCAACAGCCTCGAGGCCGCGGTCGCGCAGATCCGCGCCGGCGGGAGCATCGCGAGCTTCAACCACCCCTACGGCGTCTCCACCTCCACAGGGGTGCGCGACCCCGCCAAGATCCTCAAGGCCTACAAGGCGATCGGGCCGGTGGCGGCCTACGGCGCGGACGTCATCGAGCTCGGCTACGACCAGCGCGGGGGGATGACCACGGAGGACCACCTGGCCCTCGGTGACCTGCTGTGGTGCGACGGCCTGGTCATCACCGCCAACGGCGTGAGCGACGACCACAACGGCAACACCTGGAAGGAGACCTTCCTGACCCAGCTGTGGGGCGACGGCACGCAGACCGGCGAGCTCGACGCGCTGCGCTCGGGCCGGGTCACGGTGAGCCGGGTGGGCTGGGGGAGCGACCTGTGGCTGACCCTCGACGGCCGCCCGATGGGGTCGGTCCCCTCGACGCAGCAGCCCGGGCCCGCCGAGCTGGCGATCACCGTCACCGACCTGCCGGGCACCGCGTCGATCCAGGTCGTCCGCGGCGACATCCAGGTGCTCGGCCGCAAGCGCACGTCGGCCGCGCTGACGGTGACCACCATCCCCGCCTCGGCCGTGGTCGGCGGGGTCGCGCGGATGACAGTCAGCGGTGGCAACGCGTTCTACCGGGCGGCCGTGCTCGACAGCAAGGGCTCGATCCGCCAGTTCACCAACCCGGTGTGGTCGGGGCTGCCGAGCCTGGCCGCCGTCGGTGGGAGCAGGCTCGTCACGGTGTGACGGCGGCTCGCCCGGGCCCGGCTATCCGCAGGGCTGTCCTACGGCATACGGTCGGGGTATGGCCGACGACGTCCGCACGATCCTGACCGACCTCTCCTACACCGAGTGCCCGCGCTGGCACGAGGGGAGGCTCTGGTTCGCCGACTTCTACACGTATGCCGTCTACTCGGCGGCCGCCGACGGCAGCGACCGGCGGGTGGAGGCGCAGGTGCCGAACCAGCCGTCGGGGATCGGGTGGCTGCCCGACGGCCGGCTGCTCGTGGTGTCGATGCGCGACGCGAAGCTGCTGGTGCGCGAGGCGGACGGCAGCATGGTCGAGCACGCCGACCTCGCGCCCTTCGTCACCGGGCACCCCAACGACATGGTCGTCGACGACCGGGGTCGCGCCTTCGTCGGCAGCTTCGGCTTCGACCTGATGGCCGGGGCCGACATCGCCCCGACCGGCCTGCTGCGGGTCGACCCGGACGGCACGGTGACCCAGGTCGCTGACGACCTGTGGTTCCCCAACGGGTCGGTCATCACCCCGGACGGGACGCTGCTGGTCGACGAGACCTTCGGCAACCGCATCACCGCGTTCGACATCGGGGTCGACGGCTCGCTCGTCAACCGGCGGGTCTGGGCGCAGTTCGGTGAGATCCCGAGCAGTCGGGACATCGCCGAGGCGCTGCCGCACCTCGTCGTCGCGCCCGACGGCTGCGGTCTCGACGACGAGGGCTGCCTGTGGGTCGCCGACGCCGTGCACGGCCGGGTGATCCGGGTGCGTGAGGGCGGCGAGATCCTCGACGAGGTCGTGCCGGGCACGGGGGTCTTCGCCTGCATGCTCGGCGGCGACGACGGCCACACGCTCTTCATGTCGTGCGCGCCCGACTTCGACGAGCACGCCCGCAGCGCAGTGCGGGAGGCCGAGATCCGGGTGGTGACGGTCGCGGCCCGGCACGGCGGGACGCCCTGAGGCGGTCCCCGTCCGGCGCTGACCCCACCGTCATCCACCCTCGTCGCCCCGCCCCGTGCTGGCTGCCCCGCTCGGTGCCCACGGGGGCTGAGCAGTCGGCATACTCGTGACGTGTGCGACGACGAGACCTGCCAGCCGACCATCGACCTGGGGGCACTGGGCCTGCACCGTGAGGCGCAGCTGGCTGCGACGGTCAGCGACCCCTTCTCCCGCCGCACCGTGCTGCGCGTCGGGTCCGTCGCCGCGGCTCTCGCCGTGCTCGCGAGGGGGACCACCCGCCCGGCCGAAGCGGCGAGTGCACCGGCCGGCCGGCGCGGGCTCACCCTGCCGGACGGCGCACGCAGCAGTCGTCACGCGATGCACGTCCACTCCGTCGGCTCCGAGAAGAGCGGCTCCGTCTCGGCGCAGGTGGGGCTCGCCGAGCAGGCGGCGTGCGACTACCTGTGGATGACCGAGCACGACTGGCGGCTCTTCGCCCTGCCGGACGAGCGCAGCCCGCGGGAGTACGTCTTCACCAGCCTGACCTCGCTGGGCTGGGACTGGAAGCCGGTGCGGCTCGGCAAGGCCTCCGTGTCGCGAGCCGGGGTGAGCACCACGGGGGGTTCGACCTCGTTGTTCCTCGAGGTGGCCTCGTCCGGCGCGGCGACCGTGGGGGTGGACGCCACCACCGTGCAGAACGTCCTCGAGGGCTTCGTGGTCGGCCGCGAGGTGGTGCTGCCCCTGCAGGTCGAGAAGCTGTCGGGCACCGGCTACGTCGAGCTGGTCGTCTCCCTCAGCGTGCACGGCGGCAACCAGATCTTCCTCGTCTACCGCTTCGGCACCCACGCCGACGGACGCGTGCGGGCCACGCCCACGGTCGGTCACGTCTACCGTCGGGTCGCGGCGGGCGACAGCCTCGAGGTGACGCTCACCCCCCTCGACGACATCGAGGCGCTGTTCGGCGGCGAGCTCCCTGCGGCTGACAACTCGATCACCGGCCTGACCCTGCAGGTCACGGCCGAGCAGGGAGCGGTGCGCGTGCGAGTGCCGCGGATCGGCCTGCCCCGCCTGGTGACGGGGGTGGATGCGCTCAGTGCCCTCGTCTCGGTCTACGACCAGGTGTTCGCCACCAGCCGGGTCACCCGACGGCACGGGATCGAGGTCTCCGGGGCGGGTGACCACCACATCGGCTGGCTCGGGCCGGACGCGACCAACCTCCCCGAGCCCGGGCTCGCGGCCGCAGTCGCCCGGATCCACACCGGGCCGGGCATCGCCAGCTACAACCACCCCTTCGGGACGGTGCCGAAGCCGCGCACCGACGCCCGCTTCCTCAACATCGTCGCCAGCCTCGCCAGGAGCCGTGTCTACGGCGCCGACGTGCTCGAGCTCGGCTACGTCGAGCGAGGGGGGATGTCGCTCGACGACCACCTGCTGCTCGGTGACCTGCTGTGGAATCGCGGCTTGGTCTTCACCGCCAACGGCGTCAGCGACGACCACGGCGGCAAGACCTGGGCCGACACCTTCCTCACGCACCTGTGGGGGAGCCGCACGCAGTCCTCCGACCTCGCCGCGCTGCGCAGCGGGCGGGCGACCGTGACGCTGCTGTCCTGTGTGGGTGACCTCGCCGTCACCCTCGACGGACGACCGATGGGGTCGGTCCCGTCGACGAGCGTGCAGCGACCGGGCGAGCTGACGATCTACACCGCCGGTCTGCCGATCGGGACCACGCTCGAGGTGGTGAGCGGGCTGACCACCGTGACCGGTGGCTACGACCTCACCGCGCGCACCACCACGACCACCGGCGTGCAGGCCCCGCCGACCGGTACGGGGACGGTCTCCGTCGTCGTGCCCGGTGGTGACCGCTACCACCGGGTCGTGGCCCGCGACGGCGCGGGCACGATCATCGCCTTCACCAACCCGGTCTGGTCAGGGGTGCCCGACCCGACGAGCGTCGACCCCAGCCGTCTGGTGACGGTCTGACGCGGCCGCTGAGGTCGATGGGGGCCGGCTGGGCCCCGATGGGGCCCGGATGCGTCCGGGGAGCCGGTGGGGGCAGCTCGACCCGGACGCGTCCGGATGGGGAGGTACGACGTCCCGCTCCGCGCTGTGTCAGCGGCCCCACCGTCATGGTCCCTCCTGGCCGTGGCCGTGTGGTGTCCGTTGCGGTGGCCGCCATCCGTTCGTGGGTCTCCGTGGCTCTTCGGCCATGTTTTCGCCGTTCTGCTCAGATCCCGGCCGGGGGCGGGCCCGCCGGATGGGCCCGCCGGACCGGCCCGCAGGGTGGAGTAGCATCGCGGACGTGACCACGACCTGCCTCCCGACGCGGCCCCCCGCGACCAGGAGCTGGTGGCCGCCCTGACGGGCGGCCTACCCACGAGCACGACCACGAAGCCGCCCCGCGAGGGCGGCTTCTGCGTGTCTGCGCAGGGTCCCCCTCCGGGGCCCGACCCCGACGGAGCACGTCATGAGAGCCACCGCGACGACCACCACCGAGAGGACCGACGTGACCAGCGACGTCACCGCCGCCCCCACCGCGCAGGAGGCACCCCGCACCCGGGAGTCGGCGCCGCGCAAGCGGATGCTGACCGGCGACCGCCCGACGGGCAAGCTGCACCTCGGCCACTACGTCGGCAGCATCGAGAACCGGATCCGGCTGCAGAGCGAGTACGACGCGTTCTTCATCATCGCCGACCTGCACATGCTGACCACCAAGAACACCCGGGCCGACATCGACCAGGTGAGCAAGAACGCCCGGGACATGGTGCTCGACCAGCTCGCCGCGGGCATCGACCCGGCCCAGGCGACCTTCTACCTGCAGTCGGCCGTGCCCGAGGTGATGGAGCTCAACACGCTCTTCCAGAACCTCGTGACGGTGCCGCGGCTCGAGCGGGTGCCGAGCCTCAAGGACATGGCCCGCGCGGCGGGCAAGGACGAGATGCCCTACGGCCTGCTCGGCTACCCCGTGCTGCAGGCGGCCGACATCCTCTGCGTGAAGGGCAACGTCGTGCCCGTCGGCAAGGACAACCACGCCCATGTCGAGGTGACGCGTGAGATCGCCCGCCGCTTCAACCACCTGTATGGCGACGTCTTCCCCATCCCCGAGCTCGTGGTCTCCGAGATCACCACCCTGATCGGCACCGACGGCCAGGCCAAGATGAGCAAGTCGCTCGGCAACGGCATCATGCTCGACGACGACCCGGCCACCGTGCGCAAGAAGGTGACCGGGATGTATACCGACCCCAACCGGGTGCGCGCCGACATCCCCGGCACGGTCGAGGGCAACCCGGTCTTCATCTACCACCGCGCCTTCAACGACGACCAGGCGCAGGTCGACGACTTCGAGACGCGCTACCGCGCCGGCCGGGTCGGCGACGTCGAGGTCAAGGGGGCGCTCGCCGAGGCGATCAACCGCTATCTCGACCCGATGCGCGAGCGGCGGGCGCCCTACGAGGCGCAGCCAGGTCTCGTGGACGAGATCATCGTCGAGGGCACCGAGCGCACGCGCGCTGAGGTGCGCGTAGTGGTCGCCGAGGTCAAGAAGGCGATGGGGATCACCGGCGCCTACAACCAGCTGCGACGCAAGGCCGAGCAGGCGAGGAAGAAGCGCGGCGACGCCTGAGCCGTATGCCGGTGGCCTCCCCCTCGGCGATCTGAGTGTGACGTCTCGGCGGTGCTGGGGAAGCCGGCGCTGCCGAGCCCGAAGGTCACGAGCGGCCGGAGGCGAAGCCGAGGCAGGTGCGGCGGTCGCCGTCCGCGCACCAGGCCCCCGGTTGCCGGCGCATTCGCGGCCACCGCGCCTCGCGGCCTCCTGGAGGTCGCCGGGACGCGTGCGTCATTGGTCGGAACGAGCTCGGCCCGCGAGGTGTTGCAGGACGAGTGGATCGCAGGTGGTGAAGCGCTCGACCTCTTCCCCGCCATCGCACCGACACAGGCAGATTGTCACCCGGCCGCGAGTCCGCGAGACGGCCTTCCAGAGCCCGCCGGCATGCTCCCACCGCGTCAGCCGCTGTAGGTCCTCGGAGTCGTCCGCAGCGGCAACTGGACAGGTCACGGCACCGGTGTGACGACCGTGAGCAGCGTCACCGCGTCCTCGAGCGCGACCAACTCGTGCCTCGCGTCCGGGATAGCTTTGTGCTCGTCGACCCCGCCCTCCATAGCCACACCTCCTCCCGCGACCGTACCCGGCCACGGCTCACAGGGCTCCCCCGCCGCTCTACGAGGGGATCCCCACCCCTGAGAGCATTCGCCGAGTCACGCAGACGGTGACTTCACCCCCTACCGCCGCCGAGCCCGGACGCTCTCTTCTGCGCGCACGGGGCGCTCGGCGTGCCATCGCCAGCACGCGGCGGTGAGACGCAGCCGCTTGCGCGGCGAGAGGACACAAGTTCCCGCACCCGGGTCGAGGCGGAATCGACATGATCGGTGGGTGACGGTTGGGGCCCGCCTAGGACCTGTCAGCCCGCGGCCCGCTTGAGGATGTCGGGCGGGAACGCGCCGGCCTCGATGCAGCGGGTCGACCACTGCTCGAGCTGTGCGCACACCTGGTTGACCCTGTCGCCCAGCGCATCGACGATCGAGTGCTCCTGCGCGTCGGTGTCGGCCTCGATCGAGGCTCGCAGCGCCCGCCCGCTCTCGGTGAGCTGGTCGCCGTTGATGCAGCCGCGTGCCGTGAGCCCCTCGATGGCCGCCTGCATGGCCTCGGGCGACCAGCCGCGGGTGGCGGTGTAGGACAACAGTGGCATGCCGACCCACAGCTCGGTGAGGACGTTCATCTCGACCGGGCCGAGGCAGGCGCGGTTAGCGGCCGCAACATGGCTGTCGCCCCGGTGCTCGCGGACCAGGTCGCAGGCCCACCACAACCGGTGCACCGGGTCGCTGGGTCGACCACGCTGGAGCAGGCCGCTGAACAAAGGCCGGCCGGCGCCCTCGGCGCTCTCTGCGGCCGCCGCCAGCAGGTCGGCCTCCTGAGAGGGGTCATCGACACCCAACGCGGCGCGCAGGCTCGCGACGGTTGCCTCGTCGCGGATCGAGACCAGCTCGGCGTGGGGCAGGGCGGCGGCTGCTGCGTCATACAGCGTCGCGACCAAGGTTGGCTCGAACCACGCGAAGGCGCTGGCAACCACAGCGCCGTTCGGCTGGCCCAACGAGGTCGCGCGTCCACCGACGTAGCTGCTCATGAAGTCGAGTCCGTGCGCGGCCAGCGCGGCGTTGGTGCCGGCGCTCCACACGGCGTGCATGGCCACCGGCTCGCACGCGTCACGCAACCGCCGGGCTGGGCCGCCCCCCGAGACGACTTCAGGAACGGGGATGCCTGCCGGCCGCGGGAGGAAAGCCGTGGCAATGACGTCGCTGTAGTCCATGTCGCACTGTCTCAGAGTGGCGTCGACGCTGCCACCACAATGACCACGTCGGCAGTGCCAGACGTTGATCATGGCCAATCGGCGCCACATCCCTATCCGGGGATCACGCGTCGGGCGGGCGGCGACAGGACGCCCGACATGGATCCCAGCCCACGAGAACTTCTGCAAATTGCCGGGGCGTGGCCGATTACCGCGTCATGACCTTCACCACCCCAGCGCGGTCTGTTGTGCTCACCTCGGTATCCGTGTCGCACCAGGTCGGTCGGGCCTCGGGCCCCCGGTTGGAGCTGGCGCGCCCGGTCTCCGACACGGTTCCCACGCCGGAGTCCCACGGGCGGCGCCTGGCCGTCCGCACGGTGGCCTGTGCCGCCATCGCCGTGTCAGTCCTCTACCTGACCTGGCGTGTCCTGGCCACCATGGCCGGTGCCACCTGGTATCTGGCCGTGCCGCTCCTGGTGCTGGAGGTGCACGCCTTCCTCAGCCTGGTCCTCTTCACCCATGACCTGTGGGACGTCGACGCCCGTCCCGACCTGGGCAACATCCCCCGGGAGCACCAGCGGGACGCCTCCGACCTGCGGGTCGCGCTGCTCATCCCGACCTACAACGAGCCCCGCTCCATCCTTCTGCCCACCATTGCCGCGGCGGTGGCCACCCGGCACCCGCACGAGACGTGGGTCCTGGACGACGGGGACCGCCCTTGGCTACGGGACCTGGCCGCTGAGCTCGGCGCCCGGTACCGCTGCCGCCACCACGGCGCGCACGCCAAGGCCGGCAACCTCAACGAGGCCCTCGACGAGGTGCGCGCCGACCTGGTCGCGGTCGTCGACGCCGACCACGTGGTCACCGACCGCTTCCTGGAGGCCCTGGTGCCCTACTTTGCCGACAGCCGCACGGCAATCGTCCAGACGCCGCAGGAGTTTTACAACGACTCGTCCTTCGAGCATGTCCGTAAGCCCGACGGCGGCCTGTTCCAGGACCAGGAGATGTTCTACCGGGCGATCCTGGCCGGCCGGAACCGCTGGCAGGCCGCGTTCTGGTGCGGCACGGGCGCCATCGTCCGGGTGGAGGCGCTTCGATCCGTCGGCGGCGTCGCCACCGACAGCGTCACCGAGGACATCCAGACCACATTGCGGCTGCACCGGCACGGGTGGCGGAGCGTGCACCATAACGAGGTCCTGGCCCGCGGCCTGGCCGCCGACGGCCCCGAGGCCTTCTTCATCCAACGACGCCGTTGGGGGGCGGGCGCCATGCAGGTGCTGCGGCGCGACAACCCCTTGACCGGCCCGGGGCTGTCCCTGCACCAGCGCGTGTCCTTCTTGTCCACCCTGTTGGGCTGGTTCGACTCCTGGCGCACAGTCGGCATGGTGGTCCTGCCCATCGCCACCGTGATCTCCGGCGGCACGCCCATCGCCGCCAACTGGCGGGCCTTCCTGGTGGCGTTCGGCGGCGCGTTCTTCGCCCAACGCCTGGCCCTGACCGCCCTCAGCCGGGGCCGTGCACCGCAACTGCAAGCGATCTTCTTCGAGTTCGTGCGGCTGCCCGCCACCTTGGCCGCCACGATGTCCCTGTTCACGCGGGGGCCGGCCGGGTTCGCCGTGACGCCCAAGGGCGCGCGCGACGACCGTCGGCGGGCCGGTACGCCGGTGACCCTGACCGCGCTGATCACCCTGAGCGCGATCGGCCTTCTCTGGTACCTCCTGATCCTGAAGGGCTGGGTGCCGCTGCATCGCCCCGCCGGCTGGGTCGAGCACGCGGCCGCCGTCTGGCTCGTGATCAACGCCGCATTCCTGGTGGCCGCCCGGCGCCGGATCACCCGGATGGACTTCGCGAGCAACCGCCGCTCCGCGTGGCGCTTCCCTACCGAGGACCTACAGGTCGCGGTGAGCGTCGGTGGAGAGCAGGTCACCGCGACCCTGCTCGACCTGTCCATCACCGGGGCGTGCCTACGCTTTCGTCCAGAAGACGCCCGGCGCCTTGACGAGGGCGGCACGGTGGTCCTGGACCTACCCGTGCGCGACCAACGCGGTGACACTCTCCTGCCCGCCAGCGGAACGATGCGGACCCTGACCCTCGAGCCGGACGACCAGGTCGTAGCCGGCGTCCTGCTTACCTTGAACAGCCCCGACCAGGCACGCCTGTCCCTGGCGCTCTACCAGACGGTGGACCACCGCTAGTGTCCTGCACCGGAAATTCGCAAGTGGCGTCGTCGTTTCGTTGTGGAGCGTCTGGACGGGCTGGTCGACGAGCCGCGACCGGGTCGACCACCCTCGATCTGCGTCGATCAGGTGGAGGAGATCGTGGTCGCGACGTTGGAGTCGATCCCGACGAACGCCACGCACTGGTCGCGGGCCTCGATGGCCCAACGGTCCGGGCTGTCCAAGACGACGATCGGGCGGATCTGGAAGGCCTTCGAGCTCAAACCCCACCGGGTCGACGGGGGGTCGGCGTGCGCGTGGTTACGTGTGGACGGGCGGGTCTCGTCCGCCGCGATCGCGGTCAGGGAGGGGTTGGAGACGAACCGTGATGACGCCAGCTGCTGAACAGCTCCCCCTTGCCTGGTAGGCACCAGCGGCTGTCGCGGACGTTGAGGTGCCGGAGACGGCCCACCACCAGCCGGCAGCGCACCTCCTTCGGGGCGGACGTAACCGCGGTGAATGTGGCGACCTGCGCGACCTGCGCTTCCGGAGATCCACCGCATCTTGTCCTCGTCCCAAATTACCAGCGGCTACCTGATCCTGGTCCCCGCGTCCTCCGGGATGCCCGCACGCCCACAGGATTCATCCTCCACATCGCCGCCACCCGACATCAAGCCCAACACCCCGCCCTACTCGCCCTACCCGGGCTGACCTGCCGAAGCGCGACGTTGCCGGGGCCCTGGAGGTAGGTCGAGGTGGGCGCGGCGAGCCGGTTCGAGCGCGCAGAAGCCTGGCCCGACCAGACGCGGGTGTCCCCCTCTTCCGGCGGGTGCGAAAGAGGGGGACACCGTGGTCAGGCGTGGTTAGGCGGGTCAGATAGCCAGGTGCGATACGGCACCCATCTCGGGTCAGAACGAGAGCAGGCCCGCTGGTGTGCCGAGACCGGTCGGACCGTCCCAGCCCGTGCCGCTGGTGCACCACACCGGCGTCGGGCAGGTGCCGTTGGAGCCGCTGGTCACGTCGTTGAGGCCTCCGGTGTGGCTCCACGTATACGCGGCGGGGTAACCGGACAGGTTGCCGGCGAGGGCGTAGACGCTGGCGATGATGGGCGAGGATGCGCTCGTCCCGCCATAGACCTGCCAGCCCTTCCGGCCCTGGTAGGAGGTCGAGTCGTAGACCGCGACGCCCGTGTTGGGGTCGGCGACGGCCGAGACGTCGGCGTTGGCTTTGCCGGAGCACTGGGTGGCGGGCGTCTGCCACGCGGGCTTGGCGTTGATCGTCGAGCAGCCGCTCCCGGCGCCGCTCCACGCGGTCTCGGTCCAGCCCCGGGCGGTGCTCGACCTCTTCAGGCTGGTGCCGCCCACGGCCACGACGGAGCCGAACGACGCGGGGGACTCGATGCCGTAGCCGGCGTCACCGGTCGAGGCGGTCACCGCGATACCGGGGTGGTCGTATGCCGGGGTGCCGGCTGAGTCCGAGCCGCCGTAGCTGTTGCTGATAGCGGCCACGCCTTGGGTCGCGGCGTAGTTCACGGCCAGACCAAGGTCGCTGAAGCTGGCCGAACTGGCCTCGACAAGGAGGATCTTGCACGAAGGGCAGGCGGCCGAGACCATGTCAAGGTCGAGGCTGATCTCCGTCGCCCAGCCGGCGTTGGTGCGCGGCAAGGATGTAGTCGAGCCGGTCTGGCTCACCTTCCGGAAGCAGCCGTTCGCGGTCGTGCACGCCGCGAGACCGTACTGGGTGCGGTACACACCGAGGTCGGCCTCGGCCGTCGGGTCGTTGTAGGCGTCCACGATCGCCACGGTCGGCGTCGACGTGCTGGCGAGACGATACGCCGATTGGATGTCTGCTGGGCCTAACCCTGCCGGGGTGGCGGTCACCTGAGGCTTCCCCGTGGCGTCGACGCGGACCAGTGCGTGGCATGCTGCGCTGCCCGCCGCTGGCTTCGCGCAGGTGCGCATCGAGTGAGCCGTCCCGGTCGTCGACGGCTGGGCTGAGGCGGTCACACCTCCAGCCAGCATCAGGGCCGGGGCCGCAACGGCAGCCAAAACTGTCAGCGTGGTGCGTCTCATCAAACCTCCAACAAGGGTCGCCAGCCGGCGCGGACAGCGTTGCAAGAACCCCCTGGTAGGGGATTCCGACTGCGGCGGCGGCCGACGATGACGGATCGGACAAAACCGAACCTACGCCAGACGTCGGGATCTTGCTGCGTGAACCGACGGCGACGGCGACGGCAGCTCGGCGACGGTTGCGGGGACGTCAGGTGGTGACGGGTTGGTAGCGCGCGCGCCGTCCGTCGATGTCTGGTGCCTACCATCTGGGGGCGGCGAACCCCTCGCGGTTGTCCATGCCGCCGACGGCCTGAGAAACGCCGGGTTCAGCAGCCTTCATTCGGTGAGCCAACTAGTAGGAGGCGACGTTCCCTCTGCGGCCGGCCGACGCCGGGTCTAACAACGGGGTGCGGACCTGCGCGAACGGCAGGAAGCTGGCCCGGTGCCATGCACCCGACTATCGGTTCGGGTACACCCGGCTGGAGGCCGGTGGCGCCCCTGCCGACACGGGATCTCGCAGACCGATGTGCGGGGCGCCAACGGAAAGCGGTTCGTCGTCACAGGCAACGGGATCTTCAAGGAGTCTCAGGCCAGGATGACCGGTGACATCGCCACGTTCAACACCCGCGGGGCCGGCCAGCCGTTCGTGGTCGAGACCAGCTCCGGCAAGGTCGTCTTAAGAGACCGCGGGCTCATCGTGCAGCGCTCGTTTGTCTTCGACACCATGGGTGACAGCCAGATCGGCGGTCATGATCGTTGCCATTGTGGGCCTGCTCCGGGCCTTTAGCCTGCACGTCGTGTTCGGGACGCACGGGGTCGTGGTGATGGGCTGAAGGGCCATGCTCGCCGCGCCCTCTCGACCTTCTGACCTCAGGGACGGCGACCTTCTTCCTGCTCGCAGGACGACGACGCCATTCCACCCTGGGTCGGCAACCCCTGCGGTGACCGTGGTGAACTGCGAAGTGCAGTTCGCCGCCCCGACCGATCGCGCCCCGTGTCGAGTGTCAGGCCCGGGTGGCGGTGGCGATGGGGGAGTGGAGGAGGACGAGTGGGGCCTTGGGGTCACCGGGGAGCGGGACCGCTTGGAGTCTCACGTCGGTGATGACCCCGGGCCGGAACACGAGGCAGTGGGTGGAGCCGCCGAACTGGAAGTAGCTCAGCTCGTCGCCCTTGTCGAGGTGCTGGCCGGTTTGCACGTCGATGATGTAGGACGAGACGTCCGACATCCCCACGGCGATGAACGCCATGAGCCCGATGGCCGGGTTGTCGGCCTGGAGGAGCACGATGGCCCGGGTCGCGACGTGGGCAAGGTAGGACTGGGAGTTAGGGGACTCCGTCTCGCCTTGGCCGACGGTGTCGGCTTCGGAGTAGTAGGTGCCGTCGACGACTCGGGCGCGGACCACGGTGCCCGCGACGGGGCTGTGCCACCGGTGGTAGTTCGTGGCACTGAGGAAGGCCTGGTAGACGGTGCCGCCGGCGAACTCGGCCGCCGCTTCGTCGTGGTCGAGCATGTCATGCAGGGAGTAGGGCTGGCCCTTGAGCCAGAACCGGTCGTGCAGGCTCACGTCGGTCCGCAGGCCGCAGGGGGTGGACTCGCAGGCGCTGACGATGACCGCGTCGTCGTCCGGTGCGGCGACCGGGCGGGCACCGTCGACGAAGCGGCGGGTGAAGAAGTCGTTCCAGGAGGTGAAGCCCCAGTGCTCGTGGGTCGGGTCGTGCTGGAACTGCTCCATCGCGACGTCCGTGCGGGCCTTCGCGCTCTTCCACCCCTGTGGCGAGTCGTTGAGCACGTACAGCGAGGCGGGCGTGTTCAAGAACTTGCACCACTCCCGCAGGATCGCCTTCAGCGCGCCGTTGATGCGGCTATCCCGGTAGGCGGCTTCCCCGCCGGGGTACCCATGGTCCAGTCCAGGACCGCACCCATCGGCAAGGTAACGTTCTCGTCGTCGTACTCGGGGGCGAGGTCCAGGACCCCGTCGACCAGCGCCAGCAAGTGCTCGACGTCGCGCACATGCCGCTTGGTGTACGTCCGGGTCGCCGGTACCTGCTCGATCATCCGGTGGACCAGCATTCCCACGACGGGGTCGCTGTCGATCGGGTCCCTGAACGCGGCCACCGACGGGCGCAGCGTGCGAGGGTCACGGCCCTCGACCCGCTCCACGTGGCCGGCCAGCGACCTCTCCAAGTGCTCCTGGGCGGGAGGCAACCAGCCTGCCAACGCCCGAACATCGGTCCCGTCGGTAGACATGATCCGACTACGCGGCACAGCAGATCACATCCGCACCGCCCTCGAGAAGGAGACCCGCCGACTCGGTCTAGGAGCAGAGCTACGCGCGCCCAAGGGCGCCGCCCCGACGCGCTACTGCTGCGCAGCATGTGTGGCCAGAGCCCCCACGGCACGCACTGAGACGCGTCAAAGGGAATGACGCCATCAGCGCTGACCTACCAGGGCAACACGAGCCCGGCCCCGAAGGCGAACAGTCCCAGGTGCTCCGAGACTTCCAGCGAGCGGCAAAACGCATGCAGCGACTCGTCGCGCTCACCGCGCTGCTGAGCGGCCAAGCGCACGGCCCGCCACGCAGCGCCGGTCCAGCCCCGGTGACCATTCCGCGTAGCGGTCGTAAGGGCCCCGCTGCATCCCGCGTGGCCTCCTCGCCACGTCCGAGTGCGGTGAGCGCCTCCACGCGGTGTGGTAGCACGTATGCCTGCCCTTTGGTAGACCCACTGTCGGCGCGAGCTCCAGGGCCGACGTCGCCTCAACCGGGCCCTACTCGGGCCGCCCGGCACACACCGACGCGCGACCGGTTCTCGAACGGGAATTGCCGACCCCCACACAGATTTTCCGATACCTCAACGGGAGGCCTTGCGCCGGCGGACGATCAGGAGTTTAGTCGGGCGTACTCGCGGCAAACCCTGCTCGAGACACCTCGTGGAGGTCTACATGCTCCGCAAGCATTGGGGTCGGTCAGTGGTCGTGCTGTCTGCCGCTCCGCTGGTCCTGGGGGGGTCGGCAACGGCGCAAGCCGACCAGGTCTTTCACACCACCCGGTACACGTTGACGTCAGTGGTGGACGGGTCGGCGCACGGGTCTGTCATCGACATCCACACGCAAGGCCCACGCATCTACGCTCAGGAGCGATATTTGCTGAGTAAGGTCCGGCCGGGACAGACGTATGTGATGAACCTCTACGCCTACAGCAACCCCGGCTGCACAGACCTTGTGGTCCCCATCCCGGGTACGGCGACGATGACGGCCAACGCCGCCGGCATTGCGCACGGCGCCACGACGTTCCTTCCCGCTGCGGTGGAGGGCTTGCCTCGAACGACATACCACCTGCGTTGGCAGGTCACGGACAGTACCGGAGCCGTGGTCTATCAGACCGCGTGCGTAGCCGTGGCGCTCGACTGAAGAGCGTTGTCGGAGCTACAACCCCACCGCGATCGTCCGAACGTCCGGCGTGGCCGAACAGGACACTGGGGCAGCGTGAAATTGTCCCAGGACGCGAGTGCACTCGCTGGCGAGCTTGGTGGTGACGTCGGTGACGTCGAGAACGGCGTCGAGGCCGCGACGGTTGGTGTCGCGGATCAGGCGATCGGACCGCCCATATGTGGGGGTAACCGGCGCTGTGTGGAGGGCACGGTCAGGCAGCTGCCGACGTCGGCGGTAAGAATAGGTCGTATCGGCCGAGGTTGCCGCCGGGGCGGTCGCAGTGCTCGGTGGCGCGCGGGTGGGCGTGGCGGCCGAGGATTTGGGCGTCGCGCAGGGGGTCGCCGGTGTCGAGGGCCGTGGTCGGACCGCTCGGCGCACTGCAGGGGTCCCTCACGATCGACCCTGCCAGAAGGCTCGGTCGTGAAAGGGCGCCACAAACCGGCTTACCCGACTAGATATCCACTGCCCGCGTCTATTGGGCGGAACGGACGCTGTTGCGGAACATACCTTCAGACGCCTGCGACGTCGGCGGTGAGGAAGTGGACGCCGTGGCGGTCGAGGTTGCCGCGGGCGCGGTCGTAGTGCTCGGTGGTCCGGGGTCGGCGTGCCGGGCCAGGATCTGGGCGTCGCGCAGCGGGACGCCAGCGTCGAGGGCGTTGGGGATCGCGGCGTGCCGCAGCGAGTGCGGGCTGATGTGCCGCGGGAGGCCCGCGGCGGTGGCGATCCGGGTGACCATCCGGTAGACGTCGCGCCGGTCGACCCGGTTGCCCGAGACCGGCCACAGCACCAGCGGCCCGCTGGTGCGCTGTCCGCGGCACGCCTTGAGAACGCGCAGGACCGGGACCGTGACGGGCATCGTGGCCGGCTTGTTCCCCTCGCCGACCAGGTGCAGCACGCGGTAGCCGCGCAGGGTGTCGGCGTAGTCCTCGATCCGCACCGCGGCTGCCTCCGACGCGCGGAGGGCGTTGATGCCGAGCAGGTAGGCGAGCGCTCCGCGGTGGACCGTGAGGGTCTGGGCAACCTGGAGGAAGCGGATCAGCTCAAGCCGGTCCAGCCCCTGGGTACGGGACTCGTCACGGTGGATCTTCGGCAGCCGGGCCTGCACGGCCGGGTCGGAGCTGATGAGGCCGTCGATGTGGGCGAGACGGAAGTAGCCGCGGACGGCGTGCATCATCGTGTTGACCGAGGAGTCCATCAGCGGTCGCTCGCCGAGCTGGCGGATGTATAGCTCGACGTGGGCGCGTTGGATCCCGACCAACGGGTCCAGCCCGCTTGTCTCGCACTAGGTGAACCACTGCTGCAGCTGGTAGGCGTACAGGGCGTAGGTTCGCCCGACATAGCGGGCCAGGTAGGACGCCGCGGCCAGCTGCGCGGTGGACATCGTGGACGGTTGGTAGGGCAGGGCGGTTGTTGGTGCGGACATGGGGGCCACCTCTCGCGGCGACCTGACAGCGGCCCGAACCCCGCCCGCCGCTGTCGCGGCCGGGTACTTGGACCGCATCGACGCTAGCCCCTCCCGCAGACGTCCGCTCGCGGCGGTAGGACGCAGGGTGCGGTGCGCGTTGCTCCGCACTGGTGCATCGGTCGACGCAAGTACAGCGACACCTGCGGCCAGAGCCAACCCTAGGGCAACTGAGCCTGACTGCATCATCCGCTTCAACCCGTGGAGGGTGGGCGCTTCGAGTGTGGGGGCGCGTCATTGAGGGCCAGACGCGAGGTTGGTAGCTCCGGCGTCGGGTGAGGACACTCCTACGCCCTCCGGTCGTCGGTCGCGCTGTCCGTGTCGGTCCAGCGGCACCCTCGAGGTGGATCAGGCCGCGACCGCGCCTCGGGGTGCGCGTGGGATGGGCGCTGTGGGCAAGCCTGAATGGATCGTCAGGTGTGGTCAGGTTCCGATCAGGGGTGGGACCGCACAGTGGGGTTGTTCGCACGATCCCCAGAGAAATGGAAGACCCCATGAACATCAAGAAGATCGTCATCGGCGGCGCCGCAGCCACCGCCCTCGGGATTGCGGCTCTGGCCGGAAGCGGAGCGGCCCACGCGGCCGGTACCGCCCCGGTCGCCACCACCCAGAGCAGCAACGTCCAGCAGGGCAACCCCGACACCCCCGACACCGGGGCGGCGGCCGAGACGGCCGGCAGCGAGACCGGCGTCGCGGATGGTCCCGGCGGGCACGCGGACGCTGCGGGAGTCGACGTCCAGCAGGGTGACCAGAGCACCCCCGACACCGGGGCGTCGGCTGAGAAGGCCGGCAGCGAGACCGGCGTCGCGGATGGTCCGGGCGGGCACGCGGACGCTGCCGGTAGCAATGTGGACCACCAGTTCGAGGGCAACGAGTAACGAGAACTGAACTGTGGGCGGCCGAGCTGTTCCTCGGCCGCCCACAGACCTGTCCCCGGGCGTTTACTATGACGTCCAGCAAGCCAACGGAAGAGAGACGACGGTGCGGGTCCTGGTGGTGGAGGACGAACGCCCCCTGGCCAGAGCCCTGCGTCGCACCTTGGAGGCCGAGGGCTTCCAGGTGGTACTGGCGGCCAACGGCATCGACGGCGACTGGGCGGCCCGCGAGCAGGACTTCGACGTCATCGTCCTGGACGTGATGCTGCCAGGACTGTCCGGCTATGACATCTGCCGGAATCTGCGAGCGGCCGGCAACAACACACCGATCCTGTTCTTGACCGCCAAGGACGGCGAGTACGACCAGGCAGACGCCCTGGACATCGGCGCTGACGACTTCGTGTCCAAGCCGTTCTCCCCGGTCGTCCTGGTGGCACGGCTACGGGCCCTGCTTCGCCGCAGCAGCGCCGGCCCGGACGTCTCGCTGACGGTCGGGTCGCTGCGGGTCGAGCCCGAGCGGCACCGGGCCTGGCTGGGCGAGCAGGAGCTGCACCTGACCGCCCGGGAGCTGGGCCTGCTCAGCTATCTGGTGCACCGGGTGGACCATGTGGTGAGTAAGACCGAGATCCTCGAGCACGTCTGGGACCAGGCCTTCGAGGGAGACGCGAACGTCGTGGAGGTCTACATCGGCCGCCTGCGACGCAAACTCGCGTCGTCGGACGACGTGAGCATCGACACCGTCCGGGGCGTCGGTTATCACCTGAGCGGGCGGAAACGATGAGGTGGAGCCGACCTGGCGTTCGCGGACGTATCACGCTGGCCACCACGGCCGCGGTCGCGATAGTCCTGGCGCTGGCCGGCGTCGCGCTTGTCCTGCTGCTGCAGCGCGATCTGCTCGCCGGTGTGGACGCGTCGGCAGTGACTCGCGCCCAAGATATCGTGGCGCTGAGCAACGGCACCCTCCCTGCGGCGCTGCCCGCGAACCAGGACGACGCCAGCCTGGCGCAGGTGCTCGACAGCAACGGGCGAGTCCTGTCAGCCAGCGCCAACATCCAGGGCGAGAGCGCGCTGGTCCAGCCGAACGCGGGTCAAGGCGGCCCGCGGATCGGGACGCTGTCCGGACTGCCGATTGGCGGCGGTGAGCGCTTCCGCGTCCTGCAGGAGATCACCGGGCCCCCATCTGCGTCCCGCACGATCGTCGTGGCTGTGTCGTTGGCCCCCGTCGACGACGCCGTCCAGAGTGCGCGATCGCTACTGTTCCGCGTCCTGCCGGCGGCCCTCCTGCTGACCGCGCTGGTGACCTGGCTGGGTGTGGGCCGCGCGTTGGCGCCGGTCGAGCGCATACGCCGCGGGGTCGCCGCGATCGGCGGCGGCGACCTGTCCAAGCGGGTGCCCCTGCCGACTGCGCGCGATGAGGTACATCGCCTGGCCGAGACCATGAACTCGATGCTGGACCGGCTAGCAGCCGCCGCGGGGCGCCAGCGTCGATTTGTCGCCGATGCCTCTCATGAGCTACGCAGCCCCTTGGCCAACATCCAGGCCTCCCTCGAGGTGGCTCTTACCCGACAGGACCTCGACCTGTGGCAGGAGACCGGCCACGAGCTCCAGGGCGAGTTCGAGCGCATGCGTCGCCTGGTCGAGGACCTACTACTCTTGGCCCGCCTTGATGGCCGAATCCCTTTGGTTCACGAGGAGGTCGACCTCGATGACGTGGTCCACGAAGAAGCCGAACGGCTGCGCAGACACCCCCAGGTGATAGTCCACGTGCAGCCGTTACCGGCCCTGCGGGTCAGCGGAGATGGCGCCAGACTGGCGCAGGTCGTGACCAACCTCGCCGACAACGCGGCCCGCCATGCGACCACAACCGTGTCATTGTCGCTACACCGCGACGGCGACTGGGCGGTCGTGCACGTCACCGACGACGGCCCCGGTGTGCCGCTGGAGGACCGCATGCGGATCTTCGACCGGTTCACTCGACTCGACCACGCCCGGGCCCGCGACAACGGTGGCAGTGGGCTGGGCCTGGCAATCAGCCGGGAGATCGCCCAGGCCCACGGGGGCACGCTTGCACTGCTTCCCGGGGGCGCGGAGGCGGGGGCTGTCTTCGAGCTGCGACTGCCCCTGATACCCACAAAAGGGTCAGACCTAGCCTGACGGCGTCAACTTCCACGGTAGACAACCGTCAACGTCACCCCCGCCATACGCCAAGTCATGGCTAGAAGCCAAAGGTCTGAGAGAGTGTTGACGTGGGCTGGCGCAAAACCGCGACCATGCACGCGAGCTGCCTTCGTTGACCGGGAGAGAAGCGTGACCATCAAGGACATCGGGCCCGAACCTCAGAGCTTCGACCTCGAGCAGGCGACGCTCGAGAACACGAGCTATCGCGCCGTCGCCTGGTCCGGGAAGTACCTTCAGCTGACACTCATGTCGATACCCGTGGGTGAGGAAATCGGCCTTGAGGTGCACCCGGAGACTGACCAATTCCTCCGGCTCGACGCGGGCCGGGGCCGCGTCCAGATGGGCCGCACGAAGGATCGACTGGACTTCGACCGGGAGGTCGAGGACGGCTGGGCCATCTTCGTGCCCGCCGGTACTTGGCACAACGTCACCAACATCGGTGACGAGATCCTGCGGCTCTACGCCGTCTATGCGCCGGTCCACCACGCGTCTGGCAAGATCCATGCCACGGCCGCCGACGCGGAGCGCGACGAGGACTCAGGCGACGACGAGCCACCAAGCTGGTCGGTCCAGCCTGCCTAACAGCCGTCGGACGAGCACGCCCGACCAGCGAGGGCTTGCTCGTCGCGTCAACGTCGACCTTCGACGTCGTTCTGCCGCGCTGACGCGGCGGTTGGCCCGGAGATTCTGGCGTCGACGAACTCTTACTCCCCCAGGGCCACGTGAACCACGGCGCACCATCCCGGTTCCAGGATCACCGCCTGCACCGAGCCCTCGTTCGGCCTCGGTCGGCGTCGGTCACTGCTACCTCTCGGTCTTCCTCGGCGTCGAGCCCCTCCACGGCGAAGGCCATGGTCACCGCGTCTCGGAACGGCTCCACACTTTCGCCGCCGGCCTACGTGACGTCCAGGGGCCATGTCGGCCGGATCGAGACCGGATTCACCACCAAGGGACGTCCCGACCGCCGCCGTCTGCATGAGGCAAGGATTCTTACAGGGGCAGGCGCGGTGCAGGGATCGGCGCGCGCGCACCTTGGAGGAACGAGCACCTCGTTGCCGTGGGTCGACGGGTTGCCTGGGCCCGGCGTCGGCCACAGGTCGACCTCGTAGCACTCGCGGTTCGGACCCTCTTTCCACGAAGCGTCGCTGGGCATACGGTGATCGGGACGCCCCATCTTTGTGGGACGCAAGCGCATCGCCGTGGGCTTCGACCCGGAGCCGCGGGTCATGTCACCGTGGAGGTCTCTCATGCGTATGCACCGTCTTCTCACCGCCGGGGCCGTCGCCCTGGTGGTATCCGTTCCGGCAGGGATGGGCGTGTCGTTTGCGGCGTCGGAGCCCGATACCAGTACCCGGGTCAACGTGGGCAGCCCGACTTACCCCTTCTCCCAGAATAAGCAGAACGAGCCAGGCCTGGCCTTGGACGCCAACCGTCCCACCGTGCTGGCCGCCGGCTCGAACGACGAGATCGACATGGAGGGCTGTAACGCCGGCGCTCCCGACACGTGCCCGTTTACGCCCGGAGTCGGGGTCAGCGGCATCTATTTCTCCTTCGACTCCGGTAAGACCTGGAGCCAGCCGACCTACCAAGGTTGGACGGCCCGTGACTGCCTTGGGCCGGCGCCGTGCACTCCGCACGTGGGCCCGATCGGCACTCTGCCGAAGTACTTTGAGAACGGGCTTGTCTCCAACGGTGACCCGGAGCTGGCGTTCGGGCCCAAGCGTGGCGTGGATGGCACGTTCTCTTGGTCTGCCGGCTCGCGGTTGTACTACGCCAACATCGCCACCAACTTCGGCTCCACCCGCGATGACCAGACGTTCAAAGGCTCTGGGGCGATCGCCGTCTCCCGCACCGACAACGTGGCCGCTGCCGCGGCCGGCGATGCCAACGCCTGGCTGGACCCCGTCATCGTCACCCGGCAGAGCTCCGCGACGTTCAGCGACAAGGAACAACTGTGGGCCGACAACGCGGCCACCAGCCCCTACTTCGGCAACGTGTACGTGTGCAACGTCAGCTTCCGCAGCAACGGAAAGGGCGGTGCGCCGGAGCCGGTGATGTTCCACCGGTCCACGGACGGCGGAGACACCTGGCGCACCAGCCAGATCTCGGCGGCCACCGACAACGCGCAGACCGGTGGCCGACAAGGGTGCGCGATCCGCACTGACAGCACCGGACGCATCTACGTCGTGTGGTCCGGTTACAGTCAGCAGCTGGGTAGCGGCGTGTTTTACCAAGAGACTTCCGACAACGGGGGCGCCACCTTCACCCGCCCGCAGGTCATCACGACCACGGCAGGCATCGGCCAGCTCGACCCCGTCACCGGGCGGTTCACCATCGACGGCGTCGCGGGATCGCGCACCGACGTGTTCCCCAGCATCGACATCGCCAACGGCGCCCCAACCGGTCTGGCCGCGCCGAATACCATCGCGCTGGCGTGGTCGGACAACCGGGCCGGTCTCAACAACGAGAAGGCGTACCTGAGCTACTCACGGGACCGGGGAGCCACCTACAGCCTCGCACAGCCGGTGTCCACATCCGGCGACCGAGCCAACCAGCCGGCGGTCGCCATCGCCCCCAACGGTTCAACCGTCTACCTGACGTACAACGCGTGGCACCAGCCGTGGCAGACCACCACGGCCAACCCGCGTCCGATGGAAGGCGTCGTCCTCAGCGGACCCGCAGCAGGACCGCTCACCGAGGTCAACCGTGGACAGAGCGGAGACGCCCGCGGATCCAGCGCGAACTCGCTGACCGCCGAATTCCTCGGTGACTACAACTACGCCGTCGCGTCGAACGGCTACGGTGCCGCCGTGTGGAACGACGTCCGCAACGCGACCGACTGCCCGGCCGTAGACCTCTACCGGCAGTCCCTGGCCGGCACTCCGACATCCCGCCCGTCCCCGTGCCAAAACCCGCCCACGACGTTCGGGAACACGGACATCTTCGGCTGGTCGTCCGCATCCTGAGCCACGTGGCGCTCGGCTTCAGACGGCCGAGCGCCACGCGCGGGCGGGACCGCGGCAGGCGTTTCGAAAGGTCGGGATTGACACCTAAACGCATTCGGCTTGATGCCAGCGTCTGACGCTCCCCTGCGGTTGGGCGGCGTTGCGCCGCAATGGCGGTGTTCCGGTGGACCGAGGTGCTATGGCACCGTCTCCGACAACGCGGGACGGATTCCAGTCTGAGTCGGCCACACTCAAGGCTAGGTGTGTCCTGCCAGACCCTCACAGCCGAGGGCGAGCAGGCGGGCGAGCAGAAGGGGGATGAGGAGGGCTTCCGGATCACGCCGAGCAGGAGTCCGCGGAGGACGGTGACGGTGGTGGGACCGGCGGTCATGGCGAGTACGAAGGGCTCTACCAGTTCATGGTGCTGATCCACGTGTGGTCCGGCCCTCGCTACGAAAACCGCATCTTCCGCTCCCTTGTCGACGCACTCCTCCCGGACCAACGTTGATAGTTCCGCGAAGGAGACACACCCATCGATGCGCGACACGGCCAGCCTCGCGGCGCCTGCGACCGTGATAAGCCGGTTCGGCTACATACCGTCATCGGCTATGAGCGGTCGAGCGGAGCCGCGGTCGAGGTGCGTCTCAGTGGGCGGAGTGACGCGCTCACCAGCCGGCGCGTGACCGACCATTCCCGGGTCCAGGACTATGTCCGTACAACGGACGACCACTGACTCCGCGACGCGACGACTTCACGCCACCCGCCCCCGGCTGCGACGGATGTCGCGGTGGACACACCCTGGCCCTGGCGGGTGCCGAGTGCCCTCCTGGGCGGTCACCGCGAGGAGTGACACCACGACGGCGTCCGCCCGAGGTAGCAGCCAGACGACGGACCTGCCCGTGGACATGAGACCTCTGAGACTGCTCCGGTCGGGGCCGGTTCCAGGCCAACAGGCAACGGATGTCGCCGGATCGGGCCGAGCCCGGAGGGCCCACGGGTGGGGGGTCGGCTCAGGCCTCCGAATCGCGCGCGTCGGGCACGGGCTCGTCCTCGGGCAGCGTCATCGCTCCCGGAGCCATGGCGCGCAGGTCGGCTTCGGCTTTTTTGGCGTCGTCGATCGAGTGCTCGACGCCGTCCATCGTGCGTTGCTGCTCGTCGGTCAGGTCGTCGGAGGGGGTGGTCGGGGTGATCGGCTGGTCAGACATGGGTCTCCTGGTGGGGGATCGAGGGTGATTGGACACCTGTGTCCTGTCTACCCCCTTGTGTCGCCGACCACCACGGAGCACAGTCCCTGATGCGGAGCCCCGGCCCGCTAGCGTGTGTGCAGCCCGGCGGTGCATCTCGACCGAGAGCGCCGCCGCCGTCCCCGAAAGGATCACTCTCCGATGCCGTCCTGGCTCTGGTTCCTCCTGCTCGTCGTCGTGGCCTCCGCGGCCGTCTACCTGCTCATGCGCTCGCGCGCGGCCGGCCCCACGGGTCGCGCCCCCCGGGCCACCACCGATCCGTATGCCGCGACCTCCGGTCCGAGTGGCTCCGCCCCCACCACGGGTGGGGCCTCCGCCGGAGCCGGTGCGGCCCGGGCCTCGGAGTCGAGCGAGCGAGCTCAGGAGCGCGCGACCGACGCGGACCCGTCGGTCGGAGCGGCTGCGGTGTCCGGGGCTGCTGCAGCAGCCGGGGTCGCGGGTGGGGTCGGTGTGGCCGCGGCTGCGGCCGCGGCGTCCTCAGCGGCGGAGGCGCCCGAGCCCGCGGCGGAGGCGACCGGGGGCGACTGGGACGAGACCCCAGCGTCGGGTGGGGATGACTGGGACGAGACCCCGGCGTCGAGTGGGGATGACTGGGACGAGACCCCGGCCCCCGTGGTTGCCACGTCGGGTGGAGATGACTGGGACGACGCGAACTCTGAGGCTGCTGCTCCGGTTGCCACCTCGGGTGGGGACGACTGGGACGACGCGAACTCTGAGGCTGCTGCTCCGGTTGCCACCTCGGGTGGGGACGACTGGGACGACGCGAACTCTGCTCCTGCGGCCGAGGACGGGGCCACGCCCGCACCTGAGCCTGTGTCGGGTGGGGATGACTGGGCGGAGGCGAATGCTGCGCCTGCGGCCAAGCCCGAGCCCGAGCCCGAGCCTGTCTCGAGCGGCGACGACTGGGCAGAAGCGAACGCCGCGCCTGCGGCCGAGCCCGAGCCTGTGTCCGGTGGTGACGACTGGGCGGAAGCAAACGCCGCCCCGGCGGCCGAGCCCGAGCCCCAGCCCCAGCCCGAGCCCGAGCCTGCGTCGAGCGGCGACGACTGGGCAGAAGCGAACGCCGCCCCCGCAGCGGTGACGCCCGCCGGTGGGGACGACTGGGCTGAGGCGAACGCCGAGCCCCTGCCTGCTCCCGCCCCGGACGCGCCGAACGAGCCGACCATCTCGGCTCCCCTCTCCGAGCGCCTGACCTCGGCGTCCGCCGTCGACTCCGCTGACCCGCTCGACGCCGGCCCGTCGCAGGACCAGGCCGAGGTCCCCGCCACCGACACCGCCCCGGCCGGGGAGTCCGCGCCCGAGACCGAGGCGCGGGCGCTCGAGACTGAGGGTGTGGCCGACGACGAGGGAGCAACCGTCGGTGACACGGACCCCGACCCGGCGCCGACCGCCGACCTCGCCGACGACACCCCGGAGGGCACGACCGAGTACGGCGCGGGCTCGGCGCTGGCCACCGACGATGGCCTTGCCCCGCAGGGCTGGGAGATCAAGGGCAACGCGGACTCCATGCTGTTCCACACCCCGCAGTCGCCCTCCTACGAGCGGGTCGGCGCCGAGGTCTGGTTCCGCGACGAGGCGTCGGCCCGGGCTGCCGGGTTCCAGGCCTGGGACGACAACCGCCGCTAGCTACCGCGCCTGACCTGCCTCAACCGCGGGCTCGGGCCCGGTGGACGACGACGGCCAGGGTGAGCCCGGCGAGCAGGAGCACGACGCCGAGCCCGAGGAGCCACGCGGGGCCCCGCAGGCCCGCGGCGATGCGCTCCACCCCGGCCGCGGCGAGCAGGACGGCGGGCAGGTAGAACCGGCGGGAGAGTCGGGGAGGTGGAGGTGGTGACGTCACACCCGATGATCTACCCCGGGGGCGTCGACGCGACCCGCGACGCAGGCGGGAGCCAGCGCGGTCGCGGCTCCTTCTGGGAGGCTGAGGTCGTGACGGGATCAGAGCGGGACCGAGACCTCGAGGGCCGTGCGCGCCAGGCACGGCCTCGAGACGCGTTGGGCCGGCCGCTGCCCTATGGCGCCGAGGGGGTCGAGCCGGTGTCGGAGGAGCCCCTGCCACCGGACGAGGCGCTCGAGAAGGCGAGAGAGCTCCTCGCTGCTGGCCGCCCCTTCGCGGCCCACGAGGTCCTCGAGGCACGGTGGAAGGCCGGACCGACGTACGAGCGGGACCTGTGGCAGGGGCTGGCTCAGGTCTGCGTGGCCCTCACCCACGTGGCCCGCGGAAACCCGGTCGGGGCGGAGCGGCTCTTCGAGCGTGCCGGGGACACGCTGGCCGCGTTTGCGTCGACGGGACGCGAGTCCTACGGGGTCGACGTGACCGAGGCTGTCCGGCGGGCCCGACACCACGAGGGCGGCTTCTAGGCCCGACGACTCGCGCCTCAGTGTCGTCAGGCCCGCATCCAGCTCCCCGCTGCCGAGCTCAGGCGCCACCGAGCGCGTGCCGCCCCAGCACCGCCAGCCCCGACCACCGCCGCGCACCCGCCGCTCCCGGCACCAGCGTGAGCGCGTGGAGGCGCGACGTCGCCCGCCACCGCGCCGCGCGAGCGGCCCGCTTCCACCCCAGCGCGAGACACTGCTGCGCCGCAAGGGTGAAGTAGGCCCGCTCCGCCGCGAATCGGCTGCCGTCGACCAGCGCCGTCGACGACGCGCTCGCGCCGTGTCGGCGGTAGTGGAAGCACACCATGGGCTCGAAGACCAGCTGCTCGCCGCGGCACACGAGGTCGATGACGAGGGCCAGGTCTTGGGTGACCGGGAAACCATCACGGAAGTCCACCTCCCGCAGTGCGGCGGTGCGGAACGCGAGCGACGGCCAGTAGAGCCAGTCCCCGTGCAGCAGCGACGTCACGAGCGACTCGCCGCCGAGCACCACGGCGGCCTCGGCGCGCGGTCGCACCAGCCGCTGCTTCACCTCGTCGGCGAGGGTGCGCACGACCTGCCCCGTCTCGTCGACGACCTGCACCCCGGGCTGGATCACCGCGGCGCCGGGGAAGCGCCGGTGCGCAGCCAGCACGACGTCGACGTAGCCGGGCAGCAGCAGGTCGTCGCACCCGAGGAAGACCATGACCTCCTCCGTCGCGAGCGCCACGCAGCTGCGGTAGTTGTCGGTGATGCCGAGGTTGGTCCCGTGCCGCACGTAGCGCACGCGCTCGTCGTCGACGGTCTCGAACCACGCGGCGACGGACGGGTCGGGGTAGGCGTCGTCGACGACAGTGAGCAGCCAGTCCGGGTTGCGTTGCGCCAGAACGCTGCTCACCGTCTCACGCAGGAGCTGCGGGTCGCCCCAGTAGGGCACGAAGATGTCGAGAGCCACGATCCCACCGTATGCCGTGGGCTCCCTCCGGCAGCACCCTCACCGCTGCGCCCCGGTCACCGCCCACGCGTCGCCTCGGAAGCGCCACCACAGCCCGACCGCGCGCAGCGCCATGAAGCCGACCCCGAACCACACCCACAGCCCCGCGACCGGCGCCCCGAGGCCCCCGGGGAGCACGGCTCCCGACCGGGACAGCAGCAGCACCGACGGTGCCCACACGACCAGGGCCGTGACCATCGCCACCGCGAGCCAGAGGGTGTCACCCGCCCCCATCAGCACGCCGTCGACGACGAAGACGTAGCCCGAGAGCCACTGGGCGACGGCGATCACGACGAAGGCCCCGGCCGCCGCCGACACCACCCGCGGGTCGGGGCTGAAGGCCCGCCCGATCACCGGGCTGAGCAGCAGCACGACCGCGCCGGTCACGACGCCGGCTCCGACACCCCACCGGGCCATGGTGGCGGCCGCCTCGCGAGCCCCGGCGACGTCACCCGCCCCGAGAGCCCGGCCGGTGAGCGCCTGCGCGGCGATGGCGAGGGCGTCGAGGGCGAAGGCGAGGAAGCTCCATACGGTCAACGCGACCTGGTGCGCCGCGAGGGACTCCGAGCCGTAGCGGGCCGCGATGAGCGTCGTCGCGACGATCGACGCGCGCAGCGCGAGCGTGCGCACCAGCAGCGGCAGCCCGCCGACCGCGGCCCGCAGCACCCGCCCCGGGTGGAAGCGCAGGGGCGCCTCGAGCCGGCGGGCCGCTCGCAGCACCACGACGACGAGCGCGACCGCCATGCCGGTCTGGGCGATCACCGTGCCGAGGGCCGAGCCGGCGATGCCGAGCCCCAGCCCGTAGACCAGCACGAGGTTGAGCACGATGTTGGCGCCGAAGCCGAGCACCGCGGCGACCAGGGGAGTCCGGGTGTCCTGCAGGCCGCGCAGCACCCCCGTCACAGCGAGCACGACCAGCATGCCGGGCAGGCCCATCGCCGAGACGCGCAGGTAGGTGGCCGCCTGGGCCGCGACGTCGACGTCGGCGCCGAAGCGGGCCACCCACCAGGGGGCCGCCGCCCCGACGGCGACGGCGCTCGCGAGCCCGAGCAGCAGGGCCAGCCACAGGCCGTCGACGCCGGCAGCCACCGCGCCGCGCGGTGACCCCGCACCGACCTGACGGGCGACGACGCTCGTCGTGCCGTAGGCGAGGAAGACGAAGATCCCGGCGGCGGTCAGCAGCACGGACGACGCGACCCCCAGCCCGGCGAGCTCGGCGGTGCCGAGGTGCCCGACGATGCTCGAGTCGGCCAGCAGGAAGAGCGGCTCGGCGACGAGGGCGAGGAAGGCCGGCACGGCCAGGCGCAGGATCTCGCGGCGCACGGCGAGCGGGGTCGCGCCAGGGGTCTCCACGTCGGGAGCCTAGATGGACCGACCCCGGCGGTGCGCATCCCGGATGCCGCGCGCCGACGCCATCCGGCGGGGGAGGATGGTGGGGTGCCGACGACGCCCGCGCCCGCGAGAGCCGTGCGCCCCGTGCCCGCGCGGCTGCGGCGTCTCGCGGCCGGTCTGGCGGCGGGGCTGGCCGCCGCCGGCCTCGCCGGGTGCGGCGCCGGCGGCGCTCCATACGGTGTTCCGATCGTGGGCACGTGCCGCGGTTTCGTCTCCCAGGGGCTGGCCCTGCCCGACCGGGTGCTGCTGCTGCGGGCGCTCGGTTCCTGGCAGCACGAGGGTGGGGCGATGGCGCAGCCGGTGCCGATCGCGCCCCCGGTGGGGCCGGTCTGCGTCATCGACGCTCACCGCACGCCGGGGTCGGCGGTCGTGACCCTGGCCGACGGCAGCCACCTCGCGACCTACCGCGAGGGCGCGACCGGTGTGGTGACGCTGTCCACCGATGCGATGCCTCCCAGTCCGTCGCACGTGCTGCCGATCGTCCCCATCGGCGACGGGCGCTGGCTGCTCGCGCGGGCCGTGACCTCGGCGACGGTGCTCGTCGCCGCGCCGGGCCTGGAGTCCGTCGCCACGCCCGTGCCTGCCGGCCAGCGGGTGATCGACGTCGACGCAGCCGTCAACCGCTACGCCGTGGCCAACCCGGGGGCGCTGCCGCACCTGCTGGTGCTCGCGCATGCCGCCGGCCGCCTGTATGCCGCGACCGGTGGCGCGCCCTACGCTCCCGACCACGCGCAGGTGCTCATGGCCTCCCTCGGTCCCGACCAGGAGGAGCGCGTGGCGCAGTGGCAGACCGTGCTCGACCAGCCGTCGGGTGTGCCGCTGCTCGCCCAGTCGGTGGGGTTCACGACGACCGGGGGGTTGCAGGCGCCGGAGCAGGTCGACCGGCAGCTGACCCTCGTCGGGGTGACCTTCGTGCGGTCGGGCACGGTGCTGGTGGTGCGTCAGGAGCCGGACGACGGCAGCCACCTCGCGCCGGAGGTCGTCACCGTGGCCCAGCTCAGCCGGGCCGGGGCCGACGTGCAGCCGGCCGGGATGGTCACCAGCCCGACGGGGTCGTGGGTCGCGTCGGTGTGGTTGACGCCAGCACTCGAGGGGCTGGCCGAGGGGCGCGAGCTGCTGGTCATGGGTGAGCCGGGCAGTCTCGGGTCGATGATCGAGATCCAGGCGTCGGTCGGGTCGGACGCTCTCGTGACGAGCGGCCCGCTGCAGGTGCTCTCGAGCGCCCATCTGCCCTGGCTCGACGCGGGGAAGACCCGCCCCGAGGTCACGGTCGTGGGGCGGGTCGGCAACGCCGACGTGCTGGGCCTGACCCCGCTGGGGCTCTCCTGAGGTGTCGCCTCAGGGCTCGCGGCCGTAGCGCACCGCCGCCCGCGCTCTCGCCTTGACCGCCTCCTCCTCGCGGTTCTTCGGCGGCGCGCTCGTCGTCAGGTGCTCCAGCAGGTGCGTGGTCGCCTGCGCCACCTGCTCGACCGCCTCGGCGAAGGCGGCCTCGTTGGCCGCCGACGGCTTCTGGTTCACCCCCGCCACCTTGCGGACGTACTGCACGGCGGCGGCGCGGACCTCGTCGGTGGTCGCCGGCGGCGCGAAGTTGTTCAGCGGGCGGATGTTGCGACACATGCGACGACGGTATGCCGTCCGTCCGCCTCTCGGGGAGGGCTCAGGAGGACGACCCCGTGACGGTGGCTGGCCGCTGCTCCGGATGATGGGCGCGGCCCCGGCGACGCCCACGGCGCGTCGAGGCAGACACGCCGGGGGCTGCGGCCGCCGGACGGAAATGTTTCGTGAAGGTCACTGTCCACACGCTGTGCACAGACGTCGTCGCACGTCACCATGCTCGATGGATGGGGCCTGTCCGAGATGTCCGCTTGACTGTCCACAGGCAGTACACACCCGCACACGCTCAGGCAGGCCAAGTTGTCCCCAGGTTGTCCCCAGGTACGGGTTTGGCGGAGGGGCCTGCCCGGGCCTAACGTGACATCGCTGGCCAGCCGCTGCGGTCACCGGCTGTGCTGAGCCCGGGCACCCTCGGTCTGCCGCGGGAGCACCTCTGGGGCGGCCCTGGGCTACGGCCCTGTCGGTGGTCGATGGTGTGCTGTCTGCACACCCGTTCGAGCAGGTTCATCAGTCGGGGCGTCGAACGACGCCAGGAGAGGCGTGGCGTGACGATCCAGGAGCTGTTCCCCGGGTCCTCCCAGTCGCCCCCCGACGACCGGCTCCCTCCGCAGGACCTGCACGCCGAGCAGTCCGTCCTCGGCGGCATGCTCCTGAGCAAGGACGCCATCGCCGACTGCGTCGAGGTGCTTAAGGGCGCCGACTTCTACCGCCCGTCGCACGAGGCGATCTACGACGCCGTGCTCGACCTCTACGGGCGCGGCGAGCCGGCCGACGCGATCACCGTCGCCGACGAGCTGACCAAGCGCGGCGACCTGACCCGGGTCGGTGGCCAGGCCTTCCTGCACGGCCTCATCGCCCAGGTCCCCACCGCCGCCAACGCCGGCTACTACGCCCAGATCGTCGCCGAGCGCGCCGTGCTGCGTCGCCTCGTCGAGGCCGGCACCAAGATCGTGCAGCTCGGCTACGCCCAGGGTGGCGGCGACGTCGAAGACATCGTCAACGCGGCCCAGGCCGAGATCTACGCCGTCGCCGACAAGCGCGGCGGTGAGGACTACGTCAAGCTCGGCGACGTCCTCGAGCCCACGGTCGACGAGATCGAGGTCGCCTCCGGCAAGTCCGGCGAGATGACGGGTGTGCCCACCGGCTTCACCGACCTCGACGCGCTCACCAACGGGCTGCACCCGGGGCAGATGATCGTCATCGCGGCCCGGCCCGCGATGGGAAAAAGTACGATTGGTCTGGATATAGTGCGTTCTGCGGCGATCAAACACGGTCAGGCCGCGGTGGTCTTCTCGCTCGAGATGAGCAAGACCGAGATCACCATGCGCCTGCTCTCGGCCGAGGCCAGCATCCAGCTCCAGCACATGCGCAAGGGCACGATGCGCGAGGAGGACTGGGGCCGTCTCGCCTCGACCATGGGCCGTGTCTCCGACGCCCCGCTCTTCATCGACGACTCGCCCAACATGTCCCTGATGGAGATCCGGGCCAAGTGCCGCCGGCTCAAGCAGCGCCACGACCTCAAGCTCGTCGTCATCGACTACCTCCAGCTGATGTCGTCCGGCAAGCGTGTCGAGAGCCGCCAGCAGGAGGTCTCAGAGTTCTCCCGAGCCCTCAAGCTGCTCGCCAAGGAGCTCGAGGTGCCGGTCATCGCCATCTCCCAGCTCAACCGTGGCCCCGAGCAGCGCACCGACAAGCGTCCCGCGATGAGCGATCTTCGTGAGTCGGGCTCGATCGAGCAGGATGCGGACATGGTCATCCTGCTCCACCGTGAGGACGCCTACGAGAAGGAGAGCCAGCGCGCAGGCGAGGCCGACCTCATCGTGGCCAAGCACCGCAACGGCCCCACCGACACCATCGTCGTGTCCTTCCAGGGCCACTACTCCCGCTTCAAGGACATGGCCACCAACTTCTGAGGCCGCACCCCTCGCACCCGATGTCACCCGTGACGACGGCGCCCTCACCTCCACGCCGGTCAGCTCAGCCCCGTGACCAGCCCTGCGTCGTCGATGTCGATCCGCTCCGAGGCCGGGTGCCGGGGCAGGCCTGGCATGGTCATGACGTCACCGGTGATGAGCACGATGAAGCCGGCGCCGGCGCAGAGCCGCACCTCCCGCACGTCGATGACGTGCCCGGTGGGTGCGCCGAGGGCGGTCGGGTCCGTGGAGAACGAGTACTGCGTCTTGGCGACGCACACGGGCAGGTGTCCGAAGCCGTCCGCCCTGACCTGCGCGAGCTGCCGGCGGGCCCGGGCGCTGAAGGTGACCCCTGCGGCACCGTAGACGCGGGTCGCGAGCACCGTGACCTTGTCCTCGACCGAGCCGCTCTCCTCGTAGGCGAACCGGAAGGTCGACGGCTGGCCGGCGTCGAGCACGTCGAGGACCCCTCGGGCGAGCCCCGTGGCACCACCCCCGCCGTCCGCGACATGGGTCGTCACGTATGCCGAGAACCCGAGGTCGGCGGCTATCTGCTCGACTCGCTCGAGCTCGGCCGGTGTGTCGCTGGGGAAGCGGTTGACGGCGACGACCACGGGCAGACCGAACACATCGGACAGCGTCGCGAGATGCCTCGTGAGGTTGACGCTCCCACGATCGAGCGCGTCGAGATCCGGGGTCTGTAGGTCGGCGACCGCGACGCCGCCGTGGTATTTCAGGGCGCGCACGGTGACGACGACGACGGCGACGTCCGGGCGCAGACCACTGGAGCGGCACATCAGGTCGAGGAACTTCTCGGCTCCGAGGTCTGCGCCGAAGCCCGCCTCCGTCACGACGACGTCGGCGAGACCGAGAGCGGTGCGGGTCGCGATGACGGAGTTGCACCCGTGCGCGATGTTGGCGAACGGGCCGCCGTGGATGAACGCGGGTGAGTGCTCCAGGGTCTGGACCAGGTTGGGCGCGAAAGCCTGTCGCAACAACACGGTCATGGCGCCCTCCGCGACGAGGTCACGGGCGCGGACCGGCTCCTTGGACCGGGTGTGGGCCACGACGATGTTGCCGATCCGTCTTTTGAGGTCGGCCAGCGAGTCGGCGAGACAGAAGATCGCCATCAGCTCGGAGGCGACGACGATGTCGAATCCGTCCTCGCGGGGGTAGCCGTCGGTCGGGCCGCCCAGCCCGACGACGACCTGTCGCAGGGCCCGGTCGTTGAGGTCGACGGCCCGTTTCCACGTCACCGAGCGGACGTCGATGTCGAGGGAGTTGCCGTGGTGGACGTGGTTGTCGATGAGCGCGGCCAGGAGGTTGTTCGCGGCCCCGATGGCGGCGAAGTCGCCGGTGAAGTGGAGGTTGATGTCGGTCATCGGCACGACCTGCGCATAGCCGCCGCCCGCCGCTCCGCCCTTCATCCCGAAGACCGGCCCCATGGACGGCTCCCGCAGCGCCGCCGCCGCCCGGGTGCCGAGCTGCCGCAGCCCATCGGTGAGCCCGATCACCGTCGTCGTCTTGCCCTCACCGGCCGGGGTCGGGGAGAGGGCGGTGACGAGCACGAGCCGCGAGCCGGGCCGTGGGGTGAGCGACACGGCATACGCGAGATCGATCTTGGCCTTGTCGTGCCCGTAGGGGACAACCACCTGCTCGTCGAGGCCGAGGCTCTCGCGGGCTACTTCGGTGATGGGCAGCAGCTGCGCCGCGTTCGCGATCTCGCCGTCCGACAGCATCGTCACCCTCTCGTGGGGGCTCCCGCCGGTGGGCGCCTCCGCCCGAGCGTATGCCGAGCCCGTCGCCGCGAAAGCAGGGATCGCTGTTGTCGTGCGGACCTTCTCAGGCCCAGCACCGTCAGAACACGCGCCGAGTCGGTGGCGCACCACCCTGCGGCGCAGGGTGGGCGAGGCCTCGACCTCGTAGCCGGCCTCGAGGAAGACCTGGAGCAGGCCGACCGACGCCTCGTCCCAGATCACGGTCTTCCCCGGGATGGGCTCGGTGGGGTAGCCCTCGAGCACGCGAGCGCCGACCTGCCTGCCGTAGTCGACGGTGGCGGCGGCGAGCCCGTACATCAGTCCCTGACGGCGGAAGCCCTTGCGCACGACGAAGCAGGTGACCGACCAGACGCCCTCGAGGTCGGGGTCCATCCGCATCCACGACTTCTGCCGGGCCCAGATCCTCGGGTAGCCCTCCCGCGGCTCGACCGCGACCCAGCCGGCCGGCTGGCCGTCGACGTAACCGATGAGGCCCGAGGTCGGGCCGCTCAGGTCACCTTCTCGGCGAGGATGTCCGCCGGCATGATCTCGGGTGCGACCGCCAGCAGCGCGTCGGCGTGCTCCATCAGGGCCGCGGCGATGGGCCCGGCGAGATGGGCCTGGCGCTCGGCGTCGCTCGGGAAGGCGTCGACGATCCAGAAGGTCGTCTCGTCGGTGCGCAGGGCGAACCAGACGGCAGTGCCGGGCTCGGCGTTGGCGAGCTCGAGGGCGCCCGCGAGGAACTGCGCCACCTGCTCCTCCGCTCCCGGCTTGGCGACGAGCTTGACGACCAGGGCAACAGTGTTCATGACGCTCCTCCGTGGGATCTGTGGCCCGACCGTAACCCATGACCCCCAGCTCTTGACTGCGCCCGGGTGACCTCGCAGGCTGGTGCCCTCATCACGTCGGAGGGCTCCATGGGCAAGCTGGTCTACGCGGCCAACGTCTCGCTCGACGGCTTCGTCGAGGACGAGACGGGTGCGTTCGACTGGTCCGTGCCGGACGAGGACGTGCACGCGTTCTGGAACGAGCACGAGCGGCACATCGGCACGTCGCTCTACGGGCGACGGATGTACGACACGATGCGCGTGTGGGAGAGCGACGACTGGTTGGCGGACGAGCCGCCCGTGGTGCGCGACTACGCCAGCATCTGGCGTGACACCGACAAGGTCGTCTACTCCTCCACGCTCACCGAGGTGTCGACCGCGCGCACGAGGATCGAGCGGCAGCTCGAGCCGGAGGCCGTCCGACGGCTCAAGGAGACCTCCGACTCGGACCTCAGCATCGGAGGCGCGTCTATCGCGGCCGAGGCCTTCCGGCACGGCCTGGTCGACGAGTGCGTGCTGCTGATGTCCCCGGTCCTCGTCGGCGGCGGCAAGCCGGCGCTGCCGCGGGGCATGCGCGTCGACCTCGAGCTGCTGGACCACCGACGGTTCCCGGGCGGTGTGGTCTACCTCCGCCACGCGGTCCGTCACCCAGTCTGAGGGCGCTCGCCCTGGCCGTCGGGGCAGCCGCGATCGCAGGTCGCAGCGGGGTCAGCGCCGAAACGTCACGTGGATGGTGCCGCTCTCGGCCGTCTCGCTCGTCGCTGTGTAGTCGCTCCCGAGCAACCGCAGGTCGTCCCAGAGCCGCCCGCCCCGGCCCAGCACGACCGGCGCGATCGCGACGTGCAGCCGGTCGACGAGCCCAGCGCGTAGGAAGTCGCGCACGACCCCGGTGCCGCCGCCGACGCGCACGTCGTGCCCGTCCGCGACCGCGACGGCCCGCGCGAGAGCCTCTGCAGGGCTGACCGAGAGGAACTCGAACGACGTCCCGTTCCCCGTGGTCAGCGTCGGCCTCGCTGTGTGGCTCAGGACGAAGACGGGGCACCGGAACGGCGGCTCGTCACCCCACCACCCCGCCCAGTCGGGGTCGTCGGGGAAGGTGTGCAGACCGAACATCGCGGCCCCCATGATCTCGGCGCCGACACCTTCGAAGTAGGCGGCGGCATACGCGTCGTCGAGGCCGGACGTGCCCGCCCCGCTGGTGTCGCCGAGCACCCGCTCGCGGAAGGTGCGGGTCGCGGTGTAGGCCGCGGTCAGCAGGCCCCAGTCGGCGCCCATGGGGTTGTCCGGGGTCGGGTCCGACGGCGACGCCACGCCGTCGAGGGAGATGTTGAGGTCGACGCGCACAGACATGGGGAGACTCCTCGGGGTCGGTGCCCCATGCAAGCACACGGGACGCCCGGCGTGTCGCCCCCAGATCGGGAGGCGATGGTCGTCGACCCGCGCGGTAGCGTGACACCGTCCGCGCACCCCCAACCGCGGCAGTGAGGAAACCCGCCATGTCGGCTGACGAGCCCCGCTGGGCGGCGTCGTACGGGGCGGGTGTGGCGCTCCACCTCACCCACGACGGCACCACGCTGACCGACCACCTCGATGCGACGGTGGCCGCGTGGGGGGACCGGCCGGCGCTCGACTTCCTCGGGGCGGCGACGAGCTGGGCGCAGGTCGGCGAGCAGGTGAGCCGGGTCGCGCAGGGGCTGCGCGAACTCGGCGTCGGACCCGGCGACACCGTCGCCGTGCTGCTGCCGACCTGCCCGCAGAACGTCGTCGCGTTCTTCGCCGTGCTGCGCCTCGGCGCCACCGTCGTCGAGCACAACCCGCTCTACACCGCCGGCGAGCTGCGCCACCCCTTCACCGACCACGGCGCCCGCGTCGCGATCGTCTGGGACAAGGTCGCTCCGGTCGTGGAGGAGCTGCGCGACACCTGCGCCGTGGAGCACGTCGTGGCCGTCGACCTCACCACGGCGATGCCCCGGATGAAGCGTCTCGCCCTGCGGCTCCCCATCCCGAAGGCCCGCGCGGCCCGCGCTCAGCTCACGAGCCCCGCACCCGGCGCGATCGCGTGGGGCGACCTCGCGGCCTCCCCGTCGCTCGACCCCTCGCACCCGCGGCCCGTCGCCGACGACGTCGCCCTCCTGCTCTACACGTCGGGGACCACGGGGGTGCCCAAGGGC